>CAYQKX010000150.1:0-1157 GCA_964418155.1 uncultured Candidatus Obscuribacterales bacterium | reverse complement strand
GAGTGCTTACCGGCGTGGATCCGCTGCTAATTCAGGCTAACCCCAAACGACGTCCTTCGGCTTCGGAAGACCTCGGGACCCGCAATTTCAAATGCGAGTCAGCGAGGTTGCCGCGCCATTCGCAACTGTTTGGAAGTTGCGAGGTCGGTCCCACAGCTGTGGTGGAAACGACCTCGGAACTTACAAATCGGAAGATGTGAGGAGCGCGCGCAAGCGTGCGCTCCTCACATCTAAAGCTCGGGCGTTGCCCCGAGCAGCCTCGAGAGAGGCGAGCGCTATGCCATCACTGGCAGTGCCGGTACGACTGCGGATCGGGCGAAGCCTACGCTGCAACATTGCTGCCACTGCGAATCAGCTTCGCGGAATGATCACCGCAGACAAGCGGTCTCTGGTTAACCGCAGAAGGGCGGCCACCGGCTCTACCTGGTTACTCAAACAGCCGAGCCGATATCGATTGCTCGACACCCAAATTGCTGTTTGAGAGACACTGCTTCACTTTGGCATCCACTCGCCTTTTCATCGTTTGGTTTTATTCGGTTGAGGCGAACGTGCGCAGCTCGCGGTTCAGTGTGTAAATGAAACCCTACTGCGCGCCGGATTGCTCCGGGTAACATTTTGATCCAACGATTAAGGTCTGGCCTCCTCGACAGGCCACCTTTTGCCCGATTGCTCTTTCGCTCCTCAATCAGGCGTCGAGAAAGCACTCCGACAACTGCTCCACCACTTGAAACCTTTCGGTAGCGAGCGTGCAAGCATTCGTCGAAGCTCTCTTTCCCTATCCGTTTCGCGAAGAGAAGGGTTAGCAGCGCCAGCAATTGAGTGCTTACCGGCGTGAGTCCGCTGCTAATTCAGGCTAAACCCAGATGACGTCTCTTTGGCCCTCCGATGAATGCGCGACCAATGAAGATCCGCATTCGTGCTCGCAACTCCTAGAAGTTGCGAGGTCGACCCCGCAGCATGGCGGAAGCGACCTCGGAACTCCGTGCCCTGATTCATTGATAAAAAAACACGCGAGGAGCGCTCCGGCTGGAGCGCTCCTCACGCGCCACGAGAGCGAGTTATTTTGACTCGCACCCGTTAGTGTCCGAGAGAGGCGAATGCGATGCCATCATTGACAGTGCCGGTTCGACTGCGGATCGGGCGAAGCCTACGCTGCG
>CAYQKX010000149.1:0-1579 GCA_964418155.1 uncultured Candidatus Obscuribacterales bacterium | reverse complement strand
GAGGATGTCAAAAGATTAGTTGAAATAAGTGATGAACCTCACTGTGGGCTGCACCTGGTAATGTTCTAGGTGCTTACTCCAAACCAAAACCGAGTGCGGATGCACAGGAGGTTCATCATGGCTAAATCTTCGTCGACGAAACCCAGCTCTGTCAACATCACGAAGGAGCGAAGAGATCTTTTGACAAGACTCTTAATTGAGGACGTGAAAACAATCACGGTAGATGGAGTGCAGTCCTGGCTAAAGGAGCGAATAGTGCTACTTGCAGAGCTGCTCTTGAACGCAGAAGTGCTTGAGCGAGCTGGGGAGCGATATAAGCGAGACCCCGACCGAGAAACTGTCAGACACGGCAGCCAGAGTGGGTCTGTGCTTCTGTTGGAACAACGCGTACCGGTCGAAAAGCCGAGACTGCGAACAAAAGGCGGCGGTGGAAGTGAAATTGAACTGGAAATATACAGGTTGCTGAACGACAAAACTTTCCTGAATGAACAAGCCGCAGCCAAGCTTTTGAGCGGATTGTCGACACGCCGTTTTCAAAAGACCCTTGACCAAATGCTGCGAGGGCGGGGCGTAGGAAGGCAAACGATCAGTGACCGAGCAGTGAAGGAGATGACCGAACGACTTGAGGAATTCAAGACGAGGTGCCTCTCCGGCGTGGAAATCACAGCATTATTCATAGACGGGATCCATCTGGGAGATACTGTCTACGTAGCTGCAGTTGGAATTGACAGAGAAGGATATCGACACGTTTTGGACTTCGAGGCAGGCAGTACCGAAAGCAACACCATTTGTAGAAGCTTACTGAGACGCCTTCTTGAACGTGAGATATTGCGCGAAGAGTCATCCTACTTGTTTGTAATCGATGGTGGAAGAGGGGTAAAAAAGGCTTTGAAAGACGTGTTCGGGAAGCGAGCATTCGTTCAGCGATGTTTTGTGCACAAGAAGCGAAACGTTGTAGAGAAGCTTCCGAAGAAGGAACAAGAAGAATTTGGGCACAAGTTTAATGCAGCGTACAATCAAAAGAACCTGAAGGACGCAGAGGACGCCTTTCTCAAGCTTCGAGGCGAACTTCTGATGAGAAACAGAATCTCAGCAGCAGACAGCCTGACTGAAGGACTGCAAGAGCTTTTGACTCTGCATCGTATGAAAGTATCGGGAGTGTTGCGTCGTTCGCTGTATTCGACAAACTGCATTGAATCAATCTTCTCCGCGGCCAGATACTACAGCCGAAATGTCAAAAGGTGGCGAAAAGAAGAGCAGATGGAGCGCTGGATGGCAGCTGGACTTCTCGAAGCAGAAGTAAGGCTTCGTCGAATACCAGGCTATACGAATATGAAGCAGCTCATCGAATCGCTGAGTAAGTAAGCCCTGTAAGAGTCAAATGTTCCCCCATGAGGAGTGATAGGTAGGACCTATCACTCCTCATGGGGGTGCTGTTTTCTCCCTACTGCAGCGCCTTTTCGAACCTGAAATGATCAAAAAGGCAAAAAAAGATGAAAAAGCCGCCGAATAACATGTGCTAGCATTAGCCCATGCCTTCAGCGGCTCCTTCATTTTCAACTAAATAACTGACAAGCCC
>CAYQKX010000148.1:0-1624 GCA_964418155.1 uncultured Candidatus Obscuribacterales bacterium | reverse complement strand
CACCAACGAAAAGCAGCATGTTGCGATTTCACCAAGGCAGGAGAAAGCGCTAGGTCTGCAGTCGGCACCGGAGATGGTGGCGCAGTTCGGCGGTCGCAGTCGAGACATGCAGGCTCAGGCGCTCGTGAAAGAAGTGGGCTACCGCATAGTCAATCGAAGCGATGCTAAAAGAGCCCCTTACGAATTTTCGTTCACAGTGCTAGCCGATCCGTCTACTATCAATGCTTTCGCTTTGCCGGGCGGACCGGTATTCATTACCGAAGGATTGCTGAGACGTCTGAAGACTAAAGGGCAGTTGGCCGGCGTGCTCGGGCACGAAGTCGGCCATGTCGTGGCCAGGCATTCTGCCGAACATCTCGCCAAAGCGCAGCTCACGCAGGGTTTGACCGGGGCTGCAGTGCTCGCTACGTACGATCCTGATGACCCGAACAGCCGCAACAGCGCCGCTATCGCTGCCGCAGTCGGACAGGTCGTAAACATGAAGTTCGGCCGGCAGGATGAGCTCGAGTCGGACAAATTAGGAGTCCAGTTCACCCATCAAGCTGGCTATGATCCGCGCGCTATGATTGAAGTCATGCATATTCTCAAGGAAGCCTCCAAGAGCCGCACGCCTGAGTTCTTCAGCACGCACCCCAACCCTGAGAATCGAGTCGCCAAGATCAACGACGCGATTCAACAACGTTTTCCAACAGGCGTACCTGACGGCTTAGAAAAGTAGCGACCTTTCCGGCGTTTGCAGGGTCAGTTGTGCGCCACTATGGTTTTGGCGAAATACTTAGAATCTCTACCCGGTGCCGGCGAGACGTTGGCGCTCCGCCTCGAGGATCTCGAAAGCTCTACGTCGGTAAAACGGTCGTCGAGTTGTAGAGTTCACGCTCGTCTTGTTGCCGTGTTTAAACGCTCTTCGAGTTGGTAGCGTGCACATCGTTACTTCGCGCTGGTGAGAACCGGCACTTTCGCAAGGGCCTGTTCCAAATCCTCGAGGAGATCATCGATGTGTTCGATGCCCACAGAAAGACGGAGCATTCCGTCGACTATGCCGCGCGATTCACGAATCTCTTTCGGAATCGAGCCGTGCGTCATAGATACGGGATGGCAGAGCAGCGATTCGACTCCGCCCAGGCTTTCAGCCAGGACGAAAAGTTTTGTCGAGGAGGCGAATGCGTTGGCATTGCTGAGACCGCCTTTGATGACGAAGGTCACCATCGCGCCGAAGCCTGACATCTGCTTCTTCGCGATCTCGTGTTCGGGGTGATCCGCAAGACCTGGATAAATTACTCGCTCGATTGCTGGTTTATCACGAAGGTAATTCACGACAGCCATGGCGTTCTTCTCATGCGCCTCCATGCGGACAGCCAGAGTCTTGACACCACGAAGCACCAGGTAGCAATCCATGGGTCCTGGTACCGAGCCTACAGCATTCTGATGGAACTTCAATGTCTTGTAGGCTTCTTCATGGCTGGTCAGGACGGCACCACCAACGACATCACTATGTCCACCGAGATACTTTGTCGAGCTGTGCAGCACGATGTCAGCGCCGAGGGCACGCGGTGTTTGCGGTGAGGGGCTGGGGTGGGTGGTGTGGGGGGGGGGGGGTGTTGCGTGGGGGGGGGGGGGGGGGGGG
>CAYQKX010000147.1:0-1881 GCA_964418155.1 uncultured Candidatus Obscuribacterales bacterium | reverse complement strand
GAAAGCGAAAAGCCAGGAAACATGCCGCGTCGTCCAGTTACTGGGACGACGGGCATGCCTCCTGAACGGTTTCGAAAGGACACAGCGCAAGGTCCGACATTCGGGCCGTGGCTACATCCTCGCGTCACCGTAAGGCTCTCGCCTTACTTTCCGCTCTCACCCAGAGGGCATAGCGCAAAGTCCGACCTTTCGGACGGACCCTGGCTACGCCCTCCAGGCTGTTGTCTCAAAGCATGAGTGGAGAGCACTCCCGGCAGAGCGCGCCCCCCACTCAAGCTCACTCACGAGGCTTACGCCTCGTTGTCTTCTTCGCCTTCTTTGCCGCCTTCGGCTTCTTCGGCTTCGCCTCGGTGGTTTCGGCCTCTTCTTCCGGCGGAACAGCGGTCTTGATCCTGCGCTGGTCTCCGCCATCACCCGCCTCGATCACCCGAGGTTCGAGCGAAATCTCGGAACCATTGGGCAAGCAGCCCGGCTCCGCTTCCGTGTAGTCACGGTCATCGACGACGAAGCTGCGCCGACCGTCCGTGCCCCGAAGGACCGGGATGGACTGGCCGAACAGCTCGCCATGCACCATGATGCCCGTGAAGAATCCGCTCGCGCGCCGATCGTAGTCACGGAGGTGACCCATGCGACGCGGGTCCCAGAGGTAGCCTACCTCGTGGAACTCCTGGAACAGCAGCTGCAAGCCAGGCAGCGTGTGGTCCGCGCTGGTGCGGTAGCCGGAAGCGACCTTGCCGTCGAAGGACCGCACGATGTTGTAACCGCGCTGTTCCCACTCGACGTTGGAGGCATCCGCACCGTGTCGGCGACGGAAGTCGCCGATCATGAACAGCGTCTTGTCGTTGAGCAGCACCGCCGAGCCGTAGCGCTGCACCTGCACCATCGGGTTGTTGTGCAGGTTGAACAACACGTCGAGCTTCTTCGGCAGTGCGATGGACGGGTCGGACGGGTACTCCGTCGCCTTGGGGTGCGACACCGACCAGGCGTCCAAGGTCCGCTTCGTCTGCTGGATCCACTCCATCAGACGAATCTCGTTGGGCATCGAGAGGTGCGTGGCGGAAGGGATGTAAATCACCTTGCCACCGGACGCGACTTGGAACTGCTCGATGAACTTACCGCACATCTCGCCGAGCTTGAGGACCTGGTCCTCGAAGCCACCCGCGGCCATCGCTTCCAGCACTTCGGGAGTGTCCGGATAGTCGTGCAGGTAGTTCTCTTCGACCTCGTTGAACTGCTTGAACGAGTCCTCGTCGATGATGCCACCGAGGAGGAAGACCACCTCCGGGCGAACGTCACGGAGGTACTGAAGCACCAGCTCCACCATGGAGCGGTCGTGATGCGGGTAGTACATGTGCGCGATGGCGACCGCTCGCATCCCATCCTTCAGCGTCATCGACGAGATGCCCGCTTCGGCGAGAGATGTCTTGGGGTCTTCCTTCACGGTAACCCGCTTGGGGGAAGTTGAACGTGGCATACCTATTTCCTCACTTTCGGGTTAGAGGAGCAGCCCGGCCTCATCGAGCTTCTTGTAGAAGTCGATGACGGTCGGAGCAATCTGCTCCCGCGAGTCGAGTCGGAGAACGTTGGGTGCCTTGATCGCCTCGTTGTAAGGCTCCGGCACAAGTAGCGCGGCGTGGGCCATTTGACCCACACCGACTGCGGTCTCCCCGGAATCTTCGACAATGAGCGGAATGTGACGGTCCGCCATGTCGTACTTCTTCTGGCTGGGTGTCACGAAACACAGGTCGGTAGAGGGGTCGAGACCCAGCTTCCGCACGACGTCTCTGGTAACGCGCTGCGCGATACCAGTGCCGTAGCCCTGCGCCTTGTTGTCGATGCGCATCTCAGACGCACCGGGAACCCAGCTCCAGACCTCGACCT
>CAYQKX010000146.1:0-1899 GCA_964418155.1 uncultured Candidatus Obscuribacterales bacterium | reverse complement strand
CTATCGAATGTGCCTAAAGTTCGCATCAATGGCTGTACCGACTACTTAATGGAGAGCTGCTCTGATGCTTGTTGAAAAGATATTTACTCCTACGTGGAAAGTGCTTGACACTGTTCCCGGCATATTCTCGGTGCATCAGATACGCGATGAGCCGTCCTTCCACAAGGCAGATTTAGACTTCGTTCGCGAACACGCAGGACCCCTATCAGAGCTCTTGCTTGATGTAATGGCGCCCCTGATGTTTACGGAGTCCGGATTTAACTTACTGGTCGATTCTCGGGTCACCATGCTCATGCCAGGCTATCTCCCTGCAATACCCGGATGGCACTGTGATTCTTACAGGAGTGACGGCAAACAACCAGACCTGACGCAGATGGACGATGAGAGGTACAAGTTTTGGTTTTGCAACCTTGCTACAAATCAGCGAGTATCGAATACCGAGTTTCTGGCGCTGCCAGCCCATTTGCAGGTAGACAGTGAGCGGGTTTGGGCGTCGGTGGACGAGGCAATAAACTCCGATGGCGGGCTAGATGAATGGGAGAGCCGACAAATTCTACCTGGTGAAATAGTCGAGTTCAACCAAACGGACTTGCATCGCGCATCACCATGCATAGTGGCAGGCTGGAGATTGTTTTTCCGGGTCACGGCAACTCATCGTGAGCCTGTCAATGAGATAAGAAGCCAGGTACAGGTGTACATCACCGGAAATCCTGGATGGTAACAACCAACTACTAAACGGAGAGACTAACCAATGATTTTTCAACAAATACAAGACGAACTCCTGAGACACAGCGATGTCGAAAAGATTCGCGTTGTCGACTATCAACCCAGAGGTAGTGTCACCTATCTCTGTGCCAGTCGCGAGAGTGATTTTGTGACTGGGAATACGGTCGAAAACCCTGCGGTTATCCAAGTAAACACAACCGATTTCCTTGTTGCTACGGCGGAAGCAGACGCCGGTGTGTTCCTTCAGCTTAATGACGACCCAAACGACACGCGCATGAAAACTGCGTTGGGCAAGCCCGTCGTTTACGAATAACTTCCAAGGAGAGAGCTGAACGTGATTCTGATTGAAACACCGGATTGCGAATATTATGCAGGCATCGGGAACCGGTATGACGTACCCGACGAGATTATGCAGCTCATCTACGATGTTGCCGGTTTTCTCAAGCTTGAAAGATTTGGGCTCCGTTCGGGCGGCGCCGAGGGTTGTGACCAGCAGTTTGAAGAGGGCTCGAATGTTTACGACGGTCCGAGTAATGCCATTTATCGACCAAGGCACGCAACTCATGAGGCTATCAAACTAGCTTCGCAATTCCATCCGGCGTGGGATGCTTGTACAGATTTCGTCAAAAAGCTTCACGGGCGCAATGCTCAGATAATCCTGGGGCGCGAGCTCAACAAGCCTGCTCGGTTTGTCATTTGCTATACGCGTGACGAACAAAAGGGCGGGACGGCTCTTGGGCTCAAAATTGCAAGAGCAAATCATATACAGGTTTACAACTTAGCCAACCAAGCCGATTTCGACTATTGGGCGGCGTTTATTTAACAACCAGATACTCAAGGAGGATTTGAACTATGACAATTAACTTAGGCGACAAATGCAAAGACAGAATCACGGGCTTTACCGGAACGTGTGTGGCCAAAACGCAGTGGCTGTATGGCTGCATGCGTATCACGATTCAGCCGGATGGATTGCATGACGGCAAACCCATTGACGCTCACACGTTTGACGAGCCTCAAATAGAGCTAATCGAGACAAGCGTACCAGTTGCGAAAGAGCTCACAAAGACTGGCGGACCCATACCGACGCCGAAAACCAAGACAACACCAAGTCGTCGCTGAGCTGACCAAAGATCATATGAGCGTGGAGGGGTCTGGGACTGGTGTCCGAGGTAG
>CAYQKX010000145.1:0-2016 GCA_964418155.1 uncultured Candidatus Obscuribacterales bacterium | reverse complement strand
CCCATTCTATTCGTCCATATAGTTGACATCCGAAAGTTCAGACCCATTGGGGCTTTGCGCGGTTAAACGGAGCTCATTTTTGTACTTGTCAGCAGCAACTCCAGCTGAAATGCGACCGATATTGGCTGTAGTAGGTGCCTTTCCAAATTTTGGAACGTGCTTGAGGAGCCGGTTTTGCCGGATTCCATATCTCAATTGGCTAAAAACCGCACAAAAGGCTAAATTCGAAGGAACCGGATTCGACTGCACATATAGATGAACTCGCGAATGTATTGGTAGTGGCTGGTCCAGCTAAGAACAACCTTTCGATACTTCTGCTTGATCATAACGGCCAGCCTGATGAATTGACTTTGAAACGACTTTAGGGTTCTTGCGCGACATGCAGGAGGAAGCTGCTGCCGCAGCATGAAAAGCAGATTGTAGGACATTACATTTACAAGCAAGCGAAATTGATTCGGCGAGAACTCTGGCGAGCTCAGCTTCGTGCCTAATGCACCTTTGAATTGTCCGATGTTCTGTTCGGCCGTACCTCGTTTGCAATAAAGCTCTTCGTAAATGTATCTTGGTGGATCGGACATATTGGTTATGATGAAGATGCGCTCATTGCCTTTGTCGGTGTGGTCCACAACGGTGACAATCCTACGATCCGAGCGCCATTGTTTTTTGTCCTGACCGCCGCCACCCTTGCGATATTCGATGTCTCCATAGAGTCGGATTCTTCGAGATTCCATTTCCTGGAGTGCCTTGGCGCGTTCCAGTCTGGGCAATTTCTTAGCCTCTTTCTCATCGGTGTGTTTGGCTTTCCGACCATCTGCGCCTAGATACTTTTCGCTTCCGAACTTGCGTCGAAATGCTCTTTTGCTCGTAAGCTTCGTGTGCTCCGTCAGACTATACACGCCACCCTTGGTGCCGCCGGGATTGAATCGAATGCAGTAGAAGATTCCGTTGTCTTCACACCAATCAAGGATTCGAGAATCACCGAAGCCGGCATCCAGACGGACGATGAAGCGAGTATCCTTCCATACCTCTTTTAGCTTCCGCATTACTCGTGTCAAAACTTCGTAAGCAAGCGCCTTTTCTGGATAATAGCCTGGTCTCAATACCGCAGTAATGAGCCAGCCATCCTGGTCATAGACGAGCAATGGAAAGTACATGCTTGTTCCGTAGTTTGTTCGATAGCTCGAATGAGCTTGATTCCCGTGCACCGGAAAGCAGGAACCATCGAAGTCGACGATGATTTGTTTCGGAGCTGCCTTTTTCGTGGATATGTAGAAGAGCAGAAGCCAGGCTGCTAACCTGTAGCAATTTGCCCTATTCATGCCATCCAGCCGAGACATGGTCGGCTGCGATGCTAAAGTTTTGTCCGACTGCAGACCTAGGCCAATCGCGAGTCTTAGAGCTGGATCATGGCGGAAATGATCGGAATCTGCGGTAGCAGTAAGACCGCAACATGCCAATATCACGCGTTGCGTAAGCAATTGAGCGAGGCTGTAATCCTTTTTTCCTTTACGCCAATCGCGCATGGCTGTGGCTGCACCTTCGGTGTAGCCAAGTTGTTGATTTAATTCACCAAGCGGAATCGCGCCTCCATAGCCGCTCGCGATACCGCCATCGAATGATCCGACAACGGTCTCAGATGAAACTCTAAAGAAGTTAACTTGTCGCGATAACAGCTTCCTGGTAACTTTAGCCACGATTTTGACCTCCGTTTTCGCTTGTTTTTGTTTGTGGTTATTCAGATTCTGAGCCAACAACGGGGTCGAAATCAATTCTTGGTATCGAATATAGTGTTGAATGCGGTATTAAATATTGCTGATCGCGCTTGAGTCGTTCTAGTCTCAGCGCGACCTACACCCGATTGTCTATCGACGGGAAAACATTTCTTGTTCCCGAAACCATTGCTGTCGCGCTGATATAGCTAGTGACGTTTCACTTTCAGCGAGGAGCCAATCTGCTAGCATCTGCACGGAGTCCAGCTTCGCAAAGGTTCAAGGAACCACCGATGAATTTTCTGGG
>CAYQKX010000144.1:0-2260 GCA_964418155.1 uncultured Candidatus Obscuribacterales bacterium | reverse complement strand
AGCTGTTTTCAATGAATTCGATTCTTGACATACTATACTCATGAATAGATCGGGAACAATTAGCAAACAGGGTTAGTGCAGTCCATAAAAGAATGGCAACTGGAGCTAATTTCCGAAGCGTGCATTTCTGACTGACACCCAGCTCAATGTCGAATACCAATGTAGTGCAAGGTAGTGCTGTTAAAAACAGGCTGAACTTTCAACTGCGTTAGTTGAAAATCGACCGTGGTGAAAATTGCGAATAAATATAAAAATACCGCTGGCAGGAAAACGGTAAAGACCGTCGTCCTGCCAGCGTACGAAGCCTTACTCACACCCCGGCTCCCGCAAGGGTTACGGAGTATCATCGCGCAAAGCGGCGAGGGACAACTCCCCTTTGAAGAGCAGATCGAGGGCCTCGTACTCCTTGATCGAATCGGTCACGGGGAGCTCGTCCTGGAGCATGAGGGTGATCTCCCGATCCAGCGCGCCGGCGTAGAGCACGTTGTTGAAGAGCGCGTTAGCCATTTGCGGGCGCAGCCTCTCGTGCAGAAGCTGGTTGGCATACCGCTTGAGGACAGCTCGACACTCCGCCCGTACGGTAACCGCATGCAGCTGTTTGATTAGCGGCTTGAGCTCCAGACGGCAGCTCACGGCCTCGGTGCGCTTGATGCTCTGCGCCAGCTCGAGAGCGTACTCCTTCTCCTGGTCTCCTCGTTCGCGCTGCGCGTACTGCGGCTCGTTGCAGATCTTGCACGCGGCGATCAGTCGCTGATGAACTTCGCGAGCCCGAGCTACCAGGTCCAGACAATCATTGACCGACCTCGCCAGCCCAGCGGTGTCGGTGGAAAGGCAGTAGCCGTAGCAGTTCTCCACGTACGACAGGCTTGTTGGCTGCGGCAAGCAGGGCATCGGCTCTTCGCCTCCACTCGTTTGACGAAGCCAGCTGACGTAACGCCTGTACGCATCTGCCAGAGCCTTCATGCCGAGACCGTTGGTAGGATCGGTCTGGAGCGCCACCTGGATCTGTGTCCGCGAACGAGCGATGGTCTGCGCGAGCTTGACTCCAAGCACACAGTTGTTCATGCCGAGGTAGGCGAGACCACCTTCCGGACGGTCGTCCCTGATGTGCCGTTGCAGAGCCTCCATGTAAAGCTTCAGCCGATCTTCGTCTTCTTCCAGCCCCGTGAGTGCCTCTTGCAATGCGAGACGATTGCTCGCACATGCAATCATCAGATTGACGCGTTCGGTGCCCGTGTTGGGAAGCGCCTGGACGGTAGCCCAGTGGTTCTTGTCCAGGTATCGACTCTTGTTCGCGTTGTAGACGCGCAGAATGGCTCGGCACTTCTGGTTTTGGGTTCGGGCATCACGGTACGCCGTCTCGAACGGTTCGAACACTGCGCCATCATGCTCGACGTCGCCATCTTTGTGGGTGAGGAACTTCATTGCCGTTCTCCTAGTCGCCCAAGCAGGTGTGTATTGATACAGATGTCCGCTCAGGCTGGGACATAAGTATCTTGGTGGCAACACGCTAGTAAGCAGAGAAGAGAACCTCTGCAGACCTTGTGAGACCACAGTTGGAGCCACAGCAACTGCTGCTGCAGCCAAAGCTACCAGCGCGGCGACAACCGCTCAGGCAGCGCCAAATCAGCGGGGCGACGATCCGTTAGCGGCTTCGAAACACGAACATGCCGCCATTCCTGTTGAAGTACTCTCCAACCTGGGCTGCCTCCAGGAAGTCGAAGAGATCCTTATCGCGCTCCGGGCTGAAGTCCGCCTTGAAAGCGTCGACGCCGACCTCTTGCGAGCGCATCGTTCCGGAGATTGCTCCATCGCTCGGACGAGCGTAAGAGACAAGTACGAAGACCTTCATCCTTGCTCCTTTCAGTTGCTTGTCGATTGGTAAAGATTGACTGGTACAGGTCCGAGTTTCGATGTCGCCTGATCGAGCCCTTGCCAACGCAACAGGATCAATCACACTCAATCATCGAAAAACGCAGTCAGACTGCTGGGCCGTTTAACTTCAAACTCTTTCCAAGTACCAATCAATAGTGCAGTCACAATACAAAACCGCAATTTTGCCAATCAATAGAACTAGATTTTCTGTTGCTCAGATAGCCCGATTATTACCAACCCGCCATTTGAGTGAGGAAACATGACAAGCATGCGGCTTAATTTGTTCCGACATTTGGCTCCAACTGCCACTCGCTGCGTCCACCACTAGCCCAGAACACCGATTGAATCTTTTTACTATCTCCTATCATAGTCCTACTGAAAGCGA
>CAYQKX010000143.1:0-2519 GCA_964418155.1 uncultured Candidatus Obscuribacterales bacterium | reverse complement strand
CCGAGAATCGCGAGTTTCGTTGTTAGTGCCATGAGTTTTATTCCTGGTGAAACGAGATGAAAAGTCCTCTCAGCAAAAATTGCAAAAAAACAAACACTGAACTGTACAAATCATGACGACGTGGAAACAGCCACATGGCAACGTTTTGGGAGTTCTGATTTACTCATCAACGAACGAGGTGCCTCTCGTAACGACCGTTCGGCGGTGCTTTCGCCGGGTGGTAACTCGCACTAGCTATCATTAAGAGAGAATGATCTTTAGTGCTAGCTAGCCCAGCCACGCGAGTAATTGCTTCTTCGTCCATGTGAAACTTTGCTGTCGCTAGTTAGCGAAAATTTTGACAACCCTTTTCTGCTGCGGCAGATTAGCGGAGGAAAATTGTTGACAATATATCGACCGAGTATTGTTTGATACCGCTCATGGTGCATGTTGTAATATCAATAGCGCGAAACACATTAGGTGTAGTTAAGGATGATGGTCCGATTTTAAGAAACTCTGTGCATTTACGTGAAAGAGCTGAAAAGGCTGAGTGAGCGTGGAGTGAGCGGGTATCGACCTTAGTTCACATATACTCAAGAAGCTTGCGTCACATAGCTCGTTGAAACTACGGTTTAGGTGCATCTTGATTTCACTGCTCTTGTGAAAAGCCCGAACTACAGAACCTAGTTAACACCGGAACTTAACTACAGACATGTGTCCTCGGACGCTTGGGTTCTCACGTCGCGCTGAGTGCAGGCTACCAGGTGGGCCTTCGTACCGCCTAACTTTCCATGTTTCGAGAAGAGGTGTCCCATGCTTCTGGATTACGTCGTGTTGTCCCTCGTGTTGGCGTTCCTCGCGGCCTCCGCCGGCTGCGGTATCTACGGGTTGATTTGTAACAGCGACATCTACGCGCCCAAGTCGCTGGTCAACCTGTTGGTCGGTCTGACCTGCGCGCTCTTCGGCGTTGGCACCACCATCCCGGCGGTGTACTGCAAGTACCACGAAGTGGCGGTCTACATCGTGCCGGGATTCTTCCTGCTGGTCGGCATCGCCTACATCGCGACCTCCATCGTCCAGAAGCGCCAGAACGCCTGACCGGCGACTGAGCCGGTGAAGGCAAGATGCAAAATGGACCTGACGGGTCCGGCGCCAAGAAAGTGATTCGAGGCGCTATTCGTTGGGGGGGTCTCAACTCCGTTACCCTCCCGGTTCACATATCTCGAGGTGTTCACTTGAAGACGTTCCTCAGCTGGCAGCCCACCGTCCCGACCGTCCCCGGCTTCTACGTCCGCACGGACGGGCACGGGGACACCACGCTCCTCCTCGTCAGCGTGTTGCACGAGGTGTGCGGCAAGACCGTCGTGCGCGCCCTCCCCATCAACGCGGGCTTCGTCCCCTCCAAGCCCGCTCTGCCGGCCGTCGAGATCCTCGACCTCGACTGCAAGAAGCACAAGTTCCTCGGGCCGATCCTCCTGCCGCGGCCCACCGACGAGGCGCTCCAGATGCTGCAGCCGGACAAGCCGACCGCGCCGGGCGTCTACCTCGTCTCGCAGAACCTCGGCCACACCTGGAACACGCGGTTGGTGGCGGTCAACATCCACCGCTACGCGACCGGCAACGGCGGCGGCACGGCGGACGAGGTGTTCGCGCTCTCGGTCCCGGACCTGCAGGAGGTGGACCTGACCAAGCCGCTCGCCGGCCTCGTGTTCACGCACGCGATCAAGCCGGTCGGGCTGATCGACTTGCAGCAGCAGCAGGCGAGCTGACGTGAATCGATGGGGCGCCGGGGTGACTCGGCGCTCCAATCGATACGTCTGTAAAACTGCTGGCATCCACCTCACACGGGCCGTGCCAGGGTGGCGCGGCCGTGTCCTTACGTTCCTTCAGGACCACTGCGTGACAAACCCCGTCCCCCTCTCTCAACTGATTCGACAGGCGAACGATGAAGCCCAAGTCGTAAGACATAGACGCACCAATCTGCTTGCCGCCCGCGGGCTCTTGGAGATGCTGATACAGAAAGCAATCCTCGCCCAAGGGCGGCTCGCCCGTGGCCGCTACCACCTGACCTTCAAGTCCGACATCCCGAGCAAGGGGGTCCTCGCTCCGATTGCGAGGGCCGAGATGATCGAGGCAACTGACGCGCTTCAAGAGGTCATCCCAGTGGTGTTTGAGGCTATGGAGCTGATGAGCAGTCTGGACGTTGCGACTTGTGTTACGACCACGGGACTGGCGCTTATCGCTGCCGAGCTGGACGACTGCCAGCGCCGCGTTCGGAGTGCCGAAGAGATCCTGAGAGACTGGCGGCGAACCAACCCCTGACCGCCCGTCACGGGCGGCTTAACCCCTAGAAGAAAGGAGGATGAGGTCATGAAAAAGAATCCACACTTGTTCTACCTCGACTGATGAAAGTAGTCTAACAGCTGTCCGTGCGGCAGCTTAGGACCAGGAGGGGCGGGCCGGCGGCCCACCCCTTCTGCTGTGCGCCCATTCTATTCGTCCATATAGTTGACATCCGAAAGTTCAGACCCATTGGGGCT
>CAYQKX010000142.1:0-2535 GCA_964418155.1 uncultured Candidatus Obscuribacterales bacterium | reverse complement strand
GGAGCCGGAACATGTCGCCGGTCAAGAAGCGGACGCCGACGCGGCCGAGCGCGCTCTTGAGCAGAACGGAGTAGAGTCCGGTACCCTCGGTGCCGGCCATGTAGAAGTCAGTCATCGCGTTCTCCTTGTGGAGGTTGTGTGGATACTTCGTTGCTGTCGGTGGGCTCACGCCCGACCCAGTTAAACGCCAGTGTCCAGAGGTTCGTGTGGGGGAGAAAACAGACGGGCGAAGCGGCGCCTTGCGATGCCGCCTCGCCATAGTGTGGTATCGATCCGTTCAAGGAAGTTTGTCGCAGCAGGAGCTGACGCGCTTGTTGACACTCGCTCACCTTTCGGAGAGCAACGGTCGGCAAGTAGTCACTGCCACCTAGTTTTTGCAACTTTCCTTGGGCACAGTCCATGACCACCGGTTCTCATCTCCGGCGATACTACTTACTAACAGGTGCTGCCTGACTTATTCTTGTTCACCCGTAGCTTTCGTCGGACTTTGTCCCCTCGATGTTCTTCGAGGAGTGCGCTCGCCATGCGCAATTTTCCGCCAACCCCAGAGTCGGCTTGCTGCTAGTAAGGGTTCATTCGACGGCAGCGGCGCCGATGAACCACCGTATCCGGATCTCCAAGAGAATCTGCCGTAGCCCTCAGCATAGAAGTTATGCCGATAACGAAGGGACTGCAGGCCTGGAGGGGAATCTGGATTCGTCACTCATCGTCTGCTGAACAAAGCGGATGACGAGCCAACCGGTTCGGGGAAACCGGGTTTCGCGGACTTCGATTAGGCGCACGGGTTTTATTGATTTTTCAATAAAAGTTGGGCCTAATTTCGCCTTAGGTCCGCATCCATCCCCATGGGATGCGAACTTTTTTTCGCCTGAGGCTGCAGACCTCGATGCGAAGGTGGGAACTTAAGTCCGTTTTATTCTCCGCAAAATCCGTTGCCATTATTTTGCGGTTTTGCCTAGAACAGCGCATCCAGTACGGCCCAGGGACAGACCTGCAGTTTTTTCAAATGGAGGCTATTACATCCGCAGGGATTTGCTGTTGTGTCTCGCCAAACTCTAGCTATTTGGCTGAGCGCTATGGTTGCATCAACCTTCGGTCTTGCGACCAGGGCTTAGCGCCCCACCATTCCCGGTTTTCATCGTTACCACAAACCCAGGAGTGGTTTTCAGTCCGGTTCTTCACGAGCGGTGATCGTGCGTTTACCGGATGGTGAACTTGGTTTCCTAAGTGCGTGTCTCCTATGCATGAGGATTGTAATTGGTACGCGCGGAATTTCTGCCGGTCAGTCTCTGGGCGGTTTCTCGGACCTCCAGAGCACTGTCAGCCATCCTCGCGTTCCTTTCATGTATCACTACTGTCCGACCCGCTACTCATGCGGGTCGGTGAGTGTCTTGGCATACGGTCGCCGCCAGTCCGATTAACGGTATCGTCTGTGCAGCGACATCTCTTCCCACCTCATCTCGTCGCTCATCTGTTCCTTGGAAGAGCGCTTCGGTGGCGGTGGCGGGAACAGCTCTTCCCTTGTCGGGAGGACCGTTTTGTTGAGCGGCCCGCTTTGACGCCTTCCGGCTTGCCGCTGTCGGCGTTCGACCATTCCCCGGTCTTCGCTGCCCCGGATTTCGTAGTCGTTGACGACGAGTTCCGTGAGGCTTGACCGGATGGTGCCGTTCAGATCCTGTTTCGGCATCCAGTCCATAATCCCGCCTTGGGTGAACACCGGGATTTTGGTGGTGATGATCGCCAGCAGTCGGCGCTCGTACACGTCGGTGATGAACTTGGCGAAATAGCCCACCAGACCGGGGTAGTTGTCGTAGTTGGCATTGTGTCCGCCAAGAATGTCGTCGATCACGACGATACTGGCCGATCCGAACGGATGCTCGGCGGTGCAGTAGTCGGTCGCGAACTGCTTCTTCCCGTTGGAGACGACTATCCTCTTTGCGAGTGCCGGAGCGCGTTTGACTACGCGGTGCACGAAGGCCTCCGCCAGGTGCGTTTTCCCCGTGCCGGTCTGGCCTCGGAGGACGATGATGTTGCCCACACTGAACGGGTACTCGTTGTCCCGGATATGTGGTGCCGCGCCGACGACTTGTTCGGACAGCCTCTGCAGGTCGCGCAATGCCGTCCTCTGGCTGCCGTGGCGCGGTTTGAACGTCTCGAATTGCGACTTGGTCCGCAACGCCGAGATCAAGTTGTATCGGTATTCTTCGGGCATGTGTTCTCCTCCGAGTGAATGGTCGAACCACCGTACGCAGCATTGAAGCACTGCCGATGTCGTTACTGCGTTAGTGGTGGGATGTTGATCGGTAGACCCAGGAAGGGAACGCCGGAAACGGCGTTCCCTTCCTTAAGGCGATCGCCCTGCTCGACCTCGGAGCAGCGGATGCGAGTCACATGCTCGCAGGAGGTGGCTTCACGTCACCTCCCGATCGACCTTGTCACGACGTGGGCTGGGCCAGCTTGGCCTCGAGGGTTGCCGTGCGCCAGCGGTAGTTCGCGCCGCGGAACTTGCGGGCCTTGACCGCGTGGAGCAGGCGG
>CAYQKX010000141.1:0-2703 GCA_964418155.1 uncultured Candidatus Obscuribacterales bacterium | reverse complement strand
AGCTGTTTTCAATGAATTCGATTCTTGACATACTATACTCATGAATAGATCGGGGTTTGTCTACGCTTATCGTTCGTCGTTCCTTAATAGTAAGTGGCGGTGGAGTAACTAGCTGGCGGTCATAGCTGCTGCAGAGGTGGTTCGCTGAAACAGTGTCTAACGGTTCTCCTCTAGCGGGTCTGAGCGCTACCGAGTAAACAAGATACGCACGTGTTTGTTGTTGGGATACGTCTAGCCGTGTCCTCGGCGTTGATTGCGAACCTGTTTCCGTGCCGCATAATTCGGCCGGAACTCGAATGTGTAAGCCAATAGGGTTGGTACCACAAAGTCGCTCTAATCCCGTTCGTATGCGGGTACTATTGGATGTGAGGAAACTAATATCCCACCCTGTTTCTACGCTGCCGGGCTCAATATCTCGCTTGATTTGGATTGATTTGTTGAACCTCAGGGATCACCATCCATGGTGTCAAGAGGTTGATATCAAAAAAACGGCAAAGCGCTTTTATTTATTAAGGTGAGTTCATCAAGACGCGCGCTTGGGGCAGATTCTCATCTTCTGTGTAGGCACCATGGATAGTGCGGGCTGACTCAAGGTCGCATAGAAAATGCTCATTTTTCCTTTCGATTTCAATATCAACCAACGATAGAAAGAAATCGACGGAGTCTTCAAGGGTAGTGGGTTGTGTGCATTTCTACAGTGCCATTTCTCGCGCGAGTTTGTGCGCTTGGCGTAAACTCGCTAGCAATCTTCGATTTAACTATTGTTGCGCAGTGCCGGGCCGGGCTTCAAATCATATCCGCCGACTCGATAAGGTCTTATCGTTCTTAATTCATCTGTTTCCGAGTCAAAAAGCCCAAACATCGCAATCAACCACGGCTTTTCTCCCGCATCCGGTATCTCTGACGATATCCGGCGGCGACTCGGTTTCAGATGACTGTCTTAAGAACTGCTCGGTGCAAGCATGTTGACCCCCTGCACCTGTCCGATTCGGACATCAACAGAACAACGAACAAGGATCCATCAGAATGACAAGCCTCATGAAGCGATTCGGTCTGACCGCGCTGGCCGCGATGTTCTTCGTCGCGCCGAATTTCACCTCCCGCGCGATCGCCGACGACAACGCCCAACTTTCCGTCACCCAGGCCGCGACCTCCGTGGACGTCACCGTCTACGGCGAGGGCTTCGCCCAGGTCGAGGAGACGCGTTCGGTCCAACTGTCCGCCGGCAAGAACCGCATCCAACTCAACGGCGTGGCGGGCAAGTACCGCAACGACAGCCTCCGCATCCTGGACGTGAAGGGCACGGGCGAGTTCAAGTACAAGTCCGCGACCTACCAGCCGGCCAACATCGACAAGATCCTGGAACTCTGCGTCAACGACGAGATCACGATCACGGTCGGCCAGGGTGCGACGGCGCGTCGGGTCACCGGCAAGCTGATCAGCGTACGCGGCGGGCAGGTCGTCCTCGTCGAGACCGGCACCGACAAGACCATCCTCGGCAGCGCCTACGACGTCGAGATCAACAAGCTGCCGAAGGGCGTCTCCGCCACGGCGTCGCTGGTGATCGAGGCCGAAGTCGCGGTGGCCGGCAACTACAACCTGCACTATCTGTACGAGACCGACGGCCTTAGCTGGTCGGCGAAGCACTCCCTGCTCTACGACGAAGCGGCCAAGAAGGTTGAGTCCTTCGAGACCACCGTCAACGTCATCAACCAGTGCGGGACCTCCTTCGACAACGCGAACCTGTGGGTGCTCTCCGGTAGCGTGCAGCAGAACAAGGGCTTCGGCGGAGCTCGCTTCCGCGGCGAGGCGTACGCGGCCCCCGCGGCCGCCATGGTGGCCGACTCGGCGACCGTGGAGTCCGTCGGCGAACGCAAGGTCTACCGCATCCCCGGCAAGGTCAGCCTGATCGACGGGCAGAGCCGGCAGATCCCGCTCTTCAACGGCAAGAACGTCGCAGTCGAGCACGAGTACTTCGTCCCGGCCTCGCTCTACTCGGACGGCAACGGTCTGACCGCGGTCAGCGCCCGCCTGAAGCTCAAGAACTGCTCCGAGCACAACCTGGGCCTCCCCCTGCCCGGCGGCACGGTCAAGGTCTTCCAGCGTAACACCGAGTCGAAGATCCAGCTCACCGCCAACGGCCAGCTTCGGGAAGTCGCCCTCGACGAGCCGTTCGAAGTCAGCCTCGGTACCGCGTCCGACGTCAAGGCCGAACGCGTCCTCGTCGGCAGCACGGTCGTGACCAACAATGGCCCCAACACGCCGAAGGTCCGCCCGGGCCAGCAGACCCCCGAGTGGGAAGACCAGGAGTACGAGGTCAAGGTCTCCAACTTCAAGGAGAAGAAGGCGGTCAGCGTCCTGGTCGAGGCCAACGTCCCCGCCGAGCAGACCAACGTCGCCCCGCTGGTCAAGAAGAACGCCACGCTGGCCACCACCACCATCAACGTGGACGCCGGCAAGAACAACAGCGTCAAGTACACGCTCCGCATCCGTACCCGCTAATCCCGGGTTCGCGCGGCGTGTAACCAACTCTGCCTGATTCACCCCACGTTGTGCTCCGTGTTTGCGATGTTTCGCGGAGCACACGTGTGGTGAGTCATGACCGACCGAGACGAAGACAGCCACGTCCCGGTCGGTTTGTTCCAAGTGTAAGCCTACGATGTAGCCGAGTAGAGTCGTGAGCGGCTCGACGTATGCAGGACA
>CAYQKX010000140.1:0-3489 GCA_964418155.1 uncultured Candidatus Obscuribacterales bacterium | reverse complement strand
CCACAAACAATCGAAATCGACCGCAGGACGAAGCGAAACGCTCCGTCCTCGTCGATCGTGGACAAAGTTAGCCGTCGGCTTTTCTACCGTGGCCGCATTGTCGTCATCAGCCTTCTATGCGCCTTTTGCTGCATTCGCGACGGACGAAGATCTTGTCAAAGCAGAGCAAGCTTACAAGCAACGTGATTTAAAGACCGCCATGAAATTGGCTGACGCCGTGCTTAGACGTGACGGCGGATGCGCCCGAGCCTACTCGTTGAAAGCAGCTTGCGACATGAGAGATAAACACTGGAGCAGAGCACTGATTAACGCAGACAGAGCGATCAGTATAGACCCAAAGTTAGCGGAGCCTTATGTTATAAAGGCCAGATCTGGCTACCTAAGCGGCGAGGCACCGACCGAGTCAGTACAACATGACCTCGAATTAGCAGTCAAATTGAATCCCAAAGTAGAAGAAGGCTTCTACTGCCTGGGAATCGTCCACATGTACAAACCCGACAAGAACCTGCCTCTAGCCGTAACGTTATTCAGCAGAGCCCTGGAGCTGGACCCCAGCAACCAAGACATTTTTAAGTACCGCGCCTCCTGCTACGCCATGATGGGGAAAAGCGAACTCGCTCTCAAAGACTACAGCTCACTCATAGCGCTGGCTCCCCGAGAGCCTGATGGCTACATCTCACGAGCTGGCATATACGAGTCGAAGAAACTATTCGATAAGGCGCTCGCTGATTACGCACTCGCAGCCAGGTTCGCACCTAATGATTACAACACGAGAATGCTTCGAGCTGCTCTACTAAGCAAATTGGGCAGATACGAAGAAGCAGCGTCTAACTATTCCGAGGCGATGCGACTGAATGCAGGAGAACCAGAGCTGTGTCTGAAACGCGCAGACCTGTACATCAAATTGAGAAAACACGAGAAAGCGCTTCAGGACATCAACGAAGCTATATTTCTTGCACCCGATTCATCCAAAGGATACCGGGCGCGAGCCCAGCTCTACGCATTGTTGGGCAAATCAAACCTGGCGAAACGCGATCGAAATCGAGCTCAGTCGCTCAAATGAGAATCCAGGGAACAAAGGACTTTCGATTAGCGATATTGTCGGAACAACAAATACCGGTGCGCGAAAACTCAATCCATGTGCGCTTTTCCACAACTGACCAAGCCGCGCTAATGCTCAATCTTTGCATGAGCTTCGCCAAGCTCTAGTTATTATTCTTCGAGAATCTCATGACAGGAGTCTTGTAGAAGCTTTCTGTAAATGTCTTACCATAACGTATCTTCTCGCACCGTTAGTTGTTCGTATCCGATCTCCAAAGTCTCCTTGCGCCCCCTCCAATTCGCGTTGACCTCACGACGACTGAGCCGACGTTTACCGCCCGGTCCACCATGCTGGCTAGACCGCCGAGGAGGATCCAAGAGACCTGCGAATTTCGTGTAGCACTCGGACAATGCAGTCGCAATCAGATTCACACGTAGCTCGTTCGTTAGGGCTACGATCACAACGAGGCTTCTCTCTCAGGAAAGGTGTCCAATGAACACTTCTTCGAATCGAGCTCAATCCGGGCGTCGCCACTTCCTTGCCGCGACCACGCTCGCTCTGCTCACCACCTTCGGTCTTGGTGCTCTGGTTCGCGCCGACGACGAAGCCGAGAAGGGTCCGCTACCCTTCAAGGGCACGCTCTACCTCATCGGTGGCGGCGCTAACGATAGCATGCAACGCTTCGTCGACATCGCCGGCGGGGACAAGGCCGTGATCGCGATCTTGCCGCACGCCAGCTCCGTGCCGCAGGAGAGCGCCGACGAATGCGCCAACCTGTTCGCTTCCCGTCGCGCGAAGAACGTCGTCACGATCATGCCCGGTCAGAAATCCGGACTGCCGAAGAACGTCAACGCTGTTTTCTTCACCGGTGGCGACCAGAACCGCCTGATGCGCTTGCTTGACCCTGTTCTTGCTCAGGAGATTCAGGACTTCCTCAAGCAGGGCGGTCTCGTAGGCGGCACCAGCGCCGGTGCGGCGGCAGCTCCCCCGTGCATGATCGCCGGCGGCATGGATGACAAGATCGTGAAAGCCGACTCACTTCTGATGAACGATGGACTGGGCTACTTGCCCGGCTTCGTCATCGACACCCACGTGCTTGAACGTGCTCGGCACGACCGGCTCTTGGTCGCGGTCTCGAATATCGACAAGGTTATAGGCATCGGTCTCGATGAAGACACCGCCGTCGAAATTACGGGCTCGAAGATCAAGGTCTGGGGCAAGGGTCACGCCCGCTTCATGCAGAAGTCGGACAAACACTCGAGCACCATCAACAAGGTCGGGCGCGGCAATAAGGCAAAAGTCGTCAACATGCTTTACTCCGTGTTGTCCGACGGCGATGAGTGGGAGTTGTAACCCAATCGGCTGAAGAGAACGGATTCCCAGAACGCGCTTCCAATGCGCTTAGCTGACAGCCGAATAGACGAGCCACGCATTCCGGTCTAACCGGACACGCGGCGGGGTGGCAATACTTGGACATGAGTCCCCGTATTCACCCTTTCGTTTTTACTCTACTACTTTCTATAATGTCTCAAGACAACAGAAGGTAGGTGGTCACTACTGGACATGGGAACTCAGCATCTGGAGCCGTTTTGTCTGAACATTTCCGCAAAACGAATACGGCAAGCGGGAGATTTAGCAATGCTGCGGCATCGCACGGAACGGAAGCAGCGAAGAGCTGCGCTCACGTTCCGCACGAAGCCGAGCCAACACACTGCCGATGGTGCGGCGAAAAAATGTGAACACCACCGATCGGCAATCCTGTCGATCAGGCATGCTGATCGACAGGATTGCCGACGGTTAGCAAACGTCCATCGCAGTCCTCGTCATCGATCAAGACGAGGAAGTCTGTCAGCATTACGCGCAGTTCGTCCGGCGTGTACATGCTGCGCGCGTATTCGATGTCCGCCTCAGGCACCCAGGTTGGTCGTTGGAACGAGCCTCCTACAGCCCCTGATACCGGTGACGTCACAATCATGGTGGCGTTGGCACGGTCTGCCTGCATGTAGAGCCGATGCGCGTACTCGTTGCCATGGAAGTAAGTGTCTCCCTGACGCAAGCGCAATACCGCATGTGGATTCAGGCGTACGATCTCGGTGAGACGGTGCGTATAGTTGCCGGCTCCCGTACCAACCGAAGCGGCTTGGAATCGCCCTTGCAGAGCGACGACCAGATCGAGTTCATGATCTTCCAAACCGAGACGCTTAAGCAATTCGGCTCGGTCAAATGTCGAGACGCTCCGCTCGTCTTCAGCCTGACGTGAGCCAAAGCCGGTAAGGCGCATTGCCTCCGCCATTTCGAGCCCACGATTGGCCTCAGTCAGCTCCGTCGCCGACAGTTGCGCCAAGTGCGCCTTCAGCCGCTCGAATAAGCGAGTTTCCGATGAATCGAGTGGGACAAAACGATAGCATTGATTCTCCATCTCGCCCACTAGCATGTGCGAAACGAAG
>CAYQKX010000139.1:0-4083 GCA_964418155.1 uncultured Candidatus Obscuribacterales bacterium | reverse complement strand
CGGCTTCGAAGCCAAACTATGATAAAGAGTAGTAAAAAGAACTGTTTTAAAAACAGATTGAAAGCAGTGCTCTGTACTTGAAAGCAGACTATCTGTGAAGTCCATGTTCGGTGAAACCACTTCAGGCACAGGGTTTAGCCCTTTGCCATTAAGGCGGCGTCGTCCACATCCGTGTGGACGACGCCCCGCGCCGGACTGCAAGAGCATCCAAATCATCAATTGCTCGGGCAATCCAGCGTGCTGCTCAGCAGTGCTGCGCAGCTGTGCTGCTCTCAGGCGTCGTCGCTCAGCTCGCCGGTGAGGAAGGTGACGGCCTCGTCGACGTTGTCCTTCGTCAACGGCAAGGCCGTCGCGAAGGTCCCCGCGTAGGCGATCAGCTTCCAGGCCCGCACGTTCGGCAGGGCCTCGAAGCGGTTGCTCTCCTTGGGGTTGGCCAGGTGCGCGTTCACGGCGGCCTGGGCTTCGGCCGTGAGGACTTCCTCCACCTTGGCACCCGTGATCCCGCCGTACTCGAGGACGTTCGGGAGGTATTGCTGCAGGCTGAACTCTTCGCCGAGTTCGTGCATCACCGCGCCGGTGCGCTCGTCGTTGAGGCACATGCGGTGGACCTTCAGGCAGGTGGCGATGACGTCGGTGAGTGTCATGACAGTTCCTTTCAGTTGGTGTTTAGGACAGGTCTCGGCAGGCTCGCACACGTAAAGCGGCTCAGGCTCACCATTCGTACGAAGGACCCTTACCTGGTGAATTGAGCCATCAACTATTCGACTGCGACTATTGACTGTCAAGTAAGGCTGAAAGCAGTTGTCTTGACTCATCGCTACGACGAGAAGACATAAGCTCTCTGGTTTGACAGGCAAGCGGTCGTAATCGCACTAGCGGTGGCTAGTGGGATTTTGTAAGGGGTTAGTCGAATGCTATTTTCGTAGTTTGTGTTGTTCTACGTGTGCAAAGAAGCTGCCGATGAGCAACGGTGACAGACTCGAATTCGGGAGTTCCATATTCGAAAAGTTTTTTACTCGCCGGCTGACATGGGAAATTGGCATTGTGGCAGCAACATAATCTGGCGCAGCTGCAATTTGGGTTATCTCGAAATATCTAAAAGTTTTGGCCAACACCACTTCTGGTGCGGCTCTTCAGGTCTCCAACTGCTAGTTGCTCGACTCTTGAACCTTCATTCCTGTTGATTCTACCCTCCCGATAGTAACGCCCTTGCCGCTAGGGCTGCGACGCATCAGGTTGAGCTGCCCGCAAGCACGGTGGCGCGGGAATGATTCTTCATCCCGACCCATTACTAACTCGAATTTGACTGACTCTACGTCTGGTGTTGTTGGCGGAGCGATTTCGTCGATGATGCTCAATGCAGAGTGGACTTGCAACCAGAAATCAGCAGCCGCTTTGCTCAGCGGCTGACCTCCGGAGAATGGTTCGCTGTCGGGTACATAAATTGTCTTGGAAAGCACATCCCAGCTGCCATCGGCATTCACAACCAGAGTCAAATTCGCCTGTCCGATATTTTCGGTTTGTTTTCCAAAAATCGCCCAGACTTTTGCGGACACGTTGGCACACCAGGTCTTCCAAAGCCGGGTGTCTTCAGCGCTTGTTGGCGATGAGCCTTGTGATCGCATTATGTGCAGCTCGTTGCCGAGGATAAATCCTCTCACTGTTCTTTCGCCTGAGTTGAAGAACATGCTGCTGCCAGTGTTACTCACGATATCCTCCACGGACGCTCCGGCGTTCAATCTTTTGGTCTGTCGTAACAACGGTGGACCCGACTGCTCTATGGCAGGTGCCTGCGCAATGTCTCCGGAATTTGGAGATGCAAGGCATGGGCTCTCTAGAGCTGCCAGGCATATGGATAAACAGAAAAGATGTTTGGCGACCATAAAAGCCCTCTGGTGTAAACACAGTATCGCATCAGTGGGACCGCATGGCCTACCTGCTTCTTGTAAGGTGATACTGCTGGCGCTGCGCGGAGTTTTCTCAAGGGGTTAGTGCGGGAATGCGAGCCTATTTGAGCGAATCGCTGAGTGGGTTTGCGTGCCGCGAAAACGATCATGTATGACCGATATCCAAAGAACAGCGCAGAGAAGCTGAGTTTATGTGCGTTTCAACAGATTAAGTATGTGCGGTTCTGAATTGGGGAAATACGGAGATCGTAAAAACGAAGGTCCAGCAAGAGATATCGGCATTCGTGTACCACCATATCTGGTGGTTGCATATTTTCGCGGCTGATCGCTAGGTTCGTATTGTCTCGCATCTCTGAACATCTGTGATTTTAACGCGCCGACTGACTTCCTTTTCTGCTTCTGCACTACCGATAGACTGGCAATTCGCCCGTTTAGTCCGCGCGTCGAATCGCAGAATTGTTCGGTTCCACAACCCCGTTCGTGAGGAGATCCACATGAAGCGCTCACTATTCGTTGCCGGCGTCCTCCTGCTGTCGCTCGTCGGCATCGGCTGCGGAGTGGTCCCCAGCGTCAAGCCGGCGAACCTGAACACGCCCGCCGAGATTGCCGCCTACCAGAACTCTAACGAGTACAAGTCCGCCGTCCAGGCGCAGCTCGACGAGATCCGCACGCTGTTCGCCAACGCCATCCAGAAAGACATCAAGGACGGCCACTCGACCGTCGCCTACGTCCATCTCAAGAACCACCACAAGGGCGCGGCCGTCGCGATCATCGTCGAGGAGGTGAAGGCGAAGGGCTGGATCGTCGAGAAGTCGGTCTCGGAGTCGATGCTGTTGGTCTCGGCACCGAAGAAGTAGTTCACGCGGGATGCTGTAAGGCTCGGCAAAGAAGCAATTCATGAGATGCTGTTGGTCTCGACAACGGAGAAGTAGTTCTAGTTGATCCTCGAGTCCCGAGTGCCGGTCAACGCTACTTCTCGAGCTGTAGTCGGCCTTCGTCGGTTTCGAAAAAACGGTCGACGATGGCTCCCACGCTGTAGCTTGCCTGAGGATCTGACGCTTTCCTTGGGTTGCCCGCGGGCAAGGCGAGCCGGCTACCATGCCGGCTTCGCCTATGCCTTCAATCTACTAGACGACTAAGTAATCGATTCCTAACTCGGCGAATGACGCGGCACCACTAACGGTGGCGCGCCTCGCGTGGGTGTTGCCAAACTGTTTACTGCCACTGCCAAAGGGGTTCTCGGGTATTTGATGATAACCTGGCGATTAATTGTGCCAGATCATGAATCGCGTTTTACCGCTTTTCGAGCCAAGTTAGGATGGTCAAACCTGGACTTTTACACCGTTCTGGTGCCATCTTAAAGCATTGGCAATTTCATCTAAGCTGGTTTATCACTGACCGAAAAGTCTTCGAACGACGATGAGTCATAGAGTTGCAACTAGCGGGCACTAGTTGAAGTTGGACAACTTGCAATCTCGTTTGCCGGCGTGGAGAAACTTCGGAGTGCAGAGGTTCTCTTCGCTTTGTTCGTGATTGCTGTCCACTCGATGAAGCTGTACCGACTCCATGTGGACCGGTTCTTTTGAATGGTATTCCTGATCTCCACTAAGGATCTGAAATGAAACTGACTCGCAACGACGTCATAGCCACATGTCTGATGATGTACCGGCATGCTGTGCATCAAGAACGAAAGGGAGCGGTCTTGCATGAACTCGGAGAAGGGTTCCACCTGACACCCGGACTGAAGCTCCTTTTCGAGAGCCAGGGATACAGCAGTGTCTCCATCGGAAAGATTATTGATCAGGACGCGGCGGCGGTCTTGAATGACCATCTCGACAAGCCGAACGAGAAAGACGAGACTGAAGCGCTGCCATTTGTTCGTGCGATGAAGGTGCTTGCCTTCGCGGCCACATTCGCAGGCGTTCTCCCGGTGACGAAACAACACGTCGAGGCCGGTATCGAGTTTATCAACTTCACACCGAAGAAAAAGAGAAAGTAGATACCGCTAGTGGTGCGTGTCACGGTCGAGCGTGAGAAAAGGAGGGCGAGACCTGGCTTCGCCCTCCTTACTTAGTATTGTTCTTAGGCTGCACGGTTGATTTCGGAATTCAGCATCTCGGCATGGGCTTGTCAGTTATTTAGTTGAAAATGAAGGAGCCGCTGAAGGCATGGGCTA
>CAYQKX010000138.1:0-4264 GCA_964418155.1 uncultured Candidatus Obscuribacterales bacterium | reverse complement strand
AAGCCGTTTGACGAGAAGTTCTGTGCAGCTCGTCCATCAGTGACTGGATAAAAGCTGTGATCTATTGACAGAACAACACACTATCTAATCATCAGATATCGGACTGAACGCGCTTGCTCGCGCTAGGTCTTGGGTAGCTGACTTTATGCCCAGGCGGACCTCGCTTGGGTTCTTGTTTTCAGCAGTTATTTGTTTTTCGACTCGACCTCTAGGCAGAGGGCGTTCTTCCACCTTCAGGTCGGGCTTGTCTTTCCTTCAACTGGTCGGTACCTACACCGAACCCAATCTCATATTCAGGCTTTTGCCTGATCTCAAGGAATCTCAAATGAACACGAACAATGAACCAAAGTCCGTCGAACTTCTCACCTTGGTCGGCAACAACACGCACGACCTCCTGGTCCCCGAAAACACAACTGCGACTTACGATGCTTCCAAAGGCCCCTTACGCATTAAGGGCAAGCTCAGTAACAAAGGCACTATCACAGTGTCTGGAAGCAAGCACGCTAAGGTAGTCGTCATCGCGCGCGAATTTGCCAACGAAGGTAAAATCGAGTGTCAGACAGCTGAACTTCAGGTCGCATGCGCCAGCTTCGAAAACACGGGCACCATCAATGCGGGTGAAGACTTCACCGTCACTGCTACCCATGGACAGCTCACGCTAAAGGGGGCGAAGGGCACGATTACTGTGGCCAAGCAAATCACACTCGACGGGCCCTCTGGCCTGAACGTATTAGGGGGCGTCTATGTCGCACCTGTTATTCAGCTTCTGGCCAAGGACGGCAACGTCAATATTCAGGCCGAACGTCTGGACGGCGAAGTGAAAACAACGGCAAAGACTGCCCAAGTCGGCACTAAAGAAGGTAACCTCACGCTTGGCGAGCAGCGCCTTTTGAGCGGTAACCACGTGTACTGGAACTATGGTGGTCCGGTCTCTGTGGGCAACATCAATGTCGGTTCCGATGTCCTCGCCATCCTCTCAAGCCATGCCATCACAACGGGCTCTATTACAGCTGGCGATGTCACACTGGCTGCAGGTGCAGCATTTAAGATCAATGGCAGCTTCCCCACATGGCAGAACGTCCAGTTTGACAATCAAAACGTTTCGTTCGAAGTCACTAGTCCGTATGGCGTATCTGACATTACCATCGATGGTGACTTCTATGCTGCGAACTTGTCTCTGCGGTGTTGGAACTTGTACGTCAACTGTGATGACTTCGAATTGACAGGAGATCTGACGACTTACAGAGGGTCCATGAGAATCGATTCTGCCAATCACATCAAGATTGACGGTGACCTCATCAGCCCCTCCTTCAGCAAGATCGCGTTGCTTTCCGATGGTCCAGTCTGCGTTGGGAATGTGGAGATGAACAATTACGGAGCAACGCTGTACGTAGCAGGATCGCTCGTAATCAAAGCGTATAGGGAAGGAGGCTCTGACGAGTTCATCATCGGTGGAACTAACAATACCAATGGGATCAATGGCCATGTAGTGCTTGATACTGACGTAGGCGGTCTTGATCAACACACCGGCTACATTGCTTTCTACTGTTACGTGAACAACGGCGGTGACGGCGGTATAACTCTCACAAGCGTATCAGATATCTCTGTCATTGCGACAGCATCAAAGTCTGGCGGCATTATCCTGCACGCGAACGATGGTACATTGACTCTCCCCTCGGGCACCTTGTCTGCCAATGGCACTGGGTCCTATCCGGGAGGCCTCGTTTACTTGCTCGCGGATACGATCGCCACCGCTGATGGCACTATCGTCTCTGCCAGCGACATCGGCTTAGACTATATGAAGCAAGTTGTTCTTGCAGCCAACACGATTACTCTCACCGGTTCGTCTGGACTTACAATTCAGGCTAACGGAGGCGGGTACAATGACGAATACTATCAGTCAACGGTGCGGATTGTTCCTAAGGGCGCTTTCGAAATCATTGACACCACTGAAACGGACCCACCAAGCTGGTTTTACACCTATGGGACCTTCCCGAATGGGTGGTATAGCAGCGAAGGTGCGGTTGCTTTCGACGGCGCTGGAAGCGCGCCTCTCAAAATCTCCTGCAATGGTGATCACACCTGGATTGGTCTTTCCGGGTACCCATTGCGGAATGTGTCAATGATTTTGAGACAGTTTTTTGTAGTTAGAGGTGAAATTCAACAGAAGTTCTTTCGGCCTCCCGCTGGTCGGCACCATTGATGGCTCGGTGCGTTCGAAAAGCGCGGCTAACGCCGCGATCAAGATCTTTCTCTCTTTCTTTAGGACAATTTCCGATTCGGCTGTTGTCCGAAATCGCGAGTTGTCATATCACCCCAGAAATTGTTTCGAACAGTCAAAACTGCATGAAAGCCCGTCAATTGGACGTTTCCGAAGTGTCCCGATTGAACATAATTGAGGCTATCAGACAGAGCTGATAATTGTGGTACTACCAACGATATCGGGCTTATCCGTAGTTCTACTGGTTTCTGGCGGGTTGATCCAAACAGCATCCGGCAGCGATAAGACCCTCGGCAATCCACGTACAAATCGCTCTGGGTGTAAGGAATAGGCCTTGTCCAAAACTTTTTGACGTCGCTGATTGCACGCTTCAGCTTGCCCGTAATGCACGGTGCCAGGAGTCATTAGCGCGATGCCAGAGTGGTAATGCTCATAGTTGTACCATTGAAAAAAGTATTTACAGAACGCACGAGCGTCCTCTATTGAACCAAAACGATCCGGAAATTTTGAATGGTATTTCAGCGTTTTGAATTGACTCTCGGAATATGGATTGTCATTGCTTACATGTGGTCTGTTAAGGGATTTGGTGATACCGAGCTGAGCCATGAGCTGTGCCACAGTCTTCGAAGTCATCGAAGGTCCTCGATCAGAATGAATAATCAATTCGCCAGTTTCTACTCCCTGACGAACACATGTCTCGGATATTAAATGCTTCGCTAGTTCAGCCGTCTCTCTTGTCGCCAATAACCAGCCGACTGCGTATCTGCTGTAGATATCGAGAATCACGTACAAATAGAAGTTTGACCACTTAACTGGACCTCTCAACTTTGTGATGTCCCAAGACCATACCTGATTCGGTCCTGTGGCAAGCAATTCTGGTTTCTGATACTTTGGATGTCGCAGAACATTACGGCGTTCGCGGGATTCGCCTAAGGAGCGCAGGATCCTGTACATAGAACTAGCGGAACAATAGACCACACCTTCGTCGAGCAAAATCGAATGAATTTGCTGCGGAGATTTGTCCAAGAATCGCAGTTCGTGCAAGACATCTACAATCTTTTCCTTTTCCTGTTTCGATAGAGCTCGATGAGATCTAGTTGTGCGTGTCGACATGACGCCGCCAGTCGAAGGGGGCTTCAGCAGTCGATAGTAAGTCGCCCTGGGCAGTCCCATCGCGGCACAAATAGAGGCCGCGTTTCCTATCTGATCGGCAAGAAGTCTAATCTGCAGTGCTATTGTTCTCCGATCGAATCTAGCATCATTTGCGAATTTTTTTTTTGCAGTTGGATAATCTCGTTTGCTTGCGTCAACTTTTTCTGTAAGCGCGCATTTTCTTCTTTTAGTTTTTTGTTCTCAGTGGTTAGTCGGCCGGAACCACTGCCGTTCTGTTTTGACGCGGCCATCATTGCCAGATCACGCTCAGTTCGCCATTTGTTTAAGATATGCGCATACAAGCCCTCACGCCTCAAGGCCGCAGCTAAATCCGCCCCTGATAGCTTGTCCGTCTCAGTCAGAAAGCGTTCTTTCTCTGCGGCTGACCATTTCCGACGCCTAGCCTTTTCTGTTACTTCTGTTTCGGGGTGAGATCCAACTCCATTTTTGTTCGCCATCTTTTCGTTCTTTTGACCTGAACTCTCCGGACGGTTTGTGAGATCGTGCCATTCCGGGTGCTTTACTCTGAGCCTCTTGAACCAGAAATAGTAATTGTTCTTTGAGAAGTTCATGACCCGGCAATAATCAGTAACACCTGCAGGATGGCCCCTGGCCTCGTTGATGATTTTTGTCCAGTACTTTTCTTTTGCGGCAGGCGTTTTGCCAGGTGTTCGTTTCATTTGTTCCTCTTTCTAGCAAATCAAGAGCACCAGATACGACACCGGCACTAGCATACTGCAAAAGGTGTTAAGGACAAAAACACGGACAAAGGGTTTTCAAGTTACGCGTACAAAAAAAATCGACTTAGACTGTCTCACTTATCATAGACACAGAGGGCAATGACATCTGCCGGAATCAGGGCAATCAGTTTTTCGAAATACGAGGCATCCC
>CAYQKX010000137.1:0-4374 GCA_964418155.1 uncultured Candidatus Obscuribacterales bacterium | reverse complement strand
GACCTATGCCTTCGGCGGCATATCTCGACACCGTTTTTATTCCGTCGGCGGAATACGCGCAATCTGTTCGCGCCGTGAAATCGACCGCATACTTTCGAGGCGCGCTGGCTCCCGTTTTACGCTTTCGCGGAATCATCGTTGCTTTGCCAGTTCTTCAAGCTGTTAGTATGCCCACACTTCTGACAGCTCAAAAAACTGACCGCATGCTATCGCGAGGCGCGCTTCTTTACGGCGTCTTTGAGCTTTAAATACTTGGTACCAAACCAGTACTTTCTCATTTCCTTGTAGGTATCGTCGAATCCCCAGTTGTCTCTGGTGACTCTAATAATTCCTATCATGCAGCCGGTTCTGTCAGAACCGTGGGCGCAATGGACGAGCACCGGTTCATTTTTTTCGCGTGCCTCATCGACCGTTTTCAACAGCGTATCAACCTGCTTTTTTGTTGGCGCCTCTGCTGTCATAGTTAGATTTATGTAGGTCATGCCGAGTTCTTTCGCAAGCTTTTTCTCGTTGTGCGCCGCTTCTGTTGGAGCACGCAAATCGATAAGGGTTTTTACTCCCATCTCGCTGAGCTGTTTCATTCCTTTTGGTGATGGTTCGCCGCCTCTATATAGATATGGGTGCACCTGATGAAAATTAGGCAAGTCCTTTGTCTCTTTCGGTCTTGCGTCACTCATCTTGTCTCGCGTAGCGGTAGCTGGGGCCTGGCTTTCTGCAGATTCCGCCGGCGTCTTGGTCGGATTGCTTGCGCTGTCGCTTTCAGTTAGATTTATGTTTGTTGAGTCTTGAGCGAGTGCCATCTTACTTATCGCGCTTCCGACGAGAATCAGGGACAGTGCGAAACTAACGTTGGCGGCTTGCTTAAACATCTTTAATGTTTGCGATTTCATTGAACTTTTCCTGGCGATTTTACGTTGATCTAAGTGTAACCGTACGAGTTGGATATGGAAATCGAGATAACAGATGAGGCCCTTGTCGCTAAATACCGACAAGCCAAGGACATGAATGCATTCAAGTCATTGGTGCGCCGATACCAAAATCGAGTATTCAACGCGGCTTACCGTATGCTCGGTAACAAAGAGGAGGCCGAAGAGGTTGTACAAGATACTTTTCTGAAGGCGCACCAGAGTATGGAAAGTTTGCGCGCTGAGTCTACCTTCGCTGCATGGCTCTTCAGAATATCTCACAACATCTGCGTGGACATATTGCGGAATAGAAGCAGCAGGAAGAAGCAAATACAACTATTACCTTTTCTGTCTCGGTCAACTTACGACGATAGCGTTGGCGATTTGCCGGAATCTGGGATTCAGGATATTCCTGCTGACATCCATCTAGAGCCGGCTCAGAGGTTGGATTTGAAAGAAGAAAGTGTGATTCTCGAACAATCGCTCCGACGACTTCCAGACGCTCAACGCTCGGTCTTGGTTCTTCACGATCTTGAAGGATTTGCTTATCACGAGATAGCCGACATCATTGGCGCAAGCATCGGGACAGTGCGATCGCGACTTCACTACGGACGCATCAAGCTCAAAGAGTTACTAGATGCGTATTACTCGCCAACCAATCAACCAATAACCCCAAGGTGACGAAAAATGAAAGATATCAGGGAATGCGACTATGCCAGAGAGCTCTTAAGCGCTTATCGCGATGGAGAGCTTGATGCATCGGAGCGAGCGTCAGTTGAGGACCACCTCAATGATTGCGCAGCCTGTCGCGAGGAGCTCGAGTCAGTCGAGTCGGTTGTGCGAAGCTTGAAGGCATTACCGTCTGCCAAACTGACAAAGGACTTCTCGGACGATATTGAAGCGCTTATCCAAAAGTCGGAAGCGCCAGTAGTGAAATCGATAACGAGAAAGCAGCGGCCTATGTGGCTCACCGCAGCGGCAGCAGCCGTGGTGTCGCTATTGATAGCCGGCGGCTACTATGTCACTACCATCGGTGGCAATCATACGGAAATTGCTACTGACCGGCAAAGCGATCGTCTAGTCGATGTGCAAAGGCAAAGACCCGAAATTGCTCGGACGATGCAAGACAATACGACGGGAGTCAAGCCAATTGTGGCTGAGACGCCGAAGGGCATAGCGACAGAGTCCTCTACGGATATTCATTTTAATGGCGAAGATCCAAAGTCTCTTGTCGCCGACCTGCCCAAGCCTGGAAAGGTAGTGAGCAAAATTCAAAAGCTACCGGACGGCGGTAGCACCACAGGTGGTAGCAAGACTGCATCAGGGCAGAGACGGAAAGAGTCGGTCGACTTTAATGATTTGACCGAGGATGAGGCGCTGCTTGCCTTCACAGATACCACTGACGGTGACCTTTTTGACACGGAGATCAGTACAGATGAGGACGGGCTTTATGCAATCAAGATGTAGGAATTTTAGAGCATCTGCGGCGTTGACCGGCTTGAGTGTGCTGACGGCTCTTTCGTTGCTACTTCCCAGTGTGACTCTCGCGGCACCGTTGGATAATGGCGAGATCGATATTACCGACGAAAGTGCCTCCACTTTCGTCGCGCAGCGTCCAGAGGGTGGGTCCAGTGGCGAGGCCGGCTCCGGTATGTCCGACCGCATTCGCAAGTATATGGGTGAAGGCGAGGGCAGTGCACAAGGTTCCGGGGGAGGACAAGGTTCCAGAGGCGAGCGCGGTGGCGGTGACATGCAAGATCGGCGTGAGCGCATGCGGCAGAAATTTATGGAGATGTCCCCGGAGCAGAGAGAACAGTTTAAGCAAAAGATTCGCCAACGGCGTGGTGGCGGTGGTGGTGGCGGTGGTCACTTTCAGGGTATGGACGGGCCACCTGGTGGTGGACCGGATGGCCCCCCGCCATTTCCGCCCGGCGGTGATTTCCCCGGAGACGGCGGACCACCCGGCGGCTTTCGAGATGGTGGTCCCGACGGTGGCCCGCCATTCGGTCCTCCTGGAGGAGGTCGCTTCGATGGCAAAGGTCAGGGCGGTAGCCACAGAGGCGTCCGCAGTTTTGGCTCTTCATCAAAGGGTGGTGGTGGTGGCGGCGGGAAGCCATTCTTTGGGCGCGCACCACTGGATCTCACCGTGCTAAATCTGACCCAGGATCAAAAGACCCAGATCCAGGCAATGCGCACGAAGAATGGACAGAAAGTCAAAGCAATTCATTCGTCTCTCAAAGATCGTCGAGATAAATTCAAAGACATGCTCTTCGATCCAACTGCTAGCAATGAGCAGATTCTAGCTGCGCGAAAAGAAATCAGTAAGTTGCAGACACAAGCAGAAGATGTGATGCTCAATGATTTTCTCAGTATACGCAAGCTTCTCACCAAAGAGCAAATGGCACTCTTACCACAAGTGCGCCCTGAAGAGCGCCGTCCTTCAAGACCAATGACGCGCGGCGGCGGACGGGCCTCCGGACCGCCATCCGAAATTTCGGATAGACCTCCGAATTTTGATTAGGGCTTCACCAGCGTATGTTTCGAAAATAGTGTCAAACTCGCAATCGCCTTGCAGGAACAGACAGAATTTTCTGCCTCCGGCTCATCGCAAAGAGTTACTCTAAGACCGATGAGACCCATGTCTTTGAGGTTCAAGCGATGGAAAAGAATTCATTTAATGAGGTGACCTTCTGGCCGGAATTTGAAAAGGACCTGGCTAGTGCTCAGGCTCGAGTGTTAATTCAGAGTCCATTTTTGTCGTTTAGCAGACTCACAAAAATGACTCACAACATCCAGAGTCTGATTGAAAGGAATGTAGTGGTCTGCACCTTCATTCAGGAACCTGGCTCGGCTAAAGATGATGAGAGTTTGATTGTATTGAACCTATTGGAAAAATTACAGTCAATGAGAGTTCATGTCAATCTTGTACCAAAAATTCATGCGAAGTTGGCGATCATAGATCAAGCGATCCTTTGGGAAGGCAGTCTGAATGTGCTAAGTCATAAAAATACAGGCGAGCGAATGCGCCGATTCACAGACCTCCAAGAAATTCAGCAAGCGATTGCAGAAGAGAAGTTGTATGCGTGTAAAGCATGCGAGGCAATGGAATCATCCGTAGTTGCGCATTCGGTCCAAGATCTGGCTAAGCGGCTTGCATTCATTCGGCGAGCCCAAAGAGTGTCACAGCAGTCATTGGCCAGAAGGTGCAAAATCACGCAAAGCAGGATCGCAAAGATTGAAAGCGGCAAGACGGATATGAAACTGTCTTCGCTGCTACTCCTAACACGCCAGCTTGACTACGAAATGATATTAGTTCCTCGACACTTCGTATCGACAGTTGCGCATCTTGTCCAGCCCACAGACTAGCTGCTGTTCACATACCATGGAATTGATGGAATAAAAAGCAGTGTCGAAATATGCCGCCGAAGGCATAGGTCAGAGGCGGAGCGAAGAAGTATTCCACAGAGGA
>CAYQKX010000136.1:0-5588 GCA_964418155.1 uncultured Candidatus Obscuribacterales bacterium | reverse complement strand
GCAAGAAAAGCGCGCACTGGTTACTCTTCGGCAGTATAGACTTGTGTGAAACGAGAGCGGACGAGTGGGCGCGGCTTTGGCAGCGCCTGCCCACTCGCGAGGCACATTCGTAGAAGGAATCTTTTGGGGACTTAGACTGTCTCCACGCACTAACTCAAGCTGGAATTGCCTCCTGTTCCAACTTGCAGCGTCGGCCGAATTGTGTCGCAGTCTCGCAGAGCGGCAGTCATCCGCCGCCCTGCGCTTTGCCGATCAAGACATGATCGGCTGAACATCAACTCCACTATCGGGGTTGCCGACGTGGACTACGCGAGCGTGTCGCCCTCCTTGATGGATTCGAACGTCGCGACCTCGACGCCGCCCTCGACCGGTCGCTCGAAGCTCGTGCCGGCCAACACTGAGCGCTGGTCGTCCTTGACCTCGAGCCTGGCGGTGAAGCCGGCGTCCGTGAGGAAGGAGAGCGCTTTGTCCATGTCGCCTTCGATGATGACGATCTGGGGCCGCTGGCAGTTCGGGTCGGTCAACGTGAGCTTCAACCCGGTGAACGGCGACGTGGCCATCAGCACGTTGCCGTCGGAGTCGGTCGCGAGAACGGGGATCGGGTTCAGGGGCTGGTCCATGGTTTTACCTCCCATGGTTCGTTGTGATGCTGCGCATGACGCAGCGTGGTCCAATTGCTCTACGTCTTCGCAGCCATCGACGCTCATCGCACAGCGATCGCTGTCGTGATTCTGTTGTCGAGGTGGCGATTGCCGGGCGATTTGAGTGTTGTGACAACTCAGTGGAAGAAGTAGAACATTAGCCAGAGCCTAGATGAATTGATTTAGGTATATCCACAGTTAAACCACGATTCAGTGGGGTAAGCACGAAGAATGTTATTGATAGCGCTCAATTTCAGCAGCGTGAGTTGTCGCTGTGCAGTTTGGTCAATGGTTTGTGCGTTTGTGCTGAAAGCTTCGCTGCTGGCTTATTCTGAGGCTCAATGCGATTTTGCGGTTAGGCTGCCTCCGACTGATTTTCTGCGAATCGAGAGTTCCTGGAAACAACGCAATTGTGCGTGTTTCCGGAATTATCAACGCATTTTTGCCTAAAATCATAGGTGATAGCTGCAGCAGATTGCAGATGTTTGGTGAGTTTACCACCGAGCCATGAGCGAGTAGGATTCATGTTGCGACTGTTCAAGTTCGTCTGAGTCTTATCTCGATTGCTTGGTCTGGTCACTCTGCTGATCGACAAGACTCTAGGGAACTTCAATCTCGAGAGTAATCGTTGAGCCATGTCCTGGGCTCGACTCAACCGCCAAAGCCGTTGGAAAAAAGCACCGAATCAGGTCCGCACGTTCGCGCATGCCGCCCATACCCATTCCGCCGGAGGCATCGCTAGTACGTTTTGGAGAGCTGCCGCCATCAGTGCTGAAGCCTTTTCCGTTGTCCGACAGTTTGAATCTGAGCAGCTTCTCGCTCGGCTTCTCGATGAACAATGCCACCTCACTTGCACCGGAGTACTTCTCGACGTTGTTGAGACCCTCCTGGATGATTCTGTAGGTGTGTAAGCCGACCGGATCAGGCAGGTCGGGAATTTCAATTTCGCAAAGAAAAGTGGATTGAATCCCGGTGCGCTCGCTCATGCGATCCATCATGTCCTTGAGCGTCATCATCAATCCCCACTCTTTGAAGTTTCGTGGTGCGAAGTCGCTGCAAATGTCGCGCAATTGCATGACTATGTGATCGACGATTTCGATGGTCTCGTCGTTGGAAAGCTTCTTGTCGCCGCCGAGATACCGCTTTAACATCATCAGATCGGCGATGATGGTGTCGTGCAATTCTCTGGCCAAGCGGTACTTCATTTCTTCTTGCTGGCTCACGACTTTGTATGCCAGATTCTGTTTTTCCAAAGTCAGTTCTTGAATGGTGCGCATCCAATCTTCGCGCTTGTAGATGCCCAGCACTTTTACTGATTCGGGTAGATCGGCGTAATCGTCGATGCTCTCTGGTCCGCGTTCGCGGCGGTCGCCGTATTCTACTTCCTCACGCGGCGACTTGGCGATGCGCTGAAGCTGTGCGACGGCTTCGTTAGGCGTCATCGAACGGTTGTTGACCATGAACTGCAATGTCAGCGCTTTGTCGAGCAAGTGCTGCGGTAGAAGCCCATGTTTCAGAAGCACCTGACCAATGGGAACCTCGTGCCCCATGCCCTTCTCAACGGCGGACAGCAGGTCGATTTCGCTAACCAGTCCGGCGGCGCTCAGCAGCTCACCAAGCCTGATTGGGTCGGTTCTTGTCGCTGGGATTGCGCCGAGTTTCGCTAGAGCAAGTTCAATCGATATGCGCTCCTGTGCTGCTAGTCGCAGTCCAGCAATTGCCTGCTCGGCCTTGATCCGGCCTTCTTTGATCATTACCTGACCAGTCAATGCCGCGTAGACGAGCGCTTCAGGAACGACGCGTCTGACGACAAGAACACGACCCAGCGGTAAGCCGCTCGCCGTGCTAGCCTCCACGGCATTATTCAAATCAGCCTCTGATACCGATCCTGATTCAGTCAAGATTTGGCAGAGGCGTCCAACAATCAAGCGATAATCAGTTCGCCATCCGAGGTTTTCCAGGGCCTCTTCCAAATTGATCTTTTCTTGCACCGATTTGCAAACCGCTTCGACTGCCATGTCCTGCACAATCAGGTTTTCCATAAGAAGCGTGTGAGCCAGACCTGCAGTCCGGACCGTCTCTTGCGAGGTGCCATTTTGCACCAGAGCTTTGCCGATAGATGCGTTGGTCCGAATCGAAGTCGCCACGGCGCGAGCAAGCTGATCTTGAGAAATTACCTTAGCTTTGTACAGCAAGTCTGCTATGGTGAAGGTTTGCTGTTGAGTCATGGATGCCTCGTGGCGGGCGTCGTATCGGCTCTCTTAGCCTAGCTCTTCGCTACCATATCCATTTTGCACTGCCCACGCGATCAATTGCTCGCGGTTTTCCAACCCTAATTTCAGAAGCAAAACTTCGCACTGTTTTCTGGCGGTTGCTACGGATGTATAACGCTGCTCAGCTATCTCTTGATACTTCATGCCACGGCCGAGCATGTGGAGTACCTCTTGTTCTGACGGAGTAAGTTTTTTTCTGTCCAACGTCAGTTCTTGAGTAACTAGCCCCTTCTCGCCCTTGTGGACGCGGCGAATAACGTCGGCTACCTTGGAGACGCGCTCCGATTTAAGAAGGTATGCGCTCACACCCATGTTGAGAACTTCCTGAATGAATGCCTGGCGACTTTCCGCCGAGAAAATAACGAGGCGAATATCGGCGAACCGCAAGAATTCCTTGATCATACCTTTCGGACCCAGCCGTCCCGGCAGGTGTAGATCGAGCACAATCACGTCTGGACGCGCGTTCTCGCAGACCTTCAATCCGTCGTCCGAATTGTCTGAGCTGCCAACTACTTCCAGATCCTCCTCTCGGGCGAGTCCGTGTATGAGCCCATCAAGAGTTACGTGGTGGTCCTCAACAACGACAATACGGATCGGGTCTGGCATCAGGTCTTCTATTCAATTGCAATGGGGATTGCTCTCAAAGTCCATTATCTCTCATTTGCGGTTGTTAATTCAAACATTACCAGTCAGTCCTTCGCCTGGATTGCGTCAGCGCCGCGCTCGCCCGTGTTGATGTTGATTGCATATGTAATTTCAGAGACGAAAATCATGCCATCACCTTCCTGATGTGTTCCTACCGTGTCGGCTATCAATTCAGAAACCTCAATCGCCTCATGGTCCTGCACGACCAGATCTACGCGAACCTTTTCGCTCAGAAAGTCGATAGTCGACTCCCCCTCAGGGATGCCGTAGCTCTTGCAGGGGCTTACCGTAAAGTAAGCCAGGTGTGACTTTCGAAAAACGCGGGCGAGACGGTCGAACATATATGGTTGAATGATGGCTGTAACTAGTTTCATTCCGCGCTATCACTCGTCAACTTAATCGCCAGACCGTTGAGTTCGAGGCTACCTTTCACAACTACAGTCTCTCCAGCTTTCAAACCAGAGGTTATGATGACGTCATCGCCTTTGTATGAGCCGATTTCGACTTTCCGTTCTTCATACACACCGCCTGGTTTTGTGGCGACGTACGCCAGGTATGTCTCACCGGTTTTTCTCACTGCCGCAGTGGGCACGAGTAGACCGCGCCGTTCTCCAATTTTGAGAACCACTTGTGCGTACATATGAGGATGGAGCTTGAGGTCTGGGTTGGCGACAGTCGCTCTAACAGCCAGCGTGCGGGTCTTCGGGTCAAGGGTGGCACCAATGTAGTCGACTTTCCCGTGAAACACCTTGCCCGGGTAGCTTTCTACAGTCAGCGTTATTGGCTCTCCGAGTGCGATGAGATGGATGTCTTTTTCGAATGCCTGCGCATTGACCCAGACCTGGGTGAGGTCTGATACGGTTAACAGCTGGGTGGAGACGTCAACCATCTGACCCAGGTCAACGTCTCGTTGAACGATAACGCCTTCGCGGGGGCAGTTGAGCTCAAACAAATTGTCTGTGACGCGAGTCTTCAGGAGACGATCGACCTCTTTGCCCGGAATTCCGAATAGCTTCAGTCTCTCTCTTGTAGTCTCGATGGCGGAGCGACGCTTCTCTCTGTAGGCTGTGAGCTCGGCTTCTGCCATCTGGAATTCGCCTTGAGCAGTTTCGAGCTGTGCTCTTGCGCCGATGCCTTCCTGGAATAGCATCTCCTGTCTATCTCTAGCCTTGCGAGCAAGCTCAAGCTTGACTTTGGTTCTTTCAACATCGACTTCAAGTGAAAGAAACTCATGAAGAAGGTCGGCTTCAATACGAGCAACCTCGTCCGATCTGACTTCAGCCAGGTGCTGTCCTTTCTTGACTCGGTCCCCGACCTGTACATTTACCTTCTCTACCCTGCCCGGAACCAGCGACATTACCGGCGTCGAGAAGGTCGTGTTTTCATCGATCTGACCTACAAGCTCTAGCTCTTCAGGGATCATCATCGACTTCACGTTCGCCGTAGTGACGCCAAGATCTCTGATTTGATCGGCGGTAAGCTTCAGCATGCGAGGCCCGGTGTGATCCGGAATCGTCTTGACCGGTTCTACGGAGCTGGACGATTCGGCACATCCTGCAAGGAGAGTGCAGGCTAACAACGTGACGGCGGTGTGGAGATTTTTCAACTCTCTAGCTGCTCCTCTTTTTGCCCGGACTTGGTGAGAAACGCAGATATATCGCAGGCAACACATATAGTGTAAGAAATGTGCACGAGATCAGTCCACCAATTATGACTATCGCGAAGGGTTTTTGTGTTTGAGATCCGATTTCGTTGGAGAGTGCAGCCGGCAGAAGTCCTACTGCCGCAATCGTGGCCGTCATAAGCACCGGTCTCAGTCGCGTGACCGCGCCGCGATAGACCGCTCGAGGAAGCGAAAGACCCTCGTGCCGCAGCTCGTTGACGAAAGACACCAGGAGGAGGCCGTTCTTGACTGCCAGTCCGAAGAGGGCGATGAAGCCGACTCCTGCGGAGATGGAAAAATAAGTGCCTGTCAGTCGAAGGGCGAGAATGGCTCCTATAGCCGCAAGTGGCACGACGGAGAACATGA
>CAYQKX010000135.1:0-5598 GCA_964418155.1 uncultured Candidatus Obscuribacterales bacterium | reverse complement strand
TAGTCGAGAAGGAAGCAAAAGTTGCCTTCCCTCAGGACGTGAAGGAACAACTGAAAGGCGCTGTCGAAGCGGTATTCAAATCTTGGAATAATGCTCGCGCTGTTTATTACAGAAAACTCCACAAGATTGATAACAACCTCGGGACCGCAGTCAACATTCAGTCGATGGTGTTTGGTAACTTCGACGATCTGTCCGCTACCGGTGTCTGCTTCACGCGCAACCCAAGCACCGGAGAGAAGATATTGTATGGCGAATACCTGGTCAATGCTCAGGGCGAAGATGTGGTGGCCGGTGTCAGAACACCTAAGAAAATATCGCACATGGAGCAAGAGCTCAAGGATGTTTTCGCAGAGCTTCTCACCAATGTCAACAGGCTTGAGAAGCACTATCGCGATATGCAAGACATCGAGTTCACGATTGAACAGGGCAAGCTGTTCCTGCTGCAGACCCGCACCGGAAAGCGGACGGCACAGGCGGCTGTGAAAATTGCCGTCGATCTTTGTCAGGAAGGCATTCTCACAAAAGCCGAGGCCCTGGGTAGAGTCGAGCCTACACAGCTCAATCAAATGCTTCTTCCCAGCTTCAAGAGCGAAGACAAAGAGAAAGCCAAGAGAGAAAACCGTCATATTGCCACAGGGCTCAATGCCTCGCCTGGAGCTGCGATTGGAAAGGTCGTTTTTGATCCATCCGAAGCGGAGAGCCTTTCGGGCAAGGGACAAAAGGTTGTCCTCGTCAGGGTCGAGACATGCCCTGATGATATCCACGGAATCGTGCCGTCTCAAGGTGTTGTGACCAGTCGAGGCGGAATGACGAGCCACGCTGCCGTCGTCGCTCGTGGCATGGGCAAGCCCTGCGTGGCAGGTTGCGAAGCGCTCAGAATCGATCTTGCTAAAGAGCTGTTCACTGCCGGTTCGCACACGTTCAAGAAATTCGATATTATCTCGATAGACGGGTCGACCGGTGAAATTTTTGCTGGCGAGATTGCCACGCAAGACCCTGATTTCTCGCCCGAGTTCAAAGTCTTACTGGGATGGGCCGACGAAACCAGACGACTCAGAGTCAGGACCAATGCCGACACCCCGCAGGACGCCAGATTGGCTCGTGAATTTGGTGCGGAAGGCATCGGATTATGCAGAACCGAGCATATGTTCATGAGTCAGGAACGTCTTCCGATCGTGCAGCAAATGATCATGGCGGGCTCCGTTGATGATCGCAAAGAAGCGCTGGCTAAACTTCTTCCCATGCAACGTGAAGATTTCATCGGAATCTTCAAGGCTATGGATGGGCTGCCGGTGACGATTAGATTGCTGGATCCGCCGCTGCATGAGTTCCTCCCCAAGCCGGAGGGGTTGATTGAAGAAATTGCCACCATGAAGGCCAAGGGCGATACCAGTATCGAACTTCGCCGGAAGGAAGCGCTTTTAAAAACTGTTCATGACCTGCACGAGTCTAACCCCATGATGGGATTGCGTGGCTGCCGTCTCGGGCTCATGTACCCCGAGATCAATGATATGCAGGTGAGCGCAATCTTCGAGGCTGCTATTGCCGTCCAGAAGGAAGGCGTAAAGGTTCTACCTGAAATAATGATTCCTTTGATAGGTCATGCCAATGAATTGAAAGTCGTGCGAGAGCAGCTCGAATCTGTTGCTCAAACTATAATGAATAAAGCAGGCGTCAAAGTTGAGTATAAGTTCGGGACAATGATCGAGATTCCTAGGGCCTGCGTCACAGCGGATGAGATCGCACAGCATGCGGAGTTCTTCAGTTTTGGGACGAATGACCTGACTCAGATGACCTTCGGATACAGCCGCGATGATGCGGAAGGTAAATTCTTGCACAAGTATTTAGATGGTATTGTTCGTGGTGCCGACAAGGAAGCGATTTTGAAGCACAACCCATTCGAAGTGCTGGACACATGTGGTGTCGGTAAGCTCATGAAGATGGCGGTAGAGTACGGACTTCAGACACGACCGGACCTGAAGCTCGGTATTTGCGGCGAGCACGGGGGAGAACCAAGTTCGATCGCATTTGCGCACCAACTCGGACTCAACTACGTGAGTTGTTCTCCATTCAGAGTACCGGTAGCCAGACTGGCGGCAGCACAAGCCAACATTGATTTAGCGGAGCGCGACAAGTAATTGGTCAATCGTAGGGCCAGATGTAATAGCGGACTTGCCAATTGGGTTCGTTGTTTGTCGGCTCTCGCAATTGCAATTGTATGTATCACTGTTTGCGGTGATGCATGGAGCGAATCCGGTGAGAGTGTGCTCAATAGATGCCAGCGTCTCAGTGCTGACGGCAAACATCGGGAGTCTATAGCGCTGCTGGACAAGTTCATCATGAACAAAAAAGACAGTGCTCTGGCATATGTAACGCGTGGGAATGCCTTCATGCAATTGGGAAAGTTGCAGCAGGCTCTTGCGGATTTTAATAGCGCTATAAGGGTTGACTCGTCCGAGGAAAGCACCTATCTGGTTCGCGGCGAGGCGTACGTCCTCAGCGATCGACCCAGGGAGGCGCTGGCGGACGAGGAGGTTGTCCTGAAAAATTCTTCTTCTCCGCACAAATCGCGCGCATTATTCCTCAAGGCGCACGCTCTAGTTAGATTGAACCGATGTGATGAGGCGCTTGACTGCGTGAATCAATCGGTGAAAATTAGTGGTGTCGAGACTTTTCACGATCATATGCTCCGGAGTCTTATCCATCGACGGGTTAACAGAGTGAAGCCCGCTCTTCAAGAAGCGAATCTCGCGGTCCAATCTTCTCCGAGAGACTTTTCCGGTTATCTGGAGCGCGCCACCTGCTATGCGCTGATGAAAGACACGAAAAATATGATTCGCGATTGCGATAGTGCGATCCGCCTTGATCCGAAAAGGTCATACCTCACGAGCGCAAAGCTTTGTGAGACTACTGGAATGGCTTTGAACGAGACTGAATACCTTGCTGCCGCACTGCAGATAGTACCAAAAGATATTGAACTTCGAATGATGTTCACTGAGCATTTGATGCGCCAGGGCAAGTTCGACGATGTAATGAATCAGACCGGAAAAGTTCTAGCATTGGCTCCGAATAATGAGAGAGCAATCTATCTGCGGGGATTTGCGAAGTTCCAAAAGCAAGACTATAAAGGGTCACTCCAAGATGCCCGGAAAGTTTTATCGCTGAATCCCAAGAGTCAAGATGGGTGGTATCTGGCGCACACGACAAATTATAAAATCGGCAACTTTGACGAGGCTCTTGAGCAGATAGACAAGAGAATCGCTTGTGCTCCGACAAGCCGTGGAGATGCAATCGCACACAAGGCAATCGTATATATCGCCATGGGAAAATTTGAGCAAGCGCTCGAGGTAACCGAAGATGCTGAGAAGTACCATGCTTCTCCCAAAGAGATTTGTCTTCAGAGAGTCAGTGCTTATGAGCACCTTCACCGCCCTGGAAAAGCTAAATCTGAATTTCTAAAGGCAATTCGAGAATTGCCGAATGACGCAAATCTATTGCTCGAGTACGCGATTTTTAAGTGGCGGACCAATCGCGAGGATCCAGAGATTGCCGATGTCTGCGACCGGACCATCAAAGCTGATCCCAAGTCCATCCAAGCGTACATAATCAAGGCAACATACCTTGTTCATATGAGAAAGCCGCTCGAGGCGGTATCAGCGGTTGAAAATGCCCTCAGGCTGGACAAGTCATGCAGTGCTGCCTACCAGATCAAGGGCAAGGCATATAAGCAACTGCATCGGCCTCTTGAAGAAACAATCGCCATCCTCAAGAGAGGTCGGGAGCTAGGGGCCGATGATGTTGACTGTTCCTACCACATAGTCGACTTGATGATTAACCAAGGGCACGCGGATAGAGGCCTTGTCGAAGTTGATGCCGCAATCGCTAGAAATCCGCAGTCTGCGCCCCTGCACAGAATGCGTGGTCTCTGTCTAAGTAAGCTCGGCAAGCCGCAAGCTGCGCTTCTCAGCGCTGAGAAATCGGAGCAGCTCCAACCCGCCTCTGTCAAAAATCTACTATCCATCAAACTGCTCGAGGCTTCAGGATCGTATCAGAAAGCAATAGCGGAATTGACCGTTCTAATCAAGGCAATACCAGACGATGCCACGCTGCTTGTCGATCGAGCATCTTGCTACAGAAAGCAGAAGAAGACAACTGAGGCACTTATCGATCTCACTCGGGCCATAAAATTAGATCCGTTCTCTTATGCGGCCCACATCGAAAGAGCTGGCTTGTATAAAGATCTATTGAGAATCGATCGTGCATTGGCAGATGCTCGCCAGGCCCTGGCATTAGACTCAGCGGCCATCGGTCCTCGATTTGTCATCGCCGAAATCTTGTTCGAGAAAAAAATGTTTAGAGAAGTGGTGGAGCAACTTTCTGTTTTTCTAGAACATCGTCCAGATACTGTGGAAGCCTTACTGTTGAGAGGAAAGGCATACAGCCAATTGGATTCGAGTGATCTCGCACTGAAAGACTACGAGCGTGTCCTCAAACGGGTTCCAAATCATATTGGTGCACGCCGGGCACGCATGAGTGAGTTCCTTCGATTGAAGAAATACAGCCAGGTTATTGAGGAGTCTGCCTTGATAATTCCGTTGGACAGGAAGGATTTCAGAGTTTTTGAAATGCGCGCTGAAGCTGAAGAGCAGCTTGGTCTCCTCAGGGAAGCGGTGGATGATTACACGAAGGCTATAGAGATAACGGCGCAGGTTGGAGCCTTATACCAACGGCGCGCGGAGTTGTATGAAAAACTGGGGCACCCAGACTTAGCGAAATTGGATCGAAAAAAATTGGAAGAATATGAATTCGTAAATGTGGAATAGTTTGGGATTCAAGCGTCTGTGAATGGCCAACTCGATCCGAGACCAACGAAATTTCACTAGCCGAGTTTTTTTTTTCTACCGCTGGTGACTGTGCGCAGCATCTGATTTCAATGGCAGCCTTGGAACATGCAATCAAACCGGTGCGAATCCTATTCGTGGGTGCGACGCGGCCACTATGGAGAGGGTAAGAGTTGGGAGATAAGGATAGAGAAAAACTCGATTCACCGCGGGAACAATTCAAAATCTCCGTCGTCGCAACCCGTTAATTCGTGCCCATAAAAGCGTTAGGAAGATCTTCTACCTCGTTATGAATACTGCTTCTTCGCCGATTGCGCTGACCGTATTCGCATCGTAATTCGAACTTTAGTGCTCTTCTAAATCCTGGCTAATTTTGATGAAGTTTATTGGAAAACGGCGCGGTCTAAGCGTTCTGGCTAGGTCGACAGAAATTATACGTCTATAAGCTGGAGGGCGTATTGCGATAGAGCGAGCGAGTGAATGCACTATTCAAGCGGCTCCGCCGCCACAGGTGTGAGCATTGCAATTGGTGCTAAGAATGGCTGGCCAATCAGGGTTCGCGTGTTTTTCGAGTACTCAGGCGGCTTTGATACGTTGCGATCGACGCTTTACGAAAGTCAACACACATGTATGGATTTTGTTACGATTTCCGAAGCACGGTAATTGCCCCGCCGGCGGCGCTCTTCATATAATCATTGCACTCGTGCAACTATTTTTCATTCGATGGTGGAGGACTCCATGCAACGTACTTCTAATC
>CAYQKX010000134.1:0-5684 GCA_964418155.1 uncultured Candidatus Obscuribacterales bacterium | reverse complement strand
CCAAGCGCATTCACTTCGCTCGTGATTCTCGACATGGCATCATAACTCCAATCTATAGAGTTCGCGCTGCCGTTAATAGAGCGATTTGTGGTTCGTCCTAAATTGTCATAACTGTAAGTTATGGCAGAATTCGGGATGACGTTGTTAGTGACTGACGCTAGCATGCCACCACCAGTGGTGGGTGTGCCATAAGCATTGCTGACGTATGGGTTATAAGCGTAGGTAATTTTGCCCCAATCATTTTTCTCGACGTAATTTACTCTTGGAATGTTGAAATCCCAGTCGTAACGCACGCTGCCAGTTGGATTGATCGCACCAATATAAAAATTGACATACGGTTTATTGTCTGGATTGTAGACATAGACGGTAGACTGATTCAGCGCATCAGTTCTCTTCCTTAGGCGACTCAGTTTTGGGTCGTACGCATAAGTGACCTTGCTTCCATCTGGATACGTTTTCTTCGTCGGTCTTCCTTGAAGATCATGCTCCCAAAGCGTCACATTGCCTGCTGGATCTGTTAGTTTTGAAAGCGAACCGCAAGAGCACCACTGATACTGCGTTTTCCTTCCCAGAGGATCGGTCTCTGAAAGGACCTGGCCAATGGAATCGTATCTTGTTTCAGACCACCGCCCTATACGATCTTTTGACATTACTGCGTCGAGTCGATCGTAGACCGTTTCTTCAGTGGTACCATCTGGGAAAGCTGTCTTCACCGGACGATTAGCGAGATCATAATAGAATGTGAGCGTGTAGCCTTCACTATCGGTGGTGGTGAAAAGACGTCCGTAAGAATCATAAGTGAAGCTAGTTATGTCGCTGCTTCCGCTGAGTGGACCATCAATTTGTTGAAGGTACCCATCGGTCGAATAGGTCATCGTCGTCGTGTTGTTGTTTGCATCCTTGACAGTGAGAAGCTGGCCAGCAGCGTTATACGTATATTCAGTTGGTTGTGATGACGAGTCTATATACTTCAGTGGAAGATGTTGCGAGTTGTACTCCCAGTGACCAAGCAGATTGTTGTCCGTACCCGTTACTTCTCTGGCTTCCAGTAGATCTATTTTGTTTGTATCATACGAGTACGTGAAGACACGCCCCAGCTCATCTGTGTGCTTTGTCGTCTTGCCAATTGAATTGTACTCGTACTCATTCAGCTGAAAATAGCCATTGCGAATGGACGAGAACGCAGCAAAAACGCTCGAACCGGCCCATCGAATAGACTGGGGATCTGGGCTGTAAGAAGTTATGGTGAAGCTGTTGCCTCCATTGTAGACTGCTGAAACGCCCCACGTCTGCGCTACAGTGTCTCCGTTGACTAAGCCCGTGAATACGTTCGCAATCGTAGCTGCAGTGTCTCCCGCTTGCACGACATAGGTCAGAGGTGGCTTTCCCGAATGCTTGTAAACTGGTGGATCAACATAAAGCGCGCACCCAGAGCCAGGAACAGGTGCAGGGGCGCTCAGCGTTACGGTGTTCGTTTGTTTTATTTGAGAGCGCGGCGTGATTGTCTCGGTCACCGTTGTTGGCACTGTCTGGTAGATCATGGCATTGAAGTTTATGACCGGGTAGGCACTACTTAGAACGACGATGTTTCCGAATGCGGCGGCTTCAACCATCCACGTTTGAAAAGTGCTGCTTGCGTTACAGGCCGCTGCAAGGTTCTTGGCGATTGTCTCTAAAGTATCTCCAGCCTGCACTGTATACGAGGCATAGCCGCGATGTTCAATGCCTAGACGCAAAATGTCTCCAGGCGTAACCGTGCCGCCAATAGTCATATGCACGGTCTGGCTCATTGCGAGCAGGTTGGTGTACAGCGGACGATTCATCGCCTGCATGATGTTCGGGTTGCCACCATAGTTGAAGGTTTTTGTTTCCGTAAAAGGATATTTCAGTTTTTGCTTTGTTGGCCCTTCAAATCCGTTATCCGGGTTGAGCGTCCACTGCGTGTATTTGCAATTTGTATATACCTTCTTGCCTGGATCGGAAGGGAACAATTCACATGCATGGCGATCCCAGTAATAGGTTGCCTTGGCTTCATGTATCCAGTTTTCGAGAACCTCACTTGAACCGTCGGGATACATTATGCGTACCCCTCTCGGAGGAAATGTAGGAGTGGTGTTGCTGGGGACGTAGTTTATGAAAGTTGTCGTACCGTAAGGCGTCGTCATCGAGTTGATGAAGCCGCCACTAGTTTCGTACGTAAAGGATGATGTGATTCCAATCACGTCTGTGATGGAGATCAAGTTGGTGGTTGTACTGTCATAACTGAAGCTGCATGAACGACTGAAAGGGTCCGTTATCTGCGCAATTTTGTAGAAACCGACATTGCCTACGGTGTTGCTAACGTAAGAAATGGTGCTTACTTGTCCCAGCGAATCGGTCACGCTAGTCAATCTGAAGTTGCCATCATATGCGATACCAACTGTGTTGCCCTGCGGGTCTTTCGCTTGCGTCATGAATATCCGAGGCGGAGTGCTACCGTCTGCCTGATTGTAGATTTCTTCACTACCGTCAGGAAGGGTTCGTTTGTATGTGCCACCACCCATGTTAGTCAGGACTGCCAGCGAGATTACGTTTGGTGAGTACACACCGCCGGTCAGTTTATAGACTTCGGAACCACCTCCACGAACTCTTACTGTTGCTGTGTTTGTACCAGAGGCAACTGTGAGATAGGACAGCCAATTGTACGTCCAATTGGCGCCCAGATTGGTGAAGGTGAAGGTTGCCGGTTGATTCGACTCCATGTGATTGTAATTCAGCGAATGATCGATAGATGGACCCTTCGGTGGAGAATACTCAAGAGGAGTATCTTGGATATTGAGTGCGGCTTGCATACTCCAAATCGATGCTCGCGCCATGCCGATTGGGCAAGAGGCGCCGGATAGCCCTTCTCGCTCTCCCCACTTAGTCATCATATTGAAGTCAGGTGCCAAAGCCTGTCCTTTTCCCCATACAGACTTGCCTTCTTCATCGCTAACTTCTTTCCACCCAGACGGCAAGCTCTGCTTGATTACGAGGTAATAGTCTGTCTCTTCATCGAGAGTAGTCCTTGAGACTGCAATTAGCCCGTCTTGATCGAAGGTGGAATCTTTGACCAGGTACCGTCCGTTTTGTTCTCCAATTAGAGCCGCGAAATGTCCTACTTTCCAATGAAGAATAGATGGCACTACAGGTGGTGCACCCTTTTCTCGTTTCACCATTACGAGATCAAGTCCGGTTTCTTTGGCTAAATCTCTTACTTGCACCAGGCTTGTGCCTGCACTCGTTGACTTAGCGCTTTCAACCAGAGGATGTCGGTCTCGCGCTCCACTCTTGAGGTTCAGCAATGTATTGACCGCAAACGGACCACATTTGAAGGACGTGCCAGGATCGCTCTTCTGGAGTTGAAGCCCACCACGCGCGCTCTCTACCATCTGCTCATCAAAGCCGGAAAATCTACGATTCTCCTTATCTATTTGCGCAAGAAGTGCTCCAAGTTCGTCAGTCTTTCCAAGCCGCGCGTACGTGAGCAGGATACTTGCGACAGAGCGGTTCGCAATCGCTCTTGCGTTTCGTTCTGATTCTCCTTTCGTCCTGTTCCATGCGGAGGTCCAAAGGGACAGTGCATCTTCAAAATGTCCGGTCTCGAAACGGATGCGCGCGACATTAAGCTCCAGAGCCGCACACCATCGAGAGTTAGGATACGCTGCCAAAAACTGAGTGAGGCTGGACACGTCATCCGTATCCGTATTCGCTTTGTAAGCATTCACGGCTTTGGCAAGTGCCGCATTTTCGCCTGCCATCACTGGTAGTGAATTCGGAAACAACGGTTCAGGAAACAGCCGTGTGATCTCGATCTCGAAGTCCGTAGGATCGGCAGAAAGTGACGACTTTGGTGTCACCAACTTAACGTCCAATGGACCTTTCTTGATCGGTGTTGCCAGTGGCGTCGGAGTTGGCAGCTTTGCCTTGCCTTCAGAAGATTGAGCGAGCAATGGAAGCGGAAGCGTTGAAAGAAGGAGCAATGTCGCCATCGAAGAGGAGATGATCTTTCGCGTCCACATACTTTGTTTTTTCATGGTTCCGACCCTAGTGAGATGTAGTGGGGAGCGTTAGATCAATTCGCAAGGGTCTCGTGTCCCCGGCATCGGGTGCGGGCCACTGAGACGAAGATAACGTGTAGCTTTCGGATGCTACTGTGCTGGAAATTCCATTCAAAACAGCTATTGCTTTGAGCGTCAGACTATTGTTGACTTGAATCGGGCGCGAGTACGGAATTGAAGAAGTTGTAGGCGTAGTTCCGTCGGTGGTGAAAAACACTTGTGCATCACCGCGTGCGGAAATTGCCACCTGCTGCGGTTCTGTAAGAGTGCCTGAGTCGACACTGATTATTGGAGGTGCGGTGGTTGTTAGCGGAACAATTTGATATTTCGCAAGCAAGTAAGCCTCGACATTGCTTCTATCGGCTTGCGACAGCCCTTTTGCAAAAATGAGCAGTTCAGCGAGTTCTCCTTGCCAGAATGCTGATGCGCCCAAGTCGGCGCCAACACGATTATTCGTGCGGGCAGTATTAACCATATTTTGGAGAGTTCCTGTACCGACGCTGACTCCGTTTACATAGAGTGTGCCTGTTGCTGAACCGCTATGAACAGCTTCTAGTAGCTGATACTTGCCGACAGTAACCGAGCTGGATGCGCTCGTTAAGCTGCTTGCTGTGGTGCTGTTGTAAGCTTGTATCTTTGATTGCGTGTTGTCGGTTTCGAAGCTCACCATGTCGGAGGGTCCGCTGTTGCCGCTGACTGCAATCGTTCCTGTACCCGTGCTTTGCGGCTTGCAAACTGCAAAGACTGAGCAGCCAGTGGTTAAATTGGCCAGACCGGTCGTCATATCGAGGTAGTGAGACGAACCGTTGAAAGTGGAAGCATAGTAGCCGTTTATTGAATTTGCTTGCAGACTTGGTCGGTTGGACGAATTACTTTGAACACAATCGTTCGAGCTATTGGAAAAATCTATCCACTTCGAAAGAGCACCAGATGTGGTGAGCATTCCGAACCCCGGCATCAACCAAAGTTTCAAGTCTGTGCGAGGAATGTTCATAGTGTCTGGATTCAAGTAAATGTAAGAGCTAGCAACAGTTGAGACGTCCACCCCTTGGATAGCAATTGCCTTCACGATAATGAAAGGGTAAGCAGGCATCGTAAATGGTGCTGTATAGACAGTTGATGTAATTGTTGGATCAACCCCATTAATCGTATAGCGAATCGTCGTGCCACCGGCAGCGGTGATGGTCACATTCGTAGGCAGTGTTGTGTGCACGCCTGTCGACGGGCTTATAACAGGAGGCGCCGGCGGAACGGCGTAGGCAGCTTCTGCCGTCAAACACATGACAAACGAGATCACAATTGCAGACCTCGCCAGCAACCCTATAAAACTCGTCGACACAAGATGCTCCTCCCGATTGATTTTCAGGTGAGAAATACGTATGTTTAAGTCGATCGTTTCTCTTGTGGGACTTAACACAAGAGAGGCGAACTTCCTATTATTGAATTGATAAACTTAAAGCGTTGACTGCTTGCTCTTTGTTCCTACGGTTACCGAGACCCTGAGACTCCGGGATTCCATTGAACCGACTCCATACCGCCGACACTTTATTCCACTCTACGCTGTTGACGGAAAGTGTCAATGGAGCAAATCGGTTGTGGCACAAA
>CAYQKX010000133.1:0-5744 GCA_964418155.1 uncultured Candidatus Obscuribacterales bacterium | reverse complement strand
GTCAGCTGACCGGAATCGTGATAGATTTGCCAAGGTTTTGCAGCGCGTGATTCAGTCGAAAGGAGTTAGCCACCACACCTGGACCCATGTGCTAGCGCTGCACAATAATCAGGAAACAAATGAGGACGAATCATGCTTGTTATGGTGATTGAACGATTCAAAAATAGAGACGCTGATGCGATTTGGAAGCGGTATCTAGAGCGCGGGCGGATGTTGCCGGATGGGGTGTCATACGTGGACAGTTGGGTTGAACCAAATTATGATCGTTGTTTTCAGCTGATGGAATGTGACGATCTAGAATTGCTTAAGCAATGGTCTGCTCAATGGGAGGATCTAGTTGATTTTGAATTCTTTCCTGTGCTGACGTCGGACGCTGCGTGGGAAAAATATACGGTCGATACGCCGGTCTGATCTTACTTAATCGAGATTTGCAATGCTACGCACACGGAGTTGGGGCAGCGCTAGCTGTGTCCACTGCCAATCTAATCTGAAATCAACCGTAAGCGTAGCAAGTCAGTAGGCACGCTTTGCCTGCGCGACTATCGTAAAGAAGAACCGCATATTCGAAGGAAGAACCGCTGGACAATTTGAGTGATCCAGGGCGCGGAGTGGTAGTGGAGTATGCCTCAATGTTTTCTGCACCACCCTTGAGGTAGCTCTCCAGTATTGGCGAGTCGTTGCCTTTAAAGTCTGATGGAATGCGCTCTGCTTTTTCTAGTTGAAGCGCTGAAACAACCTTTTTGAAATCGTCCGCTGTGATGGCGAATTCGGCTACAGCCGCGCGGGTTGTGTCAACCATGTGAGCCGTAGTTATCTTAGTCTCGACTCCGGCATTCTTGAGTATGTTTTCTACATCTGTTTGAAACGACGATACATTGCCTAGATTCCACAATGTAGCACAGCTGCAAAGCGACAAACAAACAACGCTAGCGCTGAGAGTTGAGATTAGCCAGTTTTTTCGCATGATGGGCAACCTGGTTCTTCCTGAACTATGAAAGCCTATTTTGACACTTTTCCCATTTCAATGCCAATTCGGCTCAAAGCTCACGTCTTTGACGGTGTCGACATGGGCACACATCAACCAGAGCGAGCAGCTGTCATCCGTGGAAAAATAGTTTCCAAGCCGTCTCGCTTCGACTAATCGCTCGGGACCGTTTTCATCCAGTACCAGAAATAAGATGGAGCCGGACTGTTCTGCGGACTGCAAGACCGTATTGAGCCATTGCGGGAGCTGCCGACGAACCTCAGAGAGAATCTCAGCGATTGTCGTATCACGCGATCTTACGCTTAGCTTGAGCGTGCTGCTGCCGCTACCTTTTCCTAAGTGGATCAATATTTCCATGTATTCCAATCTAGCATGTATTATGGAAGGCTTGATAGATGAAGCAGTTCCATCCTGCACCATCAGAATGGCAGATATTGATAGTAGGGATCAGATGGCGGCCGAAGCCGATCTTCGTCATAGTATCGTTCTTTATCGAAGTCGATGTAACCGGTCGGAAATTGCCGACGTCGATGTCTATCCTTCTTGTTGGTGAGCTCTCTGCGGAGAGGAAGTCCTTCAACAGCATGGCCACGCGCGCCTGATTGATACCACTCGGGCGCTCTGGAGAATTCGTCGCGACCCCAAGAGCTTGGTAAGTTCGAGCCGTGGATAGTCGTTAGACCGTGATCGCGAGCGCCGTTGATACCGGAGTCAATGCGGTGCACTTCAGAGAATGACATGTACGGCGGAGGACTGTGACAGGTGCTCTCGTCCCCGTAGATCATCTCCTTCAGTTTTCCTGCATTCCGAACGAAGCTATCCGTTGTGGTCGGCGGCAACCCGTTGCGAACAAAAGTTTTGAACGGAAGCGCGACTGGCGGTGTCAATCGAATGCAGGTCGTCGGTAACAGTCTGGTATTTCGTTGCTGAGCGAATCTCATCTGGAATGACTGGTGTTGCGTCGTATAGGTGGTGCGTTTGTAGTTGCCTGTGTTTTGTGCGGCTGCTGTCTCGTGCATAAAACTGCATGCGGTTGAGAGAATCAATGCGTTGGCAAACAGATTTAAATCTGCGTAGAGTCGTGACATAGTAAGCACCTCTTAGGTGTTAGCGATCGGAAATATAGCGGGATTAGTAAATTCGAATCGCCCTGCTGCGCAATTTTGAGCAGAGGCGAAGACAGAAAAACTGCGAACTTTTTTACAGTAAAAAACAAGTGTGAACTATTGGTGATCAGTTCGTGACTATATTGTGGATGTCCAGTCCCACACCGAAGCCGCCAACTGCAAAGTCATCGCGTCACAAACTTCCGAATACGCTTAGGGAAATTTCTCGCGTTTCAAACCTTTCTCACAATTTTTCAATATCCTAATTTCAGTTAGTTGCACGGGATGTTTGTGGACAATGACTATTCATGCACGATACATCAGCTGGAGATTCGACCCAAACCAAAGAACACAAGGTAACGCGGCGACTGATTCTTCTACCTTCGAACAAGAAGATTCGTTCGATCAGGTAAGTTTTCGCCTTCTTCGTGAGGTGTTCCACAACCAGGTCGGTGTTGGCGTCTCAAAAGGATCAGGCACTGAAGCCCAGACGTCGGACAACAACAACAAGCCTCCCGCCCAGCCGGAGCAGCCTGCGACGATTCAGGATTCAGGTTGGACAGACTAAAACCGAGCAGGCAGCCCCCCATATTAGGCGTTATCCGCTTAATCTGGAGCGAGAAGCTAAGGCTCATTTTGGAAATTCCTCGTGACAGAGATGCGATCGCGTGCAAAGTGTGGACGGGCAGAATTGCGACGCCATTCAGGAGTGCGCCTTAATAAATGCTCTTGGCTTTTTATAGATTGCGAACAGTTGCATAGACGTTCGCAACTGAACGTTGGCTCATCCAAACGCTGTATAATCGTCCTTTCCCGTCCACTGTGAGAGCGTTATGGAATATAAACTTGTTGCAGAAGCACCAAACGTTGAGAATTACTGCCGCTTGCGAGTGACCGCAGGACTGAGCGCGAAGACAAAAGAAGCCGCCAATGCGGGATTAATCAACACTTATCATGGGGTTAGCGTTCTCCACGGAGAAGAGATCGTAGGTATGGGCCGCATAATTGGAGACGGCGGTTGCTTCTTTCAGGTTGTAGATATAGCTGTTGTCCCAGAGCATCAGGGAAAAGGTGTCGGCAAGCAGATCATGACCGCGTTGATGGACTACCTGAAGGTGAATGCGCCAGAGTCCGCTCACGTAACGCTGCTTGCTGATGGTGAAGCTCACAAGCTTTACAGCAAATTCGGGTTCGAGTTGTCTGCTCCGGAATCGCTGGGGATGCAGCTCGTTCTTTAATTGAGATGCTGCGACACGACCCTAGTGCGTCGGTGTTTTGCCGTCCATGAAAACAAAAAATACGGCCGCGACAATCAATGCAAATGCGACGAGATAATTCCACTGCATTTGCTGTTTGAGGTATACCACCGAGAATCCGGCGAAGACGATCAGAGTGATCACTTCCTGAATCACTTTGAGCTGCGCTGCGGTGAATTGATAGCTTCCGATTCTGTTGGCGGGTACCTGAAAGCAATACTCCAGGAATGCGATCAGCCAGGAGATAATGATTACTGTCCAAAGTGGTGCCGAGCGGAAGCGCAGATGCCCATACCATGCGGCTGTCATGAAGATATTCGAAATGACAAGAAGTGCAATTGACAGCGATGCCTGCATAGAATTTCCCTTTCTGATTCCAAATACATAGCGATAATAACGAACACTAGTGCAAGGCAGGCGTTCTGTAAACGGCACAGATCGGCGGCAAAGATTATTTGCAGATAATTGACTAAAATCGCAAATTGGTCAAGAATGATTCTGTGGAGGAATGGATGGCTCGTCCTAAATCAAATCCGAACCGTGCCGATCAGATCGTGGAAGCAGCAATGGAGCTGTTTGCGCGATATGGATTCGAGCGCACAAGTATTGAGGACATAGCGAAGCATCTGGGCATCGGCAAGGGTTCCATTTATCTGGAATTTCGGACGAAGGAAGAGATTCTCTTCGAAATCATTGAGCGATTCGCGACTCGCATTCAGTCCATGATCGATGAGAAGATTGAAAACATTGATGGCTCCCCGCTTGAGACGTTGAAGTCAATTATTCAGCTTAGCGCTCTTGCTGTTTATGATCGTGTCAGTCGCGACATTCATACTCCTGAAGCGCTTCTCCATACATCCCTGCAGATGAAAGGTCGATTCACTCGATTCTATGTGCAAAAACGCGAGCGCTATCTGCGGATTCTGAAACTGGCTGCTGAAGCCGGAGAAATCTCATCGCATATAGCAAACGAAGAGACTGTTTTGACATTGCTGATGACAGTGTCGAGTTTATTTCCACCATACTTCAACAATTACACGGAAAGCGAAACACGCATCACCCGTGAAGAATTGGAGCGGCGCGCCGACGCAATCTCATCATTAGTTATCGCCGGGCTAAAAGCCGGAAAGTAGTAATCATCTATCAAAGTCCAGTTCATCAGCGGTTCTTCGGAGCCACGGGTATCCAATGGCGACCTACTACCAAATCGAATTACAAAAGAGAGTTGACGAAAGCGGAGAGATCGTACGCTGGCTATTCCTCATCGGTGTCGCAATCGCGGCGTTAATCGAGGTTGTCGACACGAGTATTACCAACGTTGCCTTGCCGCATATTCAGGGAAACCTGGGTGCCACCACCAGTGAGGCCGCGTGGGTTATTACCTCGTACTCCATTGCCAACGTTATAACCATGCCGCTTGCTGTAATGTTCGGCGATATGTTTGGCAAAAAACGATACTTCATATTTTCAATGATCGGATTTACCGTCGCCTCTGTTGCTTGCGGAATGGCGAACGATCTTTTGTCCCTTGTACTGGCACGAGTCGCACAGGGACTGTTCGGTGGCGGATTGCTCGCGAAAGCGCAGGCATTCTTGTTCGAGGGATTCCCGCCGGAAAAGCAAGGATTGGTGCAGGCCGTGTTCGGTATATGCGTCATCGTCGGTCCCGTCATTGGACCGACCCTGGGCGGCTGGCTGACGGACAATTACAGTTGGCGGATGATCTTTTTTATCAACATTCCTATAGGCATTCTCGCTGTAACTTTGTGTCAGGCGTACATCCCAAAAGATAAAGTTAAAGCGGAGGATGCGCCTAAAGTCAACGTCGACTGGTTGGGTATCATGTCCATGAGCGTGATGCTTGGCTCCCTTCAGTATGTTTTGGAAAAAGGCCAGGACGAGGATTGGTTTGGCTCTCGCATCATTGTGTGGTGCACAATTGCCACTATAGTGGGTGCAATCGTATTTTTCGTGCATGAGTTACGGACCAAGTTTCCCGCGGTCAATCTGCGTATAGTGCGCTTTCGCTCGGTTGCAATCGGATTGCTTTTCCAGGGAGTTGTCGGATTCGTCCTCTTCGGAATCAATTATGTAATTCCTAACTTCGCACAGGTCATGCTGGGTTACTCCGCATTACAAGCCGGACTCTTGCAAGTGCCGAGTTCGCTCGTTACCGGATTTATGTTTCCAGTAGTTGGCGGAATGATTGGCAAGGTGGATGCCAGGCTAATGGTGGTAGTAGGCATCACGTGTCTGGCTATCTCAAACTTCTTCCTTGTTCCGCTGACTCTTGATTGGGGATGGAATAACTTTCTTGCATCCAGTCTGATACGTGGCTTTGGCCTCGTGCTCGTTTTTCTCCCTCTCACTATTGCTGCCGTGGGAGACTGTCCTCCC
>CAYQKX010000132.1:5303-5912 GCA_964418155.1 uncultured Candidatus Obscuribacterales bacterium | reverse complement strand
AAATGCCGAAATGAAAAACTTCTTCTCTATGACGTCCACTAGTAAATCAATACAAAAAATGTAATAGGTTCAGTGATGGACGTGACGAATGGCAAAGTCTGTGCAGTAAACGTTTACTTGAGGACGTTTACCAAAAAATTGAATGTTCAATTGCATCTGACCTCTTGTCAGAAAAAGCGAAGTTCAAGCTAGTAGAAAAGTCCAGGAGCCATCTTAGTTTTTGTCACTAAAATGGCTCCTGGACGCGTCAAACCTTGAGCTCGCGAGGACTCAGTCTTGGTCCCTATTCAGTTCCATCGAAACCAATCGTCATCTCTCTTCGAGTCGTTCTGGTCGAAGATACGATTAGTCGGCATGTAGGGCGCGGCGGAAGGCGAGCTGGAGCCACTCTCCTGAGAGCCCTCCCACGCACTGCCCGGCGGTACCGAGAAACGCGGGTTTGTCAGCGGCGTCGGGAATTGAGTTCCGAAGCCGGTCGGCGGATGCGCGACGAACGCACCAGGGTTTGCACCCGGTGGCAGGGCTAATCCAGGGTTTGCCTGTGGCGTTGGGAGTGGAGTCCCGAAGCCGGTCGCCGTAAGCGCGACGAATGCACCAGGGTTTGCGCCC
>CAYQKX010000132.1:0-5203 GCA_964418155.1 uncultured Candidatus Obscuribacterales bacterium | reverse complement strand
GGGCTAATCCAGGGTTTGCCTGTGGCGTTGGGAATGGAGTCCCGAAGCCGGTCGCCGTAAGCGCGACGAATGCACCAGGGTTTGCGCCCGGTGGCAGGGCTAATCCAGGGTTTGCCTGTGGCGTTGGGAATGGAGTCCCGAAGCCGGTCGCAGGAAGCGCGACGAACGAGCCGGGGTTGGCACCTGGCGGTAGTGTGCCGAAGTTGGGCGTGGTTAGTTCGAGGAAGCCCCTCTTGTACTCCGTCTCGCTGTCTTGCCATCGTCCGAGATCTTCCAGGGCTTTGCAGAACCCTTTGAGCGCCAGCAGCTTTTGTTGAGGCGTGACGTAGGGGTAGGGGCACTGCCACACCGCGACGAAACAGGACTGGGCTTGTTCCGGCAGTCCAAGTTCGAGCAGCTCAAGGCCTTTAGCGAGCAATTGCGGTGGATAGATCATGTTCGCTCCTTTCGTAAGATTGCTGCTTGTGACGCGCAACCAAGCAGAGTAGCTTTCGTTACGGGACCTCAGATCGTTGTGCTAAGGACCTACGATCTGGGGCATGAATGCGGCGTCTTCACAGAGTGATTTCAGCAGACGGAGATTCTCTCCTTTTCGAGGTTGTGTGTACTGACAGGACAAGACTGACTTCCCATGCATCTCACCGGAGATGTTGAAGTTTGGGTTGAGGAAGGCTATTTAGTAATTGAGGAGGTTGTCTTTGAAGAGAAAGGTGTATGCCTCTCGACAATAGCCAATTAGCCGGAACTGACTCAATAATATTAATGTTTTGTGAATAAACGAGGCGTAATCAATTGTTAGTGCTACCGAGGGTGGATATTGAAAACCTGGGAGGGAAATGGCTATCCGTGCACTAATCAATGCAGTGCGACTCTTCTTGTATCGGCTGCGAGTTTGCGCGACCACTTGAAATCTGCTGTCAGTCTGGTTTGTCACTGAGTTGCCTCTCGCCGCGTAAACCTCAGCATTTTCGCTCGTGGAACGAGTGCGTGAAGATTGACACACGACCTGCTTCTCCGTGGTCGCGTTATTGTTTTGGAGACGTTGTCACCAACGTGCCGTGTTGTAATTGCGTATAGGTTTAGTCGCAGACGATTCGTGTCTTGACCTGGCGATTTATTGGACGAGTTCGAAAGTAGCTACCTTAGCGATTTCTGCGATATTAGCAATCAGGTATATTTTCATCGCGTTTTTTATTCGCAACTGCTAATAGTCCCGAGAGGTATTAGCAATGCGAGATATTGCCGTTTTAATACTATATAATAACGTAGCAAAATGAAGAAGTCGAAAGGGTCCTACCGTGAACTCCTTTCGAACCTCGAGGCATTACCAATCCGTGGTACCGCGCCTGGCTATCGGCAATCTCTGTTCCGGAGAGAGTGGCCGATTGCTCTTCTTGGGTTGGGGGCATGCCTTTCTGCAAGGCCGCCTGTCCTCGTGGTCAACAGTCGGAAGTTCCTTACGGATTCTTCTTCTGCTGCTGAGGCTGCACCGACTTGTTGTACGCGTCCAGCTCCGACTGGAGCCATTTGCGCAGGTCGTCGATGTTTCGGTTGCCGACCGATTCCGAGATCTCTTTGCCTCCGGGGGCGTAGAGCTTAACGGTCGGCCAGAGCCGGACGCCCTTCTGCTGCGTCAAGCCGGGGGCGACGGTCTCTTCGACCTTGGTGAACAAGATCTTGCCTTTGAACTCCTGGGCCAACTGCTCGATCTTGGGCTTGAGCTGCTGGCACGGGCCGCACCAGGAGGCGGTGAAGTCGACAAGGACGAGCACCTTGGAGTCCTTCAACTCCTTGTCGAACGCCTTGTCATCGTCGATCTGCTTGACCTCGACCGGCTTCTCGGCTTCCTTCTTCACGGGCTGATCGGCGGCGTACAGGATGCTGGATGCGAACGCGGAGGCAAACGCCATCGCGCAGAACAGGGACAGTTTGAGGCTTTTCATGTTGCGCTGGTTCAGTCTGGCAAAGGCAGAGCAGCGAGCTTGGACAGTTGACTGTCATGGTTGAGCTCGGTGCTGCTGCCGTAGATGCCGTTGACGAGAGACGATGCTCAGTGGCATCGTCTTCCGCACTAAGGTGTTGACAATCCAGGCGACGCCAACGTGGCGACTGCCTGAAATTATCCGGACATTGGGTGGTACTCCGTTCCGTGGAGCACCTTACGGACGAGAAGCGTCTTCGATGGCCTTGATCACCGCCTGATTGCTCAGGATGGTGGGAAGCACGATCGGCTGCGTTGGACGATGTGGACTGAGTACAACATAGAGGGGCACGCCGGCTCTGCCGAACTTGGCGAGGAGCTGGGTGATCTCGGGGTTGCTCAAAGTCCAATCGGCCTGCATGGTGACCGCTCCCTTCGCCTTGAAGGCGTCGGTTACGGCTTGGCTCGAAAGCACGGTCGCTTCGTTGACCTTGCAGGTCTGGCACCAGCTGGCGGTGAAGTCGATGAACACGACTTTGCCGTCCTTCAGGTGTTTGTCTACCGCATCCTTGGAGAATGGTTCCCAGGTGATGCTGCCGGCTGGGGATGGCGCGCTGGTGGCCGTCCAGTTGCCACCTCTCACGGACGGCCATGTCACGAAGTACATGGTCGCGCTCGCGATTGCAAGTGCCACTGCCAGTAGTGCCGCTCTGCGGCGACGCGTTGCTTCGAGACCACCGAGCTTGTTGTAGAGCCAGGTGCCGAAGGACGCGGCAAGCAGGAAAGCCACGGTGCCGGCTACTCCGTCCGGTCCGACCTGACGGCCGAGGACGTAGAGCAACCAGACGACGCTGGCAAGCAGAATGAAGCCCATGGACTCCTTGAAGTTTTCCATCCAGACACCGGGCTTCGGAAGCAACTTCATCCATCCTGGATTGACGCACAGCAGGACATAGGGAGTCGCCAGCCCCAGTCCGACCATGAAGAAGATGGACAGGATGACCCACCAAGGCTGCGCGAACGCGAACCCGATGGCCGTTCCGAGGAATGGAGCGGTGCAAGGCGTGGACAGGATCGTGGCGACGACTCCGGTGAAGAATGCGCCGGCTACGCCTTTACGCTTGGAGAGCTTGTCGAGACCTTCGCCCGTACCTATTTGCATGAAGAACACCCCGAACAGTCCGAGCGACATGACCGTCAGGAGAGTTGCCATTGCCACCACGAACAGCGGTTCCTGGAACTGGAAGCCCCAGCCGACGCTGTATCCGAGGTTCTTCGCGACGATGACGAAGAGGGCCAGCGACACGCAGGTAGCGATCGTGCCTGCCGCGTAAGACAGACCCAATCTCACCATTGTGGCGCGACTCTCGCCCGCCTCTTTGACGAAGCCCAGGATTTTGAACGAGATCACCGGCAACACGCAAGGCATCGCGTTGAGGATGATTCCGCCGATGAAGGCGAAGAACAGGTAGGTGAGGAACCCGTACTCTTCGGTATCCGAGCCGGTGGGCTTCAGATCCTGATCGAGCACTGAGGTTGATTTGCCGATGTTCTTCACGTCACCGGAGAATCCGACGTTGGTGAACTTGTCCTGGTTGACCGGGCTGGCTGCGTTGGTCGGGGAGGCGACTGTCAGCTTGATGTCACTGGTGGTATGACCTGGAATGCAGCTGTCTTTGCAGACGAGCCAGGAAATCTTCGCAGTGAAGTCGACTGCGTCGCCTGGCTTCAAGTCGTCCGGCGGCAGTACGGTGATGGCGATCGTGGTCTTGCCGGTGTAACCGTATGTGGTGAATCCGTTCTCTTCGAATCGAGTCGGTTGTTCCCACTCCACACCGACTACCTTGAAGCCGGGAGGCACCTTGATGTCGACGTTCGTCGGCATGCCGGTGTCGCCGGGTTCTTTGTAGTAAATGTGCCATCCGTCGGCGATCTTGAAGTCGGCACCGATGCGGAACGGCTTGCCGGGCTCAATCGCGGTTGTGTTCGCGACGAGATTGACCGTGACGTTTTGCGCAGGTGGTGAAGCAAGTCCCTGGAGAGGCTGTTGAGCCGCGCCTTGAGAGATGCAGCTAAGAAGCAGGAGTCCAGCCGCAAGGGCTGAGCAGATGTTTTTCATGGCTACCTCGTATGGGCTAGCAATTGTGTCTGTGTTCTTCACGGAGGAGTCGCTGGTCGCATGCGCGAACAGTGAAGCAACACAGTCTGTCGGGCGAAGGTCAGGCCGTTTCGACGGCACAAGAGCCACTGCCAGTGGTGGCGTTTCTTTTCACAGGCAACACTACCCACTTTCGTGGGAGAGTTGAAATCCTGATTCGGGCTCTAGAGCAGGATGTACTGGTTTCGCGACTCCTCGGAAACGTGCAGGTGAAAAGCTCAGTTACTCTGTCAAAAAGGCATATGTTCAGGCAAGTTGCCAAGGAATACTTAAAAAGAATTCTCTGGAAACCAGCTTGTTGTCAAGAATTCAAGATCTACTTGGTTGACAACTGGCGCGAACGAGCAATCTCGCATGCATTAGGGTTTCGGTTGCTGCCGTGGTTCTGTGATTCGTAATATCAATAGTTTAGCCTGGGCCAAATGTAGCGCAGATGGACCATCAGCTTTTGGAGTAACCAACTACGCTAGCCTTGTCAACCCATCCGACTTTGCCCTTGTGCGCACCGCTCCGAATCTTGATCCGCAGAGCAATGTCAGATTCGTCGAGTACGGAGACTTCTGTTTCGGCAGTGACAGAGACAGCTTTCGCTGGCAGTTGTGCGCTGTTTCTCTCGATGAGATGAGTCAGTTGCGGCTCCTCATGGAACAGTGGAATCGTTCCTTCCGGGCTCCAGAGCTTGGTGTCGCGAATAGAGGCTGACGTGTCTTCTTCCCGTTGTTTGGAAAAAAACAATTTTTGTGTGACGAGATAAACCACGCCAAGGCAGAGTAGGACACCGATCAAAGAGATTGCTAAGAATGCGAGTTTTAGAACAAAAGCAAAAATCGCGATCAAAACACAAAAGATCAACAAAATCGCGACTATTCGCAAAACTACGTTGAGGGGCGACATTTGTCATATACTCCGAGTTCTGGCAATCGAAATTGTACCCGAATTGTTCACGCAAATCGCGCTAGTTATCACCCCTATTCACCGAAAGGCAAATTTCTACATTAAACCCAAAAATGGTTTTCTGAAAGCCTCGTCTACTGCGATGCGTCGGAAGTTTCCGGGTTGGAGTTGGTGAAGATGGCATTGTAGGTTTTTGCTGTGAGATTTCATTCGATCTCAAGGCGAAAACC
>CAYQKX010000131.1:0-6127 GCA_964418155.1 uncultured Candidatus Obscuribacterales bacterium | reverse complement strand
ATCTCTTGAGATACTAAACGTATTAGTATAAGAGGTCGGAAAACGGAGGAGAGCAAGAGGGTCGCCCCCTCGCTCTCGTCCGTCCGCGACTTAGATACTTCCTACTCCAACCTCCTGATCATCACTGGCGAGTCGCGGCGCCAGTTATACCCGTTAGGCTCGGGTCAGGATGATCTTCCGGCCCTGGACGTCCTTGACCTTGACCTTGACGTTGTCCCCACGGCTCGTGCTGTGGATCTCGTTGCCGGGGAGCAGACCTACCAGACCGTCGAACCGGACTTCGATCCCGCCTTCGACGCTCCGAGTGGCCTGGCCGCGGAACACGATGGTGCGATCGATGGCGGCCAGTTGCCGGAGCTCCTCGCGCTCGGCTTCGCCGACGAGGGTCAGGGCGATGTGGAGGTCTTCGTGCTTCTTGGGAGAGCGCTTGCAGTGCATGACTTCGGCGGTCAGAACGTCGCCCTTCGCCTTGGAGGCGATGAACTCGTCGCGTTCGCCGCGGTTGTCGCCGGGCACGCGCAGGGCGTGCAGGATGGCCTGACAGCCGATCGCGTCGCCGTCGAGGATCTCGGTGAGGAGGTAGTCGTCACGGACTTCGGTGACGCGGACCTGGACGGTGGTGCCGGCCTCGGTGTCGGTCGCGCTCTTCAGGCTGGCGAGGATGTTCTCTTCCTGGATCTTGCGCTCGCTCACGCGGATACGCGGACGGTTGAGCTTGTCGTCTTCCTTGGCCGGGAGGCTGGCGAGGATCTCGATGGCGACGTCTTCGCCGATCTTGAGGGTCTTCCGGCGCTCCTGGCGCTTGCCGTTGGTGCCGCCGCTGAGCTGGTCGTACTTCAGCAGGGCGGTCGGGCCGGCTTCGAGCTTCACGAGGAAGGCGTAGCCGAGGTCGCGCTTGACCTTGCCGGCGACGCGCTGACCGTCGGCGAAGATCGTGGAGGTAGCGGCGGGCTTGACCGCGGTCGGTGCGGCGGTCGGGGTCGGGGTGGTGGTGGTTTCGTCGGTCGTCATTGGACAATCTCCAAAGCGTTATGGTCTCCGCACACGTGCACTTGCGGGAGACCGTGAAAGGATTGTGAGCCAGTCAAGTCAGGCTCAGAAACTGGGTCAAGACGCGGTTTGCAGGACCACGGCGAGACCTTTCCCCGTTCAAACAACCGCTCAGACCAGGAACCATGACCCCACAGGTTGCGCGAGAAGCGCATGCGAATTTGCTCAAGGCAAATGTTCGGCTTTAGTGGTGGCTAGGTGGGTGGGTTTCCTTGGTTGAGCAGTTGGTTAACAAGAGGCGAGTTGACACTAACCAGTGCTGCAGCCTGTTTCCAAGTTAAAGCTAACTTACGAACGCAGCGATCACTTCTGACCTGGTGTCATGGAAGCGCCCACGCATCAGTGTTTTGCCGAAAATCAGTTTTCGGTAGATGAGAGGCGGCTTATGCGCGCGCAGCTACTGACAAGTGTTTGCAGTCTCTTTCAGTTCAAGCATTGAATATTGCGACTATATTCAAGCCTGGAAATTAAGCGCTTCACATCATGCCTCAATAACAGCCAGAGGGCGGAAATGTTTTAGGCGCATGGGTTTTCGGACATCGCTTTATGAGCTGGGGTTCAGGTTGGCATCACCGGTGATGGCGATCAAAAAATTGAATCGCGTCCACTTTGCGCTTGACTACCGTGTGGACAGGCTTTTACTGCCGGATAAAGCAAGACTGATCATTGAACTCTTGAAGAGGCTAAGCAACTTCGACCTCCGGAGAGCCGCTCCTAAAGGTGTTTTTTGAGAATTGCATCGCCCCGGTCTTTAAGCGATTGATTGTCCTGACTGCTGGATTTGAACGCCGAGAGCTTGGCCGCGCATTGTTCGCTCTTAGTGGCTACATCTTCGAGGTTGAACACTTTGCCCAGGATGGCAAGAAAAACCACCGTCTTATTGCCGGCGAGCTTTGCGCCGCTCGCCAGGAGTTCGCTGTTGATGCTATCTGCCGAACTGATTCCGATGCAAAGGCTGCCGAGACCGGTCAATCGTTGGACGACGTCCACTCCCTGAATCTCCCTACCGCCATGACAAAACTGCTCGAGTTGACCATCGGATAACACCAAATCAAATTCGTCCGGATGAATAGTCTGATCTTGTCCGTCCAGATCTACGGCCAGAATGGGAGCAAGACTGCGAAATCCAACCACGCAGAGGACACTATGACCCAGCAACTGGAGGACTTCAGCCAAACCCAGAGCCATTGGACGAAGATCTTCGACGACTAGAATTCGCATAGGCTCACACCGTTCCAGTTGTTGTTTTGATGTCTGCCGGCCAGGAAAAAAATATCATAGGTGTCGGTCATCTCAAATTTAGTTGCAAGAATAGCTGCTTGCCATCTTTGTGAAACAGCCGAACCCACCCTCGCTAAGGTTTCTTGAGGACCTGATATATAAATTGCAGAAAGTCGAAGTCTTTCCGCTTTTCTCAAGAGTTTTTCTGCAGTATCACTCGTTTGTAGAGCATTAGCGCTGCTAGCAAGTTAGCTTTGGTCCGCTCGCGCTATCACTGCTATGCGTTAATCCGTTTAAAAGTAGCAAGGTTCGCCAGACGGTTCGCACGAGCGATTGGCAAAACGCCACAGAATTGGCTCTGGAGCAAGAGAGATGCAGCTGGTTGCGATATTTCCGTTAATTGACCAACGCACTTCGCTAGTCATAGGTTATAAGGATCTTCGTTCTGTTTCCATCCCAAGATTCAATTTCCCACCCACCCACCCACCCAGAAATTGACAGCACCAGAGTTCAAAGTCTTCGCGCTTACGCGAGGATACGAGTTCGCTGTCGCTGACTGGTAAGTACGAGACCTCTTGGACCTCCAACACTTGCACGTTGGAGGTCCGTTGGTACTCATCCGTAACCACCGTTTCAACTCACCAAGGAGTGAAGGAGATGTTATGAACACCACATTCGGAGATCGACTGCTGAAGGGCACCTTCTGGCGGTCGAAGGACGGTACGCGGCATATCGATCGGCGCGCCGACGATGATGTCGAAACCAAACTCCTGACCGGAATCGGGGTCACTGAGTTCGGCTATCTGTCAGCGAGCCGCGAGGTTGTCGCTGTTGAACGTGAAGACGGCTTCGTCGCCACCAAGGCGGCTTACCTCGCGATCATCCAACACCTGGACTTCCTGGTGGCGGCGTTGCGGGAGACTGCCGGAAAAGACACCACCATGCAGGACCAATACCAAGTGGTCGCCAACCTCGTCACCGAGTACGCGAACACGCTTCAGTAAGGGAGGGCACATGTCAGAAGAGGGCTCCAGTAAAAACAGGACCGAATAGAAGCGAGCGTGCAAGGCGCTTTTTCGGTCCTGTAGCATTTGATCTTAACTATGATAAGGTATAGTAAAACAGGGCGCTGGATTATAGGTGATGGAGTTATCGGCTCTTAGCGGATTTGGCGGAGCCGGCCAAAGACCGGCTCCTGGTTTCAGTTATTTTCGACGTTCTGACTTCGAGCAGTTCCTGGCCGAGAGCGGCGTCGGTGAGGCGTCGCGACGTCGCTCTCTCAGGGGTATCTACTCACTTCGACTTGTCGTCGATCGCGGTCCTCCGGATGGTGGTGGGGACGTCGAAACGCGGGCTGTTGAGGTTCAGTCGCACGTGATCGATCTTCTCCCCGCTGACGTCGCCGGACATGGATAGCCGGTGCGCGGTGGGCTTCTCCAGGAACAGGGCGGTGGGGTACAGCGTGTCGCCGACGGAGTAGCCCGGGACCTTGCTGGACACCACGACGAAGCGGCCGATCTGCTCGGCGTACAGGCAGACCACGTCGAAGCGCTCGCTGATGAACGCGACGACGAACGCCTGGAGTTCCGGCACGTCCGACCAGACCTGCATCAGTTCGCCGGACATCTTGCCGCAGAACTCGAGCGCGTCGAGTTGCTGCTTCGCTTCGCGGACCAGTTCGTGGACCTGCGGTTCGCAACCGTGCCGGACGACGACCGTCATCACTTCGTTGTTGACCTGGATCGAGACGAGCATGAGGCCCCCTTTTGTGATGGTTAGGACTTTACTGCGGTTGCGATGCAACTTTCTTGATCGCAACTTTCGACGCTTGTGGAGCTTTCTGTTCCCGCTGGACACCGTCGCTTTTCGACTTGTTGTTGCTTCCGGCACGGCTCCGACCTGTCATCCTGGGGAGCATCGATAGCAGTCCAGTGGGTTGGTGCCACATCTGGTTAACTCTGCTTCTGGTATTCGATGCTTGGAAGGGTTGTCGAGGGGCTCCTTGTACGGACGGTGAAAGGTATGTATGCCTCGACTCTAATCGCAGCTCTCGTGCCAGGCAAGCGTAAACAACACAGTGGGGCTGCTACAGCCTGCGTGCGAACCACTGATGGTGGCATCTCGAGGCGATTTACTCCTCTCTGAGCTTGCTGTTTAGATTCCCGGAAATCCGTTGACGCCTCTTGATGAAGCGATTTCTGCATTGCGCGCGATGCGCAACTGTGCGAATGACCGTGTGTTTGATTGCTTGCGTGGCATCCATCGTCGAAACCATTTTGTGCCGGTGTGGTTGAGTGCAGGCTCTGTCGGACGTATTGAAGTCCCCGATGCGAGGAGAGCGTACGACTGTTTTTTTCGATCCCAACAACCAAACGAGGGGGCTCTTGCCCGGATTTTAGTGGCTCCGGAACGTTCATAAGTGGTTAGCTCGTCCTTGTAGAGGCGGTTCGGCGTAAGGTCTCCGCAGACACGACCATACCGGCCCGCAACCCGACTTTCCGAACTACCTGATCGACCGAGCTTGCCGACAGGCGTCCGGTGCGGCTTATGAAGAGTGCATTTTCTCTAAAATGGGAGGGTCTGACTTCAAGCCATTTTCGTAGTGCAGTGGACACTGCAGGCAGAAGTGGAATCGCCACTTCTTTTTTACCCCTCGTGACGGAGATCTGGAGGATTCCGAATTCTCTTTCTGTCACGTCGGAGAGGTCCAAAGCAATCAATTGCCCGAGCTTTATTCCGCTTGTCGCTAAAACCAGGACAATCGCTCGGTCCCTATCTGAAGAGTTCAGCGCCTGAGTTTTGTAGCGCTCAAACTCTTCTCTCGTCATCAAACTGCCGACCGGAGGCCGATAGTCGTGGCGCGCGATGCTTGGTGCTTCGACACTACAGAACTTGCACAGCTGCGAAATGGTTGTGATATAGGCGTTCATTGTGCCTTTCCCTGGAGATTCTACGGCCAGTTCGTTCATAAACTGTTTGACTACATCAGCCAATCTAGGGTCGAAGTTGGTGCTACTGGTGGTGGCGTGCAGCATGCTTGAATCTCGCGACCCGGGTGAAAAATCGATTCTCGACGAGAAGTCGTAGTCGGCAAGATATGTCATGAATCGACGAGCCCGACCCAGTGTCGTCCGGCGAGTGACAGGCGCCAGACCCCGCTCTCTGAGCCAGTGGCTGTAATCATCGACGTCTAACTGAAGTAGTTTGTCTATACCAGCGTGATCCATTTCGCGCTCCCCCTACAACAATCAGGCCGACTTCGCAATGCACTCGCGAAGCAGCTTTCATACCTAATAACAGAATTCAATTTTGTTTGATAGTACTCACATTTTGTTACGCTTGTGCAAAGCCGAACGGCTTTATCGAACCACTTATCGGGGACGTCCTTGCCGTAACTCTGCCATCTGAAGGCAATGTACCGCAGAAAGGTAACTCAAATGTTTCTGGACTCGTTAATCGATTTTTGATTTTGCGATCGGAACACTTTGGAGTTCGCGAAGCCGCTTCGCGAGCCGTCTTCGCCTTGTGTGGGCTCTTGAGCGAGCCGGTGTTGGTCAGTTTGGTGACAGCGAAAGTTGCCCGGGGACTGAGTGGCGCGATCTGTATGTGTGCCCGGTCGTCAGTCCGTGCCGCATGTAATATAGTAGAGCGTTTAAGAAAAAAGTAGATGGTTAGTCTCGGACGTGTTCAATGGCTCCCTGAGCCTGTCTGTGAATCTGCTTCAGTGAGCGGAGTGTTTCGTTAAACGCTCAGAGGATCATCGCTGACCCTTCAGCTCCAGTGCACAATCCAAAACCAGTACCCGATCTATTCATGAGTATAGTATGTCAAGAATCGAATTCATTGAAAACAGCTT
>CAYQKX010000130.1:0-6229 GCA_964418155.1 uncultured Candidatus Obscuribacterales bacterium | reverse complement strand
AGTCCCGGAAAATTATTTCTCGTTAGCACAGTACGGGGGTTCGCTGAAGCCTTACCAATTTCAATTCCTCTACTAATGCTCATAGTTTTATTTTTTTTACTAAACAATATCGTATGTCAGATTTAAGAAGGAATCTCGTTGGGCAGCGTCCCGCTCAGGGACCCGCGATTCCTCACTCAACAGATTCCGGCACTTCACTGCAGCAGACTCTGGTTCACCGTTGTGGGAGACGGTGCCGCGTGGGCTGTCGGCACAGCCGGCAACCCACGCGCAATCACGACTTCGACGGACCGTCGAATCGTGTTACTTCACCGTCACCTTGATGCGGCCCACCTCCTTGCCGGAGACGTTGGTCACCACGATCTCCGCTTCGCCGGCGCGCACCGCGTCGTAACGGACGATCTGGATGTTGTCGTTGTCGAGACGCTTGACGCCGGTCTTCGTCTCGAGGACGTCGCCCTTCTTGCCGTCGGTCGTGCCGGCCTTGCCGGGGACGTTGATCGGGTCGTAGAGGCCCGGATCGGCTTTGAACGGGACGAACAGCACGACCGACTCGCCGGCCTTGATGTCGATCTGGTCGGAGTACGGCTTCTTGAACTGGACCTTGCGGACCGTCGAAGCTGGATTGACCTTGACCTCGATCGTCCTCGTGCGGACGACGGTCAGTTGCCCCTGCGCCGGGAAGGTCACGGTGATCTCGCCGGTGCCCTCGCGGCTCGCGCGGTAGACGCCGACCTGCTTGGGGTTGTTGGCGACGCGCTGCTCGAACAGGCTCTCCTTCTTGGTGTCCGTCGAGCTGGTCGCGATGGTGGCCGTGCCGTCTTCGATCACGACATCGTCACCGACGGCGATCTCGATCTTCGCGGGTAAGCCCTTCTTCAGGTTGATGGTCTTCGTGTCGGCGCTGGACGGCGACGAGGTCCCGAGCAGAGCGACGGCGGCGGCGAGTCCTAACAGAAAACGCTTCATGGCATTCTCCAGAGTGAAAGGGATGGTTTACCCACGTAACACAGCAGCCTGAAACTCCTCGGCTTCCGATCGAAAGCTGGGCAGTGAGGAAAGTGAGAGGCGGAAATCGGAAGCTTGGCTGATGTGTCCTGGGCTAGAGCGGTTTTCAAGAAGACATCCATGAGTACCAATCCTCGCGTTCTCTTTTCAATGATCTGTAACCGCAATTTCACCCAGACTCCAACATCCATTAAGTGCCTAAGCCCAATGCCAGCACGATCTCCAGCGTTCGCCCAAGGGCAGAGACAATGAATCCGTATGAAATTCTTATGTTGTTTGAACAGCCCAAACGCTCATCTGATATTGATTCACTTTGTAATCAACGAGTTGAATACCACATGCCGTCTTTCTGCCTCGGCAAGCGCATCCAGCGAATCAGCCTCCGAAGTGTGTCCCAAAATGCCTAACAAAATCGCAAATTCCTTCGTGGTCGAAACATAATACGAATCCGAAGCTCCCAGTTTGGATCTCATAGCATTTACGATCCTGCGACAATCTCTCACGTTCGGCGCAGCCACCATGAGATATCCCGGCAGGAAGATGCGCCCGAGCTGATTAATTCGCTCGGTCAAAAGCATCCGCTCGATCTTTTTTCCATCGCTCTCTTTCCACGAGACGACACTTTCCTCCCCACGACCCATCAACCAGTTCGCAGTCCTCGACCCGCACCAAACCTGGAATTTCAGCAAATCGTCAGGAACAACCGTTTCAAGTCTTCTGACTGATTGTTTGAAAAAATCCAACGATTGTTCGAGTTTACCTTCATAGCTGCAAACGCTGCCAAGCCTGAAGAGGGCGAAGCCACGCTGGTCCCCAAAGAATTCATGTAAAATTGCTGCCCGATAGTAGCGTTCGGACGAACGATAATCTCCAATCGTCAGCGCACCATGCCCACAACCCATGTTGGCAGACCCTAACAAGACTTCGTTCGGAGGGCGGATATTCGAAGCACGACGACGTGATTCAAGGAAAACTTTCATAGCCTCCTCGCTGCGAGTCGATGCCCTCAGATATTCACCGTAGGAAATCAAGCCGAGTATATACTCTCCACCATCATCGCGCTCTTTCGCAGCAGACAAGGCTTTCTTGAACCAAGACTCTGCCTCCTTCGGACGACACATAGCACCATATTCAACACCAAATCGTCTTAATGCCTGGATCAAACACGGGAAGTCAGAACGAGCTTGCGCAAGTTTGTAAATCCTAGAATTGATCTGAATAGCATCCCGAAATCGCCTCTGCGCATAGTAAACAGATTCCAACTGAACAAGAACACTCAAAGCTACAGCACTGCTATCTTTCTCGTCAATTTGCTTAACTGCTTCTTCCAGCGCATTAATCCGCTCTTCTGGCATAGATAGCCGGGCGGCAAGGCCCGCTTTCTCGAGTAGTACGGTCAACCGATCCGTTGGGCGCCCCGTCGGCTCCCTTTTTTCAATCCCGTCCAGCTCCGCCAGAATTCGCTTTGCGTCCGAATATCGGTGGGCACCAAATTCGGTTAGGTAAGCAGACAACAGAACGTCAAACCGCAACACCCGGGCGGACCTGCTATCGGACCTACTAAATCCGATTGATCGAGCCTCGGACAGATACTGCCTGGCTTTGCCAAACTCTGAGCGCTGCCGATATAAATTTCCAAGCCTTATCAAAAGAGAAGCGGTTTGAATATCGTGGTTCTTTTTGATTTTTTGTCGCAACTCATATGCACTGCGCAACTGCCTCTCTGCTTCGACTTCCTGTTTACGTCTAAGCAGAACATCAGCCAACGAGACCCTGTCATCACTAATGAACAAAGCCTCTTCAAGATCACCAGCATCATCACCTGACGGCTGGTCAACGTGCAGACTTTCCAATTCGGAGATATCTCGCCTATACATCGCCTCCAGAGCCGAAAGTTTTTTGTTGGTATCGTAAAAACTTGCGCACCCCCTGCGCACCGCACGGTAATTCGAATTGGCTACACCATAGACTTCTTTTGCTGCAGCAACTGTGGAAACCCAATCCCTCTCTTTCTCCGCGAAAGGCTTCGGCGAATCGGCAGATACGACCCGCAACAAATTCTCCAGACGTAGATAGTTAGTGCTCTTGTGATCGTCACGCTTGAGGACTCGTTGAATTGCCACATCAGTATCGTTTAGTTTGTCCGAACTCAGAAAGCTTTTTTCGGAATCAAAGCTCACAGTCGGTGCTGGCTCTGCATTTCGAGTTTTGGAAACAAACATGACCAACGCGATTACGCTGAGCAAAGCCAAGGCACCGATAGTGGAAAACAAAAGCGTGGGACTGACTGCTAGCACCGAGCGCCCACTCACAGGCGCTGTTTCATCCATCACTGTTGCGACAGTTGCTTCTACCCCGCCGATATCGAGAATTACCTGCCCTAGTTCTTCAATGGTCTGGTAACGATCATCAGGGTTTTTCGCAAGACACTTCGCAATCATAACTTCTAGATCCTGATTTTCGATTGACGACTTCTCGCAAAGGCGCGGCGGCACTACATGAGCGTGTTGATGAAGGAGCGACATGGCATCATCGGCAATGAAGGGTGTCTCCCCGGTGAGCGCCTCGAAGAACACACAGCCCAGTGAGTAGACTTCAGAACGCGGGTCGAACGATTTTCCTGCCGCCATATCTGGTGACATGTAGGCAGGTGTGCCGGCTATCGTGAACCCCTGAGCGACCGTCAAGTCCCTATTCTCCTTGAGCCCGGCGGTTCCGAAGTCGATCAGGCGAACATCGAACTCAGCGTCCGAAGACGCGGCAACCAGGATGTTAGAAGGCTTCACGTCTCGATGATAGATTCCGATTGCATGTGCTCGGGCGAGCGCTTCGCAGATCTTTGATGATACCGAGACGAACTGAGTCAGGTTAAGGGGAGCATTTCGATCGAGGTATTCTTGAAGCGTGATTGCCTCGAAATATTCCAGCACCATATATGGTGCATGCGAGTCAGTAATCCCGAAGTCGAGCAGCGAAACAATATTGGGATGACTCAACTTGCATAGAATTCGGGCCTCGGCTTGAAATTGTATGAGTTGTTCCCCGGTCAGCATTCGAAGAGTCTTGACCGCAACCTTTTTGCCAAGGAGTCGATCCCTCGACAAATAGACGATCCCAGCGCGCCCTCTGCCAAGCTCCAATAGAGGTTTGTATCGCGACATGGGGAAATGGCTGTCAGTCAGATCCAACTGTTGTTCCGAAGCGTCTTCTGCCAGTATCGCTAATGACTCTCTAGCTGAGACACTCGCCGCCGAACTCATATCGGTCTGAGACTCGCAAGAGCACGAGCTAGAGCGAAAAATCCACTGCGTCCACGAACCATCTGATTCTCGATACTGCGACTTGCCGCATTTGCTGCAGACATTCGACTTTGCTAAAGCTTTGAGGTCGGGCACAGGCAAACCGCATACGCAAGAACCTTTCTCGAAGATCCACTGGGTGAGCGAACCAGAGTCATTGGAACCACGGCGACGCTTGCCGCATTCAGCACAAATTTGAATTTGTTGAGTCAATTCGAACCGACCTGAATTCACTGAGATAGTTATTCCCCAACCAGAGCCGATAAGATTGCTGAGAGCCCACAAACGTCCACTCTCAGACGCTTGCCTCGCTCACACGTTTAGTATTTGTTTACTCGACGACGTTTTGTGTGTCTCGTTTTCGCGTTTGGTGGGGGGTTCGAAAGTAGCTGCCTGAGTTATTTCTGCGATATTAGCAATCGCGAATAATTCCACACATAAAGCCAAAAGCCTACTACCCCACTTAGTAACTCCGATCGAAGAAGACAAAGGCAGCCTCGTCCTGAGGCTACCTCTATCTCCTGCCGCTCCCCAAGCGCGTCTCGGACTAGCCCTTTGCGCTGGCACCGTATCCGCCATTCAACTTGTGGAGCAAGCGCACTCCGAAGAAAGCCACGCGCAACTGGTCGGACATCGGCTTCTTGAGCGTGCTGCCGATGACGCCGACCGTGTGGACGAGTTTGGCCGACAGTCGTCGGGCAAGCTCCTGCCGCGCGTCAAAGGCGTCCGACGCCATCGACCTTTTGGCTTCCGCCAGTTCGTTGGCAGCCGAGGCCGCAGCGAAATCCGTGAGGTACTTGGTCGCCTTGTCGTACTCGTCGTCCAGCTTACCCGGGTTGAAGTACGAGAAGGTCGGACTGCGCGGTACCTCCTGCTGCGTTGAGCAGGTCATTGAGCGGAACTTCGTCCCGGCGATGCTCTTGTTGGCCACGGCGACGCCGAGGTTTTTCACCTGCGCGGCAAGGAGATCGATGATTTCGAGCTCCTCGACCGGTTGTTCTTCCACCGGTGTGGAGGTGTCCAGCGACTCCGACGACCACCAGTCCACCGATCGCATCCAGTCACGATGGATCTGCCTGAAGTACTCGCTGATCTTTTTGGCTGCCGCGATCAGTCCTTCGACTTCCGCATCGACCTGGTAATTCTCGAGGTAGCCTACCTTCCTGAGCGGCGGTCCGAGGTCTTTGAAGGCGTCGTACAACGCCAGCATCTGACGCCGGAACTTCAGCACGGCGATAGCAGCCACCCGCTGCGCTGGGATCTCGAGCCGCGCCCGCTGGTCGATTTCGAAGAGGTAACGGCCGACTTCCTCGGCGGTCGGTCTCAAAGGCTCCACGATCGCCGCCTCGTTGAAGGCTTTAACCGTATCGACGGCCGCTTTCGCCTCCTTCTTCGCGGCCAAAGTCTTGTCATAGACTCCGATAGCGATGTTGAGCTGGCCGACCAGCTCGTCGAACAGCGCCTGGAACGATTCCCGAGCCGGAGCAGGCTTCTTGGAAGCCGGCTTCTTCGGGAGCGTCTTCTGTCGCTCTTCGACGAGAAGCAGGTAATCGGTCTCGAATGCACGCTCGCCAATCTGGCTGACGAGGACGGCAAGAGCGCGGGCACGAGCGACAAGAGCGGCGTCCTCGTGCTTTTGCGATTCCGACGTCAGTGCCGTCAGGCGCACACCCATATCAGTCAGAGCGACCTTATGCCCGCTGTACACGCGCGCAAAGTCCAGCAAATTCGTGTTGGCTTCGTCGAACTCCACGCGCCGACGGTCACGTTCTTCACGATTGGTGCGGCAGCGAACGATCAGGTCCGTCAGAGCCGAGCCGGCACAATCGTTGTCGGCCTTCTCGTTGAGAATCGCCTTGGCGGCCGCAGTGTTTGCCCTGTTGGCCTCGTGCCAGGCGGCCTCGAATGCGCGAATCTTCGCC
>CAYQKX010000129.1:0-6677 GCA_964418155.1 uncultured Candidatus Obscuribacterales bacterium | reverse complement strand
TGTCCTGCATGCGTCGAGCCGCTCACGTCTCTACTCGGCTACATCGTAGGCTTACTGAAATTGAGTATTGGGTTAGTGCTGGACGTGACGATTTGCACTGGGAGCTGGTTTTGGAAACTTGTTTCGACGCATGTTCCGGCAATCGTCTTCACCGAGACGGTCTTAGAACGTCCACGATTGAACGCCTACGAAATTGAGTAGGGCGTTGGTGCCGGACGTGGTGCCTCGCCATCAGGAGCTGTTTGCGTAGTTGTTATGCCGCATGTTTTGACGCTGTCCTCAGCTTATCTCCGCCTCAAAACTTCCGCAAGCGAACGTTCGCGTATCTGAGGAATGATTGGGGCGAGTGTTTTGCTGCACGAAGTCCCGCAGATAAGCTTATGAGGAGAAATCTGCGTGCTGCACGAGGTTCTGCTGAAAGTGGTCTTGAAGAGGGTCACGTCTGTGCACGAGGGTCGCTGAAACGCCGCTCGGGCAAAGGGCTCCGTGCCAGAGCAGTCGACGGCATTTCTTCTTCGAGAAACGACGTCGAACTGCTCGTAATTTTTTACGAGGTTCGGCGACGGTGTTCATAATGTCGAACAACGTCGCGGAGCCAGGCCAAGAGTCATTGTTCGGAGCCCTATGCGTCAGGCTGGATTAGTTGCTCGTGGCCGCGGTGGGCTTGGGCTTTGACCACATCCAACCGAGGACCGCACCGGCCAGACCGAGTCCGCCGAGGTATGCGATGGTTATGCTGCAGTCTTCCGGGAGGAGCGGCTTGACGCCTGCCAGAAAGAGGATTGGCAGGAGCAGTCCGACCAGATAGATTGGAGTGGCCGCACCGTAGCTCAGCATCATGCGCTTGTCCTTTTCGGCCGTTTCGATCTTGTCCTTGAGCAGTTTGACCATGAGCGGCATCAGTCCGGCCGCTGCGCCGACCACGATCGCCGCGACAGGAATGGCGAGCGCGAGGGCGATCAGGAGGTTGTTGACGGAGCCGGCCAGCGAGAAGAGCAGGAAGACGGCGGCGGCGATGATCGGCGAAAGTGTGACGATTCTCATCATGGCATTGCCTTTCACATTCATGGTTAATGACGCAATCGAGGCGAAAAGCACTGTGCTTTTCGCTTCTTTCGAAGATGTGCTGGAGTGGGCGTTTTGCGTTGGTTGTCGTGGGCGAAAAACTCTTCGAAAGAAATTGCGTCTAGGGTGCTCAGGCTAAGATCCTTTGATGCTCCAGCGCAATCGATTCGCGCGGCTTTTTCTATAAGTTTCTATCAAGAACACTTTTCATAACACTAAAGGGCTAATGCGATATTGCGTGTGAAACTAGTCCGAACGTGAGTCTCTCTTGTTCTGTCAGTTCGGTTTCGACGGTTGCTTCTGGGTTGAAGTTCTTGCGTGCCAGGCTTTTCGTATTCGTAGGTATTCGCGCGCTTTCGAAGAACGGGGGAATTTGATGGTGGCGCTAGTGGTGCTGGTGTCGCGTGACTCGTCTGAGATTTCCATTTGAGAAATTAGCGTCTCGATCGCTCTTGCGTAAGGCCCGTCTCGGTTTAAATCAATAGTAGCGATTGCCTTTTCCAGAGCATCCGCGGATTGTGCGTAGCATTGCTCTGATTGTCTGTGTTGTCCCAAGATGCTATACGCCTCAGCCAGCGAGTAGTAAGCACAGGCCAGATTGGTCAAATTGGAGGTGTTCGGGGAGGATCGAGAATTGAACTGTTCTATGGCGCAGGCGCGTGAAAGCGGGGCTAGGGCTTCGGCCTGACGCCCTGCTGCGATAAGTAGATCGCCCAGGAATCTGTTGGCGGTCGCTTCGTAGATGTTGCCGCCTGCCAGGCTGTAGAGATAAACGGCTTCTTGGAGCAGTTCAATGCGCTTTTGATGCTGCGTTGCAAAGTCGAGATCGTCGAACATGATTCGAAGCGAATGGTCAAGCATCATATCTGCTCTAAGCAAGTCGCTTGTAGTGAGGGGTAGGGCGGTCGCGACCGATTCACTATCCATCGGTTCCTGCGTGGAGAAGGAGAAGACCCGGCAGCTATAGCCAAGGTTATTTTTAGTCATCGATGCCTCCGGGTTCAAATTTTTCTTCTTTTTTTTGAAAGTGCGGTTCAATGGTGAATTGAGCGCTTGCTGGTATGACCGTGCTGATGCGGGTGCGCGCGAACTGAGTCGACCAACGAGACAATTCGTTCGAGATTCTCATTTTGCATCTGGTCGCCAGTGAGCTACTTGTTGTTAGGCATGGAAATGAGTGTAATCGCGAATTCTGACTAAATCCTGACATCCACTAAAAGCCCAATCGATGCTATGTTTCGCTCAAGTGAACAGATGGAGTCGCTTGCGATATTTGAGTGAGAAATTCTCTTTGGTCGCGCTTTTCAATATCATGTATGACAGCCATCACTTCGCCGATCAGATAAGAAGGCGTTCAAGTTAATATCAATCTGTTCGTGTGAAACGCTTATACATGCTCTCTCAACGCAACAGATGAAGCGCTTCTCTAGATTAAGCGTCTCACCACACAGGTTGACTGATTACTGGTGGAGAACCGTACGCTCTGATCGGGCTTTCCATTCTTCTTTTTTTGAAAGAGGTGCTTTCATGTAACGCTGCTTGTCTCTCACGCTTTCGTCTTTCCGATGTCGGTCGGCACCTGCCGCACGGCCTCCGGATTGTTGGAACAACGACGCAAGCCTCGCGCCCGAGGTGTTGCGGCCGTCAGTCGTAAAGGAGACGGAATGTCTTATCGACTCCAAAAATTTTTCGTGAGCTCGACTCACATCACCTTGATCGTCCTGACCGGCGTCACCATCTGTGGTGCGATGCCGATCTCGGCGACGCTCAGCTTCGCGTTGATCTCGGCAGTCTGGCTTGCTCTCACGCTCCTGCAGCTCCGTGAGCTGCTGTCGAGATTCGAAGATCGGCTCATGCGCCGTCAGGTCCAGATCCCGGCGCTGCTTGGTTCTGCACTGTGCGCTCTGTCGCTCATGATCTACCCGAGTTGGGTGAGCTTAGCACTTGCTGCTCTCACCCTGGCGGGCTGGCTCTATGTGAGCGGGCGGTTCACCCGGACCGCTGAGGGATACGTCGAGGTTGGCGCAGGCTACTTACCGAAGAACGTCTGGGTCAATCCGCCTATCGAAGTGATCCCCGATCTCGCTCTTGTGGCGACGGATGGGCGCATGGCCCGCCGAGCCAAGAACAGCGTGGGACACTCGGAGCTGGTGGTCAAAGATCCTGACGGCAAGCTCTGGGTCGCAAGCTCCTACATCGAAGACGGCGTGGTTCTCCACACGTTGCGCGCCTTCCTCAAGATGGAGCAGAAGAACAGAGAAAACTACATCGTGCTCGTGCCATCGATCACGCCGACTCCCGAGCAGAGCGCTCGCGCCTGGACGTACGCCAACGAGACCTTGGAAGGCAACAAGAAGTGGCGGGACGCACAGAACGAGCGGCGGAAGCGGCGTTACACGAGGTGGTTCGTCCCCGGGGCGCTGAGCAGGTTGCTGCTGGCGAAAGCGATGTCCACCGGTTACGACGTGATCGGTAAGTGGTGGGGTGGGCAGCGTCCCAATCGCTTCACCTGCATGGCGCACAACTTGCTCATTGCGAAGGAAGTCGGCATGCCGGTCGGTGAGTACGGGACCGGTGCTTTCGGCATCGGTGGCGAAGCCAATCCGATGCTGCCAATCCGCTTTCTCAAGGACGCGGCCTGGCGTGTTCTGACGACGGATGATGAAGAGGCACTCAAGCGGCGGCAGGCGTCTGTCGCTGTCAAAGAGGAGCCCAAGGATCCAAAAGAGAAACGAGAGTGACTCCATGTCTACGTCTCGAAAGAAGCGAACTCCGGTGACCGAAGAGGCACCGGATGCGGTGTGTCCTGAGAAGGTGGCGGATACGGCGGCGGAACCGCCTCGTGTCCAGTCGGACCGAGTGTTCACGGTCGCCGACCTCATGGGCGGCCCGTGTTTTCTCCCGGCCTACCACACCTCGGGGCTGACCCCCGGAGAGCGTCGCGCTCGCGACGAGAAGAACGCTCTCGTGGATCAGGGTCTCTGGTGGGACTGAGCAGACGGTTCCCCAGGTTGTCGTTTCTGGTCAGGACGCGGCGGTCAACGTGACCCCGCGTCCTGATGTCTGCGCGGCTAGAGCAGCATGATGAGCGGTGCGCGCGCTCTCTCTCTCAATTTCTTTGCGAGCCCGCATGCCGAGTGGCGCTGTCCGAAATCCGGTATGAAGGTCTCTCCTATATTCTCGAGCCTGTTTTGACCTTATGTCACTTGAGTGTTGAGCTTTTTGCTACTCAGGTAAGTAGTAAAAGCTCCTTGACAAGAGTGGGCTCCTGTCTCGTTTTCCACCAAAAAAACTTTTGATTTTTTAAAATATCAATACTTTGAAGATTCACTGGCCAAATCGTCACTTGTAGCCCTCTTAACGATTTCTTTCTGAGCATCTTTCGTTATGAGGTCGAATTCCGGCACCTTGAATGGTTAGTGTGGTGGCACGTTTCGATCTCTACAAGTCAGGTTAATACACGCGAATACCAGTCCAGACCGCCCGCTGAACAGCCCTGAGACAGATAGCCCATCTCGTGTGGTTAGCCGCTTGTGAGTCTACCCAGCTGTGTTGGCTGGGTTGCAACCAATCATCACCTACGAGTACGAGACATGAAACAGCTCGCAATCGCCGCTCTGGCAATCGTCGCCAGCGCATTCACCGCCACCAGCATCCAGGCGCAAGACAATCCGCCTGCGAACACCAAGATCGCTCCTGCCGTGCATCAGCCGGTCATCGTGGACCTGAGCAAGCCGCTCCCCAAGACGATCGACATCACGGTCGGGCACAGCGTCATCTTCAAGAACGGCTCCAGCAAGACCCAGGCCGCCGAGACCGACACCAAGGGCCAGCTCTTCAAGGAGCTAAACCCGGGCTCGTACCACACTCTGCGTGTGGGGTCCGGCGAGATCACCGTGACGAACGGCACCCAGGTCGACAAGATCGCCGTCAACGTCATGTACCCGGTCCGGCCGAACAAGGGCCCGGCCTTCATCAAGCCGATCGTGCCGCGTCCGCTGGCCGCCGTGCAGGTGGACCTGAGCAAGGCGCTGCCGCAGAAGATCCAGCTCGTCGTCGGTCAGAAGGTCGTTCTGGTCAATGACAAGGCGCAGGTCGATGCGAAGGAGACGGACGGCAAGGGCAGCTTGCTCAAGGACGTTCCGCACAAGCAGCCGAACGTCGACATGTACATTTTCGAGGCCACGCGTGAGGGCAAGGGCGAACTCAAGCTTGCTTTCCCGAACACCGGTCTCGCCACGAAGCCGCGTCTTGAGACCATTCCGGTCGAAGTGGTCGCTCCCGGTCCGGTTCTTCTGCCGAAAGTCCAGCCCGGCAAGCAGATGCTGCCGCGTCCGAAGGCGGCCGTCCCCGTCGACCTGAGCAAGGCGCTGCCGCAGAAGATCCAGCTGACCGTCGGTCAGAAGGTTGTGCTCTTCAACGACAAGGCCAAGGTCGAGGCGAAGGAGACGGACGGCAAGGGCGGACTTTTGAAGGACGTTCCCCACAACAAGCCGAACATCAATTTCTACGTCTTCGAGGCCACGCGTGAAGGCAAGGGCGAAATCCAGCTCACGTACCCGACCCAGGGGATGCTGCAGGTCATCACGACCAAGACGATCGTGGTCGAGGTGGTCGCGCCCCAGCCGGCACCCGCGCCCAAGCACCAGTTCAAGCCGCTGCCCCGTCCGATGGCGGCCGTGCAGGTGGACCTGAGCAAGGCTCTGCCGCAGAAGATCCAGCTCACCGTCGGGCAGAAGGTGGTGCTGTCGAAGGACAAGGCCAAGGTCGATGCGAAGGACACCGACGGCAAGGGAGGCCTGCTAAAGGATGTGCCGCACAAGCTGCCGAACGTCGACATGTACATCTTCGAGGCCACGCGGGAAGGCAAAGGTGAACTCACCCTGGCATTCCCCAGCACGGGGCTGGCCACCAAGCCGCGTCTCGAGACCATCTCGGTCGAAGTGATCGCTCCGCCGCCGGCTCCGGCTCCGAAGCCTCGCCAGCAGCGGCCTGGCAATCCGGCGATCAAGAAGTCTGGTGTCAGCGGCGCGACCATCGAAGGCCCGATCATGGGTAACCCGCCGGTCGGTCCCGGCGCGCGCACCGGCAACTTCGCGCCGGTCGCCAACGCCACGGTCATCTTCAAGGACGCCAACAACAAGGAGGCGGGGCGCGCTACCAGCGACAAGAACGGCAAGTTCTCCATCGACCTGCCGGAGGGCGACTACGTCGTCGAGTCAGAGCACCCCGCGAAGGACAAGCAGTCCGGCTTGCCTCGCAACTACCAGGGCAAGGTCTCGGTCGGAAAGCACGGGCGGGCGCACTGCGTGATCCGCTACGAGACCGGCCGTCCGTAAGCGACGAAGCCTTCATGAAATCGGCTGGCTGTGAGGCTGTGCCCGGTGCGTGAAGTTTGCGAACCACCAGTCGCGAGCTGAGACTGCTTTCTCTGAGATACCGGCTGGCTGTGAGGCTAGACCTGGTATGTGTTGTCGCGCCGCCGTGGCCGAGCGCTCGCGGTAGCAGAAAGATCGAAGGGAAGCTGCTCCGGCGCTTCCTTTCGGTCTTTCTTTATTCCCATTCTATTCGTCCATATAGTTGACATCCGAAAGTTCAGACCCATTGGGGCT
>CAYQKX010000128.1:0-8050 GCA_964418155.1 uncultured Candidatus Obscuribacterales bacterium | reverse complement strand
GTGCAGCCCACAGTGAGGTTCATCACTTATTTCAACTAATCTTTTGACATCCTCTAACCAATACGCAACTTTTACTTTCTACTACCGCCTTCCGTATCTCAAAGATTGAGAACTATGAGGAAGTGAGTTTTACTCACTGGTCCCCACAGAGTAAGCGGAACAGATCTCTCTAGACTTTCTCGTTGTCGTCGTCCTCTCGCTTGATTCGCTGCAGACGCCGCGGTCGAGCCAACCACCCTCGGATCCAGAGCCAGAAGATCAGGCCTCCCATCATCAACGCCATCAGAAGAAGCGCGAACGGGTAACCGAAGTACCAGTCCAGCTCCGGCATGTTGAGAGGAGACTTGTCTGCGTGGAAGTTCATGCCGTAGATTCCAGCGATGAATGTGGGTGGAATGAAGATGGTCGAGATGATGGTCAAGACCTTCAAAATTTCGTTCATACGCGCGCTTTCGCGGCTGTGATGCAGATCCATCAAGTCCGAACAGAGCTGATGGTAAGTTTCGACGAGGTCGATAATTCGCACCGCGTGGTCGTAACAGTCGCGGAGGTAGAGCATCGTCTCGGACGAAAGCACAGACCTTCCATCGCGCACCATGATGTTGACGGCGTCTCTCAAAGGCCAGATAGTTCGGCGAAGCGTCCAGATGTCTCGCTTCAGCTCGTGAATCCGTGACGGGTAGTTGTTGTCGTGGCGTTCGAGAATCTCGTCCTCGAGCGCATTGAGCCGCTCTCCCACCAGGTCGAGCACAGGGAAGTATCCATCGACGACAGCGTCCACGAGCGCGTAAGCCAGGTGGTCCGCCGACTCCTGACGGATCTTACCGATGCCGCGCCGAATCGCCTCGCGTACCAAATTGAGACAGTCGCCTCCCTTTTTGTCCTGGAAGGTGATGACGAAATTCTTGCTGAAGAAGATGCTCAGCTGTTCCGTCGTGAGCTTCTTCGCAATCGAAACCATCCGGGTAACGATGAAGTGGTGCGAGCCGTACGACTCGACTTTGGCACGCTGGTGATTGTGGAGGACGTCTTCCAGAGCCAGTGAGTGCAAGTTAAAAATGGCCCCAACCTGGGCAAGCGTTTCCTGATCGACAGGTCCTTCGATGTCGACCCACATGACAGGCAACTTATTGAAGTGCTCGCTGATTTCATCGACAGAAACCAGATCGGCCGTCTTGACCTCCGAGGGTCCGTATGCAATTACGCGAATCGCGCAGTTGTTCTTGTTCTGCATAGCTACCCCTTTGTGACTATGCGGCACCGCGAGCGGTGCCATCGGTGAATGGAAGAGATCAAAACCGGAAAGAGGCGGGGTAGTTCTACGATGAGCTACCCCGCCCCCTGTTACGGACCGCATTGTCCGTCCGGCGCTCCAGTAACGGAGCATCCCGCTCGACTCACAGCGAGCCGAGCAGGTGAGCCAACGTGCGAACACCGACACCGGTGCCGCCCTTGGGCTCGACGCCAAAGGCGTTGGACGGCGTGCGGAATGCCGTGCCTGCGATATCGGCGTGAATCCACGAGACACCGTCCTTAATGAACTCGAACAAGAACCAGGCTGCGATCGTGTGACCCGGACCAGCGCCGTCGTTGGTCAGGTCGGCGAAGTCGCCCTTGTTCTCGTCTCGGTACATCTCGTCGAGCGGCAACTCGTGTGCGGGCTCACCGGCGGCCTTTGCCGCCTTAAGGTAGAGCCGGGTGAAGCGCTCGTCGTTGCCGAAGATGCCAGTCGTGTAGACACCCAGCGCCGTCTCCACGTCACCGGTCAGGGTGGCGAGGTCGATCACGCGCTTGGCGCCACACTTCTCCTGGACATAGTGCAGGGCATCGGCGAGCGTCAGCCGCCCTTCTGCGTCGGTGTGCCCAACCTCGATCGTGAGGCCGGACATCGAGGTGAGCACGTCACCCTGCTGCATCGCCTTGTTGCTGATCGCGTTGTCCGTCGCCGCGATCACCGCACGAACCGAGAAGCGCGGCTTGATCACCGGCATGAGCGACATGGCACCAATGACGGCCGCCGCGCCACCCATGTCCATCTTCATGTCATGCATGCTGACGGAGTCCTTTACGTTGTAGCCGCCGGTATCGTATGTGATACCTTTGCCGACCAGCCCGAGCACGTCTTCGGTGGCGCCGCTCTCCGGGTCGTAGGAGAGTTCGATCAGCACCGGCGGTTCGTCGGAGCCGCGGTTGACGCCCAGAAATCCGCCCATCTTGAGCTTCTCGATCTCCGCCTTCTTCAGGATGCGGCAGTTGACCACACCTTCGGTCTTGGCTGCCATCATGAAGGCCTGCTTCGCGAGCCAGGTCGGCGTCTTCACATCGCCGGGTTCGTTGACCAGGTTGCGAGCCAGACAGGTCGCTTCGGCAAGACGCTGCCCGAACTCGGCGCCTGCCTTGGCAGCCTTGAGCGTGCTGCGTGAGCAGAGTAGCGTAACCGACTTGAAGTGCGTCGTGGCGCCTTCGTCCCGCCACTCACGCGTCTTGCGGTGGTTGGGCTCGTAGTCGGCAAGCACGGCGTACTCCGCCACCACCTGCGCGAACTGCTCCACCGTGAAGCCGCGCAGATCGACATCGATGAGCGGGAAGATCAGGTGCTCGCTGCCTGCCGTGTCGCGAGCTTCTACGAACGCCTCGGCCAGCACGCTACGCAGGCCATCAGGCGTGAGCTTCGACCTCGCGCCGAGCCCGACGAGGATGATCTTGTCGAGACCAACGACGTCGAGAGCGGTGTCGAGTACCTTGCTCTGCTTGTACTTCGGGTCGAAACCATCGTTGTCGATTCGACGCGACAAAAGGCCGGACGTGGCGGACTCGACGGACTGCAGATGGGCGCCGTTAAGACCCTCGCCCGCAAACTGTACCAGGATGAGACTGGCGCGTTCCTGCTCGAACTCGGGGAGCAGGTGCGACAACTTGCCTGAGGAGACTTTGATATCGATACTCATGGTGTGCTCCGTCAACCTCGCGGTTGCGTTAAGGAGACTGCGCGCAACACAGCGATGTGCAGGCGCCGAGAATGGCAGGCGGTCCCCTCGGACAGGGAACCGCCTGTTACAGTGACATGGCTCACTGTGCGGCGAACGGTCACGCACCGCCCGTCCTAAAAACCTGCATGGAGCAGTTGTCGCCGACCTCTCTCTGATACCGCTTGCGGTGCCTTCTCAGGGCACCATTTCAGAAGACGTCGTAAACAGCCAGCTCCGAGATGTTGTCGAAGCCGTCGTCGGAGTTGCCGACGCAGGTGGGAAGCGCCGGTTGGCCGGCAGGACTGGTGCCCTGGAGCAGGATCTCCAGGCGCTCTGCAGTGGCGAACTTTTCCGAGAGGAAAGTCACAGCCGCATCAACCAGGTCACGTCCGTCGGACATAGCCACGGTCTTCCAGAACGAAGGACCAGAGCGGACCATCAGGTCGATGTCGTTGGTGGCAGCGAACAGCTTGTCGCCTTCGTAGTTGCTCACCTCGATCCACCAGAAGTTGTTGAACATCGACCCGTTCGGGTCGGTGAAGCGAATCTTGCCGCTGATGGCACGACCGCTAACCACTGACTGAACGACCGTAGAAAGCGACTCTCCGAGGAACCGTAGGACCCTGTCGCTGGTCTGGTGCATTGTTATCACCTCACACATCTTTCGGGAACGTTGATACGGAGTGAGCCGTTCCCGGCCCAGCACACTCCGCGCCCAGCTCGACCGGCTGTTTGTGCCGCTACGAGCAACCCACGAGAATCCGTCTCTGTCTGAAGAGTGGAGACGCACAGGCGAGCGAGTAAGTTAAGAACTGGTGCTAAACGGTGATGAAAGAACTGCTTTGTTCCAAGAGCGATCAAGATAACGATTCAAGTTATATCGCCCGTGATATCTGGAGCAACAAATTTTAGTGCCCCGATAACTGATACTGAGGTGTTCGCTGTGACGATTCGGCAAAAGGGGCAGTCTTGAAAACCAGCACCAGTAGAGGGTTCTACCGGATCCCCTTCTTGACATGATTGGCGATATTGCAGCCTAATCGACACCTAGCTGTGAAAAAAGTAATACACAGCCAAAGTGCGAAGAAATAGCGCTGATGCGCTACCACTTGACATAAACTAAGTTCAAGATGACCTGAATGGTTGATTCTACAGAACTAACTTCCGTAAGTTGAAACTAGTTTTCAATTTTTCTTCTCAAGAAAAGGAGCTTCAGTAACCGACCCCGACCGCCCTCTTGATTTCCAGAAGGACTACCTCACATCCGATGAGGCGACTTCGTTCCTGACTGGAACATCCGGTGTTTGTTACAAGCGCTGCGCTTTCTGTGTGCTGGTTACCGCTCAGAAAGCCGAACGCGCTTGGCACCTTATTGCAATTCCGAGTTCATTCTCGGCTCCCGAAATCGGGCGCACCATTGCTGTGCGCCGAAGCAACGAGGAAACAGTCTATGGCACAAAAAACCTCTGTCAAAGGCTGGCTCGCGGAGTTGTGGCGTGACGCCACCATGAAGATCAACGTCGAGGAACACCACAGCGCCGGGGGCGACAAGCTCATCCGGCAGATGGGGCTGTTCTCGGTGGTTCTCTTTACGATTACCTCCGCGGTCGGCTCGGGCATCCTGACGACGCCCGGCATCATCGCCCATGACTACGCTGGTCCGTACGCGTACATGAGCTACGTCAAGGCTGGCTTGATCTGCATCTGCCCGGCCCTCTGCCTCGCGTACATGGCGAGCAGGACGTTCAAGTCGGGCAGCACCGGCAGCTACGCCTGCCTGGTGCTCGGACAACTACCAGGGCTGCTGATGTTCGTCGATGTGATGATGGAATGCCTGGGCGGCACCGCAGCGGTCGCCGTCAGTCAGTCCGATCACATCAAGATGACAATCAGACTCATCGGCGAAAAGTGGTTCCACCAACAGTGGCACCTACCCGATGCGGTTACGAAGACCCCGAAGGACATCGACTGGGCCATGCTTGGCGGCAGCATCCTGGCGGGTGGTATCGCCGTCTACCTCAGCCAACTCGGCCGCACCTGGCTCAAGAAGGTCGGCACTCCTGGCGCAAAGTCGAAGGCTCTCGCGTACGCCACGCTCGGCGCGGGCGGCATCGTATCTCTAGCGGCGGGCGTCATGGCGTTTCAGTTCGTCACCCATCTACCCTCCGTCAACCTGCTCTCCGTCGCGGTGGTCTGGACAGTCACAGCCATCCTCCTGCGAGGGATCAAGGAGACAACCTGGTTCACCAACGCCTTCACCATCCTCAAGCTGGGGGTGCTGGCAGTCGTCATCGTGGTGTTCGCATGTCACTTCGACCCAGCCAACCTCAACCTGCCCGTGGAAGCGGCCCTCCCCGGTTCTCTCGCGGGTGCTTCCGTAGCCTTCTTCGCCTTCGTCGGGCTCGACCTGGCGACGACGACAGCAGGCGAGGTGAAGAACCCGAAGCGCAACGTGCCGTGGGGCATGCTCATCGGGTTAGCCTGCGTGACGGTGCTGTACTTCCTCGCCTCCTACTTCCTCTGCGCGGCGGTTGACTACCACAAGCTGGGAGAAGGACAGGAGGGCGACGCAGCCCCGATGATTCGCGCGCTCGAGATTCTCGGGTACAAGGAGCTTGCCATCTGGATCGGCATCGGCTCGACCCTGGCACTGCTGTCGGTCGTGATTGCGAGCGCGTACTCGACCACCCGGCTGCTCTACAACATGGCGCAGCACGGGCTGTTGCCGAAGATCTTCGAGCAGGTCTCGACCGAGAAGCGTGGATTCTTCATCGGAAAGAACGTGCCTGTGTTCTCCACGCTGGTGGTCGGCGGCACGATCTCCGTACTCACGGGACTGATGGCGGTCGGTGAGCTCATGCACCTCACCAATATCGGCACCATGACGGCTTTCATCACCATCTCTCTAACGGTGCTCATTCTGATCGTTCGAGAGACGGAATGGAAGAAGCCGTGGCAAGCCGCCAAGGGTGTGCTGTGGGTGGTCATCGCCGTCCTGGGCATGATCGGGCCGTTCATCCTGATGATGCAGTTGCCGTGGGTCGCGTTCGTCCGACTATTCGCGGTCTGGGCTTTGGTGGTCGTCCTGTTCATCCGCTACTCGCGTCACCACAGCCTGGCGAAGAAGCAGCTGGATGCTGCGAAGAAGGATGAGCCGAACAAGGACGAAGAGAAGAAAGGCGAGTAAGTAGGCGTCTAGCGGGTGACGATGCGGCCAACTCGCCGGCCGCTGCCCGCTGACAACGGATGGTCGGTGCCATCCGTCCGGAGCCGGTCCTGCCTGTTAAAAGGCAGGACCGGCTTTTCGCTGTAAACCACGAGGGCTCATCATGCCGTTCGATCCAATCACGGCAATCGTGCTCCTCACCGTCGTCCTTATCATCGCCTGCTGCATCGTTGCCGCCGTTAATCGGAGTTACGACAGCGAACGCAGGCCCAACAAGACTGTGACGGTGTACGCCCCTGACGGCTCCGTAATCAGAAGCTACAAGGTACCGGCCATCGACACCTCGCGCTCACGACAGCGCGTGGATCTCATCGACCCGGAATCCAAGCTCTCAGTCACCTTCGTAAACACAATCGTCGTTATCGAAGACGAGGATCACTTCCCCTTGCACGGACCGAACCCGACACACCTGGTTCGGCTCTACGGCGGGGGGAAGACGCCTATCCGCGAATTCAACGCGACAGAAATCGAAGTGTGCTGGAACACGGAGAAGACCCTTTTCGTCGACGTCAAGACGCATTGCCACGTCACGGTGGTAGGCAGCGTCGAGATCGTCCAGCTTCCCCGGACCGCGAAGGCAGAGCTTCGCGACGGTACGACCTGACGCGGCGCGCCCCTTGACGCCAGGTTGTAAGAACGCCACCGCCCGCGGTGTGGCGTTTTTACACGAATCTCGCCTTACTAGCCCTTATAGTTTTATTTTTGGTCACAAATCAGTCGACTTTCTTCGGTACGTTGCGATGGAAAGGAAGAGCAACACAGGAGAGCGTCCAGATGAGCGAGAGTGCATATTCCCGATTCAGCACGTTAGAGCGCTACGAATCAATACTGAAGAGTCAACCCTGGTTAGCAGAGTCTACTAAGGCTGAATATCAAACTCGAGCAAATATATTCCTGAGTTATTGCGCCCAGTTTCACGGCTCTGAAAAAATGGAGCAGCTGGCCGCGCGATTTTTGACCTATCTGCGCATCAAGGGACTTTCTGCCGAACGAGTTCAAGGATTTGAGACGGTTGTAAAACAGGTCATAGACCTGGAGACAGCATCAAGAAGACCACAGCAAGAGAATGAACGGCTTACTCTTGTCCAGGCGCAACAACTGATCGACGCGGCGAACAGATCGCCGCTCCCTCGCGATGCCGCCTTAATCAAGCTCATGTTGCTCCAGGGTCTCAACTTGAGCGAATGCCGCTTTCTGAAGTTCAAACATACAGACGAACCGCTCCGTCTAAGCTTTACCACTTACGCGAACCATCGGACAAGACAACTGCAACTTAGACCGGACGTGATGCATTCCGTTGTAATCTGGTTGGGAAGCCCACAACGCAGAGCAATCGAAAGCGACTATGTCTTCGCCGCCTCGAACGCCGGACCGCTGAGCCGAACCGCGATGGACAATCAAATACGCAGGATCGGATTAGACATAAGAATGGTAGTGACACCGCAAATGGTGTATCGCGCCTCTTTCAGATTATCAGGAAGTTTTTCTTAACCCCACGCGATAAACACCGCGCGGAATAGGGTTGGGCTATGCTCAACCCTATTTCGCTTCGTTACCTAAGGTGTAGCTCAACAGAAAATCAACCTGCTTCGGCTGTTGATCAAGCGTTGGCGAGCGCCGACGGTGGACCCAGTGGACTCGGCCTTCAGGGATCTTTTGAAACCTGGGAAGAAGCCTTCCGGCTCGTGGTCAGAGTAAACATCGGGCTCGAGTTCGACAAGGCGGGGATGACATCGGTCATGCCGCCTTGTCCTTGCCACTGATGAACAAAATTTACTATTCCGCCTAGTATTTAAAGCGCACCCAGAAAATTCATCGGTGGTTCCTTGAACCTTTGCGAAGCTGGACTCCGTGC
>CAYQKX010000127.1:0-9208 GCA_964418155.1 uncultured Candidatus Obscuribacterales bacterium | reverse complement strand
ACATCTTCGATTCTCGTCGGGAATCGAATCAGCCGATCGGCTGGCTCGCAGGCTCCACGGGGTGAGCCTTTTGACCATGGACGCCAGATCGAGAGGTCGGCTCGCTTGCCTACCTCCAGCGAGCCGACCTGGTCGGCTATCCCCAACGCCTCGGCCGCCGAAATTGTCATCATCGAAAGGATGTCGTTGGAATCGAGCGTCGACTGTGGATTTACCGCTCTATGGATGTTAAGGGCGAAGCTTCCATCATTGAGCAGGTTCAAATCGTCGTTGGAGGCGAAGCTATCGGTACCGAGACCGACTTTGACGCCGGCCTGGCGGAGCGCGAGAAGTGGTGCCAAGCCATTGTGCAGTCTGGCATTGCTGCGCGGGCAATGGGCCACGACCACCGCGTGGCGGCTGAGTGTGGCGATATCTTTCTCGTCGAGCTGGATGCAATGAGCCGCTACTAGCCTTTCGTTGAGCAGGTCAAAGCGAGCGAGATGGCCGACCGGCGAATCGCCTCTGCCTCTCCAGGTGATTCGAGCGATCATATCGCGCAACTCTGTCTCTGGACGGTAGCTCATGACTTTCATGAGAAAGCGATCAATTACCTCCGACCTGTCGCTAATCCAGGCACACTCGTCAGGCGATTCGGCAAGATGCACGAGCAGCGGCAATCCATGCTGGGCGCTCCAGTCCCGAACGTGGGCAAAGAGCGGTGGGCACACCGTATATGGTGCATGTGGTGCGCAGGTCAGTCGGATGGAACCGTTGCCGAGCGCTGCATTGAGCTCTGGGCTTGAGTTTTCAATGAGCTGCTCTCTTCTGGCCAACCAGGCGTCGAAGCTTTTTTCCCAGCTGTTTTCATCCAAACCAAAAAGCTCGAGGCCGACAATTCCCTTCAAACCGGTTGCTGCCAGCGCGTTGGCGCTTTGACCTGAATACGAGCTGTCGACGACAAATGTGGTTCCACTCAGTGCGTTGAGGCGAGCACCAAAGGTGGCGGACCTGAGAAAGTCGCTTTCCGTCCAGCCTTCCACCGAGTTCATAAGCTTCGGTATCCAATCGAAGAGGCTAGAATTGCAGTCGAGATCGAAACTTTCAGAATAATCAAGATGACTATGCATGTTGATAAACCCAGGAACCACCAGCGCTTCGCCATAGTCCCTTAGCGGTAAATCCGAGTATCGACTGATAATCGATTCCCTGATGCCGACTTCACGGATGTGATTGTTGTCGATCACAAGTGCGCCGTTAAGGATGGCTGGTCCTGTCACCGGAAGAATCCATTTAGAGGTTATAACGAATCTTGAATTAGTCACGAGATTCCGAGTTCTCCTTCTATAAACTGACCTAGCTTCATGCCGCAGTCGAAGCCAATCTCGGGCATGGCTGTCAAGTTGTGGTAAGATCATGACTCAAGAATACCGCCAGCCTCCCTTGAAGCCAACGCTTCTGAAGGCCGGTCTCGATCCTTACTTGGGTCTCACTCAGGAATAGCAATTGAGAATAAATGTAGACGACCTCAACCTCTTGCCGTCAAAGCGCTTGCGCATTGACTACAACGAGAAGCTCGATATCGACTGTGTTGTAAAGCCGGTCGTTGGAGAGCTGCTTGTGCAGGCAGTTGGAAATGGTGTCTTGATCTCGGGTCGTGTTCAGACACTTCTCAAGCTCAATTGTCACGTTTGTTTGCGACCCTTTTTTCAGAGTCTCAACGTTGAAATCGATGAGCAGCTTACGGCGAATAAATCCTACTCACATGAGGATTCGTCGAGGGATAGAGAACTGACCAAAGATGACTTCTATGAGGTCATTCCGGCTGATGGCGTCCTTGACATCGGTGATATTGTGTATCAAGCTGTAACGTTGGCATCGCCCGTTTTCTGTCGATGCGGCGATGATTGTCCCGGTCCGCCAAAAGCCGAAAAGGCTCTGGCTGCCGGGAACTCGGCGTCTTCAATAGGCGCCTCTGAAAGCTCGGGCAAAATCGATCCGAGGTGGGAGAACTTAAAGACTCTGTTTTCAAATCAAGAAACTGGAGAAAATTCGTAGATAATTATCAATTCCAGGTACCTGGAGGAAGTAACCTCAAATGGCACAACCAAAGAAAAAGACATCACATCAAAAGCAGCACCAGCGGCGTGCCCACTGGAAAGCGCTAGCAACAAATCTGACTCGCTGCCTGCAGTGCGGAGCGAAAGCCAGACCCCACACTATGTGTGGCGAGTGTGGTTATTACCGCGGCCGCCCAGCCTTCAAGAGCGAACAACTAGTCTAAGTTGTCTCTCAGAATGGGCCTGTACAGGTTGACTCGGTTTTTCGGTTTTTAACAGGCGGAGCGTGAGCCAGGCATGATTCGGATATCCATAGACGCCATGGGTGGTGACCACGCCCCCAGAGAGGTCGTCCATGGTGCTGTACTTGCTGCACTTGAATACAAGATCGCCATTATTTTGGTCGGTCCCGAGGCAGCAATCAAACAGGAGTTAAATCGTCCTGTCATCAAACAGCTCCTTCAAAATAGAACTCCGTCTGAACTGAATATAACAGTCGTCAATGCGTCGGAAGTCGTCCAGATGGGCGAGAAGCCGGGCTGGTCGGTTGTCAAGAAAAAGGATTCCTCCATCGTCGTTGCCACAAAGCTCGTCAGAGAAGGCAAAGCCGATGGAATTGTCGCAGCAGGCTCCACCGGAGCTGCTGCTGTCGCGGCTCAGATCTGTCTCGGCAAAGTGTCTAATATAGATCGCTGCGCGATTGCGTGTACGATGCCGACGATTCATGCCAAGCCCTGCTTCTTGATCGATGCCGGAGCAAGTGTCGCCTGGGATGCATATCAAATGGTTCAGCTCGGTCTGATGGGACACGTGCTAGCCAAGGGGTTGTACAACATTGAGAAGCCCCGCGTCGGCCTGCTCAACATCGGTACAGAAGAAACCAAGGGTACCGACGTCGTGAAAGAAGCCTATGAGCTTTTCAAAGAAAGCAAAGAGCTCAACTTCATTGGATTTGTAGAAGGTCGCGACTACCCGATGGGTAAGGTGGATGTCGTCGTGACTGATGGATTCACAGGCAACATATCGTTGAAAACCGCTGAAGGCATCGCGAGTATGATGAGCTTTATGCTGCGCGAGGAGCTGATGGGTTCGCTGCAAGGAAAGATTGCCGGCGTCATTGGTAAATCTGCATTTAAAAACTTGAAGGCACGTGTCGATAAGAATGAATTCGGCGGCGCGCTTCTCGTGGGTATCAAGGGTGTATGTGTCATCGCCCATGGTGGCTCCAAGCATACTGCCATCAAGAATGCGATTCGAGTGGCGAAAGACATGGTCGCGGCCAATGTGGTTCAAAAAATCGAATCTGTGCTGAATTCGAACAATGGTTCGACGAATGAATTGACGACTGCCAAAGCCAGCGGCAAGGAGAAGAAGAAAAAGTGAAGTTCGCTTGTGGAGCGAAAATCATCGGTGTTGGTGCGGGCCTGCCGGTGTCCGTCGTGACCAATAGTGATCTCACGAAGCTGGTCGATACGTCGGATGAATGGATTAAGACGAGAACCGGCATTCGAGAACGTCGAATCGTTAAGGATAACGAGACAGCGACTGGATTGGCCATCGAAGCTGCCAAGGACGCCCTCGCCTTTGCCGGTATCGCGAGTGATACTATCGAGTTAATCATCGTGGCTACGTCCACGCCGGACAACCTCTATCCGTCTACTGCTTGCCAGGTTCAGGGCGCAATCGGAGCCTCTCGGGCAGCAGCATTCGACATGGAAGCCGCTTGCACTGGAATTGTCTACGCGCTATCCGTCGGGCAGCAATTCATCGGAAGCGGCACTTACAAACGCGTCTTGGTTATAGGGGTCGACATTCATTCTCGCTTTCTCAATTGGGAAGATCGCAACACCTGTATTCTCTTCGGCGATGGTGCCGGCGCATTCGTCCTTGAATCTACCGAGCCCGAAGACAATGAAATGCTCGGCACGTATCTGCGCGCCGACGGCAACGGCGGACATCTGCTCTGGATTCCGAACACCGGAAGTGCTTACCCGCATGCGGGTGCGGATCCGCCCAAAGCAGTCGACCGTTATCTGCAGATGAACGGAAGGGCAATTTACGAGTTCGCCGTCAATGCCGTACCGGAAGCGGTTCGCCATGCCACTGAGATGGCTGGTATCACTGTTGGTGACATCGACTATATTGTCCCGCACCAGGCTAACATCAGAATTATCAAAGCAGCAGCCGATCGCCTTGGTCTAAAGGAAAATCAGCTGATTACGAATGTGGACGAAATGGGGAATACTTCAGCGGCCTCAATACCGCTTGCTCTCTGGCAGGCTCTTGGTCGCGGAAATGTAAAGACGCCTTCCACGATTTGCTTTGTCGGCTTTGGGGGCGGCTTGACATGGGGCGCCGCCGTGTTCCGGTGGACTGCCGTCGACTCTCGCGTTGCGTCGAAGACTGAAGTTAAGGAAGGCGCCGAGATCGAAGTGGCGCGATAAGTCGTCGGAATCTCTTCAGCTACATCAACCAGGAGTGTATTCAAATGGGTAAGATTGCATGCTTGTTTCCCGGTCAGGGGTCCCAGTCTCAAGGCATGGGCCGAGAGCTGTTCGACACGTATCCTGAATGCAAAGAAACATTCGAGCTAATCGATCGCCTGGCTGGGCGTTCTCTATCAAGTCTTTGTTTTGATGGTCCTGAAGCCGATCTCAAGCGCACCGTCAATACCCAACCAGCAATAATGGCAGTCTCGCTTGCCGCCTGGAAAGCGTACGAAAAACATGGCGGGTCACAACCTGATTTCGTCGCGGGGCACAGCCTGGGCGAGATTACATCGTTGGTGGCGGCACAGTCTTTGAGCGTTGAAGATGCGGTTAAACTGATTGCCAAACGTGCGCACCTCATGGAAGAGTGTCCCAAAGGCGCAATGGCAGCTGTTCTTAAAAAGTCTCCAGATACGCTTGTCGAGATCTGCTCGAAAGTAAACCGCGAACTTCTTGATGCAGGAAAGAGCGAAGACGAAGCTGTTGTCGTGCTTGCCAACTACAACACAAGAGAACAATTAGTCATTTCCGGCAACCCAGATGCCGTTGCCCAGGCATCAAAGCTTGCCAAAGAAGCGGGTGGCAAGGCAATTCCATTGCCTGTCGGCGGTGCCTTTCACTCTCCGTTGATGAGCCAGGCTGCGCGTGAATTCGCGAAAGAGTTGGCAAGTGCCAAGCTCAATGATGCAAGATGCGAAGTCGTGCAAAACGTCGATGCCCGAGGTTCGCGTCAGTCTTCCGACATCAAATTGAAGCTTGAAAAGCAGATGGAAAGCCCAGTTCGCTGGTACGAATCGGTCGAGTACATGGTTGAAAATGGTGTCGATACATTTATAGAGATCGGACCCGGAGCGGTATTGACCGGACTCGTCAAAAAGATCAATCCTAATGTTCGCATAATCAACGTCTTCGATAGCGCCAGTCTGAAAGCCGCTCTCGATGGGCACGCCTTGACGAGATAAGCCAGGCCGCGCGAACGGATTGATTGACGCGACCAGCCAAGCCTCGCTCTGCGGAACGCCTTGACGCGATCAGTCTAGCCGGCGCTTAGGTCGCTACTGCCTCGTTAACAACCTTTTTTACGGAGCAGCCCCTCTTTTCTAGTTCTTTGAAGAAGAGCTCTGGGTCAACCGCGATCTCTGGCGCAACGACGCCTTTATGTTTAATCGCTCCATCCACGATCATTTGCGCCACTATCGATGGTGGTACGCCCGTATTCAGATCTCCAGCCGAGATGTTGCGCTTCTTGTCTGCGTGAGCGGTTTCGATCATCACATAATGGCGATCTTCGCCGTTCTTGCTGCCTTTAACATCAACGCGCAGAATTTCACAATCGTCCACGCTCGGTTTGACAAATGGGATTTGAGCGATCATGTGTGCCAAGATTTTTCTTGGATGGAACTTGCCTTCAGCTGTTTCGATCGCTTCTGGTTTGCCGAATCCGAGTTCGACAAACAGTTTCAGTTTCTCATGAAAATCTTGTGGCAGAGCGAGGCGGAAGTAGACGTTCTTCACGCCTTTGTCTTTGTAGGTCATTGGCAACGTTGCTACTTCAGAGTGCAACGTGAAGATTGCAGGCTGTTTCCCTACGGGCTCTGGAAAATCTATGACTTTCTGCATGGCGAGCGGGTTGCGGCCTTCGGCAACTCCGTTTTCAAACACCATCGCATCCTTGGTGTACTCGTCGAAAATCGTGTCCAGCATGTAGGGCGGATAGAACGGATGCGTCGATTCGGTGAAATCACGCGAGCCGCATGCGATGTCGATTGTATCTACTCTATCCAATTCCTTGCATGCTGCTGCTGCCAGGAGATTGGTGGTACCAGGGGCGGCACCAGTTCCGACGACTGCAACGAGTCCTGCTTTCTCGAACTCGGCATGTAGCGGGAGCTGCTTCATCGTCGTGTGGTAGAGTCCACCCAGGTCGAGGTAGGAGCAACCGGCTTTGAGAGCCGCTTTCATTACATCGACATTGAAGTAATAGGGCGTTGAGTTGACCACGCACTGACCTTTTTTCAAGAGGGCGACGAGGCTCGCTTCGTCTTTGATATCGACCTTCTCGGCTTCTACGTTGGGTCGCTTCAGCAATTCCTGGACACGTTCGTTGCCCTGGATGTTGAAGTCACCAATAATGATTTTGCAGTCCTTCGCGGTATCAGCCAGGTCTTGTACGATGATCTGCCCCATCGCGCCTGCTCCGCCGAGCACAATAATTGTACGCACAGCCGTCTTGCCTCGTTAGTCGCTCTTCCCTATATAAGGTCCGATTGGACCCCAAGCGCACATATTGTATATCACTGATGGGCTGCTAGCGCGTGCGGCGCTCCAATAAATGTGTGCTTACTGTCCGCCTTCAGCCTCATGCGACGGGCTTCGCGTACTAAATGTTCCGTAGTCAGCCGCGTGTGCCGAGCCTCGCATCTGAACCTTCCGAGGTGAGCGTGCCGGGCATCGCGTGCTGAACTTTCCGTAGTCAGGGTCCTATGCGAGGCTTCGCTTTCCGCAGCCAGCTGTCCCATGCCCGGTCCAATCGAATAGGCGATAGAAGCGTCACTTCTCAAATTTCGACGAAAAACGCCAAAAAGTATTAGCCACGCTTCTAAAAGATGTCAATGAGTAGCCGCACTTCTAGAAATTGGCTCAAACAGTCGGAAATGTAGAAGTGACACTTCTATTGTCGTATTCTTAGCGCTTTTGGCATTCGGAGAGCTCTTGTCTGTGAAAGCTCTTGGTGAGGCTTTGCGGCTTCCCGAGCCAGCCGTTTGCGCCGCGTTAAATTTAATAGTTCTTCTGACCGCTGCCGCTCGAATATGAGGCGGTTCCGCCGTTGTTTTGAACTCCGACGTTGGTGTCGACAGCGCCGTAGTTAGGTGTACCGCCATTTTGTCCGGGCTGGTACACATAGCCTCGTGGCTGTTGTCTCTGCTGTTGTTGCTGTTGTTGATAATACTGCTGTTGACTGACACGTCGACCGCCGACGGTGATTACGCGCTGTGGAGTCTGAGCATAGTCAGGCACTGCGGACTTGTATTTGTCCGGTGCGCCGCCCTGATAGAAGTTGTCGCCGGATGTGCCTACAGTGCGGCCCCAGGAGACTCCGGGGAGCATGGCATTGGCTTTCGAGCCGACGCCGCCGGTGATCACGCCTTTGGCCGTATTATTGATGGCGCCTGTCGGGATGTAGGTACTCTCGTGCTGGACATATCCGACTGAGCCCTGGTTGATGACGCGGGAATTGCCGTAGTTGTAGTGGTAATTCTGGGCGCTGACAGGCAATGCCGAAACCGTGAATATGGTGGCGAGGATAGTAACTCTTTCGAAATTTTTCATGGCGACTCTCAATCAGACTTATTTGTTAGGAATGGGGTCACAAAGGCAGTTATAACCGAAAAATGAACGGCAGGAACAAACGTTGGATATTACGTTCTAGTAAGTTGTGTACAGGTCAAGAATAGCATGATGTCAAGATAAGGCAAGTCAAATTAACCTTCAATATCCCCAGTATTTGAATTAAATCTGCTCGGTCTGTGGGTTTGCACAGTATTGAGAACAACATTTCGAGGCTAGATTACCATCCAGTCAGTGTCTGCTAGGGTTCCCGCTGAATCATTACACGTTGATCATGCCTAATGAGGCGTTTGGACAGACAATGTTGTCATGATCGTACAGCCGCTCACCGTTTTGTAAGGAGAAACCTTTGAAGATTCGCTGCTCCAAGGCTAAGGCTGCTTTTTCATCCATAATTATGGCATTCGTGTTGGCACTATTTATCTGTCAAACGAGTGCCCGTGCAGAGCTTCGAGTCTCCAATCTTTTCGGCGAACACATGGTCATTCAGAGTGGACAGCCTATCCACGTCTTCGGCAGGGCAAAACCGGGAGACACCGTTGGGGCGAAGATCGGGGAAAGCAAAGGTGTAGCCCAGGTGCAACCGAACGGTGATTGGCACATCACCATGCCGGCGCTTCCGCCAGGCGGTCCTTATGAGCTTATAGTGCGTGGTGAGCAGGAAATCAGGGTCAAGGACGTTCTCATTGGCGAAGTCTTCCTGTGCAGCGGACAGTCCAATATGGTTATCAATCTGGAACATAGCAAGTTGCCTACTAACATCACAGGCGACCCTGAGATTCGGTTTTTCACACCAAAAGAGCGGGTCAATAGAGAGCCAGCCAAGAATGTTATTGGCTCCTGGAGAACGCTCAACCCTGGCTGGTCGAAGGAATGCCCGGCCCTTCCGTATTATTTCGCGATGGAGATGAAGGAGAAGCTCAAGCGTCCGATTGGAATTGTCGAGACGGCAGCTACCGGATCTCCTATACAGTCGTGGATGAGTCTTGAAAAGCTTTACTTGATGAAGCAAGGGGAAGGATTGCTCACGGATCTAGATGAGCAGTTCAAACAATATGCGAAAAGACTCGAGACTGGCAGTCAGAGTCAGCAAATCGCGTCAAGCGAATATGCCATTCCGGAGAAGCGTCAGAAGGCGAGCGGGCTCACTTTGAATTTCCCGGCTACATCGCTCTACAACTGCATGATCGCTCCGATAGCGCCGTTTGGTGTAAAAGGCATCCTGTGGTACCAGGGCGAAGCAAATATTTACGAGGCGCAAAACTATCATCGCTACTTCACCAACCTTATTCAGGATTGGAGAAAGGCGTGGAATCGACACGACCTTCCGTT
>CAYQKX010000126.1:0-9756 GCA_964418155.1 uncultured Candidatus Obscuribacterales bacterium | reverse complement strand
CCCTCTAGTCGCAGCTGACAGAGTGTTCTTCAAACCAGCGTCCGGATTCCGCAACCTCCTGGGAGATGTTGAATTCGAGAACGAAGCCAACGGATCAGGCACCTTCTGCAAACCTAACTAAGTTTACGAGAAACTGACCGAGATCAACAAAGACCCGCTCTGAATGCAATATCGTGCAGAATGAGCGGGTCTTTTGTTATTCACTGATTCGATGTGGTAAATTGATCCTGATGGCGGAGGTAGTAGTTATGCGCTTATGCATTACCGAAGAAGGGGATATGAAATTGTTTAGCTTGAGGAAGCAGTTGCAATACGCGTGCCTCATGCTCGCGTTGACAATTGTAGGTGTCATCGATTGCTCTTCTGCAGCACAAGCACAGCCCAAAGGACAACCGCGCAGACCAGGTCAGGGCTGGCAACCGCCTTTGACTTCCGCGGTTCGCAGGGATGCGCCTGCTGAGTTTTCCTCGCAAAATCTCGATCAGGAGATCGCACTTCCCAACATTCCCAGCTACACTGGTAAGCAAGTCTTTTTGAATGGAGTGACGTATCCCAACGCCAAGACTGGCCCAGGATACTATCTGACTTATAATACAGAACACACGCCACAACAAGTCAAAGAGTGGTGGAGCAATGCCCTCAAAGTCGATCCATGGAAAATAGTTTCGACCGATGGCTCGGTGCTGCAGTCGGTTGGCAGAGATGGCGCGCATTGCATCATAACTACCGGTCCGATGATTCGCGTTCCTAAAGAAAAGACAAAAGGAATGCGTGGTAGCTACACGATTTTTTATCAGCAGCCACAAAAGAAAAACTAGTTGTTTGAATCATGGCTCGATAACATTGATACCAGCGATTGTACGCGCGCTCGATTGTCGTCATTCAGCCCGCGTTCAGCGATCTGGATCTACATAGTCGCGCTGTTTCTTGCCGTTCAAGGTTCGACCTTCGCCAACGAGTTGGCGGTAGGCAGCAGCGCGAAAGTGTTAGACGAATTCATCGAATTACCTTTGCGGCAACCAGAGCAGTTTAATTTCCTCACCCGCGAAGAGATTTGCGAGAAAAGGACAGCGGCAGTATTGTCTGTACGCAGTCTTCTGCTACGAGACTACCGTCCCTCGGACAAGATTTTCGAACAAATTGTCGACGGCAAACCGTGGTGGGGCCTCCATGGGTCTTTCGTCTTCGAAGAAGGTCAGCGCAGTATGGAGGGTGAATCAGAGGAATCTAGATTCGTTCTCAATCCATTCCTTCTGGTGGCAGCGAGTTCATGGACTGTCGGAATCTGGGATAAAGAGAGGATTTCCGACGACGAACTTCGCCAATCTGATTTTCCATTTTGTTGGCAGCCGCATATCGCTCGATTTTTCCCAAAGCGCAAAGCCATGCAGATTGGTTACGATGTCAGCTCTTTCGATCGTCGTATCCAGCGCTACGAGAGGGTATTGAGAGACCGAGAACCCAATCGCAGCTTCGGTTTGGTGGCATACAACGCGCGTGATTTTGGATACAACTACATTTTTGTTCCAATCGATCAGTCGAAAAACATAGCCAATCGAATCAGAACCACTCACCCTGTTCTACTTGAGCAGTACCTGCATTGTGGTAACAGTTGCGGCTGCCGTGATTGGTGCAACAATATGAGTCCGGAGCAGAAAGAGATCGATCATTTCGAGTTCAAAGAATTGCCCGCGACGCTCAAGGCTCTGCTATGGAAGAAAAAACCATCCTCGTCCACCGATGAGCCGGACATGACCGTTTTCATCGAATTGCGCTGAGGAAATCCCTGCCAAATCAGGCGACCGCTGCAAGCGTGTAGCATAGTTTCGATGCTCCCTTTGTTCCGTCCAAGGAATGCTTATCGACCGTATCACCTCAGTCTTCTTGGAGAATATAGTTTCGATGCTCCTTTTATTCCTTCCAAGGAATGCTCATCGATCCATGAGTAGACGATCGACATTCACACTTGAAACATTCGATCATGAATCGTTTTACTCAATCTGCGAAATCAGGATACTCAAACTCATATGATTTGAGGGTAGTCAATCTCGGATCGAGCACTGCCTTACCGAAGGTGAAATTGTAAATCACCTCGTGCCCTTCGTTGAGCGCGAGATAGTTGTTGATTGCATCGTCGATGAAGCAGCCGATTCCAGTCGCATCATGTCCCAGCGCACAGGCAGTCAGGTAGAGCATCTGACCGATGTATCCAGCTTCGTAATGAACCAGCTTGTAGGCTCGATCGCGAAACAACTGATACCCTCTTACAAAGTCAGCGATCATTGAGACGGAAAAAGCACCGTCAGAAGCGATTTCCTGGAAACAGCTCGTCGACATCGCAATCTCTCTTTGGTCCTGGAGAAGCAATGGGACCAGCGAACTCTCAGTCCGATCGAAGAAGTACAGGCCGCGCGGAAGACCACTGACTCGATGGACATAGATATAGAGATCAACAAGATGTAAATCGGAACAACTCTTCCACACACCGCTAACAACTGAATCCGCCGATTGGAAATCGGCCTTGAACCCCAGTGTTGCAGTTCGCAAGATGTACTCGACATGGGCTTTCTCCATGCCGGTCTTACCGTCCATATCGACCGCCGACCTTCTTTTCCGAATCGTCTTATGCACGGATTCATGAAGACATTCGGCACCAATAGCGGTGAGATCGAATCCAATCGGATACGGGTCGGTTGCCGCGACAATTTGACCTGGTGGTCTATGAAGGAGCGATTTGGAGGGCCGGAGCGCGTTTTTGACTTCTCTATAATCTGCTTCCGAGTACTTCGTCGCCTGATACACGGACCCAATCGATGGATAGTCGATTATGTTCGATGACAAGCTGCTCGGTGTTGAGGGCAAGATTCTGCGCTCCGAACTGGTCTCTGAAGCGATCTCGAATCCATCACTGCGCCTCGATTCATCGACCTCGCTCAGGAGTATTAGTGCTTGCGGAACCTCGTCGCTTGAAAGTTGAAGCACCTCCTTCAGCCAATCATCGGGGAAAAGAGTTACGACCTCTGCCTTCCAACCAAGCGCCGCGGCCGACAACATGATTGCAGCCAGAGCGTGACCCAGATCATGTTGGCAGTATCTAAATCCACGATCTCGATACTTCCAAGATTCTCGAAAGAAAATCGAAGTCAGTGCCACCATAACCGAAGGTGGTGCACAATCCATTCCAAGCGTTTCAATAATCGAGGTGCTTAGATCACCTGATATGCGCTCCTCTAGCTTATGTTCATCGACCCGATAGTGATAAAGTCCAGAAGGAAGGTTTTCAACCGATCGTCCCGTCATTATGTACGTATCAGTCGGATGCAAATTACCAGAGGAAGCATTTCCCCTTAACGCCCATCTATGATTCGTTCCTACCACCTGTTTCCATGCGCTGACAGCCATACTGTAGAACAAAAGATTGGAGATAAACTTCAATCCAAAATCAAGACTTGCCTTCGTGGAGCCGTCTGATTGAGCTATCTCGTTCGACGAGTAACCCGCCAGTCGCGCAACTGTTTCAAAAAGGTTGTTGTCCGAGACTTCGAACTCATGCGGCAGATCGATTAGACGAGCGCCTTCGTAATGCAAAAATGGATTCGGTTGACTTGCCCAATCGAGAGGATGATTGTGCGAGCGCAATCTTTCAACCGTGTGCTTGGTGGCATCATGGTATCGATAAAATTGAGAGCGTTTCACCTTCTCCGGCACACTGAGCGCTTCCATGGAGATACTCCAATTGATTTTGGACCGACAAGGTCATCCAGTATATAGACAGACAAGCAATACTTCTCATTCCTTTCGACACGTTTCACACCAGGTTGCCAATAAAAGTCCATGAGCGCCCAGCAGAAAACCGATGCGAGTGACGTGCAAAACCGAAAAACGTGACGGAGGTCAGTTTTCAAGACCACGACTGGGTTTTCAGTAGTGGAAGAACAGGGAAAACCCTGTAGTCATCTTGGAAGAACACTTAATATGCTGAATATAGCGAGTCGCCGGTTCGCGCGTGTAGCCCGAGAAAGATTAACCATCAGCCGGCGGCACCTTTGGGAATCGATTTAAGAGAGAGGGGGAAGAGGTAGTAGACTTTCCTCTTTTTCCTTTTTAGACGTATTCGATCAAGACTGCTAATGGCTTCCGTCCGATGAAGCCATCATTGATTAGATGCCAATGACTGATGTCGTCGTCGGTTAGTCGCCAGCAAAGGAAGTATTCGAATTGGCCTTCCCTGGCTGGGAAATCCAAAAGACCGCTACGCAAATCTCGCAAGATAACTCCGCAATCAGTAATCTTGTCGAGCCAGTAGTTAAGACGGATCAGGTAATTCTCCTGCAGTTGTGCAAGCTCATGCGCCGATTTCTCGAACGACTGCTGCTCTTCGTCGCTTAAGCCCAGAGTAGCGGAGCTCACATCTACTTGCCCCAACCCGGACGGAGTCGCGGCAACTCGCATTACGTTGACCTTCGTCAAACGGCGCTCCAAGAGCTCGAACTGTCCGTTAGCTTCGACCAGATCTTCGGCCAATCTTTCAAGCTCAATATTGGCAGCGGTCAAGAACTCCCGAATGGAGGGTAACAGGGACTGCGCTTCTTCCAATGTGAAGTACTTTGGAAACATTCTCATACCAAAGACACCGTCGATAATCCACTATCTCTAAAATTACCCGAACTGCCACCAAAATGTCCAAATAAATTTTGAGAGGAACGCTCCATGACAAGATTGGTTGATCTGACAAGAGCACTGAAACCGCTTGATGAGTCAACGTTTCCGGATGTTATTAAACCGCTTTTTCGAATTTTGGGGCCGCAAATCGAATATGTAGATAACCAGAAAGGGGCCGAGATCATGATGGCACTTTTCGGCTGCCCTAAATCTGACTTGCCTGAAGGCGAAGGCTGGGCGGAAGAGAACCTGGTTTTCTCGAGCCATCTCGGCACACACGTCGATGCACCGCTACACTATGGCAGCACCTGTGATGGCAAACCGGCAAAGACAATCGATCAAATCGAACTGGACGATTTATTCCTGCCGGCCACAGTTCTCGACCTCACGCACAAGAAAGGCACTGGAAGCGCCATAACCGTCGATGACCTGAAGAGCGCTCTTGACAAGATTGAGCATGACATCACGGATGGTGAGGCGATTTTGATCAGAACCGATCACGACAAATACGCTATCAACGATCCAATTCGCTATAACTACCCTGGTTTGATTAGGGAGTCGGCTCTGTGGCTCTCTTCCATGGGCGCCAAAGTCGGTGGTACCGACGCTCTCGGTTGGGATCGGCCGTTTCACGTAATGATCGGGGACTACAAACGAACAGGTGATAAAGCCCATATCTGGGATGCTCACTTTGCGCACCGGGAAAAAGAGTTCTACGTGGTTCAGCAACTTGCAAATCTGGAGAGCCTTCCGTCCACGGGATTCAAGGTTGGATTTTTTCCGATCAAACTGGTGGGGGTTAGCGCGGCTCCGGCAAGAGTGGTGGCATTTATCGAAGAATAGCCGAAATCAATGCACCATATTCAGTGCATTGAGTTTCGCCTCAACCCTAAAAGGATGTTAGCGGTTAAATTGCCATACCCACCCTTCAAGGTTTCAGTTCGGACTGACGTGCAGTGGAACCCACAACAACAGGCACACTGGAAAATCGCCAGTATAATTGGCAATTCGGCGCACGAATGTCAAACCGTAGTTCCACCATTGACCGCCGCAACGGTCTAGATGAGAATTAACTAACGTCGTTCGTCAGTCAACCAAAACCTATTCCAATGACTGTTTTTGAAATATTCACCCAATACGGTGAGGCGCTGAGCGCTGGATTAATCGAAACCATGAGATTGGCGGCGATTGTCTGGCTGTCGGGTCTGGTCTTCGGCACCATTCTCGGTGTCCTGGGTGCGAAGTACAGGCGCCTCTTCGGCTGGCCGATCGCCACAACAGCATTCGTCATTTCGGGAGTGCCGATTCTGGTATTCCTTTTTTGGCTCCATTATCCAATGCAAGCGATTCTCAATGTCGTCATAGACCCGTTCGTCACAGCCGCGGTCACACTGTCGATCATCAACATATTTACGGTTTCAGAAATTGTCAGACGCGTGCTGAGGGACTTCCCCAATCAGTATCTAGTGGCAGCGCAAGTCTGCGGCATCAACAAAATGACCACACTGACCGTTATTCAATTTCCCCTCGTGCTCAGACAAATACTACCCGGATTGCTGATGTCGCAAGTCGCCATTTTGCAAGCGACTTTATTCGCGAGCTTGATTTCTGTTGACGAGATCTTTCGCACGGCACAACAAATCAACGCCACTGTTTATCGCCCGGTAGAAATCTACACTTCACTGGGCGTCCTGTTTCTCTGTGTTTGTTTACCCTTAAATGGAATCGCGCTATGGCTACGCAATCGCTACACTCGAGATCTATCCGAGCAATAGAGGCTCAAAAGTCCTGTCTTGCCGGTAAGAATATAACCCTCGTCAGGGATCGAATTACACTGTTGTCCGACGTGAGTGCCACCATCAAGCCTGGCGAGATAACTGCCCTAATCGGACCCAGCGGTGCAGGTAAGACGACACTTCTCAAAGCATTGTCTCTTCTTGAGCTTCCAACTTCGGGTGAACTCGCGATCGATAGCGACACGTATTCTTTTCCGCTGCGCAAAGGTGATTTATTAAAACCGGCTTGGCCTGCAGTTACCGTTGTATTTCAACAGTTATTCCTCTGGCCTCACCTCACACTGAGACAAAATATCACCCTTCCACTCGGTCGAAAGCTAGATCAGACGCGCAAGGAATATCTCGATCATTTGTTAAAACGCTTCGACATGCAGCGTTTCATCGACAGATATCCGAACCAAGTGTCCATTGGGCAACGGCAGCGCACAGCTCTGGTTAGAGCGATGGTACTGAAGCCGAATTACATTCTGATGGACGAGATTACTTCATCGCTTGATGTAGAACAAATTGCACTGATTCTATCGGAGATAAAACTTCTGCGCGATGAAGGAATCGGTATCATGCTGATCACTCACTTGCTTCAATTTGCACGGGAGGCTGCCGATTCGATAATTTTTCTCGACGGAGGAAAGGTTATAGAAGCGGGAGGAAAAGAGGTTCTCTCAACTCCATCGAGTCAAAGAGTCAAGAATTTCCTACTGATGGCAGAGCTTGCGTCGTAGAAATTGGTTCCATGCGGCAGAATCGTTCTGGGCTACGGCTAAGAAGTTGCTATTATGTTACCAAACCGAATGGAGCTAGATTTATGGTGCCAATCAATCGGCAGATTGCATTATTAGTAGTTGGCTTGCTATCCTCTCTGCTCCCCGTGTCGGCGGCCGATACACTCCAGGACAGGGTCATTAAGGCCGGGAAGATTCGAGCTGCTTATGTGGAATGGTATCCGCTCCTGATTCGTGATCCCAATACGAAGAAACTCTCAGGCGTAGGCTACGAGGTGCTAGAACTCGCGGCAAAGCGGTTGGGACTGAAGTTTGAAATTACAGAGGCTGTCACATGGGGCACCATGATCGAAGGGTTGAAGACGAATCGATACGACATTATTGCCTGTCCGGTGTGGGCCAACTCGACAAGAGCTCGAGTAGCAGACTTTAGCAGATCTATCTGCTATAGCCCGATTTGCGCATTCACCAAATACGGTGACAAGAGAATCGATGCGTCTTTGAAAGGCATCAGCGAAGGGAAGTACAAAATCGCATGCGTAGACGGTGAGATGGCTGAAATGATAGCCAAAGCAGACTATCCGAAAGCCAAGCGGCTATCGCTTCCGCAGATGGCACCAATTTCGGATATCTTGCTGAGCGTGTCGACTGGCAAAGCTGACGTTACGTTTACAGAACCGCTTTTTGCCTATGATTTTCAGAAACACAACCCGAAATCCGTGCAGAACATCACGCCTAATAAGCCTGTGCGAGTTTTCCCAAATGTCTACATGTTCAAATCAGGAGAGCCGGAATTCAAGACAATGCTGAATACTTCTCTTGATGAAATCGCAAACAGTGGTGAACTAGAAAAGATCATCTCGAAGTACGAACCTTATCCTAAAGCGTATCTTCGCTGCGCAAAGCCCTATCAGTAGCGAGACAAGGATCTAATCGGCTGGCCGACTTAACCGTAAACTCGGTCAGCGAGTTAGCGAGCTTGCTCGGTGCCAAGGAGACTCTGGCGGTCCCAGTGGGCTGCGCCTCCCGGCCGTCTCCAAACTCTCGACCAGCGCGTTTACGAGCTTGCTCGGTGCCAGCGCATTCGAGAGGTGGACCTTTAGGAAGACTTCGACGGTGAAAGTACTTTCGATTGTAGCGAGGTTACTCTGGTAGCGCGGATGGTGCGGTGATTGATATCGAGTATGGTGCGCTCGGGATGTTGTTGGTAGTGACAACTACGCTTGCTGGACCTGGTTTGATGTGCTCGGGAACCTTAACCGTAATAGTCGTTCTTGTCGAGTTCAACAACTCAGCTGTGTGACCGCCAATCGAGATTTTGTTTTCTCCTGGATCGAGGCTGAATCCACGCCCGGCTAAGGTCAGTCGCGAACCTGGTTGAGTTGCAGTCGGGTTGATGGCCGCCAACTCAGGCGACAGCGGTCCCTCCAGTATCCAACTCATCACAGCACCCTTCTGAGCAGTGCCTTCGATAATCAGCGTATTGATACCAGTGAAGACTTTCCCGGTGAGGTCCAGGCTGATTGTATGTCGTTGCACATAACTCTCGTCATAAAGCAGATCGGCGCTGGGTTCTTCCGCGCGACCGACTCCGGAAAGGTCCATGTCGGCCCCCAGGAACGCCCTTATCCAGTTGAACCCTGGACTACCGCCAAAGCCGTTGTGAATGTGCAGAGTAAACGGCTTGACAACGTCGCGCTCGCTCAGTTCGAAGGTACTGACGAATCTCTGCGTACGTCTTCCGTTTGCAACAAAAGGTCCGCCCTGTGCAACTTCTATTGTTGCAGTACCCAGCATCGCGCCCTGCGCGAACGCATTAGAATGACACGCACACGACAACAAAGTCATGAATGCCAGAACAATAATAATGCCCTTTGAGGTTATCACGCTTCAGTTGTCTCGACGCTTCTAGAATTCCGCTACCAGACCGAACATGGCAATCAGAATGATAAAGAAGAAGTAGAGCGCGAAGAACCAAACCCAACGGTTGATTAACTGAAACTCGGATAGTTTTTGATCTTTAGCAGCCATATCTCTCTTGCAACCTTGCTTTTAAAACAACCGTCAAACTAAGACTCTTTCTTCTCGGAAGACTCAGCATCCGCTGGTTTCGCCTCAGCACCGCCGCCAGAGGCATCCGTTTGTGGCTTGGCTTCTGCTTGAGCCGCGGCATCAACCTTTTCGGTCGCCGCATCCTTAGCCTCGACAGCTTTGGCAGGGGCAGCTTCTTTCGCGGTAGCCTCTTTCGCCTTTTCGGCGTCCTTAGGTGTTGGAGCAGCAGCCGGGGCTGCGGCAGGCTTAGGAGCTGGTGCAGCTGGTTTGGCCGCTTCAGCAGCTGGTTCCAACCTGTTGACGTATGCGACGAACTCTTTCGCTTCAGACTCAAATTTGTTCTTCTGGCGACGCGACAACCAGAGTGCCATCACTCTACGCCTATCGACGGTCTTCTTCAACGTTGGTGGGCGTTCGCCAAGGAGGCGCTCGCGGATCATGCGGTTGCCTTCTCGGAAATAGCAGTCGCCAATTTGACAACCACATACGATGACACCAGATGCACCAGCCTTCATGGCCGCTTC
>CAYQKX010000125.1:0-9758 GCA_964418155.1 uncultured Candidatus Obscuribacterales bacterium | reverse complement strand
TTACTGACGCCGTATGACATACTTTCATGGTCTGATGCTGATCGTCAATAGGGTGGCGTCCAACCAACCCGCGAGATCTAGCATCGACGATGTGGTTACTTTCAATATCGAAGCCTTCGTTAACCAGGTGACATAACATGCCACGGAAAGTGATTGAGATCGCACAAAAGATCGAGTACCTGTCGATTCTCGACGAGAATGCCAATCTCGACAAGAAGCTAGAACCGGATATACCGGCTGACAAACTCAAGGAGATGTATCGCTACATGCTGCTGGGTCGTCGGACGGATGAGCGCATGTTGAAGATGCAGCGTCAGGGACGACTTGGGACTTTTCCCCAGTCAGCTGGTCACGAAGCTATTTCGATGGGTTCCGCTGCCAACATCGGCAAAGATGACTGGCACGTTCCGGCTTATCGAGAGCTCGCCGGAATGCTTTATAGAGGTTGGCCTATTGAAAACATAATCCTATTTTGGAATGGTTTCGAAGAAGGCACGCGCCCACCCGAACTTGTCAACGATTTGCCTATCTGCGTTCCAATTGCCACGCAACTTCCTCACGCTGTCGGCATCGCCATGGCGATGAATATCAAAAAAGAGAAGAATGTTGTAATGACATACTTCGGTGATGGAGCCGCATCGGAAGGTGATTGTCATGAAGCGCTCAACTTCGCTTCCGTGTTCAAGGCACCGGTCGTTTTTGTTTGTTTAAACAATCAATACGCTATCTCTGTGCCGCTCAGCCGCCAGATGAATTGTGAAACCATTGCTCAACGGGCCATTGCTTACAATATCCCGGGAATTCGAGTTGACGGCAACGATGTATTGGCGGTCTATGTCGCTACAAAAGAGGCGGTAGAGAGAGCCAGAGCCGGATTGGGGCCCAGTCTCATCGAAGGGCTTACCTACAGATTGACTCCGCATACAACTGCTGATGATCCGAAGAGATATCGAAGTGATGCAGAAACCGATGAGTGGATGAAGAAAGAACCCTTGATTCGGTTTGGAAAGTATCTAGTCAATAAAGGTGTCATGTCGCCTAAGGATCTCGAAGAGATGGAGGCAGACGTCGATAGCCAGGTCAAGAAAGCTGTCGAGAAAGCTGAGGAAATGGCGAAGTGTGAGGACCTCACCAATCCCTACAATATCATCGACCATGTTTTCTCTGATGTGCCGCAGTTCCTCCAGGAGCAACGCGAAGAGCTTGGAGAGTACATAAAGCGCGAGAACGATCGCAAAGCCAAAAAAGCGAAGAGCGAAACAGGGGCACGGTCGTAAAAGCGCTTTCCAGAATTTGAGCAACAGGAGTTCAAGATGGCTGAAATCAATATGGCTAAGGCAATCAATCTCGCGCTTCACGAAGCCATGGATCGCGATGAAAGAGTGGTCGTCATGGGCGAAGACGTCGGTCAGGACGAAGGGGTGTTTCGAATCACGGAAGGGCTATATGCCAAGTTCGGCGATAATCGAGTTATAGACACGCCGCTTGCAGAAGCCGCTATCGTCGGTACGGCGATCGGCATGTCGATTAACGGGATGCGACCTGTATGCGAGATTCAGTTTACCGGTTTCGACTATTACGCTTTTCATCAAGTCGAAGGTCACGCCTCACGATTCCGCAATCGTACCCGCGGTCGGATTCATCTGCCGATGGTGATGCGAGCCCCTTATGGCGGCGGTATCAGAGCGCTGGAGCACCATTCTGAAAGTCGTGAAGCCTATTACGCTCACACTCCCGGATTGAAGGTGGTCATTCCTTCGGGACCGCGCAACGCTCGTGCTCTTTTGCACAGCGCCATTCAGGATCCGGATCCGGTCATTTATCTCGAGCCGAAAGCTTGCTATCGCCTTTTCCGCGAAGAGGTTCCTGAAAAGATGGAGACCTTGCCAATCGGTCAGGCTCAGATCGTCAAGGAGGGAAGCGACCTCACAATCATTTCCTACGGAGCCAGTTTGCGAGCGGCGCTTGAAGCGGCCGAGGAGTTGGAAGAGGACGACAACATCTCTTGCGAAGTGGTTGATCTCCTGACCGTCTCGCCAATGGATCACAAAACATTCATCAAGTCGGTGATGAAAACCGGACGCTGCGTGATTGTTCATGAGGGACAGCGCAATTGCGGCATCGGTGCGGAGATAATCGCTCGCATCAACGAGCACGCGCTCATGTATCTCGAGGCGCCTGTCAAGCGAGTTACGGGATTCGATGTACCAATCCCCTATTTCTCGAAAGAGCGCTATTACCTTCCCGATCCTGAGCGCGTTATTTTTGCCTGCAAAGAGACGCTCAATTTTTAGACCAGGTGAGATTAAACAGTCAGAGGCGGTTCCTAAAGGACGAAAGAGGAAAAAGATGACAGTCGACTTCAAGTTACCTGATCTTGGCGAAGGCATTCACGAAGCTGAGATTCTTAGCATCAAAGTCAAAGAGGGCGACGCCGTCGAAGAGGATCAGCCTCTTTTCGAAGTTGAGACGGACAAAGCGGTTGTCGAAATTCCTTCACCCTACAAGGGCAAGATTACCAAGATTCATGTCGAGGAAGGTAAGGTTGTCACCGTCGGTAGTGTCATGATCAGCTTTGACGTCGGTGGCTCTGCCAAAGCGGAGAAATCGGCATCAAGCACGGCCGAAAAGACAGTAGATGACGCTGGTTCAACGAGCAAGACAGCGGCAGCCACCAAGGTCAAGGAGCCGGCTGAGGTCGCCCGCCCAGCTTCCGGTAATGGTCGAGCTGGTAAAATTCATGATTCTGACCGCCCTGTTCCTGCCGCTCCTGCTGTCAGGCAGCTGGCCCGTGAGCTCGGTGTCGACCTTCATTCCGTGGCCGGAACAGGTCCCAATGGACGTGTCTTGAAGGAAGATGTTAAGGCTTCAGCGACCGGCACTATCAGCCGCATGGCTTCGAAGAATCACAGCGCTCCTGCTCCTGTCGTGCAAGAGGCGCCTGCAATCTCGCTCCAGGATAAATATGGCGGAGCCGGATCTGCCACCGCATTTGATGCCAGCCCGATGGTGGTTCAGCCGGTCGAGTTACCCGACTTCGATAGATTTGGAAAAACAGAGCGCGTGCCTCTGAGAAGTATTCGCCGCAAGATCGCAATGAATATGACGCTCTCCTGGACGCACATTCCTCACGTCACGCACTTCGATGAGGCCAACGTCACGGAGTTGGCTCGGCTGCTGGACAAACGCGATAGCCAGAAGGAGCGTAAGGGACCACGGTTAACCATGACTGCTTGCGCAGTGAAGGCTGTGGTCGATGGACTGAAGAAGTATCCTCAATTCAACTCGAGCCTGGATGAGGCTAAGGGCGAAATAGTCTTCAAGCTTTTTTTCAACATCGGCGTGGCCGTCGCGACCGAGCGCGGATTGATTGTGCCGGTGATCCAGAATGCCGATCAGAAGTCAATTTTGGAGATCGCCCAGGATCTGGCAGATATAGCCGAAAAGACCAGGAGTGGCAAAATCGAGTTGGATAAGTTGCAGGGTGGCACCTTCACTATCACGAACATCGGTGCCATCGGCGGTACCAGTATGGTGCCGATGGTCAATTATCCGGAGGCTGCCATTCTCGGTATGGCGCGAGCCAGCCAGAAGCCAATAGTGAAGAACGGCGCTATCGAAATAGGCACGATCATGCCTCTGGCTCTCTCGTTCGATCATCGGTTGGCCGACGGGGCCGAAGCCGCATATTTTGTCAGGCATGTCATCAATTTACTGGAAGATCCGCTCAGCTTGATGCTTGACTGATCGAAAGCCGAAGAGTTAGTTCGTTTTCCGGAGGGCAGGTTATGGTCGTTGGTGAAATGGTTGAACAAGTCGATCTTGCTGTGGTCGGCGGCGGACCAGGCGGCTACACCGCAGCATTGCGAGCAGCCGAACTCGGTATCAAGACGATTTTGATCGACGCCCAGGCCAAGCCGGGCGGAGTCTGCTTGCACATGGGTTGCATTCCATCGAAAGCCCTTCTCCATGCAGCTGAAGTAATAAATGTATCGCGACGGTCCAGTCAGTTTGGTATCAAATTCGGCGCTCCTGAGATCAATGTCGATGAGCTTCGATCCTGGAAAGAAGGTGTGATCGACAAGCTCGCTTCGGGTATTGGCGCAATGCTCAAAGGGGCGAAAGTCGAGCGCCTTGTCGGGCGAGCCTCCTTCCAAGATTCCAAAAGCGTAAGAGTCGATCGCGATGGAGAGAGTGCCGTACGCGTCAAGTTCAAGCATGTAATCATCGCAACCGGTTCTCGACCGACCAAGTTGCCTAAATTGTTCAAGAATCCTGCTGATATGGACAGTCCACTGATTTTGGATTCGACCAGCGCACTTGCGTTGCAGGATGTGCCGAAGCGGCTTCTCGTCGTTGGCGGGGGTTATATTGGTCTCGAAATGGGCACCGTATATGCTTCTCTGGGCAGCGAAGTCACCGTTGTGGAGATGCTCGATGGTCTTTTGCCCGGCGCCGATCGTGATCTCGTCCGTCCGCTTGCGACGCGGCTGGAGGAAGATTTTAAGCAAATTTTCTTGAGCACTGGAGTCGAAAGTCTCGAGGTCAAGGGCAACAAAGTGATAGCCAGTCTGAAAGGAAAGGATGTGCCCGCCACCATGGAGTTCGACAAGGCGCTCATAGCTGTCGGACGCCGACCGAATACCGATGAACTCGGTCTGGAAAACACCGAGGTCGAGATCGACCAACACGGTTTTATTAAAGTCGATGAAAAGCTCAGAAGCGCTGATAAGCGTATTTTCGCCATTGGTGATGTCTCCGGTCAGCCGATGCTTGCTCATCGTGCCATTCGACAAGGAATCGTGGCTGCCGAAGTCATTGCCGGCAAGTCGTCGGAGTATGACAATCTGGCAGTGCCGGCAGTGGTTTTCACCGAGCCAGAAGTGGCCTGGTGTGGTCTGACCGACACCGAGGCCAGGGAGAAGGGCATCAAAGTTGGCACTGCTAAATTCCCCTGGTCTGCTTCGGGTCGGGCGCTCACGCTCAACGAACCGGTAGGTCAAACCAAGATCCTTTTCGATCCGGAGACCACCCGAGTTCTTGGTGTTGGCATAGTCGGTCCTCGCGCCGGTGATTTGATAGCCGAAGCTGTGGTCGCGATTGAGATGGGTGCAGTGCTCGAAGACCTTGCGGTCGCTATTCACGCTCACCCGACCTTGTCAGAGACAATCAACGAAGCGGCTCTGTCCGCCATCGGGCGGCTGGAACGCCAGCGTGCCAAAGAAGCTACCAGCGCTGTCTAGCGATTGGTTATTCGATTGGAGTAACGTGGCTTCCACGAGACGGTTACCGGAGCGCCGCCTCTCGCCGGCACCAAGCAATTCCGTATCGTATTCGCCCGGATAATCACCGATAGTTTTTGCGCTGAAGACGTTCGCCTTATCGTCAAACCGAGCCATCTGAAAGGCAATTGAAGTCGACCAGTCTCGAGCCGGGAATCGACAAAATATTAAATCGAAAGATTTAACTTGTTTATCAGTCGGCCCATGCTTCAGATACGTGCATGGGTAAATAACAAGATAGGAAAATATATCCCGAGTAGGCCTCTGCTGAAAGAGGAAAAACAGGAGTAGTCATGCCGGAAGAAGATAAGGACCAGAATCTCAACTCGGCCTTGAATTTGTGGCAGGAAGGCGTTGATCAAGCCGCTGATGATCTGGAGAAGATCGTCAACAATTCCATCGAGCAGTTGATTCGATACAGCGAAGAGCTCGAGAAATCGCTCGACCAACAGCTGAAGAAAATTGCGGCCCAAACTTCGTCGATGGTCGACAGCAATGTTGAAGAGCTGTCCGCTAAGCGTGATGAGGTGATTGAGCAGATAGCCGAATTCGAGCGCAACGAAGCCGATGAAATCTTGAGAACCGCACAAGATGCCAGGGAGAAGATCTACAAGCTGGTTGAGAGCACGAAGCAGGTTCTCAGTATGCGGCTCACCGAGGCGGTCAAGAAGTTAAACGGTTTGGCTGAAAATCCGCAGCAAAGATTTACCAATTTCACGCAAAAAAATCGTGATGCTATGACCGAGTACGCAGAGAGCGCTCGTGACAAACTGAGCGCGCAGAAGGTCGGATTCGAGACCTCGTTGACGACACGATCGAAAGAGTTGGATTTGCAGTCGGAAAGTGCCGTGAGTGCATCCAAGCAATCAGTCGACAAAAAGCTTTTCGAATATGAAGCAGGCTTCGACGAGAAGATTGCTCAGGTATTGTCCCAGTTAGACGAGCTCTTGATCACGACGACAAAATCTGCAGAACAAGCGACTTCAGATGGCGCATCGGAACTCGAGGCCTGTCGTGTCGCGAACTCTGAATTTCTCAATCACCAAATAATGGATTGGAAATCGAATATCGAGTCTTTGAAACACGACTTCCAGGAGGACCTGGAAAGCAACCGAGAAGAGACGTTGGCTATTCAGAGCCGAAGACTCAACTACACGGTCAGCGAGGCCAAGTCTTCCATCAGCCAGGTAGCCAGTGACGCACTGGCTCGAATCACCGGCAATCATCGGATGTACTATGGATCGCTCAAGCGACTGGAGCGCAAGTATGAGGACCAGGTGTCTCGCCTTATCAATCGGCTTGAGTCTGTACTTTCGGAGGAGCGTGAGCTCGCGGGCGCCAACCTTGCGCCGAGCACGGATGAGGTCAAGCAAAAGCTCAAATCGCAACTGAAGGCGCGAGGCGGTGAACTGGTGAAAACCTACAGGCGACAAGTCGATCAGATGGAGGGTGATTTCGCTAGAGCCAGTGCGAGTTCTTACGAGCGCATCGACAGTATCAGACTCCAGGCTGTTGAGTCGCTGGAAAAGCAGGTGCGAATAATAAGAAGTGAACTGGATCGAGTCGAAAAATCGTTCAAGACCGAGCTCTCCCAGCTCTCAATCGAACTGCCCGAAATTGAAGAACGCGGTCGCGTGGCCGCCATGTCTGTATCCGCATACTTGGCGTCGATGCTCACGTTGGATGCGGATTAGACAGGCTTAGAAGGTGTGCTAACAAGGAGAATGCAGTTATGACCCTGGCAGGCAAAAAGCTTCAAATTATTTACGATAGCGGAACGGAGTCGCTAACGAACATAGAGACGGACGCCATTTCCAAATTGACAGGAACGGCAAACAAGGCTGCGTCACATCAGCGGAGCAGCGCTGCGAGTCACTCTTCCGTCGTCGAAACAAAAAGTCAGGAGATTGAAGACGAGCTTCAAGGGATGATGGATAAATCCTTGACGAAGCTGCTCAAGCTCAAATCTGAGGAGACTAGCAAGTGCAAGGAGCACACCGAGTCTCTAACGGAAGAGCTCAGAAGAATTGGAGATCTGGTCCGGCAATCGGTTGAAAGTATCAAAGCCGGACTTAACGACAACCTCGGAGATGTCAGTCGTGAGCTCGCCTCCGAGTTCGATAAGACCTACGAACAAAATGTCTCCGGTTTGATGGCTAGCAATTTTGAAGGCAGCAAAGAGATCCGCTCTCATGCCAACGGTTTGACTACGACACTTCAGCAGAAGTTAGATCAGAGTGTCTGGGAATCTAAAGGAAGCGAAAAGCAGACCGTATCTCAGCTGTACAAGAACTACATGCAAAAGGCTAGTGCCATCGAGACCCATTTCTCACAAATCATGCAACAGTTGTCTTCTGAATTCCAGGTTCAGTACAAGAATCTCGAGGATGGTGCTGGCAACGCCAAGGCCGATATAAGCAAAGATGTCGACGGTGCACTTAGACAGATCGAGGAAGTATCGGCCGAAAGCGAACGCGATCTCAATCAGTTTTTCGTCACTATAAGCGAAGAACATGAAACCGAACTCGACAGTGAGTTGAGTCGAGTCAGTCGTGAGATTTCTCAAAATCATGGCAGCGCCACCGATACCTTACGCCAGAAGACTCAGGATTACAGCTCCAGCCTGTTGACGGAAGCGACTACGTCCCTGGAGACGCTCAAAGGCTTTTGCCAAAATACGGTTGAAAACGCCGAGAATCTCCACGCAGAATTCATTAGCCGAATGGAGGGTCGCGTGACGGGTAGCAAAGACACGCGTGAGCAGCTCGAGGCTACAAAGGTTGAAACCATCAAAGAGATTTGCAACGAGCTTGCCACCATGCGCAGAAATTTCGAGGACAAGTTGGACCGGTTGACTGTTGATGCGGAAAACAGTGTCAAGAATGTATCAGTTGAAGTGGAGCGTGAAATCAAGACTGCTCATTCTCGTTGTTTGAACAAACTCGCCGATGATGGTCAGGCTGCGAAGTATGAGATCGACAAAGAGACTCGAAGGTTGTTGACTCTAATCGAGCAGCACAAACGTGCAGCTTTAAGCGAAATCGCTTCGGCGGCTGGAGCCGATCCAACCAGATAAAGATTTAGATGCCCTTTCTGAACGCACGAACGAACCGAAAAAACGAGAAAAAAATATGCATCAATTGCTACGTCAAAATCAAGTCAGATACCTGGATGTTAAGCCGTACATCCGAACATTCAGCCGCAACAATCCAACCGAGTTGGGCGAATGGGCCAAAGAGGAAGGCGGGCTGTTCGAGCCTGGCACCTTGATTTTTCTGCTTGAGCCGGCAAAGCGGCCGCCAGGTATGTCATCCTTCGCTCGCGGTCAGCAGCCGGCAGAAGTTGCACAAGATGCGTTCAGAGTTAAAGATATGTGCGTCGTCGTCGATAAGATCGAGGGCAAGTGTTGGGTGCTGGCGATTTCGCCAAGCGCATTCGAGCTCCGCTTTATTGACACATTGTTCAGAGAGAAATCGCAGAAGGCGTTTCTGGAAGGCCTGGATTTCAACTATCTCGCTGCACAACCCAGACCTCCACTCAATCAGGCTAAGCTGAAAGAGCTCAGGTCTTTGAGCACTCTCTATAGTAAATCGGGTTCGAGAAGGACAGTTGCCCAGGATGGTTCAGGACCAGACGAGCCGGCAAAGGCGATGCTCGCATTCTTAGGTGCGGATCTTAGCGCCAGCGTCGGAAAACAGGTCATGGAATTGGGGTCCATTTGCAACATGATCTTTGCGCCGGAGAGCGTCCAGGAAAACAAACTGCAAAGCATGGTGAAGAGCTGCTTTACGCCAATTCTCGCTTCCGATAAGTTGAAAACTCCTCCAAATGTAGCCACGAAGCAGGTTTTGGAGAGCCAGGCTCAGATGAATGAGGAAGTTTCTCTCTTGACTCAGGCCTACCTCGAAAGCGAGGCCAAAGAAGCAGGGGACTACATCGCCAGCCAGCCTGACATCGTCCAGGACCGTAATCCAGCTGCGCCGACTCCGAAAGAAACTGAGGAGTTCAAGAAGCTAGACGCTCCCTCGCCGGAGCCTCCTCCAGGATTTGATATCGGGGCATTTTCGCCTCAACCTTCAAAAGAGCTTCTCGCCGGGCAGCCAGCCTCTCTGGATGCGGCACCAGACATTCCAATGATACTCACAGGAGAGCACCAGGTCGTGACGGTAGGTGATACGAAGAACGGTCAATCGCAGAAAGTGCCATCATTACCTGCATGGTACATGACGACCCACGATGTGGGCGAAATGAATCAGGTGGCAATTCGTCGCACACAAATTTCACCATCAATGCCGGAAGGGCTCGATAAGCTGGAGACAGAGCTGTCTTACGATGCCCTGCCTGTAGTCGATACGCGCTTTCGAGAATCACAAGAGACGCCTGAGCCGGTCAATCCTGCTGCTATTCCTCCGGCAGAGGCGGCAAAACCGACATTCTCGGAACAGTTCAGAGCAGACTACGATAAAGGTCAAGCAG
>CAYQKX010000124.1:0-10133 GCA_964418155.1 uncultured Candidatus Obscuribacterales bacterium | reverse complement strand
TAGCCCATGCCTTCAGCGGCTCCTTCATTTTCAACTAAATAACTGACAAGCCCATTGAATCCTGGAGTCCCAGGACCATTAGCTCGTGATGACTGCTCTTGCACCGATATCAGTCAGTGTTGTTCGACTCCACTTTTGGCCTGGCTACTCGATAGATGAGGAGCGCGGCCCAGGTAACGAGGACGAACGGGGCAGTCAAAGCAGTCACGCCTGCTTTCATGAATGCGAAGGTCACCGCGACGGTCGCGGCTGCGGCCACAATCGGGTAACCAATCGGCTTTTTCGAAAGAGCGATTGCGCAAAGCGCACTGTTGTATCCGAACAATCCGCACATCACCGACTTCGGGTCGATCCCAACCAGTAGCGCGAGCATCATGCCAATGCCTGAGCCAATCACGGCGAAGACAGCGTCTCGTCGTGAACTGATGCACAAGCCCAGCAGGAATGCGACTCCAGACCAGGTGTTACCTTGGAACATCACCTGCCCGAGTCCTTGCATCAGTCCGCTGAAGTGGTTGGGCAAGTCATCCGCCGCTGCGACGGTCGGAATCGCCGCTTGCAATAATGGGCTGACGAGCAACACTACCCAGGTCATCATGATGAACGGAGCAGTGTATGCCGGTCGACCGGCTTTGAGGAACGCATGCATCATGCCCGTGGATAGTGCCGAACCAAAAGCCGCGAGCAGTACAGTGACCACAGACATCGGCAGGAAGAAGAACGCGGCGATGCCGACGAGCGCTCCGTTGAATCCGTAGAGCCCCTCGTCGATGTTTTTCATATTAGCCTTGACCAGTAGCGCCGTAGCCGTCGCCACAGCCAGTCCTAGAAGCGCTCCGGCCAGCATGCCGATGCTGTTGAGCCCCACTCCGACGAGAAAGAGCAGTCCTGTCCAGGCATTGCCCTGCAGCATGATTTGACCCATGCCGACGGCTATCGCCCTGACAAATCGAGTTGTTGTTTCCACCTTTCGTCCTCCGATGAAATCTTACGACAATGAGTCCCTTTGGTGAGCCAGAATCCTCCGCCTCTTGGTAGTAGGTCTACTGGGAGGTCGAAATCACAGGGGCGCCGGGTCGGATTTGGCCGACCCGAACGCCTCGTGATTATCGACTGACTCATGCGACCTCCAATTGTCGGCACCACGCCAGCCTCGGCGCGGAGGCCGGCGTGGGGGTCAGGAAGGTCGTGCCGCGGGTCAACCGCAGAATCTCCAGCGCCTCTTCCGGAAGGTGGTTGACCAGACCGGTTTCGACTATGAAGTTGAGTCCGAGCGCCGGCTTCGCCCCGGCCATGAGCGACTGGCATTCCTTGACCAGCCATTCGGTTTTGATGTCCCGAACCAGGTGTGCGAGTCGGTGCGTCGCCCGCCAGATCGGCTCGTCGATCCGGTAGAGCATCTTCGACGCGAATCGGGGAGCCCGAATCATTCGCCGAGTGTCGTCCACCATGTGTTCTTCGACATCGCCGACCCCTCGCAGGAGTCCGTCCTGCATGTCCTTGCGCCCGTTGAGGAGGTCGATGATGCCTCCGACAATGGGATCCTCGAACATGGCGTTCATCGTGAAGTCTCGGCGCATCGTGTCATCGACCAGCGAGCCATTTTTCATGCTCGTCACGTCGATCTTGTAGCCGCCGATCTTGAACTTACGCACCGGGTAGTTCATCCCACATTCCGGCGGGCCTTCCGAAATCGGGCACAGGAGTTCTTCTACCACCACGAGCGGCGCATCGGTCGCCACATCATGGTCGCCTGGCTCGTTGCCCAGGACTTTGTCACGAACGCAGCCGCCCACGAAGTAGGCTCGGAAGCCGCGTTCTTGCAACCGACGCGCAACGTCAGTCGCAATCACACGTTCTGATAACACTGTTGTCTCCCAACATGTTGTTTCGCACCCCCCTGGTTCAAGTCGAAGACCGACACGGTCTTCTCAAGCTATTTCAGCAGGTCTCAGCACGAAGTCACCCAAAGTGACTGTTTACTCGGACTAGCTATCAATGGAGCTTCGAGTAAGTGGTGCTAAGATACTGCCTTTGTTTCTTGAAACGGTTACTGTGGAAAAGTTACTACCACCCTATGACAGGCGGCCAGTAAAACACCATCTCAGAGCCCATAAGATCATTACTTTTGAGCACGTAATTCCAGATCAAAACTATCAGAGGAGGCACAATGGATATTCCGCCAACTCTAGTAGCAAAAATGACATAAAGTCGTATCGAAGAAGCTTCCGGATCGGCTCTGAGACCGGTTGGCAACAAACTCGAGAGGCATCATTCCTTCCTGTCGATGACTTTCTACCAGCCATCTTTGAAGGCATTCTGCTGATTTCGCCCGAGTCTGCGCTAGTTCGCGACCATGACTGCAGCCGACCCTGGGAGAAACCTATCGCACTGGACGTCGGAGCACTAGCCGTACTTATTGAAAAAGTTTGTGGTATTGAGGCGTTAGCTTGTTTGCGCCTGGGTCATCGGAAGATCGTGTTCAATGACGGAGAGACGCCAGCGGTCCCAGTGCTGCGCGTTCCCTCCCGAGCCGCTCGTTGTTGCGTGACCGCGCGCTGTTCGGTGACTTCTCGTATTTCGGCAGCTGCTGCTTGTCTAAGCACTACGGGACGTTGGCTCGCCGAACTCTTTGCTCGGATCGAATCTCGAATCGCGAATCGAATGTGTTCACTATTTCTTATAGTGCAACAATTGTAGGGTCAAAGAAACAAGGCGTGGGATGACCACGCTTCGCTTCTTCGACTTCTTCTTTCGCTCCCAAACGACTGGCCTCCCTGCGAGTCGACCTTCGCATGCTGCAGGTAGGACATGTCTCCGATGACCTATCCTACCTGGCACAGCTAGCTGAAGCGAAAGCCAGAAAGGTCCAACAGCTAGTTGGTCAGCCGAACAAACTTTTTGCGCCCGACCTGCAAGACGATGGATCCACCCTGCGGCGGAAGAACCTGAAGTGCCAGGTCCGAGACCTTCTCCCCGTCGATCCGGACAGCCCCCTCGCCAATGAGCTGCCTGGCGTTGGTCTTGCTGCTTGCCATACCGCAGTTCACCAGAAGCTGAGGCAGATCGACGGAGATGTCCTGCACGCGCTCGGGAATGACGTCCGGCAGTTGCCTTGAAACGTGGACCTGGTTCCAGCCGCGGAGGGCGGCCGCAGCCTGGTCGGCATCGCGAAGCTCGGTCGCGATTCTTATGGCAAGCCGCTCCTTCGCTTCCTTGGGGTTACCCTTTTCGGCGAGGAACAGCCGTTCTGCCTCGATTGACGCGTCATCCATGTTGGTGGCGAGGAGGAAGAACTTCAGGACAAGCTCGTCCGGCAAGCGCATGCACTTACTGACGATCTCGTCTGCGCTGTCATCGAGCGCTATCGCGTTGCCGAACGTCTTCGACATCTTGCGCTTCCCATCGATGCCTTCGAGGATCGGAAGCATCATGGCGACCTGTGGTTTCTGACCGAAAGCCGGCTGAAGCTGACGGCCCATCAGCAGGTTGAAGCGTTGGTCAGTACCGCCGATCTCCACATCTGCTTGGACCTTGACGGAGTCAAAGCCCTGCAGGAGCGGGTACATGAACTCGTGCAAGCCGAGAGGAGTTCCGGCCTCAATGCGGTTGCCGAAGTCCTCCTTGGCGAGTAGTTGACCGACAGTCAGGTTGCCGGCGAGCTTCATCATCTCCGGCATCGACATCGTGTCGAACCAGCTTGCGTTGTCGACGACCTCAACCTTGTCCATGTCCAGGATTGGGCGCAACTGCAACAGGAATGTTCGTGCATTGTGCGCGACTTCCTCCGCAGACAAAGAGGGACGAGTCGCGTTGCGTCCGGTCGGATCTCCGATTCGCGCGGTGAATCCACCGATGAGAATTACAGCCTGATGACCGCGCTCCTGAAACCGCCTCAGTGCGCGAAACACGACTGCATGACCGAGATGGAGGTGCGCCGACGTCGGGTCGACGCCGAGCTTGACCCTCAAGGGTCTTCCTTGCTGGCGCGCCTGGTGAAGCTGCTCCGCCAGTCCGACGATACCAGAAGGCAAGACTTCCGCGCCCCGAGTGAGCTCGGCGGCTTCCGTCAGGACATCGGAAGGAATGGGTTCCGTAGTCATATTGAGCTCCTTTCGCTCGAAAAATGGAACTCCGTAGCCTGCTCCGTATCGGTCGCTATCGAAGATTCGATAGTTTCACGCTTTGGCAGCTGGCTATTTAGTTCCTGGGTGACTTGGAATTGAACGATTCGCGAGGTAAAGAAGAGAACATCTCGAACCTACGCGAGATGTCAGGGTGATTAAAAGGCGAGTATGCGATGGATTAGTCCAAATAGGAGCCCAAAGTTGGAAATCTAGTTAATGTCAAACTCCGAAGTAGCGCAACAAGGGCGAGAAGCTCATCCTGAGCTGCTTTTCGCATCTAACTGATATTGAGTTCAATCAGAAGTACAACTTCATCTGGTATCGGCTACACGAGAGATGCACTGTGAACTTGTCAGCGTTCAATTGGCTGACGTTTTGCAGCGGCTCTCAGTGAGGACAAGCAGTAACATGCGGCATAACATGTTCCGCAAAACGGCCATCAGTGACCATTTACGTTCGTAGCCCGTAAGCCCGGCCACTACATCACCCAGTACCTTCAGCCCGAAGAGAAAGCTCCCTGCCGCCCGAAGGCAGACAGGGAGCCGAAAACACTTGCTACGCGAACACAGGGAATTGCTCGCGTTACTCAAGCTCCTCCTTGGCGAACCGCGCGTTGGCCATATCCGAGCCCGGGACAAACTGGGCCCAGAATGCGGCTTCCTGTAACTGGCGCACGGCGCCGTTGGTGCGCCTGGCGAGTTCGTCGCACTGTGCGCACCAGGCTCGCGTGAGTTTGACGTTCAGCGGCTGGTTGCGGAGCTCCTCGACCTTGTTCCTCCACTCTCCGATGAGCGAGGAGGCGCAGTGAAGCTCGTCGTCATACTGACGCCGGTCCGGCATACCCGTGTGGTACCGCCCAACCGAAGTATCCCGCGTGGCTGCTAACTCGGACTCCAAGGCCTGAAGGCCAGTGAGAGCCCGATTCTGAGCGAAGTTAGACCTCACACAGAGCACCACCAAGTACATGACCGCGACCAAACCAATCCCTGCCAGAAGCACTGTTGCGAACGACATGGCGGATCCTTCGGCAGAGGCTGCCGTAGAATTCTTTGCATGGCAACTGCAGTAAGTAATTAACAGCAGCAAGAGCTGCTGAGAAACACGGACCGGCTGCTGGAACCGGTCCGGAGAACGTACGCTGGTTTCCCACGGCAATCATGTGCGGACTGGCATAGGAGCCGGCTCCAGCAGCCGGCGGTCCTAGTCAGCAGGCAGTAAGCCGGCGATTCCCGAGGAAACCAGGTTGCCCTTCAAGACAGCGTGTTATCGAATGCCGGTATCGAAGCGCACGTCGATCTTCTCGCGCTGCCCTGTCTTCACGGTGATGGTCGTGGAGAAGCTCGTCGGCAGCCCGGCCGCACCCTTTTGCGGGTGATCCGACGAGATCGTGTAGACACCCGGCTTCAGATCGATCGAGTACTTGCCGTCCTTGCCCGTCGTCGCACGCGCGACCTCGTTGCCTTTGCTGTCCTTGACGATCACCACGGCTCCAGCCACCTCAGCGAAGTTCTTCTTCCCCTGATTCTGCGCCGAGTTTGCGAGGATAGGCGACTTGATCGCTGTCCCCTCGATACCGGGCGTAATCGGCTTCGCGACGGTGATCGCGATGGTCTCGGTTCGGATTACCGTGAGCATACCCTGGTTGGGGAACGTAACGGTAATCTCGCCTTTGCCATCACGGGTAGTGCGATAGGCCGCCACCTGCTTGAACGCATCGCGCGGGCGAGGCGTGAATAGCTTGCCGTTGCCGTCCGTCTCCTTTGCATCGACCGAGGCCTTGCCGTTCTCGAAGACGATGTTCTGTCCGATGGCGAGGTCCAGGGTCTTGGGCAAAGGCTTGCTCAAGTCCACGACCACGCCTTTGGGGGGTTCGACCTTGGCGGGGGCGGGTTGGGGCTCCGTCTGGGAGAAGGCGAAAGTGCTGCACATGAACGCGAAGAGCATCGCCGCGACACCACTGACAGTCAGTTTCTTCATTTTGTCCTCGTGTGATGGGATGTGTGACATCCAGTTATCGGATACATCACGAATTACGACCTCTTGCTCGACGACTTTGCTGTCGAAGGCGCTCCGTTCGAGCAAGGTCAGCTAATCGCGCCCACTAGGCGTGCGATTCTTGACGGACGTGATGTAGAAAGAAGCGGTAACGGAGCGATAACCTGACAAACGGCTGGAATTAATGATGCTCATACACTGGCGCAAACGTGCCGTATAATCAACAGTTCAAGGACTACTCTTACTCAAATTCGTATAATCTATGCCGTCTTGACTAGCGACATTAAAAGTATTGATATTGGTTTAAAACAAGCGTTCAGTTTTTCAAGTCGCACACAAATCACGCTAAATCCCTCTACAGCGCTCGGTTTCTGACAAGACGACAGTTGCCAGAAAACTGCTTTTGCTGAAACAAAAACAGCGGTCCTCTTGAATCAGCAAAAACCTTGTATATTTCGTATGTGTCACCGCAAATGGAAAGCCCCAATCATGAAATCAAGCATCTTGTCTGTGCTCGTCGCCTTGTTGCTCCTCAGCTCTGTTCAAGTCGCACAAGCCAAGGAATGGACTATAAATGCGCGCCAGGATCAGCTCATGAAAGACATCAACGAAGCTCAAAAGAAACGCGAACTAACCGACAAGGAAGCCAAAGGACTAAGAAGCAGTCTGGCTGATGTGGCTCGCAAAGAAGCGAAAATGCGTACCAAGAACAACGGCGCAATCAAGGACGAAGACAAGGCTAAGCTGGAAAAAGTCCTTAACGACGTAAGCATCGACATAAAACGATTGGCGCTCGAAAAGCGCGTTGACGTCGCTAAAGACAAAGCCAAAGCTGCGGAAAAGAAGCCAGAGGAGAAAAAGAAGAAATAACCTAGGGGTGAGCCGTCACTCCTGAATTCTTCGCTCTTGTTTGATTTCTGATCCACACAGTAATCATCTCTTCTAGCTGCTCTGTAAGTTGGTTTTCCTCCAACAACAGATGCTCGCCGTCGCCGACAACCATCAATAGCTTGTCTTCCACGGACAGGTTGTTGAATAGCTCGATCGTTCCTTCCGGCTTCACAAGCTTATCCTTAAATCCGGCAAGCATAAGAACCGGGGTGCGCTGGATCAGCGCCGCCGCATCGTTGTTGCCCTTCATGAAATCCTCGAACTGTTTCAATTCCTTCGCCGAGAGCTTCATGCGGTTAAGCGGCTCAGCCGACCACTTCTGGCGCAAAGCCTTATTGGCCGTGGCTCTTGAAACAACCTCCTCAGACATGTCGATTGGCTTGTTTTTGTTTGTCAAATAGTGGGCACCAACCATCAGTTCGGAAGAGGCTTTGGCATAGCGATCGCTGGATGGAACCGAGCTTATCAAACCGTTGATCAAATCCGGATATCGGGAGGTAGCGGCTAAAGCAATCGCGCCACCCATCGATTCTCCAGCCATAAAGATGGGAACGCCTGGGAAACTCTTTCTGAGTGTTTTTAGCGCCGACTCAATGTCTACGAGACAAGCTTCGAAATCGACCTTGTCCTGCCCTTTTCGATTGATCCACTGACCAAATCCGCGAACATCAATGGCGTAGACAGCCGAACCGTGCGCTGCCATCATCCTGCCGAACTCTGTGAACGACTCACTGCTGAAGCCTAGACCGTGGACGCAGAGGATTACCTCATTCGGCTTGTCTTCCGGAATCCAGGACCGGTAGGGTACTTTGATATTCTTACTCCAAATGGGACGCGTGCCTCTCGCCTGTGATTTTGCTGATTTTGCCGCTAATAGAGCAGGCTTTCCCTCAGAATCGTGGCCAGGATGTGCAAGAACCGGCATGGCAACAGCGATTTGAATCGTCAGTGCGAGAAAGGCAGCAAGTTTTCTAGTTGACATAGGTTCTCCCCGGATTTGGCTTTGAGTGAAACATAATACAGGCTGATTCGACGACAAATGCAATCAAAACGCTCTTGTCATTTCGAAGGCTCGGTGAAGTCGATTGAGACAGATTTAGCAGAAACGCAAGTATTCGATGAACCAGCTCTTCGAATCTCGTCGCTACTACTCCTTGTCTTAGATCGACAATAGAAGAAAACCCTTGAAGACGAGCCGGCTAACAGTAGCCGGCTCGTCTTTTCCAGGTCAAATCATCTTGCGAACATCGTGCAGACCACGAACACCAGCATAACGATGACGATCCGCGAAACCCATAACCCGACCTCGGCGGATAGCAGCGGAATAAGCACACCACACACACCAGCGACGACCACGGCGATGACCCCGATGAACAGAAGAATCAGGCCGCCACCCTCTGAGAAGGTTCTGGAGGAGGCGGCGATGGTTCCGAGTATTGCTGCAACGACTACTGCGATTGCCAGAGCGAACATGACTGAGCCTGGTGGAGAGAATTGAAAACGGATGGACTGTCTGGAGTCGAGTGAATTGGTTCGTGCATCGGGACGAGAAGCGCGCGCACAAGCGGCCGCGTCCACATGGTAGAAATTGTCTTGTGCTTGAAGACGTCTTCGGCGATTAGCAACGGATTGGGCCTTTCGCCGGCTGAGGCGCACCGGGACGACTAACAGCAGGGCACCGCCAGTGGTGCCCTGCTGAAATCTAGTCATCCGTGAAGTTTCACTCTGTTTGATCTGAGTTCTCACACGCGTTATCCATTGCGCCTCATACTCCTGTATGTGAATGAGGGCACGACGTCTAACTGTGTGCTCAGGGCGCTCACAGCGTCCAGGCAGTATTCAACGGGACCACGAGAGCCGAAGACATCGGCGACCGACGCGAGGGGGCTAAATCCGTTCGCGACAAGAAGCGCACTGATCCCAGCGAAGCTGGGCACCTCGTCAATCGTCCGGAAGCGCGCCCTCCCCTCTTGTTCGGCCTTCAACAAAGCCCTCACGAGCATTGCGTGCAGGTCAGGTCGCTCACGGACTGTAGCCTCGACAAATTCGTCATTCTGAGGCTCCATCGCGTGCTGGCGGGTGCAGCCGAAGATGAACAGGCCCACCTGCAGGTCCTGCTCATTGACAAAGCCTGCGTCGAGCCAGCTCATTGTGCTGGTGAATGAGATGAACAGTTTCGGTTTGACCTGCTCACTCGAGGGGTTAACCGCCGGCGCGGGTTGCGGCATTTGTACGTCAGACTGAAGTGTCTCCTTAACCGGCGCCGTCTGGGTCGCCGCCTCAGATTCGAGGGTCGCGTGATGTTCTGCTGATTGTACCGAAATGAGAGTTTCTGAAACAGACGCTGGGTTGCTCGCTGACATGAAGGTCTCCTTTTGTGATGCAGGTTTGCTTGCTGACATGATGGACTCCGTCTCCAGTGCGGCTGTGGCGAGCGGGAAAGCTCGTACGACAGGTTAGATTCGCAGTGTCTTCTGCTCGCGGTACCACTCCTTCCTTGAGATGGGCGCTAGTTGTACTTGCACCTTTCCAGAATCGCCAGTTTATTGTCAAGAACACCAACCGCGCTTCGGAATACAGAGCCCGCCATGATTTTAGGCAACCAACTTCTCTGCGGACTCTTCAAAGAACGAATAAATGACACCAAATGCGGTAGCGTCTCTAGAAGAGCTGTTGTTAAGTTGTTTACGGCCTGTCGGTGCGAGCCCACACGTCGAGTACATTCGCGAGAATGACTGATGTGTTGTTAAACTGTTTACCAACGAATTGCCCGCTCACTCAAAGATGTTCAAACAGGACAACGATAACGACAGTTCGCAAAACACCCGGCGAGATCAACGCCGAAAAGCGGCTCTCCATGCTGTTCGTCACTCTAATAGATTAGTACCAGTAGATTCGGCGAACCTGGTTCCGCGCACCAATGCGTGACCTTGATTAGCAACCAATTCCAGCGAAACTCGCTTCTGCAGCGCATTGCATGAACCGGTTAATCGAATTTGTTTCTACTATAAACCCAAGTAGTTCAATTCGCAATTTGAGAAAAGAGAGGTTCCAATGCAAAGCTCAGCATCAGCGCCTCATCACTAAAAACAAAAAGGACTTCAGGCTGCCGGTTTGCTT
>CAYQKX010000123.1:0-10235 GCA_964418155.1 uncultured Candidatus Obscuribacterales bacterium | reverse complement strand
GGCTTTTGTTCTTTTTGAAAATTAGATTAGTGTCACTCCCGTGAATAATTGCGGAAACGACACTTTACTACATTTTGTCGTTTTTTAAATCACAACAAAGACCGGTCAGGAGCCCGTGCTCCCGACCGATCGTGAAGTCCATCTTTCACGTGCAGCCAAACATCGCAAGAAAAGCTGCACTGAGAGGTAGGACTCCATCCGAGTTAGTCATTTAGGCGTGGAGCACGCCTCAGCGCTGGAGCAGGACCGCCAGTTAGCGGGTCCGGATCCGCACGGTGTACTTGACGCTGTTGTTCTTGCCCGCGTCCACGGTGACGGTCGTGGTGGCGAGCGTCGCCGTCTTCTTCACGAGCGGCTTGACGTTGGTCTGCTCGGCCGGGACCTGCGCCTCGACCAGGACGTTGACCGCCTTCTTGTCCTTGAAGTTCGAGATCTTGACCTCGTACTCCTGGTCCTCCCACTCGGGGGCCTGCTGGCCGGGGCGGACCTTCGGCGTGGCGCTGCCGTTGTTGGTCACGGTGGTGCTGCTCACCAGGACGCGCTCCGCCTTGACGTCCGACGCGGTGCCGAGGCTGACCTCGAACTGCTCGTCCTTGGCGATTTCCTTCACCTGGGCGCTGGAGGTGAGCTGGATCTTCGACTCCGCGTTGCGCTGGAACACCTTGACGTTGCCGGCCGGCAGCGGGGTGCCGAGGTTGTGCTCGGAGCAGTTGCGAAGCTTGAGACGCGCGCTGACCGGGGTCAGACCGCCGTTGCCGTCGGAGTAGAACCCGACCGGGACGTAGTACTCGTGCTCGACGGCCACGTTCTTGCCGCTGAAGAGCGGGATCTGACGCGACTGGCTATCGCCCAGGCTCACCCGACCCGGGATGCGGTAGACCTTCCGCTCGCCGACCGACTCGACCGACGCGCCATCGAAGCTGGCGGACGCGGGGGCCAGGTAGGCCGACTCGCTCCGCAGGCTGCGCCCGACGTTGCGCTGCTGCACGCCGCCCGACAACACCCACAGGTTGGCGTTGTCGAAAGAGGTGCCGCTCTGGTTGACGACGTTGACGGTGCTCTCGAAGGACTCGACCTTCTTGGCCGCCTCGTCGTACAACAGCGAGTGCTTCGCCGACCAGCTCACGCCGTCGGTCTCGTAGAGGAAGTGCAGGGTGTAGTCGCCGGCGGCCGAGGTCTCGGCCTCGATCACGAGCGAAGCGGTCGTGGACAGCCCCTCGGGCAGCTTGGTCAGCTCGACGTTCTGGCTGCTGCCGAGGTAGACCTTACCGGCGGCGTCCTCGATGACGAGCTGCCCGTTACGCACGCTCACCAGCTTGCCGGTGACCTTCTGCGTGGTGGTGCCGCTGCCGAGCGTGGCGGAGATCTCCTTGCCGACGGACATCTCGAGCAGGCGGTCGATGTTGGCCGGCTGGTAGGTCGCGGACTTGTACTTGAACTCGCCCGCGCCCTTGACGTCGAGCAGCCGGAGGCTGTCGTTGCGGTACTTCGCGGCGACCCCATTGAGCTGGATGCGGACCTTGCCCGCCTGGAGCTTGACCTCGCGGTTCTCCTCGACCTGGGCGAAGCCCTCGCCGTAGACGGTGAGGTCGACGGTCTTGGCGGCCTGGGTGATGGCGAGCGCGGGCTGCGCGGCATCGTCGGCCCGTGCGGGCGCGAACGAGCTGGACAGGGACAGGGCGGACAGAATCGCGACGCTGAGCAGACCGAACCGCTGCATGTAGTGCTTCATGGCTTTCTTTTTCCCTTGCTTGTGTTGGGTTGTTGTCCGAAGTCCGCGCGACGTACGGACTGGCGCTGTCAGGCTGCACCGTGAGCCGTTCTTAAGGCATTCACCAGGATCGGCGCTGCACTCAGATATCATCGATATCTGAAAAGGGCGATGCAGCAACTGGGGCTAACTGCGATGTTTGCTTGTGTTTGGTAAACCGATCCGGGTGATTTAAGAACAGTCAGACCCTATTCAGTCGGACACCGCCGAATGAACCGTTCTAGGCAGATCCGCAACAATAGTTAAACCCGGCTGCGAGTTCTTTCTTGAACTTTAGCGATACGAATATCTGGATAATATGACAAGCGCATTGCTCAAAACAGGCGGCCCCGGCATCGTTCCGCAACGCCATTTTCCCACATGAGCCGATGAGTGCTAATCGTCTGGGATATCGTATAGACTGTTTGGGACAAACAGCATTAACAATGCTGTCCGAAAGACCATATTTGCTTCGATGGATGGCGTTATTGATATGAGCGAATCGATTACCGAGGGATTCCTGCTCGAAGACCTCACATGGAAACAGGCACAGGTGCTGCTTACCGCCAAAACCATCATAGTTATTCCGATCGGCGCTCAAGCAAAAGAGCACGGACATCATCTTCCTCTCAAGAATGACTATGTCATGGCAGAGTATTTGAAGAACGCCATCGCACAGCGGCTTCCGGTTGTTGTCGCACCTACGATTAATTACAGTTTCTATCCAGCCTTTGTCGAGTATCCAGGCAGCGTATCTCTGTCAGCAGAAACTTCCGCCTCGATGTTCAAAGACATAGTGCGCTCTTTCTCTCGATTCGGTCCACGCCACTTCTACTTTCTCAACACCGGTATTTCCACCATCCGTCCCTTAAGAACCGCAAAAGAAGAGCTCGAACACGAAGGGCTATTTATTGAGTATTCCGATCTGCGAATACTTCTGGACCAGGTTCGGTCCGAGATCGAAGAGCAGGAAGGCGGTACCCATGCTGATGAAATCGAGACTTCAATCATGCTCTATATGGCACCCTCGATAGTTGACATGGACAAGGCGCTTCCGGATTTCACCGGCAACGGAGCTGGTCCCCTGTGCCCGATTGAGCGCGAAGGAACAGTCTACTCGCCCACAGGTGCGTGGGGCGATCCGACCAAAGCATCCAGAGGAAAAGGAGAGAAGCTCGTCGCCGCCCTAATCGCTGGTATCACCCACGATATCACCCAGCTATTGAGAGCGGCACGAACAGGTATATCCACTGAGAATTGAAAATCTTCTCACTTACGCAAAAATGGGCAAAGACAGAGGATTTCAGTAGCTGGCTTTCAGGGAAGGGGAGCGCTCAAATGATACGATCAGCTCCTCGGGACCAACATATCTAGTTCTCGAGTTTTGACGGCGTTGAGCCGTTTTATCCTGGATAGCCCAATTGCGCCAGTAAGGTCTTGCCATGCCGAAAGTAGCCATATTGCCCGATCACATCGCCAGCCAGATTGCTGCAGGAGAGGTCGTAGAACGACCTTCCTCAGTGATCAAGGAGCTTGTAGAAAACTCTATCGATGCCGGTGCTTCACACATAGAGATCTCGGTCAGTCAGGATATGAGAGATTTGCGCGTCGCCGACAACGGTTCTGGGATGGAGCCGGAGGACGCTGTCCTCGCATTTCAGCGTCACGCAACCTCGAAGATTACTTCCGCCGACGATTTGTCATCGCTTTCCACCCTTGGTTTTCGAGGGGAGGCACTGCCCAGCATAGCTTCGATTTCGAAATTCACCTGCTACACGAGACCCAAAGCGGCCGCGACCGGGACGAAAGTCGAGATCAAAGACGGCACCGTTTCCGCGACAGAGACCGGTTGCGCCCAGGGCACAGTCATGGAGATTTTCGATCTCTTCTATAATGTACCGGCACGCTTGAAATTCCTCAAAAAAGCCTCCACTGAGTTTGGGCACGCCCAGGAAATCGTCCAAAGCCTTGCCGTGGCGCATCCGGAAATCATGTTCGAGCTGCGCCGCGGTGACGCGCTGGCGTTCAAGACCGGTGGCACCGGCGATACCGCTCTGGCCGCGGAAGAATCCAAACTTTTCTCAGGCTCGGAATCGCTATGTGAAGTATCCGGGCGTGATGAGCGTTTTGGCCTATCCATAAAAGGTCTGGTCGCCAGACCAAATCACTTTCGTGGCGATCGCAAAGGCATCCTGAGCATGGTCAATCAGCGCCCAGTGCGCTGCCCACTCACCTATAAAGCCCTCGAATACGCTTATTCGGATCTGATTCCGCGAGGAAGGCATCCATTCGCCGTTATCAATATAGAGATAGATCCCGAACACATCGACGTCAACATCCATCCAACCAAGAAAGAGATAAAGTATACCGACAGCAACGCTGTCTACATGGCATTACACAGAGCAATTGGTGATGCCCTGAGACAACCGCGCCGCGAACTCTTTCAAGCAAATGCAGCCCCAGCTATTGCAGGCCTTTACGGTGGCGATGAAGCAACATATCTCGATGACACACAATCGCCTCAGGGCAGAGAATCAGAGCGATTTCGCCAGTCAGAGCGCTCGGCTGCAACTGTACTGCAATCGATAAATATGTATCGACGCGACAAGGACCAAAGCCACCCTGCCACCACTAGCGGTGCTGCCTCCGGCACAGAAATGGTCTACGACTTTGCTCCCAATAGCGATAGCGTCTCAATATTCAGCGAAGAAGCGCCGACCTACACATCCAACCAGGTAGAGCAGCTGTCCTTTTCAGACTCTCTGAATTATGTTCCAAAAACCAATTCAAATGATTCAGAGATACTGCATCTTGCAACAGACGAAGACCTTACCTTGCCTCAAGGTTGGCGATTAGCAGGCTATATTCACAACACCTACTTTATGTTCGAAACACCGCTAGGCCTCGAAGTCATCGAACAGCATATCGCGCATGAGCGTTTGTTGTACGAGCGCATTCTTGCCGCTCAAAGCACTCGCGGCCGGATTTCCGAAAACGTACAACGTCTGTGTATCTCAGCTCCGCTCAACCTGACCGCCCAACAACTCGCGACATTGAAGGCGAGTACAGGCGTACTGGAACAGCTCGGCTTTGAATTCGAGAATTCCGAAGACGGCACCGTAACCTGCTCTCAGGTCCCCCTTGAACTTGCACATCAGAACTACGCGACCGTCATTCACAAAATGATCGAAGACCTGGAGACTGCTGACGCAGCCAATCTCGAACTCGAAGCCACCAAATCGATTGCCTGTCAGTCAGCCATAAAAAATGGCATGCCGTTATCTTCGCGCGACATCATCAAGCTGGTGTCGGCCTGGCTTAAGACTCCTCGCAACGACACCTGTCCTCACGGAAGACCCGTCAGGCTGAAGTTCTCCATGGACAAACTCTTCGAGATGTTTCACCCGGCATAGCTTATGGCCGATCGACAATACTGGTAAGTTCCGACTGTTTTACCTCGATACCATAGGTCTTTAGAACTCCGGCGTAGTACTTGAGGGTCTGCAGACTGTACCTGGAAAGAGCCTGGCGAGCAGCCGCTCTAGATCCCTCCGGACCGATCATCATTGCTGTCATCAACGGTTCTACCGCCCTCATATCTCTTGATTTTGCCGCATCCAGCATCTCGATTCCTTTATTCACATCAGCGGCGTTGTCGCCTCGAATCAGCTTGTTTGCCGCAATAACAGGATCGGGCTTTCCATCAAGCAATAAAATCGCTTTCTCTTGAAGCGGTTTGTCATACCCTTGCTTAGCCAGCTTCTGCAGCGTCGGCTTCAAATCAGGTACATCTTCTGCCCGAACTTGTTCTATTGCTTGCCTGCGAGAACCTTCCCTCTGAAGCCCCATGGCTAATATAGGCTTGAGCTTGGCTCGATCTCCGCCTGCCAGCCGGAAGCATTCATTAAACACCTCAAGCTGACTTGTAGGCTCTTTCATCTCCGACAAAACTTTGACCAGCTCCGGAAGATTGTTGGGATTTCCTTTGAGATCTGCGAAGCGACGATACGGAGCGACATCTATGCCCATGACTCTACCGAGGCGGTTATCGGCCAATGGTTTGGTGGGAGAATGACGATTAGCTTCTCCAGCCAGCAGCAGAAGCTGATCGTGAACGTTTCCTTCGTGCAGTCTCAGCATGGCATCAAATGCAATATCGGCAAGAGTTCTAACCTTGGAATCGGTGCCATTGGGCTGGAGTTCAGGCGCAAAAGTTAGACCAGGCTTCTTCCCATCGCTGAGAAAAGGAGTGTTCGTGGCTTCCGGCGCATTAACAGGAACCACATCAGCACCCGGGGCCGAAGCCAATTTCTTGAGCATCGGTGTATGCTTTGTCTTATTGCCGAGATATCCAAGAAGTTCGGCTGAAGCCGCTTGCTCAGATGCGGTTCCGTACTTCAGTCTGTTTTCGAGTGTCTTAACAGCTTCCGGCAAAACCTTACTATCCACCCAAGCCAGCCGCTGTTGAAGCTCCTTGTTGTGAGGACCTTCATGTCCAGGAGCCGTTTCACCCAACGTCTTACCTAGACTGCGGGCCAGCAGTACGGTTCTCACCGGAGCATTTTCACCCAATCGTACGAGCCTCGTAGCATCGCCGGCCAAGAGGTTTTCGCCCTGGTGAACGGCAGCGTCTTCATGGTGGTTTTTGGTCGCGTACTCACGAGCAAAATACTTGCACACCTTTTTGTCAGCGCTCATCGGTCCCTCGGTTGGCTGAGGAGCAGGGCCTATCAGGCTGGATCTGGAGCGATGATTCGGATTCGGTACATCCTTGTCGACGAGCGCCGCGAGCGGATAGAGAGCCTGTATAGCTGGAGCATTATTGTCGATTAGATGACCATACTCATGCCCCATCAGAAAACGCAACATCGTCCTCGCTTGCGATTGCCTCGGCGTCAAGTAAAAAGTAATGACATTATCGCGGCTTGCCGATGCGCCCGAGGCAAAACCCGGCTCCTTGTACTCCTGTCTCCACCAGGGATCTTGCGGGTTGCCATGTTCGCTAAGAACAACCTTGCTCATCTTTCCACGGTTGGGAACAGCATCCATCAAGACTACGAAATCCTCGGGAAGAGGCATTTTAAGTTCTGCTGAAAGAGCCAACTCTCTTCTCGCCCGAAGCACAGGAACACTTTGCGCGGCAGCTTCGTGTGGCAAATACTTCTGAAGAGCTGCAAGTAAGTCCGCCGGACTCAAAGAAAGCGAAATCTTCGCACGCGCTTCTTTCGGCAAATCATCGAATGGAATTTTGCTCTCGGAAAGCAATTCGAGCATTGCCCTTCTCGAGCGAACAGCATCCTGCTTAACGGCAAGGCCTTCTTCCACCACCAATTTTGCGCTGTGACCCTCGACTTCAATGACCCTCACCTTTACGTCTTTCTCCTCTGTTTGACCGATGAAATCATCAAAAGAGTCGAAAGTCTTTTTCGCACCTTCCTTCAAGACCCGGACCTTCATCGTTTCCGTGGTCTGACTTTTCAGTCGGGGCGAGACATCACGGAGCTTATAATCTTCTACAGGTTTATAATCCATCGCCTCAATTTCTGGCGACCTGGTTTTTTGACGCTGCTCGTCCATTTCGTAAACCAGCTCGTCATCAAAGACGCGCCTGTCCTTCCGCGTATCCGAAGCATGCGCTTGTTGGCCTTTTGCAAGTGGCTTTGGTGCTTCCTTGCCTGGTATCACCTCTTCTTGCGGTCGGGAAGTTGTCGTAGGCTCCGGCTCAGCCAGTAACTTGGCGAGTTCCTTATATCGTCTATGCAAGGAACCGTTGTCGCTCAATCCAATAAAGCCGCCTGTGAAAGCGCCTACCTTTCCGCTGAAGTGCATGTGCTCTATGGTCTGATTGAAATTCTTGCCGTGCATTACTGCATCGATGCCACCAAATACCGTGCCGCTCGTGTAACCACTTCCGGCTCCCGCCAGTCCCATGGCCAGACGATTGCCGGCGATTGCATTTTCGCCGCCCATCAAGTTGACCGAGCCTTTCATTGCGCGCAGTCCGACCATTCCAGCGGGAACATTGATTAAACTACCAGTCGTCATGCCGAACAACATCTTCGTGGTCAACTTCCCTGGTGCGAAATTACCACTTTCGTCAGTCCAATTCTTCAATTCGAATCCGGTCTTTACTCCGCCAAAACCGGCGCCTACTGTCAGGTGTGTCGCGATCTCACGACCAACTTTGGATTTAAAACCGGTCGCGATAAGCTGTTGAGTCTTGCTTCCCGGAAGCATCATCTTGCCTGTACTGTTGAGCATCGCGCCTTCGCCCATGTTTAGCGCGAAGGAAGGCAAATTCTCCTGAACGCTTTTATGAGGGTTGATAAGCAAACCAGCTCTAACTGTGCCCGCCGTCAACGCGCGAAACCTCGGCACAACTGCAAGGGTATCACCGGCGACATGTGCAGCAAGGTCATTCTGCCCTGCTCTTCTTTCTTTTTCGCGAAGGCCGTCGGGTGTGCTTATAGTGTCTCGGACCACGCCTAACGTGCATCCACCCAGTGTTTGCTCGAGACGGTTATCAAAAACATCGGCAAATAAGCCGCTGCGAGAAGAGTTGGTGTAGTCCTTCAGATCGTATCGGCGACCTGAGTCTTCCGGTGAACCCACTTAGAAACCTGCGATTTAACTTAGCGCAAGCCAACAATAACAAACTCTTGGCATCTTGGAAAAGCGCAAAATGGGGATATTACGTGTCTCAAAGAGATCAATTAATGTTTTTTTGAAACCAAGCTTAACCTAATATCAATATCGCGCACTTTACAACCCCGATTGAGCGGCTATTTTTCAGCAAGAGCGCACAATTTCACTCGAGATATTTCACTTAAGTGCTCATTATTTCCTCATCTTGAGTTCTTTCTCTTTCAAGATAGTCATAGTTGTCAAATGTTTTTAGGAAAACTAAGTTGGAGTTATATTTCCGCCCCAACAAACCGTGGACAGAGCCCAGGCAACAACCCAGATCACACATCGACAACCGAAACGCGATCCCACTTCGGATGAGATCTGACTATTGCCACGGCTCAAAACCAGGCGCCAAGCGCGCCACTAAGAAAGGCCGATATGCTACCCAAACTCCGCGCTCCTGTCACGCTCACGCTCGTCCTCGCCAATGTCTGCGCATGGCTCATCTTCTCCGCCAGCGAGACCGCCGCCGAAAATTCGATCGCCCGACTCGCCTTCTCCCCCCTCCATCTCACCCAGAGCCTCGAACAGGGCGACTTCGCAGGCGTCGCAGCGGAAGGACTGCGCTCCGTCTCGCAACTGTTCGTCCACAGCAACGACTTCGCCCACGTCGGTCTGAACATGCTGGTGTTGTCCCTGTTCGGAATCGCCGTGGAACGTCGCCTCGGGTCTCGGAAGTACGCCGTCCTCTTCACCCTATCCGGCGTCCTGACCTGCCTCGCGTACGCGCTCATCTGCCCCGACGGAAGACCGTGCTTCGGAGCCAGCGCCGCCGTCTTCGCGGTCATGGGCGCGTTCACCTACTTGAAGGCGCGGGAGCGTTCGTTGCTTGCGATCCTGCCGTTTGGACTGCTGGCGCTTAACATGAAGCTCGCCACCAACGGAGCGATACTTCAGGCTCTCGGCTTTGGTCCCTGGGCGCACGCCATCGGATTCATGGTCGGACTGCTACTCGCGCTCCTCATCGCCCCTCGGCTCGTCGCCTCGCGCCGCGTCGTACCGGCACCGCCGGCAACACCGGTTTTGGCCGCGACTACGCGATAGACAACGACCTGCATTGCATCCAGGAGGGAAAACGGGGCGCGCGTCGCGCCCCGTCAATAGCCCTCCTCAACAATTCTCGAGCTTACATGGAATAGAAAAAATGCCCGAACTGATAGTCATGCTTATCTTCGCGTTGATGTGCTTCACGGTAGTGGTCATCGTGATTCACAGCATCGTGGAAGCGATCCAAAAGACAATGGCGGACATTCGCGAAATCCTTCGAATCTTGAGGGCCAACGCACCAAAGTCCATCGAGGACCCCAAACCCGAACCCACCTTAGACGAGCTTTGCCGCAACTTCCGAATCGAGCTTGAACTAGCTCAAGCGCAGCGGCGGCGATAGGCGTCGTTGACTGTACCCACTCCACAAGCGGCTTTTGGCAGCACCATGCCGAAAGCCGTCTTCCAACCAAGAAAGAATCCTCGCCATGAGATGGTGGCAAACCCTGGGACACTACGAATACGAGGTCGATGACATGCAGTACACCGGCTGGTGCCGCTGCGTCGGAGGTCGTCTCGCCGACGGACGCTGGCCCGAGTTCAACCAATACAACGGCGCAACTCGCTACAGCGGACAGGCGCACCGAAGTTCGCAATGAGGGGAAGTCCGGAGTAAGGACGCGCACAACTGAGGTCGCGGGGCACCAGCTGCCCTGCGACAACACAATTCGATGTGGAAGCCGGTCTACAGCCGCCCCCCACATCGAATTGTCCATCTCCTCCGCCTACTATCTTTTGTCGTTTTTCAAGACTA
>CAYQKX010000122.1:0-10786 GCA_964418155.1 uncultured Candidatus Obscuribacterales bacterium | reverse complement strand
AATCAACAACGAACAAAAAGGCGCTGGCTATGCTTACAGCGGCTGCATTGACAGGAATGCTCACCGGTTGTGGCGGAGGGGAACAGGCAACTACGACCACGACTACCGAATCGACAACTACGACAACAGAGTCGACTACCGAAGCCAAACCTGCCGAAGGCGAAGCGAAGCCAGCCGAAGGTGAGACCAAGAGCGACGCGGGTACGCCCGCAGATGCGACCGCAACAGCCGAGAACAACGATTGCGCAGGGAAGAATTCATGCAAAGGCAAAGGCGGTTGTACCTCATCGGACAACGGATGCAAAGGAAAGAATTCCTGTAAAGGCAAAGGCGGTTGCAAGCACGGCTAAACGCCACTCGTCTATGGAAGGATCGGCAATCGTCGATCCTTCTTTTCCTCCAACTGTCCTGGTACCACCAGCATGCCTGCCAATCGCTTCAACGGCTATAGCGACTTCGGAATCGGCATAGGTCTGCGAATTCCGCACTATGCCCATATCCTGGCGCAACAGCCAGGTATCGACTGGTTCGAAGTAATTTCCGAGAATTTTATGGTTGGCGGAGGGCGTCCTCTGGAGATTCTCGATGCGGTATTGGAGCGCTATCCAGTTGTACAGCACGGGGTGTCTCTCTACTTCGGGTCGCTCGATCCTTTCGATAAGAATCAACTTGAAAGTCTCAAGCGTCTAACTTTACGCACGAAAACACCATTCGTATCCGACCATTTATGTTGGGGCAGTTTCGGTGGTGCAGTCTCGCACGACCTTCTGCCGTTGCCGTACACGAAAGAGGCGGTCAATAACACTGCCGACAGAATTCGATATGTGCAAGATTTTCTAGCACTACCCGTGGCGGTCGAAAATGTAAGCAGCTATCTCGAGTACACAGATTCAACTATGACGGAATGGCAATTTCTGTCAGAGGTCGCAGAGAAGGCTGATTGCGGCATCTTACTGGACGTCAATAATGTGTTCGTCTCATCCCGGAATCATGATTTCGATCCCTATGCCTATCTAGACAACATTCCTCTTCAACGTACAGCCCAGATTCATCTGGCCGGGCACAGCGAGCGCGATGGTTATTTGCTCGATACCCATGATAATTTCGTCAAAGAGGAGGTCTGGCAACTATACAGACATGTTATTGAAATCATCGGTCCGACGAATACCCTTCTCGAGTGGGACGCACATATTCCCGACTTTGATGTAGTGCATAACGAGGCGCGGAAGGCAAAGGCGATTACAACCGATGCATTTACCACAGCCTTATCTGATAGTTAAACTGATTGGAGTGGGTAACCATATATGGTGCCGCGTTTGAAATATGGATATCGCTACAGTCCTTGATATGCCAAGCGGTTCGTTATTGAAGAGACTTATTTTAGATTTTGTGTTTTAGTTATACCGCTGCGAGAGTAACAGTCAATGGTGTCAAGTACAAATGCCGAGGATAACGTTGGGCACTCCCTGGGAGAGCTGCAGTCGTTCGTATGGCAGGCTATCTCCAGACCACTTGCTGACGACTTCGTCATGCAAAAGCGCTGGATTGATGGAAGTGATCTGTCTGTCAAATCGGAAGAGTTTGTCCAAAGCAACTCTCGACTGACTAGTTTCGAGCGTCTGGAAATATACAACCAGCAGTACTGGTATCGACTATTAGATTGCCTCGAGGATGACTTTCCCGGCTTGAGTGCGGTGTTAGGGCAAGAGCGATTCGAGCAGCTTTCGATCGAATATTTGAAATCGTACCCGTCGATGTCCTTCACCTTAAGAGATATTGGGCGAGAACTCCCTGGTTTTATTTTGAGTCATCCTGCTCTGGTGGAACCTCATTTTGATTTATCCTGCCAGATGGTTCGGTTTGAATGGGCACAAATCGTAGCCTTCGATAGTCCTGCCCTCGAGCCTATTGCTCAAGACTATATATTGAAGGTGCCACCGCATCAATTGCGCGTTTGTTTACAACCTTACATAACCCTGCTTGCGCTCGAATTCGCGCTGGATGAGTACTCGAATGCGTTAAAGCGGCATCAAAGAGAGCATGGAGAAGCGGCGAGCGAAAGGCGATGCTGTTCGACCGGAGCTGCTGAAATGGCACCGTGGCCGGTGCCGGAAAAATTGTTCCTGGTTGTGCATCGGCACGATAATATGGTTTATTTCAAGCGGCTCGAGCCGGCTGCCTTCGAGCTTCTCTCGGCGCTGTCCGAGGGGCATCCACTCACCGACGCGCTCTCATCTGCAGTATCGTATCTGGAGAATGCCGGACAAAGTAGCGATGACCTGACAGAGAGCGTGCAAAATTGGTTCAAGCTCTGGATTCGGCTGAACTGGTTGTGCAAATTGGATAGTGCCAGTTGACCACCTGTCTTTCGAAGAAAGTGGGCCAGCGTGTCGTAGGGAATTCGTTAGTCCGTGGGGTAAATTGCATCCAGGCAAGGGGGATGTGACTTAAGGTGACGGACGAGCATTCCGCGTTAGAGATCTGCGATCAATGTCGCAAACCCAAAAGCCAGAGAGCGGGCTCTCTGACTCAATGGGTCTTCGACGAGAAATATTGCAATTGCGGAAAAGCTTTACTTACTCCGTTGTCGGATCCGGCCAAGGAAGAGACGCCGTTCTGCTTCACTTGCGGGAAGCGCAAAGCTGGCGGGCGAGCCGGTTCTTTAACTCAATGGATCTTTCGACAGGAACAATGCCGTTGTGCTCAATCTGACCTCGTCGAAATGGATAGCAATGCGGTGGAAGTGATAGAGGAGCCATTCGAAGACGAAGACGAGGATGAGGACGCGGATGCACCTGAGCTGGTCGCAGCTTCGAGTAGTCGAATGCTAAACAGCGGTTGGTTGATTGCAGCGACGGTTGCCGTTGCGCTGGTCGGAGCCACAACAATTTTATGGTCTCCTCATTTTCATGAGCCGCCGCCCAAGAAGAGTGGGGTCGACCTACGAAGCATGGACCTGACCAGTGAGACGCTCAAATCTGTGCAGACTTTCAATCGTGAGGCCGAAGATGCGATCGAACGGCGATTGAAAAATCGCGTGTCTGATTTGTGTATGGTCAACCAGGGTATGGTGGCGCTCCATGGTAAGTTTGCCTCGGATGCAGCTATTGCGCGAATGAAGCTGCCTCCTGTTTACGCCGTATCGTTATTCTTGAAGAGTGGTGATGTAACAGACAAAGGCTTGGAGGCATTTTACCCTCAGCTGCAGCTCCAGAATGTCAATTTGTTCAGTCTTCCGAATGTCACAGAGTCTGGACTAGTCGGACTTTGCAGGCAAAACAAGATACGTTCGATGATGCTGGGTCAGGTTGCTTTGGGACCAAACCTGTTCAATCGGTTAGCAAAATGTCCAGACCTCGAAGTGCTGGATTCTCGCTACAACCCAATCCGAGGGATCGACCTTTCCGTGCTCAGTCATTTGAACAACCTGAGAGCGCTTGGTCTTCGGCAAACAGAGATTTCCGACGAGCAGGTCGATCAAATCATGAAGTTACCCAATCTAATTACCCTCGATATTACTGGTGGTGGCATATCAGATGATGCATTAATGAAGCTTGCGAAGCATCCGAGTCTAAGAGCGCTGTTCGTAGCCGGTAATAACTCCACAACTACGCGGGGAATGGTCCGGTTCTCGAAATTGTCTAAATGTCGCATCTACAGTTCATTGCCTTACCCGGAGCCAGTCGAGAATTATCAAAGATTCCTCGGCAACGCGGATATCTCGAGCATCCGACCGGGCCGGCCACTCAATCTTGCCGGTTGGAGTGTATCGGACTCTGGTATCGAGTCGATTGCGGGACGCTCGTCTGAAGTGCTTCTACTGACCTCTCCTGTCGTGACCGACAAAGCATTTCCTGCGATTGCGCGCGTAAAAGGGTTGAAGTCATTGGGCCTCTCACACCTGACCAGGGCAACCGATGAAGGGCTGAAATCACTCCATGGTTTGACCGGCATCGAGAATCTGGATGTTTCGTACTGCAACTTTACCGATGAAGCGATCGCCGAGCTTTGCGCGAATCTGCATGGGCTCAAGAGCTTGATTGCTTCCTCTACAAAAGTGGGCGCGAAGACGATGAGAACTTTAGCGACAAACTGCGGCGCCCTGAGGATCATTCGTTGCGATCATTGTCATTTGACTGATCGCGATCTCGCCTATGCTGCGCGGATGCCGGCTCTCGAACAGCTTATTATTAATGCCAATCCTGATATCACCGGTAAGGGCATCGCCGCGCTGGAGAAATGTCCAGCCCTTCACGAATTGCAACTCAGCACTATGCCTGAAGCAAAAATGGCGGAGATCAAAAGTCGATTCGAAAAGCACTGTCTGGTTGTATTCAACTACAACGATCAATAATCAGACCGCGGAAACCGCGGAAGAGTAAACGTTCACTTCCGAACGTTTCGAGTCAGCTTTGGGTGAATTTCTAGTGCGGAATGCTGCTAAGCGCTGAGATCGGCACTGTCAAATGGATGTCCTTGGGACCGGTATCCGTGCTCATCAACTTTGGAATGAATACGTCGGCTGCTGGATCGAGTTTATGACCCTGGACACTTATGTAACCGCGCGCCTCTTGGCCGGTCATGATTGCACGAACAGGGAATTTGACTTCCGCAACTTGGTCCGGCTGTCCGATCATGCGAACTATGGCTTTTGTTGTGCTGGGTAGGGCAAGCTCCCGGGGCGTGCCGTTTCGCAACACGACATTTAGTCTGACGCCTTTTGGTTTTACATTGATGCCGGTCAACTCGAGGTTGACGATAGGCGTCACTTCGGTCGAATTGAAGGCGGCTTGCGCGGCTGCTGGAAGTCCAGACGGGGAGGAGTATCCGGCATTTGCTGATTCAGCACCAAGTGCCGTAACTTGAGGTGGCAGAGAGGCGATCCTGGGATCGATCCTGGGAGCGCTCTGAGCTGCGCCGTTGTTGAGTCCTCTCAACCCGAGCGTATCCTGCGATGGTTCTGAAGCTGGGACGATTGAAGGTGTCGCATTTGATGCTTGCGGTTCCAGCGCTGCACTGTTGTTAGTGTCAGTTCGACTGCTCGGCGATTTGTCAGAGCGCGATTTGCTGGCTTTTATTTTCTTGGATTGACCTTTCGACGGTCTGGAAAGAACCGATTCACGCAACTCTTGCAGCTCTTTTCGCGTGTTTTCTAGTTGCGACATGAGCGCTCTGTTCTGCGCTTCGAGGCTGTCTAGTCGCTGTGTTTCAGCGGCCGGCACCGTGGCGAGGGCGGGCATGGACGACGGTGAACTGGTAGCGCCCAGCGCTGATGTCGCCGTGGCGGCAACTTGGGATGCAGCGTCGACACCTGCTGTCGGGAGCTGACCGGCGGAGCCGCTTTCGATACCCTGCGATGGGATCTGACCTAGAGAAGCGAGTCCGGTGTTAAGCGCGGCTGCTTTGTCTGATGCGATTGCCGGTCGAGCCGTCGTGGGCTTGGTTGTTACTGGCCTTTGGGCAACCTTCTTGGCCGGATTGATTGGCGTCGGTTTGGCGGCTGTCTTAGCAGTCGTCGTGGCTTTACTTGATGCAATCGTCGCTGTAGTCGATTTTTTGGCGATTTCAATCGGTTTTTTCGACACTGTATCTGGTTTCTTCGCTGCGGACTGCTGTCTTGCCACGTGGTCCTTAAATGCTTTGTAAGCCTTGTCCAGGTCTTCCTGTTTAACTCTGGCCAGTCCTTGATTGATCAACTGTGGTGCGTTATTGAGAATCTGAGGAGCCTGGCTGGCGAGCGCTGCGACCTGACCCGGATCCATTCCGAGTGACCGAGCGATTCCTGTGAGGGCTTGTGGCGAGAGGGACTGTGCCTGCGCCATTAGACCAGCCAGCTGGGCCGGTGCCACCGTTGGTGCGCCGACGGGCGGTTCCGCTGCTGCCGAAAAAGATGGAGACGAGTTGAATGATGATTGTCCGATGGGCGGCGCCAGTGGAGGCTCGACCTCTGCTACCTTCAGAATGCTTTCGGATCCGCGAGTTGGCGCGCTCAGGATTGAATCGCCCAACGTATCGCCCGAGTTGGTGGAAGTTCTCGCTCCGGCGGCGGTATCACCAAGGACGCCTTCTAGAGCGCTGGCACTCAACCCTTTTGGCAAAGAGGAGGCCTCTGTTTCGGACGAAGAAGTAGGCAATGAGCCGGTCCCGTTTTCACCGTCTCCTGACAGTAGCTTAGATATGTCATTCGAGGAGGTTGCGCCTTTGAATGACTTTCTCTTCGAAGAGGTACCACTGCCGGTGCTTGCGAGCAGCTTCTGAATGTCTTTGCTCGTAATCATATTGTTGGGCATGTTCGCCATCTTCGGCAGATCAGGTAGGTCGCCTAGGGCAGAACCCAGACCTGCACTGGAGCTGTCTTTCTTTCTCGCTCCTATGTTCTCGAGAATCGTGTCTTCTTGTTTTTGCAGCTCTTTCTTCTGGACCAGCATGTAGTTGCGCAGATCGCCCAGAAATCCTGTCATGTTAGCGACTGGATCGGCTGTCGGGGTCTTGGCGTCTGGATGCTCCGGGAGGCTTGCCAGCGCAGGTCCTTCCGTGTTTCTCGTTTGTGGAGTGCCAAACAATGAACTCATTGAGCCCAGGGCAGTTCCTGCAGCTGCACCGAGCGCTCCTGCTGCTGCGCTCGCTCCTTGATTGTTCGTCATCTGAAGCGGTTCAGCCTGAGCTCTGAGGCCAATTTGCCCGATCGGACCGCGCAAGGATTGGCCGGTGTCGACCGTGGCAAGCTGATCTGAAAGGAATTTGACCTTCTGAGCAGCGATCAGGTTTTTTGGATCCTGGCGGAGCACCTCCAGGTACAAGTACTTAGCGTCCGGCAGATTGCCGAGGCGTTCTGCCAACTCGGCCTGATATGTTCTGAATTTTACGTCTCCTGGACTCAGTGAGACGCTCTCTGCCGATTTAGCGTAGGCTTCTGAGAGCGCGCCGTTGGAATCCAGAGTTTTGGCGGCCTCGAACATTTTTTGCGCTTCCTGGCGGGCCAGGGCCAGCTTGAAGGACTGTCGGGCTGCCGGAAGGTTGGGATGGTTAGGCTCGACGCTCACTACGTTCCTGTAGCTCGCTTGCGCCGATTTTAGATCACCCGAGAGTTGATACGCCCGGGCCAAGCCCAGGTGGGAGTTGGCGTCTTTCGGCCGCATCGATACCTGACGTTGCCAGAGCTCGATAAGTGTTTGACCGGCAAGCTTGTCTTCTTGATTGAGGACCAGTGCGCGACTGAGGTCTGCATTTGCGCCGACGACATCCTTCAATTTATATCTGACGATTCCGAGCTGTCGCAGCGCGACTGATGACTCAGAATCCTTTTCTAAAGCCAGTTGATAGTGACTCTTCGCGTCCTTGAGCTTGTGCTCTCTGAGTGCGATATTGCCTAAACCTATGTATGCCTGCGTTGAGTGGTCGACTTTGAGAGCCGATTCGTATTCGACACGAGCTTCCTTGAGCTTGCCCTGCGAGAAAAGTAGATCTCCGAGTTTTACTCGAGACAGCGAGTGATGGGGCTCGATGCCGTGATGTCGCAATACTTGTTCCAGCGCATGCTTGGCTTCAGTATTGCCGCTATTGTACGAGAGCGCCAGGCGAGCTTGTTTTGCGCCTTCTACATAATCCTCTGTGCGGATGTAATACTTGGCTCGGTCGAGGCTGATTTGCGACAGTTTGCTTGTCAGCGTCGTGTTGTGTGGATATGTCTTCTCGTATCGTTCTAAAAGCTCCTGCGCTTCTTGTAGTTTGCCTTCCTTGACGAGCGTGTCGGCTTGAACCGACACATGACCGACGATGGCATTCTCGGCGCCGAGCTTGTTCGTGTGGCTGTTCTCGGCGTGGCGAGCAAGAGACGTTGCCCGTGCCGGATCGGCGTTGGTTTGTTGATAGTTGGAGCTGCCGGCTGCTGCCGAGCGCGGTATGCCTGCTCCCTGCGACAGAGCTGCGGCTGGGATCTCACCTGCCATGCTGGCCGGCAACAGGCTTGGTGTCACTGGCGGTGGCGGCGGTATGAGACCTGCTCGCCCGGCTGAATTGTCGTACGATGAAGGGTAGCTCGTCTGATCGTTCGTCCCATATCCCGAGCTATATCCTGATGGAAGACCAGCTTCTCGACCGGTGTTGGTGCTGTAATCGTAGCGCCGCGGTATCGATGATGGTGGCACTACAATTTTCTTCGCGTGACTGAAATCTGCAGCGTACGCACTGCCTGATGTCCACACCATTGGTGTTGAAAGCGCTATGGTCAGCGCCAGAGCTATTTTTGTGCTATCTAGAGAGCAATCTCTACTGATTGTTACCGCAATTGAATTTTTTTTTGCCATCGCCACGACGAAGTCCTAGCCGGTGGGCCGATCCCAGTTGATGTGAAGGCGTGTTGACGCCGAGAATATTGTATTAGGGATTTATATACACACAAGGGGGAAAGTACGGGACGAAGGACCGTTTGGCTAAAAGGTACACAGGACGAGGACTCGGCTGATTCTTTCCACTTCGTGAAACGACATGTTCCGCCAGCGAAGCCTTCCCTATATCGCAAGGCGCTATGGATGTTCGTTTGTGCAATTGCTGCCATGTTTGGGAGAAACAGCTCTCAGTTTTTCCCAAATGCGCTGTGATTCTTATCTTGACTGTTGATTAAACCTGGTTTTTGATGGCTCTTTTCTTGTGCCGTCAGACCCAATCAAGTGCTTTCGAAGGGTGGGGCAAGCAATCGGAGGCGCGACAATCGCGATGTTAAGCTGTCCTGAGCCGGGAAGAACTCATCCGCTGCGTACACGCGTTGGCTGTCGAGCCAGTCGGTGCCCGGCAGTTCAACCATCCGCAGTCGAAAGAGCGTCGAGCCTCGGCGTTGTAGAATGTAACACTGCTTTGATTTCGTCGTATTCCTGTGGTTGCTCCGATATGTTCTCTTGGAGCCGGAATCGGCTGAAACAGATTGTTTTCAAGCAAATCGCTTTGTAAAAGGTTGGTTGGTCGGCGGGCACATTTAGACCCTTTTGACCTACACTTGATTAGGTCTTCAACCCTTGCAAGGCGGGAGTCCAACGAATCAGGCATCACGAACAGCGGTTATGGAATCCGAAGCTCGGCAATACGAGCTGATTCGATAAGATGGGGAAAGCGGATAGAGAGGGCTCGCAGCTAATGTCAACCACAGTCAAAGATAAAGATACGGCTCTGGACGAACGGGTGGAGCATCTCGTCAGACAAGCTCGCCTTGCAGCCGCAGTTTTCACTCAATACAGCCAGGAGCAGGTCGATGCCATCGTCAAGGCGATGACCATCGCTGCCATCGACAACGCGGCGGTGCTTGCCCAGTCCGCCCATCTCGAGACTCGGATGGGTTGTACTGAAGACAAAATTCTGAAGAACTATGTTGCCTCCGAGTTCCTCTATCACCAGATTAAGGACAAGAAGACCGTTGGTGTCATTCGCGAATTTCCAGAAGACAATATGGTGGAAATTTCCGAGCCGATGGGTGTGATCCTGGCGCTAGCTCCAGTCACCAACCCGACTTCCACCGTGATCTTCAAGAGCATCGCATGCGCTAAAACGCGCAACTGTCTTATCTTTAGCCCACACCTCATGGCCGCTAACTCGAGCAATCTCGCCGCGAAGATTTTGTATGAGGCGGCGTTGGCTGCGGGAGCGCCCAAGGGTTTCATCGGCTGGGTCGAAAAATCACCTCGATTGAGAAAAGAGACAGAGAGGATGATGGTTCATCCAGAGGTAGACCTGATCTGGGCTACCGGCGGCACGAACATGGTCAAGGCTGCTTACAGCTCGGGTAAACCGGCGTTGGGTGTCGGATCCGGCAATACACCTGTTTATGTTCATAAGAGCGCCAATATTGGCTCTGCGGCAATGGACATCATTATTTCGAAAACCTTCGATAACGGCACGGAGTGCCCGTCTGAGCAGACGCTCGTGGTGGATAGAGAAATCGCCGGCGACCTGATTGCCGAGTTCAAGCGACTTGGCTGTTATATCTGCACGCCGGAAGAGGTCGAGAAGGTAGCAGGCGCCGCCATCGACGAGCGGACCGGTGGCATGAATTACAAAATGGTCGGTCAACCAGCCAATCTGATTGCAGAACTCGCCGGCATCGATGTTCCACCTGAGACGAAGATTTTGCTTTGCCCGCTCGAGGGTGAGTTGCGTTATCACAAGCTGGCAGTCGAAAAGCTAATGCCTGTGCTTGGTTACGTAGTGGTCGACTCTATTCAAAATGGCATCAACCGCGCTCTCGACATCAACTACGCTGGTGGTACCGGTCACACTGCTGGAGTCTTCAGCCAGGACGAAGATGTGATCGAGCAATTCGCTTCAGCTATCAATGCTGGACGCGTGATCGTCAACTGTCCGACTTCAATCGGCGGGCTCGGTGGAGTCTACAACAATCTCACCACCACCTTGAGTTTCGGTTGTGGAACCGGCGGCGGCAACATCACCTCGGACAACGTAAGCATCAAGAATTTGATGAATTACAAACGTGTTCCTCGCAGAAAGAATTACACGCTCACCTTCCAGACAACTAAGAACATCTACATCAATCCAGGTAGTATCGACCATCTTCGCGATTTAGAGACGCGTAACGCTTTCATCATTACTTCGCGTTCTGCTGCCAGGCGTGGTCATCTGTCGATGGTACTGGAGCGTCTGCCGGCGAATACTCGCGTAGATGTATTCAGCGACATCGGCACTGAGCCTGATTTTGCCGAGATTCAAAAAGCGGTGAATGTGATGAAAATCAGTCAGCCTGACACCATCATTGCCCTCGGCGGTGGAAGTGTGCTTGACG
>CAYQKX010000121.1:0-11289 GCA_964418155.1 uncultured Candidatus Obscuribacterales bacterium | reverse complement strand
GCAGCTTCGACGGTTTCGGTGGCGACGTCAAAGTTATTGCTGAAGGCGGTTTCGCGCTCGGCACTATCAACACAGTTGGCGCACTCGGTAACGGTGCTCAGAACCTCGCTGCAGCCGCTCCAGTCATCCTGGGTGGACCTGTCACCGTTCAAAACGGTATCCAGGGCGGCGCTGGCGACTTCACCTTCCTTGCTCCTACGGGCAACGGTACAATCGCCAACAGCCTCGGCAGCGTCACCCTCACCTCCAACCTGACTTTCGTCGGTTTGAACCTCGCCATCATTGCTGCTAACGACATCAATGCCGGCACCGCAAACCTGATCAGTCTGGCCAACCCGGGCGGTACTGCTGGCACTCTGACACTGATCGCCGGCTACGACTTCTCACCAGCTACTGCTGGTCAGGTCAATGACAACAGCACTCTCTTCACGATCGGTGCTCCTAACACGGTTGGCGGCAACATCAACTTCGGCGGTCTCGACATCGTCGTGACTGGCACCACCGGCGGCGATGTCATCGCCATCGCCAACGGCGGCACCGGCTCCACCGGTTCTATCACCATCGGCAGCGTCGATGCCTCTGGAACCACCAACGGCGGTTCCGTATTCATGATCGGCGAAGGCGGTATCACTGTCGGCAACGTCAACACGACAGGCACAGCGAGTGGCGGGGGCATCGCCCTCCAGGTAGCTCAACCCACCATCACCGGCGGTGCAATCACAGTCCAGAACGGCAACCTCGGCGGCACCGGCGTGTTCGTACCGGGTGCTGTCGGGACTGGCGCTGTCGCTACCGGAACACTCGATTCCGGCGACAACGTCTTAATTAGAGCCAATGCCGCTGGTGGGACCACTATCGCCAACGCCATCAACGCTGTTAACGGTGTCATCATCAGCAACACCGCTGGCGACGTCACTGTCAACGCTGCTGTTAATTCAACAAACGGTGCTATCGACATCGATTCGTCTGCTGCAGTCACCGTCGGCTCGACACTACATGCAGGTAGTGATGTCTCAGTCACCGGCAACGGTGCCGTCGGCATCACCGGTGCTGTCACCTCCGACACAGGCGACATCAACATCGATTCCACTACGGGCGCTGTCACTACGGGTGCCCTCCTCTCGGCAGCCAGCGATGTAATCGTCACCGGCAACGGCGCTGTCGCCGTCAACGGTGGAGCTGTCGCTACGGCTGGTGTGGTTGACATCGATTCTACTACTAGCACCATCTCGGCAGCTGCGTTGAACGCAGGAACCGACGTACTCGTCACTGCTAACGGCGCGGTATCTCTGACAGCTAACGCGACTGCCACTACTGGCGATGTCGTTATCGACTCTACCACCGGCGGCGTCACAACAGTCGCGCTTTCCGCAGGCAGCGAAGTCAGTGTGACCGCCAATGGCGCTATGGCGCTGAATGGAGCTGTAACCGCGACTACCGCCGACATTGATCTCGATTCAACAACCAGCACCATCACCGCAGGTGACCTGACCGCAGGTACCGATGTTCTCGTCACAGCTAACGGAGCTGTCTCCCTCACCGGAACAACCACCGCGACGACTGGCGACGTTGACATCGATTCCACCACATCGACCATCAACTCAGCTGCATTGACAGCAGGCAGCGATGTGTTTGTCACCGCAAACGGTGCTGTCACCACCACAGGTGCTGTCACTGCCGGCAGTGGCGACATCGATATCGATTCGACGACTGCAGGAGTCACCACAGCAGCCCTCACCGCAGGTAGCGATGTGTTCTTGACCGGCGCTGGCACCGGCACCTTCAACGGTGCTGTGATCGCTACAGCCGGCTTGATCGACATCGATACCAACGTTGTCACCGCTAACGCCCTGACCGCTGGAACTAACATTCTGATCGACGGTCTCGGAGGAGCAGCGACCTTCAACGGCGCTGTCAACGCAGGCAACGATATCCTCGTTGATGGCATCAGCGGATTCACCAATGCCACGGCCGCAACCTTCACTGCAGGCAACGACATCACCGTCGATGTCGACGCAGGCAACCTCACCGTCAACGGCGCTATGGTTTCGGGCGGCGACCTCTCCCTCAACATCAACGATGGTGTCGGAACTGCTCAAGCCCTCGCTATCAACGCCAACTTGACGGCTAACACCGGTATCTTCATCGGCAACCTCGGTATGGACAAGCAGCTCGACACCTCAGTGATCGCAACCAACGTCGTTATCACGACCACGGCGAAGACAGCTGGTCAGGGCGACGTAGCCATCCAGATTGGCGCTCCGGATACCAGAGTAGTGAGGAACTACGGTGGTAGGTTCGATATCATTGAAACTGGCGGTACCGTGAGCCTGTTCGGTAGAAAGGCCAAAGGTCTCAAGCCGGTCAATACACTGACCGCACAGGGAGCTAATCTCACAATCACTGTCAACCGCGACTTGCGGAACGATAGCCTGTTCTTCAATGGTGGCGTCCAGGTGACAGCTGACCCACCCGTCGCTGCTGGAACTCCGACCTACGTCAATGGACAACTGGTCGGCGGCGAAAGCAACAATAGTGGCGCTCAGACAATGACCGACGCACTCGCCATTAACGCCCCGGTTTCCCTGACCAACGCCATCGCAACCAGCAACCTGTCGACAAACAACCTGAGCACAATGACCGGACTCACCGACGGTCTTGCTACTCTCAATGCAGTCAACAGTCAAGCAGTCAGCTCGGTGCAAACACGCAACGCGATGCTCTACGGAGCCGTTAACTCCTTCGGAGAAGATAACAGCTACATGGTCAGCAGCCAGGCACCAAGCGTTCTTACAGAAGCTTCGATCTGCTCCGACAGCGAACTCGGAATCGCCCCCGGAGCAAGCATCAATCGCACCGCCCACGGTGAGAAAGTTTCCGTCAAGAATGGTCAGGTTCTATTCGTTCCATTCCAAGATACCGTTGTTGAAACCCAACACGGTACAGTCAACATCGATGCCAATTCGACAGTCTTGGTTTCGGTCAACGGTGACAAACTTGCTGTATACAACCTCGACGACAACCATAAGGGCGCCGTCTCGGTAACAGCTAAAGGAAGTAAGATGACGCTGGCTCCTGGAAGCCACCTGACAGTTGCCACCGAGAATGGTGACTTCGGTCAGATCAATTCCATCGAATCCATCTCCCACCGCAACGTCGGCAGCCACGATCTCCAGGGCGCCAGAGTTCATACCTCTGAATTCTCGGTCGCTTCGGCAATCATGTCCGTCAAACCGTTGCAAGCTGTGATGACTTCGAATCACCCGCAAGCCAAGAAGACTGCTTCCAAGCTCATCAAGACAACTGCAGTTCTGATGCACTTGAACGGCAGCGAATATCACCACTACTTCAAGACTGCTATGACCGCAATGGCGAAGTAAGTAGTCAGAAAAGCAAAATCGAATCGGGCGGCGCATCAAGGTGCGCCGCCCTTTCATTTGACAGACACACGTTTTTAAAGAACCAGAACATCCTAGTGGTCGGCGGTCGAAAGCGTAAGACTCGATCAGAGCCGGTCTGATGTTACTCAATGGCGGCGGTCATGGACTCTTGCAGATATCAAATTCAACGCCCGCTTCCGACACAACTTCCATGGTGGCATGTATCGATCAGATTCAATCGACTTTTGACGTATCTTCTGCCTCTATCAAATCAGAGAAGCAGTCTACTAAAAAATATGTGTTGCCATCTTCAGATGATTCGCAAATCGGGAGATCCTGCTCAGTTGCGCGGTGAAAACTTAATCGAGGCAATACCATGACGCTTAAAACAGAGATGGACAAATCGAAGAAATTGAGCAAGTTTCTCGAAAGCGTCTAGGGTTCTTCGTGCCAAACCGATTTGTATCCTTTTGCGGACAATATCAAGAGATCCGCGCGAGTGCCCGAAGAGTCAAGAACTCAGTGGGCTAGCAGGATGTCATTAATAAAAATTCGAGCTTGTCTCGAAATGAAAGCATCTAGAAATGCTAAAGTTTCTTCACTTCAGTGTGCTGCTCTTTGCATGCACGCGGTCGTCCTATCGAACGTCCTTCGCCGGACGATCTTCAGTAGTTATTGGCGTCCTAGCTTGGGAGAATTCTTCTCCGAGGCTGTTTAAGCATGTGCTTTTGTTTCATCCAATGGAGAATCTTTTTGCAAATGGATAACAACAATATTCAGAACTCCGCCCAAAAGCCTTCCACGTCGCAAGAAATCATCTCTCAGGTCGGCCGCCTGGGCAAAATGATGGCTGTGCTGACTGCAGGCTCACTGTTTGTATCACCGAACGAGGCACATGCCGCTCCATCGAATGATGGGCACAAACTTAGTTCACTCATGCAAGCGCATCCAGATCTGTCGAGGAAAGAAGTTCGACAGATGAGACGCGACCTTCGCCAGGAGAACAGAGCAGCGCGTATAACAATTCCGAGCATGACGCCCGGTTTCGTCCCTAATCCCAATCCTAATTTCCAGGAGCCGCGTAACACCGGCAACGACGCAGCAAGAGCTCAGCAACGCTTCGAGAAGCGCGCCGACAGACTCTCTGCCCAAGTCACTCAAAACAATAACGGCAACCTTGTCAAACTCGACAACGGCGCCAACCTTGACATGACATCAAGCGAGCGCAACATCACATTGGGCGACATGCTGTTCGGTAATGCCGCCTCCGCCACTATCACCGTCGGTGGTGAAACCAAGACGGTATCTGCCGGAGACAAAGTAACGGCCGCAGAATACATCGCGGTCAAGCAATCGCTGGGCGGCGATCAATCGATCGTCGTGGACAGCAGCGGTAAAGCGATCGGTGGTCAAGTCGACCTCGGCACCATCGCTGCTACGAAGAACACCATGAAAGCTGACAGCTTGACTGTCGCTCAGGGTGTCACCGCGGTTGGTGACCTCGATAGAAACTCTTCTTTTAAACTAGCTGGCGATCTGACCAACTTCGGTTCGGTTTATGCGGTCAACTCCGGTAACTCGCACAAAGGTGCAGACATAACCGCTGACAATATAACCAACGCGTCGGGTGCTTTGATTTCGTCGAACGCAGGCAGTCGATTCGGCAACAAGGCCGACAGCATCGACCTGAGTTTAACCTCTAACAACTTCTCCAACCTCGGCACAGTCGAAAGCTCAGGCAACCTCACAATTACTGCTAGCAATGTCACCAATACCGGTACCGTTGCGGCAGCAAAAGATTTGACTCTCGATTCTCCAACAACCTTGAGTGTCAACAATACCGGCGGCACATTGAAAGCTGGCGAGGCAATCAATGTTCGTTCCAGTAACTACAACGATTCTTTCAACACTGCCGTAGTAGGTGGTGACCTGCTCAGCAAGGAAGTCAACCTGCACACCGGCGGTGGATTGGTTGAACTCGACGTGAATCAACTGACCGGTACCCTCAACGGTGCTGGTACTGCCGCACACGTCACGACACAAACCGACAACCTCGTACTCGGCGAAATCTGCCTCGAAGGCGACCCGACCTTTTTCAACACCGGCGCAATTACGATCAGCGACAACATAACTGCTAGCCAGGACATCGCCATCATTGCCGAAACCAACATCGTGGCTTCAGCTGGTGCCAACATCATCATTACGGCCAACAATGGCTCTGGCGGTGGTGCAAACCTATATATGATCGCCGGTTTCGATGTCACCCCTAATGGCGGTGCCACCCCTGATGGTGCTCTACCTCCTGGCACGCCGATCACTGCCGGTCAATCGGTAACGGTTGACAACACCGGAGCAGTGGGCGGCAACATCGATATGACAGCCGCGAATTCGTTTCAGATCAGAACTAACACCACCGCGGCCAATCAGAACGGTGGCGACGTGACTTTGTTAGCTCGATCGACCGGTGCAGCAAACGGATTGATTCTGCTTCCGACAAGCTCAGAGATTCGGACATTCACAACCACACAAAACTTCTCGAACGGCAACTTGATTGTAGCTGCCGGTTCCAACGCGAATGGCGTGACCATTCAGCTTGGCGAGTTATCAACTATTGGCAACAACGGTACCCTGAATGGCGGCATAAGCGTAATCACCAGGCAGCCAAGCGCAGCCGGCGCAGGCGTCACCTTCAATGACCTCGGTCAGATCTCCTCTGGAGCGTTCACCTTCGGCGCTACGCTCGCCAACCCCGGAATCTTGATTGGCAATGGATTAAATTCAGACATCAGCGCTTTCGGCCCCATAACCATTAGCAGTGGAGCCTTCGGAACAACTCTGAATTTAGGAGCCTCGGGAGGTCTCTACAATCAGAGCGGCGACATCACCGTCACAAGCACAGGGTCGATCAACTTTACCGGCTTTGCAATGCAAAGGTTCTTCAACCCCGGCAACATCGTATTCACCGGCAACGCAGGCGTAACAATCAACCTCAACCCCACCGTAGGAATCAGCACGACCGGCGACTTTACTGCCACAGCCAACGCCGGAAGTGTCAGTATTACATCAAGCGGTATCCAAACGAACGGCGGCGACATCAACATTAGTGCGGTCGCAGATGTCACGATCTCAGACGGAAATATCATCACTAACTCCGGCACTAACCCGAGCGGTAGCGTCACTATCGAAGCAGATTCGAATAATAATGGAGCTGGCAACCTGTTCGCAAGCGGGCTCAACATCAATACGAACGCATTCACAGGAATAGTAGCAGGAGACATCCTGCTCGACTCTGGAGATAACGTAGGCCAAGTTCTTCAGGTTGGAGGTCTGTCCGCGCTAGGATCCACAGGCGGGGATATCGGAATAGGGACGCTCTCTGGAGATGCTGGAGATGTAACGATCGGCGGGACATTGACCCTCGGTACGTTAACTATAGACGCTGACACAAATGACCACCCGGTAGTGACCGGCTCCCTCACCGCCGGCTCCATTAACATCGACATTGATACCGCCACTGTGACTATGGTGGGCGGTGCCAATATTCAAACCGACAGCTACAACGTCATCGCATCGACATTTACGGCGAATGCCTTCGGACAATTGAACATCCAGCCAATCAACGCCACCACGATTGGACTAGCTGGCGGCGCTGGAACTCTTAACTTCAGTACTGCCGAGCTCAATCAGTTCGTCACAGACAAACTTTCCTTCTCAGCCTATAACTCGACCATCACTCTCGGCTCCTCTCTCGACGTATCCGGCACCGGTCCCGGAAAGTACAGTCTCGAGTTTTACACCGGACAGTTCGTAGGCGCCGGCAGCAACATCAACCTTGGCGACAAAACCTTCCAGATTTCCAGCATAGGCAATGTCTCTACGGGTGATATCACAGGCACCACCGGGTCCATCTTCTTCGGAAGCTTGAGCAACGACGTCAACATAACGACTGGCGTCCTATCTACAACTACCGGCGGCATATTCGTGAATGCGAATGCCTCTCTGGTTGTTGCCGGAGTCAACTTAGGGACCGCTGGCGCCTCCCTGAATGGTGGCACAGTGACAGTAACGGGACCGTCGACTGGAGACACCGGTGATTTCGTCATCTTCTCTCCTGGCGATATCTCAGTGGGAGCAGTCACATTGACTGGGGTCGGTTCTGATATTTTCTTGAAATCGTTTGCCGGTAACATAACTACCACCGGTGCCCTGCAAGCCGATCCTATCAATATGATTGCTGCAGGCAACATAACGCTTGGAGGCTCGCTCACAGCCAACAATGGAATTCTCGTCCTCGCAGGACAAAACATCACCAGCACGACGGCCCTCAATATCGACGCATCCGACGGAGCAGGTTCAGGCGGTGCAGTAACCTTTATAGCCGGCGCTGCCTTCACAGATTTCGGTATACCGATTGACATCACCATCGATGGTGCTTCCGGAACAGGCGGTACCATAGACCTCACAGCAGGAGGCGGGCTCGGCACGCTCACGACAGTGGGATTCGGTGGTGACGGCGGCACGGTCAACCTTATTGCGTTCACAAATGGAGCCTCTGGCGGGCGAGTCCTTCTTCCGACAACCTCACAAGCACTCACCACCGGCGGAAACAACAGCGGCGACTTCATCATCGTTGCGGGAGCGAACAACGGCCAGGGTATTCAAACTGGAAAGATTACAACCACGGACGCGTTCGCAGGCGCCTCGGGAAGCGGTAAAGTCACTCTCGTGACTTCTGCTCCGGTCGGAGGCGCGTCAGTCTCGCAGCCGTCTGGTGTCGTAAATGGCAGCTTCCTCGGCGGAACATTACAGGGTGGCAGCATCCAGACAGGCGACATAACCGCGAGGTCGGCAATCGTCACGGCTCTTAGCGGCGCCAACGTCGGGATCGGCGCGGTCGACGTATCCGGCAGAAACTTCCTTACCGAGAACGGAGGAACTCTGTTCGTTGAAGCTACCGGTTCTGACATTCTAGACATCGGTTTCGGAGCAGGAAGCAACTACATTACTTCCTTCAACGGAAATGGCAGCACTGTCGGCGGTGATGGTGGAATTTTACAGGCCACGAACCACGGCACCACAGGTATGCGGGTCGCACCGGTCAACATCGTCGTCACTGACGGTCATGCCGGCCTAATCATACTGGATGCTGAAGACGGCAACATTCAACTCAATGCCGGTACATTCGCTACGAATGCAGCAGGCACCAATAAGAACGCCGGTCTAATTGCTCTCAACGGAAGCGGTGTCACCGCTGTTGGTGGCAATGTCGTTTTGAGTAACAACAACACTGGTTTCGGAATTGGCGGTACGGTAACAATCACCACCTCTGGTCCTGCGAATCTCAATCTGGGTAGCGGGTCTGGCCAGATTCAAATCCTCACGACCGGTCTTGGCTCGTCAGTAAATCTGAACATTGGCGGGACTATTAACCAGACGTCGACCGGTGCGCTCTCGGCCACTAACATCAACCTGGTGACTTCACTGCCAGGTTCTGACGTAATCTTGAACGGAGCCAACAGCGGCAACTTCCTGTTCATCAATTCGGCAGACGCAATTACGATAGGCGCGTTTGCAAATCCGCTAGTCGCCTTCGGCGCCACCGCAGGTGGCAACATTACAACGGTCGGAGCTGGGCTGGTGCAGACGTCCACCGCGACCCTGACTTCAAATGGCGGCAACATCGGCAACAACCAGTTTGCACGATTCAACATCAATACTTCGTCGCTGTCAGCGAACGCATTTAGTGGTTCAGTGTTCCTCAATGATTCCAATGACATCAACATCATCGGTCCTTCAACTGCGGCTAACACTTTCGACTTGCAAGCCGGAGGCGCAATCACCCAAACGGCTGGCGGCACGATCGGTGCCAACAACGTAGTTCTTCGCTCGACAGGCAACGACATCACTCTCACACAGGCTGTCACAGGCGGTCAAAGTGTCAGCCTCAGATCGCTCGGACTCCTGTCCAACACGGTCGCCGGCATAGTGGTCGCTCCAACCATCTCGCTGCGTTCGGATACGGGCACTGTCGGTACTGGCTCTGGCTCCCGTTTTGAAATCGAAGGAGATTTCCTTACCGCCACAGCATCTGGATTGTCGGGTTCGGTGTTCGTACATGACTCGACATCAATAGATATCGGACCAGGACCAAGCTCTGCCACTTTGACTTTCGACGTTCTTGCAGACGGCAACATAACGAATAGCGGCACCATTACGGCCGCCAACGTAGTGTTGAATACCGGAGGCTCCTTCGATATCTCCAACTTGATTATCGGCTCGACTTCGATCAGCTTGACCTCAGTCGGTAGCATCACCAACGGCAACCTGGCCGGCACACTGATTGCTCCACAGATCAACCTGACCACGTTGGGCAATATTGGAAGCAGCGCTCTTTCACGCTTCGTCATAGACGCCGGAAGCTTGACGCTAACCGCAGCAGGCAACGTATTCGTCTTCGATGGTAACCAGCTCAACATCGGGCCAACCGCATCGAGCGCAGGCGGTTCATTCGACATTCTCGCGGGAAGCGATATCTCCACGAACGGAACCATAACCTCCAATAATCTCGTACTGAGATCGCTTGGTGGAATCATCAATGTTGGAGCAAACGCAACAGGCATCGCTAGCGCCAACTTGAGAGCGGACAGTGACGTCACTACCAGCGGTGGAGCAGCGGTTTCGGGAACGAATGTCACCCTGACCTCCGACAACGGCAACATCGGAACCAGCGCAGCTTCGCGATTCCTGGTCGATGCCACCAACCTGGTCGCCAACGCACCGAACGGCTCGGTCTACGTTCGTGACAACAACACTCTGTCCCTCGGACCGAGCTCTTCAACGGCTGCCAATACATTCGATGTAAGCACCAACGGCACACTCACCGTCCCTGGTGCCGTCACCGCTAACGACATCATCTTCACGTCAGACACCGGTGCTGTAAACATCTCCGGCGCTCTGAGCGGAAACAGCTTGTCGATCACTTCCGCGGCGGATATAACGGGCACGTCTACAGGCGGTACGCTCGTATTCGACGATATCACGCTCACTTCGACCGGTGGCGCGGTTGGTGTCACGGGCGATGCAGTCAACATCGACTCGACGAACCTGGCGGTCAACGCCAATCAGGGTGTCATTATCGCCGAAGTGGACGATGTGACCATCGTCGCCGATTCGTCGGCCGGAGTAGGTTCCAGCTTCACACTGACCGCAGGCACCGACATCACAGTCAACGCCAAAGTAGTTTCTGGTTTGAACACGATTCTCGCTGCGGGTGACAACATCAACCTCGGCGCCAACGTGACCGGTCCAGGCGCAGTACTCATAGATGCAGGCAACATTGTCACGATCACTGACGATGTCACGCTAGGGCTGGGTAACTCAGTGACACTCCTCGCGTTTACCGTTGTCGGTAACGCCGGAGCGGACTTGAATATGTCCGGCAGCAGTCTCGTGACCGTCAGCTCAGGGATGACACTCGATGGCTCCTTCAATGCTGGTTCTCTCAGCGTCGGCGGTCAGATTAATGTCCAGTCGATCGCTGCCACCGGCGACGTAACAATGGTCGCCGCCCTCGGTCTGGTCGGTGCGAATGGTGATATCAGCGGCAACAACGTGACCATCACCTCGAGTACCTTCACCACCCAGGGTGACATCACTGCTGGTAACGACGTCACAATCAGAACGTCCGCTCTGAACAATACAAATGCAATCACAGCCAACAACGACGTCAACATCACCAGCTTCACGCTCGGCGCGTTGACCATCGACGGAAGCGCTAATCCTGGCGGCTCGCTCAATGCGGTCAACGGCGTCGTCAACATCGACTCCGACCAGGACGTCACCTTTGCTGGTGAGCAGACCTTCAACGGAACGACCAACATCGATCCCGCGGTCAACTTCTCGGTCATCG
>CAYQKX010000120.1:0-11425 GCA_964418155.1 uncultured Candidatus Obscuribacterales bacterium | reverse complement strand
CTGAAGAGAACGCTGAGCCTGCAGCGGAAGCAGCAAGCGAAGGTGGATCTGAAGAAGCAACCGAGCCTGCAGCGGAATCTTCGTCTGACGAGGCCGCTACTGTCGAAATGGAAGTGTCGTCTGATGACTCGGACAGTGCCAGCAGTAGCGGTGAAAAATCGGATGAAGAGAACGCCGATGCTGTAGCTGAATCAGATAACGAGGCAGCAGCTTCCAGTGACGATGTCGCCGCCGATGGTGACAAAGCCAAGGAAGATGGTGACACCGAAGCCGCATAGATCCCAGGACTGATCACAATGTAGAGGTGGCGTAGTGTACAGACGCCACCTCTACATTTTTTTGAGATGATTTCTAAATCCAGGCGAGAACAAGGCAGACCGCGCCAAGTCCGAATAGCAACGCGCCAATCCCAATGGCCACTCGCTTTGGTGTATCACCAGCAAATCTTCCGGATAACGAGAAAAATGCGGCGCCGAGTAGACTGAAAAAGATCCCGTGTCTGCACATTATTAACAGAAGTACCAAACTGGCCCAAGCTGGATGAATATCTAGAAGGCAAATTCGACCGGTGCGGTCGAACACTGTCAGAGGAAGCGTCTTTTCTGGTAGCCCCCGCTCGCAGACAACCACATATGGGGAGCCATCGCTTTTATGAAAAAATCGACCTTGTTTGTTGCAGCCTTGAATAACGAGCGACTCTGGCACGCTGCTGTTAGTCTTTCTGGACAGATGGCAGATGTTCACACAGCCGGGATAGAGGATTGGCTCGTCTTCCCAGAGTGCACCGCGCTTTAGCGTTTGTAGATACTTGTCTGGACTCAACCTTCCAGGAATGTCTACACTTTGCATTAAGGGGTAATCCATGCGCTTGGTGTATGGATTGCGATATGTAAAATCACCAAGCTGTTTCAACGAATCGGGATATAGTTTGTTGCGCTTGTAATAACTATCCGCGCTGACTTGAAGGCTCGCCATGAGAGCCAATATCTCTCTGTCGGTGTGCGTCTCGCTGAAAAATTCGGTTCCAGCTCTATCAATAAGTCCGTCCGGTGTTCTTTTGAGCCAATACTCGTTCTCCGTCGGAAGCAACATCAACAGATCTGCGATCTCGATTGCGTTGTATCCATAGCAGGAGAAAGGCAGTTTGAGTTTGCGTTTATCATCTATGGTTACTTCGGCAATCCTTGGAGTGACGAATTGAATTTTGATTCGATCGTCAGCTGCACTGAAGCGAGGTTGAGACGATGAAAGTAGTTCGTTATGCTCGGTCGAATAACACAGCTTCAATGCAAAAATCACGACGAATAAAATGCCTAGCACGCCTAGAAAAATCATGCTCACGTAAGGAGCCTTACCGGTATCGATTTTCTCGTAAAAGTTATGAGTCGATTTTGCGACCAGTTCTTGAAGCGTCAATCGCGTTACGTCGTAGTCAGCTTCGTCTGGAGTTTCATCTTCCACGGTTTTGCGGCTTTCGCGAAGCGTCTTCACCTGTTGGGCTTTAGTCGCTCTCTCAGCGGCAAGTGCGTATTGATGCAGCTCCTTCACTTCTCTGGCTATGTCGGGTCTGCCTTGTGTTTCGCACATGGTGGCGATGTTCATGACCGTTCGGGACACGTCGGCATGCGTATGACCGAGTGCTCCTGTCTGTGCGTCCAGAAGTCTTAGTGACCAATCGATCGCTGTGTCGAAATCGCCTCTGTCCGTCGATATCGTGACCAAACTTTTGAGTGATAAAATCGCATGGTGATGACGCTTTTCTAGATTGTCCAAGACATCTATGAAGAGCGCCTCGGCGCGATCGAGATTGCCGTCTTCTAGACTGCGGATCGCTTCACTGAAGAGGTGACTTCCACGTTCCTCGTTCATTCACAAATGGTTGGATGGTAAGTATTAGATAAACGAACTTTAGCATAACGCCTCTAGAGATTGTTCGGAATTTTATCGAAGAGCTAGAAGCAATCCGGAGCCTGTTGAGAACTTATAATCGATTTCGGCAGTTAAAGCCTTTTGGAGCACCAATCAGCAGATGCACGCATGCAACTTTGGGACTATCGCCTGCCAACGCGTTGTGTGCTATTGCACAGTTGTGATTGGTAATTGAAGATTACCTAGCGATTCACCTGATGGGTGTACATAAACTGGGATGGAGAGTGTAGCCGGAGTAGAGCAGTTGTTCGGAAGGAATATCTTTCCGCTCGTCGACTCTCCGGGGAAAAGAGTCCTTTGCCCAAAGCGTCGCTCGGCTAGCTTTCGTCTGTCCTGATCTTTTCCGTAAAATGGAGCACCGTCGGGTTGATAAACATGACCGAAATCGTACGCAGTTGGAATGGCGCCATTGGACAGAATTGATCCGGCCACACCAACCAAATCGGAGACGATTTCGGATTTTTTCGGAGGGGACATCACTTCGTCAAAGTCTGCTGCGTTTTGTGGTTTGGATCCTGATAGAACCTCAGCGTTGTCTCCACCGAATACGAGAGTTCGCTTACCGCGGTTCACCAGATGTAGTGTCAGGGTTTTCTTGTCTTCGTTGATAGTGACTCGACCCTCGAGCTCCTCCTTCGTGAGGGAGCCTGTCAGAATCGTGGTCGGCGCGAGCGGATCTTCTCTTATTTTGAGGACCGAGTTGTCTACCTGCGCGGCGTTAGGGGTCTTTACTTCGCTTTCGCTGTTCTTTCCCTGCTCTTCGGCAGCCCACCCGCAAGCGCATGTGATAGACCACAGCATGCACGCGATCGCGATACTCGAGTGAGTCACTAACTGTTTTCTCAAAGAAAACTGATTAACTACGAAAATCATGATACCTTTCCCATTGCTATATCTTCGAGTATTTTGCCGTCTCTCACTTTGATGATTCGATTGGCTCGACCGGCAGTCTCCGGATCGTGGGTTACGAGAATAACAGTCATACCTTCATTTACCAGTCTTCCGAAAAGATCCATGATCTCTTTGGCTGTCGCGCTGTCTAAAGCACCAGTTGGTTCATCAGCGAGGAGGATACTGGGGCGGTTGACGATCGCCCGGGCTATTGCGACCCTCTGTTGCTGCCCGCCTGATAATTCATTTGGGCGATGCGACATCCTATTTTCCAGCCCAACCTCTTCCAGCGCAAGCTCTGCTCGTACCTTTCTTTCCTTTCCTGGGATTCCCGCGTATACAAGGGGAAGCATGACATTTTTCAGAGCGCTCATGCTAGGCAGAAGGTTGAATTGTTGAAAGACGAAACCGACAGTCTTGTTCCTGATAGTTGCAAGCTCGTCATCGGTGCGACTTTTGATGTCGATGCCGTCGAGTAGGTAAGTGCCCTTCGTCGGTCGATCCAGGCATCCGATGATATTCATCAGCGTTGATTTGCCTGATCCGGAGGTGCCGACGATTGCCGGATACTCCCCAGGTTTGATCTTCAAGCTCACCCCTTGCAGCGCGTAGACTGGCTCAGCACCTTCGTTGTAGACCCTCCAAACATCGTCCAGCTCGATCACGTTCATCATCATTACTCCGAACGCAGCGCTACGATGGGATCGAGTTTTGCCGCCTTTCTTGCTGGATAGATTCCAAAGAACAATCCAATCCCAAGCGAGACACAGACGGCCATTACGATCGACGAAGGTGTCACCACTGTGGGCCACTCGCCCATGTTGGAAATAAAGTGTGAACCGAAAACACCCAGTAAAATTCCCAGAATTCCGCCGGTCATGGAGATTAGCACCGCTTCTATGATGAACTGTGCCAGTATCTGACCGTACTTTGCACCAAGCGCTTTGCGTACGCCGATTTCGCGCGTGCGCTCCGTGACGGAGACGAGCATGATGTTCATAATACCGATACCACCGACAAGCAGAGAGATGCCGGCCGTCGCGCCGAGTAGCAAGGAGAAGACGCCGGTGATGGATTGCGCAGTCTGCATGATGTCAACCTGGGTTCTAACCATGAAGTCGTCGTCATCAGGATTTTGAATGTTATGTCTGCGACGTAGTAGATTCGTTATTTGAAACTGTGCCTGCCAATCCTCTCCATCTACGGACTGCGCAAGAATGTTTCTCACTGTTTTACCAGTGACCTGATTCAATCCAAAGAGAGTGGCATAGCCTGTGGTTAATGGAATGAATATCTGGTCATCCATGTCCATTCCTTGAGTCATCCCTTTCTTTTCCATAACACCGACGATGTCGAATAATTCACCTCTGATCAAAAGCTGCTTACCGACTGGGTTGCCGTCAATCAAGTCGTTGGCTACAGTATCGCCTACCACCGCGACGCGAGCGTTGTCTTTCATATCGGTTTCCGTGAAAAAACGACCTCGATCTGCAAAGAAGTTTCTTATCGTTGGATAGTTAGGTTCGGTCGCCACGACTGAGGTCATTGTGTTTCGCTCACCATATTGAACTTGGAAGCTCTGGCTGTACTGAGCACTGACCTCTTTGACCGCGTTGCAGTTGTCTCTTATGGCGATGGCGTCGTCGTACGTCAATGTCGGAGCCGTCCCCTGTCCCATGGAGATGCCAAAGTTGCCGACCTGACCTGGTCTGATGTAAATCAGATTGACGCCGAGGGCTTGCACTTGCGCTTCAGCTTCTTGCTTGGCTCCTTGACCTATACCGAGCAGAGTAATAACCGCGGCGATCCCGATTAGAATTCCAAGAACAGTGAGCGCACTGCGCAGGCGATTGCTGAGAATCCCTTGCCATGCTACTGATAGAAGCTCGAACCCGTTCATTAGCGGAATCCACGTCCCATGCCTCTGCCACCGCCGCCGCTACCACCCATTAAGCCGCCGCCACGGTTGTCACCACGACGTCCTTCAAAGCCTTCCTTGTTCATTTGCTCTCTGGAGAGCCCTTCAAAAACTTGATCTTTCTCATCAAGTCCGTCGAGAACAATGATATCTTTTCCTAGAGTCTGACCTGTCTTTACGACTTTGAAGTCAGGCTCTCCATTCTCTCCGGGAATGTAGACTCCTGTCTTTCCTCGGCGAGTTACTACGCAGACCGTGGGAATGGTTATGGCATCATCTACGGTGCCTACAATAAATTTCGCACTTACATTCATTCCGGAGAGAAGTTCGTTCTTCTGATTGTCGACGAGGTCTGTATGCACTTCGAAGGTCGTGACATTCTGAGTCACTATCGCTGCCGGCGCGATCTGAGTAACTCGTCCTTTGAAAATTCGATCCGGATAAGCTGTTGCCGTGATTTCAACGGGCTGGCCGATCGTGATTTTAGGAATGTTGGATTCGGCTACCTGAGCCACTAATTCGAGCTTGCCTGACAAGGCGACTATGGAACTCGAGGTTGCTGATGTGGTGGCAGCCGATGTCGTTGGAGTAACGATGGCGCCGGCATCCGTATATTTTTGCGTGATTATTCCGCTGAATGGAGCGCGAATAATGGTGTCGTTGAGCAGGCTCTGGGAATACATGAGCTGCCCTTTCGACTGATCCGAATTGTGTCTTGCCACCCGGATCTCCTCCTGGCGGAACCCGGCGTGCATCAAGTTGTATTGCTCTTTGATGACCTGAAGCTCAGCCTGACTCTGCTCCATTCCCTGTTCTGCTTGTTCTCGCTCGCGTTTTGATGCTTCGAGCTGCGAGCGGGTGATGCTGGCGGCTGTTTCTGCATCGATCTTGGCTTGTTCTGAAACCGCTCCCTGGACGGCGAGCATACTCTGTCGATTGGCGAAGGATTCATCTCTTGCTAGTTGGGCTTTGAGCGCTTCCTGTTGTGCTTGAAGTCGACTGATCCCTTCTTTGGCCTGACGAACGGCCTTTTCAGCCTTGAGCTCCTGGTAGCGGGCCGCGGCGACTTCTTGTGGACGATTTCCGTGCATCATTTTGTCGGCATTGGCCATACTGGCGAGATAAGCGCCTTTCGCCGACTCCACCTGACCTCGCAAATTGCTGTCATCCATTATGGCGATTACTTGGCCTTGTTTGACGTAGTCGCCTTGCTTGACGTAGAGCTCCTTGAGCAGCCCAGACTGTTTGGGACTGAGCTTTACTTCGCGAACCGGTTTTATCAAGCCGGTAGCAATCACGGAAAGTTTGGCGGGACCGCGCTTAACGGTGATGATGTTCTTCTTGAGCTCCTTGACCTTGGTGGAGCTTTCCGATTGCTGATGATAGAAGTATGCACCAGCCGCTGCCGCCAGAAGAACGATCGCAAGCACTGCCGTACGAACATATTTTGTCGTTCGCGATTTCACTATGGAGGTGGTTGTGAGCGTTTTCTGCTGCATTTGAAACTCAAAAGCATCCTGTTAAAATTGGGCTTCTAAGCGAAAAAACTGTGTAGGGAATATTGACGGGAAGTTCGGGCTGTTGTTCCTTCTTAGTTGGTGTTGGGCAGTGGCTGATTCAGTCCGATCGGCTGAGGGTACTCTGTCGTGAGGGAAGCAATAGATATTTGCCCAGTATCCCGGAGCAACTGAGCCTGAGAGATGTTGAAATTAATAATCGCTTGCGCGTGATTGGTCAGTGCAGTGACGTAATCCCGTTGTGCCTGAATCAGTTCGAGGTTGATACCCTGACCGTAGGTAACTCTCAAATTGGCAAGTCTGAGCTGCTCGGCTGAGGACACAAGCGCCTCTGCTGCTACTTCGACTTGTTCTTTTGCAGTTAGCATATTCAAATACGAAGCCCGTACTCCCTGTACTACTGTAAGATACTGGTCGTTAGACTGCAATAGCGCTTGTCTCGAAAGGGCGCGAGCGGAAAGAGTATTGCCCAGATCTGGGATTCCCATCCCAGACAAAGTCCAGCTCAGATCGAAGCCGGCACTTACGCTACGACCTCCAGAGCCGCTTACGCCGATGCCACCACCGCCGCCACCAGTCGGAATGATAACGGTAGAGCCACCAAGGCCTCCACCACCGCCGCTTCTGCTGCTTTCGGTCTTCGTCACGGACGTGAAGAACTGGAAGGTCGGGTAAAGATTTGCCTGTGCGACTTGAACGTTTCTGTTCGCCGCCAACCTTAGATCATTGAATTGCTTTAGCTCAGGTCTGTTTTTGAATGTAATAGCGAGAAACTCGTTGATCCCGGTTTGTGGATTGACCAGACGCAACTCTCTGACAGTAGCTTCTTCCGGGATGAAGTTGATAGCCATACTGGTGTTGATTATGCGTGCAAGCTCGAGCGCGGCTTGCCGGACCAGCACTTGCTGCTGGAGCAGCGCTTGCTTGTCCAGTGCAAGTTGAGTTCTTGATTGGTAGACGGCAAAGTTGGTGCCGACGCCCGCCTCTTTCAGTTGTTCGTTGAGCTTGAGCTGCGAGCGGGATAGTTCCACCGATCGGACTCGAATCTGCAGCAAAGTTTGGTTGAGCAGTAGATTGAAATATCCTCTGTAGCCTGCCAGCAGCGCGTCATTGACTGAGGCATAGTAGGCGTATTTGAAAGCTCTGGCTGTGTAGTAATTGGACAGTGCGCCGTACAGCACTCGTCCACCTTGATAGACAGGGTAGCGGACGGTCGCGGAAGTCGTGAAGATTGTGTTGGTCGTGGCGCCTTGATTCTCAATCTGTTGTCCGCGATAACCCAGTGTGAAGTCCGGAGCAAATCTGCCGAGGGAGCCTAGGAAGGTATAGCGTCGGGCATCGAAGGCGGCCTGATTTATTCGAATGGGAAGGTTGTTTTCCAAAGCGATGTGCAGAACCTTCTTCAATGAGATGGCCTCGTTAAAAGTCGCTTCCAATCGTATCGGTGGAAGGCGACCTCCTCCAATCGGAAGGAGCTCCGAGGAGGGAACCGGCATCAGCTGAACTGTTTCTGATTCTTTCCGCTGCTTCGGAGTAAGTGAGGGGTCCGAAGTACTCGAAGAATACGGCGTGACCTCTAAAGGTTCTGGATAGAGCTGGTCGAGAGTAGATGTTGGCGAAGGCGTGGGCGCCGGGTCCGGCATGACGGGGAACACGGTGTCAGTCGTCTGAGATACGGGCGGGCTGGTCGAAGTATTTTGGGGTTGGCCGGAAGTGCCGTTGAGCTGCTGGCTCGGAGTGCTGACTGGCTGCGGTGAGCCTTCGCCGTTCTGTCGCCTTCGCAAGTTTGGTTGGGCGGGATTGGGCAGACCGGGACGGAGCTGATTTGTAGTCTCTTCTTCCGCCGGCTGAGCCTGAGCGCATCCATCTTCCGGATTAGAAAAACAGAGTAGCGATATAACGAATAGTAGTAGGAAATTCTTTTGTTCTGCCATGACTCTCAGGGTGGGAAACGCACTGGAGGTGGATTTCGAGTACTCGTGTCAGGCTTCACGCTTGAGGCCAATTATCATACACGGTGGGGAGCCTGAATTTGGCTCATGGAGCGGAAAAACAACCTTAGTCTATCGAAGAAGCTAAGTTGATCGAACTAATGGTGTCGGTGGGCTTAGCTTTGCTCACTTTGTCTTCGATAAAACCATGGATCGGCGCAGCCGTGGGCGTGATCGCTTCAGCTGGCGTCGGATCCACATCTTTTGTCGCAACCGGTAACTCCGATTGTGCTTCCGGAATTGTCGCTTTTTCCAACCAGCTCGTGCTCGGAGGTAAGGTGAATGAGCCAATCTTCTTCATCGGTTTGAGTGATGAGTCGAGAGTAATAACGCTCAAATCATCAGGTTCTGCATGCTGCCAAAATCCGATTGGTGCTCCCGGATCGCCTTTTTGTTTTTTCTTGTCGTCGCCTTCTTTTGGTTGACCAGAACCATCTTGTGGTGTCGTGTTGGTCTCAGGCTCAACAAGTTTTTGTTTGCGACGCTTTTGTTTGGGCTCCGGCTGCTGATAGTGTTGCTTGAGCATCTGCATCGTTCCGAGAAGCGACGGCTTGTAGGCGCTCATACGCAGGCCGAAATACATGCGGAAGTCCATCCCGGAAAGCCCTGGGAGGTTGCGGCCGGCCATATTATAGACTGGCTCGGCACGGGCAAAAGCCTGAAATCCTGGTACTTTTTCCAGCACCTGTCTGGCGATTTCGAAATCGAGAATCCACGAGCCGTTGTTGAAGTTGATTCGGGATTGCGACAATCCTTTTTGAAAGGTATTAAGCATGGTGGCATTGGCCGAAAAAGACCATTTGCCTCGCTGATTGGCGACGCCCCATGTGTAGAACGGTGTAATGTTGCGATTGGGAAGCTCTATGAAATCTGTCGAGCGGAGCTGGAGCAGCGAGTTGAAATAAGCAACCCATCCTGGTTTTGGATAGTACGATAAGGTTAAGCTGGGCAGGTAATCGAAGACCGGATCTGCTTCTGCCTGCCAGAGTTCACGTGCCGTGAATTGAAGTTCGTAACTGAGCTTCTGCCCGATTGATCTTGAGTGCTCTATTCCGAGACCAGCTTGGTTGATTGTCGTATTGAGCGTGTTGTTCTTGAACAACTTGTCTCGAAGTAAAAAGTAGTTGGCGAATATTCTGGTGTTTGGTGTCAACGACCACCCAGCTGTGACGTTAGGCGTGATTCTATATACGACGTCTCTGGCACTGGCGTTCTCTGTCAGGCGGTACACTGCGAGCTGACCTTCCGCGTCCAATTCGCCGACGCCGTCTGGAGCAAACTTTTTGAGAATCGACCTTTTTGTCGGAAACTGAAAGACGTTGGTTTCAATACGGAACGAAGTTTCGGTGGTGGCACTGAAGTAAAAACGTGCAGGCAGCTTCTGCCACAAACGGAGCTTCAGACTCTCACCGAGCGCCTGTCGTTCGGCTGGCAGAGGCAATGGGACGACGTCCGTGGGTAGAACGGTACTTGGTCTGCTGCCACCAAGCGCATCCTGCGCCATGGCCGGCTGAAGGCACGCCAATACCCCAGCCAGTATGGCGATGGCGATTTTCTTCGTTGTATGAGGCTGCCTGATCGAGTTGTTCATTCGACGATGAAGAATTCCCTGCGTGAGTCAGGTTCGAATGGTAATAGAGGTCTCTAGTAAGTCGGACAGAGTTTGAATATCAATCGCCTTGCTTCGCGAGTCGCTCGATATCGATGTCTGAATTCCTTCCCCATTCTTTGCAAATGCAGTGTAGCACCACATATCGTACCGAGATTATACACAGTCCGGCGACCTGCGCTGCGCTCGCAACGCAGGTTTTAACACAGGTAAAGATATGGCGTATGTCAAGTGATGTCGCAAATGGTGCCTATCCTGACTGCATTGCGAGGAGAGCGCGTGGAGCACTGTTGATTTTGAGTTTATGCTAACGCATTATTGATCTTTTATATAAGACATACCTTTCGTTGTCGAAGCTTTCGGCGAGGCTTGTGCATGGCGCGGTATCGACAATAGCAACATCTCTTGACGATATGTCTCTTGAAAACTTTTCTAAACTCTCAATGTAGACTATTTTGGAGCCTCATGATATCTTCATTGAGCGGTTCGGATTTGAGCGTGTTACTGCACGTTCGAAATTCGTTGTCGCTTGAACATCGACCGGTCAGTGAATTCTTTGACTACGAATTGTTGGCAATATCGCCAGTCTCTCGTGGTCTACGGGCTAGGAGGAGTATGTGGAATGAATAGTGAAGTATTCAGCGGTAAAGCCTCAAATTACATTTTTGCAGCGCTCCTGGCAGGATCGGTTCTGCTGATTGGCGAAAGCGCAGTGGCTAATGATGGCTCATTTCGCGACTTCAAGGCGATGAACCCCGGGCTGGACAAGGGTGCGCTACGCCAGCTCTGGAATGGTGGCGCCAGCGGTGGTGGTACCGGATTCAGTGTTGGTTTTGTGATGCCCTCTGCAGGTGCCGCTTCGCACGTCGCCCCTGTCCCGACTCCGGATCCTGGCAGGGGCGCCAATATCGGGGTTGGTAGTTTCCGCGATTTTAAGGATATGAATCCCGGCATCGATAACACCACGTTGAGGCAGATATACAACGGTGGCAGACCAGGACCAGAAGGGGCGATTGGAATCGGGCTGATCAACGCACCGGCCAGTACGGTCGTTGATACAAGAAATCAGATCAGTCTGGCCGAGTTTAAAGATCTTAATCCTGGTCTGGATCGTAAGACCGTCAAACAAATGTATCGGCACCTCAAGTCCAATGAAGGTGGAGTCACCATCGGTATCATTCCGACAACCGGTCGATTCTCGAATCCGCACAGTGACCCGTCGACGACCGGCTTGAGTTCTTTCGGTACGATTAATGTAAATACCGGCAGATAGGCCATCGCAAGAAATAACACTTGAGGCTTGCCCGAAGGCAAGCCTCTTTGCTGTTGGGCACTTACCTGGTTGCGACGAATTCGACGGGACAAAAATAAGGGTTTTGTGAAACCAGTTGGTGTCTTAACTCGATGTCGACTGATTGAACTGACAAGTATGCTGGCACTGCTGTTGGCGAGTACGGTTCATAAACGGAGTTAGAGATCGGCTGCGCGTGGGACGACTGACTGTTGAATCCTTCAATCGTTCAATGCAGTTTTCCCGTCTTGATCCAGTTGCTCATATCTTCGACTACCA
>CAYQKX010000119.1:0-12030 GCA_964418155.1 uncultured Candidatus Obscuribacterales bacterium | reverse complement strand
TTAGCCCATGCCTTCAGCGGCTCCTTCATTTTCAACTAAATAACTGACAAGCCCTTTGGTTAAGTGATGGACGTGACGAATGGCAATCTGGTCTTCGGAGCGCGGACTGCCAATAGTCCTCACCAAGTGGACTCCGCAGTTGTTGCCCATATACGCCGGTGTTCTTCCAGGAGCCGGCTGGAGGCCGGCGGTCCCAGTTGAGCGCCATAACCAAAGGTATGCAGGCAGCCCGTACATGACACCTGGCGATGCGCCATTTCGTCCCCGGTCCACCTAGTTCCAAGCCAGAGGTCTGAAACAGGTCTTTCCCGATGTGACCGCAAGGCGGGTTAGCGCAAGGAGCGCTAGGCGACCTTCGAACTATTCCAAACTGGCGTAATATCAAAGCTTTTCAGGATCTTCGGTTCCTGAAAGCTTTATTCGCTGAGCTAGTATTAACTACATCATGAGAGCTTTACTAATGGGGAGAAGGCTAAGTTACCTTTGTGTTTTCTGCTCCTTAGTTCCCTCGGAGATTTCAATTTAGGCCAACAGCAACAGTCTCCTGATATCGCTAATTTCGTGCACTTGCTCTACCGGACAGGTGCATTCGGGAACGTGAGCTGCTCTCCCGGACTGGTCCTCAGTCCGAATTTACTGCGACCTGCTAACAACGCCACTCGACATTGGACGGAAGAAAACATGGCACAGGTCACAACCAAGCCCGTTTCTGGTCACCCGCTGCAACTCGAAGCCGACACGGGGACTCACAAGATTATCTGCGACCAGCCCATCGCACAGGGAGGGTCAGGAGGCGGACCGAATCCGAAGGATTTGCTGGCTGCCAGCCTGGCTACCTGCACGGCGCAGACGATTCTCATCAACAAACCCAAGCGCAAATGGGACATCCAGGAACTCGCAGTAACAGTCTCGATCACTTACCCGAGCGGCGCCGCGGCAGACCCCGACATCTCGGAGAACATCGAGGTCAAAGGCAACTTGAGTCAGGCAGAGCTCGACGCGATAAAGCGAACAGCTGAGCGATGCCCGGTCTACAAGCTGATGTTCGGCGCCAAGACCTTCAACGCCAAGGTGACGAAGGTCTGAAGGGCCAGGCGGGCAGAGTAGACAAGCTTATGCAGGGAATTGTCTCTGCAACAGCCGCGTGCGCACCGGATGCAGTATCACAACTCATGCGGAGGTTCCTTACCGAAAAAACTCATTTAGTTCTCCGGCAGCAAGCTGCCAGCTCAGATTTGGGCTCCCGTGGCACTCCACGCGGCAGCTCAGAAAGGCTACACCATGGGCTCGCCCCAAGACAATAAAGGCCGTTCTCCGATCGGTCTGCTGCTCTTCTACTTTGGATTGGTGTACTTCATGCAGGGTCTAGGACAGTCGACCGGACTGGTTAGCCAGCCACTCAACTTCTTCTTCAAGGAGGCCCTCGGTCTCGACCCCGCACAAGTAACAGAGTATCTCTCGATTCTTACTTTCCCCTGGATCATCAAACCGCTCTACGGACTGCTGAGCGACTACATCCCGTTGTTCGGCTATCGGCGCAAGTCCTGGCTCATGGTGATGAACGGACTGGCCAGCCTCGGCTTCCTCTGGCTGAGCGGACTGACTGCGCCAGGTCTGATCGTCTGGGCGATGATCCTGACTGCCTTCGGCACAGCAGCCTCGGACGTGATCGTCGATGCTCTGATGGTCGAGAAGGGTAAGGCGTTGAACGCCACCGGTCGCTTTCAGAGCGTTCAGTGGTTCTGGTTTTACATCGCCGCGATCGGCACATCACTTCTGGGTGGATACCTCTGCAGCATGTTCGAGCCGTCGAGGGCTCTGCACATCGCTGCGCTGGTCACTATGGCGGCCCCGATTTCGGTCTTGATCGCAAGCTGGTTCATCGTCAAGGAAGACAAGGCACAGGTCAACCTCAAAGGGCTGAGGCAGACCTTCTCCAAGCCGCTGCGCGCGACGAAGCCACTATATTTGGTGCTCGGTGGACTAGCACTACTAGGTATGTTCGTCTTCATCGGGAAGCCCGCAATCTGGGCGCTACCGTTCTTAATCGCGCTGTTCGCGTTGCGCACCAAGACCATGTGGTTCGTAGCGCTGTTCATCGCATTCTTCAACTTCAGCCCGAGCTTCGGCACGCCGTTTTACTACCACCAGGTAGACAATCTGAAGTTCTCACAGGACTTCATCGGCCAACTAAGTGCGATTAGTTCGGTCGGCTCCGTGCTCGGAGCGCTGGCATACGGGCGGTACTTCTCAAAGAAGACCTTCCGATTCCAGCTCTTGTTCAGCATCATCACAGGAGCGATCGGCACCATCGCCTACCTCTCGCTCGTCACACCGTCCGACTATAGCTATCTCATCGCCATCGGGCTCAATCTCGTGTTTGGCGTATCGAGCATGGTGGCTGTATTGTCGACGCTGACGCTGGCAGCCCGAGCATGTCCGGACGAGTCGGAAGGCTTCACGTTCGCGGCGCTCATGTCGATCAACAACGCGTCTATGCAAGTATCCGCGATTGTTGGAGCCAAGCTCTACGTGCACGTGTTTGCAAACAACCTGACGCCGCTCATCATCGTCTCGGCGGTTTTCACTCTGGCATGCCTCTTCCTGATGCCGCTTATCCGCGGCATCAAGGACGAAAGCGAGCCAGAGAAGAAGGAAGGAAGCGAAAACAAGAAAGAAGAAGATCCGCGCGCCGGAGAAGACCAACAAGGTCGAGAACCAGATAAGGATGGTGACAAGAACGGCGATCATCCTGACCAGGACAGCGACAAGTAAACACGAGAGTTGTCGTGAAGCAAGGTAGAACCGGACGACAACCTGGCTCTGCCTTGCTTTCCTTCGGACTTTCCTGCAAGCCGTTCTTTTCAGTCTGAAGATGATTTAGTCGACTTGGGCGAGTGGAGCCTGAGGTCAACCTGATACTCTTCATATCGAGGGCAGCTTAGCTGCCCGCACCGCATGGAAAGGACTTGTACCATGCCTACAAAGAAAGACGTCGCCCAACAGTTCGGCCGCAACGCCGCCAACTACAGCAAGAGCAATACCCATTCGCAAGGTTCTGACTTGACGATCATCATGCGGCTCTTGAATCCTCAAAGCCACTGGAAGGTGCTCGATGTTGCAACCGGCGCCGGACACACGGCCGCGCTCATCGCCCCGGTCGTCAAAGAACTCGTCGCATCCGATCTTACGCCCGAGATGATCGAGGAGACGAAAAAGCTGTTCGCATCGCGTGGTATCACCAACGCCACCGCCGAGGTGATGGACGCCGAAGCTCTCGGCTATCCCAACGCGAGCTTTGATGCGGTAACGTGCCGGATCGCGCCACATCACTTTACCAACGTTCCGAAAGCGCTCAGCGAGATCGCTCGGGTACTTCCATCCGGCGGGGTCTTCGTCCTGGAAGACAGCGTCTCGCCTCAGTCCAAACGGCTCGACCAGTGGATCAACGATCTGGACCGGATGCGCGATCCGACCCATGTTCGTTCGTACACCAAGAGCGAGTGGCGCAACATGCTCAACGACGCCGGCTTCGCCGTCCACAAGGCCGTCAACTACCGCAAGCGCCACAACATCGCCGAGTGGATGAAGACGGCTGGTCTCGACGAGGACAAGCAAGCGATTGTCATGCGCGAGTTCCTCCTCGCCCCCCTCTGGGCTCGCGATCACTATGAGCTCGAGTTTGACCAGGTGACGCCACTTGCGTATACCGATGACAAGGCAATCTTCAAGGCGGTAAGGCGGTAAGGCGGTAGGGCGGTAAAGCGCTAACCGTAAGCCGTCGCCAGTTTCTAACCGTGTGGATGGAAGTTCCATCCACACGGTTTCTTTTCTAACAACAACCGCTTACTCACTCGGATTCTTACTACATCATTTCGCAAGCTACAATTCGGAATTCGGGGTTAGATGGGGTTGCTCGCGGACGCAGCGGAATAAAAGCGGCACCAAAGTGGGGAAACTTTCGGGAAAACTGACCGAGATCGTTGATATGACGAGCTATTGAGAACTTCAAAAATATCGATACACCCCTAGACGCAAGCCGACTTGTCTAACTTAGCTTGTGAATGAGGATCTGAGCTTAACAGCTAAAACGCTCATCAGGACAACAACTCATGAGCTTTTTACTATAACTTCCTTACTTAGCATCAGTACATCTGACGTTGACTGTTGTAACCCAGAATCAATAGGGTTCTAATATGTGTTCTTGACAACCAACCAATTCGGAAATCCCTTGTAACGAGTCACCAGCAAGCCATCTCCGAAATAACATCTCCAGCTACCTCACGGTCGCACTGCTCAAGCCAGAGGTACTGCAGATGGGTCAGTTGTTCAGAACACAGTTCGATAGTGGTAGTCCCGAACCATCAATCGGGTCATAGTCTCCGTTTCGGTATCAAGCCGTGGTGACCTTCGATATCGAGACGGGTCGTTAGTGCGGCGACGCCCACAGTCGCAAGCACCAAAGTCAACCCCGCGGAAGGCGCCTTGCATGGCAGCCTGGCAGGACTAAAGCCAGCCGCGACAACCTCCAGGTTGTTCGTTCCGCAAGAGCACAGGAATTGTTTCATGTCCGCTCAAGACACTCCCGTCGACACGACAGGGTACGTGCGTCGCTTGGCTGCATTCTTCGGGCTCGTGTACTTCGCCCAAGGAATCGGTCAGTCGGCCGGCATTCTCAACCAACCGCTCAACTTCTACCTCACGAAAGGACTTGGTCTCTCCGAGGAAGACGCCACCAACTACCTGGCTTTCCTCATCGTGCCCTGGACAATTAAGCCGCTCTACGGCTTCGTCTCCGACTTCTTTCCGCTGCTCGGCAATCGGCGCAGAACATGGCTCACGGTCATGAACGCACTGGCTACGGTGGCATTCGTCTGGTTGACCGGTCTTACCGGCGTCAACGAGATAGTACTCGCCATCACCCTGGCTGCGTTCGGAACGGCGGCATCAGACGTGATCATCGATGCAATCATGGTGGAGAACGGCGACAGATTCAACGCCACCGATCGATTCCAATCGGCTCAGTGGTGCTGGATTAACGTCGCGCTCGTCGTCACGGCGCTTCTCGGGGGATGGCTATGCGAATGGCTATCACCGGCAGGTGCGCTGCACGTCTCAGCGATGATTGCGATTACCGCTCCGGCGTCGGTCATCTTCGCCAGTTGGATGATCGTAAAAGAAGAGAAGGTCTCGATCTCTCGCCAGTACCTGGTGAGTCGGACGAAGAATCTGTGGTCAGGTCTCAAGTCCAGGACACTATGGGCAGTGGCGCTCTTCCTGGCGCTCTGGTACTTCAACCCGAGCATGGGGGCAATCTGGTACCAGCACCAGGTCAAGGTTCTTGGCTTGTCGCAGGCATTCATCGGATACCTGAGCTGCGCGACCGCTCTAGGCGGAGTGCTCGGCTCGGTGTTGTTCAATGCCTACTTTCGGCGCAAGACCATTCGCTACCAGATCACATTCAGCGTAGTAACTGGTGTGATAGCGACACTGGTCTACCTCTTGCTGCTGAAGCCTGGGGCTTACACCAACTCTCTTTGCCTGGTGGTGTCCTTCGTGACCGGAACTACGAGCATCATCGCGATGCTGTCCACCATGGGGTTGGCGGCTCGAGTGTGCCCAAAAGAGACAGCCGGCTTCACGTTCGCTACGCTCATGTCGGTCAGCAACACGTTCACCATGCTGTCGTCGATGGTTGGCGGATGGCTTTTCGCCAATCTCTTCAGCAAGCAGGTGGCACCGTTGATTGTCGTGTCTGCAGTGTTCACAGCCCTGTGCATATTCCTGATGCCGCTCCTACGCGGAGTCCCCGCAACACAAGGCGGTGACCAGGAGTAGTCGCACCCTCGTCACGGCGAGGTCATCGTCGTTCGTTGTTCACGCCTCCGTGAAGGCGTGATGCGCAAACCCCAACTAGTGGTCTCTCTAACCACGCATGACAGAGGAGCACTCATGACCTTGTCCCGATGGCTAAGCGTCGCCATCTTCGCCCTCGCAATCGTCGCGGCGTACCAACTGGCCAAACCGGATCCAGTGCCGGCGCAACAGACCGCGCCCGGCTTCAACACCGGCGACTCGGTCAACACCCGGCAGTTGATGCCGCCGCGGGTCATCAACGACCCGCCGCCCCCGATCAAGATTTCGGGCGACCCCAAGCTCACCAACTAGGGTCGTCTTGAAGGAGGGGCCGGAGGCGTTCTCCGGCCCCATCAACACGCTGGGAGCGAGCTGCGGCCGAACGCAACTACGCGACCTTGCGGTTAGTCATCCAGAAACCCGGAGGAGCCCGGGTTTCTTTCCGCAAACATAAGGACAGCAGCGATGGAGAAGTCACCTCTCGCTGGACTGAAGCGCTTTGCCTTGCACTACTTGCCGATCTACGTCGTACTCATCCTCCTCGCCGGAGGCACCGTGTACGTCGTCAACGGTTTCGAGATCGGATGGAACCTTGCTCTGACGGCACTGATCTGCGTGCCTCTGGCTGGGGTCGTGACCGGCAATGCGCTCCTGACCGGATTGAAATGGCTGGTCTGCTATTACCTGCCGTGCTACCTGGGCCTGTTCCTCTTCATCATGGGGGCAATGCTCTTGGCACTAAACCTTCAGGTGCCCGAGGATCACCTTGTGATCATCGGAATCCTGTGTGTACCACTGGCAGGGCTGTTGGCGGCCTCACTCAGCATCCGGCTTCCCGAAAACCACATGTGACATGAGGTCACGCCAAGGACGGCGGGTTTTCGACGGTCCAGCTTGTGTCGAGAGAGCGTCGCGGCTACCCGCGCTCTCTCGACACGTCATTCTAACCGAGCTTACTACGCTATTTCGTACAATCAACAACCCAGAGATAAACGGTCACTCTCTGACGTTTTGAAGCAGCTTACGGCGAGGACAAGCGGCGGAACATCGGCATAACATGTTCTGCAAAACGACTCCAGTGGCGAGTCGCCATATCGAGCAGTGACTATTTACGGACAAGAGCTAATATTGATTGGAGACCTTCATCGCCATAACTCGAACGCTTGTAAGCCCTCCACGCTGATTCAGGTGGCGGCGAAACATCCGAACATTCAAGTCAAGAATCTAGTGAGCGAAATGGTGAGCGCTTGAAGCCAGCACCCAAACTAGAAATACCAGACCGAAAATGAACCATGCTTTGTCGGCTGTGCTAATCGGGGTCATGTGAACGAACTCCAGTCGTCTTGCCAATATTCACTATGCTTACAATATATCGCGAACACTCAGTTGTTTAATTAAACCGTTTCTACTCTTGGTCGCCAACAGGAGTGCTCACTAGCGGTCCACCAGTTGCGGGTGGTGCGCGCCAAGCTGTCCAAAAGCCGATCTTACCAGAGCCAGGGATACTCTTTGCCTTTGCGAGCCTTGTAACGTTCCATTTCTTGCTCGCTAATGGACGCCAGTATCTTGCCTTCAACCTTTTCCAGATCATGCAACGTCGATTCTGGGAAAGAGCATTCAAAAACTCCATGAATACTGGTTTTCGCCAGAACCATCCAGCCGTATTGAGCGAGCGCTAGCATGTCCTGATCGTTCCGGAGAAGCTGCACGTCAAAGAGGTCGTTCACAAGACAGTAGGCAACAAGCAGTTGAGCACCCCTCGGGAGCTTGACGAAGCTTTCGAACGAAACGGGCGTAGTTGCGTCGGTCATGGTCATAAGCGATACCTCTTTCTCAGTCAGCATAATACCAATGTCTGGTCCGGTTTCGGCGCTTGACTTCACCGCGACAATAACTCTCCATAACAGGTGTCCTGTCTTTCCCGCTACCACTCAAGTCTGATTGTTGAAATCCTGTTGAACAGCGTCAGTATCGCAAAGCGGCTACAGGAGCCATGTCCACCACCAGGGGCGTCTGGAGAACAGTCCCCACTGACCGAGGTTCACAAAGCACCCATTAAGAGCTCCCTGAGCGTCCGTCACTTGCCAACACCTGTCGAGGCCAATAGTCCCTGATGGACTTGGCGACTCGCCTCTGGAGCTGCCACAAAACGCGCGCAAGTGAACGTTTGACTGCCGAGCCGACTTCTACTACACTCTTTCGCACAGCAAAGCAAAAGACCCAAAACGAAAGCTCCGACGGGCTTTCGTTTTGGTCGTTCATGCTGGCAAACTCCTCGAACCGGCGCATCGCACACCGGTCCAAAAATAACGATACCAGCCTAAGTCACCGCATGATGCGCAGGGCAGCGACGAACTCGCCACTGTCGATCCTGTCGCTCTGCGCCACAGGCACCGCCTGCGGTGCCCAATTGCGCTGTTTGCTGATAAAGGCAAGGTTCTGCGCCACGCGCACCGGGCACATCCGCAGCTCCTTCCACGAACGCACCTTCTTTGCGTGAATGCAAGTCCAGTGAGTCCCGCTCTTCTGGCTCACCTCCCACCAGGCATGGAGATTCGAGGTTAGATCCGACACCTCCATCGCCGCCTCCATATACTGACGGACCTTCGGTCGAATCTTCGTCGCGTAATCGACGGAAGACCTGATCAGCATGTCGAAGTGCTTGAGGGCGCGCTTGACCAGGTTGTGGAAGGCGTTCAAGCGTTCGCGCAGAACGACATACTCCAGCTCATCGCCAGCGCCGAGCAGACGCAAGTGGCACTTGATCGGCCCGGTGTGCCCCTTCGCCAGGGAGACCACGAGCGCGTAGAACTGAAGTTGCATGAGCTGGCTGAACATCGGTGCGCAACCGGACTTGTGCTCCGCGATGTGGAGCCAGCCTCCGTCATCTACCCAGGACAGGTCGGTGGTTGCACACAGACTCCAGCCGGTCTCGGGGTCGGTGTAGAAGTTCTGCTCTTCGGACGTGTATTGCTTTGGGGTGGAGTACCGTCGAGCCCCTTCCAGCAATCGCGAGACCAGCGCCTCTGTCTCGGCGGCAGCACCGAGCACGGATTCGACTCTCCTGTAGAGTGCCGCTATCTGCGCTGTCTTATCTGGGGCGTCCGACAAAATGAGATGGACGATGTTACCCGCCGTTTTCTTGACGTCTACAGACCGCTTGATCGGTCTAAGGTAGCGGCGGTACCAGGCACTGGGGTCGGCGCAGATATCCTTGAATTCGGTGACCGACATTGTTCGAAACATGACACTCTCCACTGTGGTTGTGATTTCTTGACGTTTCGACGGTACGGTGCTTATCGCGTAGAACACGATCGCAAAGTGCTAAAGACTTGCTGCTACATGGATTTAGCCGTTTCAGTTTTAAGATGGGATGGGGGAGGGTCTGTAATGCAACTTAGCAACTAGAACATCGCCGACACAGAGCGCGTAACGCCACATTTACCTCACAGGCGAAAAACGTTGTCTGTTTACGACAACGTTACTGTCTGTGCCTATAGGCGGATATCAAAACAATGATCTGCCACCTGGGCCAATAGCTATGGACGAAAACACAGGTCCTCACTGGCTTTCGGGAACCAGAAAGTCGCGATTCAGCCTCGGAGTGATTAGCAACGCTACCAAATCATGACAATATTTGTTGAGTCTCTACTATTGTTGAGATGCGTTTTTCTCACAAACGAACATAATCAGCTGGCTTGATTAGTATTGCTTGAATCTACTGAACCGGCAACAAGAGCGGAATCGTATACGCGCGGAATTTTGATTCGACGACAGCAAACTATAACACCGCAAATCGCTCGTTCCGCCATTAATCAAAGCTTCGGAGGCCACTCGAGGACTCACTCGCGAAACAATTGTTGCTCCTCGGGAATTGCAAGAGCTCTCCAGGTACCGGTGATCAACGCCTTTTCAGGGCCGTGGATTCTGGTTGCTTCTTCATCTCTTCCTGTGCTTCGCAACAGATTTGCCAGGCTCCGAGCCAGTCCTTTTGTCTCTGGATGATCGGGACCAAGGGTTTTCTGACGGATATTGAGTGCCTGACGATAGAGCGGTTCTGCGTCTTTCAATCGCACCTGAATGTGATACAACGTGCCCAGGTTATGCAAAGCCGTGGCGTAATCAGGGTGATCGCTCCCCAAAAGTTTTTCATAAATCTCCACGCATTTCTTGGTGAGCGGCTCGGCCTCTTGAAACCGATTGAGTTGATAGTAAAGTCGAGCGAGATTATTCAAAGACCGAGCGACGACAACATGCAAGGGGCCAAGGTGTTTGGCTTTGATGTCTATAGCGCGTCGGTAATACGGCTCAGCCAAGTCATGTTTGTCCTGGGCGCAAAGAGAATCACCAAAGCTATCAAGGGCAAAAGCAAGTCTTCTTGGATCATCATTGGCAAAGGGCTCGAAGTAGCGCACCAGAGCAGCCCAAATTGCCTCCGCATCAGTGAGGCGCTTCTCCTGCTCCGAAAGTTCCGCCAGCTTTCTCAAGCTTTCCCAGCGCTGGACGGCTAGCGTGAGCGGTTCTCGGTATGCTCTGCCGACCGGCTGACGCTCGCCTGTGTCGGTCGCTCTCTCCGGCTCAGGCTCCTTGACAGGCGATTCTTGTGTCTTCTCGCCATTCTGCGAGACCTCCTCCGAGGCAGGTACACTTTCAACGCTGGTTTTAGTCCAATTTTTCGCGGTAATCAATATTTCGCCGGACTGCAACTTCTCGGCATCTTCCAGGCGATCGCAGGCTCGCAAGAGATTCGAATAGTTGCCTAGCAGCTTGCTAATCTCAGGATGTTCTTTTCCAAGTCGATTAGTCTTAATCGCAAGTGCTTGAATGTAATACTTTTCCGCTTCCTCGTACCTCTCCTGCACGTGAAGAAGCATCGCTAGATTATTGGCAATCACGCCCACGTCGAACTGATCTTCACCGAAGATCTCCGAATAGATAATCAACAGGCGCTTACAACAATTGGTTGCATCGTCGAATCGGCCGAGATGCCAATAAACTTCCGCTAGCCCTTCCAGCGTGAGAGCAGTCCGCCTGTCGGTGCGGTCGAACTTCTCAGCCTCTTTGAGCGCTTCTTTCCAATGCAGTTCTGCCTCCGGAAGTCTCCTCTGGAGTTGCGCTTCTTCGGCTTTTGCACGACACAGGTCCCAGGCGTCTGGCATGAACCACCCTAAAAGTATCTACAACAATCTCTTACCCCAAACGGGCTAGAAATTTATAGCAAATTTTGGATTCTATAAACTCGAATGTTTCAACCCAGAAAAATACGCCTTACAAGAGCTCGATCCAATGCTCCGATAATTCAAAGTTCAATCTTGTCGATTCAAATTGTTTTGCTAAAAACATCCGTCGATAGCAGCCTGCGTTAGAGGTTTAACTAGGTTCTGCTGAATTGGCTTTCGGAAGTTGATTTGAAGCGGGTCATACCCGGCGACTCCGAAGGCGTTACGATCCTGAGTTAGTCCATCAGGATTTAGTCGAAGCCGGCCGGAAAAATCGGAGAATGAACTCTCCTCGAGCGCAGACCGCTCAGGAGCACAAAGGCGGGTAGTCCTGGGAGTCGAGGTTCCAGACTCTCAGGACATTTAGCCAGATTCGGATTAGACCACGTTGAAGTGCAAAAAAGAAGACCTTCAAGAGACTCTTTCCATTTCCGGCAAGCTAGTGATTACGACTGTCAAGACTGTAATCAGCATCACCAGCCGCGTCAGCACCATTGGCACACAACTCGCAGATAATCCGAAAAAACAAGGCGAAACGCGGGCAGACTAGTTGGTAGTATCCAGTCATTATCTGTCAGATTGCAACCTAATTCCTCAAATCCAGAGTGTCAAAGCAACAAACCAGAAAAAACTTGCCCTGAGAATCCGCATGCTCGCTTGAATGAGCCACCGCCAACCCGTTTTGTAGCCTGAGAGAACTTCATTCTTTCAGGCCGATCGTGAGACTTCCTCCAAGTTCAACTAAATCGAAAGGGCACCGCCATGAACATCAAAGAAAAATGATTTGAGCGCTACTGAATATTTAGTCGAGCCGCCGCTTCCTTCTCCACATGAAGAGCTGGCAAAAACAAACATAAGACGCCGGAGAATCTCGCTTCTCCGGCGTTCAGTTTTTGATGAGTAAGCCTACGATGTAGCCGAGTAGAGTCGTGAGCGGCTCGACGTATGCAGGACA
>CAYQKX010000118.1:0-12395 GCA_964418155.1 uncultured Candidatus Obscuribacterales bacterium | reverse complement strand
AGCTGTTTTCAATGAATTCGATTCTTGACATACTATACTCATGAATAGATCGGGACGTTAAATCGTAGAACGAAGATATTGGGGGAGAACCGGCGGACGTCCGCCGGTTCTCCGTCCCTACCGTCCGTGGTTGTGGCTGCCTCTAATTGTAGATACGCCCTGGCGCTGACTTCACACTGTAGTCACAGAAGGACCCCTCCCCTCGACTCGGGGGCGTCCCAACAATCGAATGAGAGTCTCACAGCGACTCAAATGCGATTGGTATCTCAAGTTCGAGAATCGGTTCCGTGGACGGAGGTTCCGAAACCAGGGCGATGAGCCCGGTTGTTGTCCGGGCTAGCGTTTACTGCGAGGATAGCCGGTACGCGTAGAATTGCAACAACCAGTGTTTCAATCCCCGAGGCACACCGACGACTAAGCAGACGATCCCTAAGAAGACGGTCAGTGTGGTCGCCGTCACTCTAATGCCATCCGGGAAGAATATCGTCATGCCGACCAAGAGCAGAGCCAGGCACAACGCGAAACATCCGAGGGGCTTAAGGTCGCGCAGCAGAGCGGCTCGCGAAAAACTGAACAACTCCTTCTCTCGACGGACTACGTCGAGACGCACGCCGTTGTCATCGTAGTCGATGCCGATTGTGACCCGAGTTCCGCTCGAAATCCCCAATCCGAAGAAATACTCGGCTGGGGAGGTTACATCGATAGTCACCGACTCGCCGAGCTCGAGTCTGATCAAGCGCTCACGACACTGTCGAACCGTCTCTAAGCTGCCGGTGAGAGGGTTTCTGTGGAGGTCCGTGCTTTTTGCGACGTGGTTGTGTTCGGTGTCGCAGGTGGTGGCATTGTCGGCACATACCAGCACCAGTGCGGACCTGTCGGTACTGTCCGGTCGAGCGAGTTCCTGGTACTGTCCCTCAGTGTCGAGGCTGCACTGCCAGATGACAGTCCGCCCTGGTTGGTCTGGCAAGATGTGCGCGTTGTCTGGATGGTTGACTACGCGGGTTATTCTGAACACAGTTCCCGCTATCCTTGACCAGGTGCCCCTGAAGCCGTACAGGTGGCGACAGTATATGCCTGGCTCAGCCGATAACCCTAACTTACCGATCTTCACAGTGAAGCACTTCATATAGTCTGCCCTCACAACGCAAAGAAGCATTACCTACGATGAAAAAACTGTTTTTGACGGGAGCCCGTGGTCGGATTGTTTTCATTCCGCAGCCCGGGCGCAGCAGTCGAACGGATTCGATTCAGCTGCGATGGTTTGGACTGACTTTGAGCTTTTCTCGGTAGTTGAGTTCCTGTGCAAAGAGAAGGGAAACTGTGGTTTTACACAGACTACGATTCTAGGGCTATCCGGAGGTTCTAAGGTTAAGAAACTCATTCGGCAAATCATCACTTTGGGTTTGTGGAATCTATTTCTTCGATATTTTTTTGATACCCAAACAGGATCACACATGAGGCTGCTCAAAACGTGGGGTTTGAGGAAACTGGCTGTCCGAGCCATCCGAGCTAGTCTCCTCCCCCGACATCCGCCACTGGGTCACGTCACTCGCGGACGTTTCGATGCTGCTTCGCAAACAGCCTAACCGCTCTGAGAATTACATCACTGACCTTTTAGCACCCAACGATTGAACGTATACGTTCACTTGCGGAGTGGTTCTGAGGCTGCTTTCGCCAAGGACCAGCGGCAGAACAAGCGGCACAACATGTTCTGCAAAACGGCTTCAGATGACGAGTCTCCACGTCCAGCGCTAACGAGCTACGACACTGGAACACTGGTTTGTGCAACTACGGGATGTAATAGAAATAATTGCTTTTCTAATCGGCGAATAGCGGGCTGGACCCGTCTTACATGCACGATTAGAGCTCCGTACCCCCGGTGCTGCTTCCCCTGCCATGCGTTTTGGGAGTGGGCTTCAGCAGCAACATGGGAGGGACCAACTTCGTTAAGCGTCAGTTGTAGTTGCTGCTATCGAGTATTTCCTTAATCTGACTCCTTCTTATCTTTGACGACCAACCCGATCGCGACGAACGCGGCGAAGACAGCGGCGCGTGCAATCCAGATACCAATCACGTCCGGCAGCGTCAGAGCGAGAATGCCGCCGACGACTGCTGCGACGACGGAGCTGGCGAACACGAACGCGAGTATGAGGCCCGCGGGATCCTTGAAATCAGGGCCGTTAGCCAGCGCCTTCCCGAGGATCACACCGAGGGCGGCGAATAGCACGCTTACGAACAGGGACAGCACGCAGCCCCCGAGGGCGAGCAGGATCTCAAATGGCATCAGCATCACCTTTCTTTGACTCAATGCACAGTCGACTAAGGTCATTTATTGCGAAACAGTTCTGAGCTCGTGTCCTCAGCGAGCTCGATCAGACGCGATTGCTCCCACTGCGAAGAGGAAGGCGAACAGCGCGATCCGGACGAACCAGACACCGATCACCGAAGGCAGGAGTGCACCGATGATGCCGCCCACTGCTGCTACGCAGACGGCGATGGCGCACAGGAACAGGAGGACGAGTCCACCGCCTTCCTTGAACTCGCCGGAACGCGTCGCGCCGATGCCGAGGAGCGCGCCACCTGCGCCGAACGCGGCGGTGATCGCGAGAGACAGCGAACCGCTCACGAAGGCGATCGGGAGAGAGAAACTGCCGATCAGTTCGAGGACGCCGGAGAAATCGCCGAAGAGTTGCACAGGAGTACCTACCTTTCACCGAGTTGTGTTTGGTCTACGACACAGTTTCGGAAATCGAGCGGCGCCCAACATCCTGTGCAGTTTTTGGCCAACGGCCGGACGATCTTCGCCAGCGCCCAGTTGTCTCGGGCAGACAGCCGTTATTCGTAATCAGATTTGCGGGCGGTGGTCTGGTCTGCGAATCCTGCTGATGGCGAAGGTGTCAAATGCGTATTCAGCCTATATCCGGGGACAAATCGATCTCCATGCATACGGTGCTGGATTTACAAAAATGATCCGTCGCTTAAGTGAAGCGAAATCGGGCGCTGGTGAGGATAATCGGAACAGCGGTAATTGAATTGATTCCCCGAGCGCTAACTAACACAACGCATGCGCCAGGCAAACTCGCGAGTGCTGGTTGAAATCCGGTGTTGCAGATCGCAATTCGAGGGTTTCTCGAACGCGTCCACAAGCTCAAGATGGAGGCGCGTGTGATGATGTGACATCGTCAGCGGTGCCGTTCTGAGACGCCGACCGGATTACATGGAGAGGTCAACCTCTCTATGCGATCCGGTCGTTGTCAGTCCGAGCAGAACTGAGTTGTTCTGCGTTGTTAGATCAGACGATCTATAATTCTTTGAAATTTTCCCTGCCTAGCATTCAGGCGTAGCGAAAGATTGAATCTCTATTGTCAAGTTAGTATGTTTTCGGCGCTCAGAAGCATTGAAGTGCGTCGCAGAATCTCGCAAGATACAACCAGTCCTGCTCGCAGCCCAATCCTCCGTACGATTTGATCAATCGCGGAGTCGGACAATCTTCCGAACCGCCCGACGAATAATGCCTGTTCGTCTGGATCGGATTGCGGTCTCTGGTCGAGCCAAAGAGCAAGGTGTTTCGTCGCGTTTGCACCGAGTGCCACTATGCGAGCGGTTCTGCGTTTTCTGCGAATCATGATGCTAAGTGTCGAGTTTGATGGTTGAACATCTTCGACGTTGAGAGTCCTTAACTGACCAAGCTTCACTCCAGTGGTTGCCAGTACCCAGGCAATTGCCTGGTCTCTCACCGATTCCTGCGATACCCTGGACAGATAGCAGTGAAACTCTTCTCGCGTTAGTGGCTTTGCCTGCTCAGGTTCGTAGTCTAAGCGCAAAACGTCCGGTGCTTCTATGCTACAAAACTGACAAAGTTGCGAGATAGCGGTTACGTAGGCATTGATGGTGGCGGGACTGGGTGAATAGTCCGCTTGTAGTTCTGAGACGAAATCATTGACAATTGATGACATGACTTCGTTCAAAATGACACTATCGGTGATGTCGACGTTGTGCTCCTCTCCTTCTAGATTTCTCTTTGACAAAAAATCTTTGAATCGTTGAACCCTGCCAAGATTGCCTCTGCAGGTGTTGGGCGATAGCCCCTTTTTGATGAGCCAGTGATTGTAGTCACCAACATCAACTTGAATGATCTTACTTATTCCAGCACTATTCATACGTCTTCCGACGCTCCCTGTTAGTTTAAATATGTGTTGCGCGTGCTGAACCTGATCTCGGAAAATGTCCAGCTTGTTCGGATAATAAGCGCGTTGTCTGGCAATTGGCTGACATTTTTTGTCAGCTACTCGAAAGTCAGTCCTCTGCGTCAATTACGTATCCAGAACCGCGGATGGTTTTTATAATTGATGGATTGTCTTCGTCATCAATTTGCTGCCGGAGTCGCTTCATGCAGGTGAAGATTGCGTCGTTGGCTGATTCTGACTCACTAGACCATACTCTTTCGAAGATTGCTTCTGCGGAGAAAATAGTGCCTTTATGTCGCAAAAGAAATTCTAATAGATCATATTCTTTCGGACGCAAGCGCAGCTCGGCACCATCCTTGGTGACGCGCTTCGTCTTTGTGTCGAGTACAATCCTTCTACATCTCAGTACTTCGCCGACGTAATTTTGCGGACGTCTCAGTAATGCTTGGACTCGTAGGATAAGCTCTTTGGAATGAAACGGTTTGGTCAGGTAGTCGTCGACACCGCTGCTAAAGCCTTGTTCTTTGTCGTTGATTGAACTCTTGCCAGTGAGCATCAGGACTGGAGTCTTAACTCCGGCTGCGCGGAGTTCTTTGCACAGTTCTGGACCACTGATTCCTGGTAAGCCCCAATCAAGAATTATGACGTCGTAACCAAAAAAGAGTAGCTTCTCTCGCGCATCTGCCCCAGTCGTGGCAATGTCGATTTCAATCCGTTCCCGGGTTAAAACATCGACAACAGCGGAGATTGTCAGTTCGTCGTCTTCGGCTAGTAAAAGCTTGGTCATGCAGCTGAATAGTATACAAAACTCTAAGTCTGAAAACCTATATCTTTGGATTTGGAAAGCTGCGAAGAGGTGTAGTAGAAGGTCGAGGAAACGATAGAGCTTTGGTGCTGGGACGTGGTGCCCTGACCATCGGGAGCCATTGCGCCCAAAGTGTTTTGGCGCATGTGCAGCCGCTGCTCTCCGCGCAAGCCGCTCGAAACGTCCGCGAGTGAACGTTTGCAGAAACGAATCTGCACTTTGGTCGTTTGCAGAAAACGAATCTGCTCCACTTTGGTCATACGCAGTCGCAGTTGATGCGCATTGTGCTTCATTTCACGAATTTGAAGAAGGGACCGCGTGGGCGCATCCTCTCGGCCCCTTCTTCGAACTCGTGTGACGAACCGGTTGCCTGCCGACTTACTCTTTCCGGTTCGTCGGTTGTGGTTGTTGAAGAAAGCTCCGTATGAGGGTCTAGACCCTCACGATGAAGCGGTCCAACGAAGCGGGCGGTGGTAGCTGTTGAGCACCCGCAGCTCATCAGCGTTGTCGACTTTCATCTGGTCGAGTCGTTTCATTACGTTGCGGAGGATTTCCAGGAAGTTGGGCTCCTTCTTCAGCACCGTCTGCATCAGTTGGGTCTCGCGCAGCAAAGCTAACGCCAGCGCCTGCATGCAATCCGCTCGCATGCGGCGCAGTGTCTGAAGCGAATCCTCGCACAGCCCGAGTACTGTAGCGGGGATGGGAGGATGTCCGGTGAATGAGAGCAGCGTGATTGCTGCTTCGGCTTCGTCCAGTCGTAGCAGCTGGATCGGGTCGATGACCCAGTTCTCTTTGTCGATTAACTGACTGGTGCCGGTTAGCTCCTTGCATGCTGTGGCGGAGAGTTCGCACTTCAACAGCATGAGCGTGTAAATCACAGGAGGTTTTTCAGTGATTGAATTTCACCCATCGCGATTTCGATATAAGAGTTACGAATTTGAGTGAAACCGAATTCGTTGTCGTGTTTTGATAAGACACGATTTGGTAAGTTTGAAATTAAAGCTGACTTGGCTACGTCTCGCTGTTAATGCGAGATATAGTCTATTAGTGAAACGAGTGTTTTCGTGTGGCGAGATCGACGATCTCAACCGCTCGAATCTTGCGGTTTTAAAACAAGCACTGCCAGTGGTGGCAGGGTTAGAGATAGGATATTATGCTTGCCGTGCATTGTGCCGTGGAAAGAGTGAACTACACCATAATTCCCGACTCCGCTTCCACCATAACTGGAAGCGTCGCTGTTCAACACCTCATTCCAAGCGCCACCGACCGGAACTCCGACCAAGTAATTGTGACGAACGACTGGAGTGAAATTGCAGACCACGAGAACCATGTCTTTTCTGTCTTTAGCGAATCTCAGAAAGTTGATAATGCTTGATTCGTAATCGCTGCAATCAACCCACTCGAAGCCGGCGCCGAGGCAGTCTTGCTCGTACAGCGCCGGTTCATTCTTGTAGTAGTGATTCAAGTCGCGAAGCCAGTTCTGCACGCCCTTATTCATAGGGTTGTCCGTGAGGTGCCAGTCCAGGCTGGCAGCGTGGTTCCATTCGTTCCATTGTCCGAATTCGCCACCCATGAACAACAGTTTTTTTGCGGGAATCGTGTACATGTTGCCGAACAAAAGTCTCAGGTTAGCAAAACGCTGCCACTCATCGCCGGGCATTTTATTCAGCAGCGATCGCTTGCCGTACACTACTTCATCGTGAGACAGAGGCAGGACGAAGTTCTCCGAGAATGCATAGAGTCCGCGGAATGTCAGTTTGTTGTGGTGATACTTTCTGTAAATAGGTTCCATCGCCATGTATTCAAGCATGTCGTGCATCCAGCCCATGTCCCACTTTTGCTGGAAGCCCAGACCGCCCAGATATGTAGGACGTGACACCAGTGGCCAGGCGGTCGATTCTTCGGCCATCGTCATGACGTCTGGATAGTTGGAATAGATTCGTTCGTTTAATCGCTTCAAGAAATCGATGGCTTCGATACACTCTCTACCGCCATACGGGTTAGCGAGCCATTCTCCATCTTTTCTACCGTAGTCCAGATAGAGCATTGAAGCGACTGCGTCGACTCTAACTCCGTCGATATGGTATTTGTCGAGCCAAAAGAAGGCATTGCTCGTGAGGAAATCTTCGACTTCATATCGACCAAAGTTGAACACATACGTGCCCCATTCTTTGTGCTCGCCCTGACGAGGATCGGCATGCTCGTAGAGATGAGTGCCGTCGAATTCGCCTAGTCCATGCCCATCTTTCGGAAAGTGGGCAGGTACCCAGTCAATCAAAACACCAATGTCATTCTGATGCAGAGTGTCGATCAGGTACATCAGATCTTCGGGTTCGCCGAATCGGCTTGTCGGAGCAAAGTAACCAATCGTCTGATACCCCCACGACAAGTCGAGAGGATGCTCGGCGATAGGTAAGAATTCGACATGAGTGAATCCCATGTCTTTGACGTACGCTGTGAGTTTGTCAGCTAGTTCTCTGTATGTCAGCCAGCGATTTCCTTCTTCAGGAACCCGCATCCATGAACCCAAATGAACTTCATAGATGGAAATCGGCGCATCAAGCCTGTTCTTTTGTCCACGCGTCTCCATCCACTTCTTGTCTTTCCACTGGTATTTGTTTAAATCCCAGACGATTGAAGCGGTCTTGGGTCGAACCTCTGCAAAGAAACCGAACGGGTCGGACCGCTCCGAAGGTGGCATGCCATTCTTCGGAGTGACGTGATACTTGTAACTGAAACCTTCTTTCACGTCAGCGACAAAGGCAGTCCAGACGCCGGTTAAGGCGATCTGCTCCAGTGGGCTAGCGCCTGCTTTCCAGTTATTGAAGTCTCCAACAACGGAGACCCGCTCTGCGCTTGGTGCCCAGACTGCGAAGTGAACGCCTTGGACGCCGTCCTGCTCAACCAGGTGTGCACCCATCTTCTCGTATAAGCGATAGTGGGAACCCTTAGCGTATAGATGGAGGTCGAAGTCCGTCAGGAAGTTGGTCTTGATCATTTTTCCGTCGCGTAGTGGGGACAAGTGCTGCGGATCATATCGCAGTCTTGTGTGTAGTTGTTCGCTGTTTGAGCAAAATGAACTGCTCGGAAATCTGGTTTCCGGGCAGTTCTGCTGTTGCGCTGTGGCGGGTCAAGTTCTTCTTAGGGAAGAAACTTAACAGCTTTGATTTCCATAGCGCTACTCGACTCGATGGTCGCCGTCTGGAGCGACGTTACTTCTTCGTGAGGAGCGAGCTACCGAACCTCACGGTGCAGACCAGGACCGTCCGAGGACCAGCTGTGTTTATTAGGACTGTTGCCGCATCTCGAATGTCCTGGACCCTGATGCAGCAACAGATTTTGGCGTCGAAGCGAGAGTTTCGAGACGCTGAATATGAATGAGTCGACGCCCGGCCACGAACCGCGCTTGGACTATCTCAGGGTGTGTGAAGACTGGGTTGTTCGCGACTCAATGCATGTCGAGGGGAGCGCCGAGCTGCTGCCCAAGCTGAATCTGCGCGTGTGAATACGGCGTTGCAACAGTCTGTTGCTGGAGAGGAAACTGTGAATTGTGCAGAACGCGACTGCAAATGTTTAATCGCGCCTTGATACCGATCTTTCGTACAATGTTGTCCACCGCCATGGTGCTTAGTCTGGCGCCATGCTTGTTCAAAAACAATGCTTCACTGTTGAAACTCGGATCATAAGAGCGTCTGATGCGAAGCCAGAGTACAAGAGCGTTGGAAGTGGACTGGGTCAGTCGGACTTTGGTCGATCGGGCGCGAGATCGGATAGTCAACTCGACTGGACTGTTCTGCGTGATTGCCAGGTCGTCGAGATTGAGAGCGCTGACCTCAAGCGGTTTCAATCGATGATACAGAACCAGTTCAATCACGCATCGATCGCGTGCGTCACCCATGATCGAGATGGCTTGTACTAAGCGGGAGATGTCTGAGTCGCTGAGGGCGCGATTGGCGCTTCTTCGAACACTGGTAAGGGCTAGTTGCGAGGAGACGTATTGCTGAAAAATCCTCAGCGAGGAATCGCAAAAGGCGATGGAATCCGCTGCCCCAGCCTCTTTGTGAAGTGTCTTTAGAAACAGAGCTATGAGCGTTTGGAGTGAGTCTTCTTCAACAGATACCACACCGTTTTCGTTGCAGAATCTCACCAGGGAGCCGGCGAAGGCAGCGTGAGTTTCTTGAAGGGCTGGAGGCAACTTTTTATTCGTCAGATATTTTGGGTAGTCCTTGAGGCATGCTCGCAGAATTAGTTGATTATTCATGTCGTCATCCTTTTCCAATGCAGCTGCCGACGCCTTCATCGGAGTCTTCTCGATGACTTCGTGCAGTAGCCTACTTGCAGGCTCGAGTGTTCGCGTTCTCGAGCCCGCCGTTCCTTTTCGAGACTCAAAATGACATAGATTTGCGAAAGTTGTGTGAATTTGAGGTGACGCTCCGCGGTATGAGCTCCGGGCTCAACCCGAACAGACAAATGGGCGACGATAATCAGTGCATACAAACTCCGAGACGCAATACGGTCAGGTGCATCCTGATCCGAAACGCGGTTCCAAGAAGATCGACAATTTTGGTTGAGAACTTGAGAGAGCTTTTGATGGCTGACAGACAGGGACCACAAGTTGTTCAATATTGAATCTACCCATGCCAGCCGGGCGGCACAGCTTGAGCTGTTTTTCAGACAGGTCACAATTCCGGTTTTATCGGTAGCTGTCAAGCGCGGTTAACAGCTATCTCAATACGCAAAGCTCGCACGAGCTTATTTCTATTAAAGAAAGACATTCTCGGGGAAGTAAAGCGAGAACGAGATTACTGCGTCTAGTTAGTGTGTTATACAGGTCCTCTTTCTTCTCCAGCCAGGATTTTTTTCCAAGCCCCCGATTTGGCTCTCAATTTGCTTTATCACCGCATCCGCGACGGGTGTGGTCATCGTACTGCGCGTACCGCATCGGGCGGCTGAAAGGACGGGCTAATGCCATGTCTGCTGTTCTTGTTCTGACCACCTCTTCGACGCCATCGCACGTGTGCACATGGCGCCGAGCTGTTTCTTTGATTGTGAGAGAGAAAGCCGAGATCGTCGAGCATAATGGCAAGATGCTGAGGGAGAATTTCCCGCAGCCGCTCGTCATCCGCCTGAAATCACAGGCGTACGTGCCTTACAGACCTCTGGCTCCGAATCGTACAAACGTGCTGACCAGGGACAAACACACCTGCCAGTACTGCGGAAGAAAGGCCGGCGAGCTGACGCTCGACCACGTTGTTCCGCGATGCAAGGGTGGCAAGTCCACCTGGGAAAACCTCGTCACTGCCTGCGAGAAGTGTAACGGCCGCAAGGGCGGTCGAAGCCTTCGTGAGTGCGGCATGAAGTTGCGCTCTGTTCCTGTCCGGCCGCGTGACCGGATTTCATTCCTCATTCTCAGACACCGCATGAACAACGGCATTCCTGCATGTTGGTCAAGGTATCTTCGGGTATCTTGATACTTCGGGAATCCGTGGAGGCAATCACATGACAGAAACCATTGCGCCCGCATCAGGGCAGCCCAACGGAATGTATGACGCAAAAGAGCCATTCAACTCGGGCATGCTGAAGGTCTCGGACGTACACGAGATCTACTTCGAGGAGAGCGGCAATCCCAACGGCAAGCCGGTCGTATTCGTGCATGGCGGTCCTGGTGGGGGCACGGATGCGAGCCAGCGTTGCTTCTTCAATCCGGCGATCTACCGCATCGTGCTGTTCGATCAGCGCGGATGCGGCAAGAGTAAGCCGTATGCGTCGCTAGTTGATAACACCACCTGGCATCTGGTCGATGATATGGAGAAGTTGCGCAAGCACCTCTCCATCGACAACTGGCAGGTCTTTGGTGGTTCTTGGGGTAGCACGCTCGCCATCGCCTACGCCGAGACGCACCCGGAGGCGGTCACGGAGCTGGTTCTGCGCGGCATCTTCCTGGTCCGCAAGCAGGAGATCGACTGGTTCTATCAGCGCGGTGCGAGCATCGTCTTCCCGGACGCCTGGGAGCATTACCTGGCTGCCATTCCTGTCGAGGAGCACGGCGACCTCGTTGCCGCCTATCACAAGCGTCTGATTGGCGACGATCATGACGCGAAAGTTGCGGCGGCCAAGGCCTGGAGCATCTGGGAAGGCAGTACCAGCAAGCTCCACAACGACCAGAGCTTTGTCGATCGGTACGCCAATGCGGAGTTCGCCGTTCCGTTTGCCCGGATCGAGTGCCACTACTTCGTCAACAAGGGCTTCCTGCGCTGCGATACGCAGCTGCTGGATGACGTGCGCAAGATCCGCCACATCCCGACTGTTATCGTGCAGGGCCGATACGACATGGTCTGCCCGATCGAGACGGCGTGGGCGCTCCATCGCGCGTTCCCTGAGGCCGAGTTCGTGGTTGTTCCTGATGCCGGACACTCTGCCAAAGAGCCTGGCATCAGCCGCGCGCTTGTCGCAGCGACCGACAAGTTCGCGGTTGGATTCGTGCCGAAGACAAGCGTGGCTTCGGCAACCGACGATGACGAAGGTGAAGGTGCCATCTTCTCCGATCGCGACGGCGTGATCAACGAAGGCATCAACATCAGCCGCGCTCGCGACGTTCGATTGGTCAAGGGTGCGGCAGGAGCGTTCGGCAAGGCGAAGAAGCGGAACAAGAAGGTCATCTGGATCACCAACCAGGGTGGTCTGGGTGAAGCGCTCGACGGCAGCGTACATTGGAAAGCGCACCCGCTCAGCCGGCGGCAACTCAAGGCTGTGCATGGCAAGATGTTCAAGGAACTGGGCCCGGATGCCGTCCCTGACGATGTGAAGGTCTGCCCGCACTCGAAGTCGATCGACTGTCCCTGCCGCAAGCCGAAGCCGGAGATGATCATCCAGGCCGCACGGGAGCACAAGATCAACCTGAAGAAGTCGTACATGATCGGCGACAGCTACACTGACGTGCTCGCTGGTATCGCCGCTGGTTGCACCGCCATCCTGGTTCTCTCCGGACCTCACGGTGACAAGTGCAAGGACAAGGATCTCGTGCCTGCCGGCACGCCGATCTTCCCGTCCGTTGTTGAAGCGATCGACTGGATTCTGGAGCAGGACGACCTGCGCCGGAAGAAGGCTTGATCATTGTCGGCGCCGTCATCTGCGACCACTCGGGAATCTCCGGATTCTCGGGTGGTCGCGGGGCGGTTCTCTCTTTCGTAAACGTTTACTTGCGGACGTTTTGAGGCTGGTTTCGCTGAGGACCAGCGGCAGAGCATGTTCTGCAAAACGGCTCCAGATGCTGAGTCTCCACGTCCGGCACTGACGGGCTACTCTCTTCCAGCTACTATACTATAACGAGGCGTAGAGATGATCATCAAAGTAAGGCTTCAGCGAACCCCCGTACTGTGCTAACGAGAAATAATTTTCCGGGA
>CAYQKX010000117.1:0-12436 GCA_964418155.1 uncultured Candidatus Obscuribacterales bacterium | reverse complement strand
AGCTGACCAAAGATCATATGAGCGTGGAGGGGTCTGGGACTGGTGTCCGAGGTAGCGCTACGGGGTTCGATTCCCCAGCCCGTCCAACTTTTACAAACACCAAGGAGAAACCATGAAAAATAAACTCATACTCATCGCTGCACTTGCATTACTTGCACTGCCCGTGATGGCGCAAGACCCGGTGGTACTGACTCCAACTAAGCTTTACGACTTGATCGAAGAGCTTCAGAAAAACGCGGGCGCTGACCGTGTTGCGTTCAGTCACGACGATCAGGAGCAGCGCAATCGCATTGAAGCGCTCGAAAAGAGGCTGGCTCACCAGGACCACATGGGCGGCGTATATCAGACACGGATCTTAAGGCTTGAAAAGAAGGTGACGCATATCACTAATATCCTCAAGCTCAAACAGGAGAATGGCAAATGAAAAGGCTATTGATACCAATGGTAATCTCGCTCGTTATTTTGAGTGCTCCGCCAGCCGAAGCAAAAGGCTTTTGGAAGAAGGTCAAGAGCGCTGTTTATGCTGGCAGCTCAGATCGCGGCGTTCTTCGCAAAGTTCTTGGCGCACCGTTCTGGGCGATTGGTTTCACAGTGACACTGGTCGGCGATATCACCGTGGTGCCGCTCTACAACGGAGCCATGCACTACGTCAACGGGCAGTCCGTGACGGGCTGGTAATTACAACTAACTAACCGATAAGACGGTCGCCCATACGAATATGAAGACGCAATGATTGAAGTTCAGGAAGTCGAGAAGTACGAAAAGACTGTCATCGACTATCGTCCACTGCAACCGACTGCCTGAGTGAGATATGAGCGATTTAACCCAACAAAGTACGAACACACAACATGCAAGGAGAAACAAATGACCACAGATAAGCCGCATGACTATTTGATGCAATTTTTTGTATTCACACACTTACCGGAACACTTGCAACAAGTCAGCAAGCCGTTCTCTGAGCTTGCCCACCATATTATTCAGAACATTCCAAGTAACCCAGAAAGAACGGTAGCGCTGAGGAAACTGCTAGAAGCCAAAGACTGTGCGGTTCGTGCCGTCCTGTTTAAGTAGAACAACTCCCCTGATGGAAGCTGCCTGATGGAATCGAAAACACCTTGGATAGTGCTCACTCAAGACGGCTGGTACGTCTGTGAGCGTTAAGGCGAACCCTACTCAGACCTGATTCACTACGAATCTATCTGTGATGGCAAAGGTAAGTCCCGCAAGGGTGTGGTCCGGTGTGCGGATGCACTTTACTGTCGCGTCGCCACAGAAGAGACGATTGCTCGATGGGAGACCGACGAGCTGGAAGAAGTCAGTAAAAAGTTTGCAGGGTTGCGAAAGCATCTGTGGGCGAATACCTAACTGGAGCTGAACTATGAATGAATTGCCAAAACCAGAGCACGGATTTGAAATCGTTGGTCCATTTACACAACACCGTGTTGCCGTAGACGGCTACGGCGTTCCGAAACTTGAGGCTGTTGAAACAATTCAAGAGACGGAAAATGGGGCTGTCGGGGAAGTGCATTTTACCCTCGACAACAGATTCGGATTGACCGTTCCGACACATCTTGCTCATTCGGTCGCTTGGTTCATTGCGAATGCTCTCGCGATTGGCGCGGGCTATTCGTGCCACGGCGAGAACTCCCAAAAGAGTAATCCCTATAAATGTCGGATGGTCGGACTTGGTGAAACTGCTGAATAGGTATCTGCGCAATGATAAACACGGGGATTGCACCATTCACGCCAAGGGAGCCGACAGAGATAGACATGCTCTGGGAATTGTTTTGGGCGGTCAACACCTACAACCAGTTGCCGAGTCCGCCAGATGTGTCCGAGGTTCGCGTAGCATGGGGCGAAGTGGATGATGTTATGGAACGGCTCACCACTTGGCTTTACGAAAACAGCAGCACATCTGACGTTGAGGCAGTTGAATGACGATTAAAACACCACTTGGAATGTTTGATTGGCAAAAAGCGCGGCAATGGTTTCACATTGAATTGCCGAAAGGACGCTTTACAATCCTGCGTCACACTGAAGCGCCGAACACTGTGCGCATACGCCTAGAGCAGTTCGACAAGCGGCTAGAAGGCGGCAAGGTTGGCAACTGCATTAACGAAGTGGATGTGCATACCGCTGACCTGCCACGGCTCGCTAAGCATCTGCGAGTACTCGCGAATCAGATTGACCGCGATTTAGATCGAACAACTATCGAATAAGGAGTTGGTACATGCTGAAAAGACGGGAATCTAAGACCCTGAATTATTTGGTGGAACTTGCAGACAAGGCGGCTAACACAAAGAGCACCGACGAGCTGGCGAGCATTGTAATGATTACGCTGATTGCTCTAAAAGCATTCCCGGCCGTGCAAGTAGACGAAGCTCTCGACAGAGCAATGGATCATCTAAATCTGATGATCGACGAAGTCAAAGCCGAAGGGATCACTGATCAAAAAGGAGTTGCCGAAGTTGACTAGAAACAATCACTGCTACGAGTGCGACAAAGAGCACGGCGCTGGTATCAACAAATGTCCCACGCTCGGTAAGCGACTGATCGAGCATCTTGAAGAAGCGAAAGGCATGTGGGTGCTGGGCAGCGACTCAGACCCATTCATGGAAACGTTTGACCGCCCGCCATATCCGGGCGAAGTACGCAAGGTGATGATTGAAAACAAGTGGGACATGGCTTGGCTTCACTGGGCTACCAAAGACTTTTCCGCCCAATCACCTGCATTGTACGAGTTCAACTTTAGGGGACCGTCAGAGAAAGGCAGGCCGGACTTCGATTTGCTCAATCTCTGGAATCTAGACAAACGAGATCGAATCTACGACAGCTGGCATGGACGGGAGTCGATAATCGGGTCCGGCAATCTTGACGAGCTCAAAGAGCAAGTGGCTCGGTTAACTCCCAGAAACATAGGTGAGCAGGATGGATAAACCCAAACCGTTTCGTCCTTACCAGGGACGGCTTGAAACGAAGAGTATTGGAACAAAGGAGCTATACGAATAAATGACTGTATGCATCGTATGCGATACCGAAATCGACAATCTTAGTTGGCGATTAACTTGGACGCGCTTTGATCCGGATGGCAAACCGATGTCAATTGACTGGTCAGAACCGCCAATACTCGTAGATTCCGCGATGGCTTGTCATGATTATTGCTTTGCCGAGGCAAAGGGAATGCTTAAACCTTGTTCGGCCGACTCTCAGTCTGAATAGTCCACTTGCCGACGACTTCATATCCTGAGACAGGCGTTATCTCAACCTCGACGTCATAGATTCCAACGTCCGGTATTGCATTTGGTGGCACCATAAAACCGAAGTTATAACCGGTTGACGGACCCGACCAACGCTTGTCGTCGGTCACTGGCTCGTCAAAGATGACATCTGACGGGTCGCTAATTGTATTTGTGTAGGTCGGCTCATCAGCCCCTTGTTTTGTGACGTCGATGCGAATTTCATCGACATCGGCAGCGGTAAGCATCTCACCAGTGCTGGCCTCATTCGCCACACCCATGATAAAAATTGCAGTTGCTCTGAGTGCACGAAACATGGTCCTTACCTCCTGGGATAGATATCTTTGCTCAAAATGTTTGTCGGATAGAGATCGCAACTCCGCATCGCCTGTGTCATCGGAGTACCGGCAACCGCCAGGCTTGTGATTTCAGTAGCGTAGAGTCCGACTTCAGACATCACGCCGGCATTAGCCACCTCGAGCGATTTCATTTGAGTCGAATAACAACCGATCGCCGAAAACACAAAGACATCGGTTACTGCGATGACATCGATTAGCGCTTGTTGCGAGAATGGTTGGAGCGTCGACGATGCGGTGACAGTGTGGCCGGCGTCGTTGAATAGACCGGTTTGCGTGAATGCCTGCAATGTCGAGGACATTGACAGGTTGATTTTGACGCCGATTTGCGTCGACTGCTGGAACGCTGCGAGAGTCGAAGTAGCTGCGATCCGAATCGTCGACGTTACCGAAGCCGACTGTGAGAACGGTTGCAACGACTGGGCGGCGCTGACCTGAATCGATGAACCCAATGCGGCATTTTGCGTGAATGGCGCAAGTGTCGAGCCGGCCGAAATCGTATTCAATACATCGACGTCGCCAGATTGCGAAAACGGTTGCAGGCTCTGGCCGACGGTGATTGAAATCGTTGAAGTAACTGCGGCCGACTGAGTAAACGGCTGAAGCGCCTGGCTGCCAGTAGCCCCGGCAATAGCATTCAGATCGGCGTCTTGGGTAAAGGCTGCGAGCGTTGAAGCCGCCTCTGCATACGCCACTCGTCCGATGAGAGCAGCTTGTGTAAACGCTTCAAGTGTTGAGGCGCCATCCACTTGAGCAAGGACGTCGACATCGGCTGATTGAGTAAACGCTTGGAGGGTCTGAGTACCAGACACATCCGCAACAAGAAGCTCGACGTCAGCGGCTTGGGTAAATGGCGCTAAGGTTGAAACACCGTCAAGCTGCACCAAGACATCAACGTCAGCGGACTGACTGAACGTGGCTAAGGTGGAGCTGCCGTCGACAGCGACCAGAACGTCAAGATCGGCGGATTGTGCAAAGGGTTGAAGAGTGCTGGCGCCAGTTAGCCCCTGGTCTCCATCGACCACTTCAGCGGATTGCGAGAAGGGCTGTAATGCTGAGGCGGCACTAATTTGAGCAAGAACGTCGACATCAACTGCTTGCGTGAATAGCGACAGCGTAGAGTTGCCGTCTGCCTGCACCAAGACATCGACATCGGCCGCTTGAGTAAAAGCTTGAAGCGTTGAAGTTGCCGCAACCTGAACCGAGACCGTGACATCGGCGCTCTGCGTAAATGCTTGAAGCGACTGGGCACCATCGACGTCTGCCGATGGCAGTTCAATGACCGCATCCTGGCTGAATGGTTGTAATGCGGAGGCACCATCAAACTGAGCTAAGACATCGACGTCCGCTGCCTGCTGGAAGGCTTGCAAAACAGACGTGCCATCAGTTTGAACCTTAACCGCCAGATCGGCGCTCTGAGCGAAAGCCTGGAGGCTCTGAGAGCCTGCTATTGAAATCGTGACGGTAGCATCTAGAGCCTGGCTAAAAGGTTGGAGTGTCGATGAACCGTCTACCTGGACGAGAACATCAACGTCGGCTTCTTGCGTGAATGCCTGCAATGTCGAAGCCGCATCAAATTCATTTGTGCCACCACTGACCGTGATATCGGCTTCTTGGGTAAATGCTTGGAGAGTAGAGTTAGAAGCGATTTGAGCAAGGACATCGACATCAACTGCTTGGCTGAACGCCTGGAGTGTTGATGTAACTGTGACGGTATGGTGTTTTTCTGAAGTCCAGATCCCGATCGGTGACCATTCGCTTAATCCGCCAGGTCCTGGACTTGTCTTAGAAAATTGAGTTGGGCGCTCAGTGCCGATTACTTCGCTGGCTAGCGAAGCTGAAAGTCGTCGATTGAGAAGAAGTCCCATTGCTTAATCCCAGCCATATTGAATGCGTCCGGTTAACACTGCACTGCTAGACAAGTTGCCACCAGGCATGATGATAAAGCCAAGACAAGCACCATCATAGATTCTAGGCAGACTCACCACGTCGTTGACGAAATCAATTTCGGTTGGTGTTGCAGCTGAGACGATTGGAATCGTGGCTAGAGGCTTGAATAATACGAAGTCTACGCCACCAGTAGCAGTGCCGCCAGAGTCGACAGTGTAAGAGTCGATCTTCTTAATGCCACTGATGTTGCCATCGAATTGAAGATATGGAGTGACGCTGTTATGAAACAGTCGTGTTTTCCTCAGCGAGGCGGCCGGTGCTGTGGTAACCGCTGCATGTGACGAGTTATCACTACCGGTATAAGTGAGCGTCAACTGCGGAGTTGTTGCACCAAGATCAGAAGCCGTGTTGACCTGAACGAGTCCATAGACACCCTTACCATCAGTGTATCGAGGCAGCGTGATTGAGTTATTGAGAGTAGTAGGTGTATTCACTGATACATTGGGGTAATAAAGCAACAGATCAGCCAACACAACTACGCCAGGATCGGCATTGGTCGCGGTGGTTGTGAATTGGGCATTCAGAAGGAATCTGCGATCGGTCGAAACGTTGCCTTCTGGTAGCGATGTCAGAGCACCACTAGTTGAGCTAGTAAGTTGCACAGCCGCACCGGCTGTACCGGAAAAGGAGATTGCGTCGGGCGAGCCTGTGGCAGTGAAGTACTCTTGGTAGAAACTCGCAGCTCCAGCGCCTCCAGCCGCGTTGATCTTGCGAAAATGAACCTCGTTAAACTTCCCCTTCGTTCGAAGCGCGTCGATTATCGCTTGACGTGTTACAAAGCCTGCCATCAGAACCACCCATAGCGGACGTTGCCATGAAAAGTACAGGCGCTTGCATCATAAATATCAGCCGCCAGCAGCATTACTCCAAGACAGGCACCATCATAGATTTGAGGCATCGAAAGAAACGGTTGAACGAAATTCTTGTTAACCAAATTTCGGCGCTGAAGAATCGGCACTAAAGCCAGTGGTTTGGCAATAATCAAATCGCAAGCACTACCACCAACCGCGCCGGTCAAAGTGTAGCTATCTATTTTTTTTACTCCGACGACCCCGCTCGGTAGTTCATTCAAAAATCCCCAGTATGATGGACTAAAGTTGGTAGTCCTAATTGTACTAGCCGGACCTGAGTTAATAATGGCCATGGTCTTGCTGTTATTACTGCTATCCGTGAATGTTAAATTTAGCTGCGGTGAGCCGATAACGCTCGCCCGGCCTCTTGAAAAAACTACCAAGCCTTTCCCGTCAGTATAACGAGGCAGCGTAACGGTGTTGTTTAAGGTGGTTGCTGATGCAGTGGAGCAGTTGGGATAGTAAAGCACCAAGTCGAGCAGCATCGCCCAACCGGGATACGGGAAATTTGCAGAGGAAGCATCATTCCAGATACTGAAGTCCAACAGAAATCTCTTATCGGTTGACACGTTCCCTTCCACGAGCGGCACAAGTGCGCCAGTAGTAGCATTCGTTAAAGCCGTTGCGACTCCAGCGGTGCCAGAGAATGAGATTGCTGCTGGGGAACCCGTAGCGGTAAAAAGCTCCGTTGGTGATGTGACGAATGTTGTCGCGGGCGTCGTCGGGGTTTTATTGGTAAAAGTGAAGTCCTGGACCTTGCCACCGGTCATGATGGCATTGCGAATTTCTTGAATCGAGGCAAAGCCGCCTGCCATTTAACTTCCCCATGCGTATTGAATCCGACCTTGTAGCAGCGCACTTGATACCATCGCAGCGCCCGGCATTACCAAGAAACCCAAGCAGGCACCATCGTAAATTCGAGGCATTGAGTCCAAAGCGAAAACCAGGTCTCTCTCTGTTGGTAGGTACTGTTGAGAAAGTGGAATTTGAATAATTGGCTTGCACAGCAGAATAGACGCAGTACCAGTGGTTCCGGAAGACAACGTGTAAGACTGCACTGACTTAACGCCGACGTCGCCTGACGGAATCGGGAAGAATGGTTGAGCGCTATTGAGCAGGATATTGGAAATTGGAGCTGAGTTCGCAGAAGCGGTCATTACTGCGGTTCTAGATCCGGTAGTGCTTCCTGCCGAATTGACCGACGTGAATGTCATTGTTAAAGCAGGGCTAGCAGCTCCAAAAGCGGTTGCCGCACACACGAGAGCGCGAACGCCGATGCCATCTGTATATCTCGGAAGCGTAACCGTATTATCCAAAGTTGTTGGAGTGCCGGTAACTACAATCGACGGATAACAGAGCAAGAAGTCGCAAAGAACCAGAGTCGCCGGGTTCATCGTTGCGGTCGGCGAAAACATCTGCAAGTTAAGAAGATGGCGGGTATCTGAAGAAACGTTGCCTTCGATAAGTGGTATCGAACCAGCCGTGGAACTATTCAGAGCGAACGCGACACCCGCGCTGCCAGTTAGTGTCATTGCCGATGGCGTGCCGGCACCACTCAATAATTCGTACCATCTACCGGCCGCACCAGTGGCGCCATTTGACGAGAGCTTTTGATACCAAAAGTCGTTCGTCTTGCCACTAACAGTCATCGCGCTAATGAGCGCGTCTAAACTTCCAAAGCCCATTCAAAACACCCCGAATCAGACCGATGAAATTTGAAAAGCGATTAGCCTTCAGGGTGGTCGACAGTCCAGGAGTTCAACTGGACGAGCTGTCCCGAAACAATCGACGTGTTGTCGAGAATGAACGCTGCGCCCGAACCGGTCAGTCCAACGTCGCCGTCTATAACCGCTACGCCATTGCTGTCATATCCTCTTGCCCAAGTCGCCGTGCCGGTTCCACTAGCTGTCGCTGTGTTAGGCAATCCAGCCGCTGTTGCTCTTGCACCAGGGTTGGTGTCAGCAGCATTGCCAAAAGCCGGGTCATCCAACGGCATAGTCACGAGCACCGATCCTGCCGCCGTTGCGTCTGGACCGCCAGTCGGCTTGGTACCAGTTCGAATCTCGATATAGCCGGCACCAGAACCGGCGTCCAAAAGATCTACAACGGCATCTGTTGCCGCTTTCGCTGCCGCATTACTAATGTCCGTATCAGCCATGTTTAAACCTTCCTCAGCGATATCGAATGTTTGTGCGCATATTACGGTGAGGAATTTCCGTACTAAAATTTCAAAAGCGGCCGGAGGTTACTGCTATGGAAAGCTATGGAATCGCAACTCTAGTAGCAACCGTGCTGGTTTATTTCCTGCTGTCTCGAGAAATTGGCAGGCTGAAGGCTCAAATTGAGCTTTCAGAGGCGTATTCCAAGGATTGGGATGAAACATTGATCGCTCAACTTAAAGTAAGAGATGAACGGTTCAATCAAAAATTCCGCGACGAAAACAGCTTTACTCGCGAATTGATTTGCGCAAACACTACCGAGATCAAAAAATTGCGCGATCAGGTCGTCTACAAAAAGAAGCAATCGACACCTGAAGAGAAGCACGCTTTCAAGGCGCGCTACGCAAGAGCTAACGCAGAAAAGGAACACCATGGCGAAGAGAGTTGAATTAGAAGGCGAAGTCATCTTGCTCGGCAAAGACTTCAATATGTCCGTTGTCGAGGACCCCGAAACGCGTACTTTGACCTTTTCTATCTTGGTAAAGGACGCTGACGAACTCGAGCATCAACACCTAAGCTCCAAGCTTGACCTTCGCGCTGACAAAAAATTCACCACTCATCGCGTCCGAGCAATCGGTCATGCCGAGGAATCCACTTCGGACGAAGGCGGCGTAGTGCTCGTTGATGAAACTGACCCAAATCAAGTAAGTAGCGAAGAGTTCTTTCACGAACGCGACCAGTTCCTTTGGACCGCTGCCACCTTCAATTCCAACTACGACATTCCGCACGTCCTGTGAGCTACTGTCCAGAGAATGACCCTGTCGACTGCATTCAGTGCGGGCTCTTCAAAACAACCGACCCGCGGAAGTGGTGCATCAATTGCACGCTTCAAAACCGAGACGAGCGCAATGACGAAGAAGCGCCGGGGATTGGGGATAGTTAAATTTTAAACTCGACCCATCGGGTCTTTCAATAAGTGCGAAGACGCCTGGTATTTTCACCGGGCGTTTTCGTTAGAAAGCTCTGTGTCAGGGTATGACCATTTCGAGGTAAATGACATGGATCTTACATATACCGAGGAACAGATAGCCGAGTTAATCGCAGAGCCCAAAGTAGCCAATCTCGACTTTGATTCGATGCTGGCGCTATCCCCGTTTGGGATTCATCTCACGGGTAACTTCCAAGCCACTGGTGAGAGCGGCAATAAGTTTCGCGTTATTATTCGCCAAAGCACCGTAGACTTACTTAGTTTCAGCGTAATACTCGGCGTCTTCCCTTCTGAAAACAGCAAGAGCCTTTTTCATTTGCGTCGATACAATGGAAAGCATGCTCACAAGAATGCTCTAGAGAAGACCCGCTTTTTCGATTTCCATATTCACTACGCGACCGAACGTTATCAGCTGCTTGGTAAAGAAGTCGAGGCTTTTGCGGAACAAACGGACCGGTATGACAATCTTCGAAACGCCCTTACTTGCCTTTTGACCGATGCTCAGTTTGAATACAAAGACAAAGGTCAATTGTCGTTATTTGATTCGATATGACTATCAACTCAAAGAAAATCAAGCATGAATTTGAGCGCCAGATAAGCGGTCAAATTCAACTTGTTCCAGATGGTCCTAATCGATTTCGTATTTTTACGCCTTTCACTTTCGATGACGGCGATTGTCTAACCATCATTCTCAAAAACGTTGCCAACCATTGGTATCTCACCGACGAAGGCAACACGATTATGCACCTCTCCTATTCGATAGATTTCAAGGACATTCGAAGCGGCACTCGCCAAAAGATCATTACCAACACTTTAGAAAGTTTCTGTGTGGAGGATCGAGAAGGTGAACTGATTATGCCGATTTCTGAAGATAGAGATTATGGCGACACATTGTTTGACTTCGCCCAAGCGCTTCTTAAGATTTCAGACGTGACATTCCTGAGTCGAGAGATTGTTCAGTCAACCTTCTTGGAGGACTTCCGAAACATGTTTGAGTCCTTCATACCCGAAGAGCGAATGAAGTTTAACTGGTCTGATCCTGAACTCGACCCGCAGAGCTTGTTCCCAGTGGATTGTAGAGTCAATGGCATGGACAAGCCTTTATTTATTTACGCCCTGGCAAATGACAACAAGGTGCGCGATACGACTATCGCCCTTCAGAAGTTTCAAAAGTGGAAAATCCCAATGCACTCTATTGGGGTATTCGAACAACAAGAAAAGATTGGACGCAGGGTTCTCGCGCGGTTCAGCGATGTGTGCGATAAGCAATTTCATTCTCTTTATGATACTGAATCGATGATCAAGGACTACGTGATCTCTCAGTTGCACTAAACATGACGCAAACTTAAGAACGCTCAGCTGCTAGAAATAACCCTAGTGGGTGAGACTCACCCGTTGCTCACCGAGCCGGCTCATAAAGTTGGGTGATTGATTGCGCTTTTAATTTACGCTATTTGTTCAAGTATGGACGCTTTATGCACTTTTTGCCAAAGACCCATCATGCCGCCGCGAAAGCGCAAGTCCTGTGCTGTTTGCGAACAAATTACTTGCGATCATCGTTTCTGTGGCGTCATGGCAAGGTCCTCTGATAACTTGCCCAAGCGTTGGGTTTGTCAACGATGCATAACGGAGGAGGTCAACAGCCTGATACAGCCTCATCTTCGTCTGATTGAGAAACCTGAAAAAGATTGATTGCATGATCTTCGAGGACGTTGCGGAGATGCTCTTTCTCGAGGTGTGCATATCGATTAGTGGCTGTCAAAGACCGGTGATTAAGCACCTCTCCCACGACTTTGAGAGGATAGTTCTTCTGGAGAAGCAGGCTCGCGCAGGTGTGGCGAAAGGTATGCAATGAAACGTCACGAAGGTCTATTCTGTCTCTTATCTCCCACCAGATTTTGTCGGGACGTTTCCAATGCTGCCCTTTCCTGCCGGTAAAAACCCACTCAGAGTCCCGTGGCAACCCTCTAAGCATTTGAAGGGTGTTGGCGGGCAAGGGAAGGGTGTGTGGTTCACCATTTTTCGTGATGCCTATGTTCACAAAGCCATTATCTAAATCGACATCACTCCACTTCAACGTCAAAATTTCCGTTTTTCTCGCGCCCGTGATTAGTAGCAACCAAAAATAGATTCGACGGTTCAAGGGAAGATCTCGGTCTATCGCTTGGATTGCGCGGCTCAGCTCCTTCTTGTTCATAGACCTAGTCTTTGTGACCTCTGGAAATCGTTCAATTCCTTTTGCTGGATTGATCGAACCCGCAGGCAGATAGCCCCATTGCACAGCCAACTTGAACATTTTGTGCAAATTCTCCAGAGTGCGATTGGCTGTCGTTGGCGTTTTGGCTCCGATTTTCGAATGTAAGTTTGCAATATCGGCTTGTGTGACATCACGGACTTGATGTTTCCCAAGTGCCGGAATAATGTGTCCGCGAATACGTTCCTCATCTTTATACCAACTCTTCTTCCGTGGCCTGGCGTACCGTTCAAGGTATTCGCTGCATAGCTCCGCCACCGTCTTTTTCAGCAATCGGGGCTTGGGCTGCGGTCCGTTGCCCTGCTTCGCTTCCCATTTCAGTCGCTGAGCTAATGCTCGAGCCTCGTCAACGGAAATAAGGTCAACCGGACCAAGCGTCACGAGAAGCTGCTTGCCGCTGGACCTGTACTTGAGAATCCAAACCAATCCTTTCTGATTGCGCCGTATACCCAGGCCGGGCACGGATTTATCCCATTCTGCTTTCATAGTCACCGGATTTCCACTAGTAACAGGTGTTTCCGGGGATTCCATTGACATCCTTGCCTCATCCTTTCAAAAAGTAAATGCCCCACATGGGTGATAAATGATGCGTTTTCGCTGAAAGCCGCACAGGCCGGAGGTTCAAATCCTCTCGCCCCGATT
>CAYQKX010000116.1:0-12789 GCA_964418155.1 uncultured Candidatus Obscuribacterales bacterium | reverse complement strand
TTCAGTTGTTCCTTCACGTCCTGAGGGAAGGCAACTTTTGCTTCCTTCTCGACTAGTTTTTTGTACTCACCAACGAGCTCTTTCAGTTTTTCAGCAGTAAGTTCAGAGTCGGACTTGATTCCAGCTTTCTTCTTGCTCTCTTCCAGAATCTCTTCGAAATCATCCTTATCAACGCCAAGAACTACATTGCTATACATGTGGATGAAGCGACGATAGCTGTCCCAGGCAAATCTCGGATTTCCAGTTTTTTTCGAGAGCGCTTCAACCGTTTTGTCATTGAGACCGAGGTTGAGGATTGTATCCATCATACCTGGCATGGAGAATTTCGCACCTGACCGAACAGAGAGAAGCAGCGGATTTTCGAGATCTCCAAGTTTACGATTCAGGGATGTTTCTACCTTCGACAGCTCCTGGAAGACCTCTTCAAACAGCCCGTCAGGAACCTTGCCGGATTTGCTGTACTCTCGGCAGCAGGTCGTCAGCAGTGTCAATCCTGGTGGCACATTTACTCCACTCGCTGTCATCTCAGCCAGCCCGGATCCTTTGCCGCCAAGCAGTTCTCGCATTTCGTCACGATCGCCATCAAAAATCTTGTAGGCTTCGTCGAAAAGAAAAACTCTTCTTGTGCCGACTTTCGCCTGACTTTTGCTTGTTTCTTTGGTGCTCAGCATTGCTCGATCTCCATCCGTTTTTTTGTTGGTGCATGATAAAGCGCTTGGGCATTAATGCCTCAAATGCAGGTAAATCTCACTAGACGTCTCTTCAATTGCTTTGGCTGACGCATCCATCACATGGCAGCCCAACTCACGAAAGATTTTTTTGGCATATCTTATCTCTTGCTGAATGCGCTCCTCATCGGCATAGTCATTGTCGCCAGGCATGCCGAGAACATGCGCGCGGGTCGCTCTGATCTCTTGCAAGAGGAAAGGATCGAGATGCAAACCAATTATCTTTTTCGACGAGACTTGGAAAAGACTGAGCGGCAAATCAACGCCATATACTATCGGAACATTGGCTGCCTTAAGTCCGTAGTGGTGCGCCAGATACATACAATTAGGCGTTTTGCTCGTGCGCGAAACACCGATTAAGATTACATCGGCCTGAAGAAGCCCATCTGGATTCTTTCCATCATCGAAGCGGATGGCGAAATCAACAGCCTCGATTCGCTTGAAGTAGCTTTCATCAAGAAGGTGGAGACGCCCGGGCTGAGAGAGCGGACTCTGACTGGTAAGCTTGGCGATTCGGTGAATTAGCGGTCCCAATAAGTCTACAGTGGGAACTTCATGTCTTGCGGCTTCCGCCTCGATCGCTTCGCGATACTCGGGCAGAACCAGAGTGTACACAATCAATGCTTTATCCGAAGCGATCTCTCTCACCAGGCCCTGAATCTGGTCGACATTCTTGACCTGGGGCAGCCTGAATATCGAAGCCTTGCCGGGCGGGAACTGCACAAGCGCAGCACGCGCCACAGACTCGGCCGTTTCGCCGCTCGAGTCCGATACAGTGAAGATAATCAAATCCCGTCCGTCGTCCGGAATTCTCGATAGGATCTCGCTTGTCGTTTCTTCCAAGTCAAGCACTTCCCGTGGCGGAGTGTCATGGTTCCAAGCCAAGCAGCGACGCATCTACGAATGCACCGGGATGTCGAGGTCAGATCAACCGCACATCCTAGATATTCGTATCACATCCTTATATAGAAGCGGAAAAACGACCAATTATTTTTATGAAAAACCTAGCCGGAAGCGATAAATCGAGTCCTATTAACAAAACCTAAGATATTGTCCAATTGCTCATCCAGCGCAAATACCAAGATGAGTGCTCTTGGTTTGAAAGCAGTCGGCACAGTAAATCGGCTCCCGACCATTGGGGCGAAACGAGACATAAGTAAGCTGATAGCAAGATGCGCATACGACAGCGTTAAGAGAGTCCCCTTGCTTGCCACCGTATTTGGTTCTTCTCAGAACTCGACAGTTGTGGCATCGCGTCGACGGCTTTCCGAACAAACCAAACACCGAATATATGCGATCGATCCCATAACGGATAAACTTAGTACCGCAGTCCAGACAGGCCGCGTCGTGCGAAGTTGCTCGATTGAGCTCCTCGTCACGAGTACACTTCCCGATGTCAGTCGCTTTTATTCTTACAACTCGTCTGTCCATGACCTAACCCCGTCGATTGTTGCCTTTGATATTGGTAGCAATACTTTGAAGCGCCGATGACTAAGAGATGGTTAACAGTAGATAAATAGGTATTAACCGGACATGATACCATCGACAGTATTATGTATTTTCGGCTTTCTTGACAGCCGCGGTAATTTACTCGGCTGCGTAATGTGCCACGACAGGCATGCGCAAGCCTGGATCAAACAGGCAAATTTAGAGAACGGCGCAGAATCAAAAGATCAAGACACTCTTCGGTTGTTCGCTTCAGGTTGCCCTGGCTGACCTGATCGACGCTAATTGACGGACTATAACGAAGACATCCCAAGTAAGGCACACCCATGCTTGTGATAAGGAAGAGCTCGAAGTCGTCCTTCGATATATATCGATTCATGACCTGCGCTTCCATCATGTTGGTCTCTACAGTCGCAATGGCAAGAACTTCTATGCCACCAGCCTGCAGGTAGTTGAGTGAAATCGCCAGTTTCTCGAGAGCATCAGGTGTGTGTCGCGCCACGAGAAGGACGGGGTATGAAAGAGACCGAATAAGATCTGTAGTCGTCCACCACTCATGCGTGAGGCGATTGACGCCGTCTCTTTCAAAACTCAGTGGTGTAGCCACTCCCGCGGGTAGTTCCACGAAGGTGACAGCATCGCCGGACTTAGCAGACACGATAATCTGATCCCACTCTGACTGCGTCAATGTCGGAGGGAAGTTGAGGTGTACGAGGGAGTAGTCGATGGTGCTCTTGGTGATGCAACTGATGAATGAATATTCTGGCGAACTCTTCTCATTGCGGGCATAAGTCAGCGGCTTCACTGCTCGAACAGAACCACCAAGGTCGGACAGAACTCCTGTCAGCCCGGCCATCAAGACCGTCTTTCCACAGCCAGTTTCACACCCGACAATGGATATACCGTTATAGAGCCGACGTAGCGTGCGAGTCTTTTCTCCCGACGGTACGCTGCTTTGACCTAATGATTCCAGGTCTTTTCTCGCGGGCTTGGGATTATAGCTCTGGCTCATCCCAACACTATACTATATGCGGTGCTCATCGGCGAAAGAATAATTGATTCAATCCTGTTAAGAAAGCCACGCAGTTTAGTACCACAGGTGGTTACCAAAAACCTCGCAAAGGGGCTCCCACAACAAGCATGAGATATTTACTCACGATACCAAAAGGCGATGCGACTATCTTCGCACCGCCCATGGTTCGAGTTTTGCTACTCGTAGCTTCGAGTAGCGTCTACTTGGTCTCGCGTTTCATCGCTACCGAAGGGCTCTTCTCGAGTCCTTCCTTGAGAACATCGAATGCTTTCTTGAGCTGAATATCTTTCAGATCTTCGGCGTGACGTTCTACATTCGGTCCATCAGGATCCAGCCACCACGGTCCCTTGTGGCTCTCTATATCCTTCTTGACCAGCTTGACTTCAACATCAGGTTGAATACCCTTCTTGTTGATATCGGTATCGTTGGGGGTGAGATATCTGGCGATGGTGATGTTGACACCACTTCCATCCTCGAGACGATTGATCCCCTGGACAAGACCTTTTCCAAAGGTTTTCTCACCGACAAGAACAGCTCGTCCGTTGTCTTTGAGAGCACCGCTGGTGATTTCAGAGGCCGAGGCGCTGCCCTTGTTGATTAATAAGGCAATCGGCAACTCACAAAGCGGATGGCCTGTGGTCGCTTCAGATTTCTTATATCCATCCCTATCAACGGTTGATACTACCACTCCATTTTTCAAAAACATATTTGAGATGGCGATGGCATTATTGAGCAATCCGCCTGGATTGTCTCTGAGATCCAGTATCAGAGCCTTCGCCGATGGCAACTTCGCAATCGACTCAGCGACCTCTCTATCAGCCTTCTGCGAGATGAAGCTCGACAGTCGGATATATCCGATGTCATTATTGAGCATCTGAGTTGTTTGCACAGCCTTCAAAGGAATCTCGGCGCGAGTAATTTTCAGAATCAGTCGTTGCGGATTGTCCTTATTGGCCCCCTTTCTCACGAGGGTCAGCTCCACATCAGTATTGATCGGTCCACGAATCTTCTTCGCGGCATCATCCACGGTGAAGCCCTCTGTAGCTTTACTATCGATCTCGACAAGTTCGTCACCAGCTTTGACACCAGCTTTGTATGCAGGTGTATCTTCGATAGGCGAGATGATTACAATTTTTCGCTCTTTATTGGTGCCAATCTGCACGCCAATCCCACAAATCTGAGCATCAATCTGAGAGCGCTCATCATCAAAGGCATCGCGGTCTAGAAATCTAGTGTAGCGATCGCCCAGACTGGCAAGCATCGTCTCTACTGCTTTGTGCGCATCTTCCGAATTCTTCAACTTGCCATCATATTTATGCTTCCAGCGGGACCAGTCTTGCCCATTGAAAGATCCATCATAAAAATCGTCATTGATGAGGTCCCAAACTTTCTCATAGATTTTGTCCGGGTCGCTGAACGGACTCATATACGGCCGTTGAGCCAGCTTATGACCTTTGCCGGGTATGGCGGCCATGTAGCTAGGATTCCCGAGAGTGAAGTCAGAACCTCCGAGACTGACACAGAGAGACAGCGTCAGCCCGAGCATGAGCTTCCATATCATTTGTTACATCACGACTCCCTTAAGACACGAGGCGGTCAACATCTGCCTGAGCGCCGACATTCTGGTAAGTACAGGGGCGGTACCGAAAAAACGAGGTCTCATCAGCTTTTCGGTAATGCCGGCCGCATTGTAAAGGTTGCATCGCCTCCCGGTTATCGTGAAAAATATGGTGACAAGTGGTTTATACCCATTACCCAAATGTTTTAAGCAGGTGTATGGCTTATAGGCTGCGGTTTTCCCCAATCAGGTCAGGTCTTTGTGACCGCTAACTCTCAGCCAATGTACATTTGCGGCATCCGGCACTAGTAAAAGACGGCTTATCCTTGAACAGGTGCGGTATTCCGGCATCCGACGCTCAACTGGTCCAAAATGGGCAGTGTTACCATAGTGTACTCAGCGCTCAACCGGGTTGCCAGGTGGATTACCCTGGACTTTGGCTGTGTGAGTATTCCATTGAAAAGACTCACATTTCTCTCCGAGGTGCTCGGCCTACGGTGCATATTAATAGGTACACGGAGACGAAAAAGTGGCGAAACCAGACGTTGAGATTGGCGTGTTTGGCGGCTCAGGCTTCTACAAGCTGTTCGACCAGTTCGATGAGCACGTCGTGGAAACCCCTTATGGAGCGCCCAGCGACAAGGTGGCAATTGGAAAGCTTGCCGGCAAAACCGTAGCGTTCATGCCGAGACATGGCTCTAGCCATCAGCTTCCACCACACAAAATCAACTATCGGGCGAATGTCTGGGCGATGAAATCCCTTGGGATTAAACGATTGATCTCGCCATGCGCAGCCGGAAGCCTTCAGACTCATGTAAAACCTGGGGACTTCGTCATCTGCGATCAATTCGTCGACAGAACTTCCGGTCGCGGCGACACCTTCTACGACGGACCGGTGACGACGCACGTCTCGTCTGCCGATCCATATTGCCCGGAGATGAGAGAGCTTGCCATCAAGGCCGGCAAAGCCAGCGGCATTGAAATGCACGAGAAAGGAACAGTTGTCGTAGTGCAGGGTCCTCGATTCTCTTCTCGAGCTGAATCAATCTGGTTTACCTCGATGGGCTGGGAAGTAATCAATATGACTCAGTATCCGGAAGCTCACCTAGCCAAAGAGCAAGAACTTTGCGTAGTCAATATCTCCTTAATCACCGACTACGACTGCGGTCTCACAGGAAATGTCGAGCCTGTAACCCACGCGGAAGTCGTTAAAGTGTTCAATGAAAACAACGCCAAGCTGCTCGGATTGTTGCAGAGGTTGGTGGAGTCCATTCCCTCCCGATCGACCAAATGCGATTGCGCCTCTTCTCTGGCCGGCGCTCGAATTTAGTGCGATAATAAATCCGAAACCGGCGAAAAGCCATTGTCCGATGGACAGCTTACGACCGCAGGGAAGGCGGAAGTCATGAATCTACCCCGATTGCGAGTCAACCACATGGTGGCGGTGCTCGGGCTATGCCTGGCGCTCAGCTCCTATCTTGTGCTGCATCGTTACGGTTTTCCAGAAAAAATATGCATTGGAGCGGGATTTCTGAGTATCCTTGTCGTTGCGATTTTCTGGTCGTGCGTACTACTTGGAGCGGATGATGATGAAGATGACTAGGTTGGTTCGGAGAAGCATCTCTTGTATTTTGGCACTATCGTTTGGATTGACATTGACTGGCACCAATCGAGCCAATGCCGAAAGCCCAAGAGAAGAACAACCCAAGCTCATGGCACAGGCGGAGGCGGCAACCGCCGAGTCAGAAACCGTTAAGCCTCTGTCGCTAAAGAAGCCGCTCGTTCCTATAACCAGAGACTTCAAACTGGACAATGGTCTTAGAGTCATTGTTTCAGAAGACCACTCCGTGCCGGTCGCTTCACTTGTATTGATCTACGATGTTGGAGCTCGCGACGAGAAGAAGGGTAAATCCGGATTTGCGCACTTGTTCGAACACATGATGTTCGAAGGCTCTGCAAATGTACCGAAGGGGGCGTTTTTCAAATACGTCCAGGCTTCCGGAGGTCAGCTCAATGCCTCTACTCATGCAGACTTCACCGACTACTTTGAAAAATTGCCGAGCAACCAGATCGAGCTGGCTTTCTGGCTCGAGTCCGATCGGATGCGCTCATTGAAGGTAACGCAGGAAAATTTCAAAAATCAACTCGACACAGTTAAGGAAGAGAAGCGTCTCCGCATCGACAACCAGCCTTACATGCCTGCCGCACTGCAGGCGGAATCATTGATTTTCGATAACTGGTCGAACGCGCATCCGGTTATTGGGTCGGTTGAGGATCTAGAAGCTTCCACAGTCGACGATGTTCAGAAATTCTTCGACACCTACTATGCGCCCAACAATGCGGTGATTGCCGTGGTCGGTGACGTAAAAGCCGATGAAATCGAAGCGCTGGCCAAAAAGTATTTCGGGTCGATTCCAAAACAACCATCCCCTCAACGACCAGATCTTACCGAACCGGCACAGACAAAACCAAAGTACTTGAAGGTGGAAGACAAGCACGCGAAAGTACCGGCATTCTGGATGGCATGGAAGGCGCCGCAACGCAGAGATCGCGAATCCTTCGCACTCAATCTGTTTCAAACCATCATGACGACCGGCACATCATCGCGACTATATCAGCGCCTCGTCAAAGACGATCAAGTAGCGCTCCAGGTCCAGAGCAGTTACGAAGAGCGCAGAGGACCGTCGGAATACGACTTCTTTGTTGTTTATAAACCTAATTCCAGTGCTGAAGCAGTCAGAAAGACAATTCTGGAAGAGGTCAAGAAAGTTCAGGATAACGGGGTAACTGCGCAAGAGCTTGAAAAAGCGAAGAACAAAATCCTGCAAACATTTTTCTCGTCCTCGAGTTATTCATCGCTGCAGCGAAGTCTGGGTCGTGGCGAGATGCTCGCCCAATATGCCAGCTTCTACGGCGACCCGACTTTGATCGACAAAGATGTGGCAACATATCTCAGCTTGACTGCCGAAGATATTCAAAAAATTGCCAAGAAAGTGTTCACCACTGATGGTATCACCGTGGTGGATGTAGTCCCCGCCCCGGCGGACGCTAAGCCGAAGGCAGAAGCCCAAAGCAACAAGGAGCCACGCTCCTGAGCAAGAGTCTTTCATACATCCACTAACCTTATCGACAGAGGAATTTAAGATGAATAGCCGAAAAAAGACAAGAGCAATAACCAGGGCACTGGTCTCCAGTTTTTGTCTCATAGCAGTAGCTGGATCTGCATTAGCAGCCCCAGGTCCGAGCGGTGTCGCAACTGATCGACTGCTCTCCCAAAAGTCGACCGCTACAGAGGCCTGGCGCGAGAAGTCACCGACACTGCCACCACCCAAATCATTTTCACTTCCTGCAGTGAAAACATACAAGCTCGACAATGGCATAACCGTCAAATTGGTTGAAGACCACCGCGTCCCGTACGTCACCGCATTTCTCGGGATCCGAGCCGGCACCGTACTCGACAATCCCGACAAGCGGGGCGTAGCGGAAATGACTTCCGATATGCTCAATGAAGGGACAAAAACTCGAAAGAGTAAAGAGATAGCAGAAGAGACAGATTTCATCGGAGGCTCTCTCGGATTTTCGTCCGACTACGACTTCACCATCATGAGTGCGTCCAGTCTGTCCAACTATACCGATAGACTTTTTGCATTGATGTCTGACGTCCTTCTCAATCCCAGTTTTCCAGAGGACGAACTTAAGCTCAAGCAAACCAATTGGGTGCAAGAGCTGACCATGAAGCGCAGCGATCCTGACTTCCTTCTTCAAGAGCGCTTCCGAAAGGTCATGTTCGGTCCCCATCCTTATGGTGTCGTTTCACCAAAGCCTGAGATGATCGCGAGCATCACGAGAGATGATCTGAAGAAGTTTTACAAAGCAAACTTCATCCCCAACGATGCTATCCTCGTAGTCCTCGGCGATTTCGATCAAAAGCAAATCGAAAATCTGATTGCTGCTGCCTTCGGCAAATGGGAAAAGGGTGACCGCACAATAGCCAAGCTGCCGGAAGTCGCGCCTCATAAGAGTAGAAGAATTTACCTCGTCGATCGTCCGGACTCCGTCCAATCTTCGATCGTGGTAGGCAATCTCGGAATCAAGAAGACCGACCCGGATTACTTTGCATCAAAGGTAATGAATCAGATACTGGGAGGTTCCGCGCATTCCAGACTCTTCCTCAACATCAGAGAGCAGAAAGGTTACACCTATGGTGCCTATAGCAGTGTAGCAGCGAGAATCGAGCCGGACGCATTCAGCGCAGGCGCAGATGTGCGCACTGAAGTGACCGCGCCTTCCTTGAAAGAATTCATCTTCGAGTTGGAGCGCATGCCCAAAGATGCAGTCACCAAAGAGGAGCTAGATGACGCGAAGAACTACCTGGCAGGACAATTCCAGCTTGGGCTAGAAACGCAAAGCGGATTAGCGCAGAGACTGCTTGAAGTGAGTCTCTACGATCTACCTAAGGACTATCTCGAAACGTACTCTGAGAACATCATGGCGATCACGCCTGAGCAAGTGCAAAAGGCGGCTCAAAAAGTCATTCACTCCGATGATTTGATTATCACCGTAGTTGGTGACGCGAAGAAAGTTCGCTCTGGTCTCGAACCGTACGGCAAAATCGAACTATACGACCTCAATGGCGAACTCAGCACGAATCCGCCGGTGAAGGGGCCGGATTCGTAAAATGTACGACTTCGACGTAGTCATTCGGGGCGGCACCGTCTACGATGGCAGCGGACGACCGGGTGTTATCAGCGATGTGGCAATCAAGGACGACACATTAGTCCTTTTAGAGCCCAACATCAAACAACGCGGCCAGGTCGAAATCGACGCAACGTCCCTTGCAGTCGCGCCTGGATTCATCAACATGCTGAGTTGGGCGAATGAGACCCTCATCGAAGACGGCAGATCGCAAAGTGACATCCGACAGGGCGTAACTCTCGAGATCATGGGCGAGGGCGTCTCGATGGGCCCCCTCAACGAGGAGATGAAGAAAAACCGCGTCGAAAACCAGGGTGATATCAAATATGATGTCACCTGGACGACACTCAAGGAATACCTGGATCATTTGGTTAGACTGGGAATTTCGACTAACGTTGCCTCCTTTGTTGGAGCCACGACAGTTCGCGTCAACGTGCTCGGGCGCGACGATGTTCAACCGGACGCTAATCAGTTGGAGCAAATGCGGCAACTAGTCCGGCAGGCTATGAAGGATGGAGCGCTCGGTGTTGCATCCGCACTGGTGTATGCGCCGGCTTTTTATGCACAGACCGAAGAACTTTGCGAACTGGCGAAGGTAGCCGCCGAATATGGTGGCATGTACACTTCGCATCTGCGGAGCGAGGGCGATGCTTTCCTGGAGGCGCTCGACGAATTCCTCACGATTGCAAGAGTTTCCGGCGCGCGATCCGAAGTCTATCATCTCAAGGCCATGGGCCGCCCGAACTGGAACAAGATGGACACGGCGTTAGAGAAGATCGAGGAGGCTCGTGCAGAGGGTCTGGCCGTTACAGCCGACATGTACATGTATCCAGCCGCTCAGACCGGTCTCGATTTTTCGATGCCACCATGGGTGCAGGAAGGCGGACTTTCAAAATGGATCGAAAGAATGAAGGATCCTGAGATTCGAGCTCGATTAATAGCCGAAATCTCGCAACCAAGCTCAAAATGGGAAAACGGATATATGCATGCAGGAGCCGATGGCGTCCTTCTTGTAGGGCTCAAGAAGTTGAAGCAATATACGGCGAAGACGCTCGCCCAGGTCGCAGCAGAAAGAGGCACCAGCCCTGAAGAGACAATGATCGATCTAGTCATTGAGGACGAGAGCCGAATCGAAACTGTTTACTTTCTGATGTGTGAAGAGAATATAGAGAAACAGCTGAAGAAGCCCTGGGTAAGCGTCGGATCTGACGGGTCTTCGCTATCTGCAGAAGGAGTCTTTCTCAAATCAAGTAATCATCCCAGAGCTTACGGCAACGTAGCTCGATTCCTCGGACACTATGTGCGCAATCGCAATCTGATGCCGCTGGAAGAAGCGGTCCATAGACTCTCTGGTCTACCGGCTGCCAACTTGAGACTTTCCAACCGTGGTCTGCTGCGCCCTGGTTACTTCGCGGACGTAGTAGTATTCGATCCAAAATCGGTGTCTGATCGCGCCACCTTCGACAATCCCCACCAATACTCCGTCGGCGTCAATCACGTATTGGTCAACGGCGTGCAAGTCATCAAAGACGGAGACCACACCGGGGCAAGACCCGGAAGAGCGCTGGTCGGTTCGATGACAGCATCCTCGGTGATGTGATGAGGTAAGGCCGCTGAGAGCTTACACCAGCACCCGCAAATCCTCGCCAAGAGCGCTAATATTACGACAATAGAAGTGTCACTTCTACATTTCCGGCTGTTTGAGCCCATTTCTAGAAGTGCGGCTACTCATTGACATCATATAAAAGCGTGGCTAATACTTTTTGGCGTTTTTCGTCGAAATTTGAGAAGTGACACTTCTATCGCCTATTCGATTGGACCGCCGGCAACTCCTGGAAATTGCTCTGTTGGTCAGTCGTGCCAGAAGCGCACCACAACCGGCCTGTGATCCGACCCAGTAAGCGGTCCTAACTCTCTGCTCGATACCTTTAGCGAGCCTTTGTAGAGAATATGATCGATCGGCATTGACAGTATCGGAAGTTGACAGGGCCAGGATGGCTGAAGTCCTTTTCCTTCCTCGCTGTCATTTAGCGCTCCGTCGGCCAACAGTTTTCCAAAGTACGGTGAGAATCTCGTGCAGTTCAAGTCACCAGCAACTACAACGCTGCCCGCAACTGCTTTGGATAGTTCCGCAATCTTTGCCAGTCCATCGTTGCGCCACGTACTCAGATCATCAGCCATTGGAGGAATAGGATGCACGTCCAGAAAAGTAATGTCCTTTCCGTTTATCGTGGCAACAGCTTTGAGAATATCTACCTGTGGTGCAGGACCGCCGAATGACTCATTCACCAAAAGGCGCTTGGGAATTGGAATAGAAGCTTTGTCCTTCAGAGGATGCTTACTATAGATTCCGGTCCCGAAATTATCAATTCGAGGAACGACAAACTGGTGCGGATACGTTTTTAGATTGGCGGCGAGATACTCGCTCATTTGCGGATGAAGCTCCTGCAAGCAGATCACATCAGCCTTCGACTCTTCCAATACTTTGGCTACGTGCTGAAAATTAGCGTTACGACTATTCACATTGATTGTCATCACACACAAATTCGTATCGGTGGTGCCACCAACAGGAACGTAAAACGGCAGCAGCTGAGATACATTGAAGAGCAGAGCCAGAAGAGCTGCAAAGAAAAACGATTTCGCTCGCAAGAGCAGCAGTATCACCACTGATACTACCAGTAATACTATATACTGGAGGCGAAAGTGACAAAGAAGCTCGCAAAATGTGCTAAAAGGAGCGAAAAGCGAAGCGATCGTTATAGTTACCAGAGAAAGGGAAATGAACTTGCTCGATTTTAAGAACATCTTCTTGAACGATAGAATAAATGCGTTACTTCCAGCGCAGTTGGATGTTGCCGAATCAGAGTTCGAAAGAGGAGATTTCTCTGGACTATTGGATTCGGTTATGGTCTTGCCCCCCAATTTGGAATCGCAACGTTCGCTCCATTCGGCGAATGTCGAGGAATTGAAGATCTTGTCTCTGACTCACTCTTCAATGGCTGGTCGTTGTCCATATCAAGGTGAGCTCCAGGCGACACATTAGTGAACTGTCTATGGCTTCGCAGCGGATGGCTTTGGCTTCTCGGCCGGTTTAGATTTCGACTGAGGCGCTAGCACTGGCTTCCCATCCACTTTTGGTGCTGGCGTCGCCGCGGCGGACTTTGAAGCCGCGGGTTTCGGATCCGCAGTGTTTCCAGCGGTCGACTTCGAATCTGCAGGTTTAGCATCAGATTTATTTTCTGCAGGCTTAGCTTCTGGAGTGAGCTTTCCATCCGCCTTTGGTGACGGTAGCGTCATTGAAGGATCCTTCTTCTCAGCGTCCTGCTTCA
>CAYQKX010000115.1:0-13443 GCA_964418155.1 uncultured Candidatus Obscuribacterales bacterium | reverse complement strand
CGTGCAACTATTTTTCATTCGATGGTGGAGGACTCCATGCAACGTACTTCTAATCTTTCAATCGCGCTGGCATTGGTTGTGTCGGCTGTTTTTAACGCTCCAGCGTTCGCGCAAAAAGCGGCTTCGCCTGCCACCGTTAAAATTGGCTACTTCAACCTGATCGCCGTCAAAGCCAAGACACCAGCCGGCGATGCGGAGAGTTTGAAGAATCAGGCCGAAGCACAATTGCGTCGCGACATCGAGACCGGTCAGAAAGCCATCGAAAAAGCTCGCGGTGACAAGAAGACCGAAGCCGAGCTCAAAGACATCGTCAAGCAGGTTCAAACAGAACTGGCAGCAAAACAACAGGCTCTTGCACAACTCGTACAGTCAGCCACTCTTCAAGATACCCAGCGCCTGGTTCAGGCCGCCAACACCGTAGCTAAAAAGAAAGGGCTTGATCTGGTCGTCGACGCTAACTCAGTTTACGCCGGCGGCAAAGAAGTGCTCGATAAGGGTGTCGACGTCACCACCGACGTGATTGAAGTGCTCAATCCGATGGCTGCAATCGACAGAGCTGCAGAATCCAAAAAAGAAGCAAGCGAATAATTTTTTGTAGTCGAAAGATTAACCAGTAATCGGGTCGGGCTCGCGCTCGACCCGATTATTTTGTCGAAAATCATCATATGCACGACGCTTTGGGGCGTACCGCCGACGGCTACCAAATCAGGTTGTCCGGTTCGTGATAAGCTCGAAATGGGTCGATTGTTTGCTGCAACACATGAACGAAAACATAGATGCCCTGCTGTCGCTCTTGCCGCAATTAGAATCATCGCTGGGCGCAGAAAATCCTGAACTTGCCGAGTACCTGACTTCTATAGGGCTCCTGCTTTATCATGAGAGCCGGTTCGCGGAAGCCGAAGGATTCATGCAGCGGGCTCTAGATATACGTAACAAGGCGCTATCCGTGGACCATCCAGACGTTGGGTCGGCGATGAATAACCTGGCGATGGTCTATCTCGCCCAAGCTCGGCTTGCGGAAGCGGAACCGCTTTTCCGTCAGGCGCTGACCATACAAGAAAAGGCGCTCGGCTTCGAGCATCCCTCCCTGGCTACTGCGATGAACAACCTGGCTGAGCTTTACAGAATTCTGGGCAGTATGGACCGGGCGGAGTTTTTGTACAAGCGAGCCTATGAGATCCGGCAACGATTTGTGGGCGACGATCACCTGGAAGTTGCCGAGATTCAGTTTAATCTTGGAAAGCTATACGCAGAGCACGACCGAAAGATCGATGCAGAAAACGTGTTCAGGCAGGTCTTGCACACCCAAGAATCCTACTATGGTCGCGAACACCCTGAAGTGGCGACAACGTTATGTTGTCTGGCTGACCTTTTTACAGATGAAAAGGAATACGATAAAGCAGAACCATTGCTTCGCCGTGTACTGGGCATTCGTGAAAAGTTGCTCAGTCCGGATCACCCGAAAGTGGCGGAAAGCCTAGCTGCACTCGCCACGCTCTATCACAAGCATGGTACCTATGTTCGCGCGGAGTCGCTTTATCTGAGAGCGATTGAGATCTTTGAAGATGCGCTCGGTCCATCCCATCACCACGTGATCGCCTGTTTGTCACGCTATGCCGATTTACTGAGAGAAACAGATCGCGATTCTGATGCACAGTCGCTCGAACGACGGATTGACTCTATCATCGATCACGATGACTTCGGGATTGAGTGATTTAGTCTAAAACAGATCAAGTGCGCAGAGGTGGTGATAGATACTATCTTTGGTGTCGGCACCCCATTGCGGATAACGACCGGACATGTCATTCCATGCTCCCATAAGCTCGCTCGAAGCTTGCCGTCCCTCTGGTATCTGGATGATTTGCTGGAAGCTTTGTCGACCCTCTGCCGCTTTTGTCGCTTTATCGAAAAATGTCATTTGAAGGACAATCGCTCTTACCACTCGGTTGCGAAATCCCTCCAATCCAAAGGGTGTAGGCTCCTTTCTGATCCTTTCGACCGCTGCGGCGGTATCGGAATAGTATCGTGCGTAAAAGCTCCGCGCGTTGGGCGAAGTTAGTTTTGAATACAAGATTGTCTTGGCTTGGGTGCATCTGAGTATCATTGCATAGGTATGATTGATGTATGCACGATCTGCCTCTGGTATCCCTGGCAGTGCACTCGGAAGTGGACGTAGCTGACAGTGATACTGCAGACCATCGGGCAGCGCAATCGAGGACGGATACCAATTCTGGTATCCGGACGATTTGATTCGGCTGCCAGCCGCTTTGCTCGCTGTCTGTGCAACACTATCACGGATGCCGATTCCACTGGCAAAGAGCAGTGCGGCAAACAACGACGGGACGATTAACTTTCTAGTGGTCACGATCTTGGTGCACCGGTCAAATATGTAAGCTCTTCTCTGATTTCGGCCGCAGATTGAAAGCGAACTTCAGTATCGAGATTGGTGGCGCGTGACACGATGATATCGAGACCGTTGCTGATGTCGGCTCGGTCCTCTTTCGGGTGTGACGAAGTAATCGGCTCCGGATCCTTACCAATGAGAAGGAAATAGACAGAGGCTCCCATTGCGTAAATGTCGCTTTGCCACGTCGGTTTTCCTCGAAATTGCTCAGGTGGAATATATGCATGCTTCCCGACTACTGTCCCGGTCGAAGTAACGTCCTTTTGCTGCGCTACGTTGAAGTCTACAAGCTTGAGAATACCGTCGCTACCGAGGATCAGATTGTCTGGAGTGAAATCGCGATGTACTACAGGTGGTGACAAGCTGTGCAGGTATTCAAGCATGTGGCACATCTGCTGCATGAGTGCAATGGCTGTTTCTTCGTTCATCTTGCCTTCGCGATTCACCAGAGTTCTAAGTGAGTCGCCGTCGATGAGTTCGAGAACGAGATAGCCGCGATGATCCTCGATGAAGAAATCTTTGAGTTTTACAATGCGGTCATTGTCAAGCATCTTCAGCATCTGAACTTCGTTCTGCATTCTCTCGAGCGCTTGCCTTCGAACGTTGATGTCCACGTAAACAGGCAGAATGAACTCTTTGAGAACTACCTTTGAGCCATCCTCCGCCGTAGAAAGATAAGCCGTGCCTTGTCCGCCGACTCCGAGCTGCTCGACTATTTTGTAGCTTCCCGCGCCCAGTTGGGCGCCATAGCTGAGCGGTGTCAGTCGCTCCCGCTTGGGTGGAGCAGACAGCGCTTGAAGCCATAACTCGGTATAGCTGTGGTCGGGTGGTGGCGTCAATACATCGTAGATCTCAGCGTCTTTAGATACATGTGGTGCCCAATTCTCGATGTACGATAAGAACTTTTCGCGCTCTTCGGTTGTAGCAATGCCGCCAAGTTTGATTTGCATTGCCGATGGATTGGCAGCGGTGGAAAACGTGAGCAGACAATCTTGCGGAGAAGTTCTATCTTTTGGCCAGGTGAGACCAATGTGAGTTACGTCCTTCCAAAGCAGTTTCGATCCGACCTGCATCATAGATCTTCTCCACTCCCAGGCTATTCCTTTTTGATCCAGGAGGAGATGAGTCGGTCTGCGAGCTATCAGTGCGATTGCGGATCCGACGCCTGCAACGGCGAGGATGGCGAACCACTCCACCACCTTTGCGCTCGTAAACCCGGTAGCGGCTGCCGGGAGGAGTTGGGTCGTCGTTGTTGAAATGAGTCCTGGTGCCATGCTTCCCGTATCAGGAATGAAAGGAACGCCGCCTGCAGGACCGGTCGCCCCCGTGAACGCGTTGAGGAACTCAAGCACCTTAGCGGGTCCGCCCAACCAGAAAAAGAGAAGCACCATCACAAATGCCACCCAGGCTTTCCATGTGTTCCACTCATTGAACCGGTGCTCGACCCACTTTTCGGTGTTGTGAAACGGTCGGTAGGCGATTAGGAAGGCATCGCCGACGGTGACAAGTTCGTCTGTAACTCTCGGATTAACTGCGTATCTTACGATTTCACTTCTCATTGGTCATCACACTAGTTGGTTGCATCAACGTCAAACGATCAGGTGGTAGCTGCTTCCTTCTTGTTCCTGTTATGCAATTTTGCTAGCGTCTCCTTTATCTCTTGCGCTGACGGCGGTCTGTCCTTCTCTTCCATTCGCGTACACTGACTGACCAGATCATCGACCGGATCAGATACTTGCGCGTTGGTTTGTTTTGGTCGCGAAGAACTCAAAGCTTCCGGATCGGATCCGGTGAGCAAGAAATGCAGCGTTCCACCTAAGGCATAGATATCGCTTGATGTGGAGGCTTTCCCTCGAAGCTGTTCTGGTGAAATGTATGCTTGCTTTCCAACGAGCGTGCCGGTCGCTGTGCCGACGAATTCATTCGCTGCACCGAAATCGATAAGTACGACTTTGCCGTCGTTGTCGAGCACGAGATTGTCCGGAGTCAGGTCTCGATGAATGATTGGTGGCTCTTGCCCATGTAAGTAGTGAATTATGTCGGCGATCTGAAGACCCCACTCTACCACTTTCTCCTCGCTCTGAGCGCCATTTTGCTTCACCAACTGACGCAAATCCTGTCCACGTATGTAGTCCATGAGCAGGTAGTTGCGCCCGTCCTCTTGGAAGTGATCGTAAACCCTCGAGATTTGCGGATGGTCGAGTTTGACCAGAAATTTCGCTTCGCGTTCGAAGAGCTCCAGCGCTTTATTTCGGGACTCTTCATCAGCATTTGCCGGGATGACCGCTTCCTTGAGCACGACTATCCCTTTCTTGTCTTCCTGTGCCAAATAGATTGCTGACAATCCTCCGAATGCGAGCTGCCTCACCACCTTCAGAGCTCCTTTCTTCAAGGAGTGCCCTGGCTCTAGCGGCACGAAGGACGTACTCGCGAATCTTCTGCTCAGCTCTTCCTCCCACATCTGGGTGTAGCTAAGACTCTCGACTCCGCGATTGTCATTCTGGAATTGATTGTGAAATTGAATCAGCTCCGGCGAGCGTTCGCAATTATTGCCCCAGATTTCGACTGCAAGAAGCATTTGTTCAAGATCACTGGGCGTGAGTTTGTCTATGTTGATGCTGACCGATCCGCCGGACCGGAAGAATAAATTGATCATACCTTTCGGCTGCTGCCCGGAGTCATGACTTAGTTGGACGGTCGCAGAAGCTAGATCGGACCAGTGTCTCGCCCGCCGAAATCCTAAGCGATGAAGCATCCTGAGAGGAAAGGCGATCCCTTCTTTACTGACCAGGAGCACGTCGTCCTCGAAGACCGCCGCAAGCACGACAGCTATCGCTGGAATGATGATCAATATACTGAACACGCATATAGCCACCATTGGCGTCATTTTGCTTGCATCGCGGAGCACCATGCTCAGCGATAGCCCGAGGCAAAATGGTATGGCTATTGCCCAGAGCGGCATCAAAGTGGCCATGACGCCCATGCCGATCTTACAGGTGGTGCTCTTCAACGGAATAGTCAGTTCTAATTCTGCCACGACGCGTTACTCAAAAAAGGAGGCTATTCGCATTATAGTTAGGAAGAGAATTGCCAGCCACATGGAACCGGTTACATCAAATCTGGGATTCTCACTATTGGAACTTGCGTCAAGTCTTGTCTTTGTCGTCACCTGGTTGATCGACTTTGAATGAAACAGCCCAACGTCGAAGCTCGTCGATATACATCTGCCCCTCGACCACTTGGGCTCTGGAAAATGGCTTGGGTAGCTTATCCGTGGGCTGCCAGTACAGGTCCATTTGAAAAATGTATTTGCTCAAAACATCTGTCAGGTAAGGCATAAAACCGTTTATGCCTGTCGTAAGATTCCAGGTTTTGGTTTGATCGCACACGTCCCCATTGCCATAGATCATTAGACGTGAGGCCAGTGGCGCCGCATCCTGATCGGACAGGTGGGCGTATGCCCCAATGTGACCACAGCGCTCGTCGCGCCCGCCATGCAGCTCCCGGTCGTTGCCGACCCCGTAGAGCGTCATGAATGTGAGATGCCGCTTGCCAGATTTGATCAAAACTGCGTCATCGAGCAGGTCGGCGCTCAATAATGGCTGTTTGCCGGGAAGATCATCCTCCTGCTCGCCGACGATCTGGCAGAGATGCACTACTGCGGCGCCTAGAGTCGACATGGCTGCTTTGACTTTCTGTTTGACCTGGCGTTCTTTTCGCAGGTCATAGCGATATCCAGCCAGCTTTTCGAGAAAGTCGTCCATTTCGAATTCAGGTTTGGGCGAGAGTTCAGAGCTCATCTAGTTAAATTTCCCTCCTATCCTCTGCGGCTGCTGTCTAGTGCTTCTATCGGAATTCGACGGTTCAGGGCACGAACTAATCCGGGAGCCACTCCCTGGAGTCTTTCTATCAACTTACCCGGCGCGGTCATAATCAGCTCATGACTGCCCCCAGTCATCAGTGCTTTTTCGATTTGATCGACCGCCTGGTCAGTCGAAATCGACAGAATATTCTTCATTAACCACCCTCTGGCATTTTTTTCCTGAGCGATGAGGGTCGGATTCTTGGCGTCGATAACATCGTTCTTTTCAAAAAATTCGGTCCTCACCCATCCTGGACAGACTGTCAATACGTCAATGTTTTGGCCGGCAAACTCGGCTGCCATACCGTTGGACATTGCCGTCAACGCGAATTTGCTGGATGAATAACAAACGCTCCCTGGAAATGCGATCTTTCCTGCAACAGAGGAGATATTCACAATCTTGCCATGACCTTGATTTACAAAATGGGGAAAAACTTGATAGATGCTGTCGAGACAGGCAAAAAAATTGACTTCGAAGACCTGGCGCCAGATATCGGTAGTGAGATTCGAGATCCTGCCGGGCCGCGCGAGACCCGCATTGTTGACCAAAAGACTTACTCCGCCAAAGCTAGTGACACAACTCTCCACCATCTTTCGACGAATGTCCGGATCCGCGATGTCGCCCACGACCGGAATGCATTTGCCGCCTTTGGACTCTACGAGCTCGGCGGTTTCGGCTAAGGTCGATTGACTGCGGGCGTTGATGACGAGTCTGGCCTTGTGCTCGGCGGCAAGCTTCACGGCCAGACCTCTGCCGATGCCTGTAGAGGCGCCGGTCACAATTCCAGCAAATTCGTGTTCGAGACCTTTGGACATTATCGCTTCCAAGAAAAGACCGTGGACTCAAAATTAGTACCACGAGAGATACTTAATAGACTTCTTTCCACATATGTTTAATTTCTCTACCAGCTTCCGATAAAGCTGTCCCTGAAAGAATGCGCTGGATTAAATCTGCCGTTGTGGAATCGGGGGCTCAGAATAGAATTAACAGCGTTTCGACTCCGTACAGAGCCAGTAGTTTTGAAAATTTCGGGTCATAGTCGCTGTTGGCGAGTAGTTTGGAAAACGTGTCCAGAGGACTCATTTCGGCTAGATCTTTGCGAACCACTTCGAGCTTTTGTTCGGCTTCGGGTGACGGGCATTCCTGAAAGTTGAGACGAATTCCGTTGAAAACGAAGTCGGCGATCGCAAAATGAGTTACTGTCAATGCGATCATCGCCACAACCTCCTGCATACCGCAGGCGGGGTAGATAAGCTTTATGAAAAGCAGCCCGAGACCGCATGCGTTGACGATGACAAAGGTTAGCGCAACCCAGAGAATGGCCTTGACCGATCTCAGTAATAACCTCACGAACGAGAGCCGAGCACTTTGTCGCTTAACCTGTTCTGCCACCACTGCCAGTTCTTCGTAGAGTGGTATCATATGGCTGAGCGACAAGATCACTCGCCCGGCCGAGCCTGCAATTAGACTGGCGAACCACGCAAAGAATGCTACATAAACATTTGGCAGAAAGACTCCAGATGCCACTGCAGTCGCCACCACTCCGAAAATTCCGATTACAAAAAATCTGCGCCCTATGCGATGTCTTGTTACTGTTTCAACCAAAAGACCTCGTCTGAGAAGGCTGTTGCGAAGCTCGTCTTGAAAAGCTTGCTTGTAACCTGCGCTAGTGAAATCTGCCAGTATCCGAAGCACACCGTTCGGTGAAAAGTATCTTTTGAGTTTGCGTGGATCTGCTACAGCATCAGTGACGACTGTCCTCAGTGAGTCTCTGACGAAGTTGAACAGAAAAGCCAGCCGGCGGATCAGCTGTACGGGATTTTTCGCTCCGCCGACAATTGTTTCATGTGCTTTTTGTTTTGCCCAATCAGTTAGTGATGTTCTGACGACCTTCCACATGTTTTTCTCGTAATCAGCTAAACCGTCAATAAAAGTCGTATCCGGCTTGCTCTTTACAGCCCGCTGAATTAGATCGACTGCCACCACAATTAGTGCGTGAGTCGTATCGCCGCTTCTGACCAGGTATGCGATCTCCGCCGGGCGTAGCGCAGATGAATCACTCGTGGTGCTATATATGGTGGCTAACGCCGACGACGACTCGTCCGGTGCCAGGATCGCGGGAGTCAAGTTCGTCGCACCATTGATGTGCCGGTCGCCTCTGGTGAGCGCCTTCCGCAGACTAGATCTAGCGATTAACAGTCCGCAGCACAGACCTATCAAAGAGAGACATAAAGCCATGGTCGAGGTAATCAATTTGTCTGACCGTCCCGGATGAGCTCTTGAAATTCGCTATACCCGCAGATCCCCAAGTAGGTCACATATGAGGTACCGATTATATTTTTCGTCGGATTTTGACTCATTTTGAGTAGTATCCCTTATGTCTTGCTATTCGCGAGCTTTTCGCATGTTTGCAGCTCGACAGTCTGGATGCACGTGTAGTATTCCGATGCTCTCTCGCATTTTGTTATAACCGATCGAGCTCCGTTTTAACTTCATGGTCACAAAAATGCAGTCCCGGCCGCTAGCGGCCAGGACTGCAACATTCGATCCAAAATAAGTGAAACTAGCCGGCTTTTGGAAGTGCGAGCGGTTGTTCCGTCACGACGCTGCGATACTTTGTGCCGGAGCGTCGAATCGTCTCGATAAGCTTGTCAGCTGTGGTGAATGAAGGAAGCAGCGCTTCCGGCGTTTGTCTAAAAGTGCCTTCCAGAGGAAGGAAGTTGCCTTCTCTGATGCAAACCAGAGCAGGGCATGATTGTCTCGATTTCAGTTGACTGATGAGGGACGGAAGTGCGTCGCTCGTGGATGGCAGATTGTAGATCACGACATCCGGCTTGGTGCGACGAATCTGCTCTTCCAGCTCCGGTCGAGCAATGGCGCATCCGACAACTTCGATATCGTCGAACTGTTCGAGATAAAGACTGAGCATGATCAAAGCTGGTTGGTCTTGCTCAGCTATAAAAACTCTAGTGGTGTCGTGCATTTTCGTGTGCTCCGAAAACTGTGTGCCGAACCGCACCCATCCCGCAAACAGAAGCTCGCAGGTGAGATTTACAGAAAGATAAAGAGAACCTGAAGACACTATAAGTGTATACCCTTCGGTACTAAATGAGAACATGTCGTATTCAGATCGAATATGCCGCTTCCTCTCTGCGGTAACGTTGATGAATAGCGGGTTCTGTGCATTACCACAGGACGAGAGGATGTCATTCTTAAGTAGATTTAGCTTCTTGCCAACGCTGATGAACAGGCGTTTTCTTAATAACTGATTTTAGGTCGCAGCTCAGGAGATTAGCTCTAGATTGGCTCAGCAGGCGGGTTTGGAATGACAAGATTTAGGACTGGGTTATCTCGACAACCAGGAGACTCAAATCAATTGCTCGCACTGAATGCGTCAGCGCACCAACCGATATGTAGTCGACTCCCTTGATAAGGTAACCTTCGAGGTTGCTCAGAGTGATGCCGCCTGATACTTCGATTTTGCTTTTCCCGCCGATCAGCTCCACGGCTTCGCGCACCATGTCCGGTGTCATATTGTCAAGAAGAAGCTTCTCCGCTTTGTTTTCCAGGGCTTCTTTTATCTCTTCGAAATTGGTGACCTCAACCTCGATTGGTGTTTTCTTGTGCTCTTTGCGCACAGCTTCAATGGCGCTTGTGATGCTTCCGGCCGCTCGAATATGGTTCTCCTTGATCAGGATGCAATCAAATAACCCCATTCGATGATTCGTGCCGCCTGCCGACCGGACCGCATACTTTTCGAAGACCCTCAAACACGGAGTAGTTTTCCTGGTATCCAAGATGGAGATGCCGAAAGGTGTTGCCTTGTGAACAAACTGTCTGGTCATCGTGGCGATGCCTGACATTCTCTGCAGGAGGTTTAACGCTAATCTCTCCCCTTTCAAAATGGGAGCTGCCGGTCCTTCCAACCGGATAATCTCTTTAGGGAGCTGGGTTGTAGGGCGGTCTGGAAATGCTGTTCCTTCCGGATAGAGCAAATTGACTTCAATGTCCGCGGAGAAGCGCGCCATCACCAGTGTAAAAATATCCAGTCCAGCGACAATGGCCGGTTCCTTTAGCACTACAACAGCCCGTGCTCGACAGCTGTCTTTGATAATCGAGTCTGAGGTCAGATCTCCCTCGTTGTCGAGACCCAGATCTTCACTAATTGCCAGATCAATCGCTCGCGCAATATATATGTCCGAGAGTCCGGTTTTGGAATCCTTCTTATTAGATGTTTTGGTGCTTTTCACGAGATCTGTCCGTAGTAGGTGTTGTGGTGGGAGACGTCAATGTCGACATCTTGCAGCGTTTTGTGGAAGACAGCAAAATAGTTCTGTATTCTGTAAACACTTGAAGGGACATTTTAACCTCTACTTGATCCCATACGAGTCCACCCCTATCATGTTGTTGACAACCTTGGTTTGTTTGGAAGGAGAAGTTCGTGGGAGCCAAAAAATATGTACGGCTTTTGCTTTTCACATTGTTGGTCTTGAGTTTTTCGTCAGCTGCTTATGTTCATGCCGCCTACAATCCAGCGGTAGTCAATAATTTGAATAAGACTCGCGACGCGCTTCTGGACCAACGGCAGCACTTACAAGAACGATCCGATGCGATTGCGCGCCAGATCTCAGAACTCAGCAGGCAACAAGATGTCGTTAACTCCTACTTGCGTGATACTGACAAGAATATAAAAGATATCGAAGATGCGCTGCGACGTGTGAACTGACAATCGGTGGTCTGAAAGATGAAAAATGCGTGACAATCGGTACATTGGCATCTATTATTAGTGGGTCGCCCGCACTTTGGAAGTGGACGCGACTTCCCGACTGGCTGAAAAGCGGGCTTTGAGGACATTGATATGAATAAAACACAGAGCATCCTGGAAGAAATCGTCACTTTATCCATCGGATTCACATTAGCTCTGTTCGTGTGGACCGCGTCTCCTCTGCCCGTCGTGGCCGCTGACTGTGACAGCGCATCGGCTGAGCAAGCTAAATGCGATGACAAAGACAAGGCGTCTGACTCGGGCTCGCAATGTGAGTCGGCGAAGAAAACCCACTTCAAGAAAGTTGCATGCCTTCACCCGCACGCCGCTTGCCCCGAGTCGGAGCAAGTGATTGAGACCCTCAAGACGATCTCGCATTTATATTCCGAAGGTAATTTCAACGAGTTATCCAATTTCATTGATGATGGAATCACCACCTTCGACGAGAAGAACAACAAGCTGATCGTCGGTAAAGACGCCGTTATGGATGACATCAAGAAGCGATGGAATTCAGCTCACGACCAAGGTAGCCCGATTCTGTCATATACAATCAATCATCCCTATGCAAAAGTCACAGGCGATCATGCCGTGGTTACATTCGAGGGCGTCAAGACAATCGGCGGTAAGAATCCGGAGACGCTCGTATCGCGTTGCACTGACATGTTTGTCAAAAAGGAAGGCACCTGGAAGAAGCTGCATTACCGGAGCTGCTGGAAGAAGGGTAAGCCGACCGGTACATAGACGGTATCGGCAATCTCGACCGGTCTAACTCGCCCGCTCTGCCCTGTATTGGTTTGGTCAACGAAGGGCGGTAGGTAGGTTCGGTTCACTACTCGTTCGACGTTCGGTGTTTAGGGGTTTGGCGTTCGGCGTTCGGTCTGTACCGCAATCACGACACGTTTGGCGTCATAGTTATTGCTTGGCGGCTTCTTTGTCCAGTTGTTCTTTCATCAGGTCCGGTATCGGCGCATCGGTCATCGTCTTAGATCCGGTCTTCGTCATGAGCTTGGCATTCTCCTGCTCCAACGCCGAGATTCGCTCGAATGCGAAATAGCCGACTATCAAATTGATCACAGCAAGACCAACGGCTAGCATGACTCCGATAAGAAGTCCCTTCGATGGACCGGTGCTCTTTGGGGCTATATCGACTTTCTTTTTGGCATCGTTGTTGAGCTGTTCGAGCTTCGCTTCAAGCGCTTTGATTGTCGGAGACATGTTCTTGTTCATTTGACCTCTGAATTCCTCCATCTCTTTTTTGAGAGATGTCTTGAATTGATCCGAATGCTCCTCCGACTTCGAATTAAGGTCCGTGGTCGCGGTGTTCAGCTTCTTCGTAGCTTCTTCTACTTGCAGCTTGAGCTTCTCTACAGATTGTTTTACAGCGAACTCATGGTTATTCAAACCTTCCTTCAACGACTTCTGGTGAGCATTCATCTTCGATGTCACTGTGGTCGTCACGTTTTCGGCGCTTTTCTTGATCAGTCGTTCGACTTCACTCCTGGAGTAAGTGTCATACTTCGCCGCGCCGGAGGAGGCTGATGACGGCTTTGGTGGCTCGAAAGAGACTTTCTCCGATGATTGTGCAGGTCTGCCGACCTTTGGAGGTGCATCTTTACCTGGATGACTTTGGAAGGTCTTAATCTCCCTTCCGTTTGGTTCTTCTGAATCCTTCTTCTCCGCTTCGATCGCGGGCTCCATTGGTTCACTTGCCATCGCAGCACTGGCAGACGCAAAACCAGCGGCGTCGATTAGATCTGGAGTGAAATCGGCGGTCACCTCCTGAGACGGATCGCTGTTCGACGTCACTTTGGGGGTTGCGTCCGCTTGCTCCTGCTTTGACGAAGTGCCCTCGGACTCAGCGATATCCTGGTTGGTCTTCACTTCATTTGAATGTTTTTCTTGATTGGCGGAGGCGTCGGAATTCGCTTCATCGGATGGATGTGTTGGCGATTGCTCTGCTGGAGTCATGGTTGCGTCCGTGGTGCTCTCTACTCTGGGGATCAATGATGATTGGATCGACTGGCCGGGAAGGACATTCGCCTTGTCAGATTGGGCTATCAGAGAGAATGTTTGTTCCTTGAAGTTGATTCGAATCAGGCTGATTTCGTATGGCGTAACTCTCAATTCATTCGAGACTTTACTAACCAGATCTGCATCTAGAAATGCGTGATAAATTGTTTTCACGCTGGACTTGGTCGATGCTCCTGCTTTTCGTCCGGATGTCGAACTGGCGCCGTGAGTCTCGACCGCAGACCAACGGTCTGCCATGTATCTGAGCGATAGTGTTTGAGGTCTGGTGTTGCCTCTTATTTCGAACGTGAGATAAGCTTCGTCTCCAGTGATGTCTGCATATGCCGTGAAGACCTCGTGAGACGAAAACTGCGCCGCGAACGCGAGTGTATCGCTCAGCG
>CAYQKX010000114.1:0-13544 GCA_964418155.1 uncultured Candidatus Obscuribacterales bacterium | reverse complement strand
CCTTGACCGAGCAGATGCCGACGGCACCTTCCTGGTCGTCCGCGAAGTAGAACGACTCGATCGGGTAGTCCCAGAGCTTGAACGTCTCGCTCTCGTCGAGGAACTTGCCCATGACCCGGTCCTTGACGAACGGGTCGGGGTACCCGAGGTTGGAACGGGTCGCGCGGGGCAGACCCATCGAGAACACGATGGCGGAGACGAGCAGGTCCGGGTCGGTGATCTCCACCAGCCCGTCGAAGCCCGGCTCGGTGCCGGCCTGCGCGAACGCCGAGGCGGCGTCGCGGGCGTCGTACTTGAGCGGCAGATCCTTGAGACCGAGGTTGGTCAGGATGGTGCGCCGAGCCTCGCGGGTCGACTTCGCCTCGCCGGACAGCGCCATCTTCTGAGCCACCTGCGGGATCAGGTAGAGCAGGTTGAGCGGGTTGACCCGCATCGGCGAGTGGGCCGCGTACGGGATCGGCTCGCTCGACTTCAGGATCTTCTTGAGCTTCTTGGCGAACTGGGACTTGCCCGAGCCCTTCGGCCCGATCAGCACCAGCACCTGCTTGTCGGCCTCACCACCGTGGATGGCCGCGCCGAAGCACTCGGAGACGACCTGGTGGATGAAGGGCTCGATGCCGTAGAACTCTTCGAACGCCTTGTAGGCGACGATGGGCTTGCCGTAGATGCGCTCGAGCTTCTCGGAACGCATCACGTTGACGCCCCGCCGGACGATGAGGCGGAAGAGGCGCGCCTTGGCCGACTCGACGTAAGCCGGGTGCTTGATGGCGACGGGGAGGAAGCTCTTCAAGGTACCCTTGAACGGCTCCTCCGGGAGGAAGAACTTGGCGCGTTCCGCGTCGGAAACCTGGAACTTGTCGTGCGTAGTGGTCATGGGATTCACCCTTTCAGAGGTTGGTGTGTCGAGACGTAGGTTAGAGAGTCGATCAAACATTGTCGGCTCCCTTACTTCCAAAGCTCGAACTCTTTGAAGTAGGCGAGCGCCACCTTACGGCAGGGCTCGGAGTAACCGAGGCGGTCGAACCGCTCGAGGGATTCTGTGCGCAGCGTACGATCCTCTTCGCCGAGGTTGGTGTCATCGCCAAGGCACTTTTCGACCTTGCCGGCGATGTCGTCGTCGAGAATCTTCTTAATCGCCTTCTTGAGCTCCGGGTGCGTCTCCCAGGTGAAGATTGCGGCCCGCTTGAGGTCGCCTTCTCCCTTGGAAGCAGCCTGCTCTCGCATGAGTTCGATGAACTCGGACTCGAGCGAGCGTCGGAACTGCAACGCCTCGTCGCCGTACTTGCTCATCGCCTGCTCGATCTTCTGAAGATGAGCCACGTCGACGGAGATCAAACGGTTGTGCCGCTCGTCGAACACCTTGTCCTTGCCCTTGCCGGACTCGACGGCGTGCTTGTGGTACTTCCGGAACATGTCGTCCGCCCGAGCTTCGTAGTCGGGAGAGAACGCGCCGAGGACCTGCGCCTTCAACAGACGCCGGTATTCCGCCTCGACCATCTCGGGAGTGCTCCACTTGTTGGAAGCGAGCGCGAGGTGCTGGCGGGCACGCTCGAGAACCTTCCGACTGCCTTCCGTCAGACCCGGCCGGCTGAGCTCTCGCTCGACCCGGGCGCGCAGGTAGTTGATCGTGGCAAGCGAAGTCACAGCCTTGGTCTTGGACGCGAGACCGAGCTCACAGAGCTGACTCACCGAGGAGAGCATGAAGCCGAAGTCCAGACCGGTCCGTCCTTCGTCGTCGCCAGCGGCGAGCCAGAGGTCGGCGACGGAGTAGTTCTTCTCATCGCTCTCGGAGGTGTTCGTCCGCGAGTCGCTCGTCAAGCCGCTGCCCGAGCCGAACCAGCCGTTCGGGCGAACGGGGCTGCTCGTGGTCTTCTTCTCAATCATCAACGGTTCGCCGTTGTACATGCGGACGCGCTGACCCAGAGACGGTCCACCGCTCAGACCGGTCGTCTCCTTCATGCGGCTGGCAACCGCAGTGGTCGCGAGCACATCCAGGACGAGCGGGTCGAGGTCCGGCACAGCCTTGAGCTGCTTGATGAAGGCGGCGTAAGCTGCGGCTTCCTCACAGACAACCGTGTTGTAGTCCATGACGAAGACCTGACCACGGCGATGCCACTTGCCGGGGTCTTCCTGATCCTTGACGAAGCGCAGCCATGCGCCCTCGTTCGTCTCCACTACCTGCATCTGGTCCAACGGGATGAACCCCGCGCTGGACGCGCAGGACAGCGCGGAAGCCGGCATGCGGCGGCCTTCGGTCGCTTCGAGCATGACCTGCATCTGGCTCACCGAGCCAGCTTCAGCGCCCTTGGCGTCGAAAGCTTCCTGCAACCGGACGATACCGCGGTTACCCTGACGCAGAGCGACCGGCAGACTGCAACCCTGACCAGGCGCGCTCGGGGTCCACACCGAGATGCCGGCGTTGCGCGAAGACAGCCGCAGCGCCTCGACCTTGAAGGACGAAAGGTTCGGCGTCTTGGAACCGGTGCTCTCACCGTCCTGCGAATCGCAGCCGGTGTCGCATCCTTCGGACTTGTTGTCCAGACCCATGACCGCCCGGAAGCAGTGCGCGCACGGCTCTTGAGCCACCTTGAGCAGCTCGTCGAGTTGGTCGCGGACCAGCTTGCCTGCGTCGTCCCTGGTGATCATCCCGAGCTTCTCGGAGATGGCCAGTCGTTCCTCTTCGGAGAGGAGCTTGAGCAGATTCATCGGGCTCTCGTGTTCCGGGCAGCCGGCCACCGCATAGACCAGTCGACCTTCCAGGACCTTGACCATGTGGTCGACCAGGAAGGACTTACCGCTACCGGGGCCACCGCACAGCACGAGCATCTGACGAAGCTGATAGCCGTTCTGGGCGGCCGCCTCGTAGAACTTCATCAGGCGCGCGACGACCCGTTGGCTGCCGCGGACGCCGGTGAACGCCTTGTAGGACGGGATCCTCATCGAACGCAACATCCTCAGGTATGGCTGGCGCGAGGGTGGTGCGGTCTCGATGTCTTCCTCACCGTGTGCTTTGACGGCACGCACGAACGCCGCTGCAGCGGTGTCGGCGCGCTCGGGATTGTCCTTGAGTGAGACAAGGAAATCCGTAAACGACAAGGTATCGGCAACGAGCGGCTTCAGCCCAAGCAGCTCGGCGAGACCATCGGTGGTTTTCGACATGTACATGTCCTCCAATCGTTTAAGGAGTGGTTGGCAGAGCCAGAATCAACGTCGGTCGGCAAATGCCACTTGCGCTATCTATTGAATGGCACCAGCTGGATTGCCACGCAATAGAAAGTTCGCCGAACTCACCCCTATAAAGGATTGATTTCGACTTCGCGCGTCTTACATCTGCTCTGACAAGAAAACGTCCGCACCGTACGAAGCGTCTACCGGTGAATCACTGGAGGCAAGACAGCGCTCATTCAGCTCGCTGACTTGGGATATGGTGCTTCTGTACGTGAATTATGCTTGCGGACTTCGGGTTTGGGTTCCAGTGAATCGGGTTCGGTAGATATTGCCCAAACTACCAAACGGGACCGCTGGATCAAAGCCCGGAAACGTCCACCCCTTGACATTTTTCGGGAATGGTGAAGAAAAGGCAAATCTGGTCTAGTCAAGATATATAGTTTGTGGTTTCCGCTATATCAAAAACAGTCAGCAGTATTACTAAAACGCCCGTTGTCACGAGATCCGAACATCGAAAATTTGTGATCTTATTTTGGGGTACATATACACTGCGCCACCACATCCAATGGCAATATTTTCGCCAGTAGTCAAGCGGTTGTTAATAGTTAAGGAAACGTGAAATCGATAGCGAAGCTCTGAGAGCTAGACAGAGAGGCGCTTTCGAGACATATTGTCATGAGGAAAACAAGATGAGAATGGTTGTTCAACAAAAAACAAAAGTCGACATATAGAAAGGATGGATCCAAAAGGGAATCTGTTTTATGTGCGATATTGCAGTCCGGAAATTCGCTTGGCAAGTGATTTTCCATGCGCCATCAAGAGCGTTTGATATTGAGCACGAGAATATATCCGAGCTCCGCGAGGTTTTGTTCGCAGACAGGCACCGCATTCGGTGACCAAACGTCAGTGCCCTAGTGCTGTTTGGATAAGACCAGGGCAGCGAGTTCCACCCCTATCACCGTCCACACCACTCCCGTTCGAGCCTGCAGGTTCGATGACCTGAGACCTGGTCGCTCCCAGTTCTAGTTGCCGCTCCCCCATTCGCCTGCAAGAACGATGGGCGTATCGCCTAGTTCGCTCCACATCCGCTCGCGAACCGGCGAGGACACATTCAATTGGTCCTGCATTCCGCTTATCGGCTACGACAGAGCAGCCCAGTCACTCCTACCCACAGACATCCAATGGCGGCGGCGCATGGTATCGCCCGCTCACCGACACGTCAACGATTAGCGCAACTAGACCTGCCAAGCAGTGGGAACGCTTACCAGTCAAGATGTTCAAGCCAGGCCAACCACTAACCGCCGAACTAGGGTTAGCATCCTTTTCGCCAAGTGAAATTGAGACTGCTATGGGAACATATGGGAACAGACTCCCTATGCATTCTCTCGATCCTGCCATTCCATCTTGAGGCAACGGCTTGCCGACGCGTAGCAAGAATAGCAATAGGTTGCTACTCTCAAACTAAGGCGCCGTCTGCCTCTAACCGTCACACGCCGTTCGCGTTGGCGGCTTTGTGTCTCAAGTACGCATCCATAAAAGGATCGAGATCGCCATTTAGGACCGTTTCTACATGCGGTGTCTCGTGCTTAGTCCTGACATCCTTCACCATGCGATCGTCTAATACATATGATCGGATCGCATTACCAAAACTTGCCTGTACCGTCTCTCCTCGCAAGCGCGCCATCTCTTCTTCACGCTCGGCTTGCCGTTTCGCTAGAAGTTTGGAACGCAAAATCTCCATTGCCAGAGCGCGGTTCTGTAACTGGCTTCTTTCCTGCTGACACTTGACTGCTATCCCGGTTGGAATGTGGACAATTCGCACAGCCGACTCAACCTTGTTGACGTTCTGTCCGCCAGCGCCACCAGAACGCATTGTATCGACCTCTATATCATCGTCATCGATTTCAATGATCGAATCCATGTCGTTCATGCTTGGCGTAACATCCACAGCCGCGAAGCTGGTTTGACGAGAATCATTACCCTGCTTGAACGGTGATTTCCGAACAAGTCGGTGCACACCTTTCTCGCAGGACAGATAGCCATACGCGAACGGACCTTCGACCTTAATGGTCGCGCTCTTGAGACCCGCTTCCTCCCCTTGCGATTGATCCAGCAATTCGGTTTTGAAACCACGACCTTCAGACCATCTCAAATACATCCTCAAAAGCATCTCAGTCCAGTCTTGCGCATCCGTCCCACCTGCGCCTGCATTTATGGTGACGATCGCAGCGGAGTCATCGTATTCCCCTGACAACAAGCTTTCCAGCTCGTATCGCTCCAATTCCCTATTTAGTTCGCGCACACCGACTTGAACTTCTTTGGTGGCATCTTGAGCAAGCGCCTCGTCCTCGCTCGCAATTTCAATCAGATCAAAAAGATCGCGAAGTCTGGTGTGCCAACCTTCGTACTTTTCGACCGTTCCCTTCACCCTACTTAATTTCTGGGTGACGTCCTTAGCTCGCTTCTGGTCTTGCCAGAAGTCTTGCTCTAGAGTTTGCTGTTCAAGTCGGTCGATCTCGGCACGCAGCGCGTCCGCGTCAAAGATAGTGGCTGACTTTCGTCAACCTCTCCTCGACGCCCTCGAGCTCTCGCCTGAGTTCGGCCAGACCTATTGCCTGAGTCATCTGATTAGTCCTCAAAATTGGGAGGCAATGTGAATGGATTGTAGTTCCCGTCATTCTCAACATTGCGCATGGAGAATAGAATGACACCCGGCTTTTTAGCTTTCAGTCCGTCTATTTCGACTTGTACTTCTTTTCGAGCTGGCATTTCAGCTATCTCGGGAGTACGAACATTGATCGTGGTATCGGAGCAAGAGAGAACATCTCCGGCCTTGCCGCCGAAAGTTACCTTGACCTTGGATACGTCGGTGCCGAAATTCTTTCCGGTTATCGTCATTGTCTGCTCGGACGCGATGGACACATGACTGAACGAGCTGATCTCGGGATCCAACGCGATCTTGAGTTGCATCGGCTTCGCCTTTGCACCAGCTATGGTGACTTGCACCGTCACTTCACCCTTGTTGTCGGGCTTGAGCCCATCGGGAATTCTGAATTCGACCGCTTCTACGGCAGCGCTAACAATGGATGCTGGCTTCCCACCTACCGTGATTTGATAGGCTTTTACATCAAGCGGAAGAAGTTTGCCGGTGGCTTTCACATTCTTCCCGGGACCCGAGTTCTTCGGACTCAAGCCAATAATCGTTGGTGTGCTCTTCGACGTCAAATCCCACGAGAAGGCAGATCCGGCATCTCCCCATGCTTGGAAGACGAGTTGCGTCGATCCGGGGGTGAGCGCGCCGGACATATCGAGGACGAGGACGGTGTTTCCTTTGAAACTCTTCTCGTTGAAAAGATCTCGACCAGCGAGGTAGCCTCTGATGGCTCTTAGAGGTGTTGTGCCGTCGACACCGTTGGTGACCGTCAAGGTCAATGGCAGGTTCTCCTGACCCGGCTTGAGAACGATGTAGTCAGCAAATTGATTCCACTTTGGTCCAGCGGACACATGCTTCGTAGCCTTCACGATATATAACGGCTTGGCTTCTTTTTTCGTCGGTGTCGCGGCGGCTTTCGTGTCGGTACCGGGCTTCGCCGCACCACCCGTGGTGCCTTTCCCGGTTGCGGCTTTGTCTGTCGCAGTCTTGTCGGCGGGCTTATCAGTACCAGTCGTGGTCGTAGTGGTCGTAGTTGTTGTCGTTTTTGTAGTCGTTGCGCCCGGCTTGGTGTTGTAGTCAGTCACATACTGCGACTGATCCAGAGAGAAACCCTTCATTGGCAGTAGCCCGCAGGTGACAGCAGCAATTGAGAGCGCCGATAACAGCTTCTGTGATGAATGATTGAACATTGGTAGCAACCTTTCCTTGAGGGCGTACTTCTTGAAAGTGGTCACGGTCATTATAAGGTCTTGGCTGGTGTTTTGCAGAAATGTAAACCGCTCCACATGGAAACAGCCTACGATTGAAGACCGACATCCTATGGCTAACTAATTTATTGCTCGAGCGACATCTCTGGACGCGAGAAAGGCGTCGAGCTCCTGTTTGGTAGGGAGCGCAGGAATCGCGCCTGCTTTGGTGCAAGCCAACGCACCGATCGCATTCGCACGTTGAATCAAGACAGCGAATTGCTCTGTATCTATAGCATCTAGCGCCTGTCTTCTGTTTTCAACACCTTTGACATATCCAAGAAGCCCACCCAGCACTCCTGCATTGAAGCCGTCTCCGGCCCCAGTCGCTTCTACGAGTTGAACGGAAAAGCCGGGTACAATCTTGCTTCCGTGACTGCTTGAGAAGTATGCGCCTCGCGAATCGAGAGTGACGATCATCAATCCTATGTCGTTGGCTTCGCGCAGCTTATCTGCATTTTCGAGATCTCTCGAATCTGTCAGAAAGAAGAGTTCGTCCTCGTTAATCTTGACGATGTCAGCCCAGTTAAGCGTTCCCAGGATAGTCTCCCGGCAGATTGCCGGAGATGGCCAGAGACTGAGTCTGACATTCGGGTCGTAGGAAACCAGCATCCCGCACTTTTTTGCCAACTTCACGGCAGCCTCAGTGCTGGTCTTGGCCGGCTCTTCAATCAATGATATGGAACCAAAGTGCAAGAAGGACGCGGTCGTAAAATGCTCCTCGACAAAATCCTCGGTCCTGAGTCTCGTATCTGCACAGGAGATTCGGGAAAACTCCGCCAACTTGCGGTCTCCGGTCGAAGTCGTGACTACATAAGCCATGCGAGTCTGTGCCTGACTGTCCTCGACTGTGCTCGTCACATCGATGTTGTTTTCTCGCAAGACATTCTTGAGCCAATCGCCAAACGCGTCTTTCGACACCCTGCCAATAAACGCCGTTTCAACACCCTGCCTGGCAAGCCCGACAGCCGTATTCGCCGGCGCACCGCCAGGGGCTTTGGTGAACTGAGTTGCGTCAGGCAACTCAGCACCAACAGTGGTGCAGACCCAATCAACGAGAATTTCGCCAAGGCAAAGTACATCAGGCATGACACACCACTCCTAAAGTGCATGGGTACGGCAGCCGAGATGGCCTCCACCCCTTGTCCAGACTTCTCTGGAATGTTACCAGGAAATCCTAAACTCCGGTCAGCAATGTGGTCGATTGAAAAGAGGGATTTATACTATATTCCCTCGTATTTCAACACGAAGACAACCGAAAAAAGAAAACGGGAAGGTCCAAGAATTCTTGGACCTTCCCGTTCAAAAACTGCCGCTTGACGATCCTGGCGGGTCGAGTTAATCGACCTCGCTCGCGGGCGTGTCTAATGGGGCTTGCTTATCACCACAACAATCACGCTTGAGCGCGGGATCTGGCTTCGGGGTCAAAATCTGCCCGCCCTGAAGGCGAATCGCCCGGCGACGGCGACGAACGAGGCTGGCGATGGCATTCTCCTCGACATCGAGCCAGTCCTTGCAGGTCTCGGTTTCGAAGCCGGTGTTCTCCGGAAGCTTGTCGGTTGGCGCCGTGAGGCTGCTCTCCAACGGCAAGTAGATGAAGTTGGTCTTCGCGAGAGCCGCACCGTCCGAGCGGATGCTGTTGCCGATGAAGGCGGAGTAGTGCGGATTGACGTCCATGTCGGTAATGAACTTGCCGACCAGGAACGCCTTGTTCTCATGCAGCGTGATGATGCTGTCATCGAACACCGCGGACAAACCACCCTGCCGGATCTTGTACTTCTGCGCTTCGCGATTGCCGACGGTGACGGCCACGAGCATGAAGTTGTGCTTCGCTCGGGTCAGCACAGGCAAAGCGTAGTCGAACAGCTCCGGAGCATTAAAGAACGGCGCGCGACCGATGCGCTCGCAGATGTCAGCGACGAGAGCGCGACGACGCTTCTTGTGCTTGCTGCAGAGCTCGGCGTACGCCTCGGCGATCGCCTGACCGAACTTCCCACGCTCGAAACCGCGATGAGGCATGGAGCCGTAGTAAATCCGAGACAAGGTCGCGTGCGCTTCCTTGCGATTGAATCCGCACAACGCCATGAGTTCGGCAAACTCGTTGACAGCGTTGTCGAAGTACTTCTGACAAACCATGACGGTGCCGTCAAGGTCCACGAAAAGAACGGCAATCTTGCCGTCAGGAGCGCACATGTTGCGTTCCGGAGTCTGGCAGTGGTTTACCATGAGTCACCCCTCAAGTCTCCGACGAAGCCCGTCGGGAGCTGACCAAAATGCGACAACAGAACCGAATCACGAAGTAAAAACAATTCGTACTTCTTCGCGGAAGCTGCAGAGGATGTCGATTTAGATGGTTCTGATGTCGATTTCTGTTCCGAAGGAAAAAGAGTAGTTAGCAGCTCAAGGTAATTTAAAAAGACGAATCACTAAAACCCAGAAGTCAAGAGTGGTTTCAAAGACCAAGATCGCTTAAGTGAGTCATGGGCTGCCGGGATCCGAAATATCACACAGAGTAATTCGTCCCACCATCACAGCATCTTTATGCCTAGGTCAGCTCAACAATCATGACAAGCTCAACTAATAGGATTTTTCGAGCTTGCGGTTCTTCACTCCTACGAAGAAGCGCTCACAATCTCATGTTCTAACCATCACGGATCGTCGAACGACGTTGCCGCCAGAGGTGTTCTATGCCGCCCGCAATGTTCTGGCCTTCGAAATGTTTTGCGGCCGGAGTGTTGTATGAGTAACTCTATCGATGGCCGCCAGTCTCTCGTAATAATTCCGATAGCTGGTGCTGCCAGTTGTTCTCCAACAATGAATCCGATCCGGTGGGTACTGCCGGTTGTTCTCCGACTGTCACTCCGATAGCTGGTACTGCCAGTTGTTCTCCGGCATGAATCCGACTGCTGGTGCGAACCCCGAGTGGCCCCCACAAGCAAAAGACTCGTCTCTGGTAAGACGAGTCCGTGCCAATAACGAATTCTTTTCGCGGTTCGCGCTGAGCGAACGTTACGGATTGCCTTTGAAGGCTTCGATCAGTCCGAGGAAGTTTTTCACCTCGTTGACGTCTATCGGCTTTGTCTCTTCTTCATTGCTCACGGCAGCGACAAGAACTGCTGTATCCTTGCTCGGCATCACACAGCCCATGAAAGCAGGCTGCTTCTTACCACTGCTCGAATTTTCCGAAATCCCCACGATGTACGGCATCTCCGTGCCACCCACTGGTGTTTTCCCCTTATCTTTCACTTCTATCTTAGTTGTGCTCTGACCGCCGGCGCCAGCGGTCGGCACGCCCTTCTGGGCCATCTGCTCGACAAACTGATCCGCGGACATGCCGTCTGTGTTAGGAACCTTGATCAGCATGTAAGTCATCTTCGCGGTTTCGTTCTGCACGGCGACGATCGTCATCGCGCCCATAAAGTCCATGCCGAATGCGTACTTGTAGGACGGCGGCAGTTCCTTGATTGTTGCCAGCTGAGATGCCACTTGCTGGACATTGACCGGATCCATCGCCTTTTGAATCTGCTGATACACGATGAAGGCACCAGCTCCGCAAGTCGCTAATGTCAAAGCAAAGCCAACTATCAGAATTCCGAGTAACCACTTGACCCAGGTTGCCAGGCCCTTATTGTTTCGGCGCGTCATTCCATTCACCTTTGCTGGCATTGCTACTTGGTTGACGACTGAGCCAGTTCAGCACGTTATGTTCAGTTTATCACCCAATAACTTCTAATGCGCCGTCGCAATATCACAACAAATCTCGCCACAAATCATTGCTGATAGCGCGAGGACTTTACAACCACCAGCGGTGGCAGGCTCCCCGTTTTATAGCAACACGCCCCACATTTGCTATCTAATCGATATTCACATCAACCACAAAGCACGCCGTTTTCAAGATACAGTCAACATTGTTTTCACAAAGCGCGCGAATGGATGTATTGAAAACAATCAGCTGCAGACAGTTCTCAGTATTGAATTGCCTAAGAGAAAGGCCGTCTCATTACTATGTATCTAAGCCTTTTTTCTTCTGCGATAGCGAACAACAACATCAAAAAAACTCACGTCACCCGCGTTTCAAACTTCTGGAGAGAAGATTGGTGTTCGACACCTACGAGAGGGAATGCGCTTAGGTACACCGTTTTCCGTGCTGTGGGCAGGTGCTGACAGCACCTGATTTGAGCAGCCTGGGTTACAAGTAGGGGCCCAGCCCAACGAGGACAAACACCATGAAAGGTGTGACCGAAGTCACCGCTTCGACCTTCGATCAGGTCGTTCTTCAGAGCGACAAGCCTGTCGTCGTCGATTTCTATGCGACCTGGTGCGGTCCGTGCCGTCTCCTTGGTCCGATCATCCAGCAACTCGCCACCGATGTCGGTAGCGATGCGGTCGTCGTGAAGGTCAATGCCGACGACTGCGTGGACCTCGCCGCGACCTACGATGTCAGCGGTCTCCCCACCATCATGTTTTTCAACAAGGGCGTCGAAGTGGAGCGCCACGCGGGAGTGCTTTCGCTGACCGAGCTGAAGCGCAAGATCGACGCGATGAAGGCGAGCTAACTCGCTGTTCGCTGATATCGGCAGTTCGGTCTGATTAGCTTCCTACCTGGAGCTCGGCTGTGATGCCGAGCTCCAGGTGTTTTTGGCTTCAAGGGATTTTCTGACAGCGTTTCTTGCGGTCTTTCTCGCGACCGATTATCGCAAGTGCTGTTGCTGCTTCTTAGCAGCGCTGACGGCAAGCCACCAGAACAGGGTCCAATGTGATGAAGACTCACACTCTGTTATTTGCGGCTCTTACTTTCATGCTTGGCGGCGAGAGCCAGGCTCAATCCCCAAACATCGCTATCCATCAGTTCGTAATCGCGCAGTCCGTAGACGTTAAGCCTGAGGACGAGAGCAAGGCTGCAGAAGTGAAGGCTAAGGCAGAGGCGGACAAGATTGCCGCCGAAGCAAAAGCCAAAGCCGATGCAGACAAGATCGCTGCCGAAGCAAAAGCCAAGACAGAGGCGGACAAGATTGCCGCCGAAGCAAAAGCCAAGGCAGAGGCGGACAAGATTGCCGCCGAAGCAAAAGCCAAGGCAGAGGAGGCGTCGGCTCTGGCGAAAGCCAAAAGCGACTTCCAAGACGCAGCCAAGGCCGCCAAGCTCGACATCAAGCGGTTGACGGGACGCATCACCGAGCTCGATGCTCGGGCCAGCTCTGCTGGTCTCAGCAACAAGCAGATGACTGCAACGTACAAGGCTCTGACCGAGCTCTTACAATCGGCTCAGAACGGGCCGAACTTCGATACGGCAACGCGACAAAAACTCGTAGAGCTCAGCCTGCACAACATCGCTCGTCCCACCAAGATCGACCAGGGACAGCATCCTACCTGCAACGTCACCACGCTGGAAGTTTACCTCGCGGCACGTCACCCCGACGTGTACGTGGACCTGGTCAAGCAAGTAGCGCTCAAGGGTGAGTATGTCACCGCCAAGGGAGAGACCATCAAGCTCCCGAAGGAGGCGGTGATGCCAGGCAAGGACGAGAAGTCCTTCGACATGGACAAGCCCGCGGGAAACAAGCGCAACCACGCCAGCCAAGTCGTTCAAATGACTCTCGTCAATGGGGTCTATGAAACGGGACGATACCACTCGACGGACAACACCGGCAAGAAGGTCGACTGCACGAAATGGCGATACGTAATGGGTCCTCCTGTTCGCACGAATTTCCAGCTTCCTGATGGCAATTGGGCTTATGTGGAAGACGAAGATCAGCTTCTCGACGGGCAGGGCAACCAGGTCCGCGACCCCAACGGCAAGGTGTCTACGAGCCCGATTTTTATCGGCGACGACGTACTTCAAGCATCCGAGATGGTGCTCGGGTACAAGATGCCGTATCTCAACTCGCCGTACAAGATTGAGTTCCAGCCCTGGGTGTTCGACCTGCCCACCAAAGAGCGCCTCCTGAAGTACAAGCAAGACGGCAAGCTCCCGCTCGGCGTACCGACCATGATGGGCGCACACGTGCAGACGATTCACGATGTCGTGATCGGAAGCGACGGCACGTGTTGGATCCTGATCGACAACCAGCACGGCGAAGATGAAGACGGCTGGATCACGCTTGACGAGCTGCATAAGACTATGCAGGACGCACAGTATGATCTGAAGCCGCGCAAGTCTCGGCCTTAGCACGACCGTTTCATCGACTGAGTGCGACGTGTTTATCGTGAGGTAAACACCTGCTCTCCGGTCGTTTGAGCAATCGGAAGAGAGGCCGAACTCCGGCCTCTCTTCGATTGTTCATCACACCTTCCAGCTGCTTTTCTATCATCCACCACTAACCCAGTACCTATCTTCATGTAGGTTCAGTGATGGACATTGGTGCAGTTCACTAGCGAACGTTCTGAGGTGATCTCTGTGAGGACGGTTGATGGACATGCGTCGCAGCAAGTTCTCAGAAGCGGCTCCCGATGCAATGCGCCCAGAACTAACCCAATAG
>CAYQKX010000113.1:0-13585 GCA_964418155.1 uncultured Candidatus Obscuribacterales bacterium | reverse complement strand
GGAGCCGGAACATGTCGCCGGTCAAGAAGCGGACGCCGACGCGGCCGAGCGCGCTTTTGAGCAGAACGGAGTAGCGGCCGGTACCCTCGGTGCCGGCCATGTAGAAGTCACTCATCTTCGAATCTCCTCAGTGAGGTTGCGTGGGTTTGGAGAAACAGGCACCATTGGTGGTGCTATCGACTGACGTAGCCGCGGAACTTGTCCGTACCTCGCCACTGATGCGGTAGCGGCAGTCCGCGCAGAGCGAAGACGGCGGTCGCTTGAGTGACCGTCTCGACGCACTGCGGACAGTGCCGGAACCGGGCAGCAGCGATCGGGTCCTTGCACTTCGGCTCCATCAGCGCTATGAGCGAGGCGAGGAGCGTGCCGGTCCGCCCGTGCGAACCCTGACAGAATGCCAACACCTTACGCCCACTCTTGACGAGCGGAATCACTTCCGCCTTCAGGAATTCGCCCCAGTTGTCGGGAACGCCCCCGAAGTCGGTGAGCGGAGCGGCGAGGATGTTGTATTCCACTGACACTTCGAGCGGTGGCATCTCGATGTACGAGCCGCCCCGACCCTTGGGTTTGTGGTACCAGCGACCGAATTCGAGCTTCGATTCGGTCAACGCCAACAGCACGTCCGCGTCGTCCAGATGTTCTGCTGTCAGGTGCTGTGTGCCACCCAGAAGGACCTGGTACTTGTCCACGCGCACCGGTTGTCCGATGTGCGCTCGGTGTACGGCTGGCTTCGAGACGCGCCCGGACTGGCGGCTCGATTCGTCTTTGATAGTCACTTCTTTTACCTCCTTCTTGTGTGAAGCCGGGAGGGGCACGACGCCCCTCCCGGATGAGCCACCAGTTAAGCCGCAGCCGACTTCGGCTTGTTCAGCTGCGCCGCCCAGATGCCTTGGGCGAAACCATCCACGAACAACTGCTTCACGTCCGGTGACATGGGCAGGGCATCAGCGTCATTGACAGCGATCTGTGCGGCGACGTAGCTGGAGGACTTCAGGACCTTGAGCAGCCTGGCGACCAGGTCCAGCACGCCGCTGGCGTTTTTCTTGGCATCCAGCAGCGAGGGCAGGTCGCTGAAGTCCTCGATCATCGTCCTCCGCTTGTTGAACACCGGCCCGGAGTTGTGCCGGAGGTCGTACGTGTGGTCGGCGAAGACCGAGTGGTTGAACTTCTCATCGCCGGACAGGAACAGGTGCAGCGCTTTCGCGATGGCACCCCATTTCGGTCCGCCGTAGCTACCACTCCAGACCTCGCCGTTGAACACGGTCATGCACAGCTCGCAGAACCGGATTTGCTGCTGAAGGTTCATCTTCTGCAGCAAGCCGATTGTTTTGGTCTGCACCTGTCCGCGATCGCCACCGAGTTCGATGCCGTACGTCGCGACCAACTCATCCACCTCGATGTCGTGCTTGCGCGGCGTGCTGGTCTTGCTTCGGGCGTGGCGGATTTCCCCGCCGATAGCCACCGCAAGGTACAGCGCGAAACGCTCGGCGATCTCGATGTGGATGCGCCTGCGCAGCGCCAGCGTCTTCTGCCTGAGCGAGGTGCCCGTGGCCGCGAGCGCCATGTGCTCGCACAGGTAGAAGTCCGCCAGCAACTGCTTCAGGTTGGACGGCTTGTCAAAGTACTCGAACGCCAACCGCTGCTTGGGCCACAAGCGCGTGGTAGCCCACTTCAGGAAGATGTTCACCTCCTTGCGCTTGTTCGCATCGGAATCCGCCTCGATCTCACCCTTGAACACCTTGCCGCTGGTGCCGTCCAGCGAGATGATGCCGGTCAGTGCCGAACCGCTGAACAGCCCGCCTTCGTCGTTGCAGCCCACGACAGCCGGCTTGCCAAGCCCGCGGGCGACCACGGCGGCGTGGCTGCCCAGTCCTCCAATCATCGTGACGATGGCCTCGGCGACCAGCATGCCGGGCAGGTCTTCGGGCGAGGTATCGCGGCGGACGAGGATCACTTTCTTCCCCGCCGCCGCGGACTTCACCGCCTCCTCCGACGTGCGCACGATTTCGCCTATCGCTGTTCCCGGCGATGCAGATTCACCCTGGGCCAGCAGTCTGCCCTCGGACTCCGCCTTCACGACGGCTTCCGGGAGGAACTCTGGACGCGTGAGCTGATGAATCTGGTCCTCGGTGAGCTGCTGCGCTGCTTCGTCCTTGCTCATCGTCCCGGCCCAGACCGCCCGCGTGGCCAGGACTGCGGCGGCCTGTGGTGCTAGCTTGGCGGCGCGCACCTGCAGGATGTACAGCTTCGGTTCGGGCAGTGCCTCGACGGTGAACTCGATGTCGACCGGCACCTTACGGCGTTCGGCCAGCATCATCACCTTGTCGTTGAGTTCGTCGTGCAGTTGGCGGTTCCAGTTGGCCATCTCCTCGATGGGCAACGTGGAGCTGGTGCCTGCGACGACGTCCTCGCCCTGGGCGTTGATGAGGAAGCTGCCCCACAACCCGACGTCGCCCGTTTTGCAGTTGTGGCTGAAGACCACGCCGGTCCCCGAGGTCTGACCCAGGTTGCCGAAGACCATCGATTGAATGGTCACTGCGGTACCCAGGTGTTCGGAGATTCGGTGCGCTTTCCGGTAGGCCACGGCGCGTTCGCTATTCCACGAACGCAAGACCGCCATCGTCGCCATGTCGAGCTGCTGCCACGGGTCGGTCGGCACATCCAGGCCCGTGAGGAGTTTTATCAGCTCGATGTACGAGCGGCAGAGCGCCTCGAGCTGGTTTGCATCGCCGTTGGCCGGACGCATTTCGGCGAACCACTCCCTCGGAAGGCCCAAGACGATGCTGCCGAACATGCTCAGGAACCGGCTGTACACGTCCCAAGCGAAGGTCGGCGAGATCATGTCCGCGAGCCCGTGGACCACGTCCTCATTCATGCCGAGATTGAGGACGGTGTCCATCATGCCGGGCATGGACACCGGCGCGCCGGAGCGCACCGAGACCAGCAGTGGCTGATGCCGACCACCGAAGGTCTTGTTGGTCATCCGTTGCAGCGACGCGATGCCGCGCTGCAACTGACCGGTTAGGCGCGCGGGCGTGCAGCGATGCTGCGCGAACGCCCGCGCGACCGACGTTGTTATCGTGAAGCCCGGCGGAACCGGCACGCCCAGGCGTGTCAGCTCGTCGAGACCATCGCCCTTGCCGCCCAGGTCGGCGACAGTCTTGCCTTTGTGTGAGCCCTCTCCGAAGAGGAAGGCGACTTGACGGTTAGCTCCCACGAGAGACCTCCCTCACCGGATCGGTGGTTGGTTGATGGTGTCGGATGGTGGATGCAGCAGGGTTCGAACCTGCGTAGGCGGATGCCACTAGTCTCAAAGACCGGGCCCAAACCAATTCGTTAATGCATCCGTCAGGCGGGACGGCGTCGAGAGACGCCGTCCCGCTACAGTTACAGCTGTTCTTCCGCAAGGGTGTTTGTCACGGCAGGAGCGGACCCTTCCTCTGACGGTCTCCCAAACAGGGAGCTAATCAGCCAGAATCCCCGCCGTCTAGTTCAAGAACTTACCCTTGGGCATGTCCTCGGCCACCGGTTCTCATCTCCGGCGACCCTACTCACTCCAGGTGCTCCCTGACTTACTCTGTTCACCTGTAGCTTTGGATGGACTTGTCACCTCTCTGTTCTGAGAGGGGTGCGCTCGCCATGCGCAATTTACCCGCCGACCCCAGAGTCAGCTTGCTGCTCAAAACGGTTCTTATCAACGGCAGCGGCGTCGATGAACCACCTATTCCATCTCCGAAGCAGTGCTGCTGGTTCCTCAGCGTAAAATTAACGCTGATAAAGAAGAACTGCAGACCGGGAAGTGGAAGATCTGGATTCGCCACTCGTCGTCCGCCGAACATAGCAGACGACAAGCCCGACAAGGTTTGTTGGGCACCTTGTCTCGTTTCGGACAGTGGTTAGGTGTTCCGATTCATTGAATTGATTCAATGAATCGGGACCTGACATCACCCTAGCGCGCACCCCTAGCCCTAGTTAGGATGCGAACTTTTTTTCGCCTGAGGCTGCAGACCTCGATGCGAAGGTGGGAACTTTTAGTCCGCGTTAAACTCCGCAAAATCCGTTGCCATTATCTTGCGGTTTGCCTAGAACAGCTCATCCAGTACGGCCCAGGTGAGACCCCTGCTGTCTTTTTATATGGCAGAGGCGTACATCCGTAGGGAATTGCTGTCTGTCTAGCCGACCTCTAGCAGATCAGGCTTAGCGCTGTAGTTTTTGCAAACTTTCGACCTTGCGGCCAGGGCTTTAGCTGTCCCCTCCATTCCTGGTTTCCATAAACCACAAACCCAGGAATGTTCTGTCTGTCCGGTTGCTCACGAGTGGTGGTCGTGCGTATACCGGACGGGTACGTTCTAGGGAGCGTTCGTCTCCTGTCTGAGAGGATTGAAGTTGGACGCGCGGGAGAAGTGCCATTCGAGCGCCTGGGCGGTTTCTCAAACCTCCAAGCCACTGTCACAGCCTCTCGCGCGTCCGCCATATATCACTGAGCCAGCCTGCACGCAGTCTGTGCTGACCGGGGAGTGGTTCTGTTGTCGCTGTTGATATTCGCGTTCTTGTGGGCAGTTGTTCCGACTAGCGATGATTAGATTATGAGTCTAGGCTAATGCTTGCCGATCGTTTCTGGCAATGGCTGTAAAAATGGCATAATCACACCCCCACTTTGGCGGAGTGGCAAACCTGCTGAGCAATATCGCTTGGCAACGAGAGAAACCTAGCAGAAGCTGCGTCTACGTGATTATACGTATATTAGGCCGAGTTAACGTCTTGCGGGACTAGCGATAGGATTCGCATAGTCTTTTGAGTGTTGATAGTTAGGCTAGCTATCGACTGTTTTTCAGACTCTGAACAGTTTCGTAGGTGCCCGAGGCATATTTTTGCTCACTTACGGAAGTTTCGGTCACCAAAAGGCCAATGCGGCCGCATCGTTTCTTGTGAACGTTCAGTAGCGGAAGTTTCGAAGCGGCTTTTGAAAAAAGATTGGTATTGGGTAGTGCTGGACGTGACGAACTAAATCTCGTTCAAGCCCTTGCGGAGTGCTCGCAAATCAGTTGGCCTCGGTAACGAGAGGTTGGACTTCGAATGCCGGACTCAGAGGCTCGCAGTCGTTGTGCGCTCTGCAAAATCAGTTAGTGCTCACACCGATTCGCTCCAGCTGTTTTACCAACTCATCGTGATCGGTGAAAACAATCCCCTGCATGCCAATTGACCGCGCTGCTTCGACATTGTCTTCCAGGTCGTCGATGAAGACGCAGTTGGCGGGCTCAAATCCGCTTCGCGAAATTACCTCGCGATAGATTTTCAAATCAGGCTTTATGCTGCCGACCTCGTAAGACAAAATCAGTTCGTCAAAGTGACGCGCCACGTTGTATTGATTTTGGATAAACGTGTAGTGGCTTTCGTTGGTGTTGGAGAGCAAGTAGAGCGGATACTTGTTCTTCAATTTGATTAAGAGTTCAGCCATCTGCGCGTTTTCGCGAAATGTTGCGTTCCACAAGGTATTGAATTCTGCAGCGTCGATGTCGGCTTCAAGCGCCAGGTTGAGCTCTTTGAGAAATTCCAGTGTCCCGATCTTGCCACTTTCGTACCCCAGGGAGCCGAGGTATTGAAGGATGGGACCGAAATTTTGGCTCGATAATCCGGCGCGGCGGCAGAATCCTTCGCAAACCAGATGCCATTCGAAATCGATGATGACGTGGCCCATATCGAAGGCGAACAACTTTACATCTGCGGATTGCATTGCGGACTCCTGGCTGAGACTATGGCACTTAGCATAGACGAATTGACTCGGTTTTGCGCGCGAAAATCGGATTGGCGCTCGATCTGCGCTTTCCGATATCCGGCAAATATCACTCCGTGATGCTTCATGGAGCCGATTCGAGCTTGATTTGCCCGATGTCGCTGTGTGAATTACTTGCTGATAGTGTGTGTTTCAACCAATTGACTTTGGTCTACGCGATTCGGTTTGCTGAAGACAAATCGCCTTCTTTTGTTCTGAAGAGTAAAACGCAATTTCGCATCGGTAGTCCTGTCACAGCATCTTTGATCCAGCGCTTGAACGGCGCCCGAACATTGCAGTGCCACCGAATGCGATGCGATGCCATTGTCGGCAGCTGAGGGTTAATCGGTATCGGTTAACAGGCAGTCGGAATGGTTCGGAATCTTGAAAAACAAAACCAAAAGGAACCTGTATGAGCTTCTTCTCGCTGGATCTGCTTTATGGCTTCCTGGCCAGTTGGGCTGCAGTAATCTTGCTTTTCTACGGGCTTTTGGAACACCGGAAAGAGCGGCTCCGTATGGCGATATCTGCGACCACGCTCATCATCGGCGTGATCTTCGCCTTCGCGTTAGGCCAGTCTGTCGCCCAAGCCATCGTGTTCCTCACCGGATGGGCAGTGCCCTGTATTGTTCACATGCTTTTCGGAAGAGCGCCTGGCATGTTCGTACTTCGAGTCGTGACGCGCATCTTCCGCGGCAAGCCGAATTCGGAGGAGTAGTTCGGCCAGTCCGTTTCACCCAATACCCTCACTGGAGTTTCACATGAATAGCCGTGCTTGCGTCATTTTGTTCCTGGCGGCCTGCCTGGTCGGGCCGGCTGGCTGTTCGCCGTCCCAGCCGCCGGCACCCGCGCCGGTGACGGTCAAGCCCCTCTACAAGGTCACGCGCTACGGGGACGATGGTACCGTGTTGAAGGTCTGGGAGGATGTCATCGACTTCGACACCACGAACACCAACAACAGGGTCAAGCTGGTGGATCCGCAGACGGGCAAGGCTACGATGTCGTTCGGCATCACCGTGATCGAGCAAACCAACACGAGGAATCAGCCGCGTCCTCAAACGAAGCCATGGTCAGTCAATCTCTACGGGGCGAACGGTCGGGTCGTTCGCTCCTGGTCGAAGGTCGCCGACATCGATTGGACGAACAGAAACGACCGGCTCAAGTTCGTGGACACGGAAAATCGATTGGTGATCGTCTTCGGAAACCTTATCGCCACCGAAGACTGATCGTCACACCTAGGAAGGCGACGATCCGGGCGCGCTCTATCGCTCAAAGTAAGACGGGCTGCATGATGCAGCGCCCATCCGTCTTGCTGTTTTGGTTTAGAAAACGACAAGGGGTAGTAGGATTCGTGTTTGGTCGTAGATGGTAGATGGTTGGTGGCGGATGTGTCCAATGGCTCCCTGAGCCTGCCTGTGAACCTAGGTCAGTGCGGGTTGTTTCGTTAAACGCTCAGATGGAAGCGTTTGAGCGTCTGCGAGTAAACTTTGGTCATAGGCTCGAACGAATGCGGTCTGATGTTGCTGAAGCGGACTTCGGAACGGTTGACGAGCATTTTGTGTCGCGCAAATGAGAACCACAGCGGTAAGTTGGCTCGCCCGCGACTTGCCGCTGTGGTTGAAATCGGATTGTTAGCGGCACCATATCATCGCGCCATCGAGATGGGATGGCTTTCTGCGATGGTCATCGCACATGCGAGCCAGGGTGGCGGTTGCGATCGTCAACACACCATCGAAGCGGGATGGCGTGTTGAGATCGTCATCGCACGACCGTTTGCGATCATCATCAGGCTACCGAGACGAGGACAGCACTGGCGACAATCAGCACGATTCCGAACAGTCGAATTCCATTGATCTTCTCATCGAGCAACGCAACCGCACCGGCATACATGATGAGCGGATAGCCTGCGGTGGCGACGATCACGAAGCTGGCGTCGCATGCTGCGAGCGCGAAAACGAAGCCGAGGTTGCCGGCGGTGACCAGGAGAGCAGAGAGCCATGAAAAGGTCCACAACTTTCTGGACTTGAGCTTGACCTGGCTCTTTCGCAGGAAGAGGAAGCCCGAGACTAGCACCACCAGAAGTGACTTCCAAATCGAGATAGCTAGATAGGCTTCCAGTGGACGGCCGTAGGTCAGCGACTGCTTCTCGAAGATTCCCAGCGCCGCCCACAGCACGGTCGTTATCACGATGCAGGCGGTGACCGCCGTTCTTGTTCTTCGGCTCAGGCTCTTATTGCCCTCCTTCGCGGAGTAGCCGATTGCCGCTACGCCGAGGCTTACCAAAACAGCTGATCCGAGCCGGACGAGCGACAGTTCCTCGCCGAGCATAGGAATTGCGATAAGTTGGCTCAGGATCGGGTAACCGGCAGTGATGCCAAGAACGTAGCTTGCTTGAGCTTTCTCCATCGCGTAATAGTAGGCGAGGAGCGCAATCAGAGCGCCTATGGCGTTGAGTCCTTCCCAGAAAATCACACCGTTGGCGATGTGGAAGTCGGGGTAGATAAAGGGCACGCATAGTGCCAGCACGATGGCCACAGGCAGGCAAAACAGGTGGAACACCACGAAGACGGCGGTTGCGGTTGATCCTTCGACAGCTTTCTTGTCGAAGAGACCCCCCACACCCCAGCTCATCAGCGTCATGGTGAGCAGTCCGAGAATCAGCATGTCAGGCTCCTCAACTGGCGGTATGTGGTTCGAGACAACAGGCAACAATCCGTCGACCGGAGTTCTGGTCGTCGTGACGGCGATAGGTGGGCGAAACTCTACGGACTGTTTCGGTCGATGCTGCTGCAGGGCTCACGTTCGAGTGATGCGTTTATTTGAGTTGCAGAAGGTAGAGGGACAGTCCTTGGGTTGCTTATGATCCAGGTGGTGGAAAAAACGGTAATTGAGCCTATGTGATAGCGTCTGTCCGCCTCAAGACCGCAAAATGAGAAGGTCGTAAGCATGATTACCGGCTCTTGCGTGGTTACAGAAACAGCAAGTAGCGCTAACCTCGCTAGTTGAGCCTGGTTTCGACAGTCTGTTCGCTCTTCAGATTGTCTGAACATTCCTCGCTAGTTTTATGTGGAGAACCGAAATGCGCTCCAGCTGTCGCCCCGGATGCTACCCCAAATATCAGGATGTCATCACCTTGCTAACCGGCGATTTCCCCAGCAGCTGAGAAGCGCTAGAGGCTGTAAGGAACCAACTGAAAGTTTTTTTCAACAAGATCAATTGTGCTTGCTCCCGGGAGTCAGCTAGGTTGTCTTGTCTTCCTTGCAAATTCGTCCGGTAATATCTCTCGTTTTCCAACCTCCGGTTGTCTCCACTTATTTTTCGCCAGCTCACACACGTGAGGCTGGTCATTTCATGCAACAAATGTAAACCGGCACTCAATCGATGGGAGTAACTATGACACCCTGTCTGCAAGCCCGAATTCAAACGGCCCTCGCTCGCTCGCTCTCGATCGCAGCGACAGGCGTCCTGACCTGGTACCTGGCTCTTCCGATCGCGCAGCTCTTCAGCCTCGAGCTCGGGGATCCGCTGCGAATCGGGATCGGATGCGGCGCCGCATTGGTGGCTTTCTTCGTGTCCCGCAGAGCGCTCAACTTCACCGAAGATTGTCTGGCTGTGCCAGATGCGATGGCGCCCGGCGTCCATGACCCCAAGCGCCGCGTGTGTCGCAAGAAGACTTGCCGATTCTACGCCCCTGAGGACGAGAAGGCAGGCAAGCAACCTGACGACAAGACCGCCGCCAAGAAACACGAATGCGGCGGTGCACCGCCTACCGATCAGACGCTCAAAACGACCGTCGTCAGTACCGACAACATGAAGGTGACGATGCAGTCCGATTCGCAAGGCATCCTCGTGACGGTGACAATCGAGGGGATCACCAGCGGCCGCTTCAAGAACAAGCAGAATGGCCTCCGCTCCAAGCTGGAAGGCATCAACGGCATCAAGTGGGATGACCCGAAGAATCTCGGCGAGGGATCTCGCGAGATGATCGGGCGCATCGTCGATCAGACGAACCGCGAAGCCGTCATCGCTCGTCTGCAGCAAGTGGCTCGGAGCCTGTAACTCCGGCGGAAGGCTTGAAAGAAGAATTCGAATATCCGCTCCTGTGCGGAGAAGTTGGCTACCGTCGCGAATGAAAGAAATCGGGCAGTGGGACTGACTCGCCTGGCGCACGACTGTGCAAAGTGTTCGCGCCACTGCTCGTTCAACATACCTACGAACTAATCGCTGTCGGGCTCTTGCTTCCTGGCAGCGTTCAAAATAGCGTCTCTGCCGAGACGACCAGATCAGCTAAGACTCGCACTGAGTAAGGCGAGTCTTAGCTGAACGGCAACCGGAAATTGCAGGCTTCCGGTGTTTCGTCGCGGAGAGTGGCTGTTAAGCAGCTCTCTCCGCGTTTTTCTTTTGTGAGAAAAACGACAAAAGATAGTAGAGACTGCGGAGCCCTTCTAAGCACAGTCTCGTTGGATTTTTCTCTCTCATAGTATTTGATCGAAATCATCCTGGAATTGACCACGTGGCTATTGATGAGCCGTATCGCTAGATCTCGACTTGTTGATCTTTGTATATATTCTTGGGCATTCCATCAAAAACATTGAGGGGTCTGGCTTTTCGCTAACTCATGTTATACACTCACTGCTGAAACACTCTCGTACGACAACTTAGCGGCCTGCCCTCAACGATAAAAGCAGTTAAGAGCTGCATTATAGGCATTGCCCCAACCTACCAGAGACAATAGAAGCCTGAAGCGGCAAAATGACCAAGAGGTCAGACGAGCGCATCTTCAGCAATTGTCCGATCAGCCCAGCCTCAGAGGCTCGCTTACTCAGCAGCTTTGCCGTCACACTCAAAAAGAATCAGCCTCTTTTCATACGCCTGGTCACAAGGGTAGTGAGCGGTTTCAGCTAGCAGGGATGCCTTCAGTCCTGGAGTTTGCCTCTGAGTTCGACGTCACCGAACTCGATGGTCTCGACGATCTTTCGTATCCCGAAGGTGTTCTTCGAGGATTGGAGTCGCGAATTGCGGAGCTTTATCTTGTTCAGGAGTCAGTAATCTCTGTACAGGGTGCGTCCGGGGGACTTCTGGCTGCCATCCTCGCCGTGGCAAAACGGGGTACGGATCTGCTTGTGCCTCGCAATGTTCATCGATCGGTTGTTCACGCCCTGGTTCTATCAGGCATGCACCCGGTTTGGTATGAGCCGCGTTGGAACGACAATTGGTCTCTCTGGGAGTCAGTCTGTGCCGTTGATGTGGCGGATGCAATTTCCAGTTTCCAGCGCGATAGTGGTGCGGACCGAAAGCTAGCCGGCGTACTGGTCGTGTCGCCGACTTACGCAGGTGCGGTGAGCGATATAGGTGCAATCGCAAAAGTGGCACATCAGTTCGATCTGCCATTGATTGTCGACGAGGCGCAAGGTGCTCACTTCCTGCCTTCGAGCGCAATGCCCCCCTCAGCCACCATCTCGGGGGCAGATCTGATCGTTCATTCATTTCATAAGACTCTCGGTGCTTTGACTCAGACTGGAGCCGTACATATCGCCGCGCAGAAATATGTTTCCGCTGCTGATGTGCGGGCCGCTATGCGTCTGGTTGCTACGTCGAGCCCCAACTACTTGCTTCTTGCTTCTGTGGAGCAGGCTATTCTTTTTCATCAGTCACAAGAGGGCATCGAGCAATTGAGAGAGGTTGCTCGCCAGGCCGATCGGCTGCGCGTTGCGGCCAAGCGGTGCTTTTTTGTATATCAACCGGCCGCGGGATGCGACCCTCTTCATGTCTTGATCTCGTCGCCAGGAATGACAGGTGACGAGCTGCTCCTTATGTTTCAAAACAAAGGAATCTTCTGTGAAGCGGTGCTCGGATCCGGCTGTCTTCTCCTTCTTGGCTCGGGTACCGAGCAGTCGGATATTGACCTTGTGCTGAAGGTGCTTGATGAATTGCCGCCCTCAGATCGGTCCGAAAATGCTAGATCTGAAAAACCGAAAGCTCTCGAGCAGATTTTAGGTCCGCGACAGGCATTCTTTGCTGACTCCGAGCTTGTCGATCTAAGCCAGGTCAAAGGCAGGATCGCCGCCGATTGTCTAGCCCCGTGTCCACCCGGAGTGCCTGTGTGCGTGCCTGGAGCCAGGGTAGGAGAGGATATCGATGATTATGACTTAAGAGGAATGCTGCGAGTTTTAGTAAAAGTGGATGATTGATGCGATCAGAATCTGGAAGGATGCTACATAATGGAGAAACAAATGGATAAAATACCTCCTGCCGACGACCTTACTAGCTTCCTGGCAATGCTTCCGCCGGGGATTCGAGACAGCCTTGAACAGGACACCTCTGGTCTCTATGAGGTCGTGCTCGATCTCGGTAGGCGGCCTGAGGCGCGCTATCTGGACAAGCATTCCGTCTACCTGTCAGAAGGACCTGTGACGCCGGAGGATCTGGTCGCAGCTGTTGCTCTTTTGGGTGAGTTCACAGGCGATAATCGCGCTGGAATCGAGAGGACGCTCCATCGTATCTCCTGCATCCGAAATCGGTCCGGCAAGATCATCGGTTTGACCTGTCGGGTTGGCCGTGCCGTAACCGGCACAATCAGCATCATTCGCGACCTGGTCGAATCAGGGAAATCAATCCTGTTTCTTGGACCTCCCGGTGTCGGTAAAACGACTAAGCTCCGGGAGATGGCTCGAGTGCTAGCCGACGAGATGGGCAAGCGTGTGATTGTCATCGACACATCCAACGAAATCGCCGGTGATGGAGATGTTCCTCACCCAGCTATCGGTCGCTCTCGTAGGATGCAGGTCCCGCATCCTGATCTTCAACACGCTGTGATGATCGAGGCTGTCGAAAATCACACTCCTGAAGTAATCATCATCGACGAGATCGGAACCGAGCAAGAGACGCAGGCGGCCCGGACTATCGCGGAGCGTGGTGTGATGTTGATTGGTACCGCCCACGGTAACGCTCTCGATAACCTTCTGAAAAATCCGGTAATGGTCGACCTGGTTGGCGGCATCGAAACCGTGACTCTGGGCGACGATGAGGCTCGTCGGCGCGGAACTCAAAAAACCGTACTCGAAAGAGCGTCGCAACCGACTTTCGAAATTTGCGTCGAGATTCTGGATCGACAGACCTTGGCTGTTCACCAAAACGTAGGCGAAGCGGTCGATCAGCTCTTGCGTGGATGGAAAATTCATCCGGAGATCAGGCGTCGTGATGATACTACCGGTGAAGTATCCGTTGTGGCCCCTATCGAACCTGTGGTCGCCGCCAGCGCCGAAGGTCTCGCTCCTTTTGCTTCCGACTGGGTTGCCTCAGCCCAAGAACCGGCTAGCGGGGATACGCACCTCAAAATCTACCCATATGCGGTGAGCAAAGGATTGCTCGAGCGTGTGGTCAAGACGCTAGTGCTGCCGGTCGAAGTGGTTAAGTCCATCGACGAAGCTGATGCGATTCTCGCGTTAAAGAGCTACGCCAGGACTGGAGCGAAGATCTATTCGCTAGCCGAGGCGCGGCAGATTCCCGTATACGTCGTTAAGAGCAACAACCTGCCTCAAATCCAGAAGATTCTGCGCGAGGCCTTACACCTCGATACTGATATTGGTTCCGTGGACATCGAAGGCGATATTGATGAAACTGAACTTGCTCTTGAAGAGGCTCGTCAAGCCATCAACAAGGTTCTCGATCGACTCGAGCCCATGGAGTTAGCTCCCAGGCGCAGCTACATTCGCAGATTGCAGCACCAACTAGTTGAACGTTTCAATCTCAGTAGCCGCAGCATAGGTGACGAACCGATGCGCAGGTTGCGAATTCTGCCGCCGGCAGGAT
>CAYQKX010000112.1:0-14063 GCA_964418155.1 uncultured Candidatus Obscuribacterales bacterium | reverse complement strand
GTCCATTTGCTCTCCGACTAGCTCGTCGGACACGTCCACCACTGACCATTTACTTAAAGTTTGGAAGGTTACGGAAGAATATAGTATTAAGACAGGCAGCTACAAGCGATTTAGAGAAGATGGTAAGTCGCGCTTGCGCGGCTGTTTTATGGGGTGTCTTCTCTGTTTCGATCTGCGGGTTAAAGTTGAAAAGGCATCCGGACAGTGCAGAAGCGCGTCTCACGCTCGCCGATTCGCTGAGGAATCGAAGCGGTGAGTTCGTCTTCTGCGCTGTCCGGATCGTTGTTCATCCATGAAGGACTTTCAATCGCGCTGAGCCTTTCTGAAACCTCGGACAGTCGGAAGAGCAAGCATCCATACTTGCTCTTCCGCGTGCCGACCACCGGGTTAGGCGAACCTGCTGGTCAGCCGACCCGTTACTTCTTGGGCTTCATCCCCTTGAGCAGCCGGAGCGCTCGCTCATATGTCCCATCCGCGCTCTTGGAGTGCTCCGTGATGGCTTCCTTGTAAGCCTCGAAGCGTTGGACCAGGTAGGTCGCGCGCACGAGAGCGTTATTGAGCCAGGAGATGCTGTGCATGAAGGCGTCGCAGAGCGGACCGTCTTCTGCGATCTCATCCGCTTTCGCTTCCGTCTGGAGGTAGACGTAGTTCTCTCGGGTATCGGTCAGGAACTGGCTGCGGCGCGCCGCAGCCAGGTACCGCGCTTTCTCCAGGTTGCTTGCGCACTGGATGACGCGCTGACGGATGGTCTCGTAAGCGCACAGATCCTGAGTGTCGGTAGGAAACTTGAGCTGCTTCGCTTCGTGATTGACCGTGCTGTGCCCGAGTCGGCTCCACAGCATGTTCTCGACTTCGGTGAACGCTCGGGTGGCCGCCAGCAAGTCACGGATGTAACCGCTCAGCGGTGCAAGCCCTGCCGTCTCTGCCGGGTGCAGCGAGTAGAAGAGGGTTGGCAGCGTCTGGACCTTCTGGCTGACCAGCATGCCCAGCACCATGAGCGATTTGGAGACATCGCTGTGGGCGAGGTCATGAAGCGTCGTCGTCTCTTCCATCTGCCGATGCAGCGCATCCGTGTGGTCCGGAAGCTCCTGCTTCAAGTAGCGCTCGTGGTCCTTGATCGAGTCGCGCACTTCGATCAGAAGTTGCGTGACGCGGACGACGTTGAGCTTGTAGTCGAGCCCGACATCTGCGGTGTTGGGTTGCTCCATGTCGAGATGGCGGAACGTGTAGCTCCAGCTACGCTGCAGGTGCCACAGGTGCAGGATGAACTTGGACTTCGCGGCCTGGAAGGCCGCTCGCCGGAAAGCGCGCTGTTCGCTGACGCAGGAAGTGGTCGGTCGCGGACCCGAGCGCTTGTGCTTGTCCGCCTCTTCCAGCGCTCCACGTGCGGTTCCCACCTCGGTCCGCGCCTCCTTGCAGGAGTCACGGTCGGTGGTGAGCTGCTCGTAGACCTTTGCGAGCTCCTCCTGGCCGGGCACGTTCTTGGTGAAGTACGGCGGGCGGGCGCTCAGAATGAGGGCGGGCTTGGTGCTGGTGGCGGTGCGACGGTCGGTCGTCATTGTGAGTATCCTTGTGCCTGGAAGTGGTAATCGCGCCGGCACATATCCCCAGGCAGGTATGCCGTTGCGCGATATGGCTGGAGCGCAACGTCTCGCCAACGGGCTGAGGCGTTGTTGTTGCTCCAGGTTGTGTCGTCGTGCCGATCTGCCCAGTGTGTAGGCATGGAAACCGACAAGACCGTTCCCGCTGTAATCGATGCTGCAGGACTCGAAACGTCGAGGTGAGGGCTAACACCTGACGCACTGTGCGAATCTGTCCGCCATTGACGGATCAGAAAAACAGGAGCAGTTGCACATTGGTTCGAGTAGAAGTCTGCGAGCGGACGAGAATAACGGGTACCTGAAAAACTTAGCGACTGCAGAAGCTGCACATCAACTATATCGATTTGAATTATGCCTAATGTGCGAAAAACTGCATGAGAACTTGCTGGTACGCCAGTGGTTTAGAGCTCGTTTTATCAATATCGAAAGGCGAGCCAAACATTCAAAAATCCTTAGACGCTCATGACATGTGTAATTGCACTATTCTGTCGGAGCGCCGCTAAGTGCAATACAACAACACGAAGTTGCGATGGAGAAGCGCTCGGACTAAGGGCCCGAGCGCTTGCCGTCTGCGTACAGTGAACTAGTAAAGGACTTTCAAAATCGTGTCAGGATAAAGGAACGGCTCCTCGTCAAGCTCTGGGTCCTTCATGCCGTTGTTCTGGCGCGTCAGTCGAATTGAATCCATCTGCATTTGAACCATCTTTGCTCCCTTCAGATTCTCGATCACGTCTGGATGACTCTTGTCGCTCAGCATTTTTGAAAAGCGTTTCAACAGAAAATAGAAAGCCATGACATGACTATCCGATTTAGCAAGCTGATGATCGATCCTTGCTGCGATAGCGTATAGCTTTACGGCGTGCTTGTAAGTCTCGATCGCCGCTCTGATATCGCGCTTTTGCTCCAGGAATGTTCCCTTGTAACCGAGTAACCATGAGGCTTGTAGCAGTAGATCCGCTTTTCGCCAGAAGTCTTCTGTCGTTTCCAAATTCGTCATTACATCGGTCAAGCGCTCCAGGCGGCGCTCCAGGAGGGCGTGATCGATGATTGATGCGACATCCATTCTTTGTGTCGTGCGAGCTAGACGTTGAGTTTCGTCTTGCGAAGGCATATAGACGCAGGATAGACGAACGCTAGCGTCATCAATCGAGAGACTTGTCGGTACTGCGGTCGTGTGTGGTCGGAAATTGAGCTCTGCCTGCGGCTCTGTGCTGAGCTCAAGTGTTGCGTCGGAATCAGAGTGGCTTTGGTCGGGACCAATACTGCGACTGGCGTCTAGCTGGCAGAAGGTGTCATAATCCGCTTCGAAAGTTTGAACTAATGAGTAAATATAGACCTGATCTGCTTCGGAGAGATCGCGCATATCGCCGATGTCTTCAAGCATCTCCGCGTAATTGATGATTGCGATACTGCCAAACTCGTCCATGTATTTCTTGAACAACTCTATCGCGCGGGAAGTGAGATTCTCGTGTGCGGGCTCTTGAGCGGTTAACCCGGCTGTCTCCAGGTTCGAAGAGCCAACGCACCAGGAGCGTTTTGTCGTTTGTACGAAGAATGATTCCTGTGCCAGTGGGTCGGGCATTTTGTGAAGCTCTGAAAGCGGATCTTGTGTGGTGTTAGCACCTGGTGTCGTGTCACAGTTGCCGGACGGGTCCGGTGGAAATGAGCCAATCATGTCACTCCTTCGCTGCACTTAAGGCAAGGCTAGTAAATAAGCGGGTTGGTTGAGACAGTGCAATCGTGCGTAGTGTGCCACTGCATTTGGAGGCTATGCGTGAATGCTTCCAAAGGCGAGTTATAGCCGCTATCGACGTTTGAGCAGGGGTTGGGGTACTGAAGTTTAAGTGGCGATACCGCCACAATTTCATCATAGGGGAAAATCGCGCTGCTGTGAATTCGCGAAAGTAACCTAGCCAAAGTTATCTAGCCAAAGTGCGTACAGAAAAGCGTCGGTCCAGTCAATATCGAAACGAATGACCGTTCATTTCTTCTCGGTTCTGCATTGATTGTTTTTAAGAGAGGCGGGCTTCAGTGTGGGCTGGGGCTGACGGGAGCGACCTTTACCTGGTCATATTTGCTTTTGATATGTTCAAACTCATAGAGTATGGCGCTTATTCTTAGATCTCTGGAACTCATGAATTAAACACTGGACGGATACCTCGAGCATTTGAAAAATCAGTTTGTGCAGCAAGACGCTGTATTCAGTGAATCCAGAGAGTTGTAATTGAGTGTCGGCGATCTGCAATTGCGTGTGCTATTGCTTGTCGCTGTGTTCCTTCCGACGAGGTGATAAATGGCTGACGTACCTGACCCCCTCGGGGAACAGGTCAACTTCGGCGTCTTGGGCGGGATGCCCATGCCGGCTGAGTTGAGACCTGGATCTGGATCCATGATGGAGTTCACCGAGTTTTTCAAGTTGCCCAGCGAGAACCTGCGGCTACTGTTGGACCTCGCTGAGGGAGCGGCTCTGCGACCGCGTCCGCCGCAGGCTCATCTCGACTTCATCGATGAGTTCTACAGGACCGTGGAACGGTTCACCACGACAGTAGAATTCGGCACGCTGTTCGGCGTGCTCTCCTTTGTTAAGGATGTCCGTACTCGCTTGTATGCGTCCTTGCCGACCGACGAAGCCTGCGACGCTGTGGGCAGGCTCCTTGCACGAGCTCCCGAAGGCTTCGACGTAAACGCTTTTCTGGAGTCCATTCCGACGGACTTCTCGAGGCTCCATCAGATGGAGTTCTTCGAGGAGGATTGGAAGCGGTTCCGCAGAGAACCTGGGAATGAGGCTTACCTCGATCGGATGGTCATCGTCAAGATTCCGCCCTACAGCGGAGCTCCGGCGCGCGGAACGCGCGGTTCCCTCGAGTTGGTCGAAGGTGGTGATGTGGGCTCTGACACCCGCAAGGAGACAAGTTCCAATGGCTGAGACAGGCGAGCACGCGTCGTCCGCTCCTCTGAGCGTCATGTATCCATCCGCGTCGGTGAGTAGTCACTACGGTGGCTTCATCTCGCTCATGGAGCCACTGCCAATGCCGATGCCAGTCTTCGGCGGCATTGAGTCGTACGATCGCACCCGTGAGTACGGCGTCAATCCGTACCACCTTGGTGAAGATGTCTTTCGTGCCCTTTACGAGCGTTTCGGCGGACAGTCCGAATAGTATCGCCGATGGTGCGCGGTGTGGGTTGGTATCGTCAGCGGACGCATCGACAGGTCGACATGTTTGTGTCCTGTCGATGCGTCCTTTCGGTCTCGGCTGCGCTGAGCAGCGTCATCAGTGTTGTGAAGTGAGCCGAGGTAGAAACGCTGCGACAGCATGTTGCAATTGCAGCGTTCTTCGTCCTTACTCGGCTTCGCTCGCAGCCACATTGCAAGTAAAGGAAACAGATGGAATGGCACGACATTAGCAAGAAGTACGCCCGCAAAGGTGAGTTCGCACGCTGCAAAACCTGTGGACTAGTCCTAACCGAGGCGTCCTTCACCAAAAGACGAAAGTTTGGTCTCGGCCTGTTGATTGCGGCCGCCGTCATCGCAGTGCTCATGACCGTTGCGAACAGCGTAGATGTTCTTCCTCCAACTCTTGCCGGCATCGGTGGCTTGGCTATCACGTTCTTGATTGTCTTCGGCGGTGCAGCCCGAGACCGTGACACCGTCATCGGAATGCATGCGCGAGGTCAGATCTGAATCCCGTCCTGCACAGGAGAATTCTATGGGTCCCTACATTTTCTGGGCAGTCGTCGGTGCAATCGGCGGCTTGTTCTGCTTCATCTGCGAAGAAGGCGAACGCATGGAGTCGGACCGGCGGATTATGATCCAGTTCCTCTCCCTGATCTTCGGCTTCCTGATCGGTACAACCATCTTTGGCGGTCACGAGCCCGACGGAGGTTCGTGGATTCTGGGGCTGATTACCCAGGTCGTGAGCTGCGAGATCGTCTTCAGGTTGCTCAAACCATACCACTTCCTCGGCAGAGACTGAATGTTCAGCCTCACCGTCCTTGGTCGTCAGGCTTGCATAGGCGGGCATACACCAGGTTCTGGGAGTATGCCTCGGCAATCGAGATTCCTGGCGTCGTGAGTGAGAAAACGGAAACCGGCATGGTTTCTTTGTTTTCTCCTCTTTGCCCGGAAGTACTAGGTGATGTAGGAGGGTCGAAGGAAGCAAAGCATGCTCGAGTTCGGGCTCGAACATGCTTTTGCGCGCACCGTCAGCGGTGGCGAGCAGACTCGGTTGTCGCTCTTACCTTGCTCCAGACCTTATGAACTTGCTTAACGCCTCGCTCCGCTCCAGAAGCCGCTTGTGTCGTCGGGCGGTTTCACCCAACTCCCAACTCAGGGAGAGTTGGTCTGAGAATATGGCGTGTTTGTTGAAAAGCAGGTTTTCTCTCCATCCGCGGGTACTCAGGAGGGCCGCCGTGTGATTGTCAGCGGCGGCTTTCACGCGCAAGCCGGCCTTGTCGACGAGCTCTGCGCCTCGGCGCAGGAAGATCTCGCGATCAGCCGGTGTCGCCGTCGGGATGCGGTCGAACTCGGAGGTGGCGCGGTCCAGAAGAGCTTGAGCCATTGAGCAGTTGGCCATCTCTTCGCGCTGTTGAAGTCGCGGTTGGGCGTTGCACACGATGGTCGGGATTGCCACCGCCAGGAGTGCGATCGAGATGGTAATCCGCAGTGCTTTTTTCATTGTTGCCTCGTGTTGTTGGAGTTCGTCTGGATTAGCAGATAACGACGCGCTTTTAAACGCCGGCACCGAGCAATGCTTTCGAGGGTATTGAGTTTAAGCTCACGCCTCTGCGAACGGCGTCGAATGACGCCGTTCGCTTGTTCTCTTGGTCCCAACGATCAGTTGATCTGGTTTTCTCCTGCGCGATGTGTCAGGGATTGTCGCCCCACTTTGCCTTTTCTGCTGTCTGAAACGCCAGGCGGACTTGCGGCTCCATCTCTTCGTCATACTCCCAGGGCTCGGCGTCCCATTTCCACGTGGGTCTCTTGGGTTGTCGCTTTCTTTCCTCATTGACCCATGCTTTGAAAACGGTTGCGACCGCCGCCTCCAACGCTTCTTCCTCGAGCGATAATAGGTCTAACGGAAAGTCCCAGTGCTCCGTACACTCATAGTCGATGTGGATTTCCGCGAGAACCTTTTGTCCGCTCCCGGGTGTTTGCTGGTCGACGCCGATACACCACCATTCGATGTGAGACCAGTCGCGGTCAATCGCCCAGCGTGCCGTGGTGTTTTCTCGTCGAATCTTCCATAGCCTAAAGATGGCCTCAACCCTTGTGCTCAACAGGTTGTGCAGCGCTTCGTACTGCGACACCTGCTGCGGGGTGACAGGTACCCCGAGCCCAATCTCCTTGTCCATGCTTGTCTCCGTGAAATCGCTGCCCTCGCTTCGAAGTGCAGCATGTTGTGAAGAGTCCTCGGAATAGAGGCGACGGACAAAACCGCTCTGCTTGCAATATGTGTCGGCTAGCGGTATTGACCGTGAGTTCCTCAATTAACTGATGGCGAGATACACGACGAAAGTATCATTCAGTTTCTGCAAAGATCAACTTTGATCGACGCTCACGGAATGGGGGTATCCAGTGAGCACGGCTTGATTTAACTTCATGCACGAGCATTTGTTCGACGAAAAAAGCTTCAGTTGTCCGCCTTTCGTAGTTCGCAACGCAATAATTCGGTTTACTTAAAATTTGTGTGAAACCGATCTGTCATTCGTGGTACTAAATACGATGCCTTTAGTGAACTTGTATGCCAAGATTTGCGAATGATATTGTTGTCAGCGGTAGTCGGGATAGTCAAGTCCTACGCCACCTGCGGGAACACTTGGCTAGTGATACCATAATTGAATTGCATTTAAATCTTGCTAAGATGCGCGCGATGTTTTTGGAAAACGTTTGCAGCACATTGGTTGGCAGCCATTTGCTATATGTCGATGGATGTTGAAACTGGCGCAGCAATTCCGGCAATCTTAGCTAGTTACTTTTTCCGATTTTGCAAACTTACTTCCTATCGTTCGCCCGTAATCCATGTTGTTCGAGACCAGTACGCGTTGCACTTGTGACGTGTCTAGGTGCTCGTAGCTGTTACTGCGTGTGTGAGCGCAGGTGATTTCGAACTCGTAACTAGCTCAGGACACATGGCCGCAGAGCGACAGACCGTTGCTGCACGCTTGAAGGCTAATGATTCCTGTGACTGATCGCGTTCGGAAGTGTTGATGCGGATTTGCAAAAACAGCACATCAACGGAAAACCAGGTGACAAGTAATGGAAACACTGAAGGCGGAAGTGGTTGCGGTTGAGCTCAAGGCTGTGGAATTGGGTGTCCAGGTCGCAACCGGTGGCGAATCGACAGTCGAGGTCAAGGTGGAAACTCCGAGCGAATCGAAGGTCGAGGTCAAGGTGGAAAACCGGAGCGCAACGATCGTGACCGGCGGCACTCGCGGCATCGGCCGGGCCGTCGCGCTCAAGATGTCCAAGCTGGGCCCGGTGCTCTTGACCGGCCGTACGGAGGACTCGGCCAAGAAAGTCTGCGACGAGATCACCGCGAGCGGTGGCACCGCGGCGTACTGCGTCGGTGACGTGTCCGATCCCGAGCTCGCCAGAACGGTCAGCAAAAAGCTGCTGGACCTCGATTGGACGCCCGCCAATCTCATCCTCAGCGCCGGCATCTCGATGTCCGGTCCGACGGTCTCCATCAAGCGAGCCGAATGGAACAAGATGTTCGCGGTCAACGTGGAGAGCAATCTCTTCTTCGTGCAAGAGCTTGTGCCGCAGATGCTGACCGCGAAGTCCGGCAACATCGTTTTCCTCGCAGGCATGGCAGGGGTGAAGGCTTACCGTGGCATGAGCGCATACTGTGCCAGCAAGTTCGCCGTTGTCGGCTTCGCCCGCGCTCTGTCGGAGGAGGTCTCGAGCAAGGGTGTTCGCTGCGTGCCGATTTGCCCGGCTCCGGTCGACACGGACATGACCGGCGTGATCGTCAACAGCCTTGTCCAGCGTGGGTCTTCGAAGGACGACGCCGTCGCGAAGATCGCTGCGGGCAGCGGTCAGAAGCGACTCTTGACCGCCGAGGAGGTAGCGGACAAGGTGGCCTGGGCGTGCTCCGCCGAGTTCACGGGCAAGTCCGGTGAGCCCCTGATCGTCAATGTCGACGAATCGCCCATCAAGTAAACGGACGGCCGGAGTCATTTTGCTTTGCTGAACTCAGCATCCTACGCAGGCACGAGTAATCGTGCCTGCGTAGAGTCGCGCTTAGGACATTTTGCGGTTATCTCCGGATTCGGAGAATGCGATGCTTCGTTTTCCCGGCATCCTTTGGCTGCCGAGTTCTGAAACGCTTACTTTCGCGGAAGCCCTTACTCGTGCGACGCCGTTGGAATTTCGCTTCGCTGTAATTGAGTTAGTGCTGGACATGACGAATTGCACTGGGAGCTGGTTTTGGAAACTTGTTTCGACGCATGTTTCGTCAATCGTCCTCACCGAGATGACCTCAAAACGTCCGCCAGTGAACGTATACGGGCTACTAGAAGAGATACTATAAGAGGAAGTAAAAGAAGTTTCGAAAGCGAGAGACACCTCTTGGGTGCCTCTCGCCCTGCCAGTTTCGATCGGAAAGCGGGAAAGCTGTTTTCGATTGAGGTTGAGAAGGAAGCTTTCCCTGAGCCAATCGAGCTGGGTAGAACCAGGAGATTGAGGCAACTGTTGTTCCAGGTATGAAGTAGAAGTAAGTTGCCGCTGAGCCTGGCCTGCCACTGCAGGGGAGGGCGCAGGAGAGTTGAACAGCTGGGTCAAGAAAAGTTTGATAGAAGGAAGCTGTTCATAAGCCTGCGACCTCCCGCGCAGTGGGAGGTACTGCGGGGATAACGGGGCAGCCGAAGATGGCTGCGATGATGCGGAAGAAAACTGTCCGAGCGGTCGGAGAGCGGGTAATCTGTTTTCAGTTGAGGTTGGAGAAGGAAGATTACCCTGAGCCAACCGCTCGGACAGCGGGACACAGGAGATTGCGGCAACTGTTGTTCTAAGTATGAAGTAGAAGGAAGTTGCCGCCGAGCCTGTGTAACGGATGTCCGAAGCCGCTCACCCGCCTGGTGAGCGACCTCGGAATTGACGCTTCCCGCCGAAGTTGTTTCTCAAGCTTGAGCACTGAGGCGATATCTCCCTCGGGAGAGTCGCAACAGCGGATGAGCATCCCGGTGGATGCGCATCAAACTCAAGTGAGACAAACCATCCGGAAGCGCTCCGCCTGCCACTGCAGGGGAGGACGCAGGAGAGTTGAACAGCTGGGTCAAGAAAAGTTTGATAGAAGGAAGCTGTTCATAAGCCTGCGACCTCCCGCGCAGTGGGAGGTACTGCGGGGATAACGGGGCAGCCGAAGATGGCTGCGATGATGCGGAAGAAAACTGTCCGAGCGGTCGGAGAGCGGGTAATCTGTTTTCAGTTGAGGTTGGAGAAGGAAGATTACCCTGAGCCAACCGCTCGGACAGCGGGACACAGGAGATTGCGGCAACTGTTGTTCTAAGTATGAAGTAGAAGGAAGTTGCCGCCGAGCCTGTGTAACGGATGTCCGAAGCCGCTCACCCGCCTGGTGAGCGACCTCGGAATTGACGCTTCCCGCCGAAGTTGTTTCTCAAGCTTGAGCACTGAGGCGATATCTCCCTCGGGAGAGTCGCAACAGCGGATGAGCATCCCGGTGGATGCGCATCAAACTCAAGTGAGACAAACCATCCGGAAGCGCTCCGCCTGCCACTGCAGGGGAGGACGCAGGAGAGTTGAACAGCTGGGTCAAGAAAAGTTTGATAGAAGGAAGCTGTTCATAAGCCTGCGACCTCCCGCGCAGTGGGAGGTACTGCGGGGATAACGGGGCAGCCGAAGATGGCTGCGATGATGCGGAGAAAAACCTGTCCGAAGCGGTCGGAGAGTAGGTAGGCTGCTTTTCAGTTGGTTTGAGAAGGAAGCTTACCCTGAGCCGACCGCTCCGGACAGTATCTGAAACACAGGAGAGTGAGGCAACTATTTTTCGCTTGAAGTTGTAGAAGGAAGTTGCCGCCGAGCCTGTGTGTTGTGTTGGGATGGCGCCAGTGCAGGGGAGGGCGCAGGAGATCGGAACAGCTGGGTCAAGATAGTGGTTTGAGTAGAAGGAAGCTGTTCTTAAGCCTGCGGCCTCCCCAGCACTGCGCGCCGGTGAGTGGTGGTAGAAGAGCAGCTAGTCGCTGCGCAGGAGATTATGGAAGCTAGCTTAATCGTTAGAAGAAGTAAGCTTCCACTTAGCCTGCGCAGCGACCGCTACGCCCCAGTTACGACAGCAAGTCGCTTCCTGCGACGGTCTGCGTCAACTGGTCACGGAAGAGCGCGTACGCCGTGCTGTTCGCCGGCATCTCCACGTCGCCGTGGAGCAAGCACGCGAACGTGCTTCCCGTGAGTTGCGGCAGTGCCGTCCCTGTCCCGTTCGACGCGCCGGTGGTGAGCCGACGGTAGAACGCCAGGGCGTCCTCGTGCGCCGCGCGCGTGAAGCGCTGGACACCGTCCGTCCCTCGCAGGAAGACGGTGTCGCAGCGCGCCGCCGCGTGCAGCAGCCCGAGGTCGTACATCGACATCCGCGCCCCGGTCGCGAAGTATCGCATGTACTGCGGGCAGATCTCGGCGATCTGACCTTGGCACGTCTCGACGTTGTTGTGAGACTTCATCCCCTTCGCGTAGATGTCCAGCCAGTGCAGCCTTGCGGCGTGCATGTCGTACACCAACGGAATGTAGATGCCGTGCTCACCCTGGAGCGCGAACTTGAGCTTGACGGTCCGCGGGTCGAAGTGCAGCCCACCCGGGTCGGTGCGTTCCATCACGCCGGCGTAGCTGCGATCCAACTTCGAGAAGGGCATGCCGCGGTACGCGTTGACCACCATCACCGCGTATCGGACGTCCTCCTGCCGCGCCCGGTCGAGGTGGATGTCGACCAGCTCCGTGCTGCCGTTGGGGAACGGCGCACTCGTCTTGTCGCCGGCGCTCGTCGCCAGACCCCGCGTGTTGCTCTTGTGCTGGTAGTACGAGCAGACGTCCATGTACTTCCAGTCCTCCCCGAAGAAGCCGACCGACAGGTCGAGGTCCGTGGTGTCCCCGTCAGCCGGCTCGCACCAGTGCAGGAACAGCCGCGTGACCCCGCCCGTCGGAGCCGGGAGCCATGAGCCGCGGGTCAAGCTCACCGCCGTGCGGCTCGCCGCGCGCTCGGCGAAGGGCACGATGACCGACTCCAGACCACGGTCCACGACGCCGATCGTGAACCGCTGCTTGCTGCTGAACCGGCGCACCAGCTCGGCCTTCGTCGCATCGACCATGGGTGCCACCATGGCCGGTGTGAGCGGCTTTCGCGTCTCGGGAATCGCGACCGCGGTCGGCTGCCCCTTCGGCCAGAACAACCGATCCGCCTGTTCGCCGACGGTCTGCAGCCGCGAGGGCAGCAAGCCGGCCAGAGTCGCCAGCACCGGCGTCGCGAACTTCGGGGTCTGCTCGCAGTACGCCGCGACGACGGGCGTCGCCGGCTGCCCGGCGTTGAGCGTGAGCTGCAGGGCGTGGACCACACGTCGTGCCAACTCGCCCGGACGCTCCACCAGGGTGTCCAGGAATCGCGCGGCGTCACCGGCCTTGACTGCCTCCGCCAGCCGTCCGTAGAAGGTCTGGAAGCCGAGACCGTCCTGCGCCGGATCGAGCCGCAGTTCGCTCGCCGCCTCGCCAACCGTTTCCGCGAAGTAGTCCGCGCCCAGCTTCGTGCCGCGAAGCACGACGAAGGCGACGGTCGTGTTCGGGAAGCGCTTGGCGAACTCGAACGGGTGCAGGAACTCGCCAAGCCACACCCAGAAGCTCTGGTGCCGGAGCATGTCCTCCAGCAGCAGGTCGAACTGCATCTGCTCGAGCAGCCCGAGGATGCTCCGTCGCAAGCCCCGTTTCATCGGCGCTACCTTGAAGCGGGAGACCTTGCTCGGGTGACCGCCGCCGGCGTGGTACGTTGTCGGGGCCTGTCCCTGCAACGACACGTCCGCGCCGGAGTACGCTGCCACCAGCCGCAGCACATCCGTCGCCGTGCGCAGGTAGGGCTTACCTGCCACCAGTACCTGGTCGGGGTTGCCGGTCTTGAGCAGCTCGCCGAAGATGGCCGCGATGTTCTCCTTGAGCGGAATCACCTCCGGGAGCCAACCCAGCACGTTGGCGTTGTGCTCGACGAGGATGGCCCGCAGCCCGTCGAGGTCGTCAGGGGAGAGCGCCTGCGTGCGCGCGCACAGCGCCTGGAACCACCGCTGCGCCTCGATGCCGTCGCCGTCGCCGAGGTCGATGAGCTTGAGCTTGACGTTCTCTCGCGGGCTGGCGACCCGCAGCTCCGCTGCCTGGAAGAACGGCGAGGTCTGGTCCACGTCCTGGTTGCACACCGGGCAACCGCTGTAGTTCTTCCCGTCGAAGCACTTGCTGCACACGACGTGGTGGCACGGACGGAGGACGTGGAGGCAGCCGCTGTTGCCGCAGAACAGGCAGGGTTCGTCGTCGTTCGACTGGAGGAAGTGGACGAGGTACCGCTTCACCCAGAGCGCGAAGGTGTCGTCCGGCACGCCGTTCGGGAACTGTCGGAACAACGGGACGTGCCGGTCCGCCGCGCCGATGTGTTCCGCCAGCACCCGTATGATGCGCTTGAGGGTGACACCGAGGTCGTCCGCGGACAGCGTGCCGAGCCGGTTCCGCAGCTTGTAGCTCATGGCGTAGCCGAGCTGGACGAGTTCCAAGTCGGCGGCCTGGAGCAGGCGGTCCTGAGCGATCCGGTTGGAGCCAGTCGCGACCGAGATGCGACCCTGGCGAGCGAGCAGGAGGTCGGACACAGTAGCCATGGTGAGGCCTTTCGTGAAGTGCACTGAGAAGCAGCCCGTCTCTGCTTTGTCAGTGCTGGTTAGAACCGAAGCTATGCCGCACGACACAGTGAAGTGGTGAGGAGAGCGCTAGGGTTCGGATGGTGACAGAGTTCTGAGGTTTGCTCGAGTTCTGGACGGGGATCAAAGAGATGTCTTCACGCTACCGAGCTATCAGCTGCGGAATCAACATGTATGGCGTGAAGATGGCGAAAAATTTGCTAAATCAGTGGACAAAGATGGGTTTACGTGAGAACGGTATCACAATGCGAATGCGGCAATATCAAAAAAAGAAACGGTGAGCATCGTTGCGGGCTGCGCGTTGTAGCTCTTCCAGATTAGGAGACCGTACAAGATCAGAACTATCTGACAGCGATAGTCGATTGCTAATTAAGGTTTGGAGAAGCAACAATCTGATGGCTATGGCTGAGTAGGTGGTCCGTAGACCACCTACAGATTGCCATTCGTATCGTCCATTACTGACCTGAACTACCCTCATTTAAATACTGGGCGTAATAGTAGAGTCCCCGCTTGCGGGTAAATGGTCAGTGGTGGACGTGTCCGACGAGCTAGTCGGAGAGCAAATGGACT
>CAYQKX010000111.1:0-14242 GCA_964418155.1 uncultured Candidatus Obscuribacterales bacterium | reverse complement strand
TCGGCAAAACAAACCTTCTCCGACGATATGGTTATCGAGGCTCGGCTGCCCGACTGCTTCTCTATATTGGTTCGCACACTCCTGGAAAGCCCGTCCTGTCCAGCTGCTCGCAGTGCGATCGCGCTAGCTGCCTGGTTGGAGACTCATAGAAGTTACACATTGCTCAGTCCGCCGCCTCAGGAGACCATCGAGCAGGTGCTCGCTTACAAGGAATCGACGGACCTCCGTCAACTTGTAGAGGATACGCTGACACGTCTCGATTCTCAAAAGCAGCTGGATCTGGAAGACGAAGCCCTTTTGCGAAGCGCTATCGTACTTGCTGGCGAACACGCCGTCTCTGGTGCTACCAAATCGTTGTTAAAGCTTCTCAAGTCCGATCATTCCTTGCTTGATGTCACGATTTCGGCTCTTGAGGCAACAGGTTCGTCGGAAGCGGCTCAACCCTTGATCAGCCTGGCCAGGGAGCTGGTCGACATCGACGATCGTTGTGAGCAAACTAAAGCAATGCATCCGGTCGCGGAGACGCATCCTGAGAAGGCGCGTACGTACTGGCTCATATTGAAGGCGCTAGCCCGAATGCCTTCACCGTCGACCCTCGACTTTTTGTTGAAATGTACCTCTGATTGCGCACCGGATAAGCGTTCGCAGGCGCTCGAGTCTTTAGCAATAGCGGCAGCGGCCAGCACGGAATCCGAGCGTTCAGCCCTCTCGAGTTCAATCGCCGGTCGCCTCACCGGCTCTCTTGCCGATCCCTCGGTTGAGGTTCGCAAGGTGGCACTCCGCGGTATCGCCCGGTTAGTTGTGATCGAAGACCTCAAGAGCGTTGTTTTACAGACGAGGGCACGCGAAGTATCGCTAAGTAAAGAAGCGTTTGAAACATTATCAGAACTTGCAAAAAAAGGCCACAAGCCGGCTGTCGTCGAAACGATAACGCAGGCCTTGAAATCGGAGACGGACGGACACAAACGTCAAAGACTTCGTGATTTTATCGATCGGTTACCCGCTTAACCCGCTGCCATTGGTTAATAGCCATGATAAGGTAGAAGTTAAAAGGGGCGATGGACCCAATCCCACTTCGACAACATCAACTGCGATGACGGATAGCGAAAAAGCCGAGGAGCAAGGCCGAGAGCGAGAGTTCTCCGAGTCATCGACATCGCATGAGGTAGACGAGGCAGTGCGGATCTCCATGCAGATGAATAGCTCTCCTCAGCCGGAAAACTTTGATGTCGACCTCGGCGACGAATCAACGCTCGATGCAGCGGAGCTTGAACGGATCCAGGAGAGAAAACGCCAGTCGGCGTCCTCGGTAGGACCTCTATCTGGTATCGAGGATGGTGACATGCCGATCCCACCGCTGCCGCAGTATCGGATGCTCGATTCGGTAATAGACGCTGCCGTGGCAAGGCGAAAGTTCAAGCAACCAATGCTGTTCGACTTATTGCTGGCGCTCGGTTTGCTTGTTGCTGTTGCCGGATTTACCACCGGCCTCATGCGCATTTACATCACCCACATGGCGAAGCAAAATATCAATCAACACAACTATCGTGCTGCAATCACGATTTTGAAGCGCAACTCCGTTCCTGAGTTTTTCTCAGGCTTCGGTTCTGATCCCAACGAGTTACTCAATCAGGCGCTATATCTCGATGCGCTCAACAAGTTGGAAGCGAATTCGGAAGATCAGGCGGCGCTTTCTCAGTTGGGTAAAATAACGGAAGGTTCGCGCTTCTACGATCTGGCTCAGAAAATTCTGAAGGAGAACACTCCTCGGTCCCAGGGTGGACTGAAGCCAGACGCGCCTTCTGCAGTGCCACCACACGAGGTCGCCAATCCGGCTGCCACTGATGATGCGAAAGCTGAAAAACAGAAAGCCCAGAAAGACGTTGTCGAGAACATGCCTCCCGAGATAGAACATCTCGAGAAAGAAACGCTTTTCGAGAAAAGCGAATAGCAGCTCTAGTCGACGACGAACTCTTTATATTGATCGGCGCTCAAGGAAGCGTCGAGCTCTTTGGGATCGCTCAGTTTGACCTTGATCATCCATCCGTCGCCGTAACAGTCAAGATTAACCAGCTCCGGCTCACCTTCGAGTCTATCGTTGATAGCCAGGATTTCGCCTGAGACCGGCATGAACAGGTCTGAAACCGACTTCACCGATTCAATGACGCCGAACTTTTGCTCAATCTTGAATTTGCTTCCGACAGCGGGCAGCTCCACGAAAGTTACATCGCCGAGTTGGTCGGCGGCAAACGCCGTAATGCCGATAGTAGCCTCATCTCCCTCGACCCGTACGTACTCGTGGGATTTGACGTACTTAAATTCTGCTGGATACGAGAGAGTCATGCTGCCTGGCTCCTTTAAAGGGACAAAAACGCAATTTGATGAACCCAGATCTTAGCAAGACCAGCGTTGAATGAATCCCCTTGAATTCAAAACATCTTCGAAATTAAACCATCCCGGCAGCTTAATAAGTTGATATCGTGCGCACTGCTTTTCGCATTGTTCACTTGATTAGGCACCAGTGCTTCTCTCCGGGGTGATCTTGCGGGCAGTAGATTGTCTAAAACAAATGTGACGCTTGACTACCGCCTAAGTCGGCATCGTTTTTTGTAGTGACTGATCACAAAATCGGGAACACCGCGACGAGAGTTGACATCCTTTAAATTCACCAAACCGAGAGGACGGATTTTATGATTAACGTAATGAGAAGACGCGCTCGAATATTAGACACGATCGCACTTGGCGGCGTTTTTCTTACAACTGGGCTCTTTGTCTATTGCGCCTGGTTCTAAATCGAGCTGGTGCTTATGCGCCACCACTAGGGCGTGTTCGAGGAATTATCGGATCTTCAGTGTCACGGTCGATGTGTGGTCGATATGGTGATCGGATCCGAGAAAGAGCCAGCCAAGCTGCCGTCGGAATTTAATGCACAGACTCGGATCTGATAATAAGCCGGCTTTGAAATTAGATTCTTATGTACGATGAACTGTCCGACTGTGTCTCGTATTGAAAAGCTAGAAGATACTTCTCGACTGCGTTTGTTCTCTCGGAAAGTGTGCGGTAGGACATGAAATTCGAGGTACGGCTTCGAGATCTCTACCAGGACGCCACTTGCTGACGGAATCTTCTGAGCGTCGAAGTCGAGCGTGAGGTCTTGCGCATCTGCCTCGAACAGCGCAGAGCTGTTGATCGGTAGCGCATTCGACAATTTCAATTTGGGAATGAGCTCGTTAGCTGATTTTATGATGGCGGATTTCAGTTCGTATTGATAGGTCGCTCGTGGCAGATCTATTCGAAGACCATTTGAACTTCCCGAAAAGAGCCAGCTCTTGAATTGAGTTAGATTGACGAGGTAAGTTCTGTCCCCGGCTTCTTCATATAGTCGGAAGAACACCGGCATGGCTTCTTGACCGACGTTGCCCGACTGTGCGCTCCAGGAAAGCCAGGCGTACTCTCCCAGTCGGGCATCGGGATGCCCATTGGTTAGTGCGGCTTCAGCGCGCTCTTGATCGGAATATATGATACCGGTTATGGTGTCGAGAATGGGTTTCCAAAATGGTGCGTCGACCTTTCTGGATGTGACTTGTAACTCGAGCACCTCAGCGCTGAGCGGGTTGATCGCTTCAGCCGGAGTTAGTTGGAAGCTGTTGAGGTCGTTGCCTCTCGCCCTATTTTCATAGAAGGTATTGCCACTTCTGACTACGGGCTGTCTGTAATGACTTCCAAGCGCTTGCACAGCCAGGGCGATCGTGGGCTTCGGCTGCACCGTCGCTAGATCGATTGGCTCGAATCGCTTTGTACTCTGTCTCCAGATTTTCAAGACATACCTGTCGCGGTTGTCGACTATGTCGTGCAAAATCGATTGGTTGATAACGTAATCGTTGGTAGGCGTGCCGTCTATGCAAATAACTCGTTTTGTAATGTCCTGCTTTGTAAGTGGTGGCAGAAGAACACCATCAAGAAAATCGATAGTGTAGAAAGCGATAAAACCTTTGATACCTGTCGGTAACCCCATTATCACAAGTGTTTTCTCAGGTGGCAGGAGCGCTATCTCGTCTTCTACCTGTGCTTTTACTGCCCGAATGTCGTTGGTTGCTTCCGCCCAGGCTCCTGCATAGTGCCGTGACATCCACGCAAACAGAACGAACGTCGCAAAAGCCGATACCAATGCAGCTGCCCTCAATACTTTGACCAGGCGCGTTCTATCGGCGCAGATTGGATAAACGAATAGGAATACAGCGACAAAGAAAGGCAAGCAGAGCGTGTACGCCAGGCGTGCACCAATCAAACCGCTAGTCACGCCCCAGATTTGCAGAGCTGGAATCACCATGATTGCCAGGAGCAAAAGCATTTTGCCTGCACACTTCAGACGAACCATGAAGCAGGGTGTCGATTGGTTGGCGATGATGAGTGCTGCGATCGTTAAATACAGGCAACGCAGAAGTAGGTCCTCCACGCTGTTGGTGCCAAGAACGTTTTCATTGATCGGATGAAAGAGCCGCCAGTATCCCTCCGGGCTAAACAGTCTGGCCAGGTATGTGCTGTTGAGCCCTGCTCCTATGCTGCCTACGTAGCCGCCCAGCAACGAACCTAAGGCTAAGGCTCGGAGGCAGAGGTAGGCCGTGACAACTAGAAGCATCGGCCAGATTAATTGCATCGCTTCAAGGATTTGGCGGAAAAACTGTTTTGCATTGATCCTATGATGTTGTTCACCGGTATCGCGAGGGACAAGAATAAAGAGCGCGATGGAAAGCAACGGAATTGTCGCGCACATCTCCTTGGTGAGGAGTCCGAGGAGCATCGCTACTGTGGCTGCTGTCAACCACTTTCGGTTGCGTTTGTCGAAAAACAAGAGAGAGAAAATCAGGCTTGCAAACGTAAATATGGACGCGATTGAATCAATGCGTGGCAGCGCCCAGCAGACGGGCTCCGCATGCCCGGGATAGACAGCGAAAAGTAGTGCAACCGCAAGTGGTATCACGATAGCGGCGGAACGCTGGTAGTCAATCTCGCTTCTTACACTGAAAAGCAGGCGGGAAAGCAGCGATTTCGCCAAGATAAAGACCAGGCAGCTAGCCACTACGTGCAGGAGCAAGTTCGTTATATGGTAGCCGAGCGGATTGTCTTTCCAAACAGCGAAGTCTAGAGCGTAGCTCACGTCCGTCATCGGTCTGTACATTAGATAGAGGCTGTCACGCAAGGTGTAGGGCGCGAAGAATTGCTTCAGGATCAATTCCGGCTCACCGTTGAAAGCGCGATACACGAGTGGCAGATGCCAACCGTCATCGCCGATGAAATAGCCCCTGAGCGCGTCGCCCCAGACCGCGAACGTGACGACCAGCATGATTAAACCGACGACCAGAATTTCTCTTAGTCTGGTGGACCGGGCGTTGCCTCCAGATACGGTGCTCATGCCGGGAGCTCCAGTATGCGGTTTTTATACATGGTGTTCATGGCAATCCGTGTATCGTTGCAATGGTGATTGGGTCGGAGAATGTTCCCAAGAGCTTACCTTCACGATCGCGGGCGCAGATACGCACCTGATAGTATGCCGGAGCCGCCACCGCCTCCAGTGGTAAGGTGAATGTTCCTTTTGTGGAATCGACCTCGATCTGAAGGGCTGCCGTCTTGTTTTTCTTCGCGTCGCGGTAAGTGTATGACTGCGCACTGAAGTCATAGTAGGGTTTGGAAACTTCGACGATACCGGAGGTGGCGGATGGGATGCTTGTCAGGTCGAAACCAAAGGTTGTATTTGTACCAGACATTTCGACAAGACCAACCGTATTGAACCGGCCAGACCCCTCGAAAGTCAGCTTGGGCGCCAGGTATTCGCCTCTTCTCAGAACCGCCGATTCGATGACGTAAGTGCAATCACTCTTCGGCAAGTCCAGGCGCAGTGAGCTTATTTGTCCTGCAAGCAGCCAGCTTTTCAGCTCAGTCAGATTGACACTATATACGAGGCGGCGCGGGTCGTTGTGTATGTTGAAGAGGATCGGTCGCGCTGCATCTTCAAAGGCATGGGTCTGTGTATCCCACGATAGTAAGCCGCTGTTTCCTTCTCTGGTTGTGACGCGATTGGCGTTGGTATCGTCGAACAAACCTTTGAGCTGACGCAACTTTTGTTGTAGCGGATCTTCCGGTCCTCTACAGGTGATGGCCAATTCCAGCACATCATACTCGAGCGGGTTTATCGGAGGAGAGAGCGGAATCACATAAGAGATCAAGTCGTCGCCTGTTTTCTTGTTTGTAAATTCCGATTCGCTCACTTTCGGCTGCCACTCGTAGTCTTTGAAAGTTCCGGCGGGTATCACTTTTACGGGGCGATCAGCCTGCCCCGAGAGCTCCGTCATGTCTGGAAATTCGATCCGGTGAAACTCTACATTCTTCTGGTCGAACAGGAAGAACTCATAATTGACTTTGGCTGCGATGAGCGCCTTCAATCGGGCGAGATTGAATAGCGGCGAGTTGAGCGGATTACCGTCAATCGAAATGACACGGTCGGAGATGTCTTTATCACTCAGTGGTGGGCGCAACAGTCCAGGTAGAAAGTCGACTGTGAAGAACGCACCCGGTCCGGAGATGCGCTCAGGAAGATTGATTAGGACTGCCTTGCGATTCGGTGGAAGGGTCGTGACGAGCTTCACGATGCTCTGCCGAATCATATTGACCTTTTGAGTGGATTCGTTCCACGATAGACTGTGTTTTACAGATATATAAACAAATGTCGATATGAGGCAGCTGAAAATAGCATAGGCTGCGAGTCTCAGTTTTTTCGCGATGGATGTTTGCTCCAGCGGGTAGAGAAGCACGGCAAGAATGAAGAAGAGCATGAAGCTGAACGAGTAGGCTAATCGCGTCCCGACAAGACCTGGAGAGATGAACCAGATTTGCACGACCGGTAGGAACATAGCTAACAACAATACAGCTACGATAAGCACGAACTTCAGCCTCACCTTCATGCAAGTCGTCAGTTTGTAATTGAAGCCAACCAAAATGGCAGACACCAAATACAGTGCGCGGAGTATGTATTCGACGGCGCTATTTCGATCGAAGACATCCTGACTTACCGGGTGCAGCAGCCTCCAGTAGTTCGAAATACCAAGCAGACGCTGAATGAAGCTGGTGTTGAGTCCGTAGCCGGCAGCTCCTACGTAGCCACCGATTATGGTGTGTAATGCCAGAGATCTGACGACTAAGTAGATCGCCAGGATTGCGAACATGGGCGACAGCAGTTTGATTCCTTGCCACAGATCCTGGCGCCATCGCCAACTCGCTGAGTTGATATGCCCGGATAGAAAGCCGCTTTTCTTCACCATATATAGGAAAACGAGAAGAAATGGGACGGAAGCACACATTTCCTTCGTCAGAAGGCCTGCGGTGAGAAGCGTTAAGGCACCTGCGAACCAGAGTTTGTTCTTACTTCTAAAAAACTCGATTGCAAATGTCATTGCACCGAATTGAAATGCGGCAGCGACGAGGTCTACTCTAGCGACGACCCAGCAGACCGGCTCTGTCTGACATGGATAGACGGCGAAACACAAAGCGACCAGTAATGGAATCTTCCAGGCAGCGGTGCGATCGACAGATGCATTAGTCCTTTCGTCGAAAACCAAATATCTGATGATCGACCTGCTCAGTACGAAGACTGCTATTGAAGACACGGCATGGGCGATAAGGTTGCCCAGGTGATAGCCGAACGGATCTGCTTTCCACAGGAAGTAGTCAATCGAAAAGATCAGGTCGGATAGCGGCCTATAGAAAACGTACAGGCTTTCCCTCAAGGCGAATGGGCCGAACAGTGTCTTTAGCAGTGGTGCAGTCTCTCCGTGGAACGCTCTATATAAAATCGGCAGATGCCATGCGTCATCTCCGAAGAAATATCCCCATAAGGAACATCCAAACGCGGCGAAACAAGCCGAGGTCAAAAGACCGGCTATAAGAAGCCACTGAACCGGCGTAATTCTTTCGCTTTCTGTTGCGGAAAGCGGGCTTTCTCTGTCATCGACGGTGAGCATTGTCATAGCTGAGACGCTCTGTTCGAAAAGATCGGGCCGTCTTTAGACCGCCACTACTTGCGCTTGTACCAGGGGCGTGAAACCACGCGAGCTGGCACATGCTTGTCGCGAATCTCGATGGCTAGCTCTGTGTCGATTTTTGCACTTTCCGACTCAACCAGAGCAAAGGCGATTGGGTAGCCGACGAAGATACCTTGTGAGCCGCTCGTCACTTTACCTACCAGTTTTGATCCTTTATAGACTTTGTAGTCCTGCCGGGGTAGCGCCTTACCCTCGGCTTTCAAGCAGACGACTTGCTGTTGGGACCCTTGTTCATGTTGTTTTTTCAACGCCGAAAGTCCAAGGAAGTTGTCTTTCTTGAGCTTTACACTCCAACCAAGACCGGCTTCGATTGGACTTATATCGTCCGTCAGTTCATGTCCGTATAATGGCAGTCCGGCTTCAAGACGAAGAGTGTCTCGAGCTCCCAATCCGCAGGGTTCGATACCGAAGACCGCACCCTTGTGGAGAAGAAGCTTCCATAGCCACTCAGTTTTGTCCGCTGCAACGATAACTTCAAAACCATCTTCACCGGTGTATCCAGTCCTGCCGAACTCGATTTTGACACCGTCTACAGTGGCTTCTCCCGCGCGGAAAGAGCCGATGTTACGGACCCAATCACCGACAACCGCGGCAAATAGATCGACCGCCTTCGGTCCTTGCACGGCAATCAATCCTGTAGCGTCTGATATGTTCTTCAACTTGACGCCTTCGAATTGTCCTGCGTGTTGATTGAGCCATTGCCAGTCTTTGTCGATATTGGACGCGTTGACAATTACCAGATAGTCGTTGGTTCGACGATAAATAATGAGGTCATCTACGGTGCCACCATCTTCTCTGACCATCTGGGTGTAGAGGGCGCGGTTGGGCTCGCTGAGCCGAGAGACATCATTGGGAACCATGTGCTGAAGAAAGTCGAACGCCTTAGCTCCTTCTACAATGAACTCGCCCATGTGCGACACGTCGAATAGACCTACTGCTGTTCGGGTCGCCATGTGTTCCGTGACGATCGACTTATATTGCACCGGCATATTCCAACCGGCAAAATCAACCATCCGACCTCCGGCTTCTGTGTGCCAACGAGCCAGGGGTGTCTCTTTCAAACTTGTGGTGGTCATTTGTTCAAGCTCCAGAAACAGAAATAAAAAGGCGACCTCGAAGCTGCCCACATTGACTCGGGGGCCGCTTTCGCCGGTGAACAGCTAAGTTATCAGCTACATCACTTCGGTAGATCATATAGGATTCCCCATAATTTTATGCGGGTTTATATCTAGATTTGATCTGATTTCTTCGTCACCTGGCTGTATTCATGAGCTTTTTCGCTGACGGGTTTCGCTTGATTAAGCGCGTATCATCCAGCTGTAAATTTGCAGTTGCGGAACGAATCGGGGATCATGTCGTCAGAAAAGAGAGCAAGGTCCGAAGGGGAAAGTTCTGCTGTCAGGAGGTAGAAATGAAAGTGGCAAAGATCAGGCTGACACGAAAAATCAGCGTCGCGTTGGCAACAGTTGTCCTTGGCTGTTCCTCAATGGTATCGGCTCCTGAAGCATTCGCGCAGTACAACAGCGGCAAAAACCTGCAAGGTTCAGCCAGCAGAAATACGGCTGGATTGACAGGCACCAAGAAATTCTTCGCGGAGCATCCGAAAGTGAAAAGCGCCACTGTTGGAGCTGGTGTTGGAGCTGGTGTCGGAGCAGTGACCGGCCTCGTTACTCGTAAGGGCGTGCTGAGAGGCAGCGCTCTGGGCGCTTCCACTGGAGCAGGTGTTGGCTTGTTGCAGTCTAGCGAAACAATGAAGCGGCACCCGATAATGAAGGATGTGGCCCAGGGCACACTGGTTGGCGCAGGTATTGGTCTTGCCGCGCACCGCGGCCATGGTACCGGTACGAAGACCACTCAAGCTGCCATTGCTGGTGCTGCAGTCGGGCTTGGCGCTGGATTGCTGAAAAATCTGCAATAGGTTTTCAACCGATGCGGTCGAGAATCGAGACTCGCGTTTGGTCGAGCGTCTGCGCGTTGACATCCTGTAAGAGAAGATTGTCCCAGCAATGATACGGATCGCTGACGAGCGTTTCGCGCAAGGCGGGCGTGACCGGCTCGCTGACGAGGAAAGCCCTCTCTGTTGATAGCGGAGTTGAGAAGAAACGGAGTTGAGAAGAGGCAGCTTAGATCGATGAGCAGATGACCGCAAAATAAGGTATTGCAGCGATTCTCATTCTGCCAGGCGGCCCCCTACAGGCTTCCTGATACGGATAAATTTTTCTGGTCGAGCGTATTCTTCGTTGACGGAGAGGCGGGCTGGCCCGGAACTTGGGCAGATCCTTCATGCTGCTGGTTTTGTGGGATAAAAAGGCCGTTCTTTTGGCGCCTCATGCCGAGTGCCGCTTGACTGCGCCAGTCGGCAATCGCTTGTTTGGCTAAACCAAATGTGGTGCCCTCTCTTTCTACGATATTTATGAAGTTCCAGGCGCCATGAACCGGTGTACAGGACTCGAGACCCGGAGTGACGAGCACCAGTCCCCTGAGGGGATACTCGGCGCACACGAAGCCGAAGGTTACATCTTGTACAGCATCGCGACTCAGTCTCATTCTTTCTGATACGACACCGCCATTGATATCAGTCCGACCAAGGGCGATCCGCATCATCTGCTCGAAATCCCACGTTCCATCGAAAACAGGCGCGCAATCGACATATCGCGGGCAGTTGAGCAGAATGATGCTTTCGGTGGTGGCGAACTCATCTTTGCGGGCGCGAAGTGCGTCGAAAGTTCGTTCTTGAACTGCCCACGAAATTTCCCATGTCTTGCCCAGATTCCAGTTAACCATAGTGAACACGATGGCGGCGAGACCGACCAAAGCGTATACTGTCGCGGCTCGCACCGTGGTCCAACTTCCGCCTGCATAGATGATCGATCCGGCTAAACCGGCGACGAACAACGAGTAGCCAAGCGCTCCGCCTGTGTTGATTCGATTGAGGATCGTCGTCAATGTCGGAGCGTATTCGGGGTTTAGTCCAAATATCGTGTAGGAGCAGACCGCCGCAAGCACTCCGATTAGCATCAGTAGAAACGCGCCCTTTTTCTTTGCGTTGCCTTCGCCGGTCGCTCCTTCGCAATCGCTGAGTGCAGTCAACAAGAGTCCGCCTGCGATGATAGCGAGTAGACCGAGCAGTCGAGCGATCGTACCGCCCCCCAGTCCGTCGTTGATAAGAAAATTGTGGACATGGCCTGATATGAACGGCATGGTGGCAAATGGAGAAATGTTGTAGATTCCTTGCCATACTACGTTAGCCATCAGTCCAGCATCTAGATGAATCTTGTGCAACGCCGGCTTCGAGATTAAGGGGACGAGGTATCTTTGATAGACAAGCAAGCTTCCGATGATCAGTGCATACGGGACGCTTTGCGCAACCAGCGCTTTGAGTTTTGCCGTGATTGAGTTAAACTGATTGCCGACTGTCGTGTATGCCACTACATTCAGTGCTGCGAGCGGCAAAAATGGCTCATAGCCATAGATACTGAGTGCAAAAGCGGCATAAGCTGCGGAAAACCAAGCCAGTTTTCTTTCCGATCCAATCGCCTTCAGCGTCGCCCACAGACTAGTTAAGTACAACATCAGGCTGAGAGTGACGCAACTGCCGACTGCCCAGTAGTGGGTCGAATCGTGCACCGGAAATAGAGCGAATATGACGGCGGCGGTGAATGCCAGGGCGCGACTACCCGAGATCCGGGCAGTCGCGAGATAGAGCAGGAAGCAGGACGCGATTTCCATGACCAGATTCGAGAGGCGCCAGCCCCACGGCTCGCAACCGCTGAAGTAGAAGACCGTGCCAAAGTGCAGCGCTTCGAGCGGTCGAATCAGGACTCGAGGATCTGTCGTCAGGTACCTATAAATCATCTCCGGATAACTTTGCGGACCAAACGTCAGCTGTCTGAGCATGAGCCAGTCGTCCAGATAGAACCCGGTCTTCCTGTACGATGAGCCAAATGAGATCAGATGGATACCGACAAGTATCGCTAGAATCAGCGTAGCAACCAACCAGGGTTGCCTCGAAAAAAAATGGGCGAGCGCATCCCACCAGGGGGCAGGCCCGGGCGAGGAGTTATTCCGCTTTGGGGCTTGGACGGATGCACCAGAGGTGCTCTCAGTCTCGTGCTCTACCGGAGCCATAACGAACAAACTCAATTAACCTTAAGGTTGTCATACTCTATCAAATACAAACTCCGATTCACTTAGCTAAAGTTCATAAGAGGAAATCGACGACCCGATCGAAGCTGACCCCTTGAAATGGGTGTGGGTTTAAACGAATTAAATGTCTCATCGATCGACTCACCCCTATGATGTTTTGGTCCAAAAATGCCGAATCGTTCGTCTCAGTCATTTTTGACGCGTTGTTCTCATCCGCCGTTGACCTAGTCGAAGCTTCGCTTCCGGCTTTGCTTTTGAAGAAAAAATTATGGAACCCTTGATTGTTATTGGTATCGTACTTGGTGTGTTGCTCGCCATCAATATCGGCGGCAATAATTCATCGGTAGAGTTCGGACCGGTCTATGGAGCGGGAATCAGCACAAAGAAGCACGTCCTCGTACTGTCCGCTATTTTTTCCGTTATCGGAGCGCTGATCGCGAGCAATAAGGTCATTCACACGATATCCGTGGAGATATTCGATGGGTCTGCTCTGAGAGACAACCTCATTGTGGCGATCGCTGTCCTGGTCTCTGCGACTGCGATCATCGCCTTTGCCAATAAATTGAGGGTGCCAATTGCAACCAGTCATGCCATGGTCGGCGCTCTTGCTGGCGCTGCCTGCTATCTTGGTCGCGCCAATACTGGTAAGCTTCTCGAGATACTTGCCTGGTGGTTGGTCACCCCAGTGGTATCACTCGTTGTGGCATTTGTTTGCGGCAGATACTTTCTGCGCGAGGCTGCTGCTTCGACAGAGGGCAAAGGGTCTCTCAGGGGCTGGGCTTGGTTCCTCGCATTGTCTGGATGCTATCAGGCGTTCTCCGCCGGGTCCAATAGTCTTGCGAAGGCGATAGCGCCGGTGGTGGCAGCTGAGATGATGCCGCTGCAAATCGCTGTCATTGTTGGAGGGCTTGGAATGGGGCTTGGCGCGATTGTTATCGGTCCCAAGCTGCTAGAGACTGTTGGGAAAGAGATAACGGTATTGGATCCGGTGCGTGCCGGTTTTATTCAGTTGATCTCCGGTACTGTCGTTTTGGTCTCTTCACTTTACGGAATTCCGGTGTCGCTCGCGGAAATCACTACCTGTGCGATCATCGGCATGGGCAGCGGAAAGAATGGAATAAAAACAACATTCAACAACCGCCATATCGCGGTTATGGCTAAGCTCTGGCCTCTCTGTCCCATACTCGCAGCCGCCGGTTGTTTTGGTCTCATCCTGTTAGCCAATGTCACGTTCGGATTGGGCACCGCGCCTCTCGTCGCTGGGAGCGGCACCGCGCTGCGCTGATGTTCCTCTTTCTGAGCTTTTGCTAAAGACGGATTTGATATCGAGGTTTAGGATCTAACCAGGTTCTGAATCAATTCTTCGCAATGGAATCCTGTCACGGAGCGGCTCATGAGCAATATCACAAATACGCAAGCAAATTCGACTAAAGCTCCAGCCGTCAACATCGACCCGCTAGTAGTCGTCGAGATCGCCATTGAAGCTGGCAGGCGAATTATCGAAATCTACAAAACCGATTTCAAGGTCGAGCATAAAGAAGACGACAGCCCGTTGACGCAGGCCGACCTGCAAGCTAATCGCATCATCAAAGAGGGTCTCGCCCGTCTGACACCCGAGATTCCAGTTCTATCCGAGGAATCGCTGGTGCCCTGGGAAGTAAGACGGCAGTGGCAGACCTTGTGGGTGGTCGATCCGCTCGATGGAACAAAAGAGTTCGTCAACAGGACCGACGAGTTTACTGTCAACATCGCCCTGGTTAAGGACAAGAAGCCGATTTTGGGCGTGGTACATGCACCGGCCCTTAATGTGACCTACTTCGCCACGGCAGGTGGCGGCGCTTACAAGATTGTCGACAACGCTGTGCCGGTCAAGATTCAGGCTTTGCCGCGCTCGGCGTCTGGGCCGGTAAAAGTGGTTGGAAGTCGCTCCCATCAATCCACCGCAATGGCCGAGTACATTGATAACTTGACGAAGGCCCGCGGGCGCGTCGATTTTATCA
>CAYQKX010000110.1:0-14999 GCA_964418155.1 uncultured Candidatus Obscuribacterales bacterium | reverse complement strand
CTTTGCCGATATCGGAATAGCGCTGTACAGATACCAAGCCAATTCGGCAAGAGCAGGCGTGAAAGTCTTTGCCGATATCGGAATAGCTCTGTGCAGATACCAAGCCTATTCGGCAAGGGCAGGCGCGAAAGTCTTTGCCGATATCGGAATAGCTCTGTACAGATACCAAGCCTACTCGGCAAGGGCAGGCGCGAAAGTCTTTGCCGATATCGGAATAGACCCTGTCCGAAAACAGAGCCGGTTCGCCAAGAGGTATGCATGTGCGAAAACGCAATTTTGTCACTACGTATGATAGTTGGGCGAGAATGAATGAAAACGAAGCCCGTCAGCTCGGAGGCTGCGGGCTTCGTTCTGGCGATTGTGCAACCGCCTCCACGTACGAGTAGTGGGCATAACGAAGGACGCCCGCAGGTATCCCTCGCTATGCCCACGCTCGAACCGCTTCGACTGCCAGATGACCGCTCCTCAGATCCGGCCCCGACCGTCCTACTACACGAGTTGCGCCAGGGCTTCCTTCAGCGTGTGGGCGGTGTACAGCTTCCGATCCGGCAACGGCTCCTTGCCCTTCTTGCGGGAACTGATCTTGTAGGTCGAGTCCGACTTGGACGCCTGTCCCGGACGAATCGCACCACTGGTGAGGTCCGAGAGGATCGAGGCGGTGCCGCCCGGCCAGATGGCCAACGAGAGCCGGCGGCGGCCGTACAGGACGATCAGCGGGAACAGCCAGAGGAAGGACAGCCGGAAGGTCACGAACTTGTAGTCGAAGTACCAGCCCCGGCGTGTGTCGCACTCTTTTTCGATGACCAGCCCCTTCACCTTCAGCAGCTCGGCGCGGGCCTCGTGGCGTTCGATGATCTCGTAGGGCGTGTCGTTGGCATCGACGGTCGGGGCGGCGGTTTCAGCGGGTGTGCTCATGAGTGCACTCCATGTTGAGTTGTGGTTGAACAAGAAACACAGTGGGTCCAGAGGCGCCGGCCTCTGGACCGATGTCGTTGCGAGTGTCGAGTGATCGAACTTCGCAACTTTCGCAAGTCCAAAGGCGAGTGCCTCTAGACCGAGGTCGTAGCCGGATGTCGCGTCATGTTTACGCGACGCTCACCTCTCCCGTGAGCTAGTCAGAATGCCTGCGGTGCCTGAACGGCATCGCTAGCAGCGGCGCTCCGCTTGATCGACTTGAGGAGGAGCACCGCGACGACGGTGTCGAGCAGCAGAATGAGAGTCGTCGCGATCGACTGGAGGAGCGGACGTGGGTCGACCACGGCCCCGGCGGAGAGCGTCTCGCAGTCGGCGCAGACCAGAACCAGACAGATGGCCCAGGTCAATAACAGCGACCCGTAGCTGAGTCCGGCGGCCTGACGCTTGTTGAATCGGCTCATCTCTGCCACCGCCTGCCCGATCTGCATGCCCAGCGCCAGCGCGAACGCCGGGGCGAGAAGGACCGCCCAGGGCTTCGTGAGAATGAACATGTGGGCGAAGTAAACGCTGCTCACCACGGCCACGTCGGTCAGCCAGCAGGAGACGTAGCGGAACGCCATGCCCCGGTACGCGGACAGCAGCCCCACTTTGAGCCCTGCCACCCAGATCGGCAGCAAGCAGATGAACAGCGCGAACACCGTCGTCACCCACTTCATGAGCGACATGTCGACGTACGAATCCGGAATCATGGTCAGGTCCTCGGTCACGTGTGTTTGTGGAAGTGAAACAACAGAGGTGCCTCCACTTCTGGCACCTATGTTTTGCACACAGAGCCGAGCAAAACGGACAGACACATCGTCTTGCCGCAAGCCGGTCTTCAGCCGGCTCACCTTTTTCAGTTCATCGCCTCATGGCGCCGACTTCAGCAGTAAGCCAGGTACTTTCGCTTCAGGTCCATCATCACACCGCCGTGCTTTGTACCGACGAAGTAGAGCGCCGTCATCCACTCCTGCAGCAGGATGAATACCAGCTCGGCTCCGACGACAACCGCAGGAAGGAAGACTTTGACGCGCGAGACTTGCCCGCACACCAGGTCCGCCATCGTGTACACGGCTGCGCCAGCCACGACTACAGCCAGTGCCGAACTCATGTACAGAAAGCGCCCGGCCTTCGTCGAAGGCACGTAGGTGTACTGTTCGAGCGCGGCTCCAAACTGCAATCCCAGCAGAAGCGGGAAGACCAGCGCGAATCCGATGGTGAGAGCCGCCTCGTAGTATAGCACCAGCGCTGCGACGGGCACGACGAAGAGGGCGATGTCTGCCAGCAGGAGGACCACGACGCGTACTTCGTAGCTCCGCTGGCTGATCCTCGAACCCAGACTGATGCCGCCCCGCCAGGCGCACCAGCCCAGAGCGAGCAACAGCAGAGGCCAGAAGACCCAATCCACCGCCGAGAGCGAGGTGGGCTTCAGTTCAAGCATGATAGCTCCTTGAAGGTGGAACAAGACGCGGGGCCGACGCAGTCAGCCGGCCCCACAAGAATCGGACTGACGGATTTCAGCCGGACGTCCGCACGACCTTGAGCTTGCGCCGTTCGCCGCTCACGACCATCGCCACAAAGACCCCGGTCAGCAGCAGCATCGCCGCGTTCGCTCCGCTGGCGATCGCACACACCTGCTGAGTGAGCGTGGCTTGCTGCGCGTAAATCCTCTCGGACTGCGTGATCCCGAACACCAGAAGGGTGACGACCGCGATGATCGCGAAGCGGAATCCGCTCGATTCGCTTGACTCTAGCTTGTTGAGGAGCTTCAGCTCGGCGAGCGCAACGCCGAGGTGAGCCCCGAGTAACCCGGCGAACACGATCGAGGTCAGGGCGAAGTAGTTGTTGACCAGCACCAGCTCCTGCACGATGGATGCCCCGCACAGGAGCAACATGTCGAGCAGGAGGACGATGAGGCTCCGTGGGAACTTGCCGACCTTGGCCAGACGGGTACCGAGGAGGAGGCCGCCGTACCAGCCGCCGAGAGAGAGCAGCGTGAGCAGGAGCGGTGCGAAGTAGAACATCCACGGAGAGAGCGCATCCGCTTGGGTTTGTGCGAACATGTTTCAACCGTCCTTCGTTGAGTGTTTTTGGACGAGCAAGCCAGCCGGACAACCATGAGAATGGTCGTCCGGCGGCCTCGACATGCACGGGCCCCGGCGCGGCGTCGTGCAACGCGCTTGACTTCAGCGCGTTTTACACGGCTTTGGAATCGCTGCCACCCGTCGGCTGGACGGCAGCACCCGGCTTGCTCTCGCCGGCTGGGTCGACCGGCTTCATGACCCCGTGGTACAGGCCCAGCACGAAGAGCCCATGGATGAAGCTGATCGCTACCATGCACGCGGCCATCAACAACGGGAATCGCTGTTGGAGTACCGCTGTGTCGCCTCCACCGGGCAGATGCAGAGCCTCCGAGATCGCACTGCCCAGCACCAGACCCATGCACAAGATGGTGCTTCCGAACACGGAGGCCGATGCCAGATAGCGATTCTTACCATTCCATTCGGTCAGCGCTTGACCGAGACTGAGTCCGAGTGAGACGGAGAACAGCAGCACGCAGCCGAACGACGCGAGGGCGTGGTGATGAGCTTCCACCAGCGCGCCCATGTAGGACAGCGCCCACGAGACGCCCAGCAGTAACTGGGTGATGCGGATCCTCACATCACCACCTCGCGTGAGCTGCCCACCGAACGCCACTCCGGCGAGCCAGCTCAGCTCTACCATGGCCAGCGCCGACGCCAGAAGGGCGAAGGCGTGAAACGAAGGGATCGGAACCGAGTCGAGATTTAACATGAAAATCTCCCAGTCTTGCTCGAGTTCGTTAACAAGTCGCCACCGTGGCGACTCAACCAGCCTTGGGCACTGGGATGTTTATGCGCCTGAGTCCCAACATCGGGACAAGAGTGGTCACGGCCCGAGTCGCTACTACATGTACGACCCAACCAGCCGGGGGCGCTGGATTGTTTCTTCAGCTCGGTCCCGCACACAGGGACATCACTCTTCGTCGTCGGACTTGCCCTTGTTACGGGTTTGCCCAATCTTCTTGCCGCAAGCTTCACACTTGCCCTCGCTCCTGCTGTGCGTGCTGCACAGTAGATTGTTGGCAGGTATGGGGTAGCGACACGATGCATGTGTGCATCGCTTTGTACTGCTGGTATCGGGTTCATGACCAGCGACGGAACACTTCTTGCAAACCATGACTGAGTTCCTTCTTTACGGGTTATTGATGAGACTCTCCTGTACGTGGGTGATCTGGTCGAGCGTTACAGGTCCGTAATCCCAGCAGTCGACACCAACGTTAATCACGCCATTCTGAACAAGCCAGGCATCATGCACATGTCCACACAGAGCGATGTCATACGCGGACGGAGCAGCAGGACGCCGGGTACCTCTCTCGGTCGGTTTGCGCACGGGGTAGTGATTGAGCCAGAGGCGCACTCCCCGAACGGTGACGACCACATTACGAGCGACGTCATCGAACCCGCACTTACGCATGAACGCGGCATTGCGGTCATGGTTGCCGAGAACGAGGACGATGAAACCGTTGAGCTGCTTTCTGAGATCAGCCCAGTTGCGCGGATCACCCATAGCGAAATCGCCGAGGTGAAAAACCAGGTCGTTCGGTGAAACAAGCTCATTCCAGCGCCGGATCAGAAACGCGTCCATCTCCGCTAGCGACGCGAAGGGTCTGGTCACGTAGTCACTGATCTTGAGGTGCCGGAGATGCGTATCGGCAGTGAACCGGACTGGCCGGTCCCAGTCCGGATTAATCCAGTTCATGCCACTCTCCTTGGTATCAGCCATGACAACTCGCAGCCCCGTAGCGACCCGCTTCACCTGTGAGGGGAAAGTAGTCGTTGAAGATTCAGCGAGCTATATGACTTGGTGTATTGGTTGTGATGGCAGAAAGAGACAAATAGTGAATAACTATTTCTCGAAAGACAAAACCGAAACAAGGCTTTATTGCGCAATTTGCAAACTTGTAGATGAAAATGCGTTAGAACCTTTGGTGGCGCAGTTACGACTTGCGATATGCACAAAACGATAGAGCAGCGAAATATCAACACCTCAACGGCGCTCTGCCAGGACAAAATCGCTTTTGTGAGTATATTGTCACCCTCGATATTGAGTCCATGAGAACGCAGCCCTAGCGCACGCTCATACGACACTAGCGCTGCGTATTAACCCCACTGCAACTGGTACGAGATTGTCACTAATTTGACGTTCAATAATATCGAAAGCCGGTGATGCGGTTTCGAAAAACACAGTTCCTTTGAGGGTGTAAACATGGTGGAAAAAATTGGCAATACTGCTGGACCCGAGGCGCTCGGCACATTAGAGCAGCCCAACGAAAGCTATTTCAACGCACTCAACACTCTGACTAAGGAAGACTTCAAATTAATTGACACCAATAACAGTGGCGCTGTTTCGGCGAGCGAGCTTGACATAGCCGCAAAATACAGCAACTTCGACAAAGAGAAGACGGACGCCATCGAATCCATCCACGAACACGTCACCAATAGCGGCAGACAGGTGGAACTCATGGGTGAAGAGCGCAAAATGACTAAAGCCATAATCTCGTGGCACAGCCCTGAGTTTGCCAAGCAAAACCTATCCAAAGACGATTTCGCTCTCATCGACCGCGATGATAACAATCAGCTCGATCAGACAGAATTGAAGAACGCAAAAAATCTTGATCTGAATCCAGTTGCAAAACAGGCCGCCCAGGTCATGAGCGATTATCTGGACGCTCGGCTCAACGACCCGCTCCTGGACATCAAAGGCACAGTCAAAAACTGGCACAAGGGTGATGAGCGTGCCGAAAAAACCAGTCCAGCACAAAAGCCTGATGGACTAAGCACTCCCGGAATCAAATTAGAAATCGAAGAAGGGGTCAGCTACCGGGAGCTAGACGGGCAAAATAGACCAACACTACTAGAATCTGGGTCCGGCACCGTCGGTCTAAAATATGACGACAAGGGCAGAGTGATTGAAATAACGGATAAGGGCGGCTTTGCACACGGAAGCTCCGAGAGCCTATCCAAAATCAGCTACGACGACAAAGCGAGTACACAAACAGTGAAGCGCTTTGGTCTAGATGGCAAAGAGTATTCCACGACGGTCAACAAGGTGGACGCATCTGGTCGAATTCTCGAAGAGCACCATGACGACGGTTTCGCTGTAAGCAAAACCAAGTTCGACAAGGAAGGAAGAATCGTCCAGCTCGACGAAACCTTCGAGAAGGGTAGAGTAGAGACCTCCGTAAAATATAATGCCGCTGGCGAAAGATCGAGCACAACCGTCCGCTACGACGAAAGTGGAGCCAAGGAGCACTCGACCGTGTGTCGCGGCGATAAGTTAACGACTACCTACTTCGATGGAGAGAAGCCAAATAGAGTCACTGAAGTGACCGGAAAAGGCAAGAACGCGCTTGTCAAAGAGTCTTTGCTCAATGCAGATGGATCCAAACACTCAAGCACTGAAGTTAAGTTTTCAAACAAGCCTTACCTGGTCGACGAGATGAAAGCTATTGATGCGTTTGGAAACGTAGAGTCTGTAGCCAAAGCTGAATGGAAGATGGTCAGTCCAAGCGTAGGACAGGTCTCAAAAATTCACTACACAGCCGATGGTGAAACGAAAGTATTGGATCCAAAAACATCCAAAGGAGACGATTTGAAACAGTTCCTCAAACTGCAAAACAAATTCCATCGCAATAGCACCATGCCTGAGTCGGAGCGCTTCCTGGATGCATCACCAGGGAAGATGGACCTGAAGATTTTCTTCACGCAAGCAGCCTGATCAATACGAGTTAAAACAGGAAGGGGCGCATGAAAGTGTGCCCCTTTGTATTGTCGTAGCTGTTTTCTTTGAAAAACCACTACCAATACTTGCTACAGGTAGACCAAGACGCTGAAGAAATCACATTGCCCTCGCGAGACGTCCTAACCAACATGCTTTCTGCCGTCGCCTAAATAGAAGGCCATCGCACTCGCACTCCGAAGAGCGCTCCGTATCCATCTGTAGATAGACACGCGAAACGATTACAGCAAATAATTGCCTGAAACTTTCGCCAAAAATATCTGCTGGTCAGCGTTTTGCCCAGCATCAATGAGAATTTACTGCGCTATTGTGTCAATGACGGAGAGGAACGAGTCAACTAAATATCGGCAAAGCACCAGTTCTGGTGCCGAGATCGTTGCCTTCCACCCCCGCGAACAATTGAAAAATTTCGGTAATTTGTATCTGTTCGCGCTGCGGGAAGCAGCGTGGACACGGGCTGACCATAGCCCTCGATAGGTAGGTAGGAAAGGAGAATGATCATGTTGTCATGGAAATTGCAGATTCCCATTGCACTCAGCGCGTTGGTAGCGATCGGTGTAGTATGCACCCCCGTTAATGCGGACAATCTGCTTGTGAAAGAAAAACACACAATTACCCTCTGCGGAGAACTATTCGAAATAGAAGCAAACGCCGACAGAATGTCTGCCGCCGAACGCGCCCGCATCATACAAAAGAATCTAGATGACGCTCTCGTGAAGTCTCTGGATAGGACGCCCTCAGCGGTGGCAGTGCGGGTGAAAAACAAACTCCCCGTGGTTGAGCTGAACGGCTATCACATCGCCACTGCGGACCAGAATAGCGCTGCCCGTAAGCGCATGACCGAGATGGCTCTAGCCCAAGACTGGGCGGAGAGCATCAGGGAGTGCTTGGCTGACAGCACTTCGGTAGAGAAGTACGTAGCCGCGCTCCAGGCCCCGACTAAACTGCAGACCGGCATGGTGAAGATCGAGAAGCATATCGCTGTAGTCCCTCCGGAAACGCGGATGCCTATCAAAATGTTGAGCGCATTTCACTTCGACGGCACCACCACCGGTGACGCTTGCACGGCAGTCCTGAGCCGCGACGTCCCACTGGGCCCAAGCTTCGACACCTATCTGCCCGCAGGCACACTAGTGCACGGCAGCGTCATCGAGGCTAACGAGTACGCGTACAATGGGTTCCCCAGCCCTACTGCTGTGACTATCAACTTCACCGCGCTAGAAACTCCGGATGGGCAGCAGATCCCGATCAAGGGATTCGTTGTAGGCGGCGTGAATGAATTTGAACTCGCAAAGAAAGAGCCGGTAGACCCACAAGGCGCCCTCGATCTCACAGTTACACCTTCGTCCGCGAAAGGTCTGATCGCCGGTGCCTGGCTAGGCGCCGAGTATCCCAAGGATGAGCAGAATCGCTTGCCCAGACTGTTCATGGACAGAGGCGCTGTCTTCGACATCGGCGTTAACGAAGAGTTGCAACTGGAAACAACGGCTACGACGAGTATCGCAGTAGCCGAACCGGCTGGACTTATGTAAGCAGTCAGCTAACCAGTGTAATTTTTCGATAGTTTAGGAGCAAAAATCATGAAACGGAATTTCAGGAGTAAATTAACGGGCTTGTTGGGCGTAACCGCCGCATTTGCCTTGGCAGCGACGCTCCCAGCATACGCTGGCTTCAGCAACGGTCACTACGTCACCTTTCAGGGCGAGCCGATGTTTGCCATCAAAGGTTCATGTGCCGGGCTGAGCGCCGAACGACGAGCCTGGGTAGCCCAGGACAACCTGGACAATGCATTGGCGCTTGTAAGCGATCATTCTCCGAGCGCCGTACAGGTAGTCCGTGTCAATGGCGGCTACACGGTCCAGGTCGGCGGCCGCTATATCCTCACTGCGGACTCTGGTAGCGCAGCGATGGAAGGTAAGAGCGCTCAGGCCCTGGCTGACTCATGGGCTGACGCAATCCGCGACCGGCTAGCGAATGCAGCCGACGCCGAACGTTACATCGCCACCCTCCGTGACGAGCATGCACTCAAAGCGAACGTAAGCGTGACGGAGACTGACATCGTCCGCGCAAGCGATGATGGAGTACCATTCCGCATGGCGGAAGGAAATCTCTCGTTCCACCCGAGCCTGAAGGACCATGTGGTGCTCGTGCTCAAGAAAGCAGTGACAGTGGAGAACACAGTCCTGCCGGAACGCAGCGTCCTCACCGGCGTCGTCACGAAAGATGCGAAAGGCGAGTTCGTCACCTTCACGACAGCCACCATTCCCGGTGGCGAGTCACTGGCCCTGACCAATGTGATCGCATCAGCTTCGTTCACGACGGATGCACCGCACCCGGTGCTAACAATGAATATGCCGGCCGATCCTAAGACTCAGAGTCGAGTCCCTGCGCTTGTCGGAATCGGCGCGCAGGAAGCCAGTATCGCTGTGATAGAAGAGCGCAGCAACATGGTAGCGGCTAAGTCGGCGGTAGACGTGCAGATGTAATCTTCTGTACCGAATCCTGCGCAAGGATTCAGCAAGATACAAATCGTACATATGCGATTGTAAATCATGAAAAAGAAAGGCTGCGTTATGCAGCCTTTCACTCTTTTTTTGGGCATGATCGTTGTAGAGGAAAGAAACGAATGACCCAAAAAATCAATGAATCCAATTTTGAGACAGAAGTGCTGCGCTCCAGTCAACCTGTCCTAGTAGCGTTCTATGCAAGCTGGTGCCGATCCCGCCGCCTAATGAATATGATTGATCAATTCAACAAGGAATTAGGTGGGGTAGCAAAAGTGGTGAAAGTGGATGTAGAAGAATCACCCAACTTAGCGAGCCAGTTCGACATCTCGAACTTGCCGTATTTCGCGATTGTGGAGCACGGCAAAGTTGTGAGAGATCTGAGTCAGTACAAGCAAAAAGCAACCGCCTGAAGTAGATAAAACTCGATTGTAGATAAAGCCTGAGCTCGATAGCTCAGGCTTTATCTATTGCTTTGATGGATGCATTCATGCCACTAGGGTGAAATCAGTCACTTTCGTCAAGCGTTCGCAAAGCCAAGCCTGACAACGATCTACAGAGGTCTGAATGTGTTTCCCGATATCGGAAAACACTCTAAATACGGTTATGCTGATTGCGAAAAGTCGGCCGGGAATCAACATTTTGCTACCGACCCTGATTCAAACATTAGATTTTTCGCCCAGCTTTCAATCCGTCCTCAAACGAAACACCCTATGATTGCGACGTTTACCAAGTGCACATATTGGTCATTGCTCTCCAACCCGCGTGCTAGATAAGGTAGAGCGGCGATTTCGCCGGTCGATTCAGAAAGCTTCTATAAAGAATCCAGAAAAACTCGAACGTCGCAGACATGACGAGCGAGCCAGACTTAGCAGATCGAGGATTCTTGAAGTTTGTAGGAAAGTCAAAGGAGTATCTAATGAACAAGCTGCAACTTAAAGGTGATTGGAACAAGATGAAAGGCAAGGTAAAAGAAAAGTGGGCTGAGCTCACTGACGACGATATGCTCGCAATCGAAGGTCAACGTGACCAGCTTGTCGGACGCGTGCAAGAGCGCTATGGATACGCTAAGGAGCTAGCCGAAAAAGAAGTAAAGGAATTCATGGATTGCCATCAGTGTTCGTAACACAAGCATTTTGTAGCTAGCTGTCCAACAGGATGGGGCCTAGTTATGACCGAGCGAGAGAGGCTGTGCAAACAGCCTCTCCCCTTCTTTTGATACATTGCCTATCAACGCGTAAACGCCGCTAAATTGACTCTTTGAAAGTTTTTTCAAAAAACATCATTCGGCGAAATCGACAGAGCCTGTCTTTTCATGCCCCCCGCCATCGATTCATACACGATTTCGATATATCATCTCTGCGAATTTACCAGTTACATTCGGCGACATATGATTACAGTATCGACACCAGCTCACTGCCCCTTCCAAAAAATCAGAGAATTTCGATACATGACAGTTAATTGCTTCGCGGATGATGACAATGCCTTACTGGGCTCCTTACTAACTCAGGCGGATATGGTTTCATCGGATATGGTCGAAATCGCACTTCAGATCTCGGCTGGATTTGGCGAAACGCTAGGTCAAGTTCTTGTTGATACCAACAGAATTTCAGCTAGCGATCTTCAGAATGTATTACTCGCGCAAGCGATGGTGAAAAAGGGCGTGGTGGATGAGCAGGTCGCGGCTAAAGCCCTCCATTTCTCACACAAGACGAGACTAGCGTTCCAAGACGCGATGGCGACACTGATGCCGATGGAGGGCGTCGTAAGGGCGGCTTGACCGCAATTGACTAGATTTTGATGTGGCACACTGCAGAATAGGACCTGATGCTCGGGCGCATCGGGTCTTATTCCTTTTTGGCATCGGACCGGTTTTAATCAGCAAGAGGAGCCTTGACCTTTGGGAGAATTGGGTACACTTGTTTTGGCAGAAATAAACGAGCGTACATAAATGAATAAACAGAAACTGGTTACTCTCCTCTCGCTAACCGTATTGCTCGTTTCATGCAGCAGCGCTCCACCAGGCAGGGTCGAAGAGGTCAGAAATCCTGATGGAACCAGCAGCAAAATGCTTATTTCGAATGAATACCCTTACAGCGATTTCGTAGAACTCTATCCCAACGCAACGGTCAAGACTTGCGCGAAACCGCTAGAGAAAGCCGATGTGCAACCAACTGTTTATCTTGCTTACAACGGTAATGGCAAAGGACCAACTCAACTCGCGGAGTGGTACAAAGAGCGGTTGGAAGGCAACGGATTTCGAGTCACAATCGAAAAACTGCCCGCTGCTACGACCGTGTATGCGAAGAGGGACGCAGACAAAGTTTCCATCAGCATCATCGGCACCGATGCAGACGGAATGATCGAGATGCGAGCAGAGAAGGAACCTCAAAAATAGGCAACCCAAAAGCTTTGTCTATTCCTTCATAGACGACGAAGCTAGCTTGCACGAAGACATGTGCATTAGCTTATTCAGACTGTCCTCAGGACCAGCGCCTGTTTGTCGATGTCTTGTCGATGTCTTGTTAGCAGTCCGAGCGGAAACAATTGGCGCTTCCTCCGTAGCTCATTGCCTCAGGCAGTTGGAGGTCTCATCGCGTAGCGTTGATTGCCGAATCGCGTTTTGTTAAACACGGCAGTCAGATTGTCTTCCACCCAACGGCGTCTTCCCGAGCTGTTATGGTAAGCCTTACCGTCTTCGCCAACGATACCGACATGAGCGTTGCCACCCCCTTCCCACCATCTGGTGCCTGGTTTGCCACCGTATACGACATCACCTGGACGCGCCTCCGACAGCGGAACTCGAGTCCAACCATGCTGTTTCAATATGCCGACTAGACCGCCAACACCGGCGCTATTCGCGTAGTCGTAGCCCGAAGCTTTCAGAACCTCTGATACAGATGCGGCGCATCCCAACCGACCGCCTCTGACACTGTTTGCAAATGCGGAGATGGCCCACAGCCTGCGATCGACACTTTTCTGCGCAACAGAAAGGATTTTGGCGTTCTTCCCATTCACGTTGTCGCCAGGTCGAAGATCTTCTTGTTCCGGTCTTGGGGTCAAATCGTCCACTGGTCGAACCCAATCGGGACGAGGCCTTATGCCTGGATTTGGTGAATCTGGACGTGGAAGCGGTCGGTACGGTCCATCAGGAACCGCAGGTGACGGTGGTGTTTCTGGTGGTCTCAACACCCACACTTGATTGCCATATTGCTCTTTTGGAAAGCCATCTCTGATGGAATCCGCTTTCCATAGGCCGGTTGCCGATTGGTTATGCCAGAACTTTCCATCCTCACCGACTATGCCGACATGGGCATTACCTCCGCCCTGACGCCAATCCTTACCGACCTTGCCACCATACACAACATCTCCCGGTTGAGCTTCAGAGAGGGGAACCATCTTCCACCCTTGCTTAAGAAGCTGATTGGAGAGCGTACCAACATTCGCCGAGTCGGCATTGTTATAGCCAAGATTCTGCAGGATAGTAGACACGCTGGCAGCTCCTGCGAGCCGCCCATTCTGTACTTGTGGCTCGTACTTCGTATGTGCCCAGGGTTGCTTTCCGTCCAGTCCCTGAGCTGCATTTGCGATTTTATCATTAACTACTTTTGTCGTTGCCGACGGTTTTTTCTCAAGTTTGGAAACCGAAGCCAAATCATCAAGGATCGAGAAATGGACATCCGGGAGCGACTCTCCGCCAGGGAAAAGCCCGAGCGTGGGCAGAATGAGCTCGGTAACGGCGTCCACCCTGATGCCGGCATTCAGCCTCGTGGATGGGGTCGTGTCGCCAGAACCGAGCATGCGTGGAGAGGATGTATTCGCTTGTGTTCGTGGGGGTTCGAATAACTTCGATTCCGGAGACACATGCTGACTATCTAACTCGGCGATAATCGGAGATGCTTGTTCCTTGGAATACTTCACTGCATCAATTGAATTTACTCTGCTCCCAGGCGTGATCAGACCTGTCAACGACAGAGTCGACTCAGAGTTGGGTGTTTGAAAGTTACTCACGACATCAGTGTCAGTGAAAAGAGAGCGCGCCGGTGAAGGTTCCAATAAATCGGAAACCCGGCTATGGTTATGCTGTTCTATCATGGGGACCTACTGAGCGAGCCGACTGAGAAATCAGTCAGAGTAGATGGGGCGATACAGTCGCAGAAAAGTAGTAGAAGAAACGTCGCGCAGCCTCTCTGTGGCGCCACCATAGGTGATGCGTCAGCAAACAAACTTTCTTAGTAGAGACGAGCGAAAAGTGTGACCCCGGGCGCAATTGTCAGTATTTATCAGCATCGAGATTGGGTCAAATTAAATCGCCAGTGTGAATTCGCTGCTCGATTTACAACCTGTGGAGACTGTCAGCACATCAGCATTTCGACACCAATGATTGGATGAGTAAATACACAGTTCGACCGCAATATCAAAATTACATCTTGACGATTACAGTTGCGGAGAAACGCCTATATCGCTTGTCCCAGCGCCTCTCCGTCAAGGCTGTCACTACAGACACTGTTAGCTTGTTCAGGCTCACGTGATATCACACACTCGCGACGTGCTAACATGAATGCCAATCTTCAATGGATTTAATCCAGCGATAAGACAATCAATCATTCGCAAACTAATCGACAAGCAAAAATCAAACCAACAACCCGACTGCAGGCTCGGATCATTACAAATGAGCGCAGACACCTTACAACCCCAATCCAAATTTTACCGGAAGCCTCATCGAATTCTGCTTTCCGCCATCCTGAGCGCGACCTTGTCAAATTCCGCACTCGCCACCACATCCGGTGATGGCGAATCAAGTCAAACTTACGATGTTTCTCGCATTGAATCAACGCCTGATTTTTTGCAGTCAGATCCGTCCGCGAATTTGCCGGCCGGTGGGCTCACAGCCTGCGGTCCGGTGGCAGCATCCAACGCGCTAATTTGGCTCGCGCGCAACGGTTTCCCTAACCTCGCTGAAGACCACAACAGCGTTGCAGGTCAAGCGCGGCTAACTGAAGCACTGTCCAAACAGATGAAAATAACTATCACCCAGGGTACCAGCGTAACCCACCTTACCAATGGACTCTCGGACTTTCTGCATAGCAAAGGCTACAAGTTCAAGAGTATCAAGTACCAGGGTTGGGAGGAGCACCCGCGGGAGTTCTCTACTGGTGTAGAAAAACCGAGCATTGAGTTTATCAAAAAAGCATTTGATACTAAATCCTGTATCCTCATGATGATCGGCTGGTACAAGCACTCGAAGGACAACGATCATTATCGCTCTTTCGCACAGCACTGGGTCACGATTGTTGGATACGGCAAGAATAAAGAGGGTAAGCCAGATCCTGACATGCTCATCATTCATGACTCGGCACCGAGAAGTGGTGCGACACTTTCACACGACTACGTAAAGGTAGAGCCGATGGCACACGGCAGCTTTTTGAAAAACAGTGGAAGGAAAACCCTCTCAGCAAAAGGCTGGTATCGCCTTACCGGTGGACTACACATAAAAGACGGCGCCGATTGCGGTATCATCGATGGTATCGTGGTCATGTCACTCTGACCCGATTAACCACGGCAGCAATCAGACCGCCCGAAGCGAGAAATTGCGTGGCGAAACAGGCAAGACCTCTAGTGCTATTTGCCTCACCGAGATTGCCGAGAAGCGGACTGTTTGAACAAGCGGGAAGCAACCGTATCCATCGAATCGCCGAGCACCGGCGGGCGTTGTTACGC
>CAYQKX010000109.1:0-15959 GCA_964418155.1 uncultured Candidatus Obscuribacterales bacterium | reverse complement strand
CTTTTCTGGATCAATCGTTCGACTTCGTCTCATTGCATCTCCGTTCTAGCACCGACAATGGTGCTTCAAAACCAATCGCCTCACAAGATGCGGTTCACCGAACGGATACACAAACAATGACTTAAACTGCCTCACTTGTATCTAAACACAGAGGGGAACGCGGTGAGAAATCGCCGTATTCCCGCGCTTTCTCACCGCCGCTAACACCAGTCTCCCTTAATCTGAATCCAAGGCGTATTTGGGCCCCTATTTCGGCCGATAATTGCAGTACCGTCCAAAGTTGTCGCGAAGTCAATCGTTTTCTCTACTGGGTGTCCATGCACCAAAACAGCGATATATTCCCTTAGAGAATGTTCAATTCACGCAAAAAAAAGAGGTGATGGTGCGAGCATGAAAAGCAAAGCTGGTTACATCCAGCGTATTTTATGGTCATGATCGGTAAGGATAGGATATTGAACACGCTTGTCTTTATATCGAATAAGAAACGCACATTTGTGTTTGTCGAATTTAAGCTCGTATAATCGAATTGAACCATCATAAGTGCCGCTTACGCCATTATCTTTCTCTGGAGATGTAGAGCTTGGCGTACCGTACTTGAGCAGTACTTCTGAGACCGGCTTGTTAGTCCAAACCTTGACGAATTGCTCACAATGCTCGCAACGACTATTCTTCCCAGCATTTGAACTTTTGTTCGGAATGGCTATTACTGCGCCAAAACAAAGAATAGAAACTAATCCGATGAAGGGGATTATGAGAAAACTGTCTCGCCATTTCATCACGTTCGTCTTTTTCCTCGACCTATTACAATCATAATCTACCACTGAACTAAAGTGATTTGAGAATCAGGAAGCGTCCTGCATGGGCGCTTCCTGAGGGAAAACGGTTTTCGGGACTAACCTCTCAAACTATAGCTTGATGGTCAAGTCGGAAACGGATCATGTCGCGGGGACCAAGCAACATTAATGAAAGGAACAAACTTGCCGCCAATGAAGGGTAACGCCGGGGTTAGACCACCGGCCTGCCGGACATTCTGTCCCATGTAACTGTTACTTGACGGAGCCGTCCTCCCATCAAACTGGTATGGCAACGATTTTAAGCTGTGGTTTTGCACTATTCTGAGTAAGGCACTCATAAAATCATCAATGCTCTTCCCCGAAGTCTGAATAGCATTAGATCTGACCCCGCTGAGGTGGTACTTGCCAAACAAAACACTGTCAGCCATAGCTGCATTAACTACAGCCATAGTGCCATCAACTACCTGACCTCTAATTTCGGTTTCGCTGGTGGGCCAGTAATTCAAAAGCACCGCAGTGCCATTGTCTCTGAGTCCAAGAACACCAGCGTGGTAAGTCGGGAGTTGTCCGATGCCAACGTCGATGGCCACAGGTGTTCGATAAAGGACCCAATAGGCCTCAGTGAATTTTGGCTTGTTGGGATCGGGCGATCCAGTGGGCGGCTCCGTATCTGGAATGGTTCCATCAATGTGCGTATGATCGCCGAAGTTTGGATCACCCATGAGAACATGGTCGTAATCCACGGATCCACTATTGCCTGACGAGTTAGCACCACTGCCGGTATCCGACGATCCTTGGCTCCCATCCGCGCCGCCCAAGCCGAGCGGATCGCTGAAGCTATTCGGATTGTTATATCCAAACTGGTACATGTTGAGCCCGTCACCGTACCCGATGGGATCTGGCTGCAAGAAACGGCCAATCTTGGGATCGTAGTGACGCGCTTTCATGAAATAGAGACCGGTTTCATGATCGAAGCGTTGACCTTGGAATCCGAACGTCGTCCCGCTCATGTCACCGCATTCTCCCCACGGAGAGTAGGCATAGGTATCAATCACCACACCAGTATCATTGGTGGTGGCAATGATAGAGCCGACGCGGTCATGGTGCAGGTAGGCGACGTCGTTAGAATCGTCGATTTCGAGCAAGACCTCATCGAGACACGCGCCATGGACATATCGCTTCGCGAAGTCCCCCGCATTGTCGTACTCGGCGATCATCCTGATGCCGGCGTGGATCACGTTGCTACCACTATTATTCTAATACGCTGAACGGAGCGACTTGAGGCAACAGGCAATGGAAGATGACGTCTACGAAAGGGTCCGACAAGTTATCTCAGAGGTCAGCAATTGTTTAGTTGATGAAATCAATCTAGATACTCGAATCAACTATGAACTAGGCGTTGCTGCTCTAGACGGTGACGAACTAATCATCGAGCTTGAGAAACACTTCGATGTCGACATGTCAGGTATGGATACTGGCAAGTATTTCGGCGGGGATGCATGGTTTCCGTTCCCTCGATGGCTGTTCGGACTGAAAGACAGCTATCTTAAGCCGTTAACGGTTCGCGCGATCCTTAATGCGGTTAAGTTAGGAAAATGGGACGACAAAGAGCACCTAGATCAAAGTACACCGCAATCTAGCTGTAATTAGTTGATGAAATAATTGGAAGGGCCGAAGCGCGAAGCGAGATTATCCGATTAGGTGTAGCGGATTGAGATTATCCGGTTAAGGAATTGAGATCATCGTCGATTTCTGGCGCAAATTGATTGAGACTATCGGCGGTGCCGGATGCGAATTAATTGAGACTGAGCGCAAATTGACGTGATTCGCCGGTTTCCAGTATGAACGTTTTCCGGTAGGAGCAGCTTCGCTCCCACCAAGCCGCCAAGTAGTATCACCGCAATCTGAAATCCGCTTTTGACCGGTGGTGGGATAACCACCACCGGTTTTCTCCCAAGCATCCTAGCGGTTATCATCACAATTGTCATGGCAAGTAAAGTACTAGTAGGAATGAGAAGAATGCTAAATAAGCTAAAACAATTGATCGCCGTATCAACAACATTAACAGTACTGACTTTTGCCCATATCCAGAATGCATCGTCCGCGCCAGAATACGATTCAAGAGCTCTAGAAGAAGCTATCTCCAAGGTTCTAAGTGTTCAAGAGGATGCTAGTTTAGGAGGACAACTTCTGAAGATCGGTCGCTATGACATAGCACTACAATCCCTCCCACCTATTAACACCAATAGTAATTCGGAAGTATTTGCACAAACTTTCCTGAGTTTCTATCTTTCTGGGCAATACCTAAAAGCTGTCGAGATCTGTGAAAAATGGCTGTCTCTGAACGATTCGTCGAACAAAGCTGACTTTAGCTTTGTTCACGAACTCATCGGTACCTGTTACTACCAGCTCGATGAATTCGACAAAGCTTTGCTTGAATACAGTCGCGCAATTGATTGTTTGCCGACAGAATCAGCATATATATCTAGAGCCGTCTGCCATAAAGCGTTGGGTTCTGAACAGTTAGCAAACGAAGACTACGTAAAAGGAAATGACGCCTTGCACATTCAAAAACTTCCAACAGTCGCGAAGAAGTTAGAAGTTTATGCGCTAAGGACGGCCGTGGTCCCCATGGTGGAGATTGATCCTGCGACTAGTCAATTTGACTCCAAAGCTTGGCGAGAAGCACTACCAATTGCGATGAAAGCACGAACGTTGGAAAAATCTGGTAAGTATGAAGAAGCCATCAGAATGTACCAAAGTGCTACAAGCGTTTGTGATTCGAATCCATCGCTCTGGGCGGCCTTTGCCATTTGCGCAATGACGAACCGCAGCTCAGATAACAATGAGAAGGATCGACAAAACGAGGTTGTTCAGTCATACTTCAAAAAAGCCCTTTTATGTGACAATTCTGATTGGCGAATACTGAACGATTTTGGACTGTTTCAATACCTGACCGACAATCACGTGGGCGCAAAAGAATCTTTTCAAATGGCGCTGATCGATAAAAAGTCTATCGATGCGTTTCAAGTCAAAGCAATCGAAAGGGCAATTTTGCAGTGCAATCGAATGGAACTTCTAGATCGTCTTAAATCCAGGATGTAGCGGAATGTCACAACGTAGCACACAAACCGCAAAAGTTCACCTAAGTCATTTGACAACTTGATGATAGAATCGGGCTTTTGCAAGTGCTCCGCGAGAAAACTGTGCTCAAATAAATTGGCATTCGTAAAGATACCACGCGGCTGCGAAAACCTGATTGTTTGCATATTCTGGCCAATTCGGCCGGTCATTCTGGTAACGCGGCCAGCTGTTCTGGTTTGACTGCGGCCACCTGTTCTGGCTGAATCAAGGCCAAACATTCTGGTGATCCGTCCATCAATTCTAGTGACAGCGGCCGGGTTCGCAAGAAGAGAAACCATCAGCGCGTACATTAGGATGCTACTTGCTGCATTTGGTCGTCGTCGTTTTTGCGCATTGAATCTCCCTTGAGTTTGAGCTTGTATGATTTGTGTACCACGCGATCAAGAATTGCATCCGCCAAGGTCGGATTAGATATTGTGTCGTGCCAGCTTTCAACAGGGAGTTGGCTGGCGATGATCGTGGATTTAGAATCGGAACGATCATCAACAATTTCGAGAAGATCGCGAGACATGTCATCTGTTAGTGGTATCAATCCGAAGTCGTCAATTACGAGGACGTCCACCTTGCTCAACCTGGCGAGATACCGATTGTAACTGCCATCGGCCCTGGCGACGGAAAGGAAGGTAAAGAGCCTAGGTGCTCTTTCGTAAACTGCTCGAAAACCCTGCTGACAAGCCTTGTGCGCGAGGGCGCATGCTAGGTATGTTTTTCCCACTCCGGTCGGTCCGACAATCAGAACGTTGCGATGCTCGCGAATCCAGTCGCAGGCGGATAACTGCTTCAGCGTCGCCTTGTCCAATCCTCGTTGTCGGCGGAAGTCGAGATTCTCGACACAAGCTTGGTGCTTCAACTTCGCAGATCGCAACCGCGAACTTAACTTCCTGCTATCGCGATACGCAGACTCTGAATCAATTAGCAGTCCAAGCCGCTCATCAAAGCTGAGTGAGACGTAGTCTGATGAACTCAACTGCTGGTCCAGACTCTTCAGCATTCCATGCAGACCCAATTCTCTGAGTTTTTCGATTGTCTGTTGTATTAGCATTTTTGATTCTCCTTAAGGTGTCAGACTGATAAGAGTGAAGCAGCGCGATACCGTGGACGGTGTCAACCCTGCGCAGCACCGCGAAGCGGTTGGGTTGACACCTGCCACGGAATTGCGTTAGCCTAACTCGCTCTCAGTCTGGCTGTCAGATACGAGATAATAGTCGCGACCACGAAGATTTTCGTGACACGTTGGCGGTAACAATGGTAGCTGCACAATCTTTTCTTCCAGTCCATGCCGGAGCATTGATCTGAGGCTCGCACATGTCCAGCTTCCAAAGGTGAGGGCTTTCCGGCATGCGGACTCTAGTCTTGCGCGGCCAAATTCCTTCTCCATCGAAAGAACACCGAGACAACGCCTGAACACGAGCTGAGGGTGCTCGGCTGAGTCCAGAGTTGATTGAATAAGTTGCTTCGTACTCGGCCCGATCTTTGCCGCCCAGTTGATCATTCTCTCAGGAGTCCAGTCGAGATACTTTTGATGTGCTTTGGGCATGTGCTCTCGAATCGTTGAATGCTTGCCCTTTAGTCCATACCGCATGTGACTGGCGACACGAACGTTTTGATGAAAGCACTCGACTATTGTAGGCGTGATTCTAATTTCAAGAACCTTGCCGACAAGTTGATAGGGGACTGAGTAATAGTGTCCTTTCACGTCAACATGGTAGTCCGGGTGTACCTTTGCTTTTCTCCACTCTTCATCTTCATATCGAAGCTGAGGAAGCGGTTTCATTGCTGGCTTGTCGATCGCGTGAAAGTGAGACGCGCGTGTCCCTTCCAGTTTTTTGAATGGGCGATGATTGAGTGACTCCAACAATTCTCTGATTGCGACATTGAGTTCGTCGAGGCTGAGAAAGGTTCTGTTGCGGAGTCGTGCCAGGATCCAGCGTTGTACCACTTGCACACCTTTTTCGACTTTCGCCTTGTCTTTTGGTTTGCGCGGTCGCGCCGGAATGATCGCGATCCCGTAATGACGTGCCATCTGGCTGTAGTGCAGATTCAGGTCGGGATCCCATCGATCTACTTTCACGACCGCAGTCTTCGTGCAGTCTGGCACCACTATTTCTGGCACGCCGGCGAAGTACTCGAAAGCACGCACATGGGCTCCGATCCAATTGTTCTGCTCTTGCGTCCAGCACGCTTCTGCGTAACTGTAATTCGATGCGCCCCAGACGGCTACAAAGACTTGCGCGGATTTTACTTCTCCAGTTTCAGGATCGACAACGTGCGCGGTCTTTCCTGACCAGTCGACAAACAGCTTCTCACCAGCTTTGTGCTCTTGGCGCATGACGAGATTCAATTTGCTCGCCCACTGCCGGTATAAATGACAGAACTGGGCGTATGAATATGGCGAAGAGACTTGCTCCGCTGCCGAAAAGATTGCCAAATAAAGATCAAAATTTTGCCAAATAATGATCGAAAAAGTCGGCAAAATAAAGATCGAAGTCACACAATACACTCGTATCGTATTATCAGCTAAGCAATGACCCAGCAGGCGCGCTAAAGATGTACTCAAGCAGAACTGATTGGCCGTCTACGATTTCAGCAATTATGAGCGGTTTTGAAGAATTGGCTCGCCAACACGAAAAAAAGAAAAATCAAATTCAATTGGAACTGAGCGTCGGCCTGAGCGGTTAGGTTTCGATTGATGCATCAGCCACTCCATTGTTCATCACTATTACAGTACGATGCGTACTCGAATGGAGCGAAAATTATGGCATGACTTACGAATTGTTTGGCAATCAGTGACACCGGAAAGCCTCCTTGGGCGCTAATTGCCAATTCGCCAATTTCTGCAAATAGGTCGCCAAAAGTCTTCCTCGAAGACGGCTTTAGGGTTCCACAATATCTGCACCGAAGTTAAGTCCAAACGCAACTGATTCTGCTAGCACATGCTTCTCTCCGCTTGTCGACTTCTCTCCATACATGTCAGGCACATTTAAGACAACTGCCCGGACGGAATCCAGGGTTCTGGCCAAGACTCTCTTCAAGAAATACTCTGCCACGCGGGTGCCTAACCAATTAGCCACAATATCAAGGGGGAACGGGAGCCCCCCCACAACAATGCGGGTTATGTCTGTCCTGCGCAGTCCGGAGGTTAATACAACTGCAGTATTCTCGAGTGCCAAATCGACATCCCCTTCGACAACACCACGCTTTGTAAAAACGGTGATGTTCGCTACATTCGTTTCTACGCAACCTACTTTTAGATTTGCTCCGGCGTTCGCGAAGCAATTCCAGTCAACGGTTATAACGATGGACGAACTTGCTACATCTAAGGCTACCCGCAGATTGAGCAGAGAAGCTGAAGCTTCATACCACCATCTAACTAAACTGGCTATGCCCGAGTCTTGTACTGTTACGCCTGGCCGCAGTTGTTTTGTGGCTAAATCCACAAGGGTTATATTGCCCGGGTAATAAAGAACGGTATGTGGGTCAGTCAGTGTCGCTGGAGCCGCAGTCTGTGGCATGGTTCCAGCGAATTCGAAAGTAAATTCTAAAGCTTCTCTAGCTTGCTCAGATCCGCTATTCGAGCCCTTACCATCATCAACAGGCTCCACCATTTTTAGAGTGAGCTGATTTTCTGCGCTGCCTCCATGAGCGCAATCAGGCACCAATAGTTGTGGAGTTCCGGATATGTAAATGTGATTGTTGCCCACGAGTACCCTATAGGGAGCTGAGAACATGAAGGTCCTCATTGCACGCCGAAATCTTGGGAATACGGATTCTTCGATGAATGATTGCAAAATGCTCTTCCATCCGAGCAGCATAATTATTCGTTCGTCGGACTTGTACTGATCGACCGTGGTGTAGTTGGTATAAGCAGGGTTGGTTATGTCCGCCTCGTTAAGTTGACTTGGATTTCCCGGATAAGGTCCCTGAGTCCGCATGCTCGGTGTCGATGCAGATTTCAAATCAAATCTGAATTCGCCGTTAAGAAAGCTGTCATTGGTTAATGCCAGTTCCACGTTTCTGAATGGGTAAATGATGGTGTCGAAAACCACCGTATTGGCTCTCGTGGGGACTATAGCCAGCTTTAAATCGCAATCGAACATGATCTTCTGGTTGGCTGTATCAAGCCTCAGGTGAATGCTATTTGGATCCGCTGTTAACCGCCCTGACAAATCCGGGATACCCAGCTCCGGCGGACTAGGTGTGACACGCGAGTAATTCGCTAAGTTGTGGGCCAGTCTGCGCAGCCTGATTTCTAAAAGAGTAGTACTTACACCCACTCCGATAACAGAGTTCGCGTCTGCTCCTAGTAAACCTCTGAATTCCGAATGTAGCTCACCTAAAGTTGCCATAACACCTCCCACCTTGGAACTTTGAACGCAAAAAAACGGCGTTAGCGGGAAGTTGACTTCCCCCGCCCCCACAAGCGCGAGCATTATAAACGTTGGAAGGAATGAAAATGATCATTCTTGCTTTCTTTTGATGGAAATCAAGTCGCTTGCCAACAAGAATAAGAAAAGAGAATGTCGGAATGAATATCCAGGAAATGAAATTGGGAAAGAAAATACATCCCGCAAAGAGAACAACAAACAACACAATAGTCCGGTCTCGGTGCCGCAGTTTCCTCGCTTTGGCATCGGCTGCTTCCTTGTTCAAAAGTAGCTGTCAAGCTACCATGAGTAAATTGGAGCCACCAGATGTAGTTCGTACAACGCTCTCGCAATAACCCGTAGAGCCATTGCTTGATTGCAAGATTTGCACGACGAGTTCGAACGTTTCCGAGAATAGGATGGCTCGAATCAGCCTCGCCTGAGAATTAGGTGCACCTTCTGTGTTACAGGGTCGAGTTTCTTCTCTGCGATTTCAAAACCCTGTTGTGACTTCGATAATTATTTGGCAGGGCTTTGATCTTTATTTGGCAACTGTGCGATGCGCGGGATGTCCAAAAACTGTTTTGTGGGGTAGGCAGTTTTTTTCCAGCCTGCGGGCCTTAGCATCCTTCATCCCGACCGTGTCCGAAAGGTTTAGATTTTGGACGCTACCAATTTGCCAAACAATGATCGAAAAATTGCCAAATAAAGATCGAAAAAGTCGGCAAATTAAAGATCGAAGTCACAGGCGGGCAACTCTGTGTCCTGTCAGGCTGAAATCTACTTCGATGCCCAGGCATTCTCGGGTGAACTCGTCGATGACATTGAGCGTTCGGAACCGACGACCGGTGCTCAGACTGTCGCTAACGAAGTCCATTGACCAGCGTTGATTAGGTCTCCTTGCTGGTTCGAGCGGTTTACGAAAATGGCGTTCCTTTTTCTTCTTCCGCTTGCGTACCTGCAAGTTCTCTTCGCAGTAGATTCGGTAGACCTTCTTGTGATTGACCTCCTCACCGTCTCTCTGCATCATTGCGTGAATGCGGCGATACCCGAACCGTCGCCGAGAGTACGCGATCTTGACAATCTTCGCTCTCACCTCAGACTCGTCCTTCCGAGTGCTCTTATGCCGTCGCGTCGATCGGGCGATGCCGACCTCGCTGGTAGCTTTGCGTTCGCTGACTCCCACCTCGCAAAAAGCAGCTACTGCTTCTCGACGCTGCGAGGTGGTCAGTACTTTTTTGAGAGCGCGTTCTTGTAGCCGTCGATTAGCAATGCTTGCTCACCAACCAGACGCTTCAATTGCGCATTCTCATCCTCTAGGCCCTTAAGGCGTTTTACGTCGCTCACTGTCATGCCACCATATTTGGCGCGCCAGTGATAGAAGGTGCCATCCGAAATCCCATGCTTCCGGCAAACATCTTTGACGGTCATGCCAGCCTCTGTCTCCTTGAGGACAGCCACGATCTGTTCTTCGGTGAAACGACTCTTTTTCATACGGACCTGCCTTTCTAGCTGAAACTATGACGCAAAATTGGTCAGTCGTCCAGTTGACATGGTTCAACTTTTGGGGAGCGGGTCAATCCGATTTCCTCTGTGTGGGAGGCTAAGCCATCTGCGGTGGTGGATAGGTTCTACCGAAGTCTCAATTGGAGATATGATACAGAAATGACTTCAGAACAAGCGACCGAATTCAGATTTCTTTGCTACTTGAATCTAAAAAAGGGGCTTGGCCGGATTGGCGCTATCGCCGCATGCACTGAACTTCTTGTTCGAGAATTTATTACCAATAAAACGGACTCAACAGAGTTAATCGAATTTGTTACCAAACTCGGTAACGACCACAATGTAAAAATCAGTCATGTCGATCCGATGCATATGAGCAGCAGAGTTTCGCAGTTACACATAGTTGGCGTGTTTCAGCAGTTTGAAGAGTTTTTGCTAAATTTCAAAGACGAACATCCGCAATCCGCTGCGTGGAGCTACGAAGAACATGATGATTGGTTGACACGAATTCTAAAAAATATTGGCCCGAGATATCGTGAAACGTTGACTAGATTGGGCGAGACAGAGATATCAATCTGTGACTACTATCGACTAGTCAGAAATAGATTTATGCATAGCCGCATCGACACTCGTAAGGTTGATAAACTTGCTGTAGAGGTCAAGCAGCAAGTGCGTGATAGACCTGAATACAAGAGTTTTGACGCTCCAAATCTCTATTACAAGATCACATTTGGAGATTTTTTGCTCTACGCTATGACTTCGCGACTTCTTGCAAAGAGAATTTGTTCGTTCGCTAAACCGACCAATCAAGAAATCGCTGACATGCTCATGCTGCCTTCCGTACAGGAGTATTTAGGAGTCAACATAATGAGTATTCGTGGGATCAAGGCAATTCGGCAGAAAACTAAGCTGGCTTCCTTGCTTCGGATTGCCTACAATTTGAGTGCATCGGAGTCGGAACCGGTGATCGCTCTACTATTGTCTGGACCGTTAGCTTAAGCAAAGCACCCTCTCCAACAGTTCAAAGATAATTTGGATTGCTGAAGAGGGTTATTGAGGTGCAAACCCTTAGCGGTCCATCAGCACTAGATTCTTGGCCGGCGCCGATTTCGGTTGCTGGTTGACGCACATTCGCTAAAGTTGTGAAAGTGGATTCCGCTAACGCCGGAGTTTGCAAGGAAAGGTCGCATATGCCTGGCTTGAGCGGATGATCTCGTTGAAGCATAGGTCCCTCAAGCATATGAACAGACTCTGAAAGTAAAAACGTCCAGCCAGGATACGCCACTTTCTAAAAACTAAGCACCATGTCCATGCCTGAGTGACTGTGACCTCCCGCCGCCGTAGGTTGCTATGCAACCGCTATGCGCGCAGGCGCATTCGTGATATGAGGCGGAAGGCAAAATCAGCAACAGCGTTTTCGCGAGCTGTTGATGAGTTCCACGTGGTCTGAGACCACTCGCACGCATGGAAACCTTCTGAGCGGAAAACGGGAGATCCCGTACTTGACCAGATTTGGCATATCTGGCCCGCACCGAAAAACCAGACAACGGAGTACAGCGGTGATGCACGAGTACGGGAAGTCAGACAAGTCCGTAGTACTGAAGAAGCAGCCGAACAAGTGCGATGCTGCGGCACCGCAGGCGGAGGCAGTGGAGGGAAGGGACTTGACCAAAGGGAACGCGCCACAGCCCAACACACTCCGGACTCAGCGCCGGGAGAGTGTGCAAAACAAGCTGGAGGCGATACGCAAAGCAGCAAAGGCGAATAGGAAGATGCGGTTCACCGCGCTCCTGCATCATGTCTACGACATTCAATCGCTGTTGCATATCTCGATGTAAATCGAGACGCAGCCCCTGGTGTGGATAAAGAGACTTGGGAGCAGTACGGGGAAAATCTAGAGTCCAATCTGAACGATTTATCCGGACGGCTCAAACGCGGAGCATACCGAGCCAAACCCGTTAAGAGAGTGTACATAGATACAGCAGATGGGCGTAAACGCCCTCTGGGTGTGCCAGCCTTAGAAGACAAGATTGTCCAAAAGGCACTGGTGCGAGTTCTAAATGCAATCTATGAAACGGATTTTCTCGGTTTCTCGTATGCCTTTCGACCAGGGCGTAATCCGCATAATGCGTTAGACGCCTTGTACGTCGGTCTACAGACGAAGAAGGTGAGCTGGGTGCTCGACGCAGACATTCGTGGATTCTTTGATGCCATAGACCACGAATGGCTAATAAAATTTGTCGAACACCGAATTGCCGACAAGCGCGTCACGCGGCTTATACGTAAGTGGCTGAACGCGGGAGTATGGGAAGAAGGCAGGATGACACGAAGTGACCTAGGTACAGTTCAAGGAGGCAGTATTAGCCCCCTGCTAGCGAACATCTACCTGCACTACGTGTTTGATCTTTGGACGCACCAATGGAGGACTCGCGGTACACGCGGCGAAGTACTCGTCGTGAGGTATGCTGATGATTTCATAGTGATGTTCCAATACAAGAGCGATGCTGATCGGTATCTGCGAGAACTCAGAGAACGGTTCCGGAAATTCAAACTCGAACTACATTCTGACAAAACACGATTAATTGAATTGGGACGATTCGCAATCGACAATTTCAAGAAGCGTGGCAGGGGTAAGCCTGAGACGTTCAACTTTCTTGGCTTCACGCATATATGCGGTACCAAGAAAAATGGAATGTTCGTGGTGCTCCGGCAGACCGAAAAGAAGAGGCAACACGCAAAGCTGACAGAGCTGAAGCTCGAGATGCAAAAGCGCAAGCACTCTCCACTCAGACATCAATGTCGGTGGCTTAAGGCAGTAGTCACGGGATACTTCAACTACTATGGAGTCCCTACAAATCTGCGTGCACTGAATACTTTCCGCTACGGAGTGCTCCGATTCTGGATGAAAGCGCTTCGCGATAGAAGCCAGAACGATCACTTGCCGTGGCAGCGGATGTACGAAATGTCGGAGCAGTGGCTACCCTGGGGGCACATAACTCATCCCTATCCGTTGAAACGCTTTGGCGTCAAAACCTGAGGTAGGAGCCGGATGCGGGAAAGCTGCACGTCCGGATCTGTGCGGCTGTGGGTAGGGGCAACCCTACTCCCTACCGCGATAGTCGATCCACCTGCGCTCTGGCACTCGCAACTTGATACCGCTGAAGAATTTCTTGATTGGGCGGAGTCGCAGAAAGCGCTTGTAGCGCTGAAGATCGGCGAGGGGACCCTCCGGGTGTGCGCCGGGATACTGTCCGAAGTATTCCGTCATCTCTTCTGTGATCGTGCATGCGCAGCCAGTCTCGTTAGCACTCGGCTTTCTCATTCGCTCTATTGTTCTTGCCCGTTTGTCTCTGAGAGAACGTCCACACGTTTCTACTTGCTCACCATCGAGTTGTGGAGGCGAAGGACTTAGTCCAAGAAGAGCGTTCAAAAATTGTCCTTGAAGTATAGCGAGCTCCGCTCTTGGGGAGGACTCGCTGCCGTTGTCACTTGCACAACTGTCCACTTGTGCGGATGAACGCCGGTGTTTAACCGGTTGACTAGATTTGTCCAGAGGCGCAGGACGGTTCGGTTCTTGCTGCGAAAGATGCTGCAAGTCCTGAGTCTTGTTGGTGTCGAGGGTTTCGTCTTTGCGAGATGTTTCTGTCATGGCGTCTAATTCCATCTCGCGGACGAAGGTTGTGTTGCGACGAAAACTGTCTCGGCAAGCCGGTCGAGTTCTTGATTGAGTGTCGCTGCGTCAGGAAAATTGTCGTCGCGCTCAAGCATCACCCGTGGTGGCTTTGCCAGTGTGTTCAGGCTGTCTAACAGGTCGAATACGCTGTCGACAACCGGGTGAGCATGAGTGTCGTGATAGATTCCTTGATTGACTGTGCCACCTGCCGTGTGTACGTATGCTATCTGATCGAGAGGCAGTTTTTTCAGGAAGTCTACCGGATCGAATTTGTGATTGACAGCGTTGGCGTGGAGATTGGCTACGTCGAGGAGTAGCAGCGAGTTGGTTTGATTGAGGACCTGTGTGACGAATTCGGCTTCGTCCATCTCCGAGTTTTTCCAATCACAAAGCATCGCGATGTTTTCCAGCGCGAGCGGGACCGTCAGATGCTCTTTTGCTATCATAATGTTTTCTACGATTACCGAAAGGGCTTTTTTTGTTCTCGGCAGGGGAAGCAGGTGACCCGAGTTTTTTCCGTCAGCAGAAACAAATGCGATATGCTCGCTGACAAAGGGCGAGTCCAATCGCTGGGCCAGATCGTTAAACCGTTTCACCAGCTCTACATCTGGTCGTTGCGCACCGCCCAGGGACATCGATATTCCGTGAAGTATAACCTTGACGCCGCGCTGCCGTAATCGCATCACAGGATCTGGTATCACTCCATCTTTTATGTTTTCGAAGAGAACTTCAACGAATTCTAGATCTCTGCGTCTATCGATCGCGACTGCCAGTTCTGGTCTCCAGCCTATTCCGAGCTTTGTTGCTGTTTTGTTATCTGACCGAGTGTTCATTTTCTAGTCCTTCGAAATTACAGATGTTTGTTTACCCAGCGCCTGTCGCTTATCCGCCGCAACCACCGCCGCAGCCACCACCGCAACTGCTGCCACCTCCGCAGGAACTGCCGCAACTGTCTCCGCCCGAGATCATCTGAGGTTTCATTGCTGCTCGTGCGATGTTGAACGGATCGGTCAGGGCATATGCTCCTGCTATCAAAGTCCCGCCGAACAGAGCGTAGGCAAGGGAGATGTCTTCTCTGTCCATGTTTCGCGTGCTGCTCGCGAAGTTGACTCTCAGCGGACTGTTTTCTTTCTTCAGTATCAGGAGTGCTTCTCGACCCAGCGAAGTTTGATGGCACTTGATCGATAAAGCGATGATTGCGGCACCACCGGAAACAGCCAACATCAAGCACAGTAAAGTGACTGGTCTGCCGTTGGCGATACCGTTCATCATCCGCGGGAAGCCAAGCCAGACTGGCAGAATCAGGAAGGTGAAGGCGGATAGCAATCTGGCCCAACCTTCTCTCTCTGGCGATGGGGACAGACCGTGGCGCACGAGATTGTTGACTATGCGATCTATCGATGGCTCGAAGAGTTTGTAAGCGTCTTCGACCGTGGTGCTCGCACGTTGGGCTATTTCGAAAATTCGTCTTTCCATCGTGTGGAAGTACTTTATGTTGTTAGTGTCTTTCGACGAAATTATCCTGGTCGTCGGATCCAGGGTGAGGACTCCTGAGTGAACCATAGTTCCGATTGCCGTCAAGAAGACCTGCTCGCGTCCGCCGGTCAGGTAGGCGATGTCGTATTGATCAATGGCGCCGTCGGACAGTTGTTTCTTCGAAACATGTAGAACGCAGTCGCGAATAACGTATGCTGCCAGTACGTTTACTATGAATAACAGCCCATACCAGGCTAAGAATTCGGGACCTGAAATTTGCATGAAAAACATGTGTGACCTCCTGTGCTGCACTATATGTGGTGCATCACCATGGAAAGTATTGACCCTTAGAGAACGGGAAATGTGAAGGTTGCCGTGTGGCAGATTTGAGCACAACCAGATTGGATCAGCCTTTAAGCAGTTGGGCTGGCAATCATTGTTTCGGTTTTTTGTAACTTTCAGTAAGCTGATTGGTGGGTTTCGGTAAACATCTGAGTCTTCGTCGACTGCTCTTTGTAATACCTACTTCTTTCTCTTCTTTTGATCCATTCCTCTTACATGCCACTACGGTACCAAGCAACACACTAAGAAGTGGTTAACCCATGATGATGAAAATCTGAAGATTATTGAACTTGGGGCAGACCGCCTTTAGGCTGAGCAGTTGTGGCTTAGCTATGTTTCTGGAAGAAATTCTTCAGGGCCTTGAGGCGAATATGCTACAAAAAGACGTGAGCAAGTTTTGCCAGCGTAAAACAGCTAAACTTGCGGCAATTTTGTAGTAATCGCACATTCTGCGGAGAGTGAATCATGGCAATTCTTAGCGATCGTAGCGTGAACTATGACACGAGTTCTAGTCGTGGAGGCGGACGAGGGATTCAGTTGCTGATTGCGCTCGGTGTAGCGCTATTCTCTCTCTTTACCTATTTTTCTCAAACTCAGTTCAACGAAATCACCAACGAAAAGCAGCATGTTGCGATTTCACCAAGGCAGGAGAAAGCGCTAGGT
>CAYQKX010000108.1:0-16321 GCA_964418155.1 uncultured Candidatus Obscuribacterales bacterium | reverse complement strand
GTGCAGCCCACAGTGAGGTTCATCACTTATTTCAACTAATCTTTTGACATCCTCGACCTGTGCGTTCCCTTGCGTCGCTTACTATCTTTTATCATATTTTGGTCACTGCTGGACGTGGCGACTCGCACTCCTGAGCCGCTTTGCAGAGCATGTTCCGCCGCTTGTCCTCACCGAAATCTGGCGACCGCAAATGAACGTGTACGGTAGGAATTTTAGTCGCGGCGTCTATGCGATCGATCTGAAGCAACTCCAAAGTGGGGGCGCGACGCATGAGCGGAACTTGCTGGACAGGTTCGCAATAGCAAAGGCGTCCGAAACTTCTCCAGACAGCCTCGCCGTCTCAGCTACATGGATCCGGTTTCTACCAGTTGGCATTGACCGTATGGAATCTGTTCTGCGACCAGCCGTGCAGGCTCGTTGCCTGCCACCACTGTCGGTGCCTCCTCTCGCTCGGTCGTCGCACCACAATTGCGGAGGAATGTGTGGCGCAAGCGCTGCACAGAAAGCTCGAGATGAGCGGTCCATCCTATACGCCTGACAATATAGTCTATCCCGGCATGTGACAAGCGCTCGCCTTTGTTAGTCAAGAAGAGGGGTGTGCCGGGCGGCAGCCCCTTGCCCTCAATCATCAGTCGCTTCAGTACCTCGACCAACTCAGGATTTTCGATCTTTATCACTGACACAATTCCAGATTTCGATACGAGTCTGATAGCCAACTCCGGCTCCAGACAGATATCATCGAGATTGAGAGCTGCACACTCTCTCAAATGCAACCCGGCACTCATTACTAAGAGTAGGAGCGCCGTATCACGGACGATGTTTCGCTCCTGCAATACCGCTAGCAAATGTTGCTGCTCTTCCCTGGTAATCGGCTTGACACGCCGGCGTACGGACTCACGTTTTATTCTAGTCGGAGCTATGCCAAGACACCTGTAGAAATGATCGACGGCGGTCAAAACATTATTAACGCTGCCGGATTCATGCTGTTGCATGTTTTTAAGATGTCCTATATAGAGCGCAACAGCCTCCTCCTGGGTGTCACGACTAACGAGCAGCAGCCCCAGCAGCCGTTTTCCATGTAGAAATTCAAGAAATGGTTTTACACGCGAACGATACGATCGTTTCGTATGCTTAGACAAAGGAAGCTGAGAGAGCCAAGCGCAGTAGGTCAAGAAGAAAGATTTGTAGTGATCAACGTCAAACTGAAGTGGTTGTTGCATGTGGTGCGTACCTCCACAAAACAGTTAACTACAGTACTGTTGAGTAAACGTAGAGTGACCGAAAGCCCACTCTGTTCTGCCTCTCCAGAGCTCAGCTTCGAGAGCAATGCAAAGCCGTCCAATAGGTTTGCATTACTCGTATTACTTATTCACCTTCTCCGACTTTGAGTAGTAGTCGCGTCCACAATCGAGTAATCGCCAGGGTAGCGTGCTGCGCGGGCTCGCTAAGCCCGGCGCGCACCTAACCTCACGACACTCGACCAAGCTTATACGAGATGGATCTCGAAACAGGCTAGAACTATCGCGCTATCGGAGAGCGATTCGTTCTCTTTGGAGCACCCGTCGAGGGCAATCCAGAAAGAGCTGCCCGCCTGCTGGGCCAGGCAGGCAGCTCGACAAGCGAACCGACTCAGTCGTCAACCAGAATCGGGTTAAGCAGGACCGGGTAGCCGTTGGAACCACCCTTCGGATCGCAGACGATCTTACCGGAGTCCCAGAGCTCAAGCACGAAGCCCGGGGGCATTTGCTTGAGCTCGAAGATCAGTCCGGCATCACCGACGAAGCCGAATCCGAAGCGATTGTCGTATAGCGCCGCTTTGGCCCGCGCCTGAGCACGGGCGATAGCAAGCGCGTCCATCGGGAAGGTCGCCGTCGATAGGTGCGACAGCAGGTACCAGAGCCAGTACCTGTTGACGCACTTGCTCGTGAGCAGCTCCAGAGCCGCCTTGTCGAACAGTGCTTCCTGAGTGCCCGCGGCGGTTCGCGGACACCTCTCCTTCACCAGATCTGCGATTGGTTGCAGAAGTTCCAGCTCCTTGAGGACGGTTGGTCCCGCCTCAATGAAGCGCTTACCCTGCTCGGTCTCTTTCATCCGGCTGAGACTGAGCGTTCGCAACTCTTGCAGAACATGGCGCTCATCAATGAATCGCGGAGGTTGTGCTTTCGTCCAGACCATGTTTTCTCCTCGTTCAGTCGAGATCGAAGACTTCACGCGCCTTCGGAATGACCACATTCCAGCGCAACCGCTGCTGAATCTGATCACGCATCCCGATGAGCGCGTCCTCGTCACCGTGGACGACGAGTGCCATCTTCGGCTTCTGCTTGAACTTCGACATCCAGTTCACGACGTCCACGTGGTCGGCGTGTCCGGAGTAATCCGACATGAATTCGACAGTCGCGCGCACCCGCAGCGACTTACCCTGAACGTTGGCGGTCTTGGGAGTGGGAGTCTCTCCCTCGACCGGCTCCTTCCGCTTCTCGAAGGGGTTGCCTTCGGCGAACCGGACGAGTGTGTTGCCGAGCGTACCAGTGCCCTGGTAGCCGACGAAAACGACGGTGTTCTCCTTGTGCGACAGTCGCTTGGCGAGGTGGCTGACGATGCGACCGCCGTTAGCCATGCCGCTCGAACCGACGACGATGATCGGCTCGGTCTGCGGCTCCTGCAGCTTTGCCGAGTCAGTCCATTCGCGGCAGAGCTCGAAGCGCGGGGTGCTGAACGGATCGCCACCACCAGCGATAAACGCCCTGGTTTCGTCGTTCAGAAGCTCACCGTGCTTGCGGTGCACTTCCGTCGCCTTGATGCTCATTCGACCATCAAGGTAAACCTTGAGGTTGGGAATGGCACCCTTGGCGATCAGCTGCCGCAGGTCATCGAGGACGATCTGCGCGCGACCGACGGCAAATGCGGGGATGAGAATCACACCAGCGCCATTTGTCCGGTCCTTCGAAAGGGCACGAGCATGCGCGTTGTTGATGATCTCAGCCAACCGCTGGTGACGATCGCGCTTGAGGTGCTGCCTGTTGCCGTACGTGGATTCGGTGATCACGTAATCGGCACCCTTCACCGCCTTGAGCGTCGACAAGACCGGCGGGTTGTCCCGACCGATGTTGCCGGTGAAGCAAAGCGTCCTCTTGTCCGATCCACTGCCCATCTCCACCGTCACGACAGCAGAGCCGAGTATGTGCCCAGCATCCGTGAAGGTCACGAAGACTCCGTCGGCAAGCTTCGTACGAACATCGTATTCGAACGTCTTGACGCAGCTCATGCTGGCGCGAGCCTCCTGCTCCGTGTACAACGGCTGCCGCTCGGAGATGCTCAGCTTCTCAGGCGCTTTGGCACCCTTTCGCTTGGACTGTCGCCCCTTCGTCTTTTCGGACGCGGATGCGGTCTCTTCACGCCTAGCGTTGCGCGCGTTGAAGCGCTTCACCGCTTCCTCTTGCAGGTAACCAGAGTCGGGAAGAAGAATCTCCATCAGATCTCTCGTCGCCGCGGTGCAGTACGCCGGTCCCTTGAAACCACACTTGATGAGCTTGGGCAGATACCCGGAGTGGTCAAGGTGCGCGTGACTGATCACGACGAAGTCGATATCCGCCCCCGTCATACCCTTCGGAAGACGGTTCTGGAAGTCGAGTTTGTTCTGGTCCACGTGCAGACCAACGTCCAGCAGGAAGCGAGTCACCTTGTCCCTCGTGAAAAACTCCACGAGATTGAGCGAGCCAGTGACACCACCAGCGGCACCAAGAACATGGAGCTTGATCTTCGGCTTTCCGGTCCGAGCAAGCTCCTTCTGTTGTCGTCTGTTCATTCTTGTCTCCAAGGTCTGGTTAACCAGACAGTTGAGGCGAACGAACTTCTCAGACCGCGATGTCATTCGCAGCCCAAGTCGAAAGCTCTAAGACAGCGCAGCTGAGCGCACGTCAAGAACAATTCGAAGTTCGGTCGATCAGTAAACGCCTATCGAAGGCGCTAATTCAAAGCAAGGGGAGCAGCAGGAAACTTGGTAGAGTGGTCGGTTGAAGTAAAGATGGAACGGTAACAGCAGTAACTACAACAGTAACAAGGCCCCTCTTCATATCTCAAATTCATGAAAACCTCTAACAGTTGCCGAAAAGAGAAGGGTGTTAGCGCAGCCAGGCACACGCCAGCATTCTTCTCGGTCGAGTTTCACACTTGTCAACATGACTCAACTATGCAATATCTCAAGTTCTCTTGGGAACCAAGCTGCAATCAGAGAAGGAGTCAACTATCTACTAGTGCGACCTAATCAGAGCCTGCGTTTCGCTGACTCCCGGCGAACATCGGCAACCATATAGCTTTGTTGTATTTCCGATGTCTTAGTAAATAGGCTTTGCTATCGATTCATTTTTCTTTCAAAGGCAATTTTTTCGCTGACCCTTCGCGCAAAACTCTCATCGACTCCGATAACTCAAGGTCACACACGTTGTGTTGGTGCCAGTCTGTCTACTGGGTCCGGGGATTTTACCCGATAATCCGGCATCATAACGGGCAAAATTCCTGTGCCCTAGACACATCAAGCATCACGTCCGCATCGTCACCTCGCCTCCGCGAATGATGAGTGCTCGGAACAGTTGAGAATCCCGCTTGAATTAGGTCGCGTGTCCGCGATCTGGCAGCGTTAGCTAGCTAGCCAACGCTGCTCCCATTCGCATGCACAACCATCAGGTTGTGTTAACCAGCCGGACTCTCGATGCAGAGGCCCGGCGTAACTGGAGTACAAACACATGTTTCCCTTGAAGGACAACTTGCGTTGCCTCACCTTCCCGCTGGTGACGGTGCTTCTCATCGCAGCGAACTGCGGGGCTTTCATTCTGGAGACAATCCAGTTGAGCTCTGGTTCGTTCGATGGTTTGCTGAAGTGGATGCTGGTGCCGACAAACGTGCTCGGCTCTTTCCAGAGCGGTGACCCGTACCTGATCAAGTGGGCGGTCATCTCTCTATTCAGCCACATGTTCCTGCACGGTGGATTAATGCACCTGGCAGGCAACATGATCTTCCTGTTCACGTTCGGCAAGGCGGTAGAGGCACGGCTCGGCAAGGTCAAGTTCTTGAGCTTCTACATCCTGGGTGGTCTTGCAGCCGCAGCGGCTCAAATCGGGAGCGATCCGACCACGGCGACTCCGATGCTTGGCGCCTCCGGTGCCATCGCCGGCGTCCTGGGCGGCTACCTGCTGTTCTGGCCTCGAGCAGAGATCACCGGCTTTGTTCTGCCGTTCTTCGTCGTCCGCATCCGGGCGTACTGGTTCCTGGCAGCCTGGTTCATCATGCAGTTCCTGCCGATCATCCAGTCTGGCGGCGATCTGTCTGGTGCCGGCGTAGCCTACTGGGCCCACATCGGTGGTTTCATCGGTGGTGTCATCATGGCAGGTATCGTTCGGCTAATTCAGCCGAACTCCGACGTCTGCTACGTCCCCGAAGACGACTGCCCGCCTTGCGACGAGCAGCCCGACGATGACTGGGACAAGAACCAGAAGTAACCAGCATCAAGCTTATTCTGACTGAATGGTCGTCACAGTCAGCGGATGGCAGGGAGAGTATGCTAACAACATACTCTCCCTGACCCTTCTTTCTTGCCCTTCTTTCTTGCCCCTCTTTCATTCTCCCCCTCCTCCGACTTGCTGTAGTATCCGTTGGTATTCGATACTAGTTAGTGGTGGAGGTTGTGTACATCACCTGCTGTGACCCTGCTACCAAGCCGACTCGTCGCAAGAGTCTGAGGCAAGAAAACTCACGCATATTCAAGTAAATGATGCAGACCGCGCGGCAGACGAACGTATCTAATTTTGCCTAGTTTGAATCCAACTCAATCGCATAACCGAACGTACCTTTGTGCCGAACGCAAACGGTTTCGGTCAAACACGAAAGCCGGGCGTTTTCAACGAAACGCGGACGCGACGGATGTTTTCAGGCAGACATCCATAAACGAGTACGGAATGGTTCCGCCAAGCTAGCACAACTTGACAAGGATGGTCCTAAATCGGTTCGCGCGAGAGGCGCCAACCATGCAGCTCTATGCTTTACAACCCTCAAAAGCCCCAGAGATTGATCAAGAACCATTTGCAAATGAATCACATCGAGAGCCTGACAACCAGCGATTCTTGACATTCACACGGTTAGCAAAGCTGTGCTCACCTTGACGTCAGGATGAAAATCAATTTCACCCGATAAGTGTAAAAATGCAGGCAATCGACGTCTTCATGTTCTTACACTCATTGTCATACACCGCTTGTCCTTTTTTCCTCCCTGGAAGTATTGCCTCAGCTAGACGACAGTCCACCGACAACAAGCGTATCGCCTGCAACAGAGGTCTCACAGTGAGACACGGGGCGAATCCAGGGTGTAGCTCAAACCTAGGACTACGAAATGGAAGAAGCTCTCTTCAACCTCGCCGTCATCGGTCTGCCCATTGTCGGCGCGGTGGTGCTTGGTGCTTACTGGCTCCGGTCAGTGTTCAAGGAAGTCTCCCTCAGTGATCAACCGATGGGGACCGGTGAAGTGACCAAAGCCGAGCGCACCGTAAGTGCTCTCGAGCTGCAGATCTCCGTCGCAGAAGAACTCGGTGGTGTCGACCCGGCGACCCTCAACTCCATGCGAGACGAGCTCGACGCGGCAAAGTCCGAAGCTGACCGCGTGCGCCAAGAGCAGGAGGCTACCGTGCCCGCACCTGTCCCGGTACCGTGGCTGAGCCCCGTCGCGGCCATCCACTCGGCGAAGGCGAAGGTCAAGTCCAAGGATAAGAAGGACCAAAAGTAACTAGCTTCTGGCGGGTCTGACGCCCAAATGCCCGTCTTCGCGGGACGGTACTCACGTGGAGGACCGTCCCTATACAGGCAGCGCACAGCTGCCTCCACAAGTACACTCGTAAAGGAATGAACCCATGTCAGTACTCGGAGCAATCGGCGTCTTCTTCGGTATCCTCGCTCTCGCGTGCATCGGCTTCTGCTTCTGGGTCAGGGCCAAGGTGCGCAGCGGGCTGGCCTGGCTACTGGTCGAAACCCTGGATCAGGCCCTGCAGGCGATGAAGAAGAATCAGGGCGAACCGGACTACAAGCCCGACGCGGAGCTCGACGGCCTCGTCGAGGAAGCGGAGAAGGCACTCCCACTCGCCAAGGAAGCCCTCGAGAAGCGTCAGCACAAGAACGTGGCCAACATCACGGCCCCGATCCTGAGGAAGATCGGCGAGCGCGTCGAGCGGTTGGACCAGGAGCGAAAGGCGAAGGAAGAGAAGGCAGCCCTGGAGCCGGCTCCACTCGCACTGGAAGCCCCCGACAAGTCAACCGACGGCGCGCAGCCGAAGGTCGAGGAGAAGAAGGACGACGACAAGCCCGCGAATTAGTCGGACAAACCAGAGCCAGATGCGATCAGAACATGACGTGCGTATGATTGCGCTCTGACGCATTGAAAGCAGTACCAAGAGGTCGCTCTCCAGAGGCAGAACCCCGCCCGGTTCTGCCTCTGTTGGCTTTGGGCAATTTTTTACTCTATGCCATAGTATCTCGGGTCGACCAACGAAAAACGAAGGCGGGGTTGCGGCCCCACCCTCGTTCCGAAATCATGCTTGGCAAGCGCGTTTCGAGACCCGGACTACTTCGCCCCACCAGCCTCGGGCTGCGCTTCCGAGTCGATGAGCAAAGTACCTTCAGGTTTGTTGACATGAGACGGGTCGAACTGCTCGCGCAGATTCTCGCTTGCTGCGTGCCGGGTGGTGCGAATCATCCGCCCGTTCTTGAACGCCTGCTCTCGAGAACGACTTCCGTCAAGTCGGTAACTGCGCACAGCCACGACGCCACCTCGTTCGTTGAATTCCCGCGCCACATCCGGCTGTCCGCCCAGTGGGTGAAAAACAACGACCTTCAATAGGGTCTTGCCGTCGGCGTGATAAACCTCGAGCCGCTTCAGCGCGAAGATCCACTCGTGCTGATAGCCGAATTTTCCGTCCCTCAGATAGACGTTGTAAGCCACTAAGAACGACTGCCGAAAAGTGATCTTTCCTGCAGCGTCATAGTAAATGACGTCGAGCTGATTGGGTTGGCGATAGATGTCACGCCGGGTCAGTTTTCCGGCGGCATCGTAGTGCGACGCCATGAAGTTGCCGCGAGTCAACCCGCGGTAAATGACGCCGGCTTTGTCCGATTTGTCTGCCGGCGCGCTGGACGCCTGATCGGCAGACTGAGCAGCGCTCTTGGTCCGAGCTTGCGCCGGCACCACCAGTGGTGCTGCTCCGAAGCGAGTCTCCGTTGAGGGCGAAGCTTTGCCCTCTTTACCAGACTCCTGCGCGATCGCAACGCCGGACGACAAAACTGATACGACGCCCGCTACAAGCAGGGCGAATGCCGTTCGAGCTGGGGATTTCGACATGAGTGAGTTCTTCCGTTGTTCGGGGTGTGTTGGGCGACGAGGTGGGTCGACCAGGGACTGCCACCGTCAATAGTGGCAGTCTCAGAATCGACCCGCCTCACAAAACCGGCTGATCAGTCATCCCACGTCTGATTTCCCGGGCAGCCGTCGCCACAGGAGCAGCCTCCGTAAGTGCAGCTCGGATCGCCGCAGTCGCAGCCGCCGCCATCGTACTTGCCCTGGTATCCGTAAGGGTAGTTGTAGCGCGGAGGCTCCGGCATGTCCTTCATGTCAGGCTTCTCCCGCGGAGACAGCTTGAAGAAGTCGTCGGGCACTGTTTCTCGGATGTTGTCCTCGGGCTTGAAGTCCTTGGTCTCTTTGACCTTGTCGTAGTCCTCCTTCACCTCTTCCTTCTCGAGGGTCCCATCCGGACGGAAGTACCGGAACTTGCCCGTGTAATACCCGATGCCGTCGGGGATGCGAACACGCTTCGGAGTCTTGGCGTCATCGTACAGATCGATCTCGCGAGCGACCGTACCGTCCGGCTTGAGCTCGTCTAAGCGCGTGAGCTTGTAGTTGTCGTGATCCATCCAGTCGGTTCCGTATGGACGGTTCCATTCCTGACGGAACTGAGCCTTACTGTCCGGACCGAACACGGTGACAGTCATGTAGCTCGCGTACTTGTGGTACGAGCGACGCTCCGCGATAGTGCCGTCGTCACGCCGATATTCGACATCCATCGAGTACGACGTGAAGGACACCCTCATGACCACCGTTATGCCGTCCTTTGCGAACATCGTCTTGCTCAGCGGCGAGTAAGGGCTCGAGCTCTTGACCGACACCGACTGCCGAGTGCCGTCTTCCCGAAACTCGACTGTCTCGGTGTCCCAGTAGTTGATCTTGCGCGTTTGCGACTCGAGAACACCAGAGGGACGGTACTTCTCTTCCACGAGCACTTCGTTGCCCGCACCGACTACGGTGCGCACCTGAATGGTTTTGCCATCCGGGTAAAACTTTTCGGTCTCCATTCCACCGCCCTGCCGGCTGTGTTTGTAGACCTCGGCCGTGCCGTCTTCGCGCAACGTGCGCTCAAACAGCACAGTCTTGCCATCGTCGTCGTACAGCACGGTACGACGCGGCTTGCGCTTGTCGTCTTTGCTGTCCTTGGGCAGAGGATAGAAGCCAACCAACTCGCGAAGGGTGCCGTCTTCGCGATAGTGCTCGTACTCGGTGACGCCATTGGGGAATTCAATGTCCACACCGACAAGCTTGGTCTTGTCTTCGTTGAGACTGACGTACCGGACCTTTCCGCCCTTGCCGTCTTTGTCTCGCTGAAGCTCAACTTTGGTCCTGAGTTGCGTCGGGAAGTCAGGCTTGGAGAGGTCTTGCACCTGCTCTTTCTGACAGCCGCACAGCACCAACAGTGACACCATCACAATGCAACCGAGAGTTCTCATTACGAGGTCCCTTTCGTGAAAGGTGCATGTCTACATGCATTTGGATTAAAGCGAAGAGCCAGTAGAAGACCAAGGAACTTTCCGTTCCATCGAGATATAAACTAACAGTCGTCTCGCGCGGTCTTGCTAAAGAACTAGAGCTTCTTCTAGAAAATCTAAGGGGGCTTCATGATAGAAGCCTACGGAAACACCTGTTTACTCATCAAGAATCTAGATTTGTTGTAGATGATATATTGCCAATCCAACAAGGTTGTCATTAAACGCAAATATAGGCGGCTTGTGTCGGGGCCTAGATTTACGGCACTTTTCGAGATTGCCTTTTTAAAACTGTCAATATCGCAGAGGAAACACTTTTGATATTGATAAATCTCAGCGGAGCTACGTTATCTTGACATTCAAGGCTCTTTTAAACCTAGTATCAAAGACGTCTATCGCCCTTTCCAGATTTTAGAGAACCAGCTCAAGCTCTAAAACAACTCCAACAACTCTGCCTCGCGTCTCTCAGTCCAAGGGAGGCGCTTTGTCACGTCTGGCGACTTAACTTGAGCAAAGTCGCGACACTCGTTCTAGTACCTGTGCTGCGTGTCCAGCACAAACCACAAGGAGTCCGCTGAATGCAAAGTTTCACTGCCACCGTCTCCCCTTCCGGCACCACCGTCGAGAAGGGCATCAAGCGGCGCGTCCGCAACAGCCCGGCCGGGCCCATCACCTGGCTGGGGTACCCTTGGACGGCACGAACCGACAAGGGATTCGCCAACGAAGGCCGCCACTGCGCCGTCATCCAGCTCGACGAACTTCTGCTCCAGAAGCGGCCGTCCGAGGAGCCGACCGCCGAGGTCGACGTGATCATCACGGAATGCGACGTCGCGAGCCTCAAACCGCTCCGGCTGGTCGCCGGCGGTCACGACCAGGGGCACGTTCTCGTCCTCCTCCGGGTCGCGACGCACGAACACGAAGCCGAGGTGCCGACGACGGACAACATCGTCGCCGAGGGTTACTTCGTCGAGAAGGGCCAGTGCGTGCCGAGCCGTCACCCCAACACGTACGTCAAGCAGAAGTTCGAGGAGCGGCTCGTCGTCCTGGCCCCCAACCGGCTGGTCAACGTCCACGTGTACACCGGACCGGCACGCGTGTACGGAGTGAAGCTCAACCAGGGGCTACGGACCAGCCTGTCGCTCATGAACGACGGCGAGGGCAACGTCGAGTTCGCCGAGAAGAGCCGCCGGCCGCTCGCCATCGCCAACTTCAATCCCACCCACCTCTGCTCGGACCTGATCGGACTGTTCCTGTTCATCGCCTTCTTCGCCATGTGCGGCGCGGTAGGGGCGAACGGACGAGAGATGATGAGGGTCGGCGGGCTGTGGGGCGGCGTGGTCGGGCTGGGACTGTACCAGCTCGTCGCGCTGGCGCGCACAATCTACTGGCGCGCCCACAGCCCCAGCTACACGTCGCTCAGCCCGGTCATGTACAAGGAGCAGCCGTGAGCAAGCTCGCGAAGTACTGGCTGATCGACATGGGCGTCAATGCCGTACTCGGGATCGTGGTCGTGCCATGCCTCGGTCGACTGTCGCACTCCGACATGTCGACCCCGCGGCTGGTGTTCGCCGGGATCTTCACCGGCGCGCTCTTAGCGTTCGGAGTCCGTTGGTTCGGCGGGCGGCTAGTCGCCCCGCTGAAGTAGTCACCATCAACCGGGGAGGAGCATGGTCCCAAATACCATTTCCATCACCGCCGTGCCGATCTCGGCGGGGGCACTGGCTTTGACCGGATCGATCGCAGACGATCCGGCAATCGGGCTGGTAGGCTGCTCTGTCGAGATCGAACAGACCGGCAGCACCGACTTCACTTCGGAATGGACTGCCATCCGATCGGAAGCGAGCGGCAAGACGAAGGCCGATGTCCAGAACCATCCCGTCGCGTCCAAGTACTACCAACTGTACCGACAACTCGGGATCGGCTCCGGTCCTCCCTCCGCTGCCAATCTGCTCATCCGCTACGCCATCGGCGGCGGTGCCACGAAAGCGCTCCCGCAGATCCATCCTGCAGTGGACGCCGGCAACGTCGCCCAAGCGGAGATGCTGGTGCCTGTCGCCGTGTTCGACGGCGACTCCATCGAAGGCGACATGCTACTCGACCTGGCCCGACCAGGTGAGTCGCTACTGGCCTTCGGGTACGACCATCCCGAGCCACTGAAGGAGGGCAGGCTCGTCCTGCGCGACGAGCACAAAGTTCTGTCCGAGTTCTGCTACCGCGACGGCAAAGCGCAAGCCGTAACACCTGCAACACGTCGGCTGAGGATCCTCGGCTGTCGGGTGCGCGGGGTCGATGCTCAGCACGTCCGACTGACCGTACAGCGGGTCTTGGAGCTGCTCTCACGCAGTCACCGAGTCCGCTGAACCGATTGTAAACCGCCCCGTGAGCCTGGCGAGCTTGCCTCGCCTGGCTCACACTTTACCATCCCGCCGCGTAATCGGATCTCCGACACACCGGCGCTGCCATCAAGACAAGGGAACAGCATGCCAGTTTCGAAACAACCCAATTCCTTCGACTTCACGATCAACCGCATCCACAGCCGCGTCATCCAGGTGATCTTCTGGCTGACCGTGGCGTTCTTCTGCCTGTCCATCCCGTCCACCTGGCTGGCCGACTGGTTCGGGCTGGAGAGCGCCGAAAAGGAAGCGAACTGGATGTTCCACACGTTCGGTCTCGACCCCGGCCGGCTCCTCTCCGAACCGTGGACCCTCATCACCCATATGTTCATGCACGGCGGCGTCCTGCACTTCAGCATGAACATGATCATGCTGTACATGTTCTACCGGTCGGCTCGGGAGTTCTTCCCGGGTAAGACGTGGCTTCTCGTGTACTTCCTGTCCGGGATCTTCGGGGGGCTGCTCTTCGTGGCGCTCAATCCGGCGGGTTCGATAGCAGTCGGCGCGTCGGGCGGTGTGATGGGACTCTGGGGCGCAGCCATCGCAGCCCGACTCCGGTACACCCGCGTGCCGGAAGACGAGCGACCATGGCAGTCCGACCTGACCCTGAAGTCACTGCTCGGATACCTCGCCCTGCAGATCGTGGCGGAAGCGATGATCCCCAACGTCGCACACTCCGCGCACGCCGGCGGCATGGCAGCCGGATTCGTGATCGGCCTGCTACTCAACCTGTCGCAGCAGCCACGGCTGGTCACGTCGCGGGAAGGGCTGTTCACAATCGAAGCCCAGACCGTCAAGAATCCGCACGGAATCTCGGTTCAGAACGTCACCGTCACCCCGACCGACAAGTTCGACCCGAGCCGCGATTTCCTCGCCGTCGAGTTCGACAACGTCGACTGGCTCAACCGCCGGTCGGTGTGGTACGAATTCTTCTTGCCCGGAGTCACCAAGCTGACCGTGCCGGTTGGCGAACTGGTTTTCCTGGCCTCGTCGCGGCAGGTCGGAAGCGAGACTGCCGCGGAGTACCACAAGCGAACAACGAAGCCTGTGGAGAAGAAGGAAGGCAGCATCACGGTCTCGAGCCACGCCATCACGATCGCGATGTTCGCTTTCCTCCTGCTCGGCTACGTCAACCTGACCTCACCACTGGTGCCGATCATCACCCTGCTGGCAGCCGCCATCTCGATCTCGATCTGGCTCCAACTGCTGAAGAACACGATCGGAGAAATCAAAAAGCCACTTCGGTTCTACTCGGTGTTCATCCCCGCAACTATCGTCCTGGCCGGGGTTTTGTTCGGCTGCGGCTGGCTCGCAGGCGACATCCGGACGGGATGCAGGGTGATTCTGGCGCTCACGGCCGGGCACCTGATCCAGCGCTTCGTGGTCGTGCCGATCGTCCTCCGCTGGAAGCTGTCCCGCAAGGCGCAGGAAGCGTAGGTGGCCACGACGATTCGTGATTGACTACACCAGCCACAAGCAGGCTATGCCTGCTTGTGACGAAGCTTAGCAGCATCCCAGCTGCCGAGCTTTTAAAACCGTCTTTACTCTTCGCTATAGTATTGTTCCAAAGTTCAGGTACAGGCAATGGGTTCAGTGCTGGACGTGACGAAAGGCAATCTGAAGCTGGTCTTCGGAGCCCCGAACTGCAAACGGGCCTCACCAAGGGGCTCCGAAGTGGTTGCCCGTACACGCCGGGGGCTTACTTCTAGGAACTCCCAGCCTAGCGCCACAACCAGGCTTGTTAGTCTGTGCGATAAACGTCCTCAAGTGAACGTTTACAAGTTCACAGGTAGACCAAAACTCATATGGTTGGCTACATAGCCCATGGAGCAGCTTCACTGCGACCAGTTATAACCGGACCTCTGTCTTTTGCTCAACACGATGGAGAATCGCGAGACCGCTACTGAAGTTATTCATATTCATACTCGCGCTCGGAGTCTTTGTTTGTTGCGAACCTCGCATCGCAATTTTCAAGAAAACAAGCAAGCGATACAGACCGCGAACGTCATCACCAGCTCCATTTGCTAGGCGTTTCGAACAAAACAAATTGCCATTGATATTGTCGGTGTCAAAGGTCGCCTATTGAAAGCAGCATAAAGCTCGGAAATATCACCAAGAGACTTTCACGCGATAGTCTGTTTAAAACACCCCGGAGATCTGCTGCTTGCGCTACTTAGCGAAGCGTTTCCGAGGAGCAAATTATCGATAGCGGACGCGATGTTCAGCCATCACTTGTATCAGAAATATCCTAAAAAACACCTTCGCTAGAAGTCTTCCGAATCTGGTCCGTGGTGTAATTCCCATTGGCGATATTGAAGGAAACTCATCGGCACCACCCCAAAACCCGCCCAGTATGACCATCGACGCAGGAGCGGGCCAGTGTAAAGCAAGTAATGAACTCAGAAGAAGGAATTGATCAGCTGTAATCGATTGTTATACGGTAAGAGATATATATTCATCAGAACAAACGCATCGCAGAAGACCAACGCTCAACACCAGCAACACAGCGACATAGACGGAACAAGAGAGAAGCATTCGTGCTCCTCTCTTCTGCCGCTCTTGCATAATCGCTGTGCCACCACTGCTGGTGAAACCTCTTGCGAGGTTGGCGCGAACCTTTTGCGGTACGTCTGTCCTGATGACCATGAACCCTGGTTCGCCAGGTCACAGAGGGAAATACACCCCAACCCCCCCGGAGAAAAAGAGCGGGCTCGCGGGTGCCCTACATGGGCACCCCGCACTCTGGGTTCAACCCACCTCGAGCGCAATATGAACGCTATCCGCAACCAGGTGCGTAGTTCTTCCCGAAACGACGATCTCAGCTACAAACAATCGGCATCCGCCGTTTCTATAAATGAATTGCGTTCCGAAACCCGAATCTGAAGGAGCCTCGAATGCGCGACCAGACAAAGCCACTGCCCAAGAGCCGACGCGAGCGACTACCCACGACCGACGTGGTCCGCCGCGCCCAGCTCGAGGTACTCACTGCCACCCTCGGCGACCGCGGGAAGATGCCAATCATCGTGGTCGGCGACTACAACAAGGAGTTCCATCCGGACGGCCTGCCCAGCTCCAAGACGCCGCGATGACGGCGAAGCTGTAAACTGACTTTTGTTCCGGCGATACCCATGTGGTAAGGGACTGGGTTACCCCAGGCGCCTGATTCGCTACTGCGGGTTCGAATCCCGCTCGCCGGAACACTCCCACGGATGCATACCCGAGCGGTCAAAGGGGCCAGTCTGTAAAACTGGTGGCTTACGCCTTCGCAGGTTCGAATCCTGCTGCATCCACTTTAGGGCGCTGCGAATCCCTACGCGCGAAAAAAACCTCGCGCCTTATACTCGCTGCCCTATGTGCACCAACTATTGAGCCGTCTCGTTGGAGCCGGCGGAAGGTGCTCTCATAGGGGGACTATCATGTCCAACAAAGTATTTCGTTTCCGTCTCATCGGTCCATTCCTGCCTAGTCGAAGAGCCTGCTTGTTAAGCCTCGACGGTCTGCCAAACATCATCTTAAGAGTGCAAGGAGAAAATAACGAGGAAAGGTCAAAGGCAGATGGATGGCTGAGGATCGACGTAGAGGCAGACCGGGTCAATGAAGATGTCGCTCGTGGCGCCATCGCTCATGCTCTCAGCATCACCTCTGAGAACATCCAGATCATTACGGACTGGCAACCCATCGGCTTCGTCGAAAGCGGGGACTCAATCCTTGCAAGCGGCGATAACTTCCTGGTTTGGTTCAGTTTCCGAGAGGACCAACCAGAGACAAGGGAGATTGAACCACCGCAGAAGATGAAGCAGTGAGAGAACCAGAGACAAGCCCACTGTCTCAAACACGGGTGGATTCCGGAGCGGCTAAACGGGGCAGTCTGTAAAACTGCTGGCTTACGCCTACGCAGGTTCGAATCCTGCTCCACCCACTGTGTCACGGCGACCCATGAGTCGAGGAACTGGCAACGACGCCAGACGCGCTTGCGCTATTGTGGGTTCAACTCCCACTCGCCATGACACTTCAACGGATGCATTCCCGAGCGGTCAAAGGGGCCAGTCTGTAAAACTGGTGGCTTACGCCTTCGCAGGT
>CAYQKX010000107.1:0-16795 GCA_964418155.1 uncultured Candidatus Obscuribacterales bacterium | reverse complement strand
AAGCTGTTTTCAATGAATTCGATTCTTGACATACTATACTCATGAATAGATCGGGCAACACAACTCATCTGACCGCCTGATTCGCTGTGCTCCGCCGGCAATTCCGGCTGCGGACACTCGACGGCAAGAGCATCTTCGTAGTTGGACGCCTCCATAGTGCCACCCTTCAATAGCGGAGAAGCCGATACCGGCTGCTGCGCCATAAGAAATACAACTGAAAGCACCCAGAGGAAAGATCGCATAGGTGGTCTCCGGTTCGAAAATGACAATCGTTTTCATTATCATACTGTAGCTGTTCGAAAAAACACATTAAAAATCCAGAACCGTTTACCCACCTTGGTTGAGGGCTAAGGCGGTGCGACCAGCCGCTGCGCACTCACTTATACAAACGCGCTACGGAGACAGAATCGCGTTGAGCTCTGTCTTATCGGTTATTTGTTCGCGAATCAAGTATTTAGCAATCGTGGGCAGGAGTAGCAAAGTGAGAATTGTCGCAGGAAGAATGCCAAACGAAATCACTATCGCGAATGGTTTTTGACTCTGAGAGCCGATGCCTGTGGACATTGCCGCAGGTGCAAGGCCGACAGCGGCGACAAGAGCGGCTATCATTACCGCGTTCAATTTATCGATGGCACCGCGCCGAATACTTTCTTCCGCAGGACAGCCCTCTCGAACCATCAGATATTTCATTCGAGATACGATGATTACCGCGTTTTGAATGGATAAACCAAACAATGCAATGAGACCAACACCGCTGGAAATACTCAGGTGCGTACCGGTAAGGAAGAGGATAAGAACCGCTACAGCAGCGGCTATCGGCACGGAACTCATTGCAAGTAGCGACAGCGATGCTGAGTCGAAGGCCAGATACAATAAAAGAAAAATCAAGACCAATGTGACGGGGACAATCAAGAGAAGTGTCTTCCCAGCAGCCTCTGCACGAGTGAACTCGCCTGCATGAGTAAGGCTGTAACCAGGTGGAAGCTTCACCTGCGCCTGAACCTTTTCTTGTGCTTCCAACACGGCAGAGCCGAGATCGCGACCACGAATATTGGAGTAGACAGCTATGCGGCGCTTGTTGTTTTCTCTCAATATCGAATTGGCGCCTTCCATTTGCTCAAGCCTGGCCAACTGCCGTAGCGGTATTTTCAGACCGCTTGGAGACTTCACCAGCAGCTCTCCCAGATGCGTGTAGTCACCGCGATAAAGCTCCTTCAGGCGAACGACGACATCGAAGCGCCTCTCGCCCTGTATGACTCGAGTGACAGCCTTGCCTCCAATGGAGGTTTCCACTATATCCAGGATGTCGGAGGTGGATATCCCGTGCCGAGCGGCCTTCTCGCGGTCGATTTCGATTGTCAATTGGGGTTGCCCGATCAGACTGTCATGAGCCACGTCGACGATACCAGGTACGGTGCGGATCACATCGGCGATCCGATCGCCCAGTTTTTCCAATTGGTAGATATCCGGACCGAAAATCTTGATGGAGTATTCGCCGTTCTTCACTCCGGACATCGCTTCTTCCATACTGTCCTTTATACACTGCGAAAAGTTGAGGACCAAACCAGGTATGCGCTCATCAAGCCGCTTCTCCATTGATTCGACGAGCTTATCTTTGGTCGAGAATTCAGGTCGCCACTCGTCTTGCGGGTGCAAATTGACGAGCACTTCGATCATATTGTATGGATTGGGATCGGTTCCGTCGTCTGGGGATCCAACCTGGGTGAGCGCTGTCTTGGTCTCTGGATAAGACAACATAACGATGCGAATCTCGCGGGCAATCTCGACAGCTTTTTCCAGCGTGACGCTGGGAGGCAAGATATAGACAGTAAGCCAGATATTTCCTTCTTCCAACTCAGGTATGAACTCTGCGCCCAACAGTGGTGTAAGACTCAAACATCCGACGACAAATACCAAAGTGCCCGCTATTACTGCTTTGGAGTATCTCTGCAGCTTTGGAACAATCGATCCATAGACATGCTCGAGAAATCTCACAATAGGACTGACGTATGAAGAGGGCGGTTTGCTCTTGTAGACCAAAAAGCAAATTACAGGAAGTGCAACCAGAGTGCATATTGAAGCCATCAAGAGAGTTAGGTTCATCATTATGGCAAGCGGTTTGAACAACCGACCTTCTACATGCTCGAAGCTGAGGATGGGAAGGAATGTCATCGCGATGATTGCAGTGCCGAAGACTATAGGCTTGGAGACCTCTGCTGCAGCGGAGCAAACGGCGACTCTTACATCCGCTACCGACGCCGAAGTCATCGAGCCCAAACGTCGACTAATGTTTTCAATCATGACAACGGCACCATCGACGATGATGCCAAAGTCAATTGCTCCAAGCGACAAAAGATTGGCCGGAATGTTGAAGACTTTCAGCACGATACTGGCACCAAGTAATGCAGCTGGAATGACGATGGCACAAATAAGGGCACTTCGAATCTGGAAGAGGAACAGCATCAAAATGCCGACCACCAGAATAATGCCTTCACCGACGTTGTGACTGATCGTCTCCATGGTCCTGTTGACCAGCGCCGTGCGATCTTGCAATATGACCATGTGCATGCCCTTGGGCAGCTGCGATTGAATGTCGTTCCACACCTCTTTCAGATTGCCGATCACGCGTGAGGGATTGTCACCTCTGCGCATCATCAAGATGCCTTCAACCGCATCATCATCTTCGTTGAGGCCGACCTGGCCTTTGCGCACCGCATCCGATATCATCACGTCGGCTACGTCTTTGACGCGGACAGGCACACCTTCGGCACTATTCGTGATTACGACGTTACCAAGGTCGATCTCCGACTTGAGCAACCCCAGACCACGAACCATATAACGCTGGTCGTTGTGAATGATATAACTTCCACCCGTCGAATCGTTGGCTCTAGCGATCGCCTGAGTCACCTCATTCTGACCCAAGCCGAAGCTTCGCAACCGCCCTGGATCCATTTCCACCAGATAAATTTTTGTCGGTCCGCCAAAACCAGTCGAATCGACAATTCCATCCACCGATTTGAAGAGCCTGTTAAGAAGCCAGTCCTGGACCTCCTTTCGATCTCGGCTCGACCAATCTTTTCCTTGTAACGTATAACGAAAGACTTCTCCAACAGCACTCGCATTTGGGTCGAGTCGAGGTTCTATATTATCCGGTATGTCGGCTCCTGTAATACGCTCCAATACTTGTTGTCTGGCAGTGTAAGGCTCGACCTCATCGTCAAACACAATTGTAATGACAGACAATCCATAGATCGAGATGGAGCGGGGCGGCTTGCTCTGGGGGATGCCGTTCAACTCCTTTTCCAAGGGAATCGTAACGAGGCGCTCTACTTCCTCCGGCGCTTTGCCCGGGACCTGAGTGATGACGCGAACTTGCATGTTGGCGACGTCAGGATACGCTTCCAACGGCAGATTCTTATATGCAAAAAAGCCAGTGAGCAGGACGGTGAATAGCGCACATAAGACGAAAAATCGTTTTTTGATTAGAGCATTAGTGAACGAGTACAATTTGTCCGGTTTGTTCTCGCCAATAAGCATATTTTGGGGCTCCAGTGGCAATTGCTCTTTATCGTTCTTGCTTCAAAGCTTGAGACCGTAATGCAAACGAGCCTGTCTCGACGACCTGTTCACCCGGCTTGAGCCCGTCCAGAACTTCCATCCACTTGCCGTTTTCTTCTCCGACCTTTACGCGTCGCTCCTCGAATTTGCCAGGGGCGACCGGGACGTAGGCAACTTTGTGCGAACCTGCATCCTGAATCGCTTCTTTGGGAACCGCGAGAACATTATGTCTATCACAAAAGATTCTCATCCTCGCGAACATTTTCGGCTTGAGCCTGAGACCGGGGTTGGCTACTACTGCACGAACAGCCAGAGTCCGCGTCTCCGGATTGATCGTGCCGGCGACGTAATCGAGCTTACCCTTATATGTACAACTCGGAAAGCAATCGACTTTGAACTCTACACTTTGTCCGGCTCTCACGTGCTCGACATCTTGTTCGAAGATGTCGGCTACGAGCCATAGATTATCGATGTCATCAACGACGAACAAAGCGGTGGATGGATCAACCAATTCGCCGACATTGACATTGCGCTCGAGGACGATGCCACCCTGCGGAGTCTCAATCGGGATACTGTTGACGATGCTTCGATCGCTCATAATTTTTTTGATCGTGTTCTGTTGCATACCTAAAACCGCCAGACGCTGCTGCAAAGAAATGCGGGCCATTTTCTTTCTGTCTTCGGCGATTTTTCTAAGTTTGGTGCACTTGGATTCGAGCGCAGATATAGTTAGATCGTGCTTCTCGAGCTCTGTTTGCGCTGTCTCCATAGCAGCCTGCGAGCCGATTTTTTCATCTAGAAGCAGGCGAGCTCGCTCGAACTGCTTCTTACAAAGGGCTAATTCGGCATTGGCTTCTTTCAGCTCGAAATCAGTCTGCATCAGATCGCTTGAAAGTTGTGAATCAATCTCAGTCTCGGTTTTGAATAAGTCCGTCACCAGTGCGCCTATCTCCTGGCTCTGAATAGATGCAATCACCTGCCCTTTCTTGACGGACTCACCGAGACAAGCCTTCACTTCGGTAATTTTGCCACTGACAGGTGCCCTGACTTTTGTCAACTGAGATGCATTGGCCTGCAATTGCGCGGTCGCCTCGATGGTCACGTCGAGCGCTCGATTTTCTGCTCGATTCAAGACGATATGAGACAACGCTACAGGTTGTCCTGAAAGAGATACAACCATTTTTCCGGGCTTGGCGCTCGGATATTTTCCATCAAATGCGCTTGCCGCGTGCGAGACTAGTGCATGATGCGTATTCGAACACCCAGAAGATATGGTTGAACAAACAATCACCAGGAAAATCGATAGACACCTGGATGATTGAATTACACGATCGCGAAAAAAGTTCAAATGGGTCTCTCCACGTCTACTTCCAATTCTATGCTGAACTGGTTAAAACCAGGGCTAAAGTTGTGACGAACTGGTGATCGATTTCAATTAAACAGACGCTTTTCTCGAAGTTGATTACAAATCAATGGTGGAATCGTCTTAATATCTTGAGTAACGGTGAGTATCTCGAAAGGCTAGTGAGCGATTCATTCCAACCTAGATGAATGTGTGATGAGCACTGTTTAAGTCGAGGTGAGTGAAATCGGATTTTGTTTGCTGACTGCCTATAGATGAGTTCTTCAAATCAACAGCTATTTTGAAATTTACATGAAGAAGGGTTTCAAAAATCTTTTCAGCAAATCAACCTCGAAATAGAAAAGCGCGTTCGAAATGGTTTTAGTTTCATTCACTCGGGTCGAGATTAGGTAGCCCCGAAGATCCAAAACTTAGCTTGTTAAGATCCCTGTCGCAACAGGATCTTCGACATCGCAAAATTTCAATATGTCGAAATTCTAAATATTCAGGTTCGAAAAATAAAATCCATCCTGGGTGAAATCCAAGATGCACAATTACTAAGTCACCATATCCAGTGTCGTCGGAGTTTTAAATCCAGCTTACGGGAGCGCCAGCGTCTCGACTACGTTGGTGTTTAAACACCAGCACTGCGGAGCGAAATTAGTTTTTGAGAGCTTCCGCGCCTCCAACAACTTCAAGAAGTTGCTGAGTGATATCAGCCTGACGAGCCTTGTTGTATACGAGAGTTAGAGACTGGATCAAGTCTTTGGCGTTAGTAGTCGCATTGCTCATCGCAGCCATTCTGGAAGCCAGTTCTGAAGCAGAAGCTTCCAACAAAGACTGATACAAAACATTGTCCACGTACTTAGGCAAAAGCTCGGTCTCCATAAGCTCCAACAAGCTTGGTTCGAAGATTGTCTCAGCGCTCAGTGGATAGTGGTCCACACCGCTTGGAAGATCGACAGGCAGGAAATTGAACTTGCGAACAACCTGCTTGCTCATACTTATAAAACTTGTACCGATGATCTCGACAGCATCGACGCGCGCTTTCTCATCGAAGTTACCTTCGCCTTCGAGCGGTTTGCCGTGAATATAGAGATTGCAAGCAAACTCAGCGATGAGCTTGGCCGTCTCGTAGGTCGGGATGGCGGGAAGGTTTGTATAAGACTTGATCTTCTCAATCTTGACTCGTTTGAAGAAGCCGGCCGCTTTCAAACCAACGGTTATCAAGCCGACCTCTTTACCTTCGTCACGCAGCTCTTGAATACGTCGAGCTGCGGCTTTCAATACGTTTGTGTTATAGGATCCGCACAGTCCACGATCGGAAGTGAGGACGATGACAGCAACCCGCTTGCTCTCGGGGCGCCTGGTCAGAAGAGGCAGCTCTTGTAAATCGATGGCATTCGCTTCGAATACCACCTGCTGAAGAACTTCCACTATTTTTTGGGTGAAAGGTCTGGCAGCAAGCGTTCTGTTTTGAGCTTTTCGCACTCGAGCGGCTGCCACCATTTGCATAGCGCGAGTAATCTTCTGCGTCGATTGGACGCTCTTGATTCGCTGCCTAATTACCTTCAGGTTTGCCATTGTATTTGGTGCCTCTTAAAAATCAGCTCGATCGAGCATTACTTCTGGAAGAAGTTTTGTTTGAACTTAACGAGGTGCTCTTTCAGATCTTTTTCCAGCTCATCGCTGATCTTGTCGCCGGTCAAGAGCTTGGTAGCAACATCTTTGGCCTGAGCGGCAAGATACTTGAACCACTCTTCTTTAAAGCGTTGGATCGATTTGTTGTCGACATCATCGAGAACTCCGCTGTTAGCAGCGAAGATGATGGAGACCTGCTCGGACAATGTTAGCGGCTGGAATTGAGGTTGCTTCAAAACTTCCATCAGCTTTTGACCGCGGCGGATTTGATCTTGTGTCGCTTTGTCCAGGTCGGAGGCGAACTGCGCAAAAGCTTCCAATTCTCTGAACTGAGCAAGGTCGAGTCTCAACTTTCCAGCGACCGATTTCATTGCTTTCGTCTGCGCGGCGCCACCGACCCGGCTTACCGAGATACCGGCGTTGATAGCAGGACGAATACCAGCGTAGAACAAGTCTGTTTCAAGGAAGATCTGTCCGTCGGTGATCGAGATAACGTTGGTTGGAATGTAAGCAGAAACGTCGCCCGCCTGTGTCTCTACGATAGGCAGAGCGGTCATGCTTCCGGCGCCGAGCGCATCGGAAAGCTTGGCGGATCTTTCGAGCAAGCGGCTATGCAAATAGAATACGTCGCCTGGGAAAGCTTCACGACCTGGCGGTCTTCTGAGCAACAAACTCATTGCGCGATAGGCTTGAGCATGTTTCGAAAGGTCATCGAAGATGCAGACTGCGTGTCCGCCCTTCTCCATGAAGTATTCGCCGATAGCGCATGCCGCATAAGGAGCGAGGAACTGGAGAGCCGGCGCATCGGTCGCAGCAGCGTTGATGATAACGGTGTATTCCATGGCACCCTTTTCTTCGAGGATCTTCTGGATACGACCGACGTTGCTGGACTTCTGACCGATCGCGACATATATGCAGATCGGTCTGTTTGGCTGATTCTTTTGGTTGATAATGGTATCAATAGCGATGGCGGTCTTACCGGTCTGTCGGTCGCCGATGATAAGTTCGCGCTGACCGCGACCAATCGGGATCATCGCGTCGATAGCGGTCAGTCCGGTCATCAATGGTTCGTGAACCGATTTTCTTTTGACGATACCAGGAGCGATGATTTCCATCGGGGAGAACGTGTCGGAAGCAACCGGTCCTTTGCCGTCAAGCGGCTGACCCAGTGGGTTGAGCACGCGTCCGAGAACCGCTTCACCGACCGGTACCGAAGCGATACGACCAGTGGTCTTCACTTCCATACCTTCATAAATTTTGCGGCCTTCACCGAGAATTACAACACCGACGTTGTCTTCTTCGAGGTTGAGCACCATTCCCATCGTTTTTTCTTCATCGGAAAATTCGACGAGTTCCATGGACATTGCTTGTTCCATACCATAGACACGGGCGATACCGTCGCCGACTTGGAGCACGCTGCCTACGTTTCTCACATCGAGCTGCGCTTTATATTGCTCAAGTTGTGCCTTCAAAACCGAGGTGATTTCGTCCGGTCTGATTGCCATTGTTTTGTCCTCTAACCTCTATGTTTACCGAATGTCCTGTGTGTTCAATCAATCGAATCAGTATCTAAACTGCTAAAAGCTGTTTTTCAATCGCGGCGAGTTTGCCTTTTAGGCTGCCGTCAATTATCTGGTCTCCCAGTCGAAGAACGACACCACCCAGGAGGGTTTTGTCCACTTCGACATCGAGCTCCAATTTTTTACCGAGATGTTCGGTCAAGCGAGCCTTGATATCGGCTACTTCAGATTGCGTAAGCTCTTTCGATGAGGAAAGGCGAGCACTGACAATGTTGTTGCGTACCCTGAGAAGAGCTGCATACTTGTTTTCAATCTCCTTGAGAAGTTCAAGGCGACGGCGGTCTGCCAGCAGTCTGAGCAATCTATATGTTATGTCGCCGACTTTGCCTTCGAACACTTTCAATAAAAGCGTTGTTTTTTCCTCAGGCGCAACACCTGGATGGCTGAGGACAATCTGAATCTCGGGAGTAGCGGCAAACGACTGGTTGATGCCCTTCAGGTCAGACATGATTTGTTCTGCCACCTGCCCGCTCTTATCGGCTTGTTCAGCCAGCTCTAGTACAGCCTCTGCGTACTGTGATGCAACTGCTGCCAACTCGCCTTTCATCGATCCCAGTGCCTCCGCCTATTTTTCCGATCGGCCCGACACACCAATTACGGTACCAGGCGAAAACGTTGTGCCTTCGGGACCGCTCAAGCTGTCGAGCTGCTGCATAAACTGCGTGAGCAGACGTTTGTTGTCTGCTTCAGTTACATTTTTCTCAAGGTAAGCGCGTGATAGTTGAACTGCCGCTTTTGCCGCTGCCGAGCGCACCTCGGTGACAATCATTTGACGCTCGTTATCTATCGCTGCTTCCAATTTTTTCTCGAGATCCGCGACTTCACGTTTTGTCTGTGATTCGATCTCGGTTTTCAATTGTTGTGCAACCGCTTTGGCTTCATCAACAATTTTGTCGGCTTCTTTTTGCGCATTCTCAAGCTTGCTCTTCTGTTCTTTGAGGAAAGCTTCAGACTCGGCTCGAGTTTTCTTCGCCGATGCGATTGTGTCCTCTATTGATTTTGCTCGTTTTTCGAGCATCGGAGGCACCATTTTGCTCCATGCGTAAAACAGAAAACCGACAAGGAAGAGCCAGTTGATGACATTACTTTTGAAGTCGAAAATTACATCGACGAGTCCAGGGTGATGATGCGCTTCTGCAAAGAAGAAAAACATCAGATAGCTTCCTCCAGTGCGTGCTTCACGGACGCAGGATCGATTTCGACTGCCGCGCCCTCGCCCAGCAGTCTCACTACAATGCCTTTGACAAGCTGAGCTTCCTCGGTGACGAGATTTCCGAGAAGAACTGATTTTTCTTCTGACAAAGCGCTTCTCGAAAGCTCCAGGCGCTTACGCCCTTGCTCTTTGAGTGTGGAAAGTTGCTTGTTCCTTTCCGCCTGAGCCGCTGCGACAGCCGAGCTGATTACAGCCTGGGCTTCTTCGCGTATCTTGACCAGCCGCTTTTCATGGTCCTCCACAAGCACAACCGCTTCTTCTCGGAGGTATTTTCCGCCCTCTAAGTTGTCGGCAATCAATCTTTCACGCTTCTCGATCACCTCACCGACCGGTTTCAAAAACCACTCGTTGAGCAGATAGATGAAGAAGACGAAGCTTAAAATGAAAAACAGTAATGTTGCGTTGGGAAAAAGCATTGTTGAATGTTGGTTTCCGTCAGTGTCTTAGCCGCCAGCCTGTCGCTTGCGATATTCCTCAAAACTCCTGCATGAGCAATCTATATTCATCACTCATGCAGGTCTAAGCTGGTTTTTAGAAACCGGTTGGGAAAAGGTACAGAAGAACTGCAACGACGAACGCGAACAGTCCTAGCGCTTCCATAAGAGCCGCGAACAACAGTCCGTTAGCTACGAGCTTTTGAGTCATCTCTGGCTGACGAGCCATTCCTTCCAAAGCTTTGGAAGCAGCAATCCCGATTCCGATCCCAGGACCGAATACGCCGACAGCGGCAATCCCTGCGCCGATTCTCGACATTGCTTTGACCAACGTATCTGGATCTATCGCTGTGCCTGCTTGGGCAATTAATTGGTGGTCCACTTCTATCTCCCTCGACTATTGCTAATCGCAATTAGCATGTGCTGCCACATGAAGCGGTGCTAAGCAAGATTCTCTGAATCCGAGAATTCAAGCCGGTCCGCTCCAAAGAACGCCCCAATTATAACAAGTACGTTAGTGATGGTCGGCTACTGCCAAGCCAATGTAAATCGAAGTCAACAGAGCAAAAACAAATGCCTGCAAAACCGCGATGAACACTTCGAAAGCCATGACTGGAACAGGCGCAACGATCCAGGGCAAGAGCAACAATGCAACCATTCTGGTCAGTTCGTCAGCCGTGATCACCAGCAACAAACGCAGTGCCAGTGTGGCTGGACGAATAATCAAGTCCATCCACTCGATCACGCCAAGGGGCTTGAAGTACATCCCGATGTAGTGCATGCCATGCCGCTGGACACCTGCCCAGACGTATACGACAAGTGCGATAAGCGCGAGGCCCAGGGTGACATTGATGTCTGTAGTCGGTGAAGCGACCTCAAACTCTTTGCCATTGGGCAACGACGGGAATACACCCAGATGCGAGAGGGCAGGCCAAGGGCCGATTCCGAAGAGATTGCCTGTTAATACAAAAATAAATATCGCCGTAATAAGCGGTAAAAAAGGTTTGTAGTTCTCACCGATTTGATTGCGACATAGATCAGCAAGAAATTTGTATACACCTTCTGCAATCGCCTGTCCTGGACCACCAGGTCCTTCGGCAACGAGGCTAGGTTTGAGGACGAGAGCACTAGCCAGGATGGCTCCCATGCACAACCAGGTGCTCGTGAGAGTATCGACGTGAACCTGACCCAGACTGCCCAACATGGGGAGCTGAATCTCGGAAATACCCTTGAGCGAATCAAACTGTGAAGCGATTAAATGCTTGTCTAACATGTGTCTATCTCTGACGCCACCTGAATCAGGGTTCTAAAGCGAGTTCCCCTGATGAGAAATACAGCTGAAAATGATAACAGACGTCCTGGCAAGCGATCGGGACGCTGTTCTTGTCGGTTTACAGCGGTTTACGTAATGGAGTGAACGAAACCTACATTAATAAGATGCGCAGGAGCGCGGCATCAATTGAGCATCAACATAAAAGAATTCAAACCCAATTGCTCTTTGCTTCATCGACAGGGTCGTCAGGTAGCGGTTCTCCCCGGTTTGGAATCGCCTTGTCAATCTTCTGAGATGTTTTGAATATCTGATAAATAGCTGCAGAAAAGCCTGTAAATAAACCTAGCATCAGCAAGATTATCGACCAGACTTGCCCGCCTAAGCGATCACCTATGAAGTAACCGGCAAATCCGAGTATGCAGGTGTAGGCAACGAGCGCCGTGCCCCACTGGTAAGCCATTCCCCATGCCGATGGACCCTCGCTATTCACCTGGTCTTTTGTGGGAGTCTCTTTCATCTTCTTTTAACCTGTTACTCAAATTTCTTGGAAACTTGCGCCAGATGCCAGGCGAACTCTACTTACTAGTTTATTCCCTGTCCCACTTGATTTGCTCAAAGGAAGGCTGCCGCCATGATTCTCAGACACTAAATAGCGCATCTCCGAAATTAATGTACCGTTACCTGTAGGTACTGCTTGGACGGTTGAGCACTTAAAGTTTGGGAATAACAGAAGTGTATTTGCTACACTTAATTATCTAAACGTGAGTAATTAAGACTTGCACAGCGGGTCTAAAAGGAGTTTTTCAAGAATGTTCGACCGCATCGCGATGGTTTTCAAGGCAATGGTGAATGCCTTACTGGGGAAGGTCGAAGACCCCCAGATGATGCTTGAACAGACTTATCAGGAGCTACAGTCCAACCTGATACAGGTCAGACAAGCCGTAGCTCAGGCGATAGCGACTGAAAAGCAGCTCGAACAACAACTCCAGAAGAACAAAGACCAGGCTGCCACATGGCAAAATCGGGCAGCCATGGCAGTACAGCAGAACAACGACGATCTCGCACGCCAGGCTTTGCAGCGCAAGACGCAGTACGCACAGGCCGCGCAAGATCTTGAAGTGCAATTGAAATCTCAAAAAGAGGCGACGAGCAATCTCCGGCAGCGCCTCACTGAGCTCGAGAATGAAGTTCAAAAAGCGTACACCAAGAAGCAAGTGCTCATCGCCCGTGACAAAGCCGCTCAGGCAACATCCAAAGCCAATGAGATCCTTTCGAAGTCGACCGCTTCTGGCGCTCTGTCAGTGATAGAACGAATGGAGACAAAAGTCGCAGAGAAAGAAGCCAGAGCAGCCGCTCTGGCAGAACTAGGCAGCGACTCGCTCGAGAAGAAATTCAAGAATTTCGAAGGTCAAGCAGACATCGAGATGGAGCTACTGGCGCTCAAAGGCAACATGGGTAAAGACGGCTCGTCAAAATTGATCACGCAAAATCGCGAAGAAGAGCCAATTTTGCTTGAAGTCAAAGACGAAGACGAAATCGAAGCCAGCAACTAACGGCTTGATCACAACGACTTGATTGACTTGCCAACAGCAACTTGACTACTGCGACTTGATTCCACGCCTGTTCGAATGAGCAATTGACGTTGTCACAATTAAATTGCGTCCACGAAGTGTGACTGCTCACCGGGACCGCCGACGTCTCGCCGGCATAGAGCATGTTCGAATGCACAATTCACGAGTTGAAGAATACTGTGATTGCTCCAGTTGGGAAACCGCTTTTGTATCGCGCAAAGGACTAGCTCATCCTAATTTGACGAGACACTCACACTCTCAGGCGTCGACAGAAGCGGCGCCAGCCGCTCGAAGTGTTCGCGAAAATTTCCAGCGAGAATAGCATCGCGAGCCGCTTTTGCCTCCCGAATCAGATACCGAACATTATGTATTGACAACAAAGTTGCGCCAGACATCTCTTTCAATCGGACCAGGTGATGTAGATAGGCACGCGTATGACGCTTACATGTGTAGCAATCACACGCGTCATCAATCGGAGAAAAATCCTTGCTGTGTGCAGACGTTCGCAAAGAGATGCGACCCTTCGAGGTAAAAACAGCTCCATGTCTCGCCAAGCGTGTCGGTGATACGCAGTCGAACATATCGATACCACATCTGATGGCATACAAAATATCCCAAGGTGTTCCCACTCCCATCAGATACCTTGGTTTTGCCACCGGCATCAAAGGTGCTGTAAACATTACGATGCGCTCGATTTCCGCGCGATTCTCACCAACTGCTACGCCTCCTATAGCGAAGCCTGGCAGATCATGAGACGTTACAACATCCACCGATTCCCGGCGCAAATCCTCATACATGCTGCCCTGAATAATTCCAAACAGCGCTTGATCGGCTTTCCGGGCGTGGCTTTCCACGCAAATATCCAACCAATCGTGTGTTCGAATCATCGCTGCTCTCGCTTCTTCAAAAGTAGCAGGATTCTTCACGCACTCATCAAAAGCCATGATGATGTCGGCACCAAGAGCGTTTTGAACTTCCATCGATTTGCCCGGACCGATGAAGTGCTCCCGTCCATCCTTGTGATCTTTAAAATATACGCCATCATCGGTAATGCGGCGCAAATGATCCAAACTGAAGACCTGGAAGCCGCCAGAGTCGGTAAGAATAGGCTTATCCCAGGACATGAACTGATGAAGGCCGCCGGCAATCTTAACAAGCTCATGTCCCGGTCTTAGATATAGATGATATGCATTTGAAAGAATGATCTCGGCACCGCAACCTCTTACATCGTCGAAAGTCATCGCTTTCAAAGCGGCGTGCGTACCGACCGGCATGAATACAGGCGTCTCGATTACGCCATGAGGAGTAATCAGGCGACCAGCCCTGGCGCCAGACCAGGAGCACAGGGCTTCAGTTTGAAATGAAATCGGACTTGACATCGCCTAAATCCCCGATCCGCAAAGACAATGCGTCTCTCGTGCACGAACGATCGATCGGATCGTACCTATTTATATAAACTATCCTTGAAGGATGCTATCCTTCTCGACCATTGTCGCGGGAACACCTTAGCAATTTTAGTGGTCTTCAGCTGAGAAGAGTAGAGTGAATGCATAATTGGATTTTACCGAGGAAAGATTCTCTATCCACCATGACCGAGCAGCGCCGCGACATTTTCGATCATTCTGGAAAGACTCGAGGCCGAAATCTGAAAGGCGCGAGCCGCCAATTTTTGATAATTTCCTGTTTAACTGCCTTTGCATTCTGTCAGCCTACCAGCGCGCAGACCGCGACACCAGCGCCGTCTAATTCACCTGGCGAGACAACTGCTTTTGCCACCAAGCCTGAAGATTTACGATCGTTGACTGCAATAACGCTAGCAGTTAGAGCTCGCATGGAAAAGGATCATCGCATTCGCATCGGAGAAGAGGCTTTCAAGGGCGAGCGCAAAGCGCACATCTACTTATATCTCTCAGAACAACCGCTACCATATATGGTTAGTCTCGGTTGGTTTTCCTTGAAAAAACAGGATGCCAAAAGTCAACCTGCTCCCGTACCAAAGAAAAAGAGCGGCGACAAGACAGGCATTCCAGTGATGCGGGGACTGCCTGTCGTTGGATCGATGTTTGGGAACAACGGCACCAAAGCGACCGTACAAGAGACTGCCGACAAAACGACTGAATTGCTGAATCCGATCACGGAAAGGAATCGCTCCTTGCTGGTGGTCGACGAATTAGGACTGACGCTGCCCTACCCTGGCACCAGTCCTCAGGAGAAAAACTTCGATAAGGCTGATTGGCAAGGAGTAATAGGATTCGATCAAATTGCGTTGAACAATCTTCCTGGTGCCGAAAAAGAGTTTGCCGATGCTGTAAAAATCGCGCCATTGTATGCGAGATTCAACAACAATTTAGGCGCAATGTTAGCGGCTCGCGGACAGTATTCGGCGGCGGCACCGTATTTCGATCGGGCGATCCGCGAATATGAGAATTATGCTGGCGCATTTACAAACAGAGCGTTTCTGTCGCTCGCAATCGGTCAACCGAAGCTCGCGATCGACGATGCGAAGAAAGCACTGGCACTCGATCCGACTCTGCTTCCCGCCCGGGTCGCGTATGGACGCGCTCTCATGGAAACGGGAGAAGAGGCAGAGTCTCTCAAAATCGGCAGAGAATTGAAATCGGAAGCACCTGGAGAATGGCAATCTCTCCTGCTTTTGGCGGACGTACTCCTAGCCAACAAAGAATACAAAGAAGCGCGCACCTCGCTTGCTCGATTGGCCGTGCTCAGTCCGGGCAATCCGGACATCGTGCTGAAACTGGCTCATGCCAGTGAAAAAGCTGGCGATTTGGATGAGGCGATAAAACAAGGACGAAAAGCAACCCAACTAGCGCCCAACGATGCAAGAACCCACATCGCGCTGGCACGCTATCTGGACTCGAACAGAGATGCAGCAGGTTCGATTTTGCAATACGAAAGAGCGCTCGATCTGAAGCCCGAGCGGAGCTTGCGAAAATCAGCCATGGGAGCAATTCTTCGAATGCTGATCGCAACGGAAAAATTGCCACAGGCCGACGAGTCTTCAAAGAAATGGGTGAAGCAGTTTCCTGAAGATTCAGAATGTCACTTCAATCGCGCTCTTATCGCCTCACAATTAACCGGCGATCATTCCCAGGAATGCATCGATGAGTATACGCAGGCACTGCATTTGGAACCATCACTTAACTCAGCTCACTACAATTTAGCGCTCGTTTTGATCAAGGCAGGAAAGAATGCCGAGGCATTGAAAGAGCTAAAATCCTTTATTGAGGCATCTCCGGACGATACAGACAGTGCCTCCGCAAAAGAGTTGATTCGCAAACTTGAAAGCAACGGTTGATCAACCGCGACAGCGGGAACCCAAAAGTCTATTGCCTCGATTTTTCAGTTTCAGGCAGCCAACCAATGTCCTTGATCACATTGTCGAAGTCGCCACCACTCCAAACCCAAATGTGCACCGCAAATATTGCCTGCTCTAGCGTGAGCGCACCTCTGTCGACCAGCTCACGGCATCGCATGGACGTCTTCAACTTTGCCTCAGTGAGAAGAAATCTCGTCTCGCTGGTTAGATAATCCATCACCGAGATTCCGCCTTTATTGACCTCCTTGCAGATGTTGGCCAGTTCAAGCTCTGAGACAAAACCTAAGCCGTGGATCGTCTCCAGCAGTTTTGCATCATCGGCCTGCAATCCTGCAGTTGGGGGAGGAAGAACCTTTTTACTTGCTACCCGGAGGATTATCTCCTCGAGAGAGAGCTTGTCTTGAGCGGCATACTCTTTTAGAACATCGACAGCTTGAAGCGGATCTATTTTGTGTTCGCGGATTAGATCTTGTAAGCGCAAAGCCGCTTCAATCGCTTCTTCCTTGATCAGATTGTGGCTGACCAGAATGTGACCTATCGGTTGAGCTTCTACGAGGCCGCGTTCGACAGCCGAGAGAAGATCAAGCTCGGATACGAGCTCGGATAAAACAAACATTTCCCCGAGTCTCAAAATATGGTCAGGACGAATTTTCCGTAAGCCGCCGAACTCGAGGTAGTCCTCGATAGTGTCTCCATGCATCGAGGTCAATCTCAAGGCACCGACCGCCTGATCCCTTGCAATCTTTTTATCCCGCAACAACATCTGAGCGGTGAGCGCTGCATAAGCGACGAACTCCGATATGGCACCTTGCAATACGAGAACCCGAGCTAGGGGCAAGCCGGACG
>CAYQKX010000106.1:0-17234 GCA_964418155.1 uncultured Candidatus Obscuribacterales bacterium | reverse complement strand
CGATTGGCCTAATCTGGCCAGTCGTGCGGACAGGAGGGTTTGTCAGCGGAATGCTGAATTGTCGATTAAATTACGATGTAGATCCAGTGAACAAGCTGCTTTTCAAACGAACGGCAAACTAAGTCGCTTACGGTCTGTTTTTCGGTTTTGATATAATTGCATATGGGGCGACGGTCGGAACTGAGCATATGACTAGTAGCGATGTCTTGAATGAGGTACAACTGCCCAACCGGAGGTGCAGACGTATGTTCCTGGAATGTCGAGTCGCGAATTTTGTAGTCGGTTGATCAAGCGAGTCGCTGTTGCAGGTAGACTTGTCGTCGCGCTGACCATCGTCAACTGTCACGCTCAAAAGGCTATTGCATATTAACCGAAGCAAGCTGAGGAATTTGTTTACTATGACCGAGCATGGCGAAAAATCTGATGATAAATCGAGTGAGGATGTTTCTTCCTGCATTCCAGGAATGTCGAGACGCGAATTTTGCAACCGATTGATCAAGCGAGCCGCCGTTGCGGGCACCATTGCTGTCGCGCTTACCAGCGTCAATTTTCATGACCACAAGGCAATTGCAAGCGGCACTGGAATGAGCTGAGGAATTGGTTCGATGAACCGAGCATGGCGAAAAATCTGATGATAGATCGGGTGAGGATGTTTCTTCTTGCATTCCAGGAATGTCGAGACGCGAGTTTTGCAACTGATTGATCAAGCGAGCTTCCCTTGCGGGCACCATTGCCGTCGCGCTTACCAGCGTCAACCTGCTCGAGCATAAAGCAATTGCAGCGGCGACGGGCGAAGAAGTGAGTTGACAGTTCATGTTCGCTTGCGCAACTTTTGAGGCGGCTTTAGGTCAGATGCGGTATTGAATGTTCTGTGAAACTGCTCCAGGTGGCGAGTCGCCACGTCTAGCAGTGACCTTTTACAGTTAACGGTCGTGCCTGTGAGCGATGGTGGTAGAGTGCGGGTGTGGTCGCCCTGCAGATGGGCGGCACTTAGTGACGTCGATTACTTAGGAACGCCATCGATTAGAGTGCGCACCGCCTGAAATCGTTCTCTGAGTAAACCACCCTCCAGTAGGCGACAGGAAGCCTGTGTCCAGGTGGAGTTCAAGATGTTCGTTCCATGCTCGATGTAGAGGGCATTTGTGTGATGCAGAATTTTTGTAATGATGCTAACTGGCTGTAGTTCTGTTATTCGGAGCGCGTCCGACTTTGGTGGTTCGAGAATTACCACATAGTCGAACGGGGCGGTAAATCGTTGGACGGAGAACCAGTCTAGGTTCAAAACCCAACCAGGAAATAGGTCTTCTTGGAGTTTGATACCGATCTCGCTGAGAAGCGGTCTGCTGGAGGCGCGTACCGACAGGGGGAGTCGGCAATCGATCAAGCTTTTGTCGTATTGATCGATGAAGACTACGTCTTCCGCGATTATTTTCCAGTTGCTCAGTTCCGCGAGGGCGAGAGAAAGAGTCGTCTTCCCCGCGCCGGATTGTCCTACGATTAGGAGTTTTCTTCCGTGTGAATCGGCGAGCAACACCCCATGCACATAAATGTGTTCGGAGAGATATTGGTAAACCTTGTGTCTCAGCGCGCGAAGAACCTTAGATATGTGGGGTTCGTTCCTCGCACTGGGAAACTCGCTTTGGGTCTTGTCGATGTCGATCACTCTGACTAAAGGAGCTAGATCGCGTTGAACCAAAGGAAACGCTTTTTCGATGTCGTCTAATGTCGATTCGTTGTCAGAAGTGATGTCAAAAAAACAGGTGCCGACGCGAAACACGTTGTCGCGTGATGGCCGGATCGAGCTCAGTTGTGCGTTCTCAATGCTCGCCAAGTTCAGTCACTACCCTCTGGTCGCTCTGCCTCTAACGACGCTCTGCGCTGTCTTTTCGCCGAGAATTAGGTTTTCAGTGAAGTATACGCTCTGTCGATCGGGGAGACGGTAACTGATCTTGCCGTGCAGTATATCCAGAGGCTCTCGGTTATTGAAAAATTGGTGATACCATCCGGAGTGCTCGATCAGATCGGCCGCCTTGTCGAAGTCGCTCGCGAAAATGGCATCGATTATGCCTTGTTGCTGGCTAAACATAACGGGACCAAGTTTGAAAATCAAAAGAATAACCACGAGTCTATTGTCAAATGGAAGGTCTTCGAAGTTGATTATAGTGTGCCTGGCCTCCTGCGTTGCGAATTGAACATCGCTCATGAAGAGCTGGTCTGTTTGCGGTCCTGAAAGCTCGATCCTTCCCTCTTCGGCGCTGTTTAACTCGAGGCCGAGCAGCTCAAATTTTTCAGATGCGTCCAGTCGGTCGAATCGGAATTCTACACCGATACAAGACTGTCCCAAGCAATCTTCGTAAGCTAGTGACGATCGCTTTGTGTGGCGAGCGATCAGGCTTGCAGCTTCTAGCAAATCGAACGGCTTGTAGATTAGGATTCGTCCCGGCTCAATTGTTCCTAAATGGCGCCGTTGAGGTTTGCTTTGAGATCCGTGCGGAGACTGATCGGCTGCGATTCTTGGATGAATAAGGTTGAGCTTCAGCAATCGACTCACCACATCAATCGTAGCTTCGGTTATTGTATGTTCCGAGCCCTCGTAGGATTGATTCAAGGAGGTCATTATCTGGCTGGTGACAAAGCCTTTTGCGATTCCGGACCAGATTGTCATCGCGCAGCCGGTCATTTTGAAGTAAACGCCTGTATGTTTATTCAATGCGCCAATCTCATCTCCCAGTTTTTGGCAGACTATATGTTTACCGGCTGGCTCCCAGTCACATTGTCGGACTGCGTTGCTGAGCGCTTCGGGGGATAAAGGCATCTGCTCTAGATGTGGAGCGCCGAGATGTCTGTCCAAGCTCTGATCAACTGGCTTAGGGGTGCTGTTCGTATCGGGCACGAGCAGATCGAGCTCTATTAACTGATCTACGAAACTATTGACTGCGTCAGAAGGCACTGCGCCTTCATTGGATTGGAGCGATTCAATAACTTCATTCCGCGAATGTCCGTTAATCAGAAGCTGCCAAATAAATCCGGCCGAGCCTCTCAGGGTGTACTGGAGCTCGTCACGTAGATCCCACAGGACCACTTCGTCACTGCTTGTTTTCGAGAGAAAAACCGGGGGAATTATCGTCCAACCCATTGCCAGTCCCTTTTGTCTTTCAACAAGGCTATTCTACGCGTTTGACAGAATCCTATACAGCTAGATGATTGACCATTCCTCAGACCGATTAACGTAAACAATGCAGCTATCGCAAAGTTACTCTGTAGGGGGCCTGCTCTAACGCTTGCGTTGAAGCGCTTTTGTCATCATGGAGCTGCCAGGAGCTGTTCCAGGTTAGTCGTGTCGCGAGCAACTTTGGTCTTCAAAATCTGTTGAGTAAGCGACCCGGTTATCTCGGGGGGCAATATGGATGTTTATTGCGTCTGTCCTTGGATTCGTCCGGACTTGCGACCCATCTTTTCGTGAAGCGCCTCACCAGATGCGGTGCACTGGTCTTAGCTAAATAGAAGGGGTGAATCAATCTGTAAAGGAAGAACAGTTGCTGTGGCAGTTGGCATCGGTACCAGTCGCTAATCTCCGCATCAGTAGCTAGCCGAAGCAGCAATGCTAGTTTTTCAAAACGCGAATCCTTCATGGAAAGCTTCAGTTTCCAAAGCTCCATTAGCTTCCATTCTGTATTGCTCGTCCGAAGTATCATTTGATTGAACATATTCGTTGCAATCTCTTTTGTGTCGAGATGCGTCTCAATGAGTTGCAATGCGGGCGCTGGCATGCAGACTCCCGGTATGTATGAAGCAAGGGCCAAGCCCAGTGCGACTATTCTTTCGGATCGAGTTCGGCGAGTGAGTTGCGCCAGCTTTTCCCAATCGAGCGGCTGAGCAAGGATCTGTGCTACGTCTACAATCCATTTGAGGCGTACCCAGCTGCTGCAGACTCCGTGCGTGCATACTATTATCAGAAGGAGCTCCGGTGCGAAGACTGTCAGCTTCGAGTCGAGCAGATTTTCTTCTCTTGTATTTTCATTTATGACATTCACCGGTAGCTCGATAAATTCATTGTCGAATACTCTCCAGTGCAAATCTATCGAGACTGGTCCGTGGAGCGATACTTGCGAGAGAAAACGAAAGCAATAAGTTGACCTCAGAAGATCCTTGACGACTCGGAAGGCGGTCTCGTCATGGCCATATCTATAGCCGTGCTTCAGGAGGACCTCCTGGGTTTGGATTGCTTGACTGGGCTCGACGAGTAAATCGACATCTGAGCTCTTTCGATAGTTATCGTTGCCGTAGAAGCGCTCCGCAAGTGTCAATCCTTTGAAATGCACGGTCTTGATTCGGGCGTCGATAAGGGCGGCCTCGAGTTTTGCGGATTCTATGCGAAGCTGAAAGGTGTGTCCCAGATTGGCTGTATAGACGGTAGAGAGACTAGACAATACTGCCGGCGGTACCAGGTCAGGGAACATCTTGAGATTGAAATAGAGGCAAGGTGTGATGTGGTGTTGCTCTGAAAGCGCTATCAGAGACTGCCAGTTTGCACTCTTCGCTGCTTCGGCGACGGCTTCGCGATTTTCTTCAGTCATCGTCGGCCTGCAGCAGTTGAGAAGTATCGTCAGCTCGGGACTGGCGCCTTTATGGATCTGATTTGGCGCTGTGTTCAAAAAGCTGCTCGCTTTGCCACCAATCCTAACTATATGCCAAGTAACGCAGTCGGTGAACCTGTGAATCCTGAGCCCCCTGTTTGACGGCTATGAGCTTGTTTAAGTGAGTTGTGTGTCTGGGCATGCACGCTGGATCGGAATCGAAACCGGTTTTATTCGCAGACGCTCAAGCGCTCTTCTGATTGAGCGCTTGACGAAACATGCTGCCCGAAGCAGGCTCGCAAACAGCTTATGGGCGCTGACTAAACACGACCATCTCTGAACATTTATACCGGTGGGAGTGTCGGAGTGTCGATTTGCTACGAAAGAGTGTAGTAAGAATCAGATGAAGAATAACGGAAGGAAACATCCTTCCGTTATTCTGATCTTTGCGATTGAACCCCTGATGTGGAGCGCGTTTCGATGGCTCGATGAACGCTTTGGCAGGTTTCAATCATAGAGTTTCGAGCTCCTCAAAGATCGCTGTTCTCACCGCCTCGACGAAGCGCTTGAACAGTCGGGTTGTCTTTGGCTTGATGCCGGGCCCCGCAAAGGCGACTCCCTTTGCAAACAGAGCTGCTATGAGGTCGTCGGGAAGCTCGAGCTGGACCCCTTTGTTGGGAACGAGATTGACCACGTTGAGCGGATTCTCGCCCTTGTACATCGGTGCTGTTGGGTTGACCGAGAAGCCTGTCGCTGTCAGCTTGTCTTGAACTCGCTCTTTCATCGTGGCATTTAATCCGCCCAACCAGAGCGTCCAAGTGTCGACGTCGCCCATGCCGTGCACAGACAGTGCTAGCTGAGAGCGAGAGAGCATCTCGTCGAGGACGGGGTGTCGGAATCGCGTCGAAGTCACGTGGAGCTCTTCCGGACGAACTGTCTGAAGCCCCTGGAAGTCGAAGAAGTTAAAGGTTTTGCCGGCGATGGCTTCGGCGAGGGCGGATGTACCTGGTTCGATGAATCCGCCGTGGGGCGACATAATCGTGACCTTGCTACCGCGTCGCCGTAAGCGAATCCGGTAGTCCTTGTCTTCTGTGAGCTCCGACATCAATGCCGGAAGACTCATAAACCGGTCTTGCGGCGTGAACATGGTGACTCCAGTGTTCATAGGACGAGCGGACCAACTCGCGTTCGATGACGAGCTCTGGTCTGCGTTGTTGGTTAGAACTTGCTTTGGAATACCGGACAAGCAGATTTCAGTTTGCATTAGCGAGCAAGCCTTTGTCTGCGCCTGGCTGGTACTCATCCGAAGAGACAAACAACTACTCGCGTCTGATGAACGAGTTCTGGTTCGCCTGTATAGGAAAGAGTACTTCTGTTGAGTCTTGATGATTCCGAAGGATTGAGCGGTACTTGATAAGTAGAATCAGCTTAGTTAGCCAGGCATCTGCTATGCAAATGTTTGTCTCCTGACAATGCGCTGGACGGCTGCACGACAGCGATGACCGGTTGCGTAGCACTGGCTATTTAGGCAAGATGTAAAGGTAGGAGGCGCGCTCTATTACCGTCTTCTCAACTAATATCGCGCCATTATTCTTTAGCGCGGTTAGCGCCACCACCGTTCAAAAGTATCTTAACGGCGTTAAGCTTGCTTACGGAATCGAGCGAGTTGTCGGAGAAAATTCGCTTGACCAGCTCCACGCGAGCGTCGCTGAAATCCATGCCGAACATGCTGTCGTCATTGACCAGTCCGACCAGCTTCGCCCAGCCTCTGGTCTCGGGATCGAACAGAGCTGCTTCAATGTCTCCGTTGAACTTACTGTTGATCTGATTGACGAATCCATCCGCCAACGGTGCATTGTGGCCGAAGGTCTGACCCGGCTGCGCGCCACGCACGTTGGGCGCAAGTGCAATTGGCGGCTTGGATACCACTGCTGGTGCTGTGGGGGGCGCGTATCCTGGGGCTTGTCCGACAATCGGAGGCTGGGATTGCGCTGTCGGTGCGTATGCCAATTGCTGCGGTGCTTGTGGTGCTGCTCCAGGAGCTTGTGCCATGCCCGGCTGATACGCAGTATTGGGCACTGTCTGTGGTGCTATTCCCCTGGCGTCCTCGTCTCCATCAGCCCATTGTGCATGCGTCGACTCATCGACGCCGAGCTCTTGACCGGTGCGCTTCTGCTTGACCCGCTTGCGCGGTGCGTTAAGCGGTTCCTGATCATTGTAATTCTTCAGTGTCTGAGGACCGTACATGTATGGATAACCCGCCAGTCTGCCAGTCGCCAATCTATATGGTGTTGCCGATGTCCAAGAGCTGTACGGACCATATCCGCCAAGAAGAGGAAATGTAGCGTATCTCAGAGGATAGAGCAGATTAGTCAGTCCACGGTAATAGAACGGATAATAGTAGGCATCAGCTGGTTGCTGTAGGAGTGCGCTTCCGGAGACGAGCAAGCCGGACAATATCGCAAGGCGGAAACTTAGTGGCGCGGCCTTGCGAGCAAACCTCTCATGCTTTGCATTCATGTTGGGGACCTCAGCCCGTAGTTTTCAAGACGATTGTAGTACCGAAACGATCGTGAGTACAGCGTTTCTGTAAAACCTTTAATACAAGTTTCACCAACTCAAAGCGATCCAAGTGTTGTCAATCAACGCTAGAGTGGCTGTCCATAGGCAGCGTAAGTGATGGACAGTCTCAATGTTCTCTACAGATCTTGAACGCAGATCGATCACACTAGTTAGCGCTCGCGCCTGTCTTGACAGGTGTCGACGCGGTCTGACCGACGATCTGCTTCAATGCGTACAATGCCATTCCGAGATCGCGTTCGAAGACGTAACCCATGTGTCCCATTCGGAAAATCTTGCCTTTGAGCTCTTCCTGCCCGTCGGCGACGGTAATGCGATAGCGCTCTTTGAGCTGCTTTCTAATGCTGGGTACGTCAATCGAATCTGGTGGCCAGATAGATGTAATTGTCGGAGAAGCATAGGCTTCTTCCACAAAGGGCTTCAGTCCTAGCTCTCGGACACCCTTTCTCAACGTTTCTCTCAATTTTTCATGACGTTTGAATATGTTGTCCTTGCCTTCCTCTTTCATCATCTTGATCGACTCTGTGAGGGCGAGTATGAAGGATACGTTGGGTGTAAACGGCGTTGTGCGTTCCTTCTGAGACTTCAAATATTTTTTGAAGTCGAGGTAAAAACGAGGATTCGTGCAGCGATCGACTGCTTGCCATGCCTTGTCGCTGACGAAGGCGAACCCTAACCCGGGAGGAAGCATTAGCGCTTTCTGGCTGCCGGTAACGACAATATCAAGCTTCCATTTGTCGATTGGAACATCCGTGGCGCCGAAGCTAGTTACAGCGTCGACTAGAGACAGGGCACCGTGGTCGCTGATGATTTTCGCAATCGTCTCGAGGTCGTTGATTACACCGGTAGAAGTCTCGTTGTGTGTAATCGTGACTGCCTTGATCTCTTTCTTCGTGTCTTTGGCGAGCAGCTCGCGGAGCGCATCTGGTTGAACCGGCTGACCGAAGTCCGCCTTCAATCTCGTGACGTCTGCGCCATAGGCTTCTGCGATTTTGGCGAAGCGCTCGCCAAACACGCCACATACGAGACTGACGACTTTGTCTCCGCGATTAACGGTGTTGGCAATCGCGCCGTCCATCCCGCCTGTACCTGACGAAGCCAGGATGAGCGGTTCGTTATTGGTGTCGCCAATCCACTTGAGTCCTTCGATCGCTTCCATGAGGATGTCGGAAAAATCCGGACTGCGATGCCCTAGAGGGTGACGGGCCAATGCGGCGAGTACACGGTCCGGCACCGGTGTGGGACCTGGAATCATGAGGAATTCGCGTTCGTTGCTTACCGCCATCGTTGCCTCCTTGGATGTGCGCCAGCAGCCTTATGGGCTGGCGGGACTGATTATATCCAGTCCATAGCCGTAATAGGGCGTCCGCTCGAAGAACGGTCACATAGCTGATACATCCAGATACCGAATCAGGCGTTCGTGAGCTCTTCCGGCTCCAGAATCGGGAATTCGCTTTTGGGTTCTGGTCCTTTGTATGGCTCGACGTTGGATATTACGTTGTTTTCGACAGTTATGATCGCCAGGTGAACATCAGGGTAGCAGTCTTGCCAGGTCTTGCATTTGATGTTGTCGCAGTTGTAGTAACCGAGCGTCTTGATCACATTGGCCTGCGGCTTTTCTTTTGGTCGGCAGTAATCCGAGTCCCAAGAAAGCGAGTCTCCGACCTTATATCGGAGACTCGCGATTGATCCTAGTCGAAAACCAACACCCGAGATGATTACAGCGTTGCAGAATGGGCAGTTAAGCCCATCTTCCAGAGTGTTGAAGCTCATATTAGTTGTTGGCTGTCATAGCCTTGTTGAGTTTGGTGAGATACTCGCTGCGGAGTTCGGTCTTGCTTGTTGCCTTTCTCATTTTGCGAGCTTCCTCGAGGCGTTGTTCGGCAAGCGCGTCAGCTGCCTGATGCGGCGGAATATTTTCTTTCTTGCTGCGTTCGAGGACGTTGTTGATGGTGTTGTAGATCTTCGAGACCTTGTCCATCACTTCCTTCGAGTTGTATCCGTCCAGCTCGGCGCCGACATTGATCAAGCCACCAGCATTGATGGCATAGTCGGGTGCATAGATGATGCCGCGATTGAACAGATCGAAACCGTCTTTTTCAGTTTCTAACTGATTGTTGGAGGAGCCTGCCACGATTTTGCATTTAAGTTGCGGAATCGTTCTTGCATTCAAAATGGCTCCAAGAGCGCATGGCGCAAAAATATCGCAATTTGTCGAGTAGATCTGGTCTGGTGAGACGATATCGGCACCAAATTCCTGGACGACCTTTTCGACCTGGTTCGGATAGATATCGGTAATAACCAGATTAGCTCCAGCTGCCGAGAGGTAACTAGCGAGGTGATAGCCGACGTTGCCGACGCCCTGGATCGCGACCCTGAGACCTTCCAGGCTTTCGCCCATACCGCTCTGCTTCAGAGCTGCTTTCATGCCCTGGAAAACGCCGAATGCGGTCATGACGGACGGGTCGCCACTGCCACCTTCGTTGCTGCCGCCGACGGCATGGTTAGTTACCGTTCTGATGGTGTCGATGTCCTTGACGGTCATGCCGACGTCTTCAGCGGTAATGTAGCGTCCGCCGAGTGAATCAACTGCGCGTCCGAAGACTTTTAACATCTCATCGGTCTTGTCTTGACGCGAATCGCCGATGATTACTGCCTTACCGCCGCCCAAGTTCAATCCGGCGAGGGAGGCTTTGTAAGTCATGCCGCGTGAGAGCCTGAGCACGTCACGAAGAGCTTCTTGATCATCGTTGTACTTCCACATTCTGCAACCGCCCAACGAGGGTCCGAGCACAGTGCTGTGTACGCCGATGATGGCTTTCAATCCAGTTTCTTTATCATGGAAAAATGAGACTTGCTCGTGACCGTAGCTATTCAGGTCGTAGAAGATTCCCGTCATTTCCGGCTCTCCTTTTGCAGAACGGGTAGTTGTTACCCGATGTATATCCAACACTCAAATTTGTACTACGGTTTTAGTACGCCTCTTGAGAATCATTAGGTTATCGCAATTATCTCCGGAGAGCGTCACAGGATCTCGACTGGCAGCTGGTTTTGAAAAATAAACTTGTGATCTTATAGGAGTGATTTAGTTGAGATGTGGTTCACATAAGGCCTGGCTTTGATATTGAAACCTGGCGGAGAGTTGTCATATGCATATAGATTGATATCCCAACCTGTTTATGTAATCTCCGGTGGCTTGGTTTTTGAACAGTTTCACCCATATAGCTTGATTGGAGAGCGTTTAGGCAAGTCTAGCTGCCGCTAAGAATTAGTTGCAAAGTGAGAGCGATTTCAGATATGACAAGTTATCCCCGATTTGGTCTCACAGGTAAATGCGCAATCAATAGCCCACAAACCTAACCAACATCGAGAATAGTGCGACGTGCGGCCATTCTGGCTGACGTTGACGCACGAAAGTTTACCGCAACGCGCTGAATACGAGGACGGATGAGTGTCGCATCCGCCCGCTTAGACGCGCGCACCCACATAGCGTCCATCCGGGCGCACGCACTGAAAGGAGTGCACAACACATGTCAACCTCAGACAACACCGACCCGAAGGGTACCGATACGGGCACCGCTTCCGGTACCGTTCTGGTCACAGTTCCGGCCACCGCTCCGGTCGCTCTGGTGGCCAAGAAGAAAACGCCGGCCCTCCGCATCGTGGCCTTCGGCAATAACACCTGCGCCGTCATCGTCTGGCAGACGGACGCCCCGATCGACGGCTGCCTCGGATTCTCCATCCGACGCATCGACGAAGAAGCCGGGACCACCGAACCGCTCAAGGCGTACCTGCCGTTCAAGGGACAGGGCGGCGAAGGCTGGACCGGCAGCACCACGGACAAGTGGCCCGTCCAGGGGTTCAAGTGGAAGGACTTCGGCGGGGTCGAAGGCAAGTCCTACAAGTATCAGGTGGTCCCCATGGTCGGGACGCCGGACGACCTCAAGCCGCTGGACTCGATGGCGGTCGTCAGCAACGCTGTGGCGCGGACCACGACGGTGAGCGAGAGCATCAAGGTGTGCTTCAACCGGGGGATCTTGTCCACCCAGAAGTTGGCGCACATGCTTCCGAAGCTCCCCGACGGCAATCCCGACCCGGCAACGCTGATCGAGGCGCTCAAGGATCCGTCGAGCGCGATTCGCAAGATGCTGGCCGGCAGCCTGCCCGCCTTCATCATGTCCATCTTCGAGGAGGCGAAGGCCGACGGTGGGCAGGTGTTCTCGGCGCTGTACGAACTGGCCGATCCCGAGATCGTGGACTTCCTCCTCGCCAACCCGGACACGTTCGAGTTGATCCTCGGCAACGCCGGCGAGGACGACGAGACGAACAAGGACGCCCGTGCGCGCTTGCACGCGGCGGCCGCGAAGGTGATCGACCGGTTCCTCCCGAAGGGCCGGGCGCTTCCGCACAACAAGTTCCACGTGCGGAAGAACAAGAAGGGGAAGCCGGTGGCGGTGCTGAGCGCCAGCGCCAACGCGACTTTCACCGGCTTGTGCTGCCAGAGCAATAACGCCATCTCGATCGTCAACGACGAGTTGGCGGCGATCTACGTCGCTTACTGGGACGCCCTCAAGGCGGACACCGAGAGCGGCGAAGAGCAGGGCGAGACGTTCCGCGCCTTCAACCGCAAGAAGCGGAAGGAGATCATCGTGGACGGGGCGCGGGTGACCGCGTGGTTCTCCCCGAACACGAAGGAGCGGACGAAGCCGTCGAAGTCGCCAGGCGTTCCGGTGGACATGTACGAGGTGTTCGACGCGATCGATGCGGCCCAAGAAGGCGTGTACTTCCTCGCCTTCTACCCCGGGTTTCCCAGCATCATCTCGAAAATCAACGGCATGCAGAACGCTCCCAGCAGCAAGAAGAAGCACCTCTTCTACCGAGGGGCCGTGTCCAGTCCACAAGCCTTGCCTCGCCCGTTCACGCCATCCGCTAGCCGCTTCCTCGACACAGGGAGTGGCCAGCTCACGGCGCAGGAGACGGGGGTCACGGCGGGTGGGATCGTCGTTCCCGACATCAGCAGTGGTCTGATTACACCGGCGGCAGCGCCGGTGCAAATCTTCCACCACGACCGGCGTCGTCCGGTGATCATCGCTGCCGACTCGCTCGAGACGGCGGTGGGCAACTGGCAGCGCGAGCTGTTGAAGTTGCCGGAGGCGCACTCGATCATCCACGACAAGCTCGTGGTGATCGACCCGTTCGGAGACGAACCGATCGTGATCCTGGGAAGCCACAACCTGGGCTTCAAGGCATCATACGCCAACGATGAGAACCTCCTCATCATCCGCGGCAACCACCGGCTGGCTGCGGCATGCCTCGCGCATGTCCTCGACGTGTACGACCACTACCGCTTCCGCAGTATGGTCCGTGCCGACGGGGGCAAGTTCGATGCGTCGCTCAACGGCACGCCGGCCTGGCAGGATCGGTTCTTCACGCCGAAGTACTTGTCGAGCAAGTCGCGGCGCGAACTGACGTACTTCATCGATGGAGCGAAGCGGCTCGAGGAACAGACCGCCGCCTAGGACGACTTCGGTTGCGAGCAGTTGAGTTCCAAAACGGATTCAAAAATCGCAGGCGCTGAGGGCGACCTCAGCGCCCTCGTTGGATGAAGAAGTGCACTGAAGAAGTCGGACGGCGCGGGAACCCGCGCTCTGCTACGCAGTTGTCGGTCGAGGGGCACCGCTTGTGGTGCCCCTCGGATGGTGGACCTCAAGGGTCTGTTCTGGCTTCCCGTCGCCGCTGCCACGGCGGCGTACTCATGTTCTGGAGGACCGTCATGGTTCGTGCAAACCCGTTGCGTCTGGATGATTTCGTCGGACCGGCCGCGGCGCTCGGCAAGATGCGAGAGCTGGTGAAGGTGCTGAATGGCGAGGACGAGCGAGGCTCTCGTCGAGTCGTCGTGACCGGGCTGCCCGGTTGCGGTAAGACCAGCATGGTCGTCGCGGCGGCCGTCGAGGCTGGCGTCAAGTGCGTCCATGTGTACACCGCCGCGGATACCTTCGAGGGCACCGTCCAACGTTGGTTCCAAGAAGCGCAAGCGAAGGCGGACGGCCGCACGGTCCTGCTCATGATCGACATGACGTGTTCGAGCGTGGTGACCTACGATATGGTGGCCGACTGCTGCGCCAGCCTCCACACCGACAACCTCGTGATCGTCCTGATCGCCGAGACCCTGCCGCTGGTGGGTGCCCGGCTGCGAGCGACGTTCTCCCATGTCGAGGTGGCCCAGCTCGACGCGGACGAGATCCACGAATGGGCGCGCCGGGCGACGGCGATCTGACGGGTGATTGGAAGATGTTCGGTACTGTCTTGCAGGGGGCGCACCGTGCGCGGTGCGCCCCAATTGGTGACCCCTGTGGGTCTTTCGCTGTAACTGCGCCGCTGTGCTAACGGCGGCATTCTCTTGTTGGAGTATTGTCATGGTCAGGTCTCCCTTCAAGCTGGACGATTTCGCTGGACCCGCTGCGGCGCTCGCCGAGATGAGGACTCTGGTGAGTGTTTTAAAAGGAGAGGATCCGCAAGGCCCTGCGCGAATCCTGGTCACGGGCAAACCCGGTTGCGGAAGAAACTCAATGGTCGATGCGGCGGCCCGCGAAGCCGGCGTTGAGTGTGTCCTCTTCTGGGTCACAGAGTGCACCATGGAAGTGGAGGTACTCAGGCAGTTCCGCGAGGTCAGGGGCAAGGACACAACGGTCCTCCTCGTGCTGGAAAGCCACTGCTCGCAGCCGGGGGTGAATGCACTGCTCGCCCAGGAGATCACCAGCTTCCGCAACGTCAACCTGGTGATCGTCATGATCGCGGATCGCCCGGAAGCTGTTGACGAAAGGCTGCGGTCCGCTCTGCCCCACCACGTGGAGATCGGCGACCTGAGCGATGACGAGGTCGTTGAGTTGCTGCGGCGCCAGGTTGCATGACCTGCTGCGCTTGCACTTTATTGTCCCAGGGGCGCCACAGACCGTGGCGCCCCGAAGGCGGGGGCTTCGGATAGCTACTCGCTTGCCTGTGTTTCGATTCTGCCACCCTCCGTGGTGGCGTTCTCTCAACGGGAAAGACATGAACAAGATTCTTCGGTTGGATGACTTCGCTGGTGCCCGCAACGCGCAGGCGCGGGAGCAGATGTCCCGAGTGGCGGCCCTCATGAGCGCCGTTCACCCCACGGGCGTCCCCATGGCGCGGCGCGTCCGCATCGTCGGACCGACCTTCTCCGGCAAGACCTTCCTGACGGCCTGCACGGCCAGCGAGGCGGGCGTCGAGGTGCTGCGGATGTCGGCCGTGCTGTGCGGGATGTCCGGCGACGTCGCGGCGAAGTTCGCCGAGGCCCGCGACAAGGGCGGCTCTGTCATCCTGTCCATCGACGACGGCGACATGCTCGACCTGCCGGGCATGGAGCTGGTCCGCGAGGAACTCATCCGGCAGTTGACGGAGCAGATCAACGACCGGGTGGTCGTCTTCCTGCACGTGACCGATGACGAGTTGATGAACCAGTCGCTGCGGTCGCGCTTCGGCGTCCGCGTCGAGGTGTTCTGCCTCGACGCCACCGACCGCGCGGCCCTCGTGGCGTGACGTATCAGTCCCGCGCCGGTCAAGGCGCGGGACGCCGCTCGAACCGCAGAGCCCCGGGCAACCGGCGGACTCTGCGGTTTCGCGCCTCGCCAGCATATACTAAAAGCATTAGTAGAAAATGGTGGTGTGTCAAACCCGGAGAGGCTGTGCATCGTAGCAAGCCTCTCCGGGTTTCGACATTACTGTTGGCTGGGAAACTGCTTGGGCTCTGGTTAGGTATTGCATGTCATGCCGAACCAGCCGTCAGCTCTATGGCGTGCGCCAACTAGCGTGTTTGGAGCTGTTCGAAGTTAGTCTAGAAGTCGGCAGTACCAGTGCCATGGCTTGTGAACCGTGCGCACTCTCTGACGCAGTTGTTGACATTCGTCATCCCCATCTGGGCAGAGTGAAGCGCGTACAGCCACTCCGCGTGGGCGAGCTTACTTTCGGCAATCGAGAGCATGACACATGCCATTTGGAGTTCGCTTATGCAAATGAATGGGGCTGGATGCGGGATCTTTGGCTCAGCCGCCAGGATAGCGGCTCTAAGGCTCTCCACTGCTTTCTTCGCCCTGGGGCGACACAAGCGTGCGACTACGATCGCCACTCCGATAGTAAGTACTCCGCCGGCTATGCCGTAGGCGAGCCCTTCCGTCGTGTTACAGCACATCGTCAAGGCTAACCCCAATGCGATGGCGATGATGACTACTTTCTTGCGAGACATAGCAAGCCCTTTCTTATTAGCGACTTCCAGGATCCAGTTAGACTCACGTTCTGAGATGTTTCGGATGATGATGCTGGAGCGAAACAGCGCATTTGTCTGGCAACGAAGATTGTCGTTCGGCTCCTTTCTCCTATTGGGTTGTCAAGAGTGGTGCGGATACACTCGCATAGTTTCGCTCCAAGAGTCAAAATTTCAATCGACCGTTTGAACTTGCCGCAAATCGAGTCTCTGTCAAGCGCGTCACTGATATGGTAGTTTGCGATCTCCAGAGATTGAAGAGATCGCAAATCAAAATTCGGGTGTGCAAGCGTCGAATCACAAAATGCCATTTACTCCGAGGCTTGTCAGTGGGAAGTTTCGGGGCTCGTGATATTTTGAATTCTTGACTTCGAGGCGGTGCTGCTGCCAAAGCGCCGCAACCATCGACAATATCGAAAGTCCCGTAACATTCGCCGAGGTAGCGCCAATCGCCGCGCCGCTAATGCTCTCGCAGGTGCGCTAATCCTAATAAATTGCCCTCATGACATGGCTGTTTAGTTACTTAACACTCGTAATACTCCAATATTTCGCCCGTTAGCCTGGATGTCAGGACCTGACCAAATCTTTTGATCTTTCGATTAGTAAGAGCTAGGGTGAACATACTCCATTTTGTTTTTATTTGGCTTTTCGCATAAACGGAACAAAGTTCTCGCTGCTGACTAAACTTCTAAGTGCTCCGACATTAGCTTGTCTTGGGTTAAGCCAGACTGCTGTTCGAGCTCTTTGAAAATAGGTTAGGACTTCTACGAGTTGGCTTTGTGATCGCGTGGAAACTCGGTGTTTTCCCGGTCATCAGGAGTGCCGTTAGCGTATCTCACCATGCATCAGCACTTGCTGCTGCAAGAAGGATCCATCATGACTACTAAGTTGTCATCTCTCCAGCTTATCGCTAACGAAGCTCCGCATGACCAGGTTCGGGACTTGGTGTTGCCGGTGAAAGCCAGCAACGGGGGCTATCTTGGCGAGCTGTTTCACAAGCGACCTGCGCGGTTACGCCGTCTCGACACGGGGCAGCTTCTCGACGTGCAGTTCGATAAGACGGCAGTGTCGATGGCATTTCGACCGGTCGTTTCTACGGCTGTGAATGCAGAGCGCAATCACGAAGTTGCGTTCGCTTACGGACAAGAGTCTGTCAAGGTCGAGCGCTACGACATCGCGCTCCGTACGTTCCTCGAGCCCATCTGGTTCCCGCGGGCGCAGGCGGTCGAATACAGTCAGCAAGGCGACAAGCTCGCCATTGGTGGCGGTACCGGACGCTTGTCGGTGTGGCAACTCGGTGACGGGCACGGTCGCAAGGAGCTGTTCTCGATTGAAATCGCCAAGTCGGCGATAGTGCGCATCGCTTTTACCGGTCACGGCGAGAGCGTCTATGTTCTCACCGCGAGCGGCGCCGCTTTTCGAGTTGAGCTTGCCAGCCAGCAGATTACTCGCACTGCGATTTTCGATCCGGCGGAGGATGACCTCGACTTCGAGTGTTGGGCGCATGCCCTGCACCGCGATGCTCGTCTGGGTGTCCTTGCTGGGTCAGTCAATCGCAAGGCGGGTCGCTGCAAAGTCTGGCTCGTCCCTCTTGACGGTGGGCGTCCTCGTGCGCTTCTGACCGGGCACAAGCTCTACGTGCGCCGCGTTCAGTTCATCGGACAGGACCAGCTCATTGTCTTCGGTGATCAGGGTGCGGAGGTGCACGACCTGCCGACCAAGTCGCTTTGTCGGATGACTGTGCAGGGGGACGCCCTGGTGGTCGCGTACGCGGCTTTCCAAGTCGGTACCTCCGC
>CAYQKX010000105.1:0-17667 GCA_964418155.1 uncultured Candidatus Obscuribacterales bacterium | reverse complement strand
AAGGGAGTGATTACTATATGAAAAAGGGGTTTGCAACCTTTCTCACCGCGCTAGCTGCCGTGGGTGCGAGCACCTTTGTTAGCGTTCCAGCTGCTCACGCACAAGGCGCCACCAATGTTAGCGAATTGACTGACGTTGTCGGCAACGAGTGGGCGTACAACGCTTTGAAAGAACTCGTCAACCACCCGTGTCACATATTAGTCGGTTATCCAGACAGAACTTACCGTGTTCAAAAATCCACAACACGTTTCGAATTGGCTGCCGCACTTTATAAGTACGAGCAGTGCATCGTTGAGCGACTCAATCAAAAAGCTGACAAAGCTGACCTTGAAAAATTCGCCGCGTTGCTCGAAGAATTCCGTGGTGAACTCAACCAACTCAAAGCTCGCGTAAGCGATCTCGAAAGACGTATGAAACTTGTCGAAGACAAGAATGTCGAGCAAGACATGCGCCTCGCATATGCAGAGCGTCAAAAAGGCTTCCTCTGGGAGCGCGTAGTTAAGGGTACCTTCATCGATGTCAGAGACGTCGGGGTTGGTGTCGGTCGTGGTGCACGCGCGATCTACGAATACTTGTTCTAAGAGCTGGTTTTCCAGCAAATTCTTGGACCTGACCTGATCTACGTGTCAACTCCCGTTGGCGATTTCGTCCGACGGGAGTTTTGCATGCGATAATTTAGGTCACGAAATTCACCCACTGGTTCATGCAATTATGAAAGACATGGTTCTGGCATCTGCTTTTCGAGCAGAGCTTGTTTTTGCCCTCGATATTCTGGAAGAGGCTGGTCGTTACGCGACCAGATACTTCGAGTCTGGTGTAGATGTCACTGCTAAGGACGATGGTAGTCCGGTGACCCGCGCCGACAAGGAAATCGAGCAGATGATCCGCAGTGCGATTGAAGCCAAGTATCCAGAAGACGGAATATTGGGCGAGGAAGAGCTCGAGAAGAAGGCTTTTCTGAAGTATCAGTCCGATGAGAGCGTCAACATGACTCGGCGCTGGATCGTAGATCCCATTGATGGGACCTACAACTTCGCCCGTGGTATTCCGATTTTTTCGACGCTCATTGCGTTGGAAGAGGGCAATGAGATTGTTGCCGGTGCCGTTTACAACCCAATCCTCAAAGAATTGTATTGGGCTGAAAAGGGAAAAGGTGCATTCAAAAACGGCGAACGAATTCATTGCTCGACCATCGATCGACTGGAGGACTGCCTGTTTAACTTTGGCGGTCCCGATCGAATTATGGCGGACGGATTGTGGGACGGTTTTTGCCAGTTGATAAAAACCACCTGCAGGCAGCGTGGGTTCGGAGACTATCTCGGCTTTGCTCTTGTCTTCGAGGGCAAAGCTGAAGCGATGCTCGAGGTGGGAGTAAAACCTTGGGATCTGGCGCCGATGAAAATCCTGGTTGAAGAAGCGGGCGGCTGCTTTGTCGATCTCGCGGGCGGAAATTCTGTTTATCAGGGCGGTTGCATAGTGAGCAATGGTCCTCTGGCGCAGCAATTTCAACAGATTTTGTTGGCAGGCAGGAATTGATTGAGACCACGTCATGCGTAGCCATTAACTCAGTGGTGCTTAGGCCCTGGTAGTGAGTTAATCCGGTATCGCAATTTTTCGAATAAAAACAGTTGTCGATATAGGCGAGGTCCGAGAGTTCAGACTGTTTTTCTCGTTAAACGATGTACAATGACAAGAACTTCTTATAGGCAGTTTTGAAGCGCTGACCGCGTCAAAACCGCTCAAGGCTCACCGTTAACGATGGAAAAGACGAGCTGGTCAAAGACAATGCGTTTTCGCATGGCTCTTGCTATGAGCATCTCTGGGCTCATACCTATTGTCGTCTGCCATTTCATAGTTTTCGGGGTTACAGGGGAGATCTGGGAGAGTCTTGCACGATTGGCTCCCTGGTATGCGCCTCTGGTTGTTTTGCTGCTCGGCGTCAATTGGTTTCTCGCTGAGGTAATTTTGAAACCATTGAGCCGCCTGCTGCAGTCTACGACTCAGCTTGCGACGATGGATATCCGCCGACGATTGGAGGTTGATCCAAACGAGCCGGCCGAGACTCTGGAGCTGCGTAAATCGTTTAACAAACTCTTGAACAGGCTGGAGGAGTCGCTCAATATACAATGCCAATTTGTCGCGGACGCCTCACATGAGCTTCGTACACCTTTAACTTCGATTCAGGGTTACACCAAACTGCTCCTGAGAAGAGGCTCTAATATCGATGCCAATTTACTAGGCGAGGCGCTCCAGACTGTGTCAGACGAGTCTGGCCGTCTGATTCGACTGGTATCCGATTTATTGCAGTTGGCGAGAGCCGATGCCGGTCAGGCAATCATCAGTCAGCTCGAGTTCATCGATTTGCGGGATGTTGTCGGCAGCGTCGAAGACACCGTGGTTATGGTCGCGCCCGAGCAGATTGAAGTACAGTTCATCATGCCTCAAACACCAATAATGGTTAACGCTGATGCGGATCGGCTGAAGCAGGTTTTTCTCAATCTATCCAACAACGCCATCAAGGCTACTCAAGCCGGCGGCAAGGTGACCGTCACTGTTAGAAGCAGCGGAGAGCAGGCCATTATCAGAGTGATTGATACCGGAATTGGTATCGCTCCTGCAGACCAGCAAAGAATCTTCGACAGATTTTACCGGGTCGAGCGAAGCCGTACGAGGAGCCGACTCTACGGCGGCGGCTCCGGACTGGGATTGGCGATCGCGCTGACGATCATCAAGGCTCACGGAGGCACCATCGATCTGGAAAGCGAGCTGAACAAGGGCTCGACATTCACGGTGCGGCTGCCGATTGCCACTAAGAAGGACGAAATCAAACCGCTGGTATCCGCACCGGTTACGGAAGGCGAGAAAGAGGAAAGTAAGAGCGTCGGTGCTATAGTTGACCCTGCCTGATCCATCATCCGATAGAGAGAGCTAATCTTCGCGACGCATCAATGAAGCTGTTTTCAAAAGTGCTGATTCTTCTTGCAGTTCCTCTGTCTGGAGAGGTTTTGCTTGTATCTTCGCTGCTCAGTCAGAACGCGGATATAGAGCGAGAATCCCAGCGGATGGTCCAAGCCAAAGCAATGAATCAAAGCCTCTTCGTTGTGCAGAGCTCTTATCTTAATGGTATCGCCCTTATGTATAAGGTCACGACGAGCGGTAGCTATCAAGATCTGATCGAATTCAATCGACTGATAGATCGGTTGCCTCGCCTGAACAATATGGTTCGTAGGCAAGCCCAAGTCTGCGGAATCGAGCATTCGAAGCCAATCGAGCGCCTGGAGGTGGTAAGCCGGGAGGTGCAATCGAAATTGAACGGCATACAAGAAGCGGCGCGCAATTCTTCGAACCTTACGGCCGACCTCTCTGGGCTTAGCAAAGAGTTCGATGGCTTGAGACCGCTGTTACATATGTGTCTCGATGCGTTGAACGACCTGATGGATTGGCAATGGCGATTACAGAAGGCTTCCGAAAAGAGACAGGTTCAATTGCACAACGCGGTGACGTCAACCTTGGTCTGGGGCGGGACGCTCAATCTGGCGATGGTAGTGCTCCTGGCTGTTTGGCTCAATCGGGTCACCATCAGTCGGCTCAATTGCATAATGGACAACGTTAAACGCATCGGTCTCGAACTGCCGCTATTGCACACCGCTATGGGCAATGATGAGATAAGCGAGTTGGATAGTATCTTGCACCAGGTCTCCGGTTCACTTCTCGAAGCCAGGAAAAAAGAGCGCGCAGCCGAAGCGACACGAGAGGCCTTTTACTCCATGGTAACTCGCGAACTCAGAGTGCCACTGAATGCGGTGATAGACGGAATTCTTCGAGTGGCTGCCGGGACTCTCGGCCAGGTTTCGGAAAAGGCGAGTAAAACGCTTCAACTGGCTTCAGAGAACAGTCAACGCGCCCTCCAACTGATCAATGATTTTCTTGATTTACGCACTCTCGACGACAAAAGTTTTGAACTCAAACTTGGTGAAGTCGATGCCTGTGAGCTGATCGACATTTGTATCGAGACGGTGTCGCCCCAGGCTCTCGAGAAGAAAATAAAATTGTCGAGAAATGCTTCGCCGTATATCATGACCGTCGACAAAGTTAACCTCGGTCGTGTGCTGACGAATCTCTTGACCAATGCAATCAAGTTTTCTCCGCAGCATAGCGAAATCACAGTGCGGTTTTCCCAGGAAGCGGGCTTTGCCCGATTCGAGATTTGCGACCAGGGCTCGGGAATACCAGCCGATCGAAAAGAAGATGTGTTTGCTCGATTCAAGCAACTTCCAGGCGATCACGTACAGCAGGGCACAGGCTTAGGTTTGGCGATCTGCAAGCTCCTGGTCGAGCAGCATGGAGGCCGCATTGGCATAAAAGACAATACTCCTAAGGGAAGTGTCTTCTACTTCACCCTTCCACTGGAGCCGGCATCGAAGTGAAGGTACTGCAAAAGGCTTTGATACTGCTACTGATACCACTTCTCTTCGAAGCGGTATTGATAGTAGTGCTAATTTTTCAAAATACGCAACTGGAGGATGAAACCAGGCGGATGCTTGCTCAAAAGTCGCTCGGTCAATCCGTCGCTATGCTGTTTTCCGCATACATGGCAGCGACCGATTCGGTGTACTGGCTGCAGGGCAAGCCAAATTTGAGTAATCATGAGAAATTCCGCGCAAATATGCAACGCGTGCAGACTTTGCAAGGGGAAGCCAGTCGGCAGATACGAGCGCACAAGTTGGAAGGGCATCCCGCTGTTGCCAGTCTCCTTCGTGTGAGTGACTTCGTCAGTTCTAAATTAGTGCCTTACAAGGAGCTAATCGTAGAGCATCATGTCCTTACAGATGATCAGATTATCGACCTTGTCAGGGAATGCGATTCAATGACTCTAGTGCTCGACGAATGCGGTCAGGCTGCGCGGCAACTCTGGGAATGGGAGCGCCAGCAGAGTCAGAATTCACAGCGCCTTCAGCGAAGCAGGAAAGAGGCGATGCACACGACTCTCGTTGTTGGTTTATCCGGCAATCTCCTCTTATCCATACTAATGGCAGTCTGGTTCAATCACACCACGATCACGCGATTACGCCTCATCATGGGCAATGCCAGGCTGATTGGCAATCAATCACCGCTTGTAGTATCGGTGGCTGGGCACGATGAATTCAGCGAGCTTGACCTCGTCCTTCACAAAGTCTCTGAGCTGATGGCGGAATCCAGGAATCAGGAGCTCCAAGCGAAGACTATGAAAGAGGATTTTTATGCCATGGTGACCCATGACTTGCGCTCACCACTCACCTCTGTCGGAGTTGCATTGGAGCTGCTGCTCGACGGCGCGAAAGGACCGCTGTCCAACACAGCCGTTGATGTCCTTGCCGGATCGTCGCGTAATCTGGACAGAGTTTATCGTCTGGTCAATGATTTTCTCGATCTTCGCAAACTCGATGCCAAAGGCTTCGAGATTAACTTGAAACCCGTGTCGGTAGAGCAAATCGTGGCTCAGTGCACCGAGGCGATTTCCGATATAGTTGAAGATAAAGCGCTGCAGCTCAAAATATGCACTGATTCCATCTCGGTAAAGGCGGATGACACCTCGCTCTCGAGGATTTTGTCGAATATTCTTAACTTTGTCATTGCCAGCACAACCGACAATGAGGAGGTGGAGATTAACGTCCGGCGCAATGAAAAACAGCCAGGAGTGCGATTCGAGGTGCGCAGTTTTGGTAAGTCTATTGAAAAGTCCGAACGGGATAATCTATTCACGGCTTATCAAACATCTGCATTCACAGAGCGCTCTGGTCTGACTCTGGCCATTGCGAAATTGTTGGTAGAGCTGCATGGCGGGGAGATCGGCGTTGACGAAAACAAGCCCTCGGGAAATATTTTCTGGTTTTCCATTCCTGCATAAATGAGGTTCCAAATTATTCTCTTTTGAGAATGGATTCGGGTGAGTAGTTCATTTTGAAGTAATAAACCGGACTTTCAGATATTCTCTCAAGACAAATGGGTCAGGCTAGTATTCCGTGGAAGGAATGGCGAGGGATTCTAAATTATTCACGCAAGGGAATGGGTCCGATGAGTAACTGATTGGAAGGAATAAAACGGGCAGTTTGTTCGAACTCGATTCGAAAGAATAACGGAAAGCATGCACGCTAAAGATCAAATACAACAGGGGCAGACTTCGCGGAAAAGGCGCTGGATTGTTATTATGCTTGTCGGATTTGTCTGTGTCGGACTTGCGGTGGGTTATCCACTCCTGAATGAGCGATATGTCGATTTGAACAAGGCAAGAGTATTCGGTCAACAGATCATTGTCGAAGACTCATCTGAGCCGGATTCGTTAAAGGTACTCTTCATCGGTAACAGTCTTCTCTTCACATCGTGTATGCCAGCACAGTTCGCTCACGTATACAGCCAAAGATCTAAGCGCCCGCTCAAGGTCTGGCAGCTTGTTAGGCCTGGCGAGACTCTCCGAGGACATCTAAAAACGGGGGATGTGCAGAAGATTATGCGGTTCTATGGACCGTGGGATCTTGTGATAATTCAGGATGCGACAGTAGAGGTGCTCAGAAAGCCGAATTCTTTCGTTGTTGCTGCAAAGCAGCTTGTTACTCTGGCGCGAGAGAATGGTGCAAAGCCATATTTATTTTTACCGTGGGCTCGAAACTGCGATCGCTCTCAACAGACTTTGATTTCTGACACTTACAGCAGTGTTGGTCGCGAGCTCGAGACCACGGTCATTCCCGATGGTGATCTGTTATGCGCCGGACAGAGAAAATATCCAGAGTTGCGTTTCTTCGGCAAAGACAATTATCATCCCAGTCACCTTGGCACCTATTTCGGTGCGCTCTTGACCTATTACGTACTAACTGGTGACATGCCTGAGGATGTTTCGCGAAGCGTCTTGAACTCAAATGGAGCAGTAGTTATTGCAACGGTGGACGAGCCAAGTTATAGCGCCTGCATGGAGCTTTTGAAGATGTTCAGGAGCGAGAATGCGAAAGATGCAATCCGTTAGTCTGAGGATGTTGAGAGCCGAGAATGCGAAAGATGCATTCAAGTTGGCTGGCGGCTCTATTTTGGCGGGTAGGAAGAATACAGTCTTATCGGACCATGATTACTTGATTCAAGACCCTGCCTGGGGTGCAAAACCAGTATCGGGACATGCTCTCTGTTGGCGAGATGCCGGTGCTCCGCATGGTGGATCGCGAAAACCCGAATGAACGGTTTCTGAATAGGCTCTCTGTTGGCGAGATGCCGGTGCACCGCATGGCGGATCGCGGAATCCCGAGTGAACGTTTGCCGAACACGCTCTGTATTGGCGAGACGTGAATGGCTTCTATACACATTGTTCGACAGATCTTTTGCTATCGACCTGCGAATCTTAGAATTGAAAATAGATGAAGGTTGGTGTTACGTCCGGTGAGAAGATCAGTAGCATCGCGATCAATACTGCCAGGTACGCTGGTTTGAAGCCTGGCAGCCATGCCGGCTCGGCCATGATTCCAGGCTTCTCTTTCGAGTGTGATAGTGCGATCTGCATCACCCACATGGCGAGCAGCGCAAGCGGAAGTATCGGATAAATGATGGCACCATTCGTGTTCATGATCGCCGGTTGCCAGTTAGCGAGCCCATCGGCCGCGGGCAGGAGATTGAACATTTTTCCGATGATCTGGAATGCTTCCGGAATATTATTAGCTCTGAATATGGCTAAACCCAATGCATGTGCATTGAATGTAAGAGCGACACCGAATATGTGAAAGAGCTTTGTTTCTACGATGCTGTTCAACCATTTGCTACGCGCAACGACATGCCTCCACGTCCGGTGAAGCACCAGGACCACGCCTACGTAGAAGCCCCAGACGACAAAGTGTGGCGCGGCCCCGTGCCATAGTCCTCCGAGTGTCATAGTGATAGCCAGATTGATGCAGGTGCGGATTTCTCCATGCCGACTTCCTCCCAGTGGAATGTAGAGGTAGTCTTTCAACCATGTCGACAATGTAATGTGCCAGCGCTTCCAGAACTCGCTGTATGATCCCGAGAGATACGGTAGCTTGAAGTTGAGCGGCACCTTGATCCCGAACAGCATGGCAGAACCGCGGGCGATATCAGTGTAACCGGAGAAGTCGAAATAGACCTGGAAAGTAAAAGCCCAAGTCGCCAACCAGAAGTCTGCTCCAGTAAGCATATCCGGATGAGCGAAGCAGCGGGTGACGGCGATTCCGAGCGTATCTGCAAGGACGACTTTCTTGAAGAGTCCGAATACGATGAGCTCCATCGCCGTGTTGAAATCTTTCAGATTCAGCTTATGCTCTTCGCGAAGCTGCGGAATGAAGTCCTGATAACGCTTGATGGGACCGGCGATCTGAGTGGGAAAAAAGCTGGGAAACAGAGCAAATTCGATGAAGGATTTGACCGGCTTATCGCCTCGATAAATATCGACCAGGTAGTGGATGAATTCGAATACGAAGAATGAAATGCCCAGCGGCAGCAGGATTTCCCACGATATGATCGGCAACTGGTGAAGCCCTGCTGCCTTGAATACATCGTTCAAAACATCTCGGGTCATATAGAAGTATTTGAAATACCCGAGCACGAGCAAATTGGTTGCCAAAGCGAGGAAGAGCCACTTACCTTTGTTTCGCTCGCTTCTGTCGATCAAGAATCCGAATAGATAATTTATTGCGGTGAGCGCAAAAATCAAAACACCGTAGATTGGTTTCCAAAACATGTAAAACACGTAACTGGCGACCAGGAGCATTGGTGTACGCCACTTCTTTGGCGCCAACCAAAATAGGAGCACCGTTATCGGGAGAAAGATCAAATATGCAACACTGTTGAACAGCATGGTGCTCTCCTAAAGCTGATTGTGCTCTTTGCCGGCGACGGAAGTCGATGCTGCGCTCCCCAACTTTGCCACCAGTTTTTGCTTAGAACCAATGTACTGACCGATGAGGTCATGTACCTTCTCTCCTCCGGAAGCGTCCATATGAGCCCAATCCGTGAAGTCTTCAGGTAAGAATTTCCCTGAGGCTTGAGCATCTAAAAAGCCGAAATCGTATTTCGCAGCCATTGCCTTCAAAGTGCTGACGTGCCGATCGTACACACCGTCTCTCATGCATCTTAGCGCCATGTTGGTCACGGGAAAGTTGACCACGAGTACTTCGATGTTGTCGTCCTTCAACGCCTTGAGCGTCATGTCCAGCCAGGTCTTTTGATTCTGGAACAACTCGTTGTTTGGCGTGGCGTATCGTTTGAGACAATCTGCGTCTGCGGCTTCAACATAAAAGTATGGTGTGGTTGGATGCGCTACCCAGACACCTTTCTCGAGCTCCGCATGATGCATGGCAAATTTTCGATCTTCGTCGGTAACGCGATCAAGCGGACTACCGGGCAAAGACTTCAGCGCCGGCGCAAGCAGCGACTCGACTTCATGACGCGCGACTTGCTGAATAGGTTGGCTCTTGCCTTTGAGATAGAGAAAGTCGTTGACCCAATATTGGGGTCGCTCCCATATGTTGGGGACGGCGAGTTCCTCCATTCCTTTAGTGTCGACAAAGCGACTCAGATAGCGATAATGGCGGGATGAGCCGGCATGACTGAAGTCGTTGTCGACCATATCGCGCGGCACCATGCCTAACACGACGAGCTTAGGTTTCTTTTCTTCCTTGAAAAGTGACTTGACGATCATGTAAGCATCCGAGGGCACTGCGCCAGGGAGACCGAAATTGAAGCAGCTGAGATTGTTGACCCCGCTATATTTTCCGATCATTCTTTCGCCATAGTGGCTCGTGTGATCTGCAACCAGGTCGACGTCTTTGTTTCTGAACGTGGCTTCCTGCCACCAGGTGGGGTGCATCATCACCGACGAGCCCAGATAAACTACATCGGGCGTCTTTTGACGTTGGCGATAGTCTGTGGCAGCCCAATAAACCCAACTTCTTATAGTGGGCAGACTGTCCGCATCAACTCGTTTTATGGGATCGAAGACAAGAAGAGCGATATTGGCGAAAACCAAAATAAACAGTGCGCCAACAATCGGAATCTTCGTCACCAGGCTCAGCTTTTTATCGAGAGTCATATCGTTTTTTTCTGCCTACTTGCAGCCGACCACGATGGTAACAAACCTAATGAAAACCATCCTTAGATAAAGATCAAAGGAAAAAGAGCTTCCTCAGTAAGAAAGCTCTTTGTTATCGAAGTTTGAGAAACCTTAGGTTGCTGCTGCGGCTTCTTGCTTTGCAGGTTCGGCAGTTGCTTCGGCGCTGCGAGGCGTGACTGCTCTTGCGACCACTTCATCGAGAGGATTGAGCACTTTGACGGAAGCCGGTACCTTCAGATCGCTGAAATTGATGGCTGAATCAAGCTCTTTAAGAAGCGACAGATCGCATTCAATGAAATCCGGAATGTCGTTGGGTAAGCATTCCACTTCGACATCGACAGCCGATTCAAGGAGTTGCGCGCCCCATGTCGTCACGGCTGTAGCGGTTCCGACGAATTTGATCGGAACTGTCACTGTCAGCTTCTTGTCGAGTCTTACTCTGTAGAATTCGACGTTGATGACTTGATCGGTAGTTGATTTGCGCTGCACGTTGCGAATAATTACGTTGAGCGGCTTGCCGGTGCCGAAGTCCAGCTCCAGAAGATGCGAGAACGCAGCTGCTGGCAGACGAGAGAATTCCCGAGCGCAGAGCTGGACGCTTTCTGGTTCGAACGTCGGTCCGTAGATAGTTGCCGGGACATTACCTTCCTGTCGAATGCGATTAGGGGTTTTGTCTTCACGTTTGCTGGCTTTGAGCGTGTACTTTTCCATTTTCGTAGTCCGTTAGGCGGTAGAAGTAGTCGATCTCTTGACGTGTACTGTAAAAGCGCCAAAAGGAAGCTGGGGCGCAAGGATTCGAACCTCGGAGTGCCTGGACCAAAACCAGGTGCCTTACCACTTGGCGACGCCCCAATATGACGTAGAAGGTTGATTCTATTGAATGTATTGGGCTTGTGTCAACGAGAATGCGGCTTGTTTGAAGCCGAATTGACAGAATACGCTGCTTTTAAGCGAACCTTAATACATCGAGCCTTTAACTCGAAGCGCCTCCTCCATCAGTGAATTGGCGAATGTGAGCGACACTTCCTCACTGTCACGTCCACTGGCCATGACAGCCAGCGCTCTCAACTGAGACTCGCCTGTCAGGCGGCTTGCGCGGATTACTGTTTTATCATCTGATTGTTCTTTACATACCTGGATGTAGTTGTCAGCGACTGAGGCGATTATAGGTTGATGCGTAATGCATAGTATTTGATGACTTTTGGCGAGATTGACGAGCTTGTCCCTTATTGCCTTGAGGATACGCCCACTCAATCCAGTGTCGATTTCATCGAAAACCACCGTAGAAACGCTATCGGCGCGTGCAAATATCGTCTTTAGCGCCAACATGATCCTCGAGAGTTCACCGCCGGAGGCAATCTTTGAAAGCGGAGCCAGCGGCTGCCCGGGGTTGGGGGCGATCAAAAACTCGATTCGATCGAGACCATCGCTGGAGAGCTCCTCCATTTCAGTGAAGTTGATGGAAAAGCGACAGCGCTCCATACCGAGATCGGATAATTCCTTTAGTATCGATTTGGTTAGGTTCTCCGCGAGTGACTTCCGATCTTTGGTCAGTCGCCCACTGGTTGATCTCAAATCATCTTCGAGTTGTTGCAATTCTCTGGTTATCGAATCAATAGATTGTGATGCATTGTCGAGCTTTTCGATTTCGTCGGCGAGCTCATCGCGCCTGAGTATTGCCTGCGATAGCGTTGGTCCGTACTTGCGCTTGATTTGTACCAAAACGTTGAGCCGCTCGTCTAGCTCCTGAAGAGAATGAGGATCGAGATCCAGAGAGCTCTTGTATCGCCTTACACCGTCCAGCGATTCCTCTAGATTGACCAGGCTCTCTCGGAGAAAGCTTGCTGAGTTGGCTAAGGTCGCGTCCAACTCCAGAAGTCCATCCAGCTCGGCAAGGCCTTCTTGCAACAAATCTCGAGCGGGTTGGAGCTCTTCTCCATAGGCGGTATCACCGCCAGCTAGTAAAGTCATCACCTTGTCGATGGTTGATTCCAGGTGCTGCGCATTTGCGAGCACCTTGTGGCGATCACCTAACTCTTCGTCCTCGTTGTCGCCAGTAAGATTTGCTTGCAACAATTCGTCCAGTTGGAATCTGGCGAAATCGACCCGTCTGGATCTCTCTTCTTCTGACATGGTTAGCTCTTCGTAGATCCTTTTCAGATCACGATAGCGCGCATACAGCGTACGCACTTTATCTCGAATTTGTCTGTAACTCTTGCTGCCCAGTCCATCGAGAAGCTCGAGCTGTGCGGAATGCGAGAGTAATGTTCGTAATTCATGCTGGGCATGGAAGGTAAGCAACAATTGCCTGAGCTCGTTAAGAATCGAAGCGTTAACAGGTATGCCATTAATCCGTGCTCGTGAACCGGATCGTGTAATCTCTCGGTAGACAACCAAATCGGTTGAATCCTGATCGATTAGGTCATGTTGCTTTTGCCAGGCTATGACTTGCGAAGATGGTTCAAAAATCGCTTCGATAATTGCCTTGTCTTTGCCGTCGCTTACCTGGTTGGGGCTGACTTTGGCACCAAGTACGATGCTCAATGCGTCGAACAAGATCGACTTGCCGGCGCCTGTCTCGCCGGTCAATATATTAAGGCCCTTTGTCCACTCAACCTCTAGCTTGTTGATGATTGCTAGATTCGTGATAGATATAGTTTTGAGCACTTCGGGATATTCTAGGCGTGGTGTTACCGCTGGTATCAGACTCGAAAACGTCAGACACCAGTATAAACCTTACCCGGTATTTGTGAAGGCCTGTCTGTATTGGCCAGGAAATTGCCTTGTGTGACCGCTGCTCTAATTTGTCAATGACTTTTCCGAACGCTGACTGAGCTGCATGACGCCAAGGCTACTTCAGGTCGTGCTTGTCTTCAACGGACTTAGTTGTAGTCCTGCTTAAGCGAACGAGCTCCAGGCGTCGTCAATCACATCACATTCAATCGGCCTTGTCGGTCGACTTTAGCGGTTAGCCGACCGGTTGCAGTGAGTGGATACTGACCTGTGCTGCTACTTGTTTTGCAATGTCGATAAACGCTTTTGCGGCAGGGCTATCGGGGTGACAGGCTACAAGCGGTTGTCCGGTGTCGCCGCCTTCTCGAATTCTAATGTCTATCGGCACTTCGCCCAGGAAGGGTACGCCGTACTCGTCAGCCATCTTCTTGCCACCACCGTGACCGAAGATTTCATAGCGCTCGCTTGTGCCTTCCGGCTGGAAATAGCTCATGTTCTCAACGAAACCTAGGACCGGCACATTCATCTGACGGAACATGACGAGACCTCTTTGTCCGTCTAGAAGTGCCACTTCCTGTGGTGTCGTGACAATAACTCCGCCGGACATGTCGGTTGATTGAACCATGGAGAGCTGTGCATCGCCTGTGCCGGGTGGCATGTCGACTAGAAGATAATCCAACTCGCCCCACTCAACGTCGCGCAGGAATTGGCGAATCGCTTTGTCGAGCATTGGTCCACGCCAGATTAGAGGCGTATCTTTTGCTACGAAGAAAGCCATGGACATGCACTTGATGCCGTAATTCTCAGCCGGCTGAATGCGATTGTCTTTGGCAGCAGGTTGATGGCTGTCGACGCCGAGCATCAACGGGCAGTTGGGACCGGTAATATCGGAATCGAGAATTCCGACTTTGGCTCCCAGCTTGGAGAGGGCGACCGCGAGATTGATAGTTACCGTGGTTTTGCCGACGCCGCCTTTGCCTGATGTGACCGCGATAATATGTTTGATCCCGGCAACCGGCTCCTTATCCGAGACCTTGCCGCGACCGGCAACCGTGGCGCCTGATACCATCTCTATTTCTTCGACACCAGGGATAGCTTTGACCGCCTCGCGACAGTCATTCTCGATCTTCTCTTTCAGTGGGCAAGCGGGCGTCGTCAAAGTCAACTTGAAGAAGACTTTCGAGCCCTCGACCTTGATATCTGAAATCATGTTCAGGGAAACGATGTCCTGATTGAGATCAGGGTCCATCACCGTTGAGAGAGCCTTCTTGACTTCTTCCTGGGTGATCTTGCTCTTACTTTTTCCAAAAATCATAGCGTCCCTCGATGGTCCCAAAGGTCATAGTTACGTCTGCGCCTGGTCCAGACAGGGCGTGATTACGATTCGGCGCGATTCCGCTAGTCAAATGATAAAACAAGAACAGCTCAGATCGTGAGCCGTAATCAAATATTCATGTGGAAACTTAGTGCGATCGAGTCGTTTGCTCGGCTGGCATGCGCAGGAGCTGGGCTCATAGGCAGGATCTCTCGATATTCCTGGTGAGCCGTTGTCACCCGGTCGCTTCCAGGGTTTGAACTACACGTCGTAGCCGGACCTCGATGTTCCGTTATGTTCTTCCGCGGTTCGGCGACGATGTTATAAAGTCGAACATCGTTGCGAAGCCGAGCAAATGGTCAGTTCAGTTCGAATCAGTTCAATTCAATCTGGTCGCTTCTACTGCCAGGGGATGCTCAGGACCAAGACTCTTAGCCAGAATTCCTATCGATTTTTCGAGATATTCGGAAGCATCCTTGTCGTGACCGGTGACAAATCCCAGTTTTGCCAGCTCCAGATAGGCGACGCCCGTGTCGGGATGAGCATCTCCAAGAATGGTCCTGCGTATTCCAAGGCAGGAGTTAAGTGCTTTTTCGGCTTTGCCGTAGTTGTGCTGTGCGGCGTAGAGCTTACCTAGATACTCATATGTGTCCGCCAGGTCTTTATGATTTTTGGGGAGTGCCGTGATTTGAATCGCAAAAGCCTTGTCCAGGTAATCTTTCGCCTCGTCTGTTTTTGCCTCGGTCATTTTGATCGCCGCTAATCCTATTAAACTTTTGGCGACGAGCGGATGGTCCGCGCCGAGTCGCTTTTGTCTAATAGCGAGCGCCCGCTTGAAGAGCGGTTCTGCCTCCTTCAGTCTCCCGGTCACTCTGTAGAGACCGGCCAGGTCGTTGATATCGGTGGCGGTGTCTGGATGTTCCGGACCGAGCGCGACTTCATCAAGCGTGAGTGCTTGTTCGTAGCAGCGCTCTGCCTCCTTATAGTTAGCCATGTCGCGATACCAGGTACCTAAGTTGACGAGCACGCTGGAGTTGGCGACGTCATTCTTCCCTAAGGCACGTTCTTTGATGGCGAGCGCTTCTTTGTATGATTTATTGGCTTCGGCAAATCGACCGGTGTCTCGGTAGACCTTGGCCAAGCCGTTGATGAACGAGGCCCGGCGCGGGTCGTTAGGCAGTTTTACATCCTCATCCCATTTTCTTAGTGCAGTGAGATAGCATTTCTCGGCTTCGTTGTATTTGGATTGATCTCGAAGGACTAGAGCTAGTCCGTTATAGCTCAATGCGATCTCTTTTCTGTCTTTTTTGAGGTCTTTTTCTACCAGTTGTACCAGGCGACGATACAAGAGCTCCGACTCTTGGTATTTTGCCGTTACGCGCTTCAGCTCTGCCAGATTGTTGAGGGCGCTGAGATAGCGTGTATCGGCTTCTCCATACTTCTTGGAGAGTGTGAGCGCCTCTGAAAACGACTTCTCTGCCGTCGCGTACTCGCCGGTCTCGAAAGCATGTTTGCCATCACCGATGGCACTATAGTAAGGCACGCTGTCGAAGATGAAAAAGCCTGCCACCACAGTTGATATCGCTATGACACTACGTTGATACCATTTGTATTGGCGGCTTTCGATCAGCTTTTTGAATTTCTTTTGAGCTGCGACCAGTTTGTCTTTCATGGCGTTTTATACCTGAGGCATGCCTCCGTATGTTTGCATACGAAAGCCGGATTCCGGTGCCCATATAGTTGTTGTGATCGTTTAGTAAAAAAATTTCTTCGTAAAAAACCTTGCTTTCGGCAAGCTTCGCCTAGAGTAAGATTTAGCGGAGTGGAAGTCAAGGGACCAAACCCTGAGATCGAAACAGCGCTTACTTACTTGCCAGAATCGAGAGCAAGAGCTCCTCGAACCCGTCTTTGTCCAATTGCGCCGCCACCTGAACCTTTCTTCCGCCGAAAAGCGTCGTGAATATTCGGCCCTGGCTTTTCCCGCTGATATTCGTATCGATTTTCATCTCTTTGAATTTAAACAGCTCAGGTGCGATTGCCGCGGCAGCAGTAATCGTGTCCCAGAAGTAGTATTCGAAGCCTTTGACCAGGGACCAGAGCTTTGCCGCAAGAATCGAGGCTTTGTGTTTTTCCGCCTGAGCTTCCAGTTTTGCCAGAAAATCCTTGGTGACCGGTAGTCTGTTGGTCAGGTCGAGAGTGATGAGCTTGAGTGGGATCTTGGTATCCAGGACAGCCTTGAATGCTCCCGGATCGGCATAGATATTCCATTCGGCGCTGCCGTCATGACCCTCTTCTTCGACGTTGCCGGCGACGTTGATGGCACCACCCATGATGATCATCTCCTTTACTTTGGAGACGAGCGACGGATCCTGCGCGAGAACCCTGGCGACTGTGGTCAATGGACCGGTGGTTACGATAGTGAGTGGAACTTTGGAATTGCTCAAGCAGTCCGTAAAGACGGCTTCCGATCTGCGTGCCTTCCCTTGTTGGTATGGCTCCTTCAGGTAGTTTTCGCCAAAGAGAGGCAATTCGTTGATTATGTGGCTTTCGCGCCGCCAGTTCTCCGGAAAAGGATTGGGCACTTCGTCCGGCGTCATCGAGATCTCTGCTCCTTCGAGACCGACGTAGGTCGCGATTTTGAGCATTGCATCAAGAGCCAGATCGGAATAACAGTCGCCATTCGTTATGCCGACAGCCTGCAACTCGATCTCCGGCGAAAGCCAGAGAAGTATTGTGCTAATCAGGTCATCGACATGACCATCATGGTCGTGCAAAACAGGATGGGGCATAGGCTCCCGGGTGGCTTTGTTGAAATCTTCAGCGTCAAAGCAAGTTTACTTGGGTCCGACCCAAGCTTGCATTAGCCCATGAGAAATTTGTAACATCTTGCCATGTCAGGTGGAAGTTCTAAAGAATTCCCAACTGCATTTGAGCCTCTTCGCTCGACATCGTGCGAGGGTCCCATCGTGGGCTCCAGACCAGTTCGATTTTAATTTCTTTGACCCAGGGCAATTTTTGGACGGCAGTGTGGGCCTGGGCTTGAATCGTCGCACCAAGTGGACATGCTGGGCTCGTCAGGGTCATTTTAACGTTGACGTTGGAGTCGTCTACCTTGACGTCGTAGATCAGACCGAGGTCGACGATGCTTATACCCAGCTCCGGATCAACGACAGTGCGAAGGTTCTCTCTTACTACGTCTTCCTGAAGTGTCGACATTTCTTCTCCTGGTGAAAAACCTATTTTTGCTGTCCTAAAGATTCTAACCCTTCGATAAGGGTGTTCCAGGGCAGCAAAGCGCATTTGATACGGACTGGATACTTCTTGACGCCCTGCAGCGCCTCCAGATCCTCCATCTCTTCCGGCAGGTCGAGTTCGCTCTGATTCTTATCGAGCATCATGCTTTTGAACTTATTGATTATCTCAGTGGCTTCATCGACGCTTTTGCCGACCACCGCTTCCGTCATCATAGAACCAGATGCGGTATTAATCGAGCAGCCTTTCGCTTCGAGTTTGACGTCGACTACCGTCCCATTCTCCA
>CAYQKX010000104.1:0-17746 GCA_964418155.1 uncultured Candidatus Obscuribacterales bacterium | reverse complement strand
AAAATCAGTCAGCCTGACACCATCATTGCCCTCGGCGGTGGAAGTGTGCTTGACGCAGCAAAGGTGATTCGGCTCCTGTACGATTTCCCTGATTTGAAACACAGCGAGCTGTCGGTTAACTTCCTCGATTTCAGACATCGCATCATCGAGTTTCCGAAACATCAAAAGACGCAGCTCGTAGCGATTCCCACCACATCAGGTACGGGCTCGGAAGTGACACCGTTCGCGGTGGTCAAAGACAAAGAGAGATCTCGCAAGGTCTCGCTCGTGGATGAAGTACTTCTGCCTAACGTGGCGATTATCGATGCCAACTTGACGCGCAGTCTGCCTGTCGACATAACACGTGACACTGCCTTCGATGCCCTGACCCACGCGCTGGAGGCTCTGGTCTCGACGTTTTCTTCCGACTATACCGATGGTCTTGCTCTAGAAGCAATGCGTCTCATCTTCGAAGCTTTGCCGGAAACGCTGAAGAAGCCTAACGAAGTGATCTGGCGCCATAAGCTGCATAACGCGGCTTGCCTTGCTGGAATGGCTATCGGTAATGCCTCCGTCGGACTGAACCACGCTCTGGCTCACAGTCTCGGTGCTCACTTTGATGTTCCGCACGGACGAGCAAACAGTGTATTTCTTTTGACTACGGTAGATTACAATTCGAGGATTCCTCGCAAGTTTGTTGCTGTCTCCAACTATCCATTGTGGATCGCCGACAAAAAGTATGCGCGCGCTGCGCGATTCCTTGGTATTGTCGATAAGAATGGCACCAGTGAATCGCCCGAGGCCATAAAAGAGGCAGTAACCGCGTTGAAGCGAGCGATCTACGATCTTGGAACTCAGACCGGTCAGCCTCTGTCGATCGCAGAGTTGGGTATCACGCCTTCCGATTTCGAAAAAGCAATGCCTATTTTGACCGTATCTACATTCGAAGATATGGCGATCAAGACTAACCCATGCTATCCGCCTGGCGAAGATATTGTAAAACTGCTGACCGGTGCTTACCCACCCAGGCAGCGCGCTTGAGAGTGACGCCCACGATACAGCCTGACACCACGAAGGGGAATGATGATGGCCGCTAAAAATCAGAAGAAAGAGCAAGCGCCTCTCGCGGAGCTCGTACGCGTCGAAGGTCCTCTCGAGCGTGCCATAGAGTCTGCTGACAAAGCGCTGGCATCAGACAAGGCTGACATCGCCCTGGATTTCTCGGATTGCACGTTCATCTCTGTGGATGGATTGGAGTGGCTCGAAGAGCTGCTTTTACGTGCCGGCTCGAAGACACATAGCGTCACCTTCATCAATGTGCCACCAGCAATCTATAAAGTGTTCAAGGTGTCGCGAATTGCGAGTATCTTGAAGGCGTCAGGCGGCGCACCGGTCATGACCGGTGATCCGGTTTGCTAAGCGCACGATTAGTTCGGCAACAGGTTGGATTCTCAATCTGAACCGCAAAGAAATTGCTTAATGCTGTACTGCCCACTTGTTCAAAGGGGCGTCCGGTAATGTTTGGCCTGTTAGGATTGATTTAGTATATGTTGAGAGACAAACGTGCCAAGCTTCGAGCCAGCCATCGACTCCGCGCAGCCAAGCATACAGACGAAGGATTTGTGTAAAACCTTTGGCCGGCGCGTCGGCGTAGACCGGCTCAATCTGACAATCTTGCCTGGAGAGCTCTATGCTCTGCTTGGCGACAACGGGGCCGGAAAAACCACCACCATCAACATGCTAACCACTTTGTTGAAGCCTACATCTGGAAGCTTTTCGATATGTGGTTTTGACGGTGCTCGTCAGGCTGAAAAGGCTAAAGCCTGTTTCGGCATTGTTTCACAAGAACTTTCCATTTATCAGGAGCTCACTGCCTTCGAAAATCTAAAGTTTATCGCCGATCTGTATGGTATCAAGGATGATATCAGCTCACGCAGGATTGATGAGCTCTTAGAGAGAGCAGGGCTGACGCGACGAAGCGGCGATCGAGCAGCGGAATTCTCCGGCGGAATGCAGCGAAAGCTAACTATCGCAGGAGCGCTGCTCCACTCCCCCAGGGTACTCTTCATGGACGAGCCGACTGTCGGACTGGATCCGGCAGCTCGCCGACAGATCTGGGACTCGCTAAAGGGGTTGAAACGCGAAGGTGTCACCATTCTTTTAACTACTCACTACCTTGAAGAGGCCGAGCTGCTTGCTGACCGCGTTGGAATCATTCGGGAAGGCAATCTTGTCGCTGAAGGGACCGTGGACGAGCTGCGCCGGAGAATCAGAGGGATTGGTGCTATTGCAATTCAACTGTCGCGAAAGGTGGACAATGAGCGGCTCGATGAGCTGCTTTTAGACCTCAAGAATCAGGGGCGTGCTGCGCGTCACGATAAATTGAACAACACCCTCTATGTCGAGCATCCTGAGTCCGCTTCCGCGCACGAAGGACTTGCTGCGGTCGTCGCCTGGCTTACCGAGAGCGGTTTGGAGTATTCCAGATTTGCGACGGTGGAGCCTACCCTGGAGGAGATTTTCCTTGCCATCTCGTCTGAGAGAGTTGGAGGAGCCTCTGAATGAGCGGAGTCTTAGCGATCATTCGAAAGGATCTTCTGCAGTGGACAAGGCGCCCTTTGTATTTTATATCGAGCGTATTGCTCGCAGTCCTGATTCTGGTGTTTGTAGGTAACACCATGTCTGGTGCATTGCAGATGCCATTTGGTCTTCACGATCCGACCAATGCAAGCGAGCTGGAAAAGCAGCTGGAAGCGTCTGGAAAGTTCACCGTTTTTCGATACGATGACCTGGATGCGGCGAAGCAGGATCTGGTAAAAGGAAAAATTGTCGCGCTTGCTAGCGTTGACCAGGATCTGCTCGAAGACTCTGTCGAGATATTTACTGAAGGGTATAATCCGCTTGTCGATGATCAGATATCGATGGGCTTGCTGCACGCGCTTTCGCAGCGGTCGGGAGATTTACGACTCCCGATTACCACTACAACTTTATTCCCGACCAATTTTAGTCTGAGAGATTTCATGACACCGGGATTGGTGGCGTATCTGTGCTATGTGCTTGCCGGTATGAACCTCGGATTCTCATGGATTTATGAGTGGATGGAGAAGACTTATCGCCTCATAATTCTGAGTCCAAACGGGTTGCGGTCGGCGATTATCGCCAAGACAACCGCGGTGACCGCCGAGGCTTCACTGGTTCTCTGGCTGGCGTTAGTGCTGACCTCACCTATGGTGGGCTTCACGCTCGGCCACAACTTCATTGGTTTGATCATCGTCACATTGCTCAGCATGTTTTGCTTTACCTGTCTTGGTCTTGGGCTGGCATGCATGCTCAGGACTATTCGAATTTATACAATGACAATTTCGATATTTGGCGTCGCGCTCATGTTTTTCAGCGGCATAATCGTTCCGCTCGAAGGGATGCCTGTCTGGGAGCAGTGGTTTGCTCGGGCCTTCCCCCTGTATTACGCGGCTGATGCCTTCAAGGGCGTCATGCTGGGAATTCCTGCCAATTACACACTGGACGCCGTGATTCTTTTGACCTGGTCTGTTATTGGAATAGTGTTTGCCACCATATTATTGAAATTAAGGCAGGCAGAGCTTTAGCATCACTGCTGGGAATAACGCTATGCTGATTGCAGAAACTTGTCGTCCGTTATAAAGTGAGAATAGAGTCTTGAATGTTTGTAAAAACCGGTGGCTTAGATGCTTTTACGCTTAACCAAGTGCAGAAAGTCCAACAACTGCATTGTCGCGTTAGCTCTGGTGGCGGCAGCATGGACTTTCGTCCCGCCTTCGTCTGCTGGATCTCCGGCCGGTGCATCTGTAGTCAATCAAGTCGCGGAGCTATTTTCGAGCTGGTCTTCAAAGGCTTCGAATAAGGTATTGCTCGACAAAGCAGCCAGCCTCATCGACTATGACATGATGTCGGAAGCGGCATTGGGTGACTACTGGAATAAGCTGAATCCTGTACAGCGTCGAGAGTTTGTTACCACGTTCAGAATCTTGATTGAAGAAAAGTATTACGAGCGGTGGCATAAGATTTTTCAAAAAGGTGATTTGCAATATCGCAATGAGAGCCAGAGTGGTGGTGAGCTTTTTATCAAGACGACGTTGACCGTTGGCAAAAAACAAGATGCCCTCGTCTGGCGATTGAAACGCAAAGATGGAACCTATCGCGTGATCAGCCTTCAGGTCAATGAAAAGGACCTTGTACAGCAGTTGTCGCTTCGCTTGGAGCGGCACACCAAGAAAGACAATTTCGAGAAACTTTTGACCTGGATGAAAGAAGAGGCGGATGTAGTAGAAGATCATAGCAACAGTTGATTTTTTGCTCGAAAGCCTGAGTCCGCTGTTCGGGGCCGAAGTTTTGCCGGCGACAACTCGCGGTTAGATCGAGCCATCAACAGTGCGTCAGAAGCCGACCACGAGATTTCAATCAACTGTTTTTCGAGTCGTCAACAACTGTTCATATTCAGACTCCCCCGAAAATTTAATGCTCACCCCACGGTTTTCCCCATGGCCGGGCAGATGGATCTCCTATAGAGTGTGTCATCGAGGGACCTCGTAATCCATTACTCAGCGTATGTTTTGCGGGATAGGGGCACAATTAGATAGTCAGAAAGATGCTGAAGAGTGTTTTTGCATCTTTGTTGAGGAGCATTACCAATGGGTGGTGGCGAGCGACTTGGCCCAGGCGAACTAGGAGGAGATGTACCTCCTCAGCCGGATGTGGACAATCTCCACATGTACGAGGATGCAGATCCCCAGCAAGATCCCAGACCGGGGTATGATGGGCGACGTTACTGGGATCCGCGTGATCCCCGGAGCGAGGGTAATCCGCGTACCGACGTGGTGGACGGACAGGCACAATGGACTGAAGTACCAGTCATCGATGGTCACCGGATTCGTTTTGATCCGCGTGGAAATTTCGTCGATGTCATTGGCCCGGGTAACAAACGTCTTGCCCACGGCGTGCTCAACAAGACCGAGCCCACGCGAATTGAAGTAGCCGGCAAGGTCTTCTATGTCAATCGTGACACGATGACAGTCGACCAGTTTAGCGACAATAACAATAAGTGCGAGAGGAGCTACGCCGGAGGCGCGAAGGAGCAGTTCGACAAGGTTGGCGAAGAGTTTGTCTTAACCGCGCGCATATTTGCCGACAAGTCATACGAAAAATTTGAAAACGGAAAACTGCGAGAGACAAGTGTCAACGGATTCATAACGAGATTCGATGATAGTGGTCGCAGAACAGAGATGACCACTCCCCAGGGAGACAAATATAGTTTCAGATACGGTGCCGATGGCAAAGTCGAGAGCTATGATGTGTCGAAGAATGACACCACCGGCAAACCGCAAATTGTCGAGCGTGCCACCAAGGGCGCCGACGGCAATCTAATCGTCGAAAGGCGTCAGGGTGACGGCACCATGAAAGTGGACGATACTCTGAAAGATCGCAAAGATGTAATTGTTCGAGCTGATCTGAAGCTCGACTACCTGGACAAGGATGGTTACGGCGCCCCGGACGCCAACGGGCGTCGCATCAAGCGAGACGATAGAACCGTGATGGCTAGTGCTAGACTGGCTGACGGCAAGGTGGTGCCATATCCTGTCAATCCGATTCGCTCGATTCGATACGATGGCAACGGACAGCAGGTCGACTACGTATACAGCTCGGACAGCGGTGGATCGCAACAGGGAGAAGGTCTTCTTAGCTATAGCGTGCGAGACAAGGCTGGTGCGCTTGTCGAGTTCGGCCATCGCATTCCTGATATTCCTGGGACGCAGCGTCGCAACGCCACGGGCTGGTTCGAATACCGAGCCACTCAGGCAAATCCCAAGATTCCCGAAGATCAAATTCCTAACATCGCGAAGCTGCTCGCACCGGCGGACACTTCAAAGATCAAGACCCGGCAAGAGCTTCAGACCGTGCAGATGGAGATGTTGAAAAATCGACAAGAACTGCTACGGACAAAGCCATTGATCGACTACATGCCGCAGGGCAAAGAGACGGCTGATGTCACCGTTGATCAGCTTACCGGCAAACACTACAACGATTACGTCTCGGGTGAGTCTAGAGTTCGCAATGAGAGAGGCATTGAGTTCGTCTCTATCTTCGATAAGATTAGCGGCGACACTTTTGAAACGTACCCGGATGGCAACACGCTAAGAAGAGCCTGGGACGCAGATTCGAAGCGTCATCCGTTGGATCATACAACCGTCACCTTCGCGGGTGCCGATGGCGTGCCGCGAGTGGAGCTTCACCATTCCAGGCGTGACGACTCTTTTATCGATATCAATTACACTGCCGATGGAAAAACTCCCAACGAGGTGATTGTCACTCCACCGAACAGAAAGCCGATACGCATGGCGCCAGATCCCGCCAACGCCGGCTCCTGGTTGGAATACCGCCTGGAAGACGGTAAGGAATGGAAGCCGACCGGTCGAGCCTTCCCCATGAAAGTCGATGTAGTGACGAAGGATTCAGGCAATACCATTGGTGGTGAAGTTCTCCCGCCTGGCACTGTGATAATCAGTCAGGGTGATAAGCGCAGAGTGATCACACCGGCCGGCGAAGAGTTCGAAGGAAAAGCCGGAAGTACAGCGAAAGATATTGCTCCCGACAAAGTGTTCTTGACGCCGCCATTCCCGCGAGCCCAAGAGCCTGACGTACCACCTTCCCAACCGCGACGCCAACAGGTAATTCCACCTCCTGGACCGCAACCAGAGCGCCGTCCACCAGTAAGGAAGTAGGCCTTGATTGATTTTAAATAGGTGCGCATCCTCCGCGAAGGAGGATGAGTAATGCTGAATTGGATCTTACGGAGGCAGATGTTCGCGTAAGCCCGTCTCATTAACCGTTATATGGCTGGTTCACGTCGCCTAGCTAATGTGAGGCTCATGTTCAATTCACGCTACTCGCTGGAAGTGTTTCAATGAATCATCAATAGAGATGTTCGTTTGCGGGGATAAGGATTAGTGTCGACTAGCTGGTGTGTCGAGCATGTTCAATTCACGCTATTCGCGTAGAAGTGTTTCAATGAAATCATCAATTGAGCGCCTCGTTAACCGTGATGTGGTGCATATCGACGACCTATCACTTCGAGATCTTAGATTGGCTCGTCTGTTGCCCGAGGAGTTTCAATGAAATCATCAATAGAGAAGCGATTCGTCGAATACTGGGCACCGCTAATCACACCAATAAGGTTTGCAGTACCGAAGTGATCGAGAAGTGCATGAGGTCTGCCTCGAACCGAATTCTTTTCTGATCTGCTGATGGTCCGATCACCGCATTGAGAATGAAAACGGCAGTCGATGCTGGAATTGAAGCAAGCATCGAATCGATGAAGTGGCGTGAAGCTTATGGTCAGTGGGATTAATACTAGTTGATCCGATTTGAAGAATGCGATGCTGTGAAATTGGAATAGTTGCTCATCTGTTGGCTTGTGTGTCTTGGTGGAGTGATTTCGGGAAGGCTTGTTTCCATCAGGGTTGTGCTGTTGATCTTTTGAAATGCAATTTTACTGCCTGAGTGGTGGTACTACTGACAGTGCGGTGGTTGAAGCTGGAGCTCGAGACGGCGGTATCATTCTCGAGCGCGGAAAGTGTGATGACGAGAAGCTCTGTGCTGTTGTTGTGCTCTGCAAGAACGATTGCTACTAGTGAGTTTTTGTTTTGAGTCGAAGAATTGGAAAAAATTTTCTGGTATTTGTGAGCTTGGAAATGTCCGGAAAGGCAGGATTGGTGCGGGAAGGCGGCGAATCGGTATGATTGGGTGGAAAAAATTTTGAGTGCGACTTTTATGGTCAGTGGGAATTACCGCGTCTACAATAACTTTTGTAAGGTCTACAATTTGCTAACAAAATAATCCGCTTATGTTCTCAAATTGAACAACCTCGGTCGTAGCACCGAGGCGCGTCAGCTCGTCTACTGAAATAGGCGGAGATATCACTCACTACACGCGCGTTTTCGCCTGGAAATTTTGGGCGGTCATTTTTGCGCGTATTGCGTGCACCATTTATGGAGGCAAGATACTATGAGCGACGGTCCATTTCGAGAACCACAAGAACCACCAGTTGATAAGACTCGCCTTGGCGGAGGTCTTCCGCGTCCTGATTCTTTACAAGATCCGTATTTCAGGCCACCGGTTAGACCACCGAATCAACCCAATCCGCAGCTTCCACCCGCGGATGCACCGGTGAAAAATCAACCCAATCCGCAGCGTCCACCGGCGGATGCACCGGTGAAGAACCAACCCGAACCGCAGCGCCCACCTGCGGATGCACGTCCGCAGAATCCGGTAGCCGATCTTCCTAAAGTCGATATCGTTCCTGTGGCGCCGCTTACTTTATCTGTCAGCGAGCTTGACCAACTACTCGAGGCTAGGAAGAACGAGTTGAATAAGGCAAGGGCACGACAGGCTGGAGCGCCCCTTGCTAATGCGTTGATTGGAGGCACCTCGGGCGCATTTCTGACAGAGCCGATAAGCAAAGGCCTGACGAAACTGTCCGATCGGGCTCTGCAAACTTCAGATCCGTCAAAGATGTATAGAGGCATGAGAGGCGTCGCTGAATTCTGGTCAATGAACTTCAATCCAGCCGCTATCAAAGCTGCCGATGAAAGTGTTATTTCGTCGACCTTCGCCAAAATTGATCAAGCGTATTCGCTAGATCAAAAAGTTTTGGAAAGATTGATGATAAAGAAAACCAGGCTGGTTCCTCTGGAAGAAGCGCATCTGGAGTCATTGAAGACAAGTCTAGGAGTTACAAAAACTTCTGACGTTCGCCAAATTTTGACGCACAGAGTGAATTTGCTTAATCCGCAGCGGATCGGTGGGATGAACGCGGAGCAGATGGGAGGCGTTGTTAATGAGCTTGCGAAAGGAAAGCTCGTTTCGGACGCGGAGTACAGGCTTCTGACGAGCGGGACCGATGCGCTTAAAGCTGGTGATAGTAAGGAGCTTATTTCATCGACATTCCGCCAAATTGGTGAGATGCATGATCTCGACAGAAAGGTCTTGGACAAGCTGATAAGGCAGAAGAATGCAGTACTGCTTCCAGCTGAAGAGGCGCATCTGGCGTCATTGAAGACAGGTCTCAATGTTTTAGAAAATTCTGAGATCAAGAAAGTGCTGACTCACAGGCAAGCCTTACTTAAAACAGAAAGACTCGCTGGTATGAACGCGGATCAAATGGGTACCCTTATTAAGGAACTCGAAATAAGCAGGTTATCGAAAGGAAAGCTTGTGACGGATGCAGAGTTTCAGAATCTGCTGCTAAGAAGAAAAGCGCTCGAGAGTTATGCTGAGTCGAGCAAGCTCGGTGCGGCAGGTGAGGGCTGGCTCACCACGGGTGGTGCAATGCGCAATGCGAAGACTGCCTTTTTTTCTACTTTGGGGGCAGGCACCCTGCTAAAATCGGACGAATACGTGCGCGATTATCTCTACAACGGGGAGCTGAAGAGCTGGGAATCGCAAAGCTTGACGGTTCCGGTCGCTATTGCAGCCGGCAAGGCTTTCAGGTCCAAGTCAGCGCTCGCAGTTGCTGCCGCAGTTAGTGGACATCTCCTCGACAAACAGTTACCGGCACCTGGCTGGGTGCCCGATGCATTCAAATCGTTTTCGGCCTGGGATGCTGCGGCTCTCGGAATTGCCTTTGCCATGCCGGCTAAAGGCAGAATAGCTAAAACCGGCCTCGTAACGTTGGCATGGGCGGTTGGCAACGGGCTTGAAGCCACCTGCAGCCCTCCGTCCGCAGGTGACATCGAAGAGAACGCCTTGTCCTGTGTAAAAAATGATGGTGTAAAACGAACGTCCGAGAGTATGGACGAGGCAGTCCAGAAATTCAAAGAATTAGGAACTAAGAACGAGATCATACTCGAACAGAATTTTGCGCAGGTACTCGTCAACTCTCAGAGAAATTATGGACAAATGAATCAGGAAGGGAAGTTGCTCGAACATCGCAAGTTCCTTGTTGTTGGGAGAGCACTGGCTGAACACCGACTCGAAAGCGGGTCTAGATTGGCTGTACTGCAGACGGAAAAGCCTACCTATATTCTTAAGGGCCATAATCTCGACTTTGGCGGCGAAGCACTTTCCTTCTTAATGCTCACGAAGAAGAGTGTGGAAGCGTCGAGTGCATTAACGAAATCGCTTGTCAAGAATAATGGCACCGTTGGCGGTACCGCCGTCACTGAGGGAGAGTTGCGAGCGATTGAAACCCAGGGCGGAAAAATTGACGCCGACATCGCAAAAATAAACGGAAAGCATGATATTGCAGGCGCGTTTTCCGAAATGCAGGCATTCTTGAAACGTGGTACCACGTCGACGTCAGCGAGCTTCAATCCTTTACCGATCTTCCAGAAGACGGCTATTGACGATATCAATAACAAGCTTGTCCGATGGTCACCAGGTCTTAGGAATCAAGACGGAACAGAGAATGAGGAGGTCAAAATGGTGGTGGCAAAGCTGTTTCGAGATCAAGCTTTAGCTAAGTTGGCGTTATGCGCCTACTCTATAGATGGTAACAATCTGCAGGATGCCGCCGCACATCTTTTTGGTACAGACCAAGGTCGTTCCGAGATCCTTCCTGGTTCTAAAATCAAGAAAAGTTACGATGGGGTCCTCGACATGCTGGAATGCGCGGAGGCATTGGGTCCGAAGAATCAAGATCTGCCGGAGCTGAAAGCTATTGCAAAGGCACTGGTGGAGCGATTGAAGAAGGCGTCAAACAAATAGCTTGCAATAGTGCGCACGCGATTGAGATTGTCCAGGCGAACCCAAAAGTCCGTCGTCAGAGTTTTGGGTTTGCCTGGCAGCCAAATATGTGAACATCTGCTTGAAGCGTCGATCTACATCGCGCGTAATTGAATGTTCTGCAGTTGTAGAGCTGCTCACATATTTTTTTGATGTGCCATAAACAATTCACTGAACTGAGAGTCTAGTGATCATTTCCACTGCTTGTAGAGTCTGTTGGGTTGATCGCTTGTTTATGCTGGGAAGTTATTTTTGATACATCCTCAGCCGCCGGCAGGATTAACCAGAAAGTGCTTCCGGCGCCTTCCTTACTCTCGACGCCAATCTGACCTCCATGCAGATCAACGATTTGTTTGCAGAAGGCTAAACCCAATCCGGTGCCAGCCATATTCTTTCCGCTCTCATCTTTGACCTGATGAAACCGCTCGAAGATCTTTACTTGTTCGTGCATAGGAATTCCTCGACCGGAGTCCTTTATCTCGACCTCAACATAATTGCCACGATGTCGGCTGCTGACAAGGATGTTACCGCCTCTTGGACTGTATTTGACGGCGTTGCCGAGCAAGTTCTGAAAGACCTGAATCATTTTGTCCTGGTCTAGCGGAATTGTAAGATCACGATCGATTTCAATTTTTACATCTAGATTTCTATTCTGAGCTAACTCGCTTATGTACTCGAAGCTCGTCACCACAACCTTGTTCAAATTCGAGCGCTCCAGGTTCAATCCTAACAAACCGGCATCCATCTTCTCGAGATCCAACAGATTGTTGATCAGGCGAATCAAGTGGTTAACTGTTCGATTGAGTATCCCGACTTTGACTTCGCCGCGCTCATTTAAATTGCCATAGAGTCCGCATTCGAGAACTTCGAAAAACGCCTGAATTGACTGTAGTGGAGAGCGCAAGTCGTGACTAATCATTCTCGCGAAATCCGATTTCAGGTCTTGTAGCTCTTTTTGTTGAGTGATGTCGTGCGCAACACAGAAGAACAACTCATGCTCGTTCGACCAAATTGTCGACCAATGCATCCAGATCGCGCGTCCGGATTCGCCAATCATGCGAATATCAATTTCGGAAGATATCTGCGTGGAATTGATGCAACGCTGAAAATGTAGCGATACATCGGACCAGCTCTCATTACTGCAGAGGTGCTCGAGGCTCATACCGCAGTAGTCTTTTCCCCATAGTCTGGCGGCTTCGTCGTTGGTCTTTACGAATACCAGGTTGCGATTGAGGGAGCAGATGACCGAGCGCACGTTTCCAACTAACGCTTGCTCGTCCTTTCTCGATTCCGCAATGAAGTCCGCCATGATATGAAATTCGTTATCGAGTGCGGCAATCTCATCGTCACCGGATAGCGTCTCTGAGAGCGGTTTTCCATCCTTCATCTTTTGGATGTTTGCTATGATCGTGGCTAGTCTGTCGGTGATTTCGCGGCCGAAAAAATTCCATAATGCTACTGCAATCGCGACGTTTATTATCACTCCTGCCACTATCGTAATTCCGAGTAACAGTCGAATACGCTCGCTGGAAATCGGCATTGATGCTTGCTTCTTCAGCTCCAAGTTAACTATTTTCATTGCCACTTTCCGAAGCTCTTGATAGTTGCGTGAAAATAACTTCGGATAAAGTATGCTTGCGTAGGGCACCTGCTCCTCGAGGGCCGTGCCGCCTATTTTCAGGTCGTTTGCTATCTTTGTCAGGAGTTTTTCCAACAATGCCATGTTGGCTAGCTGTGCTGTGTCCCCGGCTGCCAGACTAAGCAGCTCTTCTGTTTTTTTCTGGAATTTGTATTCGACTTTCGAATACACTACCGGGCGGTGCAGGGCTGCAGACAGAGTTATCTCCTGGATGTCGTCCCAGAGATTGTCGATAATCAAAAGTGTCTCGGCGATAATTCGCTTGGAGTTTTCAGAGCGAGTGTAGACCGCTTCAGCTTGATGAAAAACGAATGCGATGATTGCTAAGAATATAAGTTCGAATATCAGCGGAACAGCTGACAAAATAAGTCCTTTGCGGGCAATCTTGGATTTCATCGAGCCTGGTCGAGCTCCTTATTGAGCTTATTCAGCTCTCTGTCGTCCGGAGTACGAGTCAGAAGAACCTGTATGTCCGCCTTGCTTTCTCTGAATTTCCCGAGTTGTTTGTATGCGTCAGCTCTATGCCGGTAATAGGAGGAGGGAACTGGATTGAGCGCGATGGCCCTGGTTAGATCTTCGACTGCCTTTTTAGGGTTTCCGAGAATGAGATAGAGCCAGCCTCTGCGACCTCGCGCAAATGGCGTGTCTTCAATAACTATGGAGTGATCGAAGTCTCGAAGTGCTTCCGAATTTCTATCTTGTGACATGAAAAGTGCGCCTCTGCAACCGAGGTCTTTTGCTGAGTTTGCTGTTTCTACGGAAAGGACCTTGGAGAGATCTTGAATCGCTTTATCAACTAGACCGAGGGCGAGTCTGACTTTGATTCTGAGATGGTACCAATCATTGAGATTCCCATCGGGCCTTAATCTTGGAATCGCTTCGGTCAAGTCTTTCTCTACATCCTCGAAGTTGTTGAAGTAGTCGAAATTTAGTTTGGCTCGCAATGCTAAGAGTTCGGGAGTTCGAGTCACCTTAATCGATTCGCTCAAGAATCGAAGAGCGCAATTGAACTCGCCGGCGTGCATGATGATCAATTCGGTCAGAAGTTGAACCGAGGCGGGCTTCAGGCGTCCACAGTGCTTTGATTTCATCAACCCATCGGTTAGCCGGCTCGCCTGGCGCCTTGTAACAGGATAGGTGCTGTTAAGGGCCAAGATGGCTTCTACATTGGTTTGGTTAGTATCGAAGCTAATAGAATTGGAATACTCCTGCACGGCATCATTAACTAATTTGTCTTCGAGATAAATGTGTCCCAATTCCATGTAAAGGCAGGCGATGTTCTCATTGGAAAGGTGCTGTCGAGCGTCCTGCAGAATTTTTTTCGCCTGCTCCGTTTGTCCGATCTCGCGCAGAATTCTTATCATCGGTGCATATAGCTGTGGGTACGGTTGTTTCGCAATCGCTTGCTTTAGAAGCTGGAGCGCCTCATTGTAGTGCCCGCCCAAACGCAATTGATTAGCTAATACACCAATGGTAGTTCTCAAATTATCCACGGTCGAGCAATTTTTCAACGCGGACTTTAGTGTCTGAATGCTCTCATCTCTTTTTCCGGTTTCGCTTAGATACTGCGCTTTCATCGTATAGAGATGCACGTGATCGGGCTTGTTTTGGATCGCCTTGTTTAGCTCTTCGAAAGCCTCTTTGACTTTTCCCATTTTGTACAGATAGGTGGCGCGTTCGTGGTAAAGAACATAGTGGCACTGTGGTTCGGTAGCTTTGAAACCAACATCCAACACTCGCATAGATTCGTTTGTCCTGCCGAGTTCGTTGAGCCACTGCGCTTTTCTTAGATAAAGGTTTGTGTCTTTGGGCTTGTGGTTGATAGCTTTTTCTATTTCGGAAATTGCGTCCTTGTGTCGTCCCAGCTTGTGAAGCAGCGAGGCTCTCAGGTAGTGAACATAATTGAGATCTGCGCTGGTCTCTTTCGTACCCGTGGCGAGACTTCGAATAGCTTCGTTAGTTTTTCCGAGCTCGTCTAGATACTCTGCTTTTCTGAATCTGAAGTGCATTTGTTCGGGCGTGGAGACGATTGCCTTGTCGAGCGCCGCGACGGCTTTTTCGATTCGTCCTACTTTGTGAAGCAACACGGATTGTACGTCAAGAAGGTGGAAGTGGTCGATTGAATCGCACGTCATTATTCCAGCTTCCAAGGTTTTTATCGCCTCTTCGTTTTTCCCCATCTCCTCGAGAAATTGAGCCTTAATACGATAAACGTCTTCATGGGTGCGTCTGTCGGGAATCACCTTGTCGAGCTCTGTGACTGCTTCTTCGAGCCGACCCAATTTGTGGTAACGATAGGCGAGTGTGAAGTGCGTATTACAACGGTCTTTCAAGTCTCTACCGATCAGGTCTTTCAGGATTTGAATGGATTCGTCGTTTTTCCCTAGTTCTTCGAGATACAGTGCTTTAGTTTCGTAGACATATGATAGGTTCGGATTTCTCTCAATCGCTTTGTCGAGGTCCTCAATTGCTTTGTTTATTTGCCCCATCGCGTGGCGACATGTAGCGCGACCGAAGTAACCATACAGGCCTTCTTCGCCAGGAACTATCATCTTCGAGTAGAGAGACAACGCATCACTGTATTTTTTTGATTGAACACAAAGCAGGGCTCGACAATTCAGGTAAATCCTTCGCGGTCCAGTTGCTAATTTGTCGATACCCAGCATCGTTGCCGCGGCCTTATCGAGTTGAGTTTTCATCTCATTCCAGCGGTTCAGCCGGTTGAGTGCATCAGCTAAAAATATATAATTCTCTGGATTATTCGGATTGATTGATATGGCAGCTTTGTACTCCCTCTGCGCATCTTCCCAGCGCCCGAGTTGGCAGAGCACTCTCCCTCTAGTTCGGTGCGCCGCTTCGTCTCCGGGTTCCAATCGCAAGATGTTTCGGAAGTCTTGTTCTGCTTCTGCGTATTTTTGCAAACTCATTAAAGCATACGCTCTCGCTTTCAAATCGCGGTAGTTGCCGGGATCCGTCGTCAAGCATTTCGACAGCTCCGCAACTGCTTTTGTATGCCTGCCTAATCGTTGGTAAATTGCTGCTCGCAGTCGCCGCGCACTGAGAACATCCTTTCCGGAATCGATAAGCCTGGTGCATTCGCTCAGTGCGTCTTGTAATTGTCCTGCGGCGAGCTTCTCCTTAGCGTCTTCTATGGAGCTTTCCGTCATCGTTGATGATGTCGACTTGGTTAGCGGAGCGTCAGGTTCGGCTCCCGCCGTCGACAGAAGCAGAAAAGAAAGTACCAATGCTGTTTGTTTTAAACCCAAAAGTTCTGCTCGATTGCCTGAGATTCAATCTCAATATTCCCATCGGATCAATTCGCTTACCAAATGCACTGAAAAGCCTCGTGCCACGGGTTAGGGATGCCATTCATGAGCAAAGGTCTGATTGGGTTCTTGTCATGTTTTGGTTTGCAAATCTATCGGTTCAGCTCGCTTTGCTACCAAGCAACTCGGGTTTTACCAAATGCAAACTGTCGAAGACAGTTCGGCAAATATTCGTAACACAACCAATCATCTCACCCGCTCGTCGACCGAACGCAGACATCTGGCAAGCTGTGCGCCGGAGAACAAATCGCCACTATTGGCGGTGACCCATTCGTCTGCGCAGATAGTTAGTCTCGTCTCTGGCGAAATCTGGTAAAGGTCAAAAACAAATTCATCAATCGCACTCTGAATGCGTGATTCTTTCTCGTTGATTGCGGCAATGTGAGCCGAGATTCCGTCGGTCTTTGTCGCTGAATTATCGGTCGAGACGATGGCATGTATCAATTGAGGATCATAGATCGGAGAGTTCGAGTTCAATCTGTCTACGGACTTGGCTAATTCGACAGCAGCGTTGGCCAACCCGCCTACTTCTGCCTCCACCCGAGATGGCGGTTTGAAAAACGGTAGGCGCCTGAGATCTCCAATCTGAAAATTTACTGTTGGGTTCAAAAACCCAAGGATGAACCTGACCAAAGCCGAATTGAAGAATCCGAGTAGGTAGCTCAAACTGGTTCCTTCGCTGAAAACGGCAGAGCTCGCGATATCAAATACGCTACCAGGAGAAAGCAATCGGGCTTTGAAGCCCTTTGTTCCGATGTATGAATAGGTGATCCCTTCTTTGAAGTAGAAACGCTCTCCTGGCAGCGCTCTCGATTGACCCCTGTCGAATCGAAAAGAACGAATGTTTTCTCCATTACTTCGCCATTCCAAAACATAAGGGGTGGTGCTGTACCATTTTTGCCCGCCGCCTTTGTCGTATGGCACGAAATTGGCCCGCTCGCTGTCTTCTATATTTTGAAAATGTCTTACGAATCGTTTGTTATCGCAAGTGAATAGTCCGTTGGTGATTGTGATACCACTTTCGCTGTCATTGATAGACGGGTATGTTTGAAACAGCTCCGCTATCTCCTCTGGACAGAATGGTGCAAGTGGGCAACCTGGAATACTGTGAGTCAATCGCAGGAAGTCATCTTGCTCCAAAGTCTTGACGATGTAGCCGGTCAATCCATCTCTTTCTGCGGTGTGCTTGGCCGAGCGCGACATGATCTTGTATGCCGATAGCGGGTGGTGACAAGCTTCTTGCGACTCTAGCAAGTCTTGTCCGGCTTCGTTCTTTCTCGACAGGGTGATGATTGCGTTATTGACTTTCTCTCCCTGTCGGCTCGCAAATGAGCCAGGACCCAGCTGAACGATTGTGTCGACGTGCGCTCTTTCGATCAACTTCCTCCGCAGCGATTCGAACCTGTTGGTAGACAAAAAGCTTTGTTGACAGATGAGGGTGAGCTTGCCTCCGGGCGCCATCAGCCGAATGCCGAGTTCTAAAAATGCTGTGTAGAGGTCGTAGTGGCTGTTCGAATAATTCTTTTTGAGAAACAGGGAGAGCTCTTTCGGCATGAGTCGATGGCTCAGATAGGGTGGGTTGCAAGCTTGCAAGTCGAATTGTGACGGTAATTCTTGTGCCTGCAAGCGGCGACCGTCTAAGCGCTCGAGGGTCGCATCCTCGATGGAGAGCAGCAAGCTGCCCGCGAATGCATTGGCGTCGTGGGTCGGGAAGTGAAATACATTTGGTATCGGAAACGAGGCATCGGCATCGAAATCGCGACAGCGTAGATAGATAGAAAGTCCTGTCAGCTGTGCCATGAGCGGGTCTAAGTCCAGTCCGAATAACTCGTTGGACAAAACGTAGGAAATCGCATCGAATGTCGATTGGCCAGACCGGCAGCGGCGCGCCACCAGCCGGTTCAACGCTGGGAGGAGGATCTGTCCGGCACCACAAGACGAGTCCAGGAAAGTGATCGATGGGATTGTCGAGTGAGTTTTGCCGGTGGGTGCTGTGTTTGCAGCGCCCGGAGCTTTCTCCGCCTCGTAGGCAGTCTTCATTGGGGCG
>CAYQKX010000103.1:0-18382 GCA_964418155.1 uncultured Candidatus Obscuribacterales bacterium | reverse complement strand
CAAGGCGATGATCTACTACTATTTCGAGGATAAGGAAAAGCTCTATCAGGCTGTGCTGGAGCGCGCATTCTCGCGAAGAGTTCAGACCGTGCAGCTGTTGGATCTGGTTGGGAGCCCTCCGGAAGAGGCTTTACGGACCTTTCTCCTGAGCTTCTTGAATGATGTGCGGGAGCACCCCAATCTTTCGCCTATCCTTTTTTATGAAGCGATGCAAAACAAGGGGCGATTCTATAAAGACATTGCGATAAGTGCCCTGTATGCGCCGATCGTTTCAATTGTAGATAGAGGAGTACAAAGCGGCGCATTCAGAAAGGTAGATCCGCGGCATTGCGCGGTCAATATAATGGGGACCTGCGTTTTCTACTTTTGCGCTCGTGAGAATGTTAAGCACCTCTGGGGAGCAGGCACGGACCTATTGGATCCGGACATGTCTCAGCACCACGTCCACGAGGCCGTCGAGCTGATTATTGCAGGCCTGCGAAATACCAATTGAATTCGTATTCGAGCCTTAAAAATTTCGTGAATTTTGGCGATTGATGCGTCCGATGGAAGCTTCACGACAGTCGAATTCGTTCGTCTGGCGCTGACTCGACTCTCTAGGCTGACAGCTCCGTTGTACAGTATTCGCTGTCTGTGATAGGCACCAGATTCAGTGGCACTAGTCAAGAGTTCGAATTGACTTGTTGCACAGTTAGTGTCAATCCGTGCTAATCATGCCTGGGGCATACCTGGCTAATCTATCTTCGGGCAGGCTTAGTGCAGAGTACTAATTATGAGGTTTTTCTATGAGTCACGGCATCCAACTTGCATGGAGCACAGTACTAAAAATGGTAGACGGCTTCTTTGCCTTGCTGCCTAATTTATTGATCGCAGGACTGGTCTTCTTTGTTTTCTATATGATCAGTCGCTTTGCCAGGACCACAACGTTTGAGATGGCGAAGCGCACTCGGGTTGATAAAACTCTTTCTCATGCAATGGCGACGCTCGCGCAGGTGGTCACTAATGTACTTGGCTTGCTTGTTTGTGCCGTTATAGTGGTGCCGTCGTTCAGTCCTGATAAGCTGATAGCTGGACTGGGCATCACGTCGGTCGCAATTGGTTTTGCCTTCCAAAATATTTTGCAGAATTTCTTTGCCGGTATGTTATTGCTCTGGCAAAAACCTTTCGGCATCGGTGACGAGATCGCCACAAAAGATTTTGAAGGCACCGTGGAAGATATCACGATCAGGACTACCCTGTTGCGCACGCATACGGGACAACTGGTTTTCATCCCTAATGGAATATTATTTACCGATCCTGTGACCGTCAACACGGCCTACTCACAGCGACAAATACAGTTTCAAGTTCCACTAGAGAGTTTACCGAGAGATAAGGCGGTTGAGTGTGCACGAAACGCGCTCGCCGGCGTTCCTTCGATAGCGACAGCCCCCGCTCCTGAAGTGTTCGTTTCACTCAAGAAAGAAGGTCCGAGCCTGGATGTGTACGCATGGACGGATTCCCGAAAGACCAGAATGATCCAAGCCACCGACGAAGCTTTGTCAGCAGTCCAGCAAGCTCTGCGAAAGGCTGTGACGGATCGCGGCAATGCGGCAGCCTGAAGGGATTTCTTCATTGAACCTTTCTTGCGCTATACCGTCGTGACGAGGTGAAGGATTGTGCCAAGAAAATCAATTAAGAACAACGGAAAGTCGAGTGCGGTTTCAGTTTCGAATAATGGCAATAGTGACTCGCAGAAGTTGACGGCGACTGCGAAATCAAAGACCAAGAGCCGCACAAACACTAAATCGACTCCTGGCTCGAAGAATGGAGCTAAGGGCTCGAAATCCATTGCCAAAAATGGAAAAAAGAGCTTGAAGACCATTGGCGAAGCGCGAAAAGGTGCTGGCGATCCCACAAAAGAGAGGATTCTATCGATCGATATCGGTGGAACCAAAGTGAAGATGTTGGTAAGTGGCGAGATAGAGCCGCGCAAAGCGCCATCAGGGATTGAGTTGACGCCATTGAATTTGGTTTCGATTGTCAATGAACTGACTGCGGACTGGAAGTACGATGCAATCACCATGGGATTTCCTGGTTTGGTCGGTGAGAATGGACCTCTCGCAGAACCGGGTAACCTCGGACCGGGATGGGTAGGATTCGACTATGTGGGTGCATTCGGAAAACCCACCAAAATACTTAACGATGCTGCAATGCAGGCTGTGGGCAGTTATGAAGGTGGTCGAATGCTTTTCATCGGGTTGGGAACCGGAGTTGGTTCTACGTTGATAGTCGACCACACGATCATTCCGCTGGAATTGGGCGGTTTGCGGTGGAACGCCCAGAAAACGATCGGTCAGTTGTTATCGAAACGCTACATCAAGAAACTTGGTGTAAAAAAGTGGAGAGTGGCTGTCTATCAAATTGTTCACTCTTTGATGGCTGCATTCATCTGCGACTACGTGGTGGTCGGTGGCGGCAACGCAAAGATACTAAGAGATTTGCCGGCAGGTGCCAGACTTGGTCATAACCAGACGGCTTTCCGTGGTGGGTACCGCGTCTGGGGTGTAGACAGCTTTTCGGCAGAAGACCTGGAGCTGCTTGGGCAGTGGAAAATTCTTTGACGGCTTCAGCCCATTAGAGGCGGTGGACCAATCTCTACAAGAAGCGAGGAAAGATCGTTCTTTCTAACTGTCCTTGCAGGAATTGTTTGAAAGTTGAAGCGCTGTTCGATTCTTGTTGAGCCTGCAGTTTGATGAAAAAGGATTCTCAGGATTCTGGAAAGTTGTTTCATTTTAGTTGCCCCCATTGGGACGAGTCGAGTGCAGCCAACCGTGTTTTCGAGCTTGTTCCAGGAGTATATTCAGAAGTATCGGGGTTCGCCATTCGTTAACCCGCAAAGCTTAGTGCGCGACAGCGCCCTCTGTTTCAGTATTGAACTTGTTGCCTCAAGCTGTTGCTTCAATCCTGGTTTCACGTCGCTTCGAATAGAGCCAGAACACATACCGATCGTCGATTAAGTGAAGTTCCGATCCGCTCCCAGTGCTCGATTTGCAATTCGTGAACGCCTTTGGGGCGGAGCTGGAAACCTAAGAAAGCTATCATATTCGCCGTAATTATTAAATGAACCTTTCAAAGTAGTCTAACCTTTTCTCTGACTACGATCGCTCTTTTGGTTTTCACCATTAGTCCATCCACTCTTTGGTCTCGAGGCCCTGCTAGAAATGTTTAAGCGCACAATTATTACTCTCTTGGCACTGCTGATGGTGCTCGTCTCGATCGGCTCGAACGCTGCATATTGCGCTGTTCAAGATAAGCCAAACATCGTCTTTATCATGGGTGATGATATTGGTTGGTTCAACATCGGGGCTTACCACCAGGGCATCATGGCAGGTAGAACTCCGAATCTAGATAAGATGGCCGCCGAGGGAATGCGCTTTACGGACTACTATGCAGAAGCCAGTTGCACAGCTGGTCGAGCGAATTTTATAACTGGGCAACTTCCGATACGTACCGGAATGACCACCGTTGGACAGGCTGGGGCGGCCATCGGTCTTCCTGATCAAGCCATCACGATCGCTTCTGCACTCAAGTCTATGGGCTATGCTACCGGTCAATTTGGCAAAAATCACCTTGGAGATCGCAATCAATTCCTTCCGACCGTCCATGGCTTTGATGAGTTTTTTGGATATCTTTATCACCTGGATGCAATGGAAGATCCTGCCCATCCGAATTACCCACAAGATCTTCGAGATCAGGTCGGACCCCGCAACATGCTGCACTGTTACGCTTCAGATACCGATGATACCACCGTCCAGCCTCGATGGGGAAAAGTTGGTAAGCAACGAATCGAGGATGCCGGCCAACTGTTTCCAAAGAGAATGGAGACGGTCGATGATGAGATTCTCGAACAAACTCTGAAATTCATCGATAAGTCAAAGAGTGCAAACAAGCCATTCTTCGTCTGGCTCAATCCGACAAGAATGCATGTTGTTACGCATCTTTCTGAAAAGTACAACTCGATGCGGAACGCCCAGAATGGGTGGAGCATTGAAGAGGCCGGCATGGCTCAGTTGGACGACGTCGTTGGTTCTGTTTTCAAACACTTGAAGGACAATGGTTTGGATGACAATACGATCGTCGTATTCAGCACCGATAACGGAACTGAAAATTTCACCTGGCCCGACGGCGGACAGACTCCATTTGCCGGTGGGAAGGGAACCGCTCTGGAAGGTGGCTTCCGAGTACCGGCGATCGTGCGATGGCCTGGGAAAATTCCAGCCGGTAAAGTCGTTAACAGTCTGATGTCCGGATTGGATTGGTTTCCCACGTTTGTTGCACTTGCAGGCAACAGCAACATAAAAGATGAATTGAAAAAGGGCAAACAGATCGGTGATACCACATACAAGGTCCACCTGGATGGCTACGATCAGTCTGCACTCCTTACCGACAAGGGTCCATCAAGTCGTCATAATATTTTTTACTTCACGGAAGGCACACTCAGTGCTGTGAGAATTGATGATTATAAATACCGCTTCACTGACCAGCCAAATGGATGGCTGGGTGCGACGGAAAAGGTGGATTGGCCCATTCTCACCAACGTGCGACTTGATCCTTTTGAACGGACTGGTGCGCCAACCGGAAAGGGCGGCTCTCTGTATTATTACAATTGGTTTTCGTATGAATTCTGGCGATTCGTACTCGTGCAGCAGCAGGTCGCAAAGGCTGCACAGAGCTTCATCGAATATCCACCCATGCAAAAAGGAGCAACATTCAATCTCGAGGCGCTCAAAGAAAAGCTGCAAGAGAAAATCAACTCTGCACACGGTCAGTAAAGCCGAAGAGAGTGAATCTCGTGCTTTTGCGGTTTGATACAATGCAGTTGAATGCAAAGCAACGACGACAGCTCGGACAATCTTGCTCCTCCCGACCTGAGGATTCGATACTCTAACTTCGAACACCTCGGCGCCGGTGGCATGGGGATCGTGTTGGGAGCTCATGATGAGCACTTAAATCGAGCCGTTGCTATAAAATTGTTGCCTCGCAACAGTGACAATGCCATTGCCGTGATGCGTTTCCAGCAGGAAGCGAAGGCGGTAAGTAAGCTAAACAATCAGCACGTCGTCCAGGTTTTGGATTTCGGCTACACAGCCGGCGGCGAACCTTACCTCGTGATGGAACGAGTTACGGGAGAATCTCTAGAGGAAATTCTTGAACGAGACGGAAGTTTTTCCATTCAATTCGCGTTGGAAATAGCAACGCAGCTGAGTGTCGCGCTGGAACATGCCCATGCCAACGAAGTCGTCCATCGTGATTTAAAGCCAGGCAATGTCATGATCGATAAGGCACGCAATGTCAAAGTGCTCGATTTCGGTTTAGCCCGAATTCTCAGTCTTGATGAATTGGATTGGCGATTGACGCGACCGGGACAACCTCTCGGCAGTCTTCTCTACATGAGCCCGGAACAGACTCGTGGAGAGGAAGCTGATGCGCGTTCTGATGTTTTTTCCCTCGGCTTGATTATCATCAAGATGGTCAGTGGTGTCCTTCCCTGGGAAGGGCTTACAGCCATTGAGATCGTGAGATCGCGGTTAGAAGAGCAACCGGCGGCGCTACCAGTCGGAGACGACAGGACGCTCAGTTCTGCGTTGAACAAGGTAGTTCAGAAGGCGGTGCAACTAGAACCTGATAAGCGTTATGCTAACATGTCAGACCTTCGAGCCGACCTGTTGGATGTGGCTAGCGATCCTCAGCGTTTCTTGGACGGCACCTCGATGAAGACAGGCGAAGCCAAAAGGACTTCTTCTCTTCTTATGATCGGATGTGCGCTTCTACTCTTGATTGGATTATCCACAATAGTTCTTACTGTGGGCAAAACTGAAAAAGGAAGAGGTCATCATAGAGACCAACCGTCAGTTAGTGGCGAGAGCTTCAAGGCCACTCGTGACCGAGTTATTAAAGAGAAATTCCGCGTTAAAGGAGACCCTGCTCATCCTGTCTGGTACGCCGAAAAAACTGCTACCGACAAGGACGTGGCAATGTTATCCGGGTTGCGAATCGTAGACATCTCGTTTGAAGGCAATCACCAAATAACCGCGGGCGCAATCGAGTCTATGTCTCGCCTTCCTCTTGAGCAGCTTTCTGTAAGGGACACCAATATTGGTGACGATAGCATCAAGCATATCAATAAACTTAGAAATTTGACCTATCTGGATTTTCAAGAAAGCCTTCTGTCAGATGACGGTGTTGAGCAATTGTCATCGGAACTTCCACTCAAACATCTGGATGTGAAGACTCTCCGTGGTCTAACCAATAAAGGCCTTCGCTTCATAATCAAGACCTACCCGAAGCTCGATTTCTTGAGTATAAGCAATTCGCATGTCAGTGGCGAAGGTGTGCGACTTCTTCCAGCACTTCAAGATCTGACCGTTCTCAGAGTGTCTGGCCTCGAGTTGAATGACGATGACGTTGTTAATCTTTCTCGAATCAGATTAGGCAGTCTGGACATAAGCAACAATCCGATTACGGATCGCACACTAGATATGGTGCGGAAGATCTCTACTTTGAGCAGCGTCGATCTGGAAATGTGCCCTGGAGTATCCAGCCAAGCTCTGGAGAAGTTGCGGAAGGACCTGCCAAGAGCAAAGATCAAACCTAGCCCCAAAGCCGTCGTGAAAAACTCAACCAAAGGCGAGTACAACATCAACATGCTGTATTCTGAAGAATTCGATCACAAGCTAGAGCAGTAGTCCTTCTCGGTGAATTTGCCGATGAAGTTTCTGCCAAGTTGAGAGCAGCGGAGAGTGGGCGGAGGGATTCTGCGCATTGTTGATGTGACGAACGCGAATCTCTTCAATCGGTCATTGTGTGCTCTTTAGCGGCGTGCGCCAGGTCATATAGAAGAGTCTTGAGAGGCGAATCTCAGTGATAACTGAGGCAAATCACATCAATGTAATGAGACGACCGAGCTACTTCAATCTTTTCCTTCAGCTGCTTTTCTTGTGGACTATCCGACCAGCTTGATTACGACCGTCGTAATATTTGGATTAGTACTGTAGTGCGGCGCCCCTGGCTTGATTGTTCGATTCTGCGATTCATCTCGATAAAAGATATGGAACCGATTTGGAGTAGTCCCGTCACCCTCGAAAAATCGACAGTCATCCAGGAGGTTTGAGATGAAAAGATTGATCGCATCATTAATTACGACGGCGGTGGCGATGTCACCACTTTTGTCGGCTCAAGCAGATACTATTGAGTATAAGGCTTACTCGGCAGGCACTGGTGATGTACTACTGTTGCCGTCGACGCAGACTACGACATTGCATGTGCTAAACGATGGCGCTATTGTCAGATCGGGAAGCAGCGTCACATTGTCGAGCAAAAAGGTGATCACATTGCCTTCAGAAATTTCTGCGGGAATGCTATTTGACACTACCGGCGCAGTCCTTGGGACCGATGCGGTTCTATTGGACGGTGGAAAAGTCAAGATCAAAACAAGAGAAGGCAAATATGTAATCAAGTATGATGACTAACTCGTCATAAAAGCTTTTTCTGTTGAACTGGAGCTTTCAACTCCAGTTCGTTACTAATTTGACTGCCCTTGAAGCTGAGTGTAGAGCACATCGCAGCCATTGTCCGAGCATCGTGTGATTTGTATCTTTCCGCCCTTGATAGGTTCGCGGATTTTATGCGTTGTGACCACTTTGCCACCAATTACGATGGCAATCGCTTTGCCACAATTTGTGGTAGTGAACCTTTCGAGGGGGACAATCTGGTCCTTCGCCAATTGCAGCATCAATTTTCTTCGACCCTTTCCGTCCGGCTCTTTTACTGGTGCCTCGGATAGAGAGATGGGAATGAATTTGTCCTTGGCGAGCACCACATAAGTAATGGTGCCGCGATCGGTTGGCTCAAAAAATTCGTAGTCGAAGAGTGCGAGTTGTTCTGTCGAGTCTACGGGCCCAACGTCTTTCTTCTCCGCCGATTCGCGCGCGATCAGGTAAAATCCATTGGAGAGGCCCGTTTTATTGACCTCTACTTTCCTACCGTCCTGTGCTGAGTTCGCTTCCGCCATTGCCGGCACTGCTGCAGAGGCGGTGATTGTAAGAGCCAGTAATGCGGGGAACAGAAAGAGTAGTTGTTTCATTAACACCAGTCCGATGATGGAGTCACAAGCTGTATTGTACAGTGGACTTTAAAGTCAATTCTCAACCACCTGATGAAAATCTGCGGAGCTTTCTGACGAAGTCCGGATCTACCATGCAGACTCCATCAACGCAATTGCTTGAAGCGACTTCAGTCAGGATATTTCTCTCGTCAGGAAGAAGTGGAACGGTCATAAGACCGGTCGGCAAGATTCTGGTCGTCTTGGTCGTTGGTGTTTGCACTACCTGTAGTACCTGTTTTGCTATACCGGGATCAAGCCAAACTGCTCCCAGCCGTACGCTTCTCACCGCAGTTTCGAGTACCTTCGACAAACTGTTTTTGAGAACGTAACCATCGGCACCCGCATCCATAGCAGAAAAAATATCGTCCGGCGAGTCGCTGGCCGTGAAGATGAGCACTCTTACCCCGTTATGCATTTGTCGAATTTGTTTCGTCAATTGAATTCCGTCTTCTCCAATCAGGCTCAGATCAACGAGAGCGACGTCTATGGTTTGCCCCTGAAGAGCAGCGATCGCTTCTGAGGCATTGGCAGCCTGTGCTTTGAGATTCAGATCCGGTATCGTCTCGAAAAACTCTTTCAGCTCTCGTCTGCTGTCATCATGACTGTCCACTGACAGTACCTGGATTGAGGTGTTGCTTTTGGTCATTTCTGAATACCTCTAACCAGCGGCTGTTTCTGTCGATGTTTCCCTTTACATTCAAAGACCTCGGTCGGTCTTTGGTATACTCCGATTTTCTATCGGACACTTGCGAATCAGAATTAAGCTTCTCTGGGTTCATCAACATCATTCCACATTAAGTGCCAACCGATGCGGTGCAAAGCGAAATTTAGTAGAAAATCGAATTCCCAATGGCAGAGAGGGATTAAGATTTCCTGCTGCGAGCGGGAAAGTATAAAACGAGCAATATTGTTCTTCAGAGGTGCAGATGTTCTTCATAAATCACAGAGTGGAGTTCGCAGTAGTGTCGCTACTGAGTGCCATGCTTCTTCATCCTGCTCAGGCTGGCGAGTTGGAGGCTACGTCCGGATCGTCCCAACCTGTCAACAATGCGACCAGTGCTTCCCCCGGCAGTGCAGCAGAACACATACCTCCGTCTGCGGCAATCGAGAATCAGGCTGTCGTTGAGACGCCGAGTCGAGTTCAATCGACTGAGGAAAAGGCTAGCGCTTTTCTAGAACGATATTTTGCCGCAATCGGCACCGCAAAAAGTGCTAGTGATTTGAGTCAGTTCTACGACGATGCTGATAAGGTGAGAAAGGAGCCGACGTTAAACCCTATGGTCAGGAAGGCGATGGATGATTTTGCTCTTTCGTGCATCAAACAAGAGCCAACTAAAGTGAAAATACTAAGTGAAGCGAACGATCGATCGGGTGGACTAAGGTTTTCACTGGTACCGGCAGCGATACCGCCAGCTTATGAATCAGCGTCGAGAAAACCAGGTTTTTCCATGACCGGCTCCGTTGTTTTAATCAAGAGAACCGACGGGTGGAAGGTCTATAAAGACTACTGGGTGGTGAAAGCGAAAGACAAGTTCGGCGTTGCAGAAACGTCGTTTGGAAAAGACCCGGATGGCGAACATGAGAAAGAGCAAAAAGCAAGCGCGCCTCCGCCTGCAAAAAATTCCTCGCGCAATCCTGAGGCTGATTACCAACATAACTTCAGAGAACGTCTTATGGATAGCTGGAATCCACCGGGTTCCGGAAAAGTTCATGCGGCATTCAAGGTGTCGGCAAGTGGTGGCATTGGCACTGTATCAGCCAAGGACGAAAAGCATTCGAAAGCGGCCGAAGACTATGTTCGCCAGCGCATAATGGCATTGAAGACAGTCGGCAACTTGCCACCCGGATTCAAGACCAAGCCTCATGTCTGGATGTATTTCGATTGGAGCAGCAACGCCAAGGCAATCTCCGGCCCGTACTTTGAAGATCAATTCCCCGATTTTATTTCGTACGATCTTGGGTTCAAGAAAAAGCCGTACGATGGCATCATTGTTGATAAGCTCATGAATGCGTTGAAAAATCAAACCGACACCGGCAGTGCGGTTGTTTTCCTTAAACTGAAACCGAATGGTGCTATCGAAAAAATCTTCGTCAAAACCGATCCTCCAAATCCAAACTATGAAAAGAAGGCCTACGATGTTGTCGGTAGAGCACATCCATTTGGACCACTCCCTCCAGCGATCGCGAAGAATCCGTACTTCCGATGCTGGGTCAACTGGGGGCCTTCTGCTGGAGCCAGCGCTGGACAATTGGATGATCCACCCAAATGGTTGAAGTAATGAAGTGCAATTCTAGTCTGCGTGGTCGTCTGGTGATTTCAGCTTGTTCAGCTGCTTGTTTGAAATTGCATTTTTCAATTGGGAAACAGTTGAGAAACTGTCACGAGGGTTGTATGCCATCGAGTCTGACGGGCCTATTCTAGGAACGTACGGTCGCTTTAGCAGGTGGTCTGATGGACAACCAATCAAATTTGAGATTCGAGAATCTCCAGCACCAATTGTCGTGCTTACAAGAGCGCGTCGCCTATGTGGAGGAACGTTTGACGATAAGCTTCGTGGACAAGCCAGAGGCTAGCCCCGGCAAGACTATGGAGAAATCGGCAGGCGAGTTCAAAAACCGCGTTGAGCAGGAAGAGGCTAAACCTGACCCGGTGCCTTTGGAATCGTCACAGATTTCTTTGGCCGCGGCATCGATCGAACGCGAATGCATTCCGAACACGAGGGTGACCGTTAGACCTGCGCTACTAGAGGAGCCCACTGTGTGCGAGATGGCTCAGCTTCAGGATCAGCAAGTTGAATTAAATACCCAAAGAACTGATTCTCTAAGACCTCCCATTGAACCTGCCGGGAAGAAAGGCTCGCTTGAAATGGAGATCGGCTTGTACTGGCTAAATCGTCTTGGCATTTCCAGTCTTGTGATTGGTGTCGCACTTTTTCTGATGTATTCATTTCAATACTTTGGACCGGTGGCGAAGATATGTACCGGTCTCGCTGTTGCGATTTCATTGCTTGGCGGTGGCGAGTGGATGGAGAGAAGAGGCGGTCCGAAGTGGTACGCCAGAAGCCTGATGGGTGGCGGATGGTCCGTCGCTTACTTTACTGTTTTTGCGATGTACCATATCGAGTCCGTGAAGGTCTTAGACAACCTCACACTGGATTGGCTCTTGCTAAATGGTGTCTCAATTGGTGCTATGTGGCATTGTGTCAAGAAGCGTTCTGAAGTGACGGCGCTGTTGTCGTTGGTACTAGCACTAGTATCATTCTCACTATCCGAAATTAGCATTGCAACAGCTCTAGCCACTGCGGTTCTAGTCAACGCGCTATGCACGTTGGCGGTCAAGCTCGGCTGGTCACGACTCTATTTCTGGGGTGTGCTTGGCTCTTACGCTGCATTCCATTTTACAGTAGCTGATAAGATTCTGGCATTGCCGCTTGATGCCCATGGAAAGACGCTTTTGAGCGTCCTTTATCTTTGCGTGTTCTGGTTGCCCTACCTCGTAACCTCATTGTTCTTAAGTGAAAAATCTATCTGGCGGCGGAATTTACTGATCTGCGCCGCCTGCCTTAATGCTATTGCTTTTGCTCCAGACGTCATCACTGCAATGAAGCAGATATTCGATGCTGGAGATTACATTACCTCATTGTCCATCGGTATTGTCTATGCCTTCGCAGCTCGAACTGCCAAGAACAAGCAATTTACTGGAATTTCCGACGTGTACACTCTAGCCGCACTTTCGCTTGCGACTCTGTCGATCCCGATGATGATTCATGTCGAGTGGAAAAACCTTGTTTGGCTCCTCGAGATTCCTTTAGTCGTTTTTATTGGGCTAAAGTACAGACTATCAATGTTTCGATTTTTCGGATTCGTTTTGCTTCCTGTGACTCTTATCACTACCCTGGCCCTATCGGTTAGCGGTGCGAAATTTGAACTGATGGGTTTTAGCTTCCCAACAATTTTAATTCACACGAGTTGTGCTGCTATTTCCTATGGACTCGCGGCTGCTGCCTATAGATGGTGGCGGACAAAAGAAGGGATTCAGAGCGAATATTCGGGATTCTCCTTCTACGTCTATCTGTTTGCTTCCGCCGTGGCGTGCTGGTCAATTCCAGCATGGGCTTTCCAGATAGGGTTGCCAGGCAAAATTGCCATGCCTATCACGGTCGCCTCATCAATTTGTGTTGTCTGCTGGATGCTACAGTCATCTGCGCTCCTGCTGCTTGCGCTGCGGTGCAAAGACAAACTGCTCCTCAAATGTTCTGCACTTGCGTTCAAACTGTCGGCAATAAATACATTGTTGGTTCCTCAACCATTTGCGGCAGCGCATATAGCGGCAGCGTCCATAATCTATGGCGCAGCGGCAATGATCAGGATTGGAGGCGCCCATTTGCCGGAAGAAGTTCGACAGAATCATTTCCGAATCTATCTGACGATTGCCTCGTTACTTCTCTGGTATGTGACAAAAGAGTATTTCGGAGCTCAGTTCCCCATCCTCTGGCTTATGGAGGCATCAGCAACAATCTGCCTCGGCATGTGGCTCAAGGAACGTTATGTAGAGAAACTGGGTGGTTTAGGCTTCTTGGTTCTATACTTCCATTTGCTGTTCGATATGAGCAATCGGCTGTTGATCGAGGCAGTCACGATCGTTGGTGTCACTTATGGTGTTTCTGCTGCTTATCGCGCATTGGCTAAGGCTGAGAGTTCACCGCTCAGAATCAACTATGCCAGGTGCTATGAAGCGTTTGCGGCGTTAGCGATGACTCTGATTATTCATCAGCATGTGCCTGATAACTGCCTGGCATTTGCCTGGAGTCTCGAGGGACTATTGCTTCTGATAATGGGATTCGTACTTTCAGATCGATTGTCTCGACTTTATGGACTAGGAGTCTTTGCGATGGTTGGTGGAAAGCTTTTGTTTGTTGACCTGGCTCAAGCAGACACACCGCAACGCATCCTCTCCTTTGTTGTAGCTGGCGCGGTACTATTGATTGCCTCGTACGCCTATTCAATGTTCGAGAAAAAATTCGTTGAGTCCACAAGCGCTGAATGCGATCGTGACGCTGAAACTGTAGTGGTTTCTTAGTCGGATGTTCTAAGTAAATAGGATGCCGATTAAGGCTGACTGCATTGATAACTTCGACCTTCCAATTATTGTCGGTACTATCTGAGGATACTTGGTGGTCACAGTTTCTCTCCGATCTCCAAATGTTCGGCAAAAGGTGAGCACTCCTGGCTGTTTTACGCTATTTTTTATCTCGCGATACTAGTAGTCGTTTAGCCATCTGGCTTTGCCCGTGGTATCATCGTTGCGAAAGTATAGTCCGCCGATCTGGAGTTCCGATGCCGTTCACGTTATTGACAGCCGCTGATTCTCGTGAGTTCTATGCTTTCTACCCGGACAATTTGCGGGAATTGATCGCACCTCCAATAGTGGTGTTTCTTCATGGCTCTGGAGAGCGTGGTTCTGATCCAGGATTGCCTATTCATGGATTGGAGCGCGTGTTTGAGCAGTCGCAAATTCCAGCGATTGTAATCTTTCCGCAGTGCGACTGGGCATACCGAGCATACTATGGAGCAATGGAAGAGCGGGTTTTCGAGTCTGTGCAGCGAGTTGCCGCCGAATACAATTGCGACTCGACGCGAGTTTACCTTGTTGGTTATTCCATGGGAGGATCCAGTGCCTTCTGGCTTATCGCGCGCTACCCCGACAGATTTGCCGGTACTGTATGCATCGCTCCTGTTATCACTTGGGTCGGCTCCGAGTTACCACCACTCTTGCCGCCTGAATCGAAAGCTCTCTTTGATGAGATGTTTGTCGCAGCCGATCGACCCGCCGCTATCGCAAAACAAATTGGCACGATGCCGATCTGGTTCTTACAAGGCACCATGGATGAAGCGTGTCCAATCGATGAAACAAGGGCTGTCGTTAACAGCATGCAACAGTTGGGAAATGGTCCGGTTGTCACCGAGTATGAGGGAATGGGTCATGACACATTGACCCGTTCTCTTCTGGAGGACGATTTGTTCACATGGCTGCTTTCTCGGGACGGTCGAAAAGGATAGAAAATCCTAATGCTTCGTCAAGTAATACCGATTCCACGCAACGCAGGTTTGGTCGGAACGAATCGTCTTACTTGAATTTGAACCTGGATTCAGCGTATCGTGGCACTGTGACGAAAAACGGGCGATAGTCCAAATAATCTCGTTTATTCAGAATTTTGAGCCGACAGGTCCCTCTACCATTCAAATGGTAGCCGAAGTTGCAGTTTCGGTTTGGTTAGTAGCGACCATCTGTCTCATGCAACTGACCATTGGAGGACGCTACAATTTGACGGAAACGTGAGCGATCGTGATAGGGGCGGTTTGTTCTCCGGAGTCCGCTGACTCTTGGAATCACTACCCGAGTAAAGTATGTTTTTGTTCGAGAGCTTTAGGCCGTGTTAGCGAGGAACCAAATCGTGGAATCGTTTGATGATATCGTGCTTGGTGGCGGAAAAGGCGGTAAGTCACTGGCTATGGCTCTTGCGTCAGCCGGTCATAGAGTGGCTCTCATCGAGCGCGGTCAAATAGGCGGTTCGTGCATTAACGTGGCATGTATACCGACCAAAACTATGGTAGCAAGTGCCAAAATCGTTGAGTCTGCAAGAAGGTCAATAGACTGGGGCGTTGAGCTTGGAGCGGTTTCGCCGGCTTTAGTCGATATTGTCGAACGCAAGAATCGCGTTGTAAAAGAAATGGTTGATGCTCATTGGAGTCTGTTTACGTCGACACCAAACATGGAGTTGCTCGTTGGTACCGCGAAGTTCATCGAATCCAACAGGGTTGAGGTAAGAATGTCTGATGGTTCGAGCCGCGAACTGCAATCGGAGAGAATTTATATTAATACCGGCAGCACGACTACGATTCCCGCGCTACCTGGTCTAGAGGACATCCCTTATTTGACCAGTACTTCGATCATGAATTTGACGCAACTCCCTGAACATCTGGTCATCATTGGTGGTGGCTACATAGCGCTCGAGTTTGCCCAGGTATTCGCGCGCTTGGGGAGCAGAGTAACCGTGTTGCTGCGAGGTTCTAGGTTTTTGCCTAATGAGGATGAAGATATTGCTTCGGCGATAAGTGACCTGCTTTCTGACGATGGCATCGAGTTGTTATACGAATCGAAGGTAAAGGCGTTCCGAAAGCTGCCTTCTGAAGAAATCTCCATCGACTTAGAGGCTGGTTTGACGCCTAGAATTTTTACCTGTTCTCATGTACTGGTGGCTGTTGGAAGAACACCTAACACGAAGGACCTGAACTTAGAAGTTGCTGGTGTTGATACCAATGGCGATGGCTCGATTAAGGTGGATGATCAGCTTCGCACCAGTGCCAAAGGCGTATGGGCGATCGGCGACTGTAACGGTGGACCGCTTTTTACTCATGTTTCATGGGATGACTTCAGGATTCTCCGCGACAATGTTTTGCACTCGCTTAATCGATCCACTGTCGGAAGGCTGGTGCCATATACACTTTTCATTGATCCGGAACTTGGTAGAGTGGGTCTGACGGAAGAGCAGGCAAGAAGGAAAGGATACGATATTCTAGTGGCTAAGTTGCCGGCTCAGAAGATTCCCCGCGCAAAAACTTCTGGTGAACAGAAGGGCATGTTGAAGGCTGTGGTCGACAAGCAAACGGAGAAAATTCTCGGTTGTTCGCTACTCTGTCATTCAGCCGGCGAGGTCATGTCTGTCGTGCAAGTTGCCATGCTTGGAGGGCTCACTTACAGGCAAGTCAGGGATATAATATTCACGCATCCCACCATGGCCGAAAGCCTTAACCTTCTGTTTGCCACCATTTAAGAAGTTCGAGAGTAGTCGCTCCAGCACAAAATAGGAAGTGCGCGTGACTAGACCAGATGACGGACGACAAAATTCTGAAAATTCGCGGGTCAACAAAGGAATTGAGCCGAAGAAAAGGAAACCTAAGGTCTCATCAATGGGCGAGAAGGGCGATTTAAACCCGTTTTGGGCTGCTGTTGGGCTAATTAGTATTGGTGTAGCTTGCTTATTGTTCGAAAAGGGTCTTAATATCTTCGTCAATGACGGCAGCGGCGAACTAATTTTGCTGGGAGCGATTTGTATCATAGCCGGCTTGTTCGGGCTGATTCGCCCCGATTGGATGCGCAAATCATATGCTTCGTCCCCGGAGTCGAAAGCCAAGTTGGAGCGAATTCAGAAGTGGTTGATTCCTTTGGCAATTGTAATCGGAGTTGCGTTCGGCTTTTTTCAGGGTAGGCTCAGCCGACCGGAGCCTCAAGGACAAGAAATTGCCAAATAGTCGAAGGAATTATGACGTTAATTTCGAGCCTTCTCGCTGAAGTTTTCGGACATCGCGAGAGTCACCGCCTACCAATTTCATTATCGATACTCGATTGCGCCAAACCACGAAACCTGCAATCGGCGTTCCGACGACGATCAAAAGTCCTATTCCAAGAACCGCGACGAAGATGGCGGTTGTCGTGAAGGTGACAGTTTCCTTCAATCCCTTCATGTCGGAAGTCAGGCTCTTGATGCTGCTATTCACGTTCTTGACTGGGCCGCTCATCGCGACGACCGGCTCCTTGAGTTTCACAACCGGATAGTAGATTTTTGTCAGCTTTTTTTCCACTTGTGCAAGACTTCCATCTACATCGGCCATCTTGTGATGAACGCCGCTCATGCCGTCGCGCAGCTCGCCGATCTGGCCATGCACAGTTTCCATGTCCTGATGCAGTTGTACCATTGGCTTCTGGACTCTCGTTATTGGTGCCTGTATACGAGTGATCTGATCACCTAAATTATTTACTTCTTTTCTTACATCCAGAATCGGTTTGAAAATCCATTTCAATGGATTGAGATCACCAATCGAAAAGCCTTTCTTTTCTGGCTTTGATGCATTTTTGTCGAACTTCATTCCGTCCACTTCGCCGATAGCTTCACTTTCAAGTTCTTTCAGATCGGTCGGCGACAGCGCGTTCTTGGCTGAGCTACCTTTCGTTTGTGTTTCAACGATAGGCGGTTCCGATACAGTTACCGGGTCGGCAGATCGAGACGCGACATAAGTCGGCTCATCTGCGGCTGAGGCGCTCAGTTGCATAACCGCCGCAATCATCAGGCACGAGAGGGCTGAAACAGATCTAGAAACCATAGTAATCTCCACTACTCCTTGCCTCCAAGTAGCACTTCTGGGGCTACCCGGTGTTGCCTGATTGATTTGTTGTTTCAGTTCGCAACACGGTTATTTAGACTGGGTCCTGGATTGGGAAAAATGCCAATTCTGCTATACTTTCCGTCTTTCGAATTGTATCGGAGCGCTCATGAAAACCATTCGACATTTGAGTTGGCACGCAGAACCGAGTGCGTCGGATGTTTTCACGGAGCTGAGCAACTATTGCAGCTTGCATGGTGCTGAGGCTGAATACTATGGGAAAGGTGAGTTCCTCCAGACCTTTGAAGAAGAGATTGCCGGATACCTGGGCAAGGACGATTCGTTGTTCCTCCCTTCCGGAGTTATGGCTCAGCAAATAGCTATTCGTATTTTCGCTGACAACACTCATTGTCGCAATTTTGCTTTTCACCCGACAACACATTTAGAAGTTAACGAGCATCGCGCTTATTCGCACGTTCATGATCTCGTCGGAATTCCAGTTGGTGAGCGGCAGAGAGTGATTTTGGCTTCTGATCTCGATGAATGTAGAGATCCACTTTCCACTCTCGTCATCGAATTGCCTTTGCGCAACAGAGGCGGAATATTGCCGACCTGGGACGAGCTTACTGAGTTGGTGCAACGTGCTCGCTCTCGTGGTATCAATGTTCATCTTGATGGTGCACGGCTATGGGAGTCTGCTCCGTTCTACAAAAAAACTTATGCCCAGATTTGTGAATTGTTTGACTCTGTCTATGTGTCCTTTTACAAAGGCCTTGGTGGAATGGCAGGAGCAATGCTGCTTGGCGCTGGCTCATTCATAGAGCGGGCACGAATCTGGCAGCGACGCCTGGGTGGCAATCTCGTGACGATGCATCCGTATGTGGTATCAGCGAAAATCGGGTTTGATGCCAGAGTGCCACGAATGCAGCAGTATCACGAACGAGCTCTGAGTTTAGCTAAGTCTCTTGGTACTGTTGATGGTATCGTATTGCAACCGGTGATACCTCAGACCAACATGTTTCAGCTCTTTGTAAACGTGTCATCTGCAAGTCTAAAGAAGGCTCACGAGCAGATTAT
>CAYQKX010000102.1:12807-18789 GCA_964418155.1 uncultured Candidatus Obscuribacterales bacterium | reverse complement strand
TCGCCGAAGGAATAGGTCAGAGGCGGAGCGAAGGCGGCACAGCGGCTGGTCGGATGTATTCCACAGAGGAATAAAAAGCAGTGTCGAAATATGTCGCCGAAGGAATAGGTCAGAGGCGGAGCGAAGGCGGCACAGCGGCTGGTCGGATTTATTCCACAGAGGAATAAAAAGCGGTGTCGAAATATGCCGCCGAAGGCATAGGTCAGGTGCGGGGCGAAGGCGGCACAGCGGCTGGTCGGATTTATTCCGCCCCGAATAAAAGGCAGAGTCGAAATATGCGTCGAAGGAATACTACTGCACAACTGGCTTCACATATGGTGTCACTGCAGGCTTCGTACCTTTAGGTTGGGTCTTAGATGCATTGAGCAAATTTTGAAACTCAGCCAGCTTGCTGGCAGCCAGTTTCGACCAGGGATAGTATCGCAAAATCTCTTTTAATGTGGCGACACCTTTGGTGTAATCCATGAATTTTTCACTGAGTTTGAATTGGCACCATAGCGCCTGCCAATTGCTCGGATCGAAGAACAGAGCCTTATCCAGATACTTCTGCATCTCGATAAAATTGGATTCTCTCGACAAATGCAACGCGTAGTCGAGATTTACCTGCGGGTCGGACGGTGCCATCATAATCGCCTGATTGATTGTCTGGCGCGCCTCTGCAGCCTGTCCGTTGTCCATATAGAGCAAACTCCAGTCTGCCAGAATTCGTCCTTCGACATCTCTCGACGAGGATTTGCGAGCCATATCTTGAGCCTTCAGAAAGAGCTCATAGGCTGCTTTTGCATGCTCAGGTCGACTGAGATCTTTGGCCATCATTCGCCTCATACTGGCGAGACGCCCATACAGGATTGCTTCATTCCGCAAATCCTTCGCATTGCCTGCAATGACCAAACCCCGCTGATAAGCGGCTTCTCCGGCACGGTAGTCGCTGTAGACGAAGACTTTCGTGTCGCCAAGGTCAAGAGACTTACCGATCTCGTTGCGTATTCTAAATGACGGATTCGGCTCCAGGAGCAAGCGTTGAAACTTATAGTCAACGGTCACGATGAAGTGTTCCCAAAAGGGATTGCCGAGAATTCCAATCGCTGAGTTCTGGAAAAAACCTTCTTTTGCTTCGACAGTTTTGCTGACGTCTGTTTTTCCGCCTGCGCTGGGTGCGGTCATTGAGTAGGTAAAGTTCATATTCGAGACCGAGTGCCCACCGACAGCAACAGCTCTTGCTACCACATTGCCTAACTTGATGCGACGACCATCTAGACCGCTTCCTTCAGTTGTATGCGTCTCCTGAGCGCCGCTTCTCTGCAGCACCTTCTTCGCGATGTCGGCTGGTATATTATTAAAAGCGGCTCCCGTATCAGCGAGCATGAGCACTTCATCGGTGCCGTTGAGTTTAGCTTTTACAACAGGCGCATTCTGCTGCACGAGCGGTACGATGCTGGCTTCCTTAGGCTTCTCATAGGTATCTTTGTCATAGAAAGTCAGACTGGGTTTTCCAAAATCTATTCGAACAACAGCTTTCGACATCACGTTAGTGCCGATGATGCCCCCAATGCGCCTGCCTAACTGAGTTGATTGTCCAGACAGGTTTGCAATTCGCGCGTCGACATCATTGAGAATTAGGTTGCCTACCTCGAGGCGCTTCAACACTGTGTTGCTGACATCGACTCTACCGTTCAACGCCATCATGCCGCTCTGCCCCTCTTTCATCAAGAAGCTTTCGGCTGCAACACGTCTATCTATAATCGTATCGCTGGCTCCCGTGTCGAAGAGGAAGGTGTGTTCTTCCCCATTATTGATTCTGCCTTTGACGAGTATCTCTCGCTGTTGATAATCAAACGGGACCACAATTGCCCGGGAAAGATGGACTTTGTCGGCAGACTGCGGACGATCGAATACGGCTTCGTCGATGTCGTCCGAGGTGGAAATGCTTGTGACGACTATATCTGAGGCTGACTTATCATCGATATACTTCGTCTGTTTAAAAGGAAACATAGAACCACCGATGGGGCGGTACTCGGAATACTCCATCGAGATTTTTCGAGCAACTGTCTCGTTGGGATCTGTAGTTTCGTAGCTCAGTCCATCGACAAGAAAATTGCGCTTATCAATATAAAGAGTAGTCGCGGTGTCTTCGGCGTGCTCGATTTTGATTGCAAAAACCGGTATTTGCCGAAATGTGGTTGCACCCAACAAAGTAAATTTGTAGTCTGGGTTGGCAAATCGAGCCAACACCGTGTGAGCCCGCTCGTTATCATCATTGAGTTGGCGCAGCCGGACCGCGGTCAAGTCTTCAGGAACGGTGCCCGAAGACCGCCAACCAGCAAGTCCGTTGTAAGCCAGAATTCGCTTAGGCGGCTCTGTCTGACCGGCTTTCGATGGAGACTCCAGATCGACTCTCCACTTCTTTCCCTTCCGAAACTTCCTATAGGTGTAGGCGGACGACTTGTCTTGATTAGCCGGTAAAAGATGACCGACAATGGTGAGATTGCGCTCGAGCTTCTTGAGGGACGCCGCATCTCCCATAGCTTCGAGAGCTTTAGCAACGATTGTATCGACCTTCTCTTCTTGCAGCGATGTCGAGGCACTGGGGCTAGCGTCTGTCAGCGGATCCACTGGAGCCGCGGGCTTCGCGGTCGGCTCGGTCTTTTCAGTGGAGCCAGCCTCCGAGCCGGAGGAAGGTTCTGACTTGGCCGGCGCAACAGTATTGCCCGGTTGGTCCTTATCGCCGTCCTCATCAGGCTCCGGGTTTTCGTCCTCGGGCTCATCTGGCGCTTCAGTCGGCTTTTGTTTCTTCGCGAGCCTGGTATCACTACTGATACCAAAACAAGGGCTTAGCGATCCGGCTGTCGCATTCAACGCGAATGACAATACCAGCAGAAGAGCTAGATTGGTGGCAAGTATTGGTCGATGTCCGTTTCTAATCATTGCTCGAGCTCAGACCTTTACGGCAACCTCCATGCATTTCCCTGCTTGCGGTAGATTCAATTCTGGCATTGATCTAACCAGATTGTGCACCTTCAACAGTTGGTCAATCAGCTCTTCTGCTTGAGACAGCGGAACCTGGTTAGGGCCATCGCTCTTCGCCTCGTCAGGATTGGGATGAACTTCCATGAAAACACCATCACACCCTGCAGCAACAGCAGCGCGACCAAGGTGCGGCACATACTGACGCAGTCCATGAGATACCGTGCCACCACCGCCCGGCAGCTGCACACTGTGCGTCGCATCGTATATCACCGGCACTCCATGCGCCTGCATCATTGGAATCGAGCGCATGTCAACAACTAAATTGTTGTAACCGAATGTAGTACCACGCTCGGTGAGGAACACATTTTTGTTACCAGAATCAAGCACCTTCTTGACCGCATTCTTCATATCGTCAGGGGCGACGAACTGCCCCTTCTTGATGTTGACGCACTTTCCTGTCTTCGCAGCAGCAATGAGCAAATCTGTTTGACGACAAAGGAATGCTGGTATCTGGAGAACATCAAGCACTTCACCAGCTGCTGCGCACTGCTCGACTTCATGAATATCGCTCAGCACCGGCAGCCCTGTCTTCGACTTGATCTCTTTGAGCATGGCCATGCCGTCTTCGAGACCTGGTCCTCTATATGAGTCGATGGAAGTCCGATTAGCTTTGTCAAAGGATGACTTGAACACAAAAGAAAAGTTGTGCTTCTGGGAGAGATCCTTAAGCCATACTGCGGTTTTGTATACAATATCCCAGCTTTCCATCACGCACGGTCCAGCGATAATGAGAAAGGGCTTATCCCGACCAACTTCAATAGATCCGATTTTAATAGTCACAGCGATAGCCTCGTAGTACGGCGCTCATTCTAATACCAAAATGACTAACAGCAATGATAACAATCAAAGGTTGATTCGTGCCGCAAGACCGTCAGATCGTGGTCTGATTATCTACCTTCATGTTCAGCCGGGCTCGACAAGGTCACAAATCATTGGACTTCACGACGATCGGCTGAAAATCTCAGTCACGAAAAAGGCAGTGGACGGCGCAGCGAATCTGGCAGTCATAAAGCTTATAGCAGAATCATTCGATGTCGGCAAATCGAAAATCACGCTGCTTCAGGGCGAGAAATCCAGGCAAAAGAGCGTTCTTGTCGTGGGCGACAATGATGTACTTTTGAATAAACTCGAGCTGATTCTCTCTGACTGCAAGTGACAGGTCCTCGAAACCGAGCTACCTGGAACCGATGTGTCGAACGAGACGATAGACAGTGTGACCGGCTCTCTGGCTCACCGGCATAATCAAGCCCTCTCTAATAGCCTGCGCAAGCATCGGCCTGAGCGTCTTAATGCGCTTCATCTTTCTGGTTCCGCCCGCCATCTCGGGAAGAGTCATGCCAAGCGGATTTTTCTCGAGCAACTTAATGACCAAATTGGTTCTCGGCTTGTCTTCTTGGGATCTAGAAGACTTGTGCTTGACAGTTCCACCGCTCTGCTTTGTCTCCTCGGCAGAGGTTTCTTCGACTTGCTTCTTTTGCTTAACAGGTTGGCGAATCTTACTGGGAGAGTCCGCCTCGATGTGCAGACTGCTGACATCGAATGCCGTCTCCTCAGAAAGAGAGTTGTCATCCGCTTCATCCTCGTCCGATTCCGCTTCAAGCGGTTTTTCGCTGAGCAAATCATCAAGCCACTGCGCCGGAGCACTGGCTCCCTGCGAAGCGGAGCTAGCAGCGCCCGGCTCGATGTCGGCAGCTTTGGTCTCGGCTCGTGGTGGCACATCCGGTGCGGCTGTAATCGGCTCCGGCGCTGTTGGAGCGTGGGATAAACCAATTGTCGCTGGACGATCCAATGCTTGTAGAGTCGTATCAGCTTCCGCGGTTTGCTTACCCCAGGCTGGGTCGGGAAATCCTTTAGAGGCTGGTGCCGTCGCTTCCGTCGACTGTTGTTGCATCTCATCTGGTCGCTGCGTCGATCGCAGCTGCGCAGCAGTTGCCGGTTGAGGACCACTCGGCGTCTGTAACTGTTGCAATCCAGACGGTTGACCAACCTGGGGAAGAGCCTGCTGTCCCGAAGGCTGTGACTGCACTGCTGGATCTCGCGAAGGCGAGGTCTGCGGTGAAACTTGTTGTGAACCAGACAGCGATTGAAGATCTTTTTGCGAGTATGGCGCAACCGGCTGTACAGGCGACTGCTGCGGTGTCAGCGCGCGCTCGTCATACGCTTGATCGGTTGATTGTCGCGACACGTCACCGGGTGAAACCGGCTGCCGGAGCGGCGGCGATTGAGGAATAGACGGCGCTCCCGGTATTGGCGGAGAAGTCTGCTCAGATGCTCCTGGCGGAACAGCCGGCTGCAGACCGGATTGTCCCGCTATCGAATTTTGCACGCTTCCATGTAATGACTGCGCACCGCCGGGCGACGGCGCGTTCGACTGCGGCATTCCCTGCGCGGGGGCGAGCGACTGCTGCCCAGGCCTCTGATTTTGCGCCTGCGGCAAAACAGGCATTGGCACTGGATTTTGAGTCACCGATTGTTGTTCTTGCCTGCTGATGGGCTGCAAAGGTGCTTGTGCACCCTCAACAGGTCGAGGGGTTGCCTGAGATTGCTGCTGAAACGATTGCGGGGCACCAGCCTGGGATGCGGGAAGCTGGGTAAATGACTGTCGCGGGGTGCCATCTGGTGCGCCAAGAGACTCAACTCCACCCGACTGCGTCGATGGTTGAGGGTACGACTGTGGCGAAGATCCTTGTCCTGAGCCGGGAGCGTTAACACCACCTTGCTGGGCAACGGAGCCCTGCGCGTTCATCTGCTGCGGAGCGCCTTGCTGTGTGCCCGGAATCGGAACACCACCTGGCTGCAAGACGGGTCGCTTAGCGTTTTCCTCCTGCTGCGGAAAACCTTGCGGCACCCCTGGAGCCTGCATGCCACCTTGCTGAGCCGGAGGCAGTTGTGTATACGATTGCTGCGGAGCGCCTTGCTGTGTGCCCGGAATCGGAACACCACCTGGCTGCAAGA
>CAYQKX010000102.1:12636-12707 GCA_964418155.1 uncultured Candidatus Obscuribacterales bacterium | reverse complement strand
AAAACCTTGCGGCACCCCTGGAGCCTGCATGCCACCTTGCTGAGCCGGAGGCAGTCGTGTATACGATTGCT
>CAYQKX010000102.1:0-12536 GCA_964418155.1 uncultured Candidatus Obscuribacterales bacterium | reverse complement strand
CCTGGAGCCTGCATGCCACCTTGCTGAGCCGGAGGCAGTCGTGTATACGATTGCTGCGGAGCGCCTTGCTGTGCGCCTGGAATCGGGACACTACCCGGCTGCGCAACGGGTTGCTGCGCGTTCCCCTGCTGCTGCGGATAACCTTGTTGCACGCCTGGAGCCTGCATGCCACCTTGCTGAGCCGGAGGCAGTCGTGTATACGATTGCTGCGGAGCGCCTTGCTGTGCGCCTGGAATCGGGACACTACCCGGCTGCGCAACGGGTTGCTGCGCGTTCCCCTGCTGCTGCGGATAACCTTGTTGCACGCCTGGAGCCTGCATGCCACCTTGCTGAGCCGGAGGCAGTCGTGTATACGATTGCTGCGGAGCGCCTTGCTGTGCGCCTGGAATCGGGACACTACCCGGCTGCGCAACGGGTTGCTGCGCGTTCCCCTGCTGCTGCGGATAACCTTGTTGCACGCCTGGAGCCTGCATGCCACCTTGCTGAGCCGGAGGCAGTCGTGTATACGATTGCTGCGGAGCGCCTTGCTGTGCGCCTGGAATCGGGACACTACCCGGCTGCGCAACGGGTTGCTGCGCGTTCCCCTGCTGCGGAAAACCTTGTTGCGCGGCTGGGAGCGCATAAGACTGTTGAGGCGAGCCGGGCGCTCCAGTCGGCTGAAACTGCTGACCTCCGGATGACGGCGAAAACGATTGTCCCTGCGGCGGCGGCTGAGGTCCGCCTTGCATCAATTGCGGTCGACCTTGCTGAGGTTGCCCAGCTTGCGGCCTCGACGGATACTGCTGAGATTGTGGAGCAGGTATACCCTGTTGTGAGACTGGCTTTTGAGGCTGACCTGGTGTCATCGGTTCTTGCGGCGATGGCTGCCACGCCTGATTCGACAACTGACCGGCCGGCGGAGCAGGCGCAGACTGAGCGCCCTCTGCTGCAGTTCTCGGCTGCGCAGCATCATAAGGAGCAGAGCCAACACTCTTGAATACCGGTGGAGTGCTCGGCGCACCCTGGTTTTGTGTTGCTCTGGTTACGTTTCGAAAAACAGCTTTTGTCTCTGGCGGCGGAATAGCATCAGATTTTCCACCACTCTCGTCAGCGTTGCGCCTTGCGGTGAGCTCGTCTTCAGCGTCGTCGCCGACGTTATTTGTTGCGTCCGGGTCGCTTCCTGACATGCAAAACTCCCTACCGAGCTTCAAGCCGATCTAGTCAAATTTGACACACTTTATGGCTTTGCACACTATGCATTACTCCAGCATACCGCAACAACCCGGCAGGCTGAAATCCTCAAGATTAGTAAAGGATAGAGGGTTTGTTTATGGAAAAACTTATATGTAATTGCTATATTCCGAGCGTTTAGTTCTCGTCTGTCGGAACAGGCGGTCGAAGTCATGTTTTTCTGAAGCGGCATCGGAAATCGGTGCAGACTCCGGAAAAACGAGGAGTTGAATTTGTGACAGTCGGTTCTTTTGTGTTTATGCTTCACAGCCACCTTCCTTATTATCGAAAGGCCGGCATGTGGCCATTCGGTGAGGAAAATGTCTTCGAGTGTATCGCCGAAACATATATCCCGATCTTGAATATGATCGGCAACCTTTACGATGAGGGCATAAAGGCGAAGCTAACCATCGGAATCACTCCGATTCTCGCAGAACAGCTTTCAGACGAGCACATGAAGCAAGGCTTCGAAAAGTGGATGGAAGGGCGCATCGAAAAGTCTCGCGAAGACGAAGTCCGATTCGGACAGCGCGGCGAAACCCCAGACCCAGAGCGCCTGAGACTCGGTCGCTTCTATCTTGATTGGTATAGCAAACTGCTCGATGCCTTCAGGACTCGATGGGGTCGTGATATCATCGGCGGTTTCAAAAAATATCAAGACCTGGGTGCGATTGAGATAACCACATCTGCTGCGACACACTGCTTCTCGCCATTGATCGGCGAAGACTCATCTCTGCAAGCACAATACAAGGCTGGCGCAGACAACTATAAAAAACATTTTGGTCGACCGGCCAGAGGCTGCTGGCTCCCAGAATGCGCATACAGACCCGCTGAAGATGGGCGCCCAGGAATCGGACATTGGCTGCACGAAGCTGGTCTCAAGTACTTCTTTACTGAATCGTTCGTAATAAGCGGCGGTCAAACTGCTGATGTAAGGCGCGTCTTCGGTCCGTACGGATCGATTGAATACATTCCGGCTCCGACACGCCCACCGACCGGATACGACACATTCGAAGCATTTTGGCTCAAGGAATACCCTGTCGCCGTCATGGGGCGACATGAGCAGGCGAGCTACCAGGTTTGGTCCGCAGGCAACGGGTATCCGGGCGACGGCAACTACAGAGAGTTCCATAAGAAGGACGATGTCTCCGGGTTGCATTTCTGGAAGCTGACTTCGAAAACCACCGATCTCGGAGATAAAGAGCTTTACAATCCTGAAGCAGCTTTGACGCGGATCAACGAAAATTCCGATCACTATGTTGGACTTATTCAAAACGCACTGACGAATCAACTGAAATCAACAAGCAAACCCGGATTGATCATGGTGAGCTTCGATACGGAACTGTTCGGCCATTGGTGGTTCGAAGGAATCACTTTCATTGAGCAGGTCATCAGAAAGCTCAACGAGTACACCGCAGTGAAGACGTGCACTGCCAGCGAGTACTTGGAGGAAACTCCGCCAGTACACGCTATCGAGTTGCCACAATCTTCGTGGGGCTCCGGTGGCCACTGGCAGGTGTGGCTCAACAACGATACCGAATGGATGTGGCCGGTAATTCAAGCTGCCGAAAAAACAACGCGCGATCTAATTGAGAAGCATCTTTCTTCTGGCTCGCAAGACCAGCTTCGCACCCGCGCTCTCAAGCAACTTGCCAGAGAATTATTCTTGATCGAATCAAGCGACTGGCCGTTCCTCGTTACGACGGCTCAAGCCAAGCAATATGCTGTGGAGAGATTCAGAGGACATCAAGAGCGATTCAACTTAATCGCAGAGATGCTCAAGTCGGGTAACATCGATGAATCGAAACTAGCTGAGATTGAAGGAATCGATAACTGCTTCCCAGAGATTTCGTTGCAGAACTTTCAGATCACGCCGAGCAGCATCGCAGCAAGCTCGACATCGAGATCCTGATTTCATCGCAGAACGCGGTTACTACTAGCAAGCACGATCTTGAGATTCTAGTTAATCGCATGAAGAGTGAAACGCCTTTACGCGTCGGACAAGCCATTCCCGGAGTGGAATAAAATGGCGTGTCAAGATATGACTGCGCAGGAATAACGTTGCTCGTGTGCTCTGGAAGGATTAAGAACGGCTTCGAAGTTATTCCCTGAGGAATTGAGGTCAAGACACTGACCAACTACTGACGCCTGGCAGCAATTGCCGGTGCAGAAACGGCCGCAGCCAAGGTCGACCGCTGATCTTGAGCACCACTTGCAGTATCACCTGTTTTGATTCGATTTCGCAACGCGGTGAGTGTCCGAGGTAGCTCCATTCGAACGGCCTTGCGCACAATCCACTGCGGCACAGGCACTCCAGGATCGACAAACATCGAGTATTTGACTTCGGTCGCTCGCCCACCGTCTCTAGGAGTCAAAACCCAGGAGCCTTTGAAGTCTTTGAGAGTCCCGCCGATGCGCTTGAACACTATCTGTTCGCAGGGCTTGTACTCGGACTCAACGGTATACGTCACATAAGACAGAATAGGCGGAAAGACTTCGACCTTGCAGCGCATGACAGAGCGCTCCGCCTTGTCTTCCAACATTTCAACTTCTTTCATTCGAGGCGATATCTTCCCCTGAAATTCGAAAGGATTAGTAAGAATTCGCCACACCTTTTCAGGCGTATCAGCGATCAAGATCCTTGCCGCAACAAATCTAGTGGCGCCGCTATCATCGCTTTCAACGATGACCTCACCATCTTTCAGACGTTTCAACTCCTGGTCGGCGCCAGCCTGAACATCTTGAACGGCGGCGGGACTGATTGGCCGCGCATTAGCAGAATCTGGTGGAAAGACAGACATAGAAGCAAGCGTAAAGAGGGTGCACAGCAGTGCACCAGGAAAACCTTTCATGTGAAAGCCCTCGGTAAAATCTCAAAAAAAATGACGCCAGACCGGCTCATAATGGGCGTTTCAGCAGAGCACCCATTTCGACGGTACTCTACATATAACAGCCTGTCTGGGTTTTACAACATCTCCAACTCAGCGAACACACCCCTAACAGCGATCGATGCCGCTTTCGAGAGAGCTGTCCCCCATAATCACGGACAAAAGTCACAAACATGAGTGACGCCGACCCTCGTTTAATGTTCCGGCCCCTTCTGCAGTTATATTTCTTAGAAGTACAAGTCTTATCACCTTGCGCTGGTGTACCTTTGCTTACCGGCTTGCATATCAGAGGATTATTCTGTGGCGCGCACGAAAATTGTGGCAACCATCGGACCTTCGTGTCGCGACCTGGGTACTCTTCAGGCGATGATCGAAGCGGGCATGGACGTCGCCAGGATCAACTGTTCACACTCCGAGCACCAATTCATCCAGGATCTTGTGACAGACATCAGGGAGTTAAGCACCCGCCTGGATAAGCCGGTCGGCATTTTGCTTGACCTTTCTGGTCCGAAGCTCCGTACAGGAAAGCTCGAGAAGGGATCGATCGAGCTCGTGAAGGGAAGCCAATTCACACTGACAAGCCGGAAGGTTCCTGGCGATGAAAGTTGTGTGACTACCAACTATGAGCCGCTTGCGCGCGAAGTTCACCAGGGCGCCTGCATTCTGTTGGACGATGGGCTGATGGAGCTCAGGGTCCTGTCGACCACCGACACCGACTGCGTCTGCGAAATCGTGACTGGCGGCGTCCTGAAGAATAATCAAGGGATAAACATCCCTGGAATTCGCCTCTCTATTCCGGCGCTCACCGAAAAAGACAAAAAGGATCTGGCTTTCGGATTGAAATGCGAAGTTGACTTCGTGGCATTGTCATTCGTCAGAGACGCACAAGACCTTCTCGAGTTAAGAGAACTAATGGCGGACCATTGGCCGACGCCCATGGTTATCGCCAAGCTCGAAAAGCCGGAAGCGGTCGAACACCTGGACGAAATTCTTAATGTCACCGATGGTGTCATGATAGCAAGAGGCGATCTCGGCGTCGAACTGCCCCCCGAACAGGTTCCACCAGCACAAAAGCTCATAACCAGGAAAGCTGTCGCCAAAGGCAAGCCCGTTATCACAGCGACGCAAATGCTCGATTCGATGGTCAATAATCCTCGACCCACGCGAGCGGAAGCCTCAGATGTCGCGAATGCAATCTTCGACGGTACAGACGCAGTCATGCTCTCCGAGGAAACAGCAACCGGCAAGTATCCGCTCCATGCCATACAGATGATGGAGAGAATCGCAACGACGGTGGAAACAAGCCAGGAGCACAGCAACCAACTGCGAGAAGGTGATTACATCCAGAATCCGGCTTACGCCATCGCACACGCCGCCTGCGAGATGGCGGTAGATATGAAGGCAAAAGTGATCGCTACTTTCACCAAGAGTGGCGCCACGGCAAGACTGATATCACAGCAGAGACCACCTGTGTCCATCGTCGCTCTAACCCAGCATGGTCACGTATACAACCAACTGACACTGCTGTGGGGAACGACACCGGTCATGCTGACAGAGGTCAGTGACTCTATCTCGACTTTGAATATGGTCGAGCAGACCTTGCTCCGCCGCGGAATGGTGGCGGCTAAGGACAATATTGTTATCACAGGCGGTCTACCACTGGCAGCACGAGGACCAGCCAACTTTGTAAAGCTCTCGACGATCTCGCCACGGCTCCCGACCAGCGATTGGGAACTCAAAGGGATCTAAGCCTGGTCGGCGAAGGCCCAATAACGAGGTTCTAAATCGTTTCGTTTCGTCCGAGCCGGTTGCGTCTTGCTCGATCCAACTGGGCGTTGTTCTCAGTGGCTCAAGCATGACTGCGCCTTGTCGTGACTCGCGCCAAAGATGGCACATTTAGCCCAACTCTGACTGGCAGCTCTCTCCGCTGTGGACCAGATACCCGCAGACCGGATCGTCTTTCAACATATATTTTTCACGCGTCACACGAACGCCCAGCAAACTCTCCATGAGCTGCGGCTCGAGAACGCATACCTGCCTGTAGGATTTAGCCACGTCATGCAGCGCACAATGTTGCTGGTAAATAAAGAAATTGCCGTCGTTAAGCGCTTCCCATTCAGTCATATAACCGTCTTCAGAGAAGATTTTCGAAACCTCTTCCACACGCTCACGCAAGGGTTTGTTCTCCACCCGCGCTTTCAATCGACCAAGCCGCTTGCGATTGCGCGCCATCAAGAGCTCCATCACTCCCTTCTGACCTGACTGCTCGTTGACGGCGTCGAGCAGGTCCATCGCCAGATTCTGAAACCCCGAAGGGAATAGTGATTCGGCTTTTGCAGTCAGTCGATAGCTGTAGGACGGGCGACCGCGCGATTGGCGCACGACTCGAGACTCCACGAGTCCTTCGTTGGTAAGCACCTGAAGATGCCGCCGCACAGCCATCGCCGTGATATCGAGTAGATCGCAAAGCGCCTGGACAGTCATTTCGCCTTCTTTTTTCAGATGAAGGAGGACTGCATTTTGGGTGCTATCAGGGTTATTGCCTAGTTGATACGTAATCATTTGTAACAGCACCACCGCAACGGAATCAAACCTTTTTAATAAATCGCTTTGTCTCAAATGCGCAACTGGTCAAGGTTTCCACAAAGCGTCCAGTCAACAAAAAGATAACTCTTTTTCGGACAGATCTCGGACAGGCTCATCTGGTCCAATAATCTAACGATAGCGCATTTCGGAACCAGGCACAGGAGACGATGTGAAGGCAATATTAAATACCGTGAATCATTTCTAGATATTTGATACTATTTTATATGTAAAACCCATAGAATCAAAGGTTTAGGATCTTTAAGGTCGTTCCCAAGTGTGAAAAGAGTACGATTGACGAAGATCTAGTCCGACCCGATGCCCCAAAAGCACGCGGGGTTTGCACAGAAGGTATGAAGGAAATGGAAGCTCCCTTGCTCAAAATCGAAGACCTGCACGTAGAAGTTGACGGCAAAGAGATTCTCAAAGGCGTCAATCTCGAAATAAAGAAGGGCGAAGTCCATGCGCTCATGGGCCGCAACGGCTCAGGCAAATCGACACTCTCGTACGCCTTGATGGGTCATCCAAATTACACGATCACCAAAGGTCGCATCGTGTACAAAGGACAGGAAATCAACGAACTCGCCACAGATGAGAGAGCGAGGCTGGGACTGTCTTTGGCATTCCAATACCCGGTAGCAATACCTGGCGTATCGGTCTCCAACTTCCTTCGAGCAACCACCAAGGCTGTGCGCGGGCAAGAAGTGCCTATCAAAGAGTTTCGCAAAGAGCTTCAGACGGCAATGGACAAGCTCGGCGTACCTAAAGAATTCCTTTCACGTTACGTCAACGACGGCTTTTCGGGCGGCGAGAAAAAGCGCCTGGAAATCCTACAATTGACGATGCTGAAGCCATCGATTGCAATTTTAGACGAGACCGACTCCGGGCTCGACATCGACGCACTAAAGACGGTATCAAGCGGCATCAATGCGCTTGCCACATCAGAGACGGCGATACTGTTGATCACACACTATCAACGCATTCTAAATTACGTACAACCGGACTTCGTCCATGTATTCCAGGAAGGAAGGATTGTCACTTCAGGCGGTGCGGAGCTCTCCAGCAAGCTCGAAGAACATGGCTACGACTGGGTTACACAAGAACTGACCATCGCGTAAGAGGGAAACAATCATGTCGGCAGAAGTAGCATATGACCCAAACATTCGGGACATAGGTGACGACTACAAATACGGTTTCCGTGATGAAGAAGACTATGTCTTCAAATCGGGACGAGGTCTGACTCGCGAAATTGTCACCAGCATTTCGAAAATGAAGAACGAGCCTCAGTGGATGCTCGACTTCCGCTTGAAGTCACTCGATATTTTCCTAAAGAAGCCAATGCCCACCTGGGGCAACACGAAGCTTCTGCATGATATCGACTTCGACAATATCTACTATTACATCAAGCCTTCAGAAAAAGGCGAGAAGAATTGGGAAGATGTCCCGGAAGGAATCAAAAAGACATTCGATCGGCTCGGCATCCCCGAAGCCGAAAGGAAATTCCTCGCCGGCGTAACCGCTCAGTACGAATCAGAAGTCGTCTATCACTCTATTAGAGAAGATCTCGTCCAGCAAGGCGTGATTTTCCTCGATATGGATTCGGCGTTGCGCGAGCACGAAGACATCGTGCGCAAGTACTTTGCCACAATCATTCCTGCAGCAGACAATAAATTCTCTGCTCTCAACTCGGCAGTGTGGTCGGGTGGAAGCTTTGTCTGGGTACCTCCAGGCGTCAAAGTCGAGATCCCATTGCAAGCATACTTCCGTATCAATGCAGAGAATATGGGTCAGTTCGAACGAACGCTCATCATCGCCGAGCCAGGCAGCTTCGTACATTACATAGAGGGCTGCACAGCTCCTGTTTATTCAAGCGATTCTTTGCACTCGGCCGTGGTCGAACTGATCGCCAAGCCAGGAGCACATATAAGATATACGACCATCCAAAATTGGTCTCGCAATGTCTACAATCTCGTCACCAAGCGCGCAGTAGCAGAAGCCGGCGCGAAGGTGGAGTGGGTAGACGGCAATCTCGGCTCGAAACTGACAATGAAGTATCCTGCCATCTACTTGACTGGAGAAGGCGCGACAGGAGAAGTACTGTCGGTAGCGTTTGCCGGTCACGATCAGCATCAGGACGCCGGCGCCAAAATTGTTCATGCGGCACCGAATACGACATCCATTGTAGTGTCCAAGTCTATTTCCAAGGACGGCGGCAGAACCTCCTATCGAGGTCTGGTCAAGGTCTACCCGGGCGCAACCGGCGTCAAGACATCCGTGAAATGCGATGCCCTGCTTCTCGACGAAGCATCCCGATCTGATACGTATCCAACGATGGAGATCGATGAAAAGGATGTCTCAGTCGAGCACGAGGCGACCGTTTCCAAAGTCGGCGAAGAGCAGCTCTTCTATCTGATGAGCCGTGGACTGACCGCAGACGAAGCAAAGGCTATGGTCGTTAACGGCTTTTTCGAGCCGTTCACGAAAGAACTTCCACTCGAATACGCGGTCGAGCTCAATCGCTTGATTCAGCTTGAGATGGAAGGCTCGGTCGGATAGTCCGGCAGAGTGTGGGAGAGAAAAAGAAGGAAGCATGTCAGAGTCGATTACTTTGAACACAATTAACCGTGCCCATGTAGACCAACTCACGAAGGACAGAGGCGAGCCGGACTGGCTGGAAAAGCTCAGGCTCAAAGCCTTCGAGCACTATATGGAAGCCGACAGTCCGAGCACCAAGTCCGACGACTGGAGAAAGACGCTTGTCGAGACGCTCGATCTGACATCAGTTTCGCCCCTGCCCGCAGGCGTCTCGGCGAAAAAAACATCTGACAGCAAACAATTCTTCGAAGGCCGTCTCAAATCAATCGCAGGCATTATCAAACATGTCGGCAACTCGGCGGTCGAGCAATACCTGGCACCGGGATTAGCCGAAAAGGGCGTAGTACTGACCACTCTCGACGAGTGCATCAAGTCGAAACCGGAGCTCGTGAAAGAGCTTTTCGACTCGAAAGATCTCTCGAAAGAGACCGGCAAGCTCTCATTCATGACCGCTGCGTTCTTCGCGAGTGGCGCTTTTCTTTATGTGCCAAAAGGAGTAGCGGTCGAGCAGCCATTCGTTATAGTCAACGAACTGCCGTCCGAGATGACACCAGGACAGATCACATTTCCCAGGATAATTGTTCTCGCTGATGAAGGCGCTCACATAAATGTAGTCAACGTCTTCGAAGGAACAGGCAACCCTGCTGCTTCAGCGGACAAGGCACCGAAGGGCAAACGGAAATGGATAGCAACAAGCGCTATCGTCGACGTAGTAGCGCGTTCGGCAGCGTCAATTCATTATCTGGAACTCTACAACTTCGGATCGCAAGTATTCTCTGTAGCCCGCAACAACAATAATGTCGGTCGCGATGCGTCAATTTACGCCTTGACGGCCGCGCTGGGTGGTGGTCAGCTCAAATCAGACATCATCACTACGTTGCAGGAACGCGGCGCCTCAGCCGACATCCGCGGCGTTGCATTCGGAGACGCAGAAGAGCACTTCGCATACAATACCGTGCAAAACCATGATGCACCTGACACCGTATCTAATATCAACTTCCGGGTAGCACTTAACGGCAAAGCCGTGTCTTCCTATCAGGGCAACATCCGAGTGTCGCTCACAGCGTCCCGCACCGACGCATTCCAATCGAATAAGAATCTCCTGCTTAGCGAAACAGCCAAAGCGGAGTCGATTCCAAGACTGGAAATTCTCACCGATGACGTGAAGTGTTCGCACGGTGCGACAGTAGGGCCGGTCGACAAAAATCAATTGTTCTACCTTATGAGCCGCGGTCTCAGCGAGAAGGAAGCAGAGGAATTCATCGTCTCCGGCTTCTTCAACGAGATCTTCTCTGGTTTAAAAATCGAAGGCGCAGCGGACTGGTTCGAAGAGCTCATCGGAGAAAAAATCCACTCTGAAGAAAAAACTCTGCAGGGTACACGCTCATGACCGATTCTGACTTCATAAAGGTTGCCTCAATCGACGAGATCCCGGTCGGACAAGTGAAAGTTTTCGAATTCGACGACGAGCGAATTACGGTATGCAATGTGAGCGGTTCACTATATGCGGTATCAGATATCTGTTCTCACGATTACGCATTGTTGAGCGAGGGGGAGTTCGAAAACAACGAAATCACCTGCCCCCGACACGGTGCACGCTTCGATGTCACAACCGGAAAAGCGCTCTGCCTTCCCGCTGTGGTACCAGTCCAGACCTATGCTGTAGAACTCAGAGGAAGCGAGGTTTGGCTGTCACCGACGCAACCGGCAAAACCTGTTTAACCTCAGATGATAAGCGGACGACAGTAAAAGGATCAAAAAATATGACACCGGTCGCTCAACCACCAATTCCAGTCAAAAACAACAGTCAGTCCATGGACAATGGGTGTACACCTATGACACAAGCTACTTTCAATGAAGAACTGAGCACCAACAGGTCACGCGTCATGCTCGACACCACGAAGATTATCAAAGATTTCCCAATCCTCAGCCGACAGCTTGATGGTAAGAGATTGGTCTATCTGGACAATGCAGCAACATCGCAAAAGCCGGCGTCCGTCATCAATGCGCTGTCTCATTATTATCAATACTATAACGCCAACATCCATCGCGGCTTGCACACGCTAAGCGAAGAAGCGACGATTGCTTTCGAAGGAACAAGAGAGAAAGTCAGAGACTTCATCGATGCTCCTTCAGAAAAGCAGATCATCTTCACGCGCAATGCCACTGAAGCAATCAATCTAGTCGTCAATTCCTGGGGTAAGCACAACGTCGGAGAGGGTGATGAGATAGTCATCTCCGCGCTGGAGCATCACTCCAATTTCGTGACCTGGCAGCAACTCGCTCTGGAGAAAGGCGCGACGCTGCGCTTCATCGAACTCACTGAAGATGGACGTATCGATGTAGAGCATGCAGCCGAGGTAATAAATTCAAAAACCAAAATCGTTGCCATCTCACAGATGTCCAACGTGCTGGGCTCGATTACGCCGGTTGAAGAGATCGTACGACTGGCTCGCAAGAACGGCAGTCTGGTTTTGCTGGACGGCGCTCAAGGCGTGCCTCACCTCGCCACCTCCGTGCAAAAGCTCGACGTCGATTTTCTGGTCTTCTCATTCCATAAGATGCTTGGACCTACGGGCGTAGGCGTACTTTACGGCCGCGCGGAGCTGCTCGAAAAGATGCCACCATTTCTCTATGGTGGAGACATGATAAGCTCTGTCCATCGCGATCGAACCAAGTTCAACGAGATACCCTGGAAGTTCGAAGCAGGCACCCCTAACATCGCCGACGTCATTGCTTCCGGTGCAGCGCTGGATTATCTGAATGACCTAGGAATGGAAGCGGTTCGCAATCACGAAATCGAGATTACCGAGTACGCTCTGACACGACTCGAAGATTTCGGCGGACTGACCATTTACGGGCCGCGAGATGCAAATTTGAAAGGCGGAGTGGTGTCATTCAATCTGTCCGACATTCACCCGCATGATTTGGGTCAACTTCTCAACGAATCAGGCGTGGCAATTCGAGCCGGTCATCACTGCTGCCAGCCGTTGATGAACGACCTTAAAGTAAGCGGCACCGCCCGCGCGAGCTTCTATGTTTACAACACCAAGGATGACGTTGACGTCTTTATATCCGCACTCACGGAGGCTCGGAGAGTTTTTGGCCATGTCTCTTGCAGATGATCTGTATCGCGAAACCATTCTCGATCACTACCACAACCCACGCAATCACGGGATAATCGACAATCCTTCAGCGAAAGTCGAAGGTGTCAATCCATTGTGTGGGGACGAACTCACACTCTATCTCACGGTGGAGAAT
>CAYQKX010000101.1:0-19710 GCA_964418155.1 uncultured Candidatus Obscuribacterales bacterium | reverse complement strand
GCCGGTCTTCATCCGGAATGACTCCGCCACCGAAGACGACAATATCGCCAGCCCCTTTGCTTCTGAGAATCTCGACAACCTTGGGCAGAAGCGTCATGTGCGCGCCCGACAGGATAGATAACCCTATGGCATCGACGTCTTCCTGAATAGCCGTCTCCACGATCTCGTCAGGCGAGCGATGGAGCCCCGTGTACACAACCTCCATACCAGCGTCCCTGAGCGCACGGGCAATTACCTTGGCGCCGCGATCGTGGCCGTCCAGACCAGGTTTGCCGATCAACACTCTCAATTTACGCTTGGTCTTGGTCATAGTCGTAGTCATTCCTTCCTCGCTCACGCCCTGAAGCGGATTCCTCGCATAGGGAAGTATAGATCCTCAAGAATCCGAATCCTCTATCTCCGAAGACATCTTCGCTTCGATTATTGCTGCCAACTCGTAATACGGTTTCAAATCATACTTATTAATCAAATAAAAACATCTGGCCGTCCGCACCACCGCAAACTTCAAGAATCGAGGCTGCTCGAACCTCAAAATCTTGTCCCATGAAAACTGGCTTTTCCAGAATAGCGTGCTAACTCGCACTCCTTTTGAATCGGTCTGGACTTTGTTGACTTCAAGGATCATCGGCACTAGCCAAAATAGATCAATGAAAAGAACGAAGAGGAAGAAAAATCCTTCTTTAAAGGGATCCATTGTCTGGTGCTTCGGTAATCGTTCGAGAAAACTCATTACCAATGCCACATTTAACAAACCAAGCATGCAAACGGCCGGATATCGGATGAAATGCTTCCAATTAGAACGCTGATAGCTGTGCGGTTCATCCGGATTTACATACGGAAGCTTTTCACCAGATCTGAGCGAAGACTGTGATGAGCTGGGCTGCGGCAAGGACTTCTTTAGCTTTCGTTTGCTTTTGGACATGCGATTTTTTCTCTACTTCTGCCTTCAACAGCTAAAACCCACGTTATCAGGATAGAAATTCTAGGGCGAAAAAAGGTACAACATCAAGATTATCAGCGTTGGAACCAATTCGGTGGATGTGATGTCGAAAAGCAAGCTGGCGGATTACCTATTTAATCGAATTAAAGAGCACGGGGTCGATTGCACGTTTGGGATTCCCGGCGATTTCGTTTTGCCGATTTATGCAGCCCAAGAAAGAGCTGAGCTCAAGACAGTGGTTATGACGCACGAGCCTTCCGTCGGGTTCGCCGCAGATGCCTATGCCAGACTCAGAGGTCTGGGTGTTGCGCTAGTCACGTACGGCGCAGGCGGCCTGAATATGATTAATCCAATCGGTCTGGCGTACGCCGAAGAATCGCCGGTTCTTGTCATAAGCGGTTCACCAGAGACGCGCTACAGAAGCCAGAAGCCGCAGCTTCATCACTGCGTGAAGACTTTCGACACTCAATACAATGTATTCAAAGAGGTGACGGAATCGCAGGCGCTCCTGAGCAATCCAAGCACCGCCCAGGGCGAGATTGATAGAGTTTTCGACACGACGATATCGCAGTCCCGACCGGGCTATATCGAAATACCTAGAGATATGGTCAATCAAGAGATACCGACGAGCCCCAGACAGCCAGCCGACACGGAGCATTCGGCTCAAGCATTGAGCGAGGTGGTGAGCGAGGTAATAGAGCGACTGAAGTCAGCCAAAAGACCAGTAGTTCTGGCAGGTGTGGAAGTCCGTCGATTCGGGCTAAAAGACAAAGTTGTCGCTCTGGTACAGGCGCTGAATCTACCGGTTGTCACCTCTATCCTCGGCAAAGCCTCGTTTCCCGAAAGCCATCCGAATTTCATCGGCATCTATTTCGGTCAGTTCGGCAATCCGAAATTGAAAGAGTATGTCGAAGATTCCGACCTCATTCTCTCCTTAGGGACCGTGCTTACCGAGATGGAGACTGCTGGATACACGGCACGCCTTCCGCAAGAGTACCTGGTTCAGGCCACCGCCCGTGAGATAAACGTGGGCTACCACAACTATTCCGGTGTGTCACTGAGTGATTTTGTCGACGAGCTCAGCGATAAATTGACCAGTAAAGTCAAGCCGGCACTGCGTTTTTCCATACCAGACATTGAGCCGGAGAATCTGGCACCGCCGAAAGGTAAGAAAAACCTGACAGTGGCAGCCATGATTGAAGACCTCAACGAAATGCTCAATCAGAATTACTCCGTTGTCTCGGACGTCGGCGACTGCCTATACGCAGGGCTGAGTCTAAAAACCGATATTTTCATTGCACCGGGATACTACTCCAGCATGGGCTTTGGCGTGCCGGCAGGTATCGGAGCACAAGTCGCCGAGCCCCGGAGAAGATCGGTTATTCTCGTAGGCGACGGCGGCTTCCAGATGACGGGCATGGAAATCAGCACAGCTTGCAAGCTCGGTCTCAATCCGATAGTAATCGTCTTCAACAACGCCAGCTACGCCATGCTGCGCTTCATCGACAAAGACCGCGATTATTATGATCTGGCCAGATGGGATTACGCCGGACTGGCAAAAGCGATCGGGGGTAAGGGCGTGCAAGCCACTACTCGCGACGAATTCCAAAGGGCTCTCACCGACGCGCAGAACAGTGATTCGCTCTTCCTCATCGACGCAGTGATCGAGAAAGATGATATTTCACCAACGTTAAAACGCCTTACAGATCACTTCGGAGCTAAGGTCAAGGCGGCGATTGGTTAGAACCAGCGAAACCCGACCTTTCAGTTAAGCAGGATAAATCAGCCGCCCGCTGGTACAATAGCCGTTTGTTTTTCACCTTCTGTTGCGAGCGATCCAAATGAAGAGTCTGAAAATTTACGCGTTAGCGGTCACAATGCTTGTCGCCGGCGCAACCACTGCCATCGCCAAGGATACTTCCAATTCGACAGAGGAAAAGTCACGGCCACACTACGCCACAACCATGATGAAGGCAGAGAAAAGCTCAATCCAGGAGAGCCCGAAAGCAAAGTCTGGGGTGCTCTCGAAAATAATTTCCGTTCCGACGACTGCTGCTGGTGTTGCATGCGGTGTCATGGTCGGCGTTCCTGTTGCCATCGCTCGTGATACCGGCAGATATACTACAAAAATGCGAAACAGCATGATCGATGGAATAGGCGTGGAGCAACACGGCGACCTGATCGGCAACGGTTTCGCTTTCTTCACTGCACTACCATTCGGAATCGGTTCTGGTCTGGTGTGCGGCAGCGCCAAAGGCTTCAAACGCGGCGTTGAAGAAGGAAAGCAACACCCATTCAGCAAAGAATCGATGAGCATCAAGGAGTAGCTCGCCTGGTCGAGTCACCATGGCATTGCACGAGGCAATCCGCCGGTCGCGAAATGATCGATTGGAGTCAAGATGAATACTGATTTCGAGTTCGCCATCGTTGGTGGTGGCGGGATGGGAAGCACGACCGCATACTACCTTGCCAGAGAAAAGAAATCGGTGATCGTCATCGAGCAATTCGACATCGGTCACAATCGCGGCGCCTCGCATGGCGAGAATCGAATCATCCGTTATTCGTACGAACACCTGGATTACGTGAAACTGGCTAAGGAAACATACAAGCTCTGGTACGAAGCCGAAAAAGAGCTCGACCGCACTCTCGTGCATCAAACAGGCGGGCTGGATCTGGGTCATCCCGGCAATACAGACTTCGATGATTGTATCCGTTGCATGACCCATGAAGGCGTCCCATTCGAGGTGCTCGATCATGTCGAGTTGAGAAAACGCTTCCCACAATTCGAAGTCGATTCCACTACCCGAGGACTTTTCCAAAAAGACGGCGGGTACGTCACGCCGGACGTGAGCGTTCCCGCATTTCTAAAGTTGGCGGAAGATAACGGAGCCGCCATCAAATCCAATACCACAATCGAGTCGATCAAAATACTAGATGACTGCGTTGAGATAGCGTCCCAATCTCGGAGCTGGCGAGTCAAGAAGCTCATCCTGACGGCCGGACCGTGGGCCGGACCTCTTCTCGAAAGTATCGGTTTCGACCTACCTTTGACGGTGACGCTGGAGCAATATGCATTCTTCACGCCGCAACACAAAGAGGAATTTCAAGAAAACCGTTTTCCAGTTTTTTTCACATACCTACCGCCGGGCGAACTCGACCTATACGGCTTTCCGAATTACAACGAGCTGGGTATCAAAGTCGGAGAGCATCGCGCCGGCAAAATAACAACCGCCTCAACGCGCTCCATGACGCCAGATTCCGACAAACTGGAGACGCTTAAATCAAGAGTCCGAAAACTAATTCCGGACCTCTCAGGTCCAATCACGAATTCGGCAACATGCCTCTACGCGAATACGCCGGACACTCATTTCGTGATCGACTTTCTGCCTGGTTGCAACAATGTGGTCGTAGCCGCCGGCTTTTCCGGTCATGGATTCAAATTCATTCCGGTCGTCGGCAAGATCCTCGTGGACCTGGCAACATCCGGTACAACATCAAGACCAGTTGCAATGTTCGGCTTTGACCGCTTTGCATCCTCGATTGTTTAGTCCTGTCGTTGCTTACAATCGCTAAGGCGGGCACAATACTATTGCCACTATTTTCGCCCAAAATCTGAGTCAGTTTATGACTGATCAATTTGAAAACTCTGAATTTGCATCACCAAGGCTCTTCGTGTCCTTCGCCGATCTGGATGAAGAAGACGAGAAGATCGCCATTGCCATGGCTCACCAGGAGCCGGTTGCCGGACAGCTCATCGGCAACAACTATGTCATCATCAATAAAATCGGCGAAGGGGCGATGGCCAGTGTATACAAAGCCAAACAAAGTTCGACCGGCAGATTGGTCGCAATCAAGACGCTGAAATTCGTCGACCCGACTCTCGCGGAGCGATTCGCACGCGAAGTCAAAATTCACAGCCGGCTCAAACACGAAAATATTGTCGAGGCTATTGAGTGCATCACCACTCCGCACGGCAGATCGTATTTCATCATGGAGCTGCTTCAAGGCATGAGCCTGGAAGACCATATCGATACGAAGGGGCGATTCAATAACCCCACCGACATTGCCAACATTTTGAGCCAGATATGCGAAGCGCTCGAATACGCGCATGAAAAAGGCATCATTCACCGCGACGTGAAGCCGGAGAACATCATACTTACGCATCAAGACGGTCGAGTCAAAGTAAAAGTGTTGGACTTCGGCGTGGCGAAGATTCAAGAGGATCTGCAGCGCCTGACGAAAACAGGTGTGGTGCTCGGCTCTCCTGCCTATATGAGTCCAGAACAATGCATGGGTATGGACCTCGATCACCGCTCCGATCTTTACTCCCTGGCGGTCGTAGCCTACGAAATGGTGACCGGTCAATTACCTTTCGAGGCAGAAACGCCGGTCCAAATGATGGAAGCGCACTGCGATCCAACTGTAAAACCGACTCCTCTAGCGAAGTATCGCAACGATCTGTCTGCCTTAGTTAAGCTCCAGTCGGCTCTATCAAACGTCCTTATCTCGGAGGCCGACAAGCGCACACAAACCGTCGATCAGTTCAAAATGGAACTGGAGATTTGGTGGCGCGCTGCTACCGCCGGCTCGAAGGACTTACCGTCACCATTTCACTATTCTGAAGAGAAACAGTTACCATCCGAAAAAAATAAGGGACGTTCAATATTCAACACGATCGAATCCAGGGCTCTCGACAGCCTGAGCGGTCGCACAACACCAAGCAAAGATTACGCCAACAAGAAAGGACCTGAGACATCCAGAAAGAAGCTCTCACCTTTGATCGGAATAATTATTGCCGTCGTTGTAATCATCGGTCTTTCCGTCGGTCTGGCTTTTTTCATCATCACCTCATTGCACAGATAGTCTTTTCGGTGTTGTTATCACTTAAAGAAAGTGTATTGTTGGTCGCAACTCACGAAACAACGGATGACGCACCAAGCACAACAATTCGGCAAAATAGTTGCGAGCCAGACGGAACAGTTGCAACCTTCCGAATTGTGAATATGACCAGAAAAAAGGGAAAACAACCGAGCGTCTAAAACGCGAAGTCGAACTCGATATCAGACTAGCCATTTCTCCTCTCATAAAACGCGGCGATTCAGCAAAGGGCAGAATGACTCAAATGAAATGGTCCGGTCATCCGAGCCCATGGCGAATCTATCTTTCAATATCAAAAGACGTCAGCAATTTTTCAACTATTGCCCTCTAGAGTGCTCGCGGTTAATAGACCGGGGCCGCTTGTCATTCATGCATTTCACAGGCAACACACAACAGCAGTTAAAACCGGCGAACGAGAAGGATGCTGTACTCGAGGTACCAGCTCTCGTAGAGTTTTCCGATTCCGTTTTAGTATCGAAAGTGTTCGACAAATTAAAGATTGCATCAAAAGCAGAGTCAACAAAAGATAGCGACGAACTGAGGGCAACGCCAAAGAAAATCTTGCTACCAGATGTAGCTCTCACTGACGATCAAGCCTCGACTGGAACAAACAATTGGTTCATCAGGCTGAGCAAAGGGCTTCTATAAGAATCTCTTTGTTAGTTGAGAGGAAAAATGGCGGATAACGCAGCTCAACCTGAAAACAATGTCGAGCCACCACCGCGACGGTACGAACCGCCGCCGGAAACGACAAACTCTTTCCAAACCGAATTAAACAAGAGCCGCGATACTACACCAACCTCACTGTCGAGAGAGAACGGCGAAAAGAACGGCTACGCGGCAAAGGAAACCGAACAAGGAAAGGAGATGTCGACCTTCGATGGTCGATATTTCTCGCGATTGGGAGACACAAATCAATGGTCAGTCACCGGTCCTAACGGCGAAACCGCTGCCACTGTCGAAGATGTGAAGCTCAATGCGGACAAGAGTCTGAGCTACAAACTGGCTGGCGGCGCGCAGGTAAAAGAACTGCCTGACGGCACTAAACAAGTTGAATTTCAAGGAAGAAAATTCACTTACGACAAAAACGGTCAACCTATCGGCGACACCTCCAGCGGTGGCAAGTCCGGCGCTGGTCCGCAAATCGAGCGAAAGCCGGAAGGCGGGCAACCGACTGCTCCTCCACCGGGCGCAGACGATGGTCATCCGCCAATTCGGGGAACTCGCCCGACCGATAAGCCAACAGCCGAGCAAACACAAGGCGAAGACAATATTGCCACACGAGGAATGCCAGTCAGTTTCACACCAACAGTCACCAGAGGAGATACACCAACCCCACCTGCGGGTGATACCAAAGTCGATCCGGCGAAACTCGACGACAAAACGCTGAGCAGCATCGATCCAAACAAAATGGATACAAAGACAGCCGAAGCAATCGCAACCAAACTGTCGAAACCGAACCCTGAGCCAACAGACAATCTCACCAAGGCCCTCGAAAATGGTCTCAATGGACCGGCAGGCAAGGAAGTCATGAAAGGCATACTCAATGCGATGCAAAAGGACGGCGAGGCTACAAAAAATCTATCGGATCTTTTACTTAAGCATGGAAAGACAGAAGCGTTCCGTAATGGATCTGGCAAACTCGCAGAGATGGCAATCGCCGGCAACCCGGCTGCAATCAAAACTCTAGCGGGGCTCACTACCGGTATCGCCGATAAGCGCGAGGGCAATCTCATCTCGGAATACTCCGGTTGGGCGAAGAACAATCTGCTGGAAGCCGCGAAAAAACCGGAGAATGCCTCGACTGTAACGAACGCAATTCTGGACGCCAACCAACTTCGCTCAGGCGATCCTAAAGCAGCCGGCAGCCCACATTACATGGAAGCGCTCACGAAAGCGACCGCGACTATACCTTCCGATTCCGCTAATCCCAACGATCAAAGAGCTGTAGACGGAGCGTTGGAGCTCGCACGCAAAGAATTCTTGGACGCTAATTCAAAGTTCGATCATCCAAACTCGAAAGCATCAGCGGAAAATTTACTCAGGATGGCCCCACACCTGACAGCGAAAGACGCCAATCTCGTTCAAAAACATCTGACTAATCCCGAAGTCAGAACTGCCCTGGAGAAAAACGGCAGCAACCTTTCTCAACCGTTTAGAAAGGAACTGGCTACTAATCTAAGCTCGGTCATATCGAGCGGCAGAGCGCATCATGGCGGAATTGCCACCAAAGACGATCTCTACGCCGCCATGCAAGCACTGCCCACGGTGGCCGGTGAATTGTCGGCAAAGGATCTGCATGGCATCTCCACAGGTGTCGGAGTCGCATCAGACAGATCAGTATCCAAAGATCTCAAGCTCTCGGAGACGGACAGAAAAAATCTCAAGTCAATGGCTGGTGACGTCGCACTTTCGACGTTGAAAACCACTGACAGTAAGGAAACGAGAAAGGCAGCAATCGACATGATGAACTCCGGTCTAAAGCCGGAAAAACTGACAACAAAAGATCAGGATGCGATCTCCAAGCTTTATGCCGACGGCAAAATAACAGATCCAGAGATGATTGGAAAACTAGGCAAGCTCACCCGTTCTATGGGTATGCCGGCGAGCGCAGAACAGATGCTTTCGGAAGTCGGAGTAGATTCGTCGAAGATAAAAGAATACTCCGAAGCAATCAGGAAGAACTACGGCAAACCCGGTGAATTCGGAGACGAAGCGCTCAGGCGCGTCTTACATCACTCCAGGATCACGGAGGCACTCGCTCCGCAAGATCGAGCAAAGCTCATGGGATGGGACAAACCTGGTGCAGATAAGCCACACACACCGCAAGAACAAACACCACGAGAGATTAACCTGGTCGGCATGATGGTCAACAATGTCCTTCAAGACTCACCACATAAAGCACTACTGGACAAGAATCTACCTATCGGTCTCGATAAAATGACGTCAGAGGCTGTCAAAAAAGCTCAGGACGATCGGATGGCAACCACAAGAATGCAAGAAGATCGAATGAATAAACTCAACGAGCTCGCCAAGATTACCAAAGATGGTCCTCAGACATCCACAGCCGGCGATGTCCTTCGGCTGGTAGCCGGCGCCGCCACAGGCGGGCTCGGCTCCGACTTTGCAGGCGCCGCAAGCCGTCTTAGAGAACGGATATCCTCCGACGGTGTGGACAGCAAACTCGCAAAAGAACAAAAAGAACTATTGAAGGGAATCGAGCAACTTTCAAAAGACATAGACAAAAACAAAGAAGCTTCAGGCATATCTGGTCAACGCGCAACCCACCTGAGCATGGTGAGAGATGTGGAAACATACAAGCGGTTCATGAATGATGGAAAAACCGCAGGAGCGGATTTACTCGCGGCCGGACTACACAACAAATACGGTATCGGCGTAGCCGCTCTCAACGGACAGGGAACGGATCAAGGAATCCTTGGCAGAGCCAAAGAGAAAGGTGATTCTTCCTGGGGCAGATTGCCCGACTATTCGAAAGGCACCAATCCGAATGACGGGACGACCGCTGACACGAGACGTTTTGAAGCGGCACTCGGATTGCGCTCCGTCGATGTGTCCGAACCCGGACTCACCCATTCCAAAGACGCTCCAAATCCCGAAGCCCGCGGATTGGCTCAGATTAACACCAAGACAGTCGCCGACGGAGCAGCGCGCGATGCCTTTACGAAGAACGCCATGAAAGCCCTCGATAACGATCCAGTCGTGAAAAAGATGATGGGCAAGTCCGGCGAGATAGCCGCACCATTGCAGCAGCTGTCAAAGCTTTTCGAAGCCGGAATGAAGGGCACGCCCTACGACGATTTCGTAAAGAGTGCCAGAGGCAGCGCCTCCAAGATTGACGACGTGATGAAGTCGGTTTCGAGCGAAGACATCAAGGGTTTGCGCGATCGAATCGATTCCATGGAGAAAGCCAAGGCAATCATGGATAAAAACGGCGGCAATGATCATAACAATCAAGCCTACAAAGAGCTCAATAACAGAATCGAGGGGCTAAAAGGCGTCCACGACATGTTCAACAGCCACGATGAATCACGCTATGGTGGCATGATGAAGAACAAGGACGGCAGCCCGATGCGAAGCCCCACGGGCGGTATCATGTACAAAGACTCATATAGAGACGTTCAAAGCATGGTCAACTCTGCATTCGACGGCACGCTGAAATCATCGACCTACAGCAATTGGATGAAAGAGCACGGTCCCGTGATGGCCGCCACCGTCGGTGCGATGGCCGCCACCGCAGCAACTGTTGCCACTTTCGGTGGTGCCACCCCATTGATGGGCGCGGCCTTGACAGCAGTTGGAGCGCTAGTCGGTCGAGAAGGAGCCCGAGAAGCACTCTATCAATTAAACAAGGACTATCACACCGGTCTCGGACCTAGAGGAGATAAAGGATCCGACATTGGCGACTGGTACAGAATGAGCGGGAAGCGCTCCGACGCAGACAATTTGAAAGAACTCGGAAAAATCGCCGGTCACACGACAGGCGAACTTGCGCTGGACACATTCATGGGTGTCGGCATGAGTACAGTGGCCGGCAGCGCAGTGCGCGGCAGCTTTATGAAATCCCTCGCAGGGCAAATCGAAAAATCCCCCAACCTCGCACATTTAGCCAACAAAGCCGACCGCGTACTCAACCCCGGACTCACAAGCGGAGCAAAGTCGCTCGCCAGAGAGTTCGGATCGAATTTCATGAAAGAACTATCCCACACGGGAGCATTCGCCGGAGCGCATACAGCTCTGTCGTCCGCACTCAAGGATGACTTTGCAAAATCGATGACGGGCGGTAAGTCAGGATGGAAGGCCGATCAAATGGTCGACATCGGACTGAGTACATCGCTCGCGATCGGGGCCGGTCTCCTCAGAGGCGCCCGAATGAGTGGTGCCAAGAATGAGATGACCTACGATCTTAAACCCGGCACCAGCAAAGCCGATTTCATGAAGTTCATGCAAAAGGAAGGATTCATAGTAAAACCCTCAGACTCGAATCCGAAAGTCTGGGAAGCCACCCCAGTTGGTGCCGGCAAAGATGTAAAACCGATGACTCTGGTCGACAAGCGCGACACGCCAGGCGGGCATGCACCGGGTCCACGCAACAATCCGAGCCGGATGAACAACGAGCTCGACACAAAACACAAGGCTGTACCGATCAAAGAAGAGAGGCACGTCAAAGGCAATCGAGATTACAGATCTGACAATCAGAGACTCGAAGATATTTTGAGTAAGCACAATATTGAAGGACCGACACTGATGAGAAGCGATGTGATTAGACCATTGGCAGAGGGTCTCGAAAAGGCTCTCGGTCCATCGCTACAAGAGAAACTCAAGGCCGGCAAAACTGCCGACGCAGCAAAAATCGAAGCCGAGCACCATAGGGAAATGCCCGATCGATTAAAGGCTGCGCAAGACGTCATCAACGACATTGCCACGAATAAGCTCGGTATTCCGCCAATAAAGATCGAAGTGCAGAAAAGTGACTGGGCGGCCGGCGGCTACAAAGGAGGAAAGATCGAAGTGGCCCAAAGTGTACTAACGGACAAAGACAAACTGATCAATACCCTCACGCACGAGCTCACACACCACGAGCAGCTCACCCTCATGGCCAGGCGAATCAACGAAAAACTGCCTCAAGCTGACAAAGGCAACCCCGATAAAGTCTTGGAGTACTACAACCAAAAGGTAATGGCACCTCGAGAAAAAGGCGAAGTCAGCGATCTCAACAGAGCCCAAGTAGAAGCTGCACTAAAAGATGGCAAACCGCTCAATCCAGAACAAGCAAAACGAGCAGATCACCTGCTCAAAATCAGCTCGCCATCAGACGCTCCCAATTTTGCCAGCGGTCTGGCAGGTTGGGCGCAAGCTCATGCTGAGCTTGCGACTCAGTGGTCTTCAATGAGTAATACCGACTTGAGTAAAGCCATCTCGGATCCCAAAACTCGCCAGCATATCAACGACACCATGCGACATCATCCAGATCCCAAGGCGAAAAGCGAAGTCAAAGAAATGATGTCAAAACAAAATTTGAATGACAAAGAACTTGATACTTTGAAGAAACATTTGGAGCAGACGGCAGAACCATGGAGACAACGTCGCGACGGATACCTGGAGGCATACGGAAACCACCTGATGGAAGTCGAGGCTCGGGTTACCGGTTCGAGTGCTGAATCTGTTGCCAGAATGCAAGTCGACACAAGGAACAGGAGAAGCCAACAGAGATTCGAATTCGATCACGAGAAACTATCAAAAATCTGGGATCGACTGGACGATTAGTCCGCAGAAATGGCTCGCAACAGGCAATACCACAGCGTCACGACGATTCGAGAAACGCTGCAGCACAATGCGATAGACCTCTAGCGTCGCGTTCGCGAAATCCTTGTTAGCAATACCGAGTTGCTCGCTGATTCTGCAACATATTCAAGTCCGACTTTCAAAAAAGAATAACGGATTGCATATGAGAAGGATCAGCTCGGCTGTTAACTTTCCTTTGCTATCAATGAAAACGTCTTGCATTTCCGTGACCACCTGCTAACATGTGAATTGTTCCATTTTTTCGCGGCGCATTCGCCTCAAGAGAAAGAAATGAAGACCGACTCCGTACTCACAGCCCAATATTGGTGGACCTGGCACAGCATGGCAGACAGGCCCCGTTGGCGCTGGTGAGACAGTCAATTCTCCCTAAGTGTTTTTAACCGCAGGCTTGTCAGACTAACGCCCTGCGGTTTTTTGTATCTTATCCAGACCACCCGAGTCAGGCGGCTTTTGCGCGGATTCGTGTGCCATCACATGCAGTATCACAATAAACAGGAACAAAAATATGAATTCTCGTAGTCACAAGAGATGTTTCTCAGACGAAAACACCAAGCTTGGGTTTTTTAGCACGCTATCCCCAGGAAAACTACTTCACGGCGCCTTCAAGCTCGAACATTTGACCGCAGACGATCTCCTCTCCATCGGTTCTGGAAAACAATCGATATTCTTCCAGAAAAGAGAACGGTCGCTTGCCGCACCTGCATACACTATCCTCGCTCTAGACAGCCTCGCCACGGTAGTAATTGGACCGACCGCACGCAGCGATAGTCATCTAAATGCCGAAGTTAATCATTCCGACAGATGCTCGCTGCAATTAAAAATCGACTGCCCGTTCGACTTTATAGACAGAGTAAACAAAGAGTATTCGCAGGTTATCGACTACAGTGCCGTGCCTCTCGAAATCGGATTCGCAGCGGGATTAATCGGTTACTTGGGCTTCGGTATAACAAGTTCAATAGAAAACATCAGACGTAATTCAACCGACCCATTCACAATTCCAGATGCAGTCCTTACGATCCCAGAATCGATTATCTACATCGATCACACGCGTAATCTGGTCAATGTGATATCGCACTCCGCGGACCAACTGAAGCACCTACAGACTCGACTTCAACAACTGAATGCCACTCCCAAGATCATCTCGTTTTACTCACCTCAGTTGCTATCCACCAGGGAGATTTTTGAGTTGGCGAATCTCACTTGCGCGATGCCGAAACAACAATTCGTCAAGCGAGCCCAAGAGGCCAGCGCCTTCATCAAAGAGGGACAGTGCTTCCAGATCGTGCTATCGCAGCGTTTTTACGCTGCTACTAACCGGAGCGCGAAAGAGCTGTTCTCATCGCTCCTACAAACGGCACCTTCAAGCTACAACTATTTGATTAATTTGCCCGATTTCCAATATCTGGGCGCCTCTCCAGAGACAATGATCAGCGCGAAATCAGAGCGAGTGAGGCTGTGCGCATTGGCAGGAACCCGTGCCCGAGGCATCTCCATCGAGCAAGACGCTCGTCACGAAGAGGAACTCAAAAACAACGAGAAAGAGTTAGCGGAGCACCTGATGCTGGTCGACCTGGGTCGTAATGATCTCGGGAAGGTGTGCAGACCAGGCAGCATCGAAGTCGGACCAATTGCGCAGGTACTCAAGTATCCCAACGTCATGCATCTCGGCACCGAAATTTTCGGGCGTCTGGAGTCATACGAGACACATCTCTCCGCGCTCAAAGCTTGTTTTCCAAGAGGCACGGTGTCAGGCGCACCGAAGGTGCGCGCCCTGGAATTGCTCTCAGATTTGGAGCAAGAACAAAGAGGAATCTATTCAGGTTCCGTCGGATTCTTCGATTGTCGAGGCAACATGGACACGGCAATCGCAATCAGGTCTGCTCTTATAAAGGACGGAATCGCACATATCAACGCAGGCGCGGGAATCGTCTTCGACTCCATCCCTGAGCATGAGTATCTGGAAACAATACATAAGGCCAGCTCAATAGCCGGCATTCTCAAACATTCTGACGAGGTGAAGGCATCATGACTATTCTCGTAATAGACAATTATGATTCGTTTTCCTTCAATCTTGTCCAGGCACTGCGAGTAGTTTCAGACCAGTCTGTCATAGTCCGACGCAATGACAGGATCACTCTGCCGGAGATTCGAGAGTTGTCACCTGTGGGGATAGTCATCTCGCCCGGGCCGGGTCATCCAGCAAACAAACGAGACTTCGGTATAAATTCAGAAGTGATCGCTAACCAAATTCAGCTCGCCTGTCCGATTCTAGGAATTTGTCTTGGACATCAGGGCATCGTTCAAACTTTCGGAGGTTCGATAATCCAGGCAGCAGTTATTAAACACGGAAAAACCAGTTTAATCGAAGTTACAGGAACATCCACACTTTTCGAGGGCTGCGAACGGTCTTTTGCGGCAATGCGCTATCACTCATTGGCAGCAGCCGAAGAAAATCTTCCAGAGTGCCTGACCGTCATTGGGCGCGACGCATCGGACAACTCAATCATGGCAATCGAGCATAAATCAAGCCCGATTTTCGGATTGCAATTTCATCCAGAGTCGATAGGCACGCCTTGTGGCATGACCATTCTCCGCAATTTTGTTTCGATTTGCCGAGACTTCACGAAAAAATCATCAACAGTCATCACATCTAACAATTCGCTCAACAGGATCGTGAACGCGAAAACCTCTAAGGTCCGCATGTCTAACCACGCCCAAGCGTAGGGCGACTCGATTGTCGACCTCGTCACCCCGATTCAGTTCGCTTCTTCACTTACGCTGTTGCGTCCGCAGCAACCGGTTCAAGACAGACAGACAGACAGACAGACAGACAGACAGACAGACAGCGATTAACTAGTTACTCCTACCGAGAGATTCAATTATGTATACCGTAAAACTCAGCCAGGCTTTCGACAACTACTTGGAGCAGCTCCTCTTGCTCCCTCTCACCAACATGACGCTTCCTACTTTTCAGAGCGCCTTGATGTCAATCAAAAGCAGGATAGATGTCACAGATCTGGAAGTGGTAAAAACACTCGGGAGAGACGCAATCGATGTCTGTGGAACTGGAGGAAGTGGGGTCTCAAAATTCAATACATCAACGACTGTCGCATTCATTCTTGCTGGACTCGGTGTCAAGGTAACGAAGTTCGGCAATCGGTCCGCAACCAGTCGAAGCGGAAGCGTCGATTTTCTCGAGTCCCTCGGATTTTCGAACAACGTCAAAGGCACAAGCTACGAGCGTGTTTTTCAGGCAACAGATCTCGTCTTTTTGAACGCTCAGTCTTTCTTTCCGCAACTAGCTCAAATTAAGGGGAAGAGGCAGGCACTCGGTCATGCCTCCATCTTCAATTATTTGGGACCTCTGCTCAATCCAGCACAACCAGCATATCGACTCCTGGGAGTCAGTGATGCGCACATGCAAACGATCATGGACAGACATCTTCAAAATGATAAAACGACGATTCGTGCCCTGACGGTTCGCGCCGACATCATTGATGAACTTCTCCCATTTACACAAAACTCAATTTCGCTGATCGATCGAGGAGAACTCCTCGGGTATGAATCAGAGAGTCGACGCGAGACGCCCGCTTCTCACCAGTTCCACCCTGGCAAGCGCGAGATAAATGCTTCATCCAGGTTGGTCGATTCACCTCCCAGCATTATCGAGTCTTCGAAGTTTCACTCGGAAGAAAGGAACCTGAATTTCGGGACTTTCTCACTTACCTCAGAAAACCTCATGGATCGAGTTTTACCACGCACGGCTGATTCTCGACTCAGAAGAGAAGACTTGACCAATAAGCAAATTTTCTATGCCATCATCAATGGTGACGACGTCCTGTCCTCGTATTACGAATCCGTGGTGCTCAATGCAGCTGCCGGATTGTTTGTAATGGGACTGATCGCGAACATAGAAGAGGGTAAGCGAGTCATCAAAAAATGTCTCGCCAGTGGATCAGCCTCACGAAAGTTCGAGGAAGTTCGGAGGTTTTACCAATGACTATCCTGGACAAAATAGTTGAGCGAAAACTCAAGCAATACGCTCCAGAGACGGACACCGCCGAGAGTGCAAGCCCGATACCGACTGGAGGCAACGCATTCCTCTCCGCCCTTCTCGGCACAACGACCAAGATTATTGGTGAGGTTAAGCCAAAGTCGCCTTCGGCAGGAACACTTCTAGACGCTAACCGCCTCGATATCATCTTGTCGGCATATCGCAAGCACTGTGTCGCTGTATCCGTCCTGACCGACGATCTTGATTTCGGCGGCAGCTTCGAGTTACTCGAATATGTAAAAAAGACGACCTGCCTTCCGGTCTTATGTAAAGACTTCATCGTCAGCAAGAGACAGATATCGCTAGCGCGAGATGCCGGCGCCGACGCGGTTTTACTGATAGTAAAAATCTTGAACCAGACTAAGCTCCAATCGCTCGTGCAAGCCGCATACAAAGAAGGCCTTGCTCCGGTCGTTGAAATTGGGGGGATAGAGGAAGCGGAAAGTATACGAGACCTTCCGATCGAAATTGTGCTTATCAACAATCGCAATCTGACCACGATGGAGATCGACCTGAGTACCACGGCGCGACTGGCGAAGTATGTGAAGGGCAATCAGGAATTGATCTCCGCGAGCGGCATCAGTACTGCCGAGTGCATCAACGGCATTCTCCCATACGCGAACACATTTCTAATCGGCAGTTCGTTGATGAAGTGCGACGACCCTTCCATTTTCCTTACACAGATAAAAACGCAACTGCTTGGTAGCAAGAGATGAATAACAGAATCAAAGTCAAGATCTGCGGACTCACCAACCTCGATGACGCCGAAATGGCAGTCGCCGCCGGAGCGGACTTTGTGGGGTTGGTATTTGCCGAGTCGTCTGAGAGAAAGATTGACTTCAACGAGGCGAAAAGAATTGTCGACACCATCGGAAATACTTCATCCACAGTAGGAGTTTTCCAGAACCAAGATATCGATTACGTAAATTCAATTGCTATCGAACTAAACCTAGATTTCATCCAACTGCACGGCGTTGAATCAGCTGCATACATCAGCAACTGCATACGACCGACGATCAAAGTCTTTCAGTACACGACCAGTTATTACCCTTTTTCAAATCACGTCCATGGTATCGATAGAGACGACTTACTCTCCTATCGGGAGGCGAAATTCTATCTGCTTGATCTCGAAAAACGGAGCAACACCTATTCCGCAGTAATCGATCAAATCGACTGCCTGAGCAGGATTTCAAAACACATTGAGCCTATTAGAGATCAGATTCCACCGCTATTTCTTGCCGGCAGGTTAACATCGGACAATGCGACAACAGCCTGCAGCATCATCAAGCCGTACGCAGTCGATGTTGCATCCGGTGTCGAATGCTCGCCCGGGAAAAAGTCGATGCACATGACCAGCAGCTTTTGCGAACTCTTCAAGAGTACATCCGTGTCATGGCGAGGGTTCTAATCCCTAAGAACAAATCAAAGAAATTAGCACCGAGGAAGATACTATGAAACTGGCAACGAAATTTGGACACTATGGCGGAACCTATGTTCCCGAGACGCTCATGCCCGCCCTGGAAGAGCTAGAAGACCGTTTTCTCTCATTCAGCAATGACTCGACGTGTATGGAGGAGCTCAGTCGCTGTTTAAAACACTTTGCGGGAAGACCGACTCCACTTTATTTCGCGAACAACCTATCCCAACATTATGGAGCCGAGATTTACCTGAAGAGAGAAGACCTTCTTCATGGCGGCGCACACAAAACCAACAATGCTCTTGGTCAGGCGCTCCTCGCCAAGTTTATGGGAAAACAAAGACTGATTGCCGAGACTGGTGCAGGTCAGCATGGTGTGGCCTGCGCTATGGCAGGCGCTATGCTGGGAATGCCTGTCGAAGTTTATATGGGACAGCTGGATTGCCGCCGGCAAATCCAGAATGTCGAAAGGATGAGGCTGCTGGGCGCCACCGTCCACAGTGTCGATATCGGAGGGCGGACGCTGAAAGATGCTATTAATGCAGCCCTCAGAGACTGGGTATCCAACCTGGACAACACACATTATGTCCTGGGCACGGCGGCTGGTCCGCACCCATTCCCGACACTCGTGAAATACTTCCAGCGCATCATCGGAAAAGAAGCCAAAGAGCAGTTTCAACAAATGACCGGCGAAAGACCAGACGCAATCGTCGCATGCGTCGGAGGCGGATCCAACGCAATAGGAATTTTCTCGGCATTCATCGAGATGCAGGGTGTAATTCTCATCGGTGTAGAACCCGCAGGCGCGGGTCTCGGTTCTAACAAGCATGGAGCAGTCATATTGGGAGGCAGCGACGGTTGTTTGCACGGCATGATTAGCAAGCTGCTGCAGACTCCGGACGGACAGGTACAGGACACGCACAGTATCGCGGCCGGACTCGACTATCCATCGGTCGGTCCCGAGCACGCGCACCTGAGCACCACCGGCAGAGCCATCTACACTGCAGTAACCGACGATGAGGCAATTGAAGCCTACCGAGATCTCTCCAAATTGGAGGGCATTATTCCGGCGTTGGAAAGCTCTCATGCGATAGCTCAAGCGAAAAAACTAGCCTCTGGTGAGTTGCAGGGCAAACGCATTTTAGTCAACGTGTCAGGTCGCGGAGACAAAGACATGGAGCGGGTTATTGAATACATTACGCAAAGAGAAGGATTTTAGTGATGCGAAATAGAATTGAAGAGATGTTCAACCGACTTGAACGAGAGCAGAGGAAAGCGTTTATTCCCTTTACTGTTTTGGGTTATCCCGATCCTGAGAAGAGCCTCGAGGCGATCGAGACCATTATTCAGCAAGGGGCAACGGCGCTCGAACTTGGTCTGGCATTCTCCGATCCAATGGCAGACGGTCCGATTATTGAGAATGCAGACAAAATGGTGGTGGAAAACGGTTTCAGCACAAAAGAGGCACTGCAGCTGGTAGCAACGGTGCGCCAAAAGCACGCCAAAATCCCAATCTCGATAATGACCTACTTCAACCTGATCTACAAAAGGGGTGCTCAAGCCTTTATGCACGACCTGAAAGAATCTGGTGTCGACGGAATTACTATTGTCGACCTGCCGCCGGAAGAGGGAGCGGAAATCTTCCGAAGCGCCCACGATTTCGAAATTGCACCAATCATGCTAGTTTCGCCTTTGACATCAAAAGAGCGATTGCCCAAGCTTCTGCAATATGCCGACGGCTATCTATATTTAGTCTCCAGAGCCGGCATCACCGGTCTCGCAGACAATTTCGACCGAAGCCTAACCGAGCTTGTCAGCCTACTGAAAACTCAGAGCGACCTACCGATAGTGATTGGATTCGGAATTTCAAAACCGGAACAAGCAAATCGAATGCTTGAAGTGGGCGCCGATGGCGTCATCGTCGGATCCAAAATTATCGAACTCCAATCGCCGGGCTCCAACCCTAAATTACTGTCAGACTTCGTCAATGAAATGTCCAACTCAATCTGTCGGTTTATCCCAAGAAAAATAAAATTCACGATTACGGCTGGGTCATGCTAAGAGGGATTTGAATCCCGAAACAGAGTACTGGCTTGA
>CAYQKX010000100.1:0-21434 GCA_964418155.1 uncultured Candidatus Obscuribacterales bacterium | reverse complement strand
GGATCCGTGGAGACCTGAGGAGTCGTTGTCGTTCCTGTTGTAGTGCCGGTCTGCGAGGTAGTACCAGTTGAGACAACCGGAGCATTAGGATCGGCGGAAACTTGAGGAAGAGTTGTCGGCGTCACACCAGTAGTCGGATCCGGAGCTGGAGTCGAAGTTGCTGTCTGCCCTGTGGATGTCGCGGGAGGAGTGAGACCCGTCACTGGAGCTTGTGGATCTACAGCGACCTGATTCACGACCGTCTGTGTGGGTGTAGAGCCCGTCGGCGCTGCTGTTGGGGTCACGCCGGTTGGGTCCGGAGACGTTTGAGTGACGGTGGTCTGGTTGGCTGGAGTCGTTGTCACGCCGGTCGTCGGGTCCGGTGCGGCGCTAGTGGTAGGGATGGCAGGGGTAGTCACGCCAGTAGTCGGGTCCGGCGACGGAGTCGCGGCCTGACCAGTCTGGGTGGTTGTGGTTGTTGCAGTCGAAACGACCGGCGTCTGTGGGTCGACGGCTACTTGCTGCAGGGTCGTGGTAGTGCCTGGTGTCGATGCCACTGTCGGAGTCGTGACTGTCGACGTTCCAGGAGTCGATGGATCTGGCGATACTGTAGATGTGTGCGCGACAGGATTTGTCTGCGTTCTCGTCGTCACGGGATCTGTCGTCGTGGTCGTCACTGTCGTGACACCGGTATTTGGATCTGTGACGGTCGTCTGGATAGGCGCCACATTCGTTGCCGGAGCCTGAGGATCGCTGCTCGAAGTCGGCGTGGTTACTGTCGTGACCTGACCGGTAGAACTTACAACGATCGAGGATGCATCTGTCGAGGCCTTCAACAGATCAGTAGTACCGTGACCGGAGTGCGCTATCGGAAGACCATTCGTACCGAGGACCTGCGTCTGTCCGTCTCCAGGCGTGACTGGCGTACCGGAGGGACCGAGCACCACGGTGCCGCCACTCGTCGCGATGACGGTGCCCGACGGATCCGTGATGGACACCACAGGTACACCCCCGATTGGCGCACCAGTATGTGCCGCATCATCGTATGTGTCTTCTGCAACCGTGTCAGAAACTTTCTTCGGACCCGTTGATTCTTGACCAGTCGCAGCCGTAGCGCCGTCGATCTTAGGCAATCCGTCGGCTTTCACTGTGGTCGCACCAGCAGGCGTGCCGGGAGCAGGAGTTTGACCATCGCCGGTCGATTCTGCAGTGCCGACTGTGACCTTAACAGCGGTATCACCAGTGGCGGCTACATCTGCTCGAGGCAGCGTTGGTGTGGTGGATACTGTCGCCTCAGTCAGTACATTTGAAGTGGTGGTTGCATCTGTCTTTGCCGGTGAGAAGACGACAGGTATTTCACCCGTGGTTGTTGCGGTCGTAGTGGTGCCTTTCGGTAGTTCCACGCTAACCGGAACTGTCGCGGTTGGAGCCGTGTCATCACCTTCCTTCGGTTCCGAACCTGCTTTCGGTGTCTGAACCTCTCCCTCTCCTGAGTGAGGACCAGAAGCTTTGATTTCATCAGCTAGCTTCTTAGTATCGGCGGCCAGTTTTTCTTGGTCTGCTTTGAGCGTTTCTTTCGCCTGTCCGAGGTCTTTCTCTTTCGCGGCAAGTGCGACTCGATCTTTATCAAGTTGGGTCTGCGCCTTATCGAGCGCAGTCTTCTCTTGGTCGAGCTTCGTTAGCCGATCCTGATCTTTCTTAACTTTGTCTTGATCCTGTTTCGTCCTGTCTTGATCTTTAGTTGCGCGATCCTGATCTTGTTTAATCCTGTCTTGCTCTTGCTTGATGCGCTCTCTATCTTTGTTGATCCTGTCTTGTTCTGTCTTTACGCGCTCCTGCTCTTTGTTGACGCGATCCTGTTCTTGCTTGATGCGATCTTGCTCTTGCTTTACGCGAGATTCCTCTTGTTTTACTCTGTCTTGTTCTTGCCGTCTCTGCTGTTCTCTCACCTGAGTGTCGCGCGTGTCTTGAACCTGTCGTTGTTCTCTATCTCTTTGCTGGGCGTCACGTTGAAGCCGTTCTATCTCTGTTCTGTTTCTCGTTTCGGTCTCCACGCGCTGTGTTCTTTCGCGCTCTGCTCGAACCTCATCCGCATTGCGGAAAGAGTCGACTGCGTTGCGAACGGTTTCGGACTTGTCCTTGAGAGTAGGATTGATGCCTTTATTGAAGAGCTTGTCCTCGATCGCCTTGGCCATGGCTGTAGCATCTTTGTTGTCGCTTGTCGCGATGCCTGTATGGACCGGATTAGTGGTGCCTATGTTGGTGTTAACAGCTGGTGTCGTTCCCACCTTGCCCGTAGTCTGGTCTGCACTGATTGCGGTGCCTGACAATGTCAAATTCGCAGTCAGGGCGGCCGTCACGGCGCTCGCCTGCACCTCGGTCATCTTGGTGCCATCGCTACTGGTGAGCCCTTGAAGTATCTGTTTCGCTTGCGCTGGATTGGCAAGTATCTGATCTGTCGCCAGTTTGATGTCTTTCTCTTTTACGCCGGCATCTCGCAGAGTTTTTTCGACGACATAGCTGCGAACGTCAGGATTATCGGCGGCGAACTTGAGGTCTTGCTTGATCTGATCGGCAGCGCGCCTGGCTGTATCTGGTTGCAGTCCAGCCTTCTCCAGAATTTCAGCGGCTTTTGACGGGTCCTTCTTGATCTCGGCGGTGAGATCGGCGACCTGCTGAGGATTCAATCCTGCTGCCGTAAGCGTCGCGCTGATGACGAAGTTTTGAACGTTCGCGTCGATCTTCGTCATTCCGGCGGTTATCTGCGAACTAAGAGCATCTGCCTTGTTTGCATCGATGCCTTTCGCTTTCAAAATCTCGGAAGCGTTGGCTGGGTTATTCAAGATTTGCTGAGTTAAACTATTGATTTCAGCGCTGGTCAGCGACGAGCCCTTCAATCCGTCTTGCAGAACGCTCTCCACCATAACCCGAGCGGCATCTACTTTGCTCTGCTCTGCCGTGATCTGCTCGCTCAGTTTGGCGGTATCACCAGTAGCGCCTAATTTTTCGAGAATTGCCTTGGCATCGGCTGGATGGGTTTTGATTTCCCTGGCTGCTGTTTCCAGGTTGGAGCCTGTGAGACCGGAGCCTTCCAAAATTTTGTCTACCGCTCGATTGAAGTCCTGGGTATTGATGAACGTTCCATTCATACCGGAGGTATTGTTAGTCTTCTCTGCGGAAATCTTAACGCCGGTGGTAGCAGGCTGCGTCGAAGCCGGCTCTATAAGTCTTGGCGCTGGGTTGAGCGCGTCAAGACCTCGCGTCAAAGAACTGGACTTCACCGTCGCAGAAAAATCGAATGCATTGTCTCGAAGATTGATCTCTGCTGCACCGACCTCGGACAGCGATGAGTACTTGTTGCCACCGTTGACCCATTGGGCTGCGTCCTTGGTTGCTGCCAATGCACTCTTGAGACTGTCTGGAGCAAGCTTTAAGTCTGCAAGCAATTTCTCCGCTGATGCCGGCAACGGATTGTCTTTGAGTCCAAGGACAACCTTATCGATTTGATCCGGCGTCAGCCCTGCGTTCTGTAAACCTGTTCGGATCTTCGCTTCCGCACTGTCGTTGAACTTCAGGTCCAGGGTGGAGGTGCTGCCATTGGTGTACTGGATAGTCGCTGTCTTAGTAGCCGCATCGTACAGAGTTACTGTGCCGTCCTTTGTGACTTCAATGGATCCCGAGCCTTCGCTGAATTCATTAGCCTTTGGTCCTTTGCCTAATATCTGGTCAGAGTAGGATGTCTGACGCAGAACTGTGCCGTCTTGTTTGACCAGCTCAACCTTGCCGTCCCTGAATTGGGTGACTTCGCGAAAAGCGCTGCCCGGAGGCATTATATGTCTGGTGGAGGAGCCGTCGGCACTATATATAGTGACTGATTTGTCTGGCTTTGTGACCTCTACAGAACCGTCCGCATTGACGACCCGCACGACCGGCGGCTTGCCGGCATCCGTCCAGGTCTGCTTACCGTTGCGATCGACATCGACAGTAGCATCGATCTTGACTCCAGGTCTGGAAGCGTCTACCCACTTACCATCTTGACGAGTTACAACTGAATTACCTTGCATGATGGTATCCAGCTGGTTGTTTGCATAGAAGAATCTAGTCGTGTTGTGTTGAGAATCTTCAACTAGTTTGATCAATCCAGTTGAGTCGCGCTCCACACGAGACAGTACCTTCGGTAGCTGGCCTGGCTGAGTGCCCATCTGGAACTTGGTTTCCATCTCGTTGCCGTTGGCGTCGATAACCCGACTGGTTTTCGAGCCGTTGGACCACAAGTAGGCTTGTCCGGTCTCAGCGCTGGCAGAAAGCGAGTCGTATGTGTTGGTTCCATCCGAGAACTTTCCGTCACTATTTGTCGTGATTGCCAACGTGATTTTTCCGTCGACAATTCTTGTGAAGCCAGAAACAGTCTTCACACCGTCGGCATCAGTGCTGTAAGTGTAGTTGACTTGTGTTTTTCCGTCGGCGCTCACGGTGCTAACTAGATTGCCTTGCGCGTCGTTTATGACTTTGCCGCCATTCTCAGCGTAGCGAACAACGCGACCGTCTTCAAGCTTCAACACGGGGTTGCCGTTTTCCAAAGTCATTGAAGAAATCTTGCTTCCTTCAAAATCACTGCCGGTAGACAGCTCTGTTTTGTTAACCGAGACTTTGAGTAAACCTGTACCGTCCGTGAAGGTCCTGATTCCGTTGGCTTCGTATGTGGCAGTTCCTCTGTCGGTTGTGATTATCGGTTGTCCAGTCGGACCAATCTTGATATCGCTGATAGTGCCTTCGGTGCCGTAGCCATCTTTGACTTTATAGCTCGTGCCTTCCGGATTGTCCTTGGACTGAATCAGGACTGAGGACGGTGTTTTGCTACCAGGTTCTCTTTCGTATGTGTAGCTTGTGCCATTGGCATCGGTCGATTTGAGAACGTTGCCTTCTTTGTCGACTATGACTTTGCTGCCATTGTCGTAGGTCTTCTCTGTACTACCACCCTCGAGTGGTCGAGAACCGATCACGGTGGCGTCCGCGACACTACCTCTTCTTTCTATTTCAGTAAGTGATGCACTCGATTTTTCGCCGGTGATAGCGTTGGTCCATTCATACTCGTCAGGCTTGTCAGGACTCTGCGCACCTCTGGTCCAGGTTCCGGAAGAATCGGAAATAGTCTTCGGCAATTTTGTCGGGTCTGAGCTGTCATAGGTATAGGACAGCTCTTTGTCGTTGGCATTGCGTTGGAACGTGCGATTGCCGGCGGCATCATAGTTGATGTAGCTTCTTTCGCTAGTGAGTTCGCGTCGACCGCCGGTCCTTGGATCTTGCCATTCCATTGCCACAGCGGAGCCTGGTGGATATTTGATTACCAGGCGTGTATCTTGCTGCTTCGTTGCCTCGTCCTGGGTAGTTCTTAACTCAAAGCTCTGAATTGGGACGTTGACCTGTTTCCCATCAGCGTCTGTTTTCGTCAAATAGTACTTGCCGGTGATCTTGTCCTTTCCGACTTCTTGAGTAGGAGTGATCGGCTCGGTTTTTTGAATGCCGTCTTTATCGAGAATTGGTTGTTTTGTTTCAGGATCAAACTGCAGGCGGGACATTCCGTTTGGACCGTTATAGATTTCGTTGGCAGGAATCTTCTTGAGATCCGCTGCAGACCAAGATGTAACTTTCTCGACTTCGCCTTTTTGATTGTAGGAATATTTGGTGATACCGCCGGCGCTGTCACGTGTTTCGACCAGCTTTTCAGTGTTGTCGAACTTCTGATATGAGCCGTCGGTAAATCTCTTGTAAGTAAGACCATCTTTGACGTAAACCGTGGCCTTGTTGGAGTCGATTACCTGGTCGCGCTCGGTACCTTCGACGCGGCTGATTGAATCGGCGACGATCACAGCGCCTGGAATTTTCTTGAGATCTTCGATTGGCATCAGACCGCTTGTGTCTTTGTAGTCCTTGGTGACTACTGTGACACCATCTTTTCCTTGACTGCGAATCACTTTGCCGGAGCTATCGAATTCGCGAATGGTACCGTCTGCGAACATCTGGATTGAGTTACCGTTGGCTTTGCCGTCGGCGCCCAGCGCTTTGAACTGGAGCATGCGTTCGCCCCAACCACCCTGGTTCAGGTCAGTTCCGACGATGACCGTCTCTCCCGGACCTGAGGACTTTTGGGTCTTCGCTTCTGGATTGTCCGCGTCGAGTACGGTCAGTTTCCTTACAATCTGGCCTTTCTCATTGACCATAGTTCCGGAGACTTTCGTGATCTTGCCTTTGTTGTCGTATTCGACTTCGAAGCTGTTTCCTTTGTTGTCGGTGTATGCAACCGGCTTCCCGGATCTGTCCGTGAACACCTTGGTGCCGTTGGCTCGTTCGAGACGTGTCAGACCATCGATTTGTGTGAAGGTCTTATCGCCGGTGGCCATATTGGTGGTGACAATTTCGGCGTTCTTTCGGTCGATCGAGACATTGGTCTGCGCCCCGATGAGTGATTTGTCACCATCTGGCAAGAAGGTCTTGGACTCCTTATCGTATTGCCAGTAGTTGCCATTCTCATGGAAACCGGTTATTGATTTTGGTTCGCCTGGCTTTTCAGATGGACCGTAGTAGATGTCGGTCACGTCACCACTGGCGGTGACACGCGACGTGACGTCGCCATCGCTGTCGCGCCAGATCGTGCCGCCGCTAGCGAATTCCTGCCTCGAGCCACCCGATGCGAAGTTGTAAGTCGTATCGCGTACTATGTTGCGACCGCCTTCGTCTCTCTTGATGGATCCGTCTGCTCCGGTTTCGTAGGCGCGTTTAATGAGCGTGCCGTTGTCCGCGACGACGATGTCACCGGCCCAGGTGCTTCCTACTTTGGGTTTGCCTGTTGTTGAGTCGAGCTCTTCCCATACGGGCTTGTCGCCGCGTTGGAATGTGCCTGCACCGCTCTTCAGCTCTTGGCTTACGATCTGACCGCCTTCCGACTTGATCGTGGTCAACGAGTAGGCTGGTTTTTCTCCCTTTCCTCCAACTTCGGTCGAGACCCTCGTCTGACCATTGGGAAGTTTTTCTGTTACTTCTCGGACCTCTGTTCCATTCGTATTCTTAATCAGTCGTTCGTTGCCATTTTCGATGACGATGCTATTGTCTCGGTTGGCGTAAATTCGGTCCGCTTTCAGCGTGAGACGTTCGCCGTTGGTGCCGTTCTGTAACTCCCAAACCTGTTTGCCATTCTCGTCGAACTGCGTGTTCTTCCACTGTCCATCTTTGTTCTGAAATTGATCGAGAGTAGCCTTTCCGTCTTTGAATTGATAGTGAAACTCGGTTGTGAGTTGGCCGTTGGCATCGTACTGTTTGAGCAATCGACCGCCGGAATCGGTTTCGATTTTTACGCCTTTGCCGCCATTGTCCGCAATGACACGGCTTCCGTCACTGTTGACCGTGATTTTCTGGCCATCGCGATTTGTAAACGAGAGCGCGCCGGTCTTGGGATCTCGTTCGAGCTTGTTGGCTGCGCTTTGTTCTGTGTAGCTTTGACCGGTCTTTCCGTCGGTTAGAGTGACCTTCCCGTCAGCACCTGTTTTGATAGTGATCTCGGGAGTCTTTACACGCTCAATCTGACCGGCGCTGTTCATCTGCGTCGTCTCAGTCAGAAGCGTTTTTACAGAAGACCCGTCGAGACCGTAAGTGATTTCCTGATTTTTCAGGTGATCTGAAAACTTGATGCCACCATCTGCGACGCGCTCCACGTTGCCGTAGAATTGGTCTGGAGGGGTACCGCCATCGGTGCGTTCCCACAGATTAGATTTTGCGTCACCTTTGCGAATCCACGTATCGGTGCCGCTTGCTCCTATGTTCTGAACTTTGGCGACATATCGGTTCTTTCCGTCGGCATCGCTAACTTCCCAGGTTACTGTTTGCTCGCCATTCTTGTCCTGCAGGGTTACCGCTTCGACCTTTTTACCTTCGAGCTGCACTCCTAACTCTACTTCAAGCTTTAGTCTATCTTCACTACCTTTCGGCAGCTCCTGCTTTTGAACTGAAGATCCGTCTTTGCGTTTTTCCAGGCTGGAAACAACGTTGGAGTTGGTTGCATCCAAAGTCTCGGTCAAGCTGTATCCTTCAGCTGATCTGACTGTCTCCCTCGTGTGCTTGTCGGAGTCGGTTATCGAGACATCGCCTAGAGCCTTGTTAGAGCCGACGTGAATCGAACCGTTGAACTTGTCGTTCTTGCCCGGTTCGGCGATTGCTTTTCCGGTGGAGTCTTTTGTCCTTGTCCATGTGCCATCGCCGTTGTTGTGCCAGGTCCCGGACATGTCGCGACCGTTAATCTTTTTGTCCTTAGCGAAGGTGACATCGGCCAGGTCTCTAGACGAGCTATCCTTGCTCGCCGCCTCTGTGATCGACGTGATACCATTCATGCGATTGCTGGCGAATTGTGTAGTTGCTTCGCCGTTAGCTCGGACAGTGACCTTGTCTCCCTGAGAGTTGGTAAAGGTCAGATCGCCATTCGCTTCTTTCGTGACTTTGTTGGTTGCATTCGGCTCGGTCGAATAGAGCTTGTATTCTCCGACATCGCGAACTTCAATTTGTCCGTCCGCCCTTGTTTTTACTTCGAAGCCGCGGGCCTCACCAAAGATGTTGCGTTCCTGGCTGCCGTCTGCAAGGTACATCGTGGACTGACCGTTGGTCTCGTCCGTTTTTGTAATACTGCCATCGCTGTACGCGTCGAAGCCGCCTTGAAAGGTCGTCGGCTTCTCTGATGGATCCAGCGGTTTACCCGCCGCGTCGGCAACCTTCGTCCAGGTGACTTTGCCGTCTGCTGCCGTTGATGGAGTATATGTGCCTGTCTCATCCTGAGCTTTTATGGCTTCTTTGGTCGCTTTGTCTACCCAGACTGTCCTGGTCACACCCCTGGCGTCTTTGGTAGTCGTCGATTGAATCTGGCGACCTTCACTGGCGTCGCCGACCTGCGCTTTTGCCTCGGCTGGAGTAAGGAGATTGTTGATGTCGACTCTTGATCCGTCTTTCTTAGATTCTATTGTCCGGGTGACCGGATCTTTTGCACCTTCTCCAGACTTGAATTTTACGGTGCTAGTGCCGTTGTTGTCGTATGTGCCCTCGGCATGCCGACCGGTGTCCTTTACCATCATGAGACCGAGAGGCTGGTCGATATCGATGGTGCCCTGTATCGTCTTACCCTTGTCGTTGGACCAGGTGCCGTCCGCGCCTTTCGTCCAATTGCCGCTCATATCTTCACCGCTGATTTGCGTATCAGCTTTGAGTGTGAATGCTTTCAGTCGGCGGTCACCGGTAGCTGGATCGATATCCATCGTAGTCGAGGTGTAGCCGGTCTTCTCCGCAAAGGGGTTGATGGATGTTTCGTCGCCATTGGCGCGAAGAGTCGTGGCACCTCTCCAATCCTTGAAGGTAAGATCAACATTACCTTTGTCGTCTTTCTTTACTGTCAGCGTGTTGTCCGCCGTGCTGAACTTGCCACCATACATGGTGGTCATTGTCACGCTGCCATCAGCCTTTGTTGAAATCTGATACTCGGGATGACTCGGATTGCGACCGGCGATAGTGCGTTCGCTACTTCCATCCGGCTTGTGTGTCGTAACTGTGGTTGTATCGTTGTTGGTAATCTTTACTGACTTATCGCTTCCAATCTCGACATCGCCATCGAAAGTAACCGGCTTGCCATTTTCAAGAACGGGCTTCCCCTCGTCATCGACCTTGGTCCACAAATTGGCGGTTTCACCCTGTCCGCGCGACCATGTGCCGGTCTCGTCTTTGAACTTCGAAACCACTGTCTTGAAGTTGGAATTGGGATCTTCCTTCTGCCACAGGTCGATAGACTTGTTGTTGGCGTCGGTCCAATGGACTTTCGTCTGCGTGAATCCCAGGACCTTGCCATCAGCCGTTCTCAGCTGTTGGTACTCGTTGCCGTCGTTGGTCTTCAGCTCCGTCTTCCAGGCTGACAAATCTGCATCATAAGCGGTATCGAGATTGGTGACATTGTTGAATGCTCTCGGCCCCAGTGGAGTCTGTAGACCTACGATGCCCGGTTCTCCGGGCTTGAACTGCACGTGCTCTTCACGAGGCACTGCGTGATTGGTATTAGTGGCCATCGTGGCCTTAGCTTTTTCCTGCGCTTCGCGAGTCAGCCTCTCTGTACGCTGGGCTGAAGTCTCGACAGCTGTATCGGCTCCGGGAATCGGTGTACCGTCAGTGCCGGTTCCGGTTAACGTCCTTCGATCCTCAACACCCGTCGCTGCGCCCCCACCATCACCAGGAAGCTCAACCGCAGCCGCTCTGGATGTAGAGACCTGCTCGGCTCTCTGGGCCATAGACGAGAAAGTGGCGTCGACCAGATCGCTGCCTTGTTTGGCGGCGGCGCCGCCTCTCTTGTAGAAGTCGTTGGCTACCTTGAAGTACCCGTCCGATGGGTTGCGCCCATATTCGCTGATCAAAAGCTGGCGCTTGACTGGGTCTTGCAGTTCGGACAATAGTTTTGCTTGCAAACCCGGTTCTAGTCTGTCGATTTGCCCCTGCAACGCTGCCGGCATCGTACTCGATGCGGGGAGAATATCCGTGGCTGCTTTGAAGCCATTGCTCGTTATGGCTTGATCGCCGAAGTCTCCTCGCACCACAGTAAGCTGTTCCGTCCGACCGTCTCTGCTCTCAGGTGCCTTCAGCCCATCTTTGACCAGCAAGTCTGCCGTGGTCTTGATTTCCGGAGTCGGCGTCGTCGCATCCAGAGGCGGGCTGGTCGCACCAGCTTCGCCCGGAACATTATTGTTGGATTTGGTCATCTAACGCAGAACACACTGACAGATCAGATCTTATTTATATATACACAAATGCCGTTCCTCCTAAACCACTGCACGTGGACGGAGAGAGGCTGTTTATGGGCGTGAAAGCTTGCTCGGGGTTAGTTACACGCAAAAAAATATATTGGGTGCCAGCCTTTTTTGCCCGCCAAGACAGATCGAGGGGTGCTACCACCTGGCTTGACTTGTCAATGTTACCTGTATTAGAGGAAGTTTACTGTTAGCCACGATACAGTTTTTCTATTTCAAGGGCCGTAAACCCTGAATTTATGGTCGATGTAAATTAATTCTTGGCAGCTATGTGGGATCGCACGTTGGCAAATTTTTTTGTCTGGAATATTTTTCGCTTGATTTCCAAAAACCACTGTCTCTAATATCACACGTCGTGGACACCGAAATTGGTGGCATGATGCAACTGCGGCGCCTATATTGAGTCAGCACTGAATACGATACCGCTGCCTGATATCGTAAGTATTTTTGAAAGAAACTTTTGATATTGCCAATCTGAATGGAAATATGGAAAGACTGACTGGATTGTGGTTTCCAGGCTTGGTTCTCAAGGTGAAAGTTTGAGGAACAGATGGCGCAGGATTTGTCGGTTGCGTAAGAGACAACCAGTCTTAATTGTCAAGTGGTATCAAGAATAGTGTGACCGATACATATATAAAGGAACGAATTTAAACGAGACAGATCTGTCTGTATGGGATTTTGGCAAAACTTTTGATCGAGTCAATGTGATCTGAGTGATTGGATGTTCCGAGTTCTCGTTGAGGGAATAGCACCGCAGTATTCCCGAGTTGAATTGATTGGTCTCTTCAAAGAGAACAAGAGAACGGCACGAAATTACGAGATAGAGCTAGCTCATGTACTTTTGCTTGTAGCTCGTCCAATTGGCGAGCAGATCGTTCTGTGCGAGTTCCATCGCTGCTTGTGCGGGTAGGTCTATTTTTACGCTCTTGCGAGATCGTCCCTGACGCGAGTAGCTGTGACGGATTGCATGTGAGAGGAAAACTTCGTATTCCAGAATAGGGGACCAGTCCGAGTCATCCTCTTTAATCTGAAGTTGGATAATCATCTTGTCGGTATTCTGGTCGAATGCATCAGCGGATTTGACCAGTCGGCAGGTTGCCTCCAGATCTGTCGTGCTTGCCCAGGCGCCTTCCCATGGACCGATCGGTGAAATTGGAGGATTGCTCTGATTTTTTTCCAGATCTTTCGTTTCTGGTCCTTGAAGAAGAGACGGTTGTGTCTTCGGTGTCGCCGCGTCAAGATCTTCTGTTCTGGATTGGTCGTGTCTTTGCTCGTTGCCTAGAGCTTCTAGAACAATTGTCGCTGCATCTTTTGGTGTCGTCGCAGGCGGTTTTTTCGCCTCTAAGTTTTCAGGTACCGTTTCGAACTCGTGCCCGCAGGTCAAGCACATCGTTGCTGGTGCTGCGTTCATTCTTCCGCATTTGCGGCAATTCTTGATTCGCTCTTCCTGCTTCATGACGTGAGTAGTGAGACCGGTTCGTTGCCTATATTCCGCGATCTCCTGCAAAGTCGGGACCTTGATAGTTGAGCCTCGAACTAGCCCGGTCTTTGGATGACCTTTGGCATCAACTTCTGTGGAAAGTTCATTGATTTCAGCAAGCAGTCGCCAGAGGTTGACATCAACGATTGACGGATGCTTCGTCGCGACAGAGCGGAGTGTATCGCCCAACCGAACCGTGTAGTGCAGCCGTTCTCCAGGAGTTCTCGTTCTGCCCGTGGTCGGGGTGATCGGACCGAGTGCTTTTTCAATATTCTCTCGGCGACGTCTGGCTTCTGCAACCGCGTCTTCCATCAATTTTCTCTCGACGCTGTCGGGAGCGGGAGGTTCTGTGCCCGGCTGCCCGCTAGTAGACCAACCGCCCCCAAACTTGGCTTCGAGCTCTTCTTCTGGGGTCATGGTGCGACCCTGTCCAGCACCACCAGCGATACCGATACCGGGTCCCGGTCCGCTCATCAACTTGGCTCGGAATTCTCGAGTCTCCTTAGGCGACGGCAACCAGATAATCAAGCCGGCATGAAGCATCGGTACTCTCTGACCGTTGACGTCCTGAGTCGGAATCACTTCTTTGTTGATTTGATAGATTAGCGGTGCTATGCGGCTGTCGCGCAATTGCTTGAGGGCGATCGACTGGATCGTATCTCCATCTTTGCAAATATACTTGACACGCTTTTCTTCCTCTTCCTTGCGCTGCTGATCCTTCTTCGCTTTGTCGCGAATCTCTTGCTCGCGCCGTTTTTTTGCCTGAATAAGCAACAACATCGCCTTGTGCTTTGCTTTTTCTTCCTTTTCTTCTTCAAGATCGGAGTCGTGTTTTCGCTTTTTCTTGTCGTGCTTGTCATCCATGTCTTCGCCTTCACCATCTCCCTTGGCTCGCGATTTCTCGATCGGTACATTGCCTATCTCTCGCCCTGTGACAGGATCTACGAGCTTGCCTGTGGAAGGATCGTAAGGCAGTCCGGTCGACGCGTCGATCGGCAACTTCGCAATGAAATCTTGTTGCTTGAGGACCTGACTCGTTGCATCTTGGACAGAACTGGAAATATCGGCGCCATCTTGAATGGTATTGCCAGCGGTTACTGGTAAATCGCCTCGGACGATGAAGTCTCCCCGCGTGTCACCAAGCGCGGTACCAAGTATATTGGCGAATCCGCCGGCCTTTGCGATCGCATCTCCGCCGTCGAGAAGCTGAGTCAGACGCGGGCTGTTGTCCAGCATGTTCATGACGTGGAGCTCTTGCAACGGACTGAGATTCGCTGTGAATTCGACTAAAGCGCGAGTGCCTGAGTCGACCATCGTGACAAGCCGTGGATCAAGATTGCGCACGACCAGGTCGGAAAGTCTCGTTCCGGATTGGGTGTTGCTGAGCACTCTTCCGATCTCGGATAGAGGGTTGACTAATGGTGCATTGTCGCCGGCCGGATTCAATGTTTCTGGACCGCGCACTCGTCGAGAAATTTCGCCCAGTGCGTCCACCGGTGCGAGTTTCATTGGTCCACCGGGTTGTTCGAAGTTGCCGTTCGCCAGCCCGTGCAAAATCTTGATCTGAGCGTTGTCCAATTGACCGAGCGTCAGTTTTCCAGGCTCCAGTCCTTGTTGGTTCGTGAGGAAAGTCTCGAGGGCGCGGGCACTCTTAGGATCGAATCCTCTCAGCACATCGGAGATGTTTGTGTTGGCTAGTGCCGGTTCTGTTCTCAATTGATCAAGCCGACGGACTGCATCGTTAAGAAATCTGCGCGATTGCGGATCATTCATGTCTAGACCGGGGATGTTGCCGTCAGGTACTCTGGCTCTCACGTCCTTGCCATCGCCCCTGGTGCCAGCGTCCTGTCGATTCGGGCGCTCTTGCGACATTCGACCGATCACTTCTTGTTGTTGTCGACCGTCCATCCTTACAAGGGCGTCTTGATTTTTCGGAGACAGTCTATTGAAATTATCCTTGAAGTTCTGCCCTGCCCGATCGCTTCGATCGTTTTGCAGAGTGCGAACCTGATCGTTGACCCATCGACCTCGATCGGTGTTGGCAGGAAGATCGCTACCCCTGCCCGGTCGAGTATCGCCGGGCGCGCGGCGCGCATCTGTTCTTGTCGGTGACTCTGCTGCTGGTGGCGTGAAATCGCGCCGTCCGCCTCCAGGTGGTGAGAAGTCTCTTCGTCCTCGTCCAGCCGTCGGATCGATTGGTTCTGAGGTAGGCGCCGGTCCTTGTTTTCGACCGCCGCCGCCGCGTCCGGAATCGTTTACTGGCTGCACCAATGGTGGTGAATTGATAATGCGTTCGGCCCTTCTCTGCTGCGCGGGCGTCACTAGGTCGGCGGGAAGAGGTTGCTCCGGTCTTCTGGTGCCGGGCTGCCCAGGATTGGCGAGCTGTTCCAGCCGACGTTGCTGCCTTTCCGTCATATTGGGATTGGTGGCAAGTGCCTCAGCGGCACGGCGTGCGATTGGAGTCGGTTCACCAGGCCGCAAGCTGCTCGTTTCGCCTCTTCGACGTTCACCTGGAGCATTGCTATCTTGACCCGGTCTCTTGGTGAAGGAGTTCTCCGGCGTCCTCGGTCCGGGCGCCTCTGTCCGTGTACGCCCACGACCGCCCGGTGATCTGTCTATCTGAGCCGTCCCGTCGGCTAGCTGTCGGATTGTGGCATTCCGGCGGCCGGGGTTAACTCCCTGATCGCTATTGTTCCTCTTAACAGTAAAACTACTGTCAGGCCCATGTCCGTCCGTTCCGACATCGCTTCGTTGGCGAGTCGATCTTCTGCCCTCGGGACTGTCGGCCGTGTTGAGGTCTCTGCCTTCGCGTTGCTGTCTGACGCGACCGCCATCCGGTCCCTCTTGCTGTCCTCTCCCCCGTCTCAGGTCGGATTGGTTTTGGGCGGTGGGCGCCTCCGGCCTGTTGATGGGACCCTCAGGTCTGCGATCCCCGGCGTTGGCAATTTCGTGAGGGTTGGTACCTCGTTTTAGGTCCGTTTGCGTTTGAACCGTTGCAGCTTCAGGAGTTCTGTTTAGATTGTGTCGTCTCACGTCGGCTACATTGTCGGTGCCGGGACGATCGGCGATGTCAGCGGCAGTGCCTGTAGTATTCTGTTGCCGGGTTCTGCGCTCGGGCGCCTGGTCGCCACCACGGTTAGTATCACCTACTGTACGTACTCTAATAGGCCCGCCGTCAGCCATTGGTAGTCTGGTTGTCACCGACTCTACGCCCTGGGCGGCTTGAATCATTTTGTGTGCTTGTCGGGCGTCTATTGCCGATTGTCCGCGTTGCGGGAAATGCGAGGTTGGTAGCTCTTTCGACAGTGTCTCTGCTACCGCCGAGGGGGAAGTGGTATCACTCGGATTCTTTACCTGGTCCGTTCCGGTCGGTCTTCTCTGCTTATCCGGCGTTTCGTTAACTTGGCCTTTGAGGTTCTTCGGGCCGTTAGGGACAATATCGCTCATTATATTCTCCGCGGAAAAACAAAATGCAAAGACGGTGGTGATACTACTGCTGGTGCGAGGCGATCGAATTCCGATTGGTTATCAGTTGTATTTTAGACTACGTCTCTATATGGATGAAACGATTCTACTTGCACTGATAGTAAGTGGTCGGGCCGCCAATAAAAATAGGCATGGCGGATTCATCATATGCCCGCATACTCTGGATGTCAATAGAATCGGGTTTTTGGGTCTTATCGGGAAAATTTCGAAATTTAATATCGCTAACTGTCGAAAAATACTCCGTTGCGAATATTGACTAATATCATGCCTGACTATCCAAGCATTCTGCCTTAAATCGGATCGTGCAAACCCCTATCGTAGCGGCGCTAGACGGATTTGTGATTGTCATCTGTCTATCTTGTTTTTCCACGCGCTATTTTTAATTTCCAATGGAAGATTTTCTCCGACAAGTAAAACAGTCTCATAGTGCCGACTTTGATTTGTTTCAACAAGTCTCCGGTCCCCCCGAGAAGACGGATAAAAGTGTGCCTCAGCCGGCGCCTACAGCCGACCGGACACTCAATGCCTCAGACGCGGGTGCCGGCGGGTCAACAGAAACTGTCCTGGCAATCGTAAAGAAACCGTCTGACAAGCCCTCCGGTGTCAGGTTGCCTAATCTCAGTATCTCCGAGCCTGGAGCTGGCGCACCGGATCCCACAAGAGCTAGCGATGGGCTCGCCGCGCTTCTAAAGCCGTCTGCAGATGCGGTTCTTCCATGGTTGACAGTTACTTCACCGGAAGATATGAATGGGTCCGGTCCATCTCATGGCGCTGTTTCACCACTTATACCCTTTAGTCTCCAGAGTCTCGTTACTCCCACAAGAGACTCTGGTATCAGGCCCGGGCCGAGTTTGCCCGGAGTTAGCGATGAAAAAGGCGGGTCCGGCGATTTACAAATAAGGGACAGGAGAAAGACTACTTCGCATGGAGCACCCGATACCACCGAAGTTACCGACCACGGAGCGAAGCCTGCACCTGCACCTGAGGTGCCCTTAACAGGTGGTTCGCAACCGCTTGTTTCATCCGGCGAGTTGTCGCTACCAGTCACACGTCAACGGGGCGCAGGTGTCCGCCGCGAGGGTGCCATTCCTTCATCGCCTGCTCCGGAGCTCTCCGTAGTTGCTCCGACCACTCCGATTGTCGGCGACAAAGACCAAAAGAGCGGCAAGGCTAGAGTCGAAGCAGAGGTCGGGTCGCCTCAGCCAGCGCTGCCGCCTGTTTTACCTGCTGGCACCGTTGGTTTAGAAGGGGATAAGAGATGTACAGCTAAGGATCGCGCAGCAGCTAAGACGCCTCCGCCGCTGGACGTCCTACCGCTAGTGCATCCAGCCTCCGTCACTCAGGACGACGGTCTGCGCACCAAACCTGGACCGAGTCCCAGTCCTGAGCCAACAGCTTCACTTTTTCCGGGTTCGAGACCTGTATCAGGAGATGGTGTCCTGGGCGGTAGGCAGAATGCGAATGGTGATCGCCCGGAATCATTATTGGCATTACCTGCAGTGCCCGCGCCAGGTGGAAGAACTCTGGTTGAGACTATTGGCGCGACACGGCCATATTCAAAAAGAGAATCTGGATCTAATTCCGATGGGCCCATTCAGCCTAGTGAAGGGAGCTTACCAGCAGTCCGTGGTCAAGCTTTCTTGCCCGACTCGAAGCAGCATCTGGCGTCTGATCCGATCCCCGCCCCCCAGAACCCCGTGAGCCCTCTTCCTAAAGTGATTGGTAATCCAAAACCAGGAATTTCTGATGGTGCTTCATCAGAAGTGGGACCGAGCTGTTCACCATTAATTCGCGGCGATAATCCAGCCGGCAACAACGCGCATGTTCCTGGACGAAAGTCGGATACTGGCAGCCCACCTTTCCATGCGCCTGGACCAGATGGTTCACCGCAGGCAGGAAATGGAGAGAAACACTTCGAGGTGGTGAATCGGGGATTGCTCCCACAAGTATCTCCCCATGTTACAAATACCTGTACTACTGGAAGATCGGGTGAGTCCAACACTGGCAAGCCCGAAAGCGGAGAAAAACCGGTAGCATTCCCAAGAGCCGCTGCCTCGCCTGTTGGAATACTTGGTGGAGAACGCGGCACCACGGAAAACACCAATCCAATCAAAAAGGATGCAGATCCATCCGTACCTTGTGGCAGCCTGTTCCCTTCCGCCAACGGTGAAAGAGGCAAAGTCGATTCTGTTTTACCCCGATCACTCAGCAATTTGGCTGGATCTCTGGGAGTCGGCATGGGTTCACTTTCTCCTGGAGGTACCAGGCAGACTCAGCGGCATCTTCCATTGCTAGAGAAGCCTCTACTAAAAGACGCTATTCCTGCGCCAAGCATCGACACATGTAGAAACTCTTTGATTGATATCAGTGGTCGTGGTGGGGGATTTGACGTCAAAAACGATAAAGGAGATGGTTCTACTACCTCGTTGATCAAATTGCCCGGTGATTTGCATCCAGCCAATCCTAAGGAGATCCATCCACCTCCTGCCACGCCTCGCTCATCTGTATCTCTTGGTGAAAGACCGTTGCCACCAGCCATACCTTCACGTGCTGGAGTAGGTTGCGGTTCCGGTATTATGACCGCGTTTTCGGATGCAGCCTCCGAAACACCATCTTTGCGGACTGAAGGCAAAGGTAAACACGGAAAATCTCCCGGTGGTGATTTTGCGGCACTTATTGCGCCTTCCGGGTCTGTTAATCGTCTGGATAATCCTGACAGAGTATTACTAGACGGCAGAGAAAAACTAAATCGGACCTTAGGGGGACCGCAGACCGCTTCACCAGAAGGTGCGGAGGGCATTCTAACGGGCACTAACACCCGCGGCGGCCCCCTCTTGGTGCGTGCCATACCAGGGCTGGCTGGCGACTTCGTAGCAAATGCCTTAGACGCAAAAAAAACTGTTGCTCCAACTCTTGCGAATCTCGGAAGTCTGTCCACGCAACGTCCTCGCGGTTCGAGCGGTAGCATAGATCAGATAGACAAGGAAACTTGCACTACTAACGCACCGTCACCTGGAAGTACATTAGGGCTAAACATAAAGGTGGCGACAGGGGAAAGTGCGGCCGCAGTTATCCCTTCGATACTGCAGCAGAGAATCCGCGAGCTGTCGACAAACGGCAGTCCGGCAAGAACAGGCGAAGACCGTCCTGTCCACTTGCATATTGCTGCAAACCTGCAGCCTGATGCTACTCCCGGTCAACAAGGCCAGGCAAAAAAACGCGAAGCGGATACCATAGGCGGTTATCTCGCGACTCAGACCGACACTTCCGCTCGCTCTCAGAGGAATCATTCCGAGCCTAACGTACAGGCTTCAGAACCGGGACGGGGACCGTCTCAGCCAAGTTTTGACCGACCAAACAACCCGAATGCCGATAACGCAGTCGTCAAAAATGTTGGAGGCGTTGGGGCTCAGCGTCCGCCGGAGTCGGTGCAAGCAATTGCCATTAATCAGCCGGTCAGGTCGAGCGGTCTCAGTCGGATGGCGGTGGACGGAGATCCATCCGTGGCTCTCGGGAAGGTCGACAGTTCGCTCGTCACTGGGCTGATTTCGAAGGTCGATGGTATCAAAGCCAACCTTGCCGATGCATTGGTGGCGGCACAAGCGAATGATCGAATTCTCTCGGCTTCGAGCGCACGTATTGAACCTGGCATCTCCCTTAGTGGCAAACCCGTCGATTTCACGATTGGATCAATCAGGAACCAACCACTCAACAGTGGAAATGAAGTTAAGATAAACTCGGTATTCATAGGCACCGGCAAAAATGTGGGAACCGAAGTGTCACCACTTTCGGTGCAGCAATTCCTTCATGGTCAAAATGCTGCTTTCCCTGTATCTATCTCTGGCCTTGATGGCCGAACCTCGACTGCTCCAAAGATTGAAGTCGTAATTGGTGAGCCCGTTCGAGCGGCCGGTCTTGTCGATTCAATCAACGCCCTGGCTGGAAAGCTCTTTCCTACCGGAAAATCGACAACGACTTCGGATAGCAGCGCCGCGAAAGTTGATGTCACCACTGGTGTCAAAGCTGTTTCGATTCAGATTGGTTCTTTGCAGGGGACCCTCCCCGGTATCGTCTCTGGAGCAGTCAACACAACCAGGAGCGACCTGACTGGTGGTGTGAAAGACGCATCCGGACTGACGCCGCTTGCAAAGGTCGATACGGCCAACGTACTGAGTGGTATCAGATCCGATTTTATCTCCGGATTGAAAGAGCAGATTGCTACTCTTCTTCCGACAAACCTCACCGCAAGACTAACTACTCAGGAAGGTCCGGCAATCAAGGCTGATGGTGTTACAGTTACTTCTACTTCGATTAATAATCCCCAGGGTTTTGTCGGTGCGCAGAACGATGCGATTGTCCCTGGCAGAGTGGACGCTGCCGGAACTATAAGAGGCGACGGCACCGTTAAAGGCGATGGAGCGATAGCCCCAACCGCCAAGGCTCCGTATTCGATCGAGGGTATTATCAGAGGTATTGGTCTGACACCGCCTCTGGTAGCTAGCATTGCATCGGCAATCAAGTTTGGGCAGCCGCTGCCGGAAGGCGTGACACTTCAGAATGGCGAGATCGCGATCAAGCACGGTGATGAAGTCCTCTTCTTCCCTGGTTTGCAGGCTGCTCTTAAGTTTGCAGAACTGTTTGGACTAGTTGATTCAGAACCCGAAGAAGAGCTTGAAGATGCCGCTAAAGACAACGAGGAAAACCAAGATAGTTGGGCGAGTGAGACGCGCGTCAAGTACTTGGTAAAAGAAGGCGACACGCTAGAGACAATTAGTAGTCAGCAGCTCGGAGATAAGCGGTTCGTCGATCTGGTTGTCACGATCAACCGTAGCGAAGTCTTGTTCCACCTGGTCAATGGGAAGAAGACTCCATTCGTTTATCCTGGGCAGGTCCTTTGGTTGCCGAGTCCTCGTGAAGTTACAGTCCACCGCAAGAATTATTTCGTCCAGAAAAACGCGAGATTACTTAAGTCCCACTCAGTAAGTGCCGGCTGCAATACGGATGATGAAAACACATCAGAGCCGATTGAAAGAGAAAGGGAAGTTACTGCCAAAGAGGCTTGTGAATCTCTTCACGCTGAGTATCAACACACTGTTGTCAACGCGACTCGTGTCGGTAATCCGAAGACCACCGTGCGCGATCTTCCACAGCTGCAGACCTGTGACAACGAGCTCTTCTCTGCTTTGAATCGAATGCGTCACACCGGAAATAGACCAAGCGTCGAGATTTCGGTTCCTGTTTTGGATCGCAATCCTCGAGCGCCGGTCATTACTGCCCCGGTTGTCCTGCATGTAGCCGATATTGAAGAAGATACTATCAGTGATACCATTCTTATTTTATCCGACGAAACTAGTCCGGCTCCAGTCGAGACCCAGAGATTGCTGGAGGTTCGACCATTGTCACGTGGTGCTCGCGTGATTGTGAGTGATCTTCGAAGTGAACCGGGCAGCATTTCGGTAAAGCTCGAGATGTTCGTCAATGACGATTGGACTCTGCTTGCAGCCTATGAGGGCACAGAATCCAGTGCCATCGCTTTCACAACTCGGGAAGGGAGCTGAACTTTCATAACTGACCTGTCACCATTTTGTCCGTATCGGATCCTGAAAGCGCCGGAAGACTTCACACGCAATTGGTTGACCTATCACGCTAACTTTGTCGCCAACGTC
>CAYQKX010000099.1:0-23282 GCA_964418155.1 uncultured Candidatus Obscuribacterales bacterium | reverse complement strand
TGCAGGGGGACGCCCTGGTGGTCGCGTACGCGGCTTTCCAAGTCGGTACCTCCGCGTTCGTGTTCGGCTCGAAATCGACCTCTCCAGGTCGCGAGCCTCGCATGTAAGTGCTGCGTGTTCCTGAGTTCGGTAGCTTCTCTGACGAGAAAGTATTCGAACTCGCTAGACTGCGGCCGGCGGTCCATTAGCTTAATCCGGAGGCTGTTATTGGCCTCCGGATCTCGCATTTCATTTTGCGGCTAATCATGCCGTGTTCATACAGCCTTCGTAGCTACTGAGCTAGAAAGGGAAGCGCCTCAATGGACACAACCCTGACCATTGTTTTTGCACTGGCCGGTTTGATCGCGCTTGCTGCGATTGGTCGTTGGTACAACAGGCGGGTCGCGACGGAACGGTGGCGCCGCGAGCAATCGCTGCGCCATAACATGGCCGACAAGCCGCCCGTCGCCCCGCAGAAGACCACGCCGAAAGCAGTCGGGCCTGCGAACAAACAGCCTCTCAAGGCGAAGAAGGAGTCGACGACCGACGACGGTATCAAGGTCAACGGCGCATGGCTCCATCAGATGAACAACACAACCGAGCCCGAGCCGAACTTCGGCACTCGGACTTCACTGCGTCAATCGCTCGAGCGAGCCAAGACCGCCATGGCGGCCTGCAGCGCTGCTCGAAAGCGCCAGGACAAGGAAGAGGCGGAAAAACAGTGCCAGCTTGCACTCACCGAAGTTCAAAACGAACTTCGACGAGACCACTGGTACACCGCCGAGGTGCTCAATATGCTCGCCTGTTTGCGCTACGATCACGGCTTCTACACCGAAGCTCGTGATGTATGGGAAGAGGCAGAGCAGATTTGCGAAGAGTGGCCGACCAAGCACACGGACGAAGTGCTCAAGACCATTCGCAATAACCTGAAGCAGGTGCGCGGCACGCTTGGTTTCTAACCATCGGCGTCACGGGCTCGGCATTTATTCAGGGGAGGAGGTGTGCATGTCCGCCACTCTACCGGGGATTGTCATTCCGTGTGAAGATCGCTGGACCTTCTGTCCATGCCGTTCTCTCATGGGATGACAGCCCCTGTCCTCCTGTTTTTCGAGATACTAAAGGAAATAGTAAAAGAGGCGTCGTCATGTAGACGTTTAAGTTGAGACTGTCCAAAACATCGTTGAAATCCAAGAGATGACCCATGGGAAAAGAGAAGTTGTAAACCCAAATCAATTCCAAGAAGGAGTCGTCATGAGTAAGTTATCGGTGCCGCACATTTAGCTAAGGGCGCGGTGGCGGTGGTGATGTGATTCCTTCCTGGAACTTGGCCCCTGCGTTTTCTGGTTTCGTACCGATTCTGACTCTCGGGACGGCGATAGGGAGTTTCGGAAACACGTCCGTCTTCAATAGATTGAACATGCCCTCATGCATGTTCAGAATTGGCGCTCTTCTTGGCGAGAACTTCGTTACGAGTTCACCATAACTGAGCTGCTCGCCGTTGGCCGAAGCTCGTTGCTGTTCGCGATAGAGCATGTGCATTTCGGCGATCACTTCGTTGTACGAGGCGCAGTAGCGAGCCGGGTGCTGGCGGACTTTCTCCGTTGTGTAATCTGTATCTCTTTTGAGTAACTCTGCCCTGATTTCGGCGATATTCTCCGCAGACGTATTGCGTTCGATTTGCGCGACTGTCTGGACAACCTGTTCGAAGTTCTCCGCATACTTGTCGTCGATTTTCTTGATGACCTTTTCGTCTGCCCTGGCTATTACTCTGCATTGGTACACATGTCCGGTTTCGTGTCCGATGGTCACCCGGAGTGGTGCTTCTTGCATGCGTCTGGCATCAAGAATGGTGAGCCTCATCAACGCCACCTCGTGGCTGTATGCACCAAACTCGGATGGTTTCCCCACCTCATCCCACTTCTGGATAAGGATTTCGGCCGGTAGAGCGTCTCTTTGATTGGGTTTGATGTCTAGAAGCTCATCCAGAATCTCATAAATGTGGTTTAGACGAACAGCTTTTTCGTTTACAGCATCGCTGGGGATTGTCACGCAGACTTCGCCATTGGCTGCTTTCACCATGTACTTGCCGGGCAGCATGATGCCGTGCCCATAGTACATTGCGGCTGTCACCGCATTCTTCTGGTCTGTGAGACCTAGCAAGTCTTCCTCGAGCCTTACTACTTTGGCGTGCTCTGGAGAATTCAAATATTCTTCTTGTGGAGTTAGTCCTTTTGAATTTGTCGGTGGGTCGCCCGGTTTTGGCACTGCTGGCGGTGTTTCATTTTTGCGTGCCAATTCTAGCTCCAACTTCTTGTCTCCTATTTTTCCTTCCAGTCTCTGGTACTCGTTGTGCAGCACCCATAGTCTACGGACGTCGAGCTCCGGTGCTGACCTCGGTGGCAAGGGCTGAGTGTCGATCGGAGCAGAGGATTGTGGCTGAGCATCTGCGGGGGGCTTCTGATTGGAATCAGCTCCCGCTTTGGGTGCAGCACCATCTAGAGGAGGAACTGGAGTGGAGAGGTGAGTGCCACTTCTAGTAGTGTCGGAAGCGGTCAGGGCGGTCGGCGTGTTGATACGTAATTCCGCAGGTTTGGGTTCGAACCAGACGTGCGAACCTTTGTCTGTAACCTCAATGAAACCGCCTTCCTTATTCGGCGGTTCGATTATTGTGGAACCCCGTTTGGTGGCAGCCAGTTTGTACGCTTCGGCTGTTTTCTGGGCCTGGGCGTCATACTCGATTCTCATCACAGGCTGATCTCCTCGCGTTACCTCACCAGGCCTTTGTGCTAGTTTAAAACCAATCGGCATAGACTGGTAACCTTTGAATGAGGCTTTGCCTGCATGAAGGAAGGCGATTAGCCCTGCGTCTTTGAAAAACGAGAATACCTTGTCGTGTTCTTGAACGAGTTTTTGGTTTTTTTCACGTTGGTGATCCTTATGGACTTCACCCGCAGTCGTAGCCAGAGTGAAGAACGCACTTTGTTCTGTGGTTATGCTGAGAGCGTCTTTGAGAACCTTCGCTGCAATCGGGCTTTTGGCAGAGGATGCGGCTGCCTGTTCTGCGCTTCTAACGAAGCTGGTAAGCGCAGTAGAATGCGACCTAGTGACGCCTTTCATGGAATGGAAAGCCCTGGCCAATCCAGATCCGGCGATAGAACCAAGCGCGGCTCCTCCGGCGCCCATGGCGGCGCTTTGAATGTACTCTACCCCGTAGGGGAGAAGCACATCTTTGCGGAATTCCATCGGACGTTCTCGACCGGAGGGCGTGATTACCGACTTGCTCCTCAAGGCGTAGTCGCCCAGAGCCGAGCCGTCGCTGCGATGTCCGAGGTTGAGTTGAATCTCCTTTGTCAGTTCTCCCGCCGTGATTGCCGCGATCGGAGCCACCACTACCGCGGTCAGGGGATTGCTGCAGGCGAGGAAGACGGCTGTACCAGCTGCGAATGCAGCCAGCATCGGCATCGCTTCTTCGCGGGCCCACTTGTTAAAATCGCTTATCTCGTTGAATTTGCGTTCGCCCAGTTTGTCAAAAAGCGAATAGAGTTGATACATCTGAGTTCTGCGTTCCAGCGGCATCAGCTCGGCGTTGACCTTTGCCAACTCCGCACCCAAATTTTTGATTTCGCGATTTACCCAATAAACTTGAAGCAAACCCTCGTTGTTTTTTTGATTGTCCCAATCCCATCCCCCATTTTTCTCAATGTCGCTGATGGTGCTATACCAGTTCGGCGGTACTTTCTTTGCATAAGTCGCGTTCGGGCTGGAGTCGCAAAGCCGGTCCAGCTCGTCTCGGAGTTTCTCGCGTTGTCTGGTCAGTTCTTCCTGTCGTGTCGGATTGGGTGGCGGGAAGCCGTTTGGATCGAACAGACCTCTCATGCAAGTGATGTATTTCAGCTCTTCTTTGAGGAGATCTCGAGTCTTAGCATCCTCGACGTATTTGCCTTGCTTGGTTGGGTCGAGCATGTCCAGAAGGTCTGTCTCGAGCTCTTTTAGTTTGGTTCGCTCTGCGGGCGTAGCCTTCATGCCCTCCTTGATCTCCTCTTTCAAGGTCTTCATGTGCTCGATGTACGTTTCCATCTTGTCGGCGTTGGTTGCTGCAAGAGACATCAAAGAGCAGAATGCCCTTATCTTCTTTTGAGAATCCTCGAAGCGATCGGATAATATTCGACGCTCTGGATGCAGCTGAATGCCAAGCAGCGTTTGTTTTCTGAAGAGATCCGCATCTAATTGCTTTAGCGGATCTTTCGAATCGAAATCGCTTACGTGAAAGTCACGCAAAGCACGCATACTTTCGCGATATCCACCTTCAGTGCCAGGTTGGTGCGCCAGTGGGATTGATTCCAAAAGACCGGCATTTGATTGTTTCATTCTTCCGAACGTGCCTTTGTAGATGCCTTCACCGCTGCTAACAAGCTCACGTTGCATATCCGGTGCCAGCGACAAAGTGAAGACGCTGTTCGCAGCGAAAGTCGTCTTCGCCAGCCGATCGGCGTCGGCTATGTTTCCATTATTCATTAGATGAACAAAGTCACGATTGGCTAGAGCAAGGTCGAGATTCCGTTGGGATTCGAGCAATCTGGATACTTTTTCAACGCCGCGCCGACGAGTTCCATCCGTGTCTTTGAGTTGATCGAACAGAGCATTTTCTTTCTTTCGGAATTTGTCTAAACCGTTGTCACAGGCCGCGTCTGTGACTTTAGCCTTGAAGGTCGCGCCGATCACGGCGTTCCTTTCGATGCTTTTCAAGACTGTGTCCTGGCTTCGTGTGTTGAGAAGCTGCACTTCGTCGCGCATCTGATGAAAGACTTGTTCTCGATAAGTCTGCACCTTACCTTGGAGCGGTTCTAGTAGAGGCTTGATCCACGACTTATCCGCGTCACCTCGAGAGAGGAGGTGAAGAACTTCTGCAATGTTGTTATTGTTCTGGTTGCGACCGATTTCGGGCAGTCCCATGTCTGCAAGAATGGTTGGGTGCAAGCTTCTCAGCAAAGCGGCGTTTTCGGTAGCGGTTCGGACCTTCTCTAATCCGTAGTTCAGAATCGCTTGATCCATCAGTTGTGATGCAGATTCCGCATTTAAACCGTTGCCGATCCAGTAAGCGGTCAATCTGCTTTTCTGGTGCTCAGTAGTATTCCAACTACTTCTGTTGACGTCGGTCTTCATGAAATCCTGGTGATCGTGGATAAGCTTTGGAAGTTGACTCTGGATAAACCAATCTTTGGGATTGTCTTTTATAATGCGCGCTAAGCGTTCGCCTGTGGTTCTGTCTGTTGCTCGACCGAAGTTGCCCCAGTCTGATGTGGCAAATGCATGGAGCGCCATTGCTTTTATCTTGGGGTCTTTAGAGGATTCGATTGTGGTTAACAAACAATCAGCGAACTGTTTTTGCACTTCATTTGCGACGGTACCCTTGTCGGATGTGATTGAGTTGAGGCGCTGCTCGAGAAACAGCTTCCCTTCCGTGCCACTATAGGCGGTGAGCAAGAGAATTGTTGTTTGGTCAAGATGGGGAGCGAAGGCGCGAATGCCTTTGCCGATGTTTTCGATTGTACGTTTGTCTATGTCACCATTTTCGATGGTGATTAGCATGCCGAGTATGAAGTCTGACCGGAGAGCGCCGGGGATGTTATGAGAGTGTCTTCCAATCGATTCGATGGTTTCAGGAGTTATGTTTTTCGACATTCGCTCCACGTGTTCATTGGTCCAATACGGTGCAATTTTGAAAAGCGCTTCAACAGAGTGTGAATTGGCGCCGTTAAAACCTTTCAAGAAGGCATGCTGCACTCTTTCTGTGTAATCCGGATTGACGAGAGCTCCATTCGGCGCCCTGGATTGATTCATCAAAACCACGTCTGCTAGCGCAGAAAGTCTGTGACCTTTATCGAGGAAGGTATCACCTAAAACGGGGTCTGTGAGCGCGTTTATTACGATCTTTCGATTGTCTGATGATTTCGACAACTCCGTAAGTATCTTGGCTGATTGCTCGCTGCAATCGAAGCTGCCGCCGGGAGCGCCGGACAGGAATGCGAGGAATCTGGCGGCTGAAGCGTCGCCGGAGTCAGCCTTTCGTCCTGCCTCTAAGATTAAGTTATCCAAGCGCTTGGTTCGTGGGTGCTCCATCGCCATGATGGAATTGAGCTGATTGTAGGTTTCTCTTGCGAGTGTGCGATGAGGACTCCCATTGTCAGCGGCGGTGAGTGCTTTGAAGTAACCTCTCGTGAGTGCAGAGAAGTTTCTTTCCGCAGTCCTCGCATCGAGCTTCGAGTCTATGCCTATTAAATGTCCGAGAAGCTGTTGAGATGCGTCTCTGAGTGGTCTACTCGAGCCCATGGAAATGTGCGCCATGAGCTCGGCATCTTTGTCTGTCAATCCCTTGGAGAGGACGCGATCACTAACGCTTTCGAACGCCTGAATGCGCAACTGCTCTGCCTGCTCGTTGGTAAACTTGGAAAGATCCATCTGTGCCAGTGGCAACAGCGAATTGGAATCGTTGGCTTTTCGCCATGCTTGTTCTGCCTTCGGATCCGAGCCTACAGCGAGCAATCTGAGCGCTTGCTGCGCGGAAGGGTTATCTTCTAACGCCATCTTCGAGAGATTGTTTAACGCTTCAGCCGCGCGCGTGGGGTCTTTGAGATCGTGGATGGCTGTTTGGGTTGCGGCCCACTGATACCAGTCTTTTTTCATCGAAGAATCTGGTATTTGCTTGAGCGACTTTCGAAAATCGTCGATTTGCTCTATTGTCGATTGTGTTGATAATCCCTGAGTTAGAGCCATTGTTTTAAACACAGAGATACTTTCTTGAATTTGTTTGTTATCTTGCCAGAGCTTTGAAATCTCTTTGCACTCTTGCTGTGTGAGCTTACTAAGGCGCTCGGCAGATGTGCTTCCCAGTACCTTCTCTACCGCCTTTAGCGCTTCTGTTGCGAGGGGATTCTCGGACTTTTTCAATGCCATCAGATCCTCTATGGATTGACGGAAAAGAATCGGATGCCATTCTTTCTTGGCATCAATCAGACATGCAACAGGCTTGAGGTCCGTTATGAGACTTCGGACGTTGCTGTCCTCGAGCGCGGCCGGTCTGAGCCCCAGTTGATCGAAAGCCGATCTTCGCTCTCCTCTGTTCGTGCCATCGGCTACGATTGTCTGGAAGGCCCTCTGCAGTGCGGTCACTTCAGCGTTCCAACCATTGTTCACATTGGCGATCGCCGAGTTGACTTCCGCATTCCAACCTTGTTTTATTAGCGTTGATAGAAATTCAGTGGCAGCTTTGCTGACGGTGTCGCCGCCTATTGGAGGTATCTCTCCGGCTCTTCTCGGCTGTCCGATGGGAAGTTCGTCGATTCTTAGCATGGCAGCGAGTTTGCCCAATTCGAGGTTGAACGCGGCTTCACTTTTGGGGTCCAACTGTCCTGTCTTTCTCTGCTGTTGAATGTTTTCCGACAGCTCAGAAACCGCAAGAACATGAGATAAAAAGCGGGTCTCGCGATACCGTCTCGCAGCGTTGTCGTCATTCGTATTTCGCACCACATCGGCTAATTCTTGAAGGCGACCAGCTCTGCCTTCCTTGTCGCTAAAGAGAAAGGCTGCCATAGTGTCGTCGCCTTTCACGTTGTGATTCAGGCGAATTGTGCGCATGAAAGATGGCACCAGTTCATTCAAGCGTTGTGAAGGGAGCAGTGTTATTGCGCCTGGCTCTGCCGGGTTGAACGGAGCTGCATCGCGACCGTGCTCTGGCTGGCTAACCGACGCTATGCCAGGAGTTGCCGGGAGTCGAATCTGGACAACTGCACCACCACCTGTAGTGGCGGGAGATCCCGATGGGGGCTTGTCGTCTGGCTTGTTTTGTGATGTGTCCGCGATCGTTATTTTGGGTAGAGCTGGTGAGCTCGGTCGTTCGGCAAGAGGCTTGTTTTCAGGATCAGCGCCTACGTTGGCGCGCAGGCGCTGATCCGAGAATGTCGAAGCGATTAGTGGGGCGGATTTTTCAGGTTCGGATGAATCCTGCTTGCTGGTATCGCTTTCGGTGACAATCAGGTTGGGGAAAAGTTGATCGGTTGGACTGGGCTGACTAAGTGCGTTGAATGAGAGAATCTCCGCTCTGAACAGATCCTCGACGCGAGCCCCTGCTCCGGTCGAAAGATCGTTTTGTTCCAGGTCGCTCTGGAACTTGGTTCCAAACTCTTTATTCGTCATTCTGTGCTTAGTAAGCGGAGTCTCATTAGTCGTTTTAATCTGGAGAATGCAACGCCAATTGATATGAACTCGGTTCTTACTTGGAGCGAGAGCCGGGGTTCAATCGAGTTGCCCGATGTTGCGGTTCGGGATTTATGCCATATCTCGATCCTAAAATTCGCTTGTTACGAAAGTGTTAAGCGGGTTGATGTCTGGAATCTGCAGGGCTCGGTGAAATTGGCAATCAGGAATATTTTGCCATCGGTTTTTATTTTCAACTGCTAATAACCTAGACCGACATTAGCAATGCGCGATATTTTTCGAGCAGTTTTTATATCGAAGTACTAATAAACGCGGCTGCTGCTGCTGCAGATCAGGGAATCTCAATGACCGGAGATCTACACACGTCCTTCATTTACCCAATACCTCGATTGGTAGGCGTTCGCTCGTGGACGTTCTAAGACCGTCTCGGTGAAGACGATTGACGGAACATGCGTCGAAACAAGTTTCCAAAACCAGCTCCCAGTGCAATTCGTCACGTCCAGCACTAACCCAATACCCCGATTGCCAGGAGATGCGACAAGAGGTAGTAGACGTGAAGGTGATAGCAAGGCACTACCAGAGGTGCTCCATCTCTCGGGCTTATTGACGCCGAGATATGGAAGAAACCGCTGGTGTGCCTTGTAGGCATAGGCTTGGACTGCCGTGTCCAAGCCTATGCCCGACGTGCTACTCGCCTGTCTCAGTCATGCCTTACCGTTCCTCGTTGTCCGCGCTGACGCGTTGACGGAACGGCTGCTTGCTGGAATTCAACGACGACGATGTCGTTGAATTAGCGGCTCTGCACGGCGATGGCGCGATCCTCACCATCATTGAGCCTTGAGTTGCACACCCAATTACTCTTCTTCTTCTTCTTCTTCTTCTTCCGTCTTGACCGACACCTTGGCGATGCAGTGGTCCAGTTGCTCCTCCGCGGCGAGGGCGCCGCTGCCGTAGGAGTAGTCGAACTGTGCCTTGTCGTGCGTCTCTTTCAGCGCCCGTCCCAGCGTTCGGATGACGACATCGGCGTGCAGGCAGTTGAGCATCGCGGCTCGCTGCATGGAGATCCTCTTGTCAAAGCGGAACTGGTCGGTCGATTTGTGGGTCAAACCCAGCAATGCGTCGGTCTCGTCGATGGCGAGGTACAGCAGATCGGTGAGGCGTTGACGTGCCAGTTCGGCTTCGACGATGGTGGCGAACAGCAGTTGGCGGCTGCATTCGAATGCGACCCGCTTTTCGTGCTGTGCCTTGTGCTGGTACGTGACCTTGCCATCCAGGTCGCCGTCATCCAGCATCGCGGTCAGACGGCTGGCGTACTGGTACTCGTTGATCGAACCGTTCTCTCTCTCCTTCACTCGGTGGAGAGCCTTACCCGCGAGCTGCTCCCCCTCCTCGGCCTCGCTGATGGCGTCCGACAGCTGGAGCAGAGCCTGGCGCTCGATGTCGTCGAGGGTGAGGAACTTGATGTTGCGCAACCGTCGGCCTTCCTCTTTGACCTCCTTCTGTCCTCGAGGAGCGACGAAGTCGGTCGGATAGAGGTTGGCGAACGAGTGCCCGATGAAGAGGGGACCACCTTCACACCGGGCCGTGCGCTTGAGACCAGCCTTGAGGGCATCGAATGCCTTCTTGATGATGCCGAGTTGGCGTTGGCGGCAGGCTCGATCGCTGTACTCGTGCGGCAGGTGCTCGGCCGCTGGTATGGTGCTCTCCAAGAGCGCGCCTCCGGCGATGTAGGTTCGCACTAACATCGGGCGGATCCAGTTATCCACGCTCTTGTGGTTGAGTTGCTTGACCATCTTACCTGAGTTCCGCAGGTAGTCGCGGAGGGCAGCGAATCTGTTCTCGAGGGTCAACTGACGGAGGTGGTAGTTGGTGGCGCGGGACTCGAAGGCGAGGACGACTTCGAATCGCTCGTCTTTGACGGCAGCCAGTTTGACACGGTCGTCACCAGCGGCCTCGATGTGGCGCGCCCACTTGGCCACGGAGATGGCGGGATTGTATCCGACCAGGTCCTGACCGGCTTCGTGGGCTTCCTTGTAGGCGATTTCGGCTTCTTCGACCGCGGTCCGAAGACCGCTGAGCAGGGGATGGTTTTGGACGTGCGTAAGCATGTTTTTCGTCTCCTCCTGGATGGTTTTTGGCGCTGATTCGTCCAGGATGCAGAGTCAGCACCACCGAGCCGGCAAGCAGGTTGGAGAGACCCGGTTGCTGTTGTTGGCTCCTTACAGCCGAGCACAGTGCACGGCAGCCTAATCATTGTGTTTTTGCAGTCCTTCAGCGTAGCCGTTCTTGACGAGCGCACCTCTGCAAGACCTTTTCAGGACTCGCTTCATCGGTGTATTAGACGCACGCCTGACTACGTCGCAAGACAGACAAAAACACACTTCTCTTCTGAAGTCGGGAGTTGCAGCAGTCGCAGTTGCGTTTACTTAGTGCTAGATGCCAGGCTCCTGATGTCAGAATTGAGAAGACCCGAGTAAGCTACTGAAGAGATAATTGTCAATGTGGCGCCACCGCAGCTAGCACAATAATTCGAAAAGGCGCTCACATAGCCGCTTTTGAGCTAATTAAACCGCTTGCCATCATCGCAATTTAATCCAATCGCATCGCAATATCAAAACAAATAGTTAGTGTAAGCCTTTCGCGGTCGCTTCTCTTGGTTTTCAATAACATCATTTCTTACTTCTCAGAGCCACAGAGATCGGACCGAAATTTTTTGTGCCGTACTTGAGTCGCATGGCAATGATAGAGTCAGCGTCTTTCGCATTTTCGGCCTCTCTTACCGTCTCTGCCAATTTCCCATCGAGCGCTTCAATGCTGATGGAGCCTCGTCCTTTCAATTCTTTGTTGACTCTTGAGACAAACTTTTCGAGCGCATTCATTTTGGCATCGGGCTTCCCGTGAGTGTTTTCATAAGTATCCAGAAGTGCTGCCCTGACGACCAGGTACTTGTAGTCATTCTTGTCCATACCAAGAACCGCATCAACTGAGTCTCGCACGAGTTTATCCTCGGGGCGCTCCGGCTTTGGTGAGGGCGCCTCTGCCTTTTTCTCACTTTGTTCTTTTGCCTTCTCTGTCACTAGACCATCTGTAAGCGGTTTAGACTTTGTTTGACTGATTGCTGGAATCTTTTTTGAGTCTCTCTGCTCGCCTGAGAGGAAGTCGTAACTGCCCCATCGCTGCAGCTGCCTCAGCATGTCTGCCGCGGTGGTTTTTCGTGTATCATCCGAGCTGTCTTTTCGATCGAGAAGTTCGGACAATGCTTTGAAATGCTTTTGTTCTGGTTCGGTCATCTTTGTCTTCTTGTAGCTCGAGCGGTTCAGTTCTCCATCAGGATTAAGTGAATACTGAATCTTGTTTCCATCTGTTGTGTATTTTGTCACTGCGTTTGGTCGATCGAGTGCTCCGTGATCCTTCATCGTCAGCCCGTTGGTGACATCGAAGTCCCAAGAAAATACGAGATTGCCTCGGGTGCGATGCTCTAACTTAGCTGTTCCGGCAAATGAGCTGGCGGTGAATTTCGTGATCTGGTTGTCATCCTTGCTCGTTCTTTTGAACTCCATTCCAGTTGAATATGCGGTGAGTGTCGATTCGCCGTTTTTGTCTTCAACGCGCATTTTCCCAGAGCTGGCATCATGAGAGAATCGAAGTGATCTGGTCGAGCCATCTTTGTAGACGGAGTGACGATAACACGGATTGCCAGTCTTGTAGTCTGCCGCTGCTTCTTTCAACTTGTCGCCTATGGGAAACGTGGTGGTTTTTATCGGCAGTTCGTCGCGACCATAGGCAGTTCGATAAACTCCCCTGTCTTCATCGACCCCTTCGCTTTTGTTGCCATGCGACTTCCAGGGATGTTCGATCTTTCCAGGAGAGCTCTCGGGGGTTGAATATGCACACAGGAAGAGCGTGTCTGATACATTTTTTTGACCCTGGAGCGGATTGAAAACCGCTACTTCCAACTCAGGCAAGTTATCTGTCATGGTGAAAACTCCTTACTATGCGCCTCATGTTGGCAAACCAATGTTGAGGAAATGTATAAGCTTCGAGGTGATAATCGAGTCTGGAATTAAATTTCGGGGCTTGACTGTTTAACTGTGCAGAATGGTGCTGTGGAAATGCACAGATTGCTGAAGTCAACAGCAGGAGCTGATTCTATAAATCCAGACCGCCGGCTGAATCGCGGCGAAAGCATGATTCTGTGTCCAGTCATGGGGATTCGGGTATATAGTTTCGGGCGGCATTTCGCTGTCCGCTAATCACTTTCGTTGGCATCCGTACTCGAATCTCGCTTATCTCTTTCAAGAATCGGGATTGCAAAGTGAGCAAGGGTCAGCTCTATGGTCGACAATGAGCCGTCTGGCGGCAATCGTAAGGTTCCGGACGGAGACAATCAGAAAAAAACTTTCATTCCTCCACCCGACGTGGACGAAGATCGTGATGAGGACGAGCTCGAGACAACAACCGCGTTGCAAAAGGATTTGCGGTTGAGCGAGAAGCTCGGTGCTTCCAGTACTAAAGAGTTTGACGGCGGTGATGAAGAAGATGAGCTCGAAACGTTCTCCACCGATCCGACTGAGGTGGCGCGCCAGGAAAATCTTGGTGCTGAATTTGTGGATGTGCTTACGCTGGCCCAATTGAGGAGTGATCTGGCGAGAGTTCCAGAGCCTGATTATGCGGCGCTCGGGGTCAACGTCAGGTCTCAAGGCGGCGCTTCGCCGGCCGACGTCGGTGTGTTTCGCTTTCCCAATCAAGTCACGCAGACCCGGAGCGAGAGGGGAATTGTCACCGATTTTAGCGCCTCGACGGGTTCTCCACCTATGTACAACGGTGAGCCTGTGAAAACCTTGTCATACTTGAAAGGTGGCGAGGATGAACTGCTGGTCACTACTGGTAGTGGCACTGTGAAATTGGACTCCGCTGCGCTGGCAAGGTTTCGCCCGCCTGTGCTCTTTGGCTTTACCGATGCCGCTGGTAACTCAACGACTTTGTTTGCCAACGGGGACCGCACAACAGAACACCCGGACGGGTGCAAGATCACACAGTTCGGACCATTGGATCAAGAAGGACGACTGTACAGACGCGACTACGAGGAGGCGGGGAGCAAGAGATCGGTCACGTACTTCGCAGATGGAAGGCGGCAACTAAGCTTCGATCCACCTCGGCACGACGGCGCCGCGAACATCGTGGAAAGCCCACAACAAGGCTACTCTCGATACGATGCCACATTCGTGACGAAACCGGCTGATGTCCCACAAAAGGTTAAAGAGCGTACCAGGCAACTAGAGAACGCCGGAGCATCAGGTAATCCGAAAGAGGCGCTCGAGGCTGTTAAAGCACTGGCTGAGCTGGAGCTGCAATCACCAGAGGCCAAGCAGGCGCTCGACAAATTCGCAGCACAGTCCTCAGATAACGAGGGTTTCGTTAAGTACGCGCGGTTCAACCAGAGAGGCGGACCGATACATGTTCTCCTCGAAGCCGGCACAATGCAGTCGTCTCAGCGGATGCCGCTGTGGCGCGCCGCGGCGCTCGACTTGAGTGCAACCGCTAATGGTGGCAAGCTCAGCTTCGAGCAAGCTACGCTTGCTGCCAGGGGGCTAGCCTTCGCGCGCCACGACGGTAAAGCTGCCTCAGGAGCTGATGAGGTGTCTGCGCAGTTCCGTGAAGCTCTCATGGGTGCCGTTGAAAGTCCAGATAGACAGGCGACCATGAAGGCTGTTCACAAAATGATCTGCCTTGGGGATCTGCCTACAGTTCAACGCCTTCAGTTGGCGGAAGAATTTGCACCGATCTACTTAAGAGGTCTGGAAGCGGCGCTGAGAGATGGAGCCGCCCTTCCGTCGTTCAAGAGGCAGTTTCAAGAATTATCTCAGGAGCTGAAATCCGACAATTCGGCAGCCGCTATGGTGATGGCTGGTATCGCTGCCCGAGGTATTGATTTCAAGCAGAATGGCGCCGATAGTAAATCCTTTGCCGAATTGGCGAAGGAACGTGTTAAATCCGCCTTGCCTAAGCTCACTGAGGCGCAGCTCGCTGCAGTCGCTCCCCCTGACTCTGGAAATTCAGGTGGTGATGAATTCGTCTCCTTCCAGGCCCCTGAAGAGCCTGAAGAGCCAGAAGACAAACCAAAGGTAGATGACAAATCAAAGGCAGAGGACCAACCGAAGTTAGAGGACAAACCGAAGGTTGCTGATAAACCAAAGGTTGAGGATCGTCCGGTATCACCGGCGGTGAAGAATTTCGACACCAAGCTCGCCGCCGATTTGAAGCGACTGGATGATGCTATTAAACAAGCTGTCCGAGACAAGATCGGCGACAGTGATCGAATCGGCGACTTACAAACCAAGGCGGTTACGTCGTTTGATGCTATCGGCAACAATCGCGCGAAACTGACTAAGAAAGCCGACGACCCGCAGTTGAAATCGAAAGAGACCGAACTTGCAAGAGCAGCGACTGTACTGGAAGCCGACCAGCTCAGAACGTTGGCGGTGAGCCCTTCTCGCGAGCGAGACTTACGCGCCTATAAAGCTTGCTTGTTGATCGCGTCCGGTAAAGACGCTGAGATTAAGGATGGTGAAAAACAGCTTGTCGAGCTGATTAAAGACAACCCTAATCTTGCGACTGACGAAAAGTTCCATGAAACAGTATTGAAGTCCTTCGCCGAGATGGCCGGAATGCGAAAGGCTCGTGGTCTAGGCGAGTGGAAGAGTACTCTTTCAGTAGATGATATTCTCGGCGACAAAGGCAAGAGCGACAAGAAGCCGGAGAAAACGGTTGGTGAGCTGGTCCAGAAAGCATCTGAGAGTTTTTTCGACAACGGTATCGAGAAGGCCCGACCGCTATTCGATGAGGCGAATCGCGCTGCTGAAGAGGAATACTCTCGGGCTGAGCGGGCGCGACTTAGTCTGTTCATCACTGCAATAAAGCAGGATGCCACTATCGCGCAGGATGGTTTCGCTAACAAAAATATCGATGAGCCAGTCAAAGAGCGCTTAAGGCTCACCGAAAGGCAGAAGGAAGCGATTGAAAATTCGAGAGAGGCTCGGCTCCAGTCTGCGAGCGTGAAGAGCAACTTTGCCTTCGCCAAAATCGCGTCAGGAGATGAAAAGTATTTCGTCGAAGGGAAGAAGGAGCTGCTCGAAATCCTCAAGGGCGATCCGACACTCGCCATGAATGATGAGTTCAAGGAGACATGCACCAACGCATTCAAAGCGCACCATCTCAACAAGCCTGAGAAGGCAGTCGCCGTGGCTGATGGCGCCCCCAAGAAAGAAAAGAAGAAAGAGGAGAAAAAAGAGGGGGATGCGAATCAGGGAGAAGGTCCGAAGTTCGCCAACAAGTTCGCCATGCCGACGATCTACAATCCCAGCGTCACGGAAGATCCAACAATCAAGGCGTATACAGCCGACCAAATCACGGACATCGGTCTGACTGCGGCGCTCATAGGTCTGGGAATTTATTCCATGATGAGGTTCCGCAATGCGCGTCAGCGCGCACGTGAATATGCTCAGTCTGCAGAAGAGTTTCAAAACATAGGCAAGCTCGAGGCAGCGGAGCGCGGCAACCTTAAAGGTCCTGAGAAAACATATAGTGATGTCTTGCAGAGCTACAAAGATTTGGCGGAGAAGTACAAGAGCGCTAAAGCTCAGGACAACGCCAAGAATACCGAGGACTATGTCAAAGCTCTGGAGAAGGCGGCTGAAGCGACCCGCAATTTGGAGGAGTCGGTCGGTAGAGGTGAAATATCTCCCGAGAAAGCCGAGCATCTCAGAAAGTTCATCAAGAAAGAATTTGCTGTTACCGACTTGATCCCGCAACCAAAGCCTGATGCGGCCAAGGAGCGACCGACGGTCGATCCGAAAGTGCACATCAGAGGTGGTCGGGTTGGAGCCCCATTAAGCACGGATGTGGCGCGACCATGCGTTTTTAAGCCGGACAAGGGAAAGCCTGATCTGGTCAAAGGTTTTGCGGTCGAAGGAAAGGATGGTAACGCCCAGGTACTAAAATTCTCTCCCGAGAAGGCGCATGACAAAGGGATCCCGAAGGATGTGACGCTCAAGTCGGGCGAGCATGTCCTTCTCCATCATGCTCCGGGCTCCGGCGAGGCTTTCTACTTCGAGCGCTCGAGCAACCAGATTCTGCGTGTCGACGTCGGCAAGGATGGACCAAGTCCCCTCACAGCGGAGGGCAAGTCGGCCAAAGCACAGGTCGTCGAGACACAGCCACCCATCAATGTTCCGGCAGATCGAAAGAGTGGACTGTTCCCGACAACGCAGCAGGAACGATCCATTGAGCTCAGTGGTGCCCGCGGGCAAACGGCAGGTGTCTGGGCTAGCCGACCGGGCGGTGGTATCGTAATTGGTGACGGTAGTCGCAGCGACATAGTCGTTGGTGTCGGCAAGCCGTCGTCCGAAGGCGGGCGAGACATGGCGCATGTTTTCGCTTCACAAGAAGGATTTTTCGTGACCAGGACGGGGGACGCTCCTGTCAACATTCGTCATGAAGATGGCAAAGTGACTGAGCTTAAGGCGGGTGAAACCTATGTGTTTAAGCCGAAAGATGCTCTTCTGGTCAACAAGGAAGAGATAAAGCTTGCGGAGAGCACGAGGTTGGCTCACACACCCGGTTCTTTCCGTGCCGTGTCTCGTGATGGAGGACGGACCACTCAGGCTCCCTTCGACTTTGCGAGTAATACCAGATGCGATGCCAAAATGACTCCCGGTTTCAGCTACCGGGACACGATGCCGACTGCCGATCCGGTGCCGACCAGAGTGGTCGATGCTAGCATCGATCCGCATCTGGCAGCCATCGAAGCCGATGTCGTGAAGCGTTTTTCGCACTTGAAAGACAAGCCCGAAGAGCTGTTCAAAGAGTTGACGAAGTATGTGCACGAAGTCGGTACTCCGAAGCAGGTCGAGGATGGAAGTTCTCGCGTCAGATACAGCCAGCATGACAGTATGGATGCAGGCTCACATCTGTTTAACAAGGCGGTCGGCAAGGAGGGTTCCGTCCTTCTCGGAGACGTAGCCGCGAGAGGCAACATGGTATGTGTCGATCAGTCGATGATGCTGAAGTATCTTTCCGAGCGCATGGGATTGGATGTGTCAGTGCGCTCGGGGACGCTCGATGGGCAGGGACACACCTGGGTCGAGATGAAAAATGGTGGCAAAACAGTAGCAGGCGATCCGCGCAACTACAATCATCTTAGTGAGTCGCAGCGCGCGGGAATAGAGGTTGATCCGGCTACTGGACAACCCAAAGATGCTACCAGTCTGAATTTGAAACCGTTTGAAAAGGTATCGGAGAGGCAGGGCGGTAATCTTCTTGCGAGCCCCGCTGACTTCGCTGTTCTCACAAGATTTTTGAACTCCGACACGGTCGGAGCAGCAATGCGCTCTGTGGAGGGGCTGGCTGGTATCGTCGGTAGTGGCCAGCTGGAGGCTGGGCGTGCCAAGATATTGCTCTTAGAGTCTCTGCGCAATCTTGTCAGAACAGAACAGTACCGCAACGCGAGAGACAAACCGGATGTCAGCCGAACTGCGGCAGACAGAGCCGTGCTCCTCGTCGTGGACAAGGGTCGCGAGGCTCTCGGTATAGAACCGTCCAGGTGGCAGGCAGAGGTCGAGCCCGTGATGTCGGACGTGCATTCTCGTCCGGGCGACGTAGTGCGAGCCGTGACCGGGGTTAAGGAAAAGCCTGGTGAGCGGCTATTCGATCCTGCTCGGGCGAGGGAAGCTGCTCAGCCTGCAACGCTCAGAATTGATGGGAAGGACTGGGTACGAAATTCGCGAGGGCAATACGAGAATCGCCACGACACCAGGGCCTGGGAGAGGATTGAAGCTTATCGGGAAGGCGGTGACACGTATGTTCGGAGCGCGGCCGGGGAGACAGTAATTCGGGCGGATGGCTCACGAGTCAATGTCGACAATAGTGGCATTCGTCGAGAGTTCGGAGTCGATGGGAAAATTCAGTCTGCCACCACGGCTGATGGTACTCGTGTCAACTATGAGTACGCCAAGGATGGTCCGAACAAAGGAGAACTTCTCACAGTCACGGCGTCCGACGGATACAAGCTCGAGGTGACCGGACCGCAGGACTACAAAGTCACGCAGGGTGGAAGAACAGTTGAGCGCAAGGGACAGGCCTCGGTGGACACCACTAGTGGTGCGGTCATTGAGCGTTCTACCGGTAGTGAGCTGGCGCGTAGCCGCAGTCTTGACGGTACGGTCAGCGAAGTGCGCACTGGTTCGGACCTGTCGAGAGTGGTCGAGGTAAGTTTAAACAGTCAAGTCGATCGCATCAATAGAGTTGCCGACTTTCACATGTCCGAAGGGCGACGGATGCGCTTCAATGATCTCATGACACGGTTCACCGAGTCCGGACTGCCACCTTTGGAGAAAGCTCGTGTTTTAGAGCAGGCCGCGAGACTCATGGAAGCAACCGGCGAGACCGCGCTGCCTCAGCACGATCGGGTCAGGCTGGCAGAGCAGATGCTTTTCCAATTCGCTGATATCGCGCAGGTTTCGCAGGGCAGAAATAGCACTTGCACGATGGGTTCGATGGAGGTCATCCTATCGCAACGAAGTCCAGGCGATCTCGCGAAAATGGCGGCGGATATAGGAATAAAGGGGCGATACGTCCTCGAAAATGGTGCTGTTTACGATGCAACAGCCATAGCCGGTGCGCTACATCCGGATGCAGAAGCCGCCAGGTTCGGCGCTCCGGACGCTGCGCGGGTGGCGTCGTATCATGACCTGGCGTCTCACGAAACTCACGGTCAAGAGGCAGTGCGCGGCACCGAAAATGTCGGAATCAAGAACCGGAGCCATCTCAGTCAGATCCTTCAGGTTGGACTTGCTAACGTGCAATTGTCGAGTGAGGCCCGCACCGTCGAAACGCTGATTGCTCAGCCATGGGTTCAAGAGCAGATCAAGCAGGCGGGTCTGGATCCGAACACCGTGAAACTTCAATACGGCAGGCTTTCGGATACTGCAAGTGCTGGAGAGCGCATCTTTATGGTCGACAGCACAGGCAAACGAGCGATTCTCAACTTCAAGAATGGTCAACCGATCGAAAGTCCGATCGTTCACACAAGCGATTTTCCCGAGATCTTCAAGCAGGTCACCGGTCGATATCAGGACGGGCTCGGTATCGCCAACGCCAATATGTTTCCATCAGACACCAAAGGAATTCACACAGAGACACGCGAGAGTATGCGTGCCACCCATCGTGTCGATTCGCCTGAATCTCTGGCAAAGGTGCTGAAACAAACCACCCTTCCTGTCGAGATATCTGTCTGGACGGGCAATCCTCCGTTCTCCCAGCGAGAACCCGGCTGGCACGCGATGGTGGTCACTGGTTACGATGAGAAGTCCGGAAAAGTGACTCTTCTCGACCCGAAAGGCAAGGATGCAGTCATTGAGGTCACTTTGGAGCAGGCGTACAAACTCACGGATGCGCCACCGGAGAATCGGAATGGCTTCTTTTCCACGGCCGATATGACGTCCATAGCAGGTAGGCAGAGTGCCGATATCCGACTCTCGGCTGCTCTCAGGGACGGTGGGTTTGACCCTGCTACGCGCCGGGCCTTTGCGGAGCACGCAGAACTCTTCAATCAGGGCGTTAAGGACGTCACAGTCGAGAAGCTACAAAAGGAACTTCTAGACCCGTTCGTTGGTGGGTCGGAGGGACTGAGGTCGCAAGAAGCGATCCGCCGGATGCAGCTCAAAGTCAGCCATGGTTCTGAAGTGAAGCTTGTATTCAAAACCAAAGTTGGTGGACAGGAAGTTGCATTCACGCCGCTCTTTCTCGACACTACTGGAAAAACTCCGGAGTTCGTCTATCGCGAAGGCGGGCAGGAGAAGCGCGTCGCGCTTAATCAAACGTCGATCGAGGGCGAGATTCCACGAACTTTGATTGATGCCATCAATAGTGGTGACCCGGTGAAACGGGCGGAAGCACTCTCTACAGTCGAGAGCGCTATCGCAGGCATGATTACGCAGGTAGATTCAGTCTCCACGAGACAGCAGCGTTTGGCTGAGCTTGCAGAACAACGCCCCTCTAGAGTCAATAGTTCGGAGCATGCCGAGATGCTCGGCGAGCTCGTCAAGTTGGACGGCTTGAAGGCCCGGCACACAGTGGAAGTGGCCGAGGCCCATATCGCCGATGCGCGGGCCGCGCGAGAGCAAGTGCAGGAGCCCTCCCGTGTCGATGTGGACAAGAAGGTCGAGACGCCAACCGATAGAGCTGTCGTCGAATTCGAAGGTGGACAGCTGAAAGTCGGAGATCCTAACCGTCCCGAGACCATGAAGCCGCTCGATGATACCATGCAAAAGCGTGTCGAAGAGCACTTCAAGCGGGCTAAGGAACAGGCCGAAAAGGATTACGAAAAGAGCAAAAAGGAAGCGGAGAAAATCGGTCCCGACGAGGAAAGGAACGCCAAGCTCAAGGATGTCGAACAGAAGCGCGACGATCTTCTCAAGAAGATTCAGACAGACGAGACGCGCTATCGAACTGATCCGGATTTTCGCAAGCTGATGGATGCGAAATTTGAAAGCACCGCTAAGAAGATGGTGGGCAAAATTGGTAAAGGGGCAATCACCGCTGGTGGTGTCGCACTCAGCTTCTTTATTGTGGCTAACTATGCTTTTGGGCACTCGCCTGATATTCCAGTGGAGGCTGATTCGCTGCCGCCTGCAAAAGATCTGCGAAAAGAGAATCGTCGGGCCCTGGAAGATGAGTTAGTCAAAACAGGCGGTGAGAAAGATCGATCTTCGGTCCTCCCTCCTTTGCCCGGGCAGGCTCGTATGGAAGACAGCCTGTCCGCGATATCGGATAAGCTTCCATTCAACGCGTCGTTGCGAAAAGAGCTCGAGGCTGCCTTGAAAGAGCCGGAAAAATTCTTGAAGGGCGAAGATCAAAAAATGCTCAGAGCGGCACTGGTAGATGCGTTGGATAAGGGTCTCGTGCGCTCTCCTTTGAAGGAAGAGCTTAGAGAAGTGCTGAAGGAAGGAAAGATAACACCGACATCGCTTGGGGTTTTGCGGGACGAATTGTCTCGTGGTATGTTTGATCCAAAGCTGATTAGAAAGCATCTGGAAGCGGAGAAGGCGCAGGCGCCCGCGAAGCCCAAGTTCGAAAATCAAGCGCAAGTAGAGGATCTACTTGCTGCAGACCGACGATTGTTGAAACTGCCGTTTGATCCGGCCTTGAGAAGACAGCTCGAAGCCTCGTTCTCTGAGCCTCGCAGGTTGGATCTCGATCACCTGCGCGACAAGCTCTATGTCGCGACCAACAATCTGCAAGTTCGACCTGAGGTGAGAGAGCTGCTCACTCAGTATCTTGATGGCGACATCAAGGCGGATGACCTGGCTAAGCTTCAGACCGAAGTAAAGAAGGGCTTGTTCAAGACCGAACTGATCGAGAAAGCGCTGGAAGCGAAGAACAAACCGGGCTCGGACGATCTGCTCAGAGCCAACTTGCAGCACACTTTGAAGGGGTTCCTTCCGGTTCTGCGGGCCGGTCTTATCGAAGACGATCTGGCCGACATTGTGAAACGCGCACCGGAAGTGGCAGGCAAGCTACCGTTCAAACCCGCACTTCGAAAAGAGCTTTCGCAAGAGCTTAGCAAACAACTCAAAGAGTTGGGTGTCAAAGACGATGTCATCAAGCTTATCGAGTCCAGTCAGCTGGAAAGCGCGTTTCGCAAGATGACTCAGGAGGATCTGGATAAGCTGAGTAAGGCCAAGATTAAGCCACCTGAAGAAATGATTCGCCAGATCAAAGATGGTTTGTCGAAAGATCAGTTCCGACCTGAATACAAAGAACTTCTGGAGAAGCTTACTAAAGGCGAGTTGAGCGCGTTCGATGCACTCAGTCTGGAGGCTGCCATCGGTTTGCGATCTAAATCAAGCGGTCTCTATAAGCCTGATCTGGTCAAGTCGATGCTTGATAAAGAGATGGAGACTAAAACGTGGGGACCGGTCAGCCAGGCGGCATACGCGAATATGGTTCGCTACGCCGAAGCGGATGCAAACGTGCACTATCGGTTCTTAGGCAAAGAGCAACTGCGCTATCTACCTTCCGATGGTCCGATCAAGATACCGCCGGGTATGAGCTTCGAGCAGTTCCAGCAGGAGCTCGCCAGCGGACAGCGTCGCGTCAAGCTCGACCTTAACCTCGATAATCCGCCGACGCGCAAGGATATGGAGAAGATCTACGCGACCTTGAATTGGAACAGCGAGGCAAAGAAAGTCAAAGAAGCGGGCTTCAAGGAGCGTGATTATCGAGAGCTCGAGGGGCTTTTGAAGCGGATGAATCGCGCAGAGTGGATTCCCGGTGAAAAAATTCACGGCGATAGTCTGGCCTGGGAGCGCCGGATGAGAGAGGTCGCGCCGATCGCCAGCACGTTCTCTCAGGTTGATGGAACTGAAAAAGCGATCAAGAAAATGATCGAGATGCGGCGTGAAAAGCCGGGTTGGTATGCGCAGCTATTCAACGATACTTCTACGAAAACGACCTGGATGGATGAAGCCATCAAGGACCTGCAAAAGCTCCAGGATGATCGTGGTATGGCGCTTCCCAAAGATCTGTATGAGACGCAAGACAAGCGCGATCGCATGGTTGCCCTGCAAAAGTGGCTCGACAAGTACCAGGACAAAGCAAAAGATCAATACCTCAAGATCATGGACAATGTCGAGCAGAACCGCTTTGTCATATACGGAGATCGACCGAAGATTGCCGGATTCGATCCGGATAAAGGACCGAATGGTCAGGATTACAATCTTGTTCGAGACAATTTTTGGGCTAAAAAACTGCCAGGAAATAAGTGGGAAGTCCGCACCGAAACGGAGTATGCCCAGAGTGAAGTCTACAGCGTTTACGACTGTCCTCTCTTGTGCGGCTCTGCCGGCAAGGTCGTCAATCACGGCAATAAAGATCCGATGATCTGCGAGGACGGCGAGCTTCTGCCTGTCTTCGAACCGGGCGCCGGTAAGCTATTTCTCGTGGAAGTGCAGAACCTTGGATCGTATAAATTCTCCGAAGCCTCTTCCTATTATGCCGCGCTCGTAGCCGAGGTCGGCGTGGACGCTGCC
>CAYQKX010000098.1:0-23357 GCA_964418155.1 uncultured Candidatus Obscuribacterales bacterium | reverse complement strand
TGTTGTTGTTGTTGTTGTTGTTGTTGTTGTTGTTGTTGTTGTTGTTGTTGTTGTACGCGGCATCGGCCCATTTGCCCTGACCCGAGCTCTCTGGGGGCGGCCACGTGGGCTCGGCTGCAGCGTTGGGCGGAGTGGGCCAGCCTGTACTTGCTCGCGGGTTGACAGGCTGAACGGGCCAACCGGAACTTGGAACCTGTGGCTGACCCTGGTCACCAGGAGATACTGGCTGAGTCGGCCAGGCACTGGACCGCGTAGCCTGATTCTGGACTGTATTGTCGGCTGCAGCTGATGCCGTGGACCAGCCCTGGTTGGTCGCCTGTGGTGGCCATGCTGCTTCGGCGGGCGGACCGGTCAGGGGGTTACTGCCAGGTCGTGGGTCGCCGCCAGGTTTGAGCGTCCAGGTACCCGATTGTTCTTCGACGGAAGCCTGTTGAGGCCATGCCGCTGACGGTGGCCGAGAAGGGGTAGAGTCCTGATTGATCCAGTCTCCGGTTTTGGGCGCCGGGATGAGGGTTTCTGAAGGCTGCACTTCAGCGTTCGCCCAGCCACCGGACGATGACTGTTGAGACTGGGATTGCCAGTCTGGTTGCGTTTGCCCAGGCGGAAAAGTCGTAGGCGGAGGTACTTGGGACCAGGCATGCGTTGGTTTCACCCTGTCCTCTGTCGGCCAACCTGGTGGGTTTGAGTGGCTGATTGGCTCAGATTGCCAGGCTGTTGACGGTTTGGGCGGCTCGGACTGCCACCCTCCTGTCGGCTTCGACGGTGCCTGATCAGTTTGCCACGGATTTTGCGGACCTGCGGCTGACTGACGATCGGATGTAGGGCTCGCAGGCTGCCATGCTCCATCGCTGGACTGCGTCGGAGCTCCGCCTGGCCAGCCAGGAGTGGCCTGTTTCTTTGGCTCTGAAGGCTGAAAACCGTTTTTCGGTGCTTCTGCGTTCGACCAATTCGGATTGGCGTCCGGAGTCGGAGCCTTGTCCGGCAACACCGGTTGCTGTTCTGCTTGCATCCGCGGTGGGACGGCTTGCACATTTGGCCAGTCGGGAGAGGAGCCGGTCTGAACCGGTTGAACATTCGGCCATTCGGGAGAGCCCGCCGCATTTGCTGCTTGGGCTTCGGCCTCCATCTGGGCAATTTCCCGCGCCGCGACCTTTTGTGAGAATCTGTTGGCAATAATCTCCATGAGCGAAATGCGCTTGGGTTCGTTGCTTGACGGATCGAACTCTGATGAAGAGAGTTGCTTACTGACGGCTGTCAACATCCGATGATCTTGGAAAAACGTGCTCACCAGCGTCTGATACATGGCGAATTGCTGTGAGTTTTTGCCAAACAACTTTTCGTATTCGGGACGGAGATTATCGACATCGGAGTCTAACGTTGATCTTGCTGCGTCAACGATACTTTCGATGGTTTTCTGTGCGTCCCTTAAGACTTTTTCGTCTGAGCTTGGATCGCCAGACATATTGCTCCACGTCATGTACTGAGGTCTCCCCGGTATTCGGGATGAGGGAGGGTAGCCGCCGACGTCTGAATCGTGAAAATTATCCGCTGTTGAATTCCAGGATCCAGACTGCGGCTGTCGCTTATTACGATATACCCGACGGGCAGGCAATGAACCTACTCATACTGAATAACCACTGATATAAATCAATTATTGATATGTCGATGGATGATAGGAAAATAAGGCGCCTCCGCATCCGACGGTGGCAAGACGAGGCGTGTCTTCAGGCAGATCTAGCAGCGATGGACCCAGTGCGATTGTATGCAACGTTTTTGGTGAAGCGCTCTTGATCAACATTCGTGACAGGTGTCGATAGTGAGAAAATAGGCTTCCGTCCTTGAAGCGTCGAATTAGATCGTGATGCAACCGTTTGCGTCATCACCCAGGTATGGAAGATATGAAGGCTAAGTATTTTTGTGCGTTGATTCTCCTTGTTCTGACTTTGTCGTTGACCGATGCTGCAAGCGCGGCGACCGGTTTTGAAAAACACTTTGAAGTCGGTAAGACCTATCTCGTCAATCAGAAGTTCGAGATGGCTTTGAAGGAGTTTAACCAGGCTCTCCTGTTGTCTCCGAACAACGCATCGATACTGGTTGAGCGTGGCACAGCATTTAACGGTCTCGAGAAGTATGACCAGGCGATCAAGGATTTCAGCACTGCCCTCAAAGTCGCGCCCGATACCTACCTGGCGTTCAACAATCGAGGCGTCGCCTACCTGCGCATGGGTCAATATGCGCAGGCGATAAGGGATCTGGACCGCGCGGCCGCGCTTAATCCGAAAGACCCCGTCGCGTATCTGAACAGAGCTGGCGCTTCTATGTGCTGTGGGCAGGGCTTGGCATCAGCTGACAAGCTTGCCTCCTGGCTCGGTACCGTCAATTGGAAGAGTGAATTTGCTGGGCATGCAGCGGTGCTTGCTGCACTTGGATATCGCCAGGGTAACCAACCCAAGAAGGCTAAGGAAATTCTGGACACTGCTTTGATTCGCACTGACAAGTTGAAATGGCCTCACCCGGCTCTGCGTTATCTGTCTTCCACAATCAAAGGAAAAGAGCTTCTGGAAGAAGCGGAAAGCAGCGATTACGACACGACGCAGGCGCATTACTTTATCGCGCAGAGTCTGATTTTAAACAAAGATAGTAAGCAAGCGAAGCTACACCTCGATTGGATTGTCGAACACGGGGTACGTAATAGCGTGGAGTATTGGATCGCAAGGGGACTTGTTAACTCTCCGGTGAAGTGATCGAGTTTCTAGTGTCGACTATGAAGCTATGAGCAATTGCGGCGACCTGCCGATACCGAATCGACCGGTACAAGCGGTAGATGACTCTACGGCGCTTGACGAAGTCGCGCCCTCACGCGAGACGATTGAGCCGGATGTGTGCTCCCGGGATCGGGATTTCCTTATTGGCGGGACGATCGCGATCTCCTTTGGCTCATTCATGTTCTATCTGGCTCTGGAAAGTTCGATTCTCCATATCTCGTCGACTGTCTTCGAACTTCCGACTGGTATTACCAGCGGTGTAGCCTTGAATTGTGCACGGGCGATTGCCGTGCTTGTCTTCGCGTCTTTAGGCTCGATCGCTGCTTACAACGTCAGCAATACGTTGACCAAGTTAATCCTCTTACAGATGGTAGCACTAAATCTGGTGCTCCATTTGATACTGGCGATGGTGAACATAGATTTCGCCGTCCCTTTGACATTGTGGCTGTCCAGTTGGTCGGGATTCTCTTTCGGACGGTTGATCAAACAACAAAAGGATCTTCGGCAGCGCCTGATCGCGAGAGAGCTGGGGCTAGAGTTGTCGTTGACAGAAACAAGTAAATTAACGCTCGAGTTGATTAAGCACGATGAATTCGAGCGGCGAATATTGGCTGCGGACCTACACGATCAGGTGCTTAACGATCTTAAGCTTTTGAGGGAAAAACTTGCGCAGGCGTCCCATGGAATTGAAATCGATCTATCAGAAGAGCAGGCATTGATTGGTCGTTCCATGCAGCAAGTGAGAGAGGTGATGGACGATCTCTCGCCGACGATACTAGAACACCTCGGGCTCTCGGAAGCCATCGAGTCGCTAATTCGCAGTGGTGCAGAGCGAGCTGGATACAAAGTCAGATTTCGGAGCACTGTCGACAACCAAGAATTTTCGGTGTTCAACAATACCGAGCAAACATTGATTTATCGGCTCGTGCAGGAGTGCGTTACCAACATATGCAAACATGCCGAAGCGAGTGCAGTGCGCTGCACCATCTCCGGTGAAGGAGACGAGATAGTGATAAGCATAAGAGATGACGGCAAAGGGGTTGGCACTGTAGATCCTAGCCGATCGCGTGGTTTGAGTTTTATGCACCGGCGTGCCGAGATCATTCGAGCGAATGTCACTGTCTCTCCCGGGGATAATGGGGTTGGAACTCGTGTCGACATTAACCTGAAAAAACCGGATGCTAGAATGGGAATTCGTCTATGAGGATGTTTCTTGCGGATATTGATTGTTGAAGATGTCCCGGCATTGAGGTCGCACGCACGGCAAGTCATTCAGCGTGTGCTGTCTGACGACGTAGAAATTGTCGAAGCGTTCGATGGTGTCGAGGGTGTAAAGCTCGCAAAAATGACCGCACCGGATTTGATACTGATGGACATCTCCATGCCTCAACTGAATGGAGTGAAGGCGGCCGAAGAAATATGGGAATGCAACAAGCAAGCACGCATACTGTTTTGGTCGCAGTACCATCGTGAGGCTTATGTCAGAGGGCTTGGACGGATTGTGCCCGACGAGGCGATTCACGGATATCTGCTCAAGGGCGAGTCAGATGATAAATTGGCTCATGCAATTGAGAGCGTGCTCGTCAAAGGCGATCCGTACATTGATCCAATCGTTCAGGGCGTGCAGAATCGGCTCAAGTCGAAAGACAATTCGCTGACCGATACCGAGTTCGAAACGCTGCTCGATGTAGCCCTCGGGATGACAGATCGCGCGATTGCTCTGCGCCGCCATATAAGCGTGAGAGGTGTGCAAAACAGATTGACTACCCTAGTGACCAAACTGGTCAAAGGTGAAGATGCGAATCTTCGACAAGCCGCTGGAATGGAGGTCTTTAATCCACGTGCGCGGATCGTGTTCGAGGGCTTGCGAAGAGGACTGATCGATCCGGAGGATCTTTCTCGGCTGAGCACCGCAGCCTGGTCATGGATAGAAGATGAGTTCGATTACGATCGGACGGAATGATTTTGCTGTTGAATTCAACACTGCTTGACGAAGGGACTTCGGTTATCATCAATATGCGCAAGGCCTTCACGAGATCACTGACAATCAACTATTTGAGCGCAGAGCAGCGCGACTGGCAGGTTACAGATGAGCGATGATTCCTCAAATGAGTCCAGACCGCGCGGAAAGCGCCCTGTCGAAAAATCGCATTTGATTTCGGATGGCAGTGTGACGCCGATTGAGCGTGTGATTCGCGAGCGCTACTCACCGGATACGACTGCCGGCTTCATGAGAGTGGAGCGCCATTTCGAAAGCGGGGAGCTAGCGATAGTCGCGTATTCCGAGCAGTCGAGAATTGTGAAGAGTCTCTCGGAGATTTCGACGGGGATCGAACATTTCTCCAGGTACAGCAGTAGAATACAGAGAGGCTTTTCCTCTGGTGCCAAACATTACATGTTGGGTGCGGAATTTGCGATAACCGCGATCATCATGATGGCGAGTATCGCCAGACGGAGAGCAGAGTTGAGTGGTTCGGGAATGAAAATTGTTCCAAGTAGTGATACTACAGAGAGTGCGCAGCGGAATGAGAGAGGATCGATGGATCGCGAATCGAAGTTCAAGCACGGATTGATGCAGGATGTCCCGGAATGGCTCGTGAGTCTTGATGGAAGCGCTGCAGCTGAAGCCGGATATCTTTTCGCGTCGGTTTTGAAGCGTCCGACCGTCCTCATGACGATGCAAGATACTTTTGTATCACTAGGCGAGAGTCATTTCCACGATGCTGTCCTGGGCTGGTTGATAGCGGACTTGAACTCGAGAAAGGTGAAGGAAGTTTGGAAGGGACAGACAAAAATTATTGCCGTCAAAAATGGTGAGACGATTGAGCTGCCGGTCTGGGAAGATATCGTCGAGTTTTATCAAAACAAGCCACGCGATGCTCGACCTGGCAATCTCCTTACTGTTGTCCTGAAGCGCAGCCTGGATCGCGAGTTGGTGGAAGCCGCGTTTGCATCTCTGATGGTGCCTGGCAGTGTTCGCATAGACGGAGGAGTATACCGGGACTTGGCTGGGGAGTGGATTGTGAGAAGGTCTGGTGTCGACCTTAGAATTCACAGGCTTATGTATGAAAATCTCAACAGCTGGTCAATGATGGAAAGATTTTTGAAAGATAGGCAGATAGGAAGGACTGTCTGACGGAACAGATAATATGACAAAAAAGATTTCTACTCCTCGCAAGCTTTATCGCAACGCATCGCATATGGTGCGATTCTTGATCAGGGGTTCGATTGCCCTTACCGCTCTCGGTTGGGCGGGAGCCAATGCCTACTGTGGTATAGACAGCCTGGCCTGGCCGACGGTAGAAGGTCATTTTTTGGACGGTAGTGGTCCTGGTGCGATGACGTACGAATATGTGGTTAAGAATTACCGACACGTCTCTTCGAGAGTTCGGTTCGGAGATCTGCCATTCGTAGGCTCAGATAAAGAGTTCTTGCAGCATTGGTCGATTGGCAATCGTTTGCTTGTTCGCTACAACCCGGATCTTCCTGAGCTTTCCACGTTATTGCCTGACTATGACAAGCTTGGCGTGTACATTCCGCTAGGCATAGGCGCCTTCTTCTTCGTTACGGCCGGTGCTGAGTTACGCTCGCGATACCTGGTTCGCTAAGCGGAAATTCCAAGTGTCGAGAGCATCAGTTTGATTGCTCTGACATCAACCGAATTGCCTATCAGGCGCCAGGATGTCTCATAATTCACAGAAGAAGGGAATTGGAATTGATCGGAAAAACCAAACAAGTCCAAGATCTCCTTGGGCGAAATAAATCGCACTCGCCCGTCAGGAAGTTGAATTAGAGACCCGCTGGCCTTTCGACATTTGTAATAGCCGCGCGTAAAACAGATAACGTATGATTCGCCCTCTGAGGGATCAACGATGTTCAACACGGGGCGATAGCGCTCGAGCTCCGACTCAATCATCACAAGGCGTTGATCATTTTGGTCTGCGGTCAGATAGTCCTTCAATTCGCGCTTGTCCCTCAGGGGCTCAAAGTCTATTGCTAAGACAGGCTCGTGCACTCTTGACGCGACCATAAAGTGTCGCGGGCGGCGCATCGGGACACCAAACATCGAGGAGCATAGCTCGACCGACCGGTATCTGTACCCTAATGTCTGAAGCATCGCCACCAGACGTGCTTTCACTCGAGACTCGGTGAAGCCCGACACATTCTCGAGAAAAAAATGCTCCGGAAGGCAGTCCGGCAACAGCTCGATGAGATTGATCAGTGCCTGAGCCCGTGGGTCGGAATCGTCTTTTTGCTCTCCCCTTCGGCTGAAAGGTGTACACGGAGGGCTCATCCACCATATGGTCGCGGCAGGAACGTCGTCCGCTTTGAGCCTTTCGAGATTTCGTCTGATTGGACGGAGATGAAAGTTTGATTCATAAACCTTATTGGCATGCTCATTTTGGTCATAGGCAGCGATAACATGAATTGAACTGCCACGGCAGGCTTCGGCGAAAGCGCCGATACCCGAGAAAAACTCAACTGCCGTTAATTGGTCGCTCATCGCTATAAGGTAACATCCTCCGGGAATATCTTATTTCACTAGACCCAAGGTTTGAACCAGGCACAGACAATGCCAGAGCAAGTCCACACGAAAAACGAAACCAAGATCTGCTTGATCTGCCACAAGGCAGTGGCTGCTGAGCATGCAAAGTGTCCTGATGATGGCGGTGACCTCGTTAATACAAAACAGGACAAGCTCATCGGTGAGGTCTTCGCCAATCGCTATAAGATTTTATCGGTAATCGGTCAAGGTGGGATGAGCACCGTCTACAAGGCTCAGCACACCTACATGGACCGTGTCGTTGCTGTGAAGCTGCTCCACAATCACCTCGTGTCGGATCCAATCAGCGTGCAGCGCTTCCAACAAGAGGCAAAAGCCGCGGCCAGCTTGTCTCATGCCAACATAATCACGGTTTTCGATTTCGGCGTGACCGAAGATGGTCTGGCCTTTCTCGTTATGGATTATCTGGAAGGACCTTCGCTCGGAGATTTGCTTGATAGAACCGGCTCCGTTCCTGCGGAAGAAGCGCTCGATATTTTTCGTCAGGTTTTGAAAGGGCTCTGTCATGCCCATCGGAAGGGTGTAATTCACAGAGATTTAAAACCGAGAAACCTGGTATTGGCGGTTGATGAGGACGGTACTGTACAAGTCAAAATTGTTGATTTCGGCATCGCCAAGATCGTCCCTCAAGATGGTGGCGAATCGCAACACCTCACACAGACCGGCGAAGTCTTCGGAAGCCCTATCTACATGAGTCCCGAGCAATGTTCTGGGCAGCCCTTGGATCTGAGGTCTGATATCTATTCCCTGGGTTGTGTGATGTTCGAGGTCCTTGTCGGTGCTCCGCCTTTTCTCGGGCAGAATGCGGTCGAAACGATGTCGATGCATGTCAATGACGACCCACCGCCGTTCAAGCAAATAGATGCTCAGGCAAACATTCCGAAAGATCTCGAAGATCTAATTCTTACGTGCCTGCAGAAGAGTCCGAAAAAACGATTTCAAACTACGTCCGCCGTGTTGGAAGCGCTGCCACTGCCCAATGGCGTTAAGCGAGTGTCACAGACAGGAACAGTCGTAATGCGACTGGAGGACATGATCTCCACGCAGTCGGCTCAGGGACTTCCAGCCAAGGGCAAGACGCCACGTAAGACAAAGCGATACAAATCGCGTATCAGCAGCAGATTGCTTGCCACCGGATTTGGTATCGCATATGTGATGCTGATCGGACTTCTAGCCTGGTATCCCTTTGTGACGTCCGACGATCCAGGTTCTCCCATTCAAAAAATGGTCTGGCAGTTCGAAATATGGTTGAGCGACAAGTTCATGCAGCTAAAGTGGCCTGGAATTGCGCGATCTGTTCTCGATGAGGCTGTCGATGCCGCGTACAACATGGGCGGGGGGAGGAAGTCGAAGAACATCAACTATGACTTTGTCATTACAAGTCTGACCAAACAGGCTGAGGCTTCGGTTGCATCTGGAGATGCAGCCAAGCAGGAGGAAATTGTCAAAGAGTTGGTAGAGCTCGATCGGGTCCGTTGGCAGAATCGTGGGCGTCAGTTACTTGGTGATATTTCCGATGCTCAAAAATACGTCGATCAACTTAAGAGCCAGGGGCAATTAATCGAGACTCACAGAGGTGAGCCTCGGTTGAATTGGTCTGGTAGCGTTCAGCGTATCGTCGAGACGGCACGTCGTCTGGATGCCACATATGCGTACAGCCTTGAGGACGAGGTTTTGAAACAGTCTGAGAAGCTCTTGAAAGAACTGTACGGTCCGTTTTTTGTGGGACTGGCTGATATCAACGAGCAACGAGCCGACTGCCTTCTCAATCAGGACAGAGTGGATGAAATCGGTCAGCAGAATCTCTATCAAAACATCAAAAATATTCGAGAGAAGCATGATGAGTTGTCGAGGATCGATCCTGGTAACGATCCTCAATACATCAGAGCGATGCTTCACCTCGGGCAGTGGCAACGAGACCGGAGTGAGTTCGTTGGTGCAGAGGAGAACTTGAGCAAGGCTTTGAAGTTAGCAGAGAAATGCAAGTCGATAACGCCCGATCAATTGTCTGAGTACTATGGCAGCTACGCTGATTTGTTGCAGCAGAAAAAAGAAACTGCCGAGGCACAATCCTGGCGAGACAGAGCCGCCGACGAGCGTAAGAAGGCGTACGAGCAATGCGCCATGACTGGCGCTGCTGGGTCCAAGAAACCTTAAGTCGGCCAAGTGGTACTTCCTTCCGTCAACTTCTGGAAAATCGTGATCGATTTGTGTGTTGATCGGAGAAAGGGCGTTTTTGGTTGAAAAACATCGTGCGTCCTGCCCATGTTACCGGCATCGATGTGGTATAGATCTATAAGGGCGGCTTTACTAAAATTGCTGTATGAACGTACTCAGAACTAAATCGAGAGGACCACGTAACCAGTTCGGCACCGGACATGCAACTGCAGAGTTCGCGCCGGCTATGATCGTTTTCTTCCTGGTTATTTTGTTTCCTTTGATCAACTTGATTATGTTTGCCGCCGGTTACGGCACTGGCTACCTCTGCGCCAAACAATGTGCTAGTCGAGCCTCAACTCAGAATACTTTTTCTGAAGCGCTTGCCGTCGTTCAAACAGAAAGCGATACTTTTGTTCAGTCCGGCTTTGGCAAGTTTGCAAAACTGGTGAAAAATGGCGGCTACAACGGAAGTGGTGTTGATCTGAGTGTCGTTTCCGTCGACATCAACAGCGGCACGGTGACTAATCATTCGAAGAATGTGCCATTAGGATCGCTGGCTACTCCAGATACCAGCACGTATGAATATAAGGTCGAAGCAACCTACGACGTCGGACCGTTCATGAACCTGAGCAATCTGCCCTTCATTGGATCGGTGCCAGGGCTGGGACTACCCGCGACACTAACATTTAACACCACTGCTAGTGCCGAATTTCCCGAAGGTTTAAATCAGTAATCGGTAGCGTGGTATTACAGTCAGTATCGTGCTCGGCTGCTCGCAGCAATCTAGACGGTGATGCTCAGCCGTTCTGAGTAATTGTGTCAGTAACAACTATGCGCGCAGCAACGTAGCTGGGAAAATGTCATCTGAGCGTGACTGCGTTTCACCCAATGCTTTATATTGCTGGGCCTGATCTGCAGTTCTTCTTGCTTCGTCTGCTTTTCCTTGCTGTTTAAGAAACTCGGAATAGCGTTGCATGCACTGACCGAGCCTCTTGTAGCTTCTTCTTTGTTTGAAAACGTGAATTGCATCTAGGTAGGCTTTTTGAGCGAGATCCGGCTTCTTCTCGTCTTCCTGAAGGAGCGCTTCCAGGAAGGAAAATTCCTCCATCGGCCCTAACGGTGTGTCTACATTCTTCTTGATTTTCGTAATTGTTTTGAGCGCTTCTGCTGATTGACCTAAGTGTCGCTGAATTGTCGCCAACTTGTATGCGGCTTCCAGAGCGAGTCTATGCTCGCCGGATAGAGTCTTTGTGAAAATGTCGAGAGCGCGTGTGCAAAGATCGAGCGCTGGTTCAAAACTGCCCTCGCGTATATAGCAAGTCGCCTGGTGGCTCAGAACAGGACCGAGTTTGTAATGCTGAGGATAAAAAGTTTTTTCATAGATCTTGATTGCCGTGCTGAAGCATTCGTGAGCTTCTTTGAATTTGTTGAGTTCGACCTTGACTTCTCCTATCTGGTCGAGCAAATCAGCGACTCCAGCTTCTTCTGCACCGACTGCTTGCTGTCGTTTTGTCACCGCCTGTGACAGCAGATCTTCAGCTACGTCGAATTTCCCTTGCTTTAGATATTGCTTTGCCTTGTCAACCATCCACTCTGATTCTGACAGTGCTTTCAAGGTATCCGCTGTCGGCGACATCGCTAAGGTCCTCACAGAAAAAAATCCGAAGACGTCGAAGTTAGCATATAAAACGCTCTTTAATACTATTGACATCCATTATTTGTACAACTATGCTTTGCGTATTACTAAACGAGAAAGTCGTTATATGCGAAGCATAAATCACTTTATTGCTCAGGCAATTCTATTGCTTGCATGCATCTTGCCCGCTGCAGCGCAGGGCTACGATCCCAATCAGGGATATGGACAGCAGCCAGGCGGCTATCCGCAGCAAGGCTACCAACAATTCAACGGATTGCCTCAAACCTCGCCTAACTACGGTTATCAGGACCCCAACATGCAACAACAGCAATATGGGGGCCAGCCGCAGCTACAGTACAACCAACAACAATACAGCCAGCAGCAGTATGCGCAGTCGCAGCCACAGTTGCAGCAGCAATACGCGCAATACGGTCAGATGCCAGCACCGCCGACATACTATGGACAAGCTCAGCAATCGACCGCAGGCGGCGGCTGGCCTGCCTCGGGCGGTGCGAGCCAGTCTGACCAACAACAGACACCAGGCTCATTTCTCAACCAGGGTAACAACACTCCGACCGCGAGCGACCTGCCGGATACCGGATCTCCTGATGACAATTCCGTCAGCGATCAGCCAAGTGGTGGCAGCAAAGGTGGTGCCATGATCAAGGGCGCAGCAGGAATGCTTGGAAAGTTTGTTGGAGGCGCAGGCAAAGTAGCAGCGCCCGCGGCGAGCATTTATTTGATGAACAAAGCTGCAGGTGGAAGAATGAGATTCTATGCGCCGGCACCCATGATGCCAGGAATGGGAGGCATGGGAGGAATGGGATACAACAACCCTTACATGGGCGTCGGTATGCGCCGGATGATGGGTGGTTGGTAAGTCCAGTCCGCATGATTGGCGTCCTGCACAACCCGCCTTTGAAAATCAAGTAAGTGAAACCACGCGAGGCTTATTTGCGATGGTTGGTGGCAATAGGAGTTTGAGTCAACCCAGCCACCACAAAGTTGGTAGCTAAAGCCTGTCTAAGACTTATCTTTATCACCGGAGCCGGATCGGGTAGGAAGTTGCTCAGCGGCAATTTGCTGTTGTTGTCAAAGTGTCCGGTCATGTGGAGGACGTAGCCTCTACCAAATGGAAACATAACGGCCAATATTCCGGCTTTGTCCGGATCATCTTGAACCAACTCTCGGCTTTGAGCCAGGATGCGCACTGCGTCTCGATTGACTACATGTATAAGGTGACTGTCTTGGTCAAGTTTCCAGTGCGCATTACTGACGGTTCTCGCGAAGAGAACGGGATCGGTATCAGATACGGTGGCATCCACTATGTCGCGTCGATTCATTCCTTTATTCCATTGTATATAGTCGTTGAATACTGGACCGGTGAAATTGTCCAGGGCCCAGTCCGTGGAGAGCAAGTATCCGCCTCGGATTACGAAGTTGCGTAGCTTTTGACAGGCAGCTCTCGGGAGGTCGCCTGGGCAGTCGACTATTACTACTTTTGTTGATTCGAAAGGGAAGGCGGCAACCTTCCCGCCGCCGATGCGTGTATGAGGAATTTGAAGCTTCGTCAATGTTTTTGATGAGTTGTCCCACTGACCTTTTATGACGACCACCGAGTCTTCAGGGGTGTTTTGAGCGCTCAGTGCGAACTTTGGATGTGTCGATTCAAGCCAACCGCGAAAAGTAGCCGGTGGAATTGACTCGCTGCGCGGAACGCCCTCGGATAAGGTTGGAATTATTGAATCGACTTTCCCTGTGAGCGGCGGCCGCTGTTCGCCGGCTGCGCTTGCCGAGCCATCAAGTCGTGTCACTGCACCCGACAATGACACGGTAGTCGCACCGGCTTTAGAATTCTGGTCAGAGGTGCCTTCCAGGCTTTCCGGTTGTGATTGGTCTGGCAATGGGCGGTTGAGGCGTAACCGTCTGTCAGGCGCAGGTGCAGGCGCGGCTCGCGCCGTTGTCTGAGCAGCTTTCTCGGCTGTAGACGGGGATTGCGCCTTTGCTGTCCGTAGTCTGGTCTTCTCAGCACAGTTACCATTCTCTGGCATAATAAACGCGCACATCGAGGCTAGTGCCAAGGTTGCCACTACATAAAGCGATTTAGAGCATGTCAATGGAAGTCTTCTCACAAATGTTCTGACGCCTTCTAAGTCAGGCGGTTCCCTACTAACTTAAGCTGTACCACCAAGAACTGCAAGAGTCGGGGGTGGTAAGCTTTCCCTGTTGCACTTGGAGGACTTGCGCCGGTGAGAAAGATTTTGACAGCCATCTTTATCTTGGCAATGGCTACCTCGCCATTCACCGCTTTACCTTCTCTGGCTGACGAAGATAAGTCAGCATCGTCCGGCGCGGCCAATCAGGCTCGAGAGTACTACTTCCTTCACGTCAATGGAAAGGGTATGCCGGTGAGGCATGTGCTCATCAACGGCGTCAATGTTCTCGGCGGGTCGGTTATCTCATTGACTATGCCGATTAACATCACAAAGGCAGTAAAGTCCGGGCTTAACGATATGAAGGTCAAGTTCGTAAGTCATGACAAAGAGGGGTTGATCACGATTGTTGAAAGACGGAAAGATGGACCCGAGAAGCACGAAGTCTTGCGAATGGCCCTGGAGCCTAATGCTAGCAACGGAGCGGAAGACGAGAAAGAATTGGTTTTCAATGTAGACCCAGCTCCGGAGCCGCCTGAAAAGATCGAGCTTACACAAGATGACCGCCAGAAGCTGTTTGGACTTGTGGAGTCCTATTATGCGGCCTTGAAGAAGAAGAACCCATCCAAGCTGAGAGCACTTTACCAACCAGCTCTCACACAAGAGAAGCGAATCTTCCCTGAGGGCGCCGAGTTCTTCAGCAAAGTCCTCGAAAAGGAAATTGTCCTGTTGAAGCGAAAAGACGTCAAAATGGGGTCCTTCGATAGCAATGAAATAATGCTGGAGCAGGAAGATGACAAGATCAAAGCTCTTCGCAAGGATCGAAAGCCGATGATGGAGAGCAATGAAGTTGACGTCAACGTAGACACGATGCTGGCTGAAGTCCCATCTGGGCCTAAAAAATCGGCTAAATCGGCGTCATCCAAAATGAGTGCAAAACAAAGACTGGTCACCACCACGCTGCTATTCAAGAGAATTGACGGACAATGGCGAGTTGCGCTACCTCGAGGCGTTTAATCATATAATGGGTCCTGGTTGCCTTGGTTGCCGGACATTGCTCAACTGCCCGGAATACGGGCTAAAGCGGTCCAAGATCCCGCGGCAGTCAGGTTCAACCCAGTGACATCGGTTCGCGAGAATATTTGGTTTCCGAATGCGTATTCTGATCTTACTTGTCGTACTAGTTCTTTTGTCGATCACCGCTGGTGGTGGCGGAGCGTTTTATCTTTGGAAGCAACTGAACACTCCGGTTATTCATGAAAAAAGCCAATCGAATGTGGTGATTGAAAAGGGCGCTTCTACCGAGGTAATACTCGGGAAGCTTAAGGAAAACGGGATCATCAAAGATGATTTCCCCTTGCGATTCTATCTCAGGGTTAAACGCGGGCAGACTGTACTGAAGGCCGGCAATTACGTTTTCCCGACTCCTGTTTCTCCTATGGAGGTGCTGGACATCTTGCAGAAAGGTGGCTCGCCGCAAGACAAACTCACCGTCATCGAAGGATGGACGAGGTTCGATGTTGCAAAAGCGCTTAAGGCTGTTCCGCTGTTCAATCTGCACTCCGATGCCGAAGCGCTTGCTCTTCTCGATGATACGAGCGGAATCTCTGACCTAGATCCGAGTGCCACCAATCTCGAAGGCTATCTCTTTCCTGATACGTACTTTGTTGAGTCCGATACCACCGCGAAAAGCATGGTATCGCAGATGGTGAAGCGATTCCGCTCTGTCTATGCTGATCAAATTGAAAAAGATGTTCCGTCCACCGGTCTGCCCTTGCATCAAATAGTCACGGTGGCGTCGATAATAGAAACGGAAGCAAAGCTCAGTCAAGAAAGACCAGTGGTAGCATCCGTGGTGTACAACCGAATTCGGCTTGGTATGCGGCTGAGTATGGATTCGACCATCGTTTATGCTTCGAAAATGGCGGGTAAATGGCGCGACGATGGAAAGGTCTATCAGAGTGATCTGGAACGCGATTCACTGTATAACACGAGAAAGTATAAGGGGCTACCGCCCGGCCCAGTGAGCAATCCCGGTCTGAGCTCGTTGTTCGCCGCTGTCCATCCGGCGGCGACCAATTACTTGTACTATGTTCGCAATCCCGACCGTGCGGATGGGGCACACAACTATTACAGTAATGCCGCCGAGTTCGACAAAGGAGTCCTGGCGTTACGAAATTGGGAAAAGGTTCAACGAAAGAAAGGGCTTAGATAGTGAAGGCTCAAGAATTGAGGCAGGACTTGTCGGAACGCAACAAGCCGTTGCGTGATGATGTAAAAATGCTTGGCTTTATATTGGGAGATACGATCAGACGTCTCGAAGGCGAAGAAGTCCTTGCCAAAGTCGAGGATTTCAGAAGGATTTGCAAAGCCCTTCATTTCCTTCGCGACAATGACGAAGAAGGTCGTCGTCTGCGGAAAGAGTTGTCGGAGTTGATCGACAGTTTGGATCAGACAACGGCTAACAAAGTAATCAAAGCATTCCTCTGCTACTTCGACTTGATAAATATTGCCGAGCAAAATCATCGCTTGAGACGACAAGCTATTATGGAATCGAACTCGCCTGATACGGTCAGACCGGACTCCGTCAACGAGCTTTTCGCGAAGATATCCGACAGGGGGATCGAAGATGGTAAGCTCCTTGCCACTCTCGACAATCTCGACATCGAGGTTGTATTCACCGCCCATCCAACTGAGATTACAAGGCGTACGATTCTGCTGAAGCAGTTGGAGATGGCCGGCTATCTTCATAGAAGGGATCATCCTCCTTTGACTCACGATGCCAGGCGCGAAATCGAAGAGGGTTTGCGTAATGTCGTTGAATCATTGTGGCTATCCGACCATATTATTTATTTCAAACCATCGGTGATGGATGAAGTTCGATATGGTCTCTACCTCTTCGAGACTGTCGTAATAGATGCGATTTTGAACGTTCATCAACAGATCGAGCAGAAATGCGAGGCTTTGGAACAGCAATTGGGTGTTGGTGTTACCGACGATACCGGTATCAGGAGAAGAACCTTTGCCACCTTCGGAAGTTGGATCGGTGGTGACCGTGACGGTAATCCATTTGTGACTCCGGATGTCACGGTTGAGGCGTTGAGCTATCAACGAAGGGTTATTCTGAAGCGTTATCTCAAAGAGCTCGAAACGCTATTCAATCAACTTTCACATTCGAGCAACGTACTGCCCTCCTCTAGAGAGCTCAATGCCTCTTTGCTCATCGATGGGCAGATTTATCCCCATATAGATTCCCGATTCGGCCCGCGCTATGGATTTGAGCCCTATCGGCTGAAGCTGCTCTTCATCAGAGAGAAGCTCGAACTTACTCTTAACGAACAACCTGGCGGTTATGCCGGACCGGACGAACTGCTGAGTGATCTTGATTTGATCAGGCAGTCGCTTGTTCAATCCAATTTTTCACATTCGACCAGGGGCTTAGAGCGACTGGTTTCCATGGTGAATATATTTGGATTTCACCTCGCTAAGCTCGATATCAGGCAGCATAGCGACAGGCACACCAGCGCGCTCGACGAAGTTACGAAAAAGCTCGGTATCGTCGAAGGTGGCTATGCCGCGATGGATGAAGAGAGAAAGCTGGATTGGCTTGCAGGAGAGATCGCTTCGACTCGCCCGCTCTTCCCTCATGAATTACGATTCAGCGCCAATACGAACGAGACCATAGAGACATTTCGCACGATGGCAAAATGCCAGGACCACCACGGTGTCAGCGCTGTTGATACCTACATCGTGAGTATGACCAAGTCTGTCAGCGATTTATTCTCAATCCTGCTTTTTGCCAAGGAAGCCGGTTTTCTCGACAAAGAAAATTACCCAGGAAGAACCGTAAGCATCGTCCCGCTCTTCGAGACGATAGGCGATCTGAAAGATGCACCGGAGCTTCTAGCGAGACTTTTGTCATTGCCGGTCTATAAATCTTATTTAGAGGCGCGCGGAAATCTCCAAGAAATAATGATTGGCTATTCAGATAGTGGCAAGGATGGTGGCATTGTCACCTCCAACTGGGAGCTGTATAAGGCTCAGAAACGGCTTGTCGAGCTGGCTGATTCACGAGGAGTGAAGCTTAGACTCTTTCACGGACGGGGCGGCACGATCGGTCGTGGTGGAGGACCAACCCACAGAGCCATTCTTGCGCAGCCACCGGGAACGGTCTCCGGACGAATAAAGATTACCGAACAGGGCGAAGTTATAAGCTCCAAGTATTCGCTTCATGGAATTGCGGTACGCAACTTCGAACGCCTGGCCTGCGCAGTTATCGAATCTAGTCTGAGCGAGTCCGATAAGCGCAAAGAAGGAATCGATGAGCCGGAATGGCTCGACGTGATGCAGGAGATTTCCGATGCCTCTTATCGATTCTATCGATCACTCGTGTTCGATGATCCTGATTTTCTCACGTTCTTTCAACAAGCCACTCCTATTAACGAGATAGCGAGGCTGCGCCTGGGCTCTCGACCGACTCGAAGAACCAGGGGCAGTTCGTCGATTCAGGACCTTCGCGCGATTCCGTGGGTATTCGCCTGGACGCAGAGCCGCTTCTTATTGCCTGGCTGGTATGGTTTTGGATCTGCTATCAAAGGGCAGCTCGAATCACATGGAAAGGAGCGCCAGAAGTTACTTTGCGAGCTCTACCAGCAATGGCCATTCTTCTCCGGATTGGTTAGCAAGGTCGAAACTGCCCTTTCAATTTCCGATATCAACATCGCTTCGTACTATGCCGACAATCTGGTTGAGGACCGTCGAGTCCTCGAACACATTCTTGGTCGCATCAAGGAGGAGCACGTTCGCACTCGAGAGGCGATCCTGACAATTACCGGGCAGGAGGTGCTGCTTGAAAAGACAGAATATCTCCGGCGTTCCATCGATTTACGCAATCCCTATGTCGATCCTCTGAGCTATCTGCAAGTTCGGTACATCCAGGAGTTGCGGAAAAGTATCAAGTCTAAAGGCGATGAAACAGAAGCAGCTCCGGGTTTATCCGCCACATTAGACCCGTTATTGGATACGGTATTGATGGCGATCAATGGCGTGGCCGAGGGACTTCAGAGTACGGGATAAAACCGAGCTGTCGCTTGGCTAAAATGTCCTATATCGTGGAAGATTAAATATGTACTTTTGGTATTTGTTTTAGTGTGCCGATATTGAACAGCACGCGAGGTCACCAAAAGTTTCCACAGAACGGATAGGTTTCCAGCGGTCGCGATGGCGCTTGAAAGCCAAGAGTTGAAGGACGATTCGAAGCGCAATTCCAATGCGATAGGAATCGGCGCGATCATCAAAAATCGATATCAGGTGGTCGCTTATCTTGGTCGCGGTGGCATGAGCACGGTGTACAAGGCTCTCGATATGTCCACCGGTAAGACCGTTGCACTCAAAATCCTGCATGCCGAACTGCTTTCTGATACCACTCGAGTCCAACGATTCGAGCAGGAGGCTAAGACTTATCGCAATCTCCGACACGACCATATCGTCAAAACCTACGACTTTTTCACGGACGAAACCAGTCGCTATTGTCTTGTGATGGAGTATCACGAGGGTCGAAATTTGTCGGAGCTCTTGGCGGACTCGGGTCGTCTCACCGTAAGGCGTGCAATCAAAGTATTCTCGGAAATTTGTTCTGCACTTGACCATGCTCATTCTCAGGGGATTGTTCATCGAGATCTAAAACCAAGTAATATTGCTCTAGTCGAGAAAGATAGCGACGTCGATTTTGTGAAGGTTCTTGACTTTGGAATCGCGAAACTCATGCCTCGAGACGAAGAGACTCAGCTTGGTCTTACTCAAACCGGAGAGATCGTCGGAAGTCCGCTATACATGAGCCCAGAGCAGTGCATGGCTAAGCCAATCGATCATCGCAGCGACATCTATTCTCTGGGATGTTTGATGTATGAAGCGCTTACGGGACGACCTCCTCTGATTGGCGGCAATGTCTACGAGACGTTTCACATGCAAACGAACGATCGACCTGCTCCACTCGGCGATGTGCGACCCGAGTTCAAAGGCGGAACACAATTCGAATTTATCATCTTCAAGTGTATGGCGAAGAACCCGCGCCATCGCTATCAAACAATGATCGAACTGAGAAAGGCATTGGAACAGGTCGGTAGCTACAGTGTCAAATCAGGCTTGAGCCAACTGGCCGAGTCGTTCAATCAGCGCCGGATCAAGGAGCGCGCCGCTAAGAGCAAGGGCATCCCTGCCGCAGTCGCTGCCGCTGTGACTGCCGTTGTGCTGGTTTTGGTCGGTGCGGTCTTTCATGATCGTATTCGCCAGATTATCATTCCGGCTGACCAACGATTCAACCACGCTATCGCCGAGTATCGCAAAGCATTCAATGCGGGCGAATACGAAACTGCCGATCAGGAAGCGCGCAGCGCGTTGCGAGTTGCGGATGAAGAGCGTCACGAGTGGCTAGTTCCGGCTCTAACCAATGTGATTGATCTCGATAGAATTCGTGGGCGAATTAAAGATGCGGAAAAGCTAAACGCGAGAATCGATCAAATCAATGAAGGCAAAGTTAAATTGATCGCGAAGAATGAAAGAACCACCTTTGCAAAGCTAAAGGCATCCGATCTCGAAAGCGAGGAAGATGTAGAGAAGATAGAGGATTACTGTTTTCAACTGTGTGATCTTGCCCAGGTTTATAGTGACAGCAGGCGATACGCCGATGCAAAATCTTTGCTGAATCGAACGCTGCAATTCGCCAAGCAATCGCTCGGAGCAAAGAGCCTCGTCGTAGCCGCTCTGGTCGACAACCTCGCGCTCCTTAGACTAAAGGACAATCTTGACGAGAAGTATGATGACATAGAACGACAACTGCTTGATGCGGTGGAAAATAGAACCACCATTGCTGGTGGCGAGAGTACGGGATTGATACGAACGCTCGAGGCGCTATCAGAGGTGCAACGCCGCATGGGTAATTACGAGGATGCTCGCACGAATGCATTGAAAGCATTGAGCATCGCCCGTAATGCCTTTCGATCGTCTAGTGCGCAGGCGGCAGTAACGAAGTGTCAGGTAGCCGAAGTCGATCTCTCGCGTGGCAAGCCCTCTGCCGCTGCGAGCATTGCTAGTACAGCGTTAGCGTCCATGGATGTGATGAAAGAGTCCGATGATTTGGAAGAGGCTCGGTGTCATATCTTGCTGGGAGAAGCCAAAATCAAGAATCAAAAGTTCTCGGATGCTACGAATGATCTGAATCAGGCCGAGGAGTTATTGAAAGAAGGCGCTGATAGTCAGGTTCTTCTTCTTGCTCGGGCCTATGTTGATCTTGCCGACATACAATCGCATCAAGCGAAACAGTCCCAAAATCAAGAAGGGTTTAAATCAGCGGAGGGGCTATATAAGCGGGCTCTTGCATTAATGTATCGCTCGCCGGCCCGTGAGCAATTTGTCGTCCTATCTGTTCTCGAAAAACTGCGGACAATCTACGAACAGAACAGCAGAGCCGGTGATTCGCTCGAGCTCTACAAAGTGGCCGAGTTGGTCGACAAAAGCACAGGTAAGAAAAAGGGAGTTATCGAGGATCTGCGTCTAATCGGTTCTTATTTTCGCGAACAACGGAATCTTCCTGAAGCGACACGGAGCCTCGAGCAAGCGCTCTCAATCAGTCAGACATTCTATGGGCTAAATGGAAGTAATACTTGCGCTTTGCTTGGACTGCTTGCCGATACCTACCTCAAAGATAAGAAACTCGACAAGGCGGCGCCACTGTTGTACGAAGCCAACCAGATCCTCCGTTCGGAAAAATCGACCAAGGCGATTCCACGAGAGGTCAAGGTTCAGGTTTTGTCGACCTATGTGAGGTACTTCGAGGCAACTGGCGACAAGGGCAAAGCAGAAGAGATCAAGAGCGAACTCGACTCGGTCTAATTGTGTCCTATATCGGTGTTTCTCCCAGGTGTTTCTTCCCTTTATCTCTGTAGATTTGCCATAATCTAGAAAGCTCCGGATTTCCTTGTCTGATAATTTCGCATGCAACTGCTATTCACTACGCTGGCAATTTTGATCACGCTGCTCCTCGCGGGGTGCGCCGCCTCCGAAGCCCCGTCGCCGGATCTGAGCGAGGAAGAACAACAGACCAGCTCTGCCGATGCCGGCATGAAGTGGGGATACATCGATTGGAAGGGTGGCGTTTTAATCGAGCCTAAATATACGAAAGCACTGTCGTATTCTGAGGGTCTAGCTGCGGTCAAGGAGAACGGTAAGTGGGGATTTATCGACAAAACCGGCGCTGTAGCCATTCCTGCTCAATTTGCTGAAGCGGGGTCCTTCCATGATGGCATGGCACCGGCGCGCTCCGACAATTGGAAATGGGGCTACATCGACACCACCGGTAAGGTCGTAATCAACGCCGAGTATGACGATGCTAAGGAGTTTGCTAGCGGACTAGCACCGGTGAAGAAGGACAAGCTCTGGGGTTATGTCGATAAAACCGGCAACATGGCGATCGATTTGAAATTCGTTGATGCCAAGCCTTTTGGCGCAAGAGATCCGCTAGCTCCCGTTTTTATAATCGAGGAAAGTTACGATAAGGGCATCCTCAAGCAGTGGGGGTTCATCGATACCAAGGGCGCAATGAAGATTCTTCCGTCTTTCGCTACTGCAGAGCCTTTTGTTGATGGTGTTGCAATCGTACAGAAAGGCGGTAAGTACGGTTATACTGACACAAACGGAAATTTCCAGGAGCGCGTCGAATTGAGTGCGAAAGGCGCATTCACGGAAGGGCTTGCCCCGGTGGACCAGCAAGGGAAATGGGGCTATGTCGACGACAAAGGCGAGACGGTTATAAAACCTCGCTTTGACGATGCGCAAAGCTTTTCTGAAGGTCGCGCTCTTGTGAAAATGAATATGAAATACGGATACATCAGCAAGCGCGGGAAGCTGGTGATAAAACCGAAATACGCAGATGGACTGCCGTTCTCGGATGGTCGAGCCGCAGTGTGCGTTAACGCGGTGGAAGACGAATAGGACGTTGTTGGCGTCAGGATGCGAAATCGTGGAAGTGTCCAGGCGGTTTTCCGGAGTTCGAGCCGACTGGCACTAGAGTTGGTGGTGGTGGCGCTTCTGCGCTCGCCTCCACGGTCGATTTAGGCTTTGTCTGTGGACGCTGGGGCGTCAGTGGTTGCCCCGGCTCTATTGATGACGTGAAGAAGCTGTCAGCGGCGACCGGTCCGCCCAATTCGGGTGGTTCGGACGGGATGCCGTCGGTGTTATTGGTGTGAGGGTTCCCGAGCTGTGGAGCGAGCACTGTCTGACCAGCTGGTGACTGGGAGTGACTCGATGCGAACGACGGCATCCCTGACTGACCCGGCGTTGCTTGCATGACTGGGCTGGTCTCGACTGGCTTTGGAGTGGATTCGGCCTTGGCCATACGGTCGGCCATTGTCTCGCCGGTCCAGTAGATTCGCAGAAAGGCAGCGATGAAACAGCCGACACCCAGAATCATGTAGCCGTCGCTTTTCATAACGAGAAGAATCGGTAGAACGATAACCAGGAAAGAAACCGTCCAGAACTGGATGACTGAAGTCCTGCGTGCTTCTTCAATTTTTTGAATCCAGAATGGGTGCATGGTTTGCAGTTCCTCGAACAGCTCTCGTTGAATCTGAGATAACGTCCACAAGATAACTTGTAAAGAGGTGAATTGGAAGGGGAATATTACGACATATCTAAGCTTGAGAAGGAAATAACCGTAGTAATAGCGTTTCAATTTCAGGGTTTTTACCAGGACGAATTGCCGGCCATTACAACAAAATGGAGATACCAATCGCGCTCATGATTTTGGAGAAAGCCCTTGAATATTCAATTATTTGCGCCCTCCGGGCGAGTTCAGTCGCCTGTTACATTGCTTCTTCTGACCTTCTGCCTTACCAACTCGCAATCTGCCTTTGCCGAAGATCGGGCGGCCGGCACAAAACCATTTGATGGACGAAAAATGGTTATCGAAGCGCCTTTGAAAATGCTCATCAAGTCTGGTTCGAGTGACACACCATCAGGCATTTACGCCAGGCGTGTCGATGTCTCGCGCCGTCCTGCGATTCCAGTAGATCGTTTTCGAGATA
>CAYQKX010000097.1:0-23367 GCA_964418155.1 uncultured Candidatus Obscuribacterales bacterium | reverse complement strand
TTGTTGTCGATGCGCATCTCAGACGCACCGGGAACCCAGCTCCAGACCTCGACCTTGATGCCCGCTTCCTTGATGGCCTTGATCGTGGCCAGCGTCTCCGGGTAAGGCTTCACGTCAGCGTAGCCGCCCTTCGAGCGCCGAGCGAACGAGACGAAGGCGTTGAGGAACTCCTTCCCCGTGAGGGCGTTGTCCGGATCCATCTGCATGTGGTAAAACGCCGAGAGCTTCGGGTCGATGGCGTGCCCGAAGTGCAGGTTGCAGAATTCCGCAAACGGCGTCAACCAGTCGACCAGCGTGTTGTGCAGGTCGAGGGCAACTGTGCGCTCCCAACGGAAGTCGGGGTCGCTCACAGTCAAAACACTTCGCGGCGGCCAGTTCGCTGCGCTATTCGCGCGCGCAAGCCGACCCGCAGTGGTCTTTGAACGCATGTTCATGATCTCCTTGGGTAGTCGTCTTAGCGGTTCGGCGAACGATAGACTTTACCACCGTAGGTAAAGGCCATCTTCGGCCGACCGTCGACGAGGACTTGCTTGATGGGAACTGGCTGCAGGTGAATCCTGCCGCCGACAACTCGACCTACGCCGAGCGCCTCGTGCCAGTTGTTGGTCAGGTTGGCGTACGACATGTACGGGTGCGTGACGTCAACCAGGTGACCGAGCTCGATAGCCCGAATCTCACCCTTCGTCGTCTGACGCACGGTCATGCCCACGCGGTGCGTGTGACCGGTGGTGGTCGAACGGCCCGTCTCGTCCGCGTCAGCACGGGGGCTGGCAGCGGGCTTGGGACGAACGATGCGGCCGTGATGGAGGTTCATGTCTCCGTTGAGGAGCAGCGCACCACCAAAGCCACCACGCTCTGCCTGGTCGTAGATGAACGTGATCGGGTCATTCGGACCGTAGCCCAACAGGCCGTGGAAGGCCAGAATCGGCTCGCGAGTCTCGAAGTCCAGCACGCCGCCCACGTGCGGAGCCGGGTCGCTCTGGTAGCGCATCATCCGGTCCTCGTGGTTGCCCATGATGTAGAACACATGGATGCAGCCGGAGATCTCGATGAGCGCGTCCATCAGTCGGCGGGTTTCGTCGATCTCACCCTGTTGGTTGACGGCGACGCGCGGCGGCTTCGCCCAACGGGAGAGACCGAACACATCGGCGACGTCGCCGATGAAGATCAGGATGTGCGGCTGGTAGTCCTTGAGGAATGCCTTGATCGCCCAGAGGGTCAGCTTGTCGTGCGCCGGGACGTGAACGTCCGGAATGACGACGATGCGAGTACCGTCGGGCAAGTCGATGGGCAGGATACCAGCATACGAGAGGTAGCCAAGGCCCTTGTTGGCGTTACGAGACGTGATCTCGTGGATGATGCGATGACGGATCTCATCGACATCGACGCCCGTGCGCTTGGCAATCTTCACCGCAGCGTCGTCGATCGAAGACGCGTGTGTTGACTTACGCATAGGATTGTTGCTCCTTCTCGCCTCTGTTGTGCGAGGCTAAGGTAAAGAACTCGCCTGAGCGCGAAATGCAACTCAGCCGCGAGATGGTTACAGAGCCTCTTTCGGAGGCAAGAATGCTTGTGTGAGAAGAGTGCCTGTGACAGCGCCCGTCTCGATGTGAACACCCTCACTTGCCGGAGCAAGGGTTCAAAAGATTGAACAGGGAATTTGTTCTGGGTTGGAAGGAGACACCGAACGCAGCAAAGGGACAGAAGACAGTTAGAACTTAAGAAACTGCGAGAAGGTCAAACAATGAAGAAATCAGTAATAAATGGTGATATTAGCCCACTCTAATAGCGCTGACGCATCATCTCGCAGGTTTCTCGTGCAACTTCAAATCTCCAGATCCTCACCTGACAGAGGTTTGCGGGTTTACACTCAATGCTTGACATCCCGAAAATTATCAAAAGCTCGATCGCTGCCTGTCCGATCAGACAATTAGCGGGGCTGAGAAACCTCATGACGACCACCTTTGACATCTATTCAGTAAAGGTTTCCAATAGGCTCCAATCCGCTTTCGCAAGCCACTCCTAGCTCACGCGAATTATTAAGGACTTGTTGTCAAGAGTTCAGTGTGCAGATCCCTGATGTCAAGCCGACTCCGCCACATACAGCGCCTTCAAATCGACCAGCAACTTTACAATTTCGCGTGTTGATTGGACACCACAGAATTTCTCCAAGACCGACTCTAGAAGCCGATTTAGACCACTCCGCATTTGTACCAAAGCCCGTTAGTGCCGGAAGACTCACCATCAGGAGCCGTTTTGCAGAACATTTTATGCCTAACGTTACGCCGTCCGACCTCAGCGAAGGCTGCCTCAAAACGCCCGCCGATGAACGTTTACAACTCAGAAAAGACGTAGCCCGTTAGTGCAGGAAGACTCGCCATCAGGAGCCGTTTTGCGGAACATGTTGCCCCGCATGTTCTGCGCTGGTCCTCAGCGAAGGCAGCCTCAAAACGTCCGCAAAAGAACGCTTACACACAGTCAGACAAGTACATCGCCCTTTCCTGGATCCATTGACGAAGCTAGTACGCGCGAATTCGCTACGGCAGGTGTTCGGTCTTTTCGTACATCGGGTTGCGTGGATTAGGTTCCATCGACAATTCCTGCAGCCGACGATAGAGCTTCACCTCTTCGCCGCTGAGCTTCTTAGGTATAACAACATCGACGATGACGATCATGTCGGCACCAGCCAGTCCAAGCCCTTTTAGTCGATACATCCTGCCCTGCTGCGTCAGTGGGTGAATCTTCATCGACACCTTGCCGGTAGAGGTAGGTATCTGAATGTCAGCCCCTAGCATTGCTTCGTAAATGGTTACCGGAACAACCAGCTTTATCTCTTTGCCGATAACCTTCAAAACGGGATGATCACGCAATTTGATCTTAAAGATCAGATCGCCGTACTTAGCCGCTCGGAGATCCCACCGACCCTGTCCCTGCTTTCGAATCTCCAGACCGTTATAAAGGCCGGGAGGAAACTCGAAATCGGCAGTTCTATCCACATTGAAGTAGCCCAGACCGCGGCAAAAATCGCACTGCATTCGCTCCAACGGCTTCTTCTCAGCGCAATGTTCACACGGAGTCGGATCAGTAATGATGATCTGCTTTCGAGTGCCTTTTACAGCCTCTTTGAGGCTCACTTCGATTTCCATCTCCAGCGCTTGTGCCTGGATCTGAACATGCTCTTCCTTGGGCTTCTGAGCGTCTATAACCGCTTTCTTATCTTTGGTCACCTTGCCCCAGAGAGCTCGTACATCAGATGTCTGGCGAAAGACATCGCTGTTTTTGTCGTATTCTTTTCTTGCTGCTGGATTCATAAGAACCTCATAGGCATCTTTAATGTCCTTGAAGGCCCTGGCCTGATGGTCACCATCGACAGCTGCTGCGGCTACGTGTGGTCCAAACTTCTCGTAAAGCTCGTGGTAGCCATTCATAATCTCTTGCGTGGTCGCATTAGGCCGGACACCGAGGATGTAGTAATAGTCCTTGTGCGTTTTTGTGGGAAAAGCGTTTGATTTGTCGTCGTCAGACATAGCGTTAGAGCTCTTGCAAGTCAACGTCCCAATTGTAACTTGGCACGGAAGGCTTAAATAGCCGAATTTCAGATTGTGGTTGGTTACTAAGTTGCAGCTGGAGGCTGCAGTACCATAATACCAGTAAAGTCTGGTCAGCAAAGGCCTCAACCTTGCTGGAGAGGCGCGAACCTCAATGACCGTACGCCACGAAGGATTTAGGAGTCATCGTCAGATAAAATCCAGACAAATCTTTATCAGGAAAAACGGGACCAGGAAAAAATTTCTGGGCAGAACCAATTTAGTACAATCACCGCGAAACCACTTTCACAACCGCTTCGTAAGGAGCGGTTTGTTCTTATCTAAAGCGTAAAAACCGCCTCGTGTGAAAAGGCGGTTTTTACTTGCTTTCGGTCAGTCGGAAGAAAACTGCTATCTATGCTCTAGCCGCATTTGGAGAAGCCGCAGCTCTGACAGACATCACATCCATCGATGCGGATGAAGCCATCGCCACCACACTTACCGCAGGACTTGCCTCGTTTCATCGAAGGTGTCTCATTGTTTTCAGGCACACCAACAGAATGCTCGAGCGCACCCTGATTAAGGGACTCCTCAGCGTCAGCCAACCCTTCATGCCCAACGACATAGTGTCGCCTGTAGTGCTGAATCGCTTTTGCCAATCCATCACAAGGAGACTGCACCACTACAGCTTTGTCTGAATCGCTGAATTTGAAGAAGGCCGGGTAACCGGACTGAATATTGACCAGCTGCCTGACGATCGTCATCTCCGCTTTAGCACGTTCCTCCTCACCGAACTCGGCTGCGTATTGTAGGAACGAGGATGCCAAACGCCCAACCGCCTCGAAAAGCCCGGCCTCGACCGCCCCAGGTTTTCCCATGCGCGCATAAACTTCGATGAGCTCGCCTGGTCGCTTTACCTCATGATTGAGACTGACATGAAGCGTCGATCCGCCGTCGGGAGATCCGACCCTCACTTTGTAAGTCTGTCCGGTCGTCTCCTCAACGTTGATGTTACGCCGTTCGCGGTGCCCGAGCATAGTGAGAAGGTCTGAGTTGCGGTCGTAGTCCTCTTTGGCAATTTTCTCGACCGGTTGGCTCAGCCGAGCACCGTCCGGATAAAACGTTATGTCTTTTACTTCCAGACGCCAAGCTAGAATCGTAGCCTCGGCTACCGCATCTTCACTGGCATCGAGAGGAATTGAGCAGGTGTTGGAGACGGAATTAAACGCTTCCGGATAATCCGACGCTCCTTTGTGAATTGCAGCGAGATGTCGAATGTAGCGCTCCGGCTCGACCTCCACCCTGATAGGAAAGGCCTTCTGCACCGCCGGCGGTACTTCCTTGAGCCCCCTTATCGATTTGTGATTGTCGCGAATTCGCTTGAGAAGCTCCTTTTCACCTTCCGCCGTCTCGGGCCAGGCGTTGTGCTTGACCATCATTTCTTTGAATCCGGGAGCAAGAAAGTCTACGTAACGACTTCTCACCTTACGAGAGAACACGATGCCGTTGTGCGGATCGACACCCCAACTCGTCTGAAGCGCTTGCGCCAGAGTGCCTGTCGGGGCATTGTTGGTCATGCAACTATTGCGCACCCTGAGCCCCTTTTTCTGGAACTTGCTTCCTTCCCAGAGGGGATAGACACCGCGCTCCTTGGCCATCTCGACCGAAGCATCAACGCTCGCCTTCGTGTACTGGCGAAAGAGATTCTCGGTTGCATCGAGACCTTCCGGACTGCCGAACTCGAGCCCCAGCCGAGACAGAAATTCAGCGATCCCCGCGAAGCCGCCGCCGTTGCGGCGTTCCATACGAGCTGTCATATTCTGCGCCGGAATGGGATACCAACTAACGTCGGTTACGTTATCCATAAAGCGCTGTTGCAGCTTAGCCACGGATTTCATAGCCGACATGTTATAGGTGCCGTCCGGATTCCAGAAATCGAGGTGACCGGCATGCATAGACGAAAGATTGCAATTACCCATGTAGTACATTCCGTCTTTGCCCGGACCAGCCGGCAAAAATTGCTCGCCGCATGGGTTGCACGTATTGAGGTCATAGACATGATCGTTGGCGTTGCCGGCATTGATGGTCTCATAAAAGCCGAGACCAGGTTCTCCCGAGTCGCGCATACCTTCTACGATCCGCTGGAATACCTCCGGAGCGTAAAAATGTCCTTTCACTTTGACATAGCGATCGGTGATCTCGACACTGGTGTGCCTGAGGTTGCGCGCCGCTTCAATCGCTTCAGGGTACTGCTGAATGTCGACCGCGTATTCCTGGAATACAGGTTCTTTGGTCAGACGATTGACCTTTACGAGACCGGTTTTTTCATCGTAAACAGGCTTGCGCGGATCATGGAGCGTGCCGGACCAACGCTCCTTGTTAAAGACTGCCGGGTAAAAGGTCCGATTGGCGACCGCTTCCATAAAACCCGGCATCGCAAGGACCGTTACGTTGGTATTTTTTAAATAGTTCTGACGCTCCATATATTGAGCAAATCGCTCGCCATACCGTCTTTCGGCAAGCTCCAGGATCCGCTTCTTGTATGACATAGCATCTTCGCCGAACTCCTGCTTGGTCTCCGAGCGAACCTCATCAAAGACTTTCGACATCACCGGTGGCGGTATCAATTTTTTCTTATCGATGAAAAACAAAATATCTGGATGGTCCGAATTCCGGAGCTCAATGAGCGCTCCGCCGCGCCTTCCTCCTTGGGCAACTGCCTCCACCGCTTTAGCAATCGTCTTTTCGTAAAAGCGATCGGGTCCGGACGCCGCTGCACCATTAGAGATAATCGAGGACCATGGACGCAGAGTCGACGTGTTAATCCCCATTCCCATCGCCGCTTTAGCGGCGAGAGCCTCTATTCGTGCGGCTTCCTGAATCCCTTCCAGACTGTCCTCCACATAGGTGACGCCACAGGCCGCCAGGCAACCTTTCCCTCGGAGCAAATTGGATAACCGCCCCATAGCCACTTCGCTCTCCGAGAGATTGGCTACATTGTTCGAGAGGAACGCTCGCCTGAATTCTTCCGAACGTAGCCAAATATCTGATTCCTTGATACCGGCAAGCTTCCCGTAAGCCCAGTATTTCAACACATAGAGCGAGACTTCAGGATCAGCGTTGATGTTGGCCGGCGTGTTTGCCCAGAATTTCTGATTGCCTATCTGATCGAAAAATGTCGAAGACCACTGGACCACGACCGGGTGCTTGAGCGCGTCTTCGACTGTCAGCTCGACTATTTCGGCAGGACTGAGAACATACTTGAGCTCGGCTATCGCAACAGAAGACGCTACGCGATGAATGATCCCGGACACATCCTCCTGCGGTTGACCGGTCGAACAGTCGCGCTTGGCGTACAGTCCGACCAACGTCTCCTGCGTAGCCTCCAGGTATCTCTCGTTGTAGTTGTCCAGCATGAGCGATCTGGCGGTGGGCGAAAATTCAATCTGTTGATCTACCGACTTTTGACCTTCCTTGAGATTCAGCATAGACGGGCTTCCTTCTAGGTGGATTGTGTGGTTTGAGTGGTGTTCTAGTAAGTCGAAAAACTAAAATCACAGGAAAACAGCCGCCGCTCATAGTCGAGCGCGAGCGCAAGCAAGGTTTGCCCGGAGCCTTTAGCACCAACTGCAAGGACGGTACGCAAGAATCTTGCCTAGAGCCTCGAGCAAACTTTCAATTGTGCGAACAAAAATTCAATTACTAATAATGGTACTAGGGATGGGGTCACTATACAAGTATGTAAAGTTCACCTGACAACTTACTTGATCGCCCGAATCCTCATTTCCCTGACTCTCTCCGGTACTTTTGCCGCTAAACATTAGATCATCGGCAGAGCGGTGCTTAACCTATATGTAGTGCATGCACCAATCGTTGCAAGGAGATTCCCTGGTTCCAAAACCGTCACACGGTTGGCCTTGGCGAACACGCGCATAGAGGTTGGATATACACCACGGGCGCCACCACTCACAGGTAATTATCGGATGCTCACCTGACGCTGGTATCACAGGTAGGGTCAACTGTTATTGGACGCTACGATAGACATCGACTAAATAGCGAAAGTATTAAAAACCACATAAATAAGTACTCGGGCCGAATATAGTCTCGCTCTCTTCGCCTCCCGGGCGCCCTGTTATTCAGACCATGAGAACACCAGACGAATATGCATTCGGCACCCGGAAGCCAAGAGCAACTTTTCCATATCAAAAGAACCGGCTGAGCTAAAAGCAACCAGGAAGGCATTTTATGTACAGAAATAGAGCTTAAACAAGCGGTAGATTGTCTCTTCAATCATCACTTCTGTCGGATGTTTTACTACTTCTAATTTAGTATTTAAAACACAAGCAATGGTTGTTATGGGCAATTCAGTAGAATTTGCCGACCCTGAAAGACTTTGACGAAAACAGCATCGACCTACACCAAGAGAATTCGCCCACCGCAATTCGGACACCTGTCGCAAGATAGGAGTTGAGGTACGCACCACGGGCAGCACTTCTTTGCGGACATCTTTCGGGGTCGCCCGTCGCTTCGTGCAGACAGGAGGAAAGCCGGTCACAGGAGGACCTGCACATAGCTCTAACACATCACCACACTCATGAAGAGACTGATTGTAAAATTCGCAATCGTTTTCGGAGTACTGTTCCTGACCTTTCCGGTCAGAGACGCTTACTCTTTCAGTTACGGCTGGGACCCGAATTCTCTGGCCTCCAGATTCCTCGGGCTCATCACGTACCTGTTCTTTGCCGGCATCTCCCTTAAGGGAGGACTGGCATGGTATGCCGGTTTATCTGGCATCGTCACCGGCGCGTTCCTGGTGGGCGACCTGTTCCTGGGTCGACTAAAACTGGAGGTCGGCTCCATTTTCGAGAAAGCCAGGTGGAGATCGGGAGCGACAAAACCGCTCGCACTTCTGACCCTGCTGCTGACGGGCATTCTGTCCGTCTGGGCACTACTGATGATGGCGCTCTTCTACCTCAACTCCACCCACGAGATCGCCCTAATGCCGACGCACTATCTTCTCGATCAGCCAAACATCTTGGAACCGGCCGGCTGGGGCGCTCTGATGCTCCTTGCCACCTGGCCAATCGGTTGGCTGTTGACTCGAAATTGGTGCAAGTAGAACACGCCGCAAGCGAACTGAGGACCTGAGCACAGGACGGACTCGATGCGATGAGCGTCGTGGTCCTAACTCGACGGAGCGCCTGCCAGCTCTGGAACCGGCATGGACGCCGGGGTCCCCGGTCGCTTTTGGGGAACGAGAGAGAGATATATTCGAGCAGGCCACTCGAAATCTTTCTCTTTGAACATCCGAAGGACAAGCGCGCTCTTCTTAGAAGGCGCGCATTTCAAGCACTGCAGAGAGGATGATGATGAAACGAAATAGCATGCTCTTCGCCGCCGCGCTCTTCGCCGCGACCGCTCTCATCAACGCGGACAACTTGCGCGCCGAGGATCGGGTCAACGGTTACAGCTACGTCACCGAAGTCGCCGACAAGACACAAGGCGAGAAGACCCGGACCACGTCTTACGACCGCAAGGGCGTCAAGGTCGGCGTCAAGATCGAGTACGACAACGGCCAGGTACGCAACGAGACGTACCGTGCCGACGGGACGCTCAAGTCCGTCCATGTCACCGACTGCAAAGGCTGGAGCAAAGACACCGAATACGGTGACAACGGCAAGACCGTGGTGCAGGAACTCGTCCGGCGGAACAACCGGATGTACACGCTCACCGAGCACAAACCCAAGGGTGCGCTCAAGATCACCAAGTACGGCTTTGACGCCGACCCGAAGATCGACTTCATCGATGAAATCGATGACGCCGGCGACGGCACACGCACCCACTACACATACGAGCAAAAGCTCTCCGGCTCGGTCAACAAGCTCCGCCGACAGGAAGAGCTCGGCGGAACGATCAGGTGGACGTTCTTCCGAGACGACGGCAAGGGCATCAAGTCGGTCGACTACGTCTACAGCGACGGACGAAAGAAGACGGTCCACTACGGCGATGACGGCAAGACGATCGTCGGATCGAGTACCCGGCAATCGGTGGACTGGAACGCCGACACAATCGCGCGCGAGTTCCGCGATCGCAAGACCGGCGTACTGACGAGCGATCGAGAGAAGGTGCCTGGCAAGAGCTACAGCATTCGGGCCTACAACCCGGACGGCAAGACCGTCAGCTTCAAGCAGACCTGGGTGCCCGCTCAACCTCGCCCAAAGAAGAGTTCGCCCACCCCCCGGATTTGGCAGCTCGAGTCGGTCGAAGAGTTCGACCAACAGGGCGTCCTCGTCCGCAAATACGTCTTCGACAAATTCGGCGACAAGGTCGTCGAAGTCGATGACCTTAACGGCACGGCGCTCACGAAAACCTTCCTGAACGACGACGCCAAAAGGCGCGTCGACGGGACGGTCGAGCGCACGGAAGAGCACAGCAACGGAACGCTGACCAGCACGGTGAAGGCGAAAGCCGGCACGGCGCTCACCCGTCCGCTCGACGAGAAGCGACTCCTCGATCCGCACTTCGGCGAGCACGAGCCCGACCTCATCCGGATCTACCGATAAGCTCAACTCCTTCAGCTCTGGTGCTGAAGGTGACTCAGTTACTACGAACGCCTCTCACACAGGCGAACCACAACGGGAGAGCATACTCATGCCACTTCTGTTCCTGATTCTGACTTTGCTCAGCTTCCTGGTCTGGAACAACCCCGCTCTCGGGGTGATGTTCCTGATCCTGCTGCTACTGAGCAACACCAGCCGACACGGCTGAGCGATGGCGAGAGGAGAAGGATCTTCTTGAGCCGAGACCGGAAGTAGCGAACGCTTCACAGCTTCACTACTTTCGGTCTCGAATTTTCTTCTACTTCACCGTTTCGTACTAGGTTCTTTAGTATTGCCATTTTCAGGACGAAGGGTCACGGCCGCAAGCGGCTGTGACCCTCCTGAGGATTTGCGAAGTCGCTGCTCCGCTACTGAAGTTCAGTGTCAATCAGTGGTGTCAACGTGGTCGCCGGCGCTCCATGCGCCGACGACCTGGATGAGAGTCGCCTCTTCACGAGAACCGACTCAACCGAACCAGACCTTCTCCCGCATGGCGTCCTTGTCCAGCAAGCCATCGGCCCGCAGGATGACGACCATGCGACCGGACCGGCTCGGGCGGTTGTCGGCGGGGCGGCGGTTGCGGCGCGTCTTGCGGCGCGTCTTGCGGCGGCCGCGCAGGTCGCGCATGTGGTCCTTCCACATGGCGGCCTCCTCCTCCTTCGTGTAGCCGCTGCCCGGATCGGGCTCGAGCGCCTGCTCTTCCGCGAGCCGCTCCTTCTCGAGCTTGGCGAACATGCGATCGACGCGCCGGCGGCAGCTCGGGTGCGAGCAGTGACCGATCCGGCAGTCACGTTGCATGCTCTTGAGCTGACCGGCGTAGTCTTCGATCCGGACGCTCTGGGTTCGTGTGGTCGCGACCATACAATTACCTTTCGTGAGCCCAATAGGGCAGTTGGGAGGCAGGCACCACTTCTGGTGTCAGCCTCGGGTTGAGAATGCCGAAACGCGATGGCTCCGCGCTCCGCTTTGCCGGACGGCTTCCGGCCAAGTTCGTCAATGTGACCATCGGGCGATGACCGCATCACCCAGCCTTCGGTTCACCGCACCTGGTTCGGCCATCTCCAGGTTCGGCAGTTCACTCGCCTTCGGGGCGCTCCTTCTCGAAGATGCCTTCGTGCTTGGCCCGTGTCACACCATGGCGCAGAACGTATCTTGCCATGGCGAGGTTCGAGCTTTCCGGGCCAAGCCTTCCATGCACCAGCGTGATGTAGCGCTTGACGCGGCGCTCCAACTGGCGGAACTGTTGGGCGGTCAGAAGCGCGTTCGCGCCTCCCGCGTACAACGCCATCATGACGATTGACGCGATCATTGTGTTAGCCTCACCTCCGCAAGGACTGGTGAACATCATCGCGATTGTGAGGCAGGCTACCGGACGAGTTCGCGTCAGGAGATCGGCATCCATACCGACAAACTCGGAGAATCCCGGCAGTGTCGTGAAGTCCAAGGTCGCAGCTTTCATCGTTTCTCCCTACAGGACTAGTTGACCCACCGGATTTTGGCGTGACTGCGAAACGACCCAGTTTCTTCGGTGTCGTAGCACGCTCCGGCAACAACCTCGATCTCGCTTTCTGGAAGCTCGTCATTAATTTCTGCCGCCGTCAGGGCGACACAGCAGTAGGTCAATGCCCCGATCAGCCGGAATTTGGACGAGTCCCAACCAAGCTCTCGACAGACATCGACCACTACTGTGCCACCACCATAGGTGAGCTTCCTTTTTGTCTCGCATCGCCATTCATAGCCCCGCACCATGCTGGTAAGCAGCTCGTGCGTAGGCTCAGCGGTGTAGTACTCGAGGAAGATAATCCGCCAACCCTTCCGGCGCGCTTCCAGTACCTCCCAGGCCATGCGATTGAGTTCTCCCCCTGGCGGCACATACCGTGGCTGGCAATCGACCACGACAAGCACCCCAGGCACCTCGGCAGCTGGGAGCAACCGCCGAACAACCGCAAGAACGAGGCTGACCAATGTCAGCACGACAGCATATCTCATAACGTCCTCCGTGTCAGGGTGACGATGCCGTCGTGGACTCGCAGTATGGTGGCCGAAACCGACACACCGATCCGCAAGGACGACCGCTTCATCGCTCCGAATTCGGATGGCGGCAGGATGGCAAGGACGCCATCGATCTGTACAGTCGCGCCGTCGTCTCCCAGACGCTTGACCGGACCTTTGACTTTCACGCCGACCTTGAGCCGATCCAGTTGATCCGCTGGAATCACGCCCATCTCGACCGCTGCGTCGATATGCTCGCTGACGGTGTGGAAAGCACCGCCCTGACGCCCGACACGGGTCGACACGACCTTGACTGTCAGCTCCATTCCTTCCACCAGTTCGTCGATACCGCTGCGTTCTTCCAGCAAATTGCCGGACGGCAACACCGCGGTCTCGCCCTTATCGAGCGCCAGGAGAGCGGAGCCTCTGCCTCTCCAGTCGATGGCGATGATCTCGCCCTTGGTGATCTCTCCGATTTGTGTAAGTGCCATGGGACTGTCTCCTATCAGCCACCGGCTAGCACTGCCGGCGCCGACCTTCTGGTTAACTTTGACACCACTTGTAGTGGCGCTCTCGAAGCGCGCACGTAGGGTCCGAGCACCGTCGCTCGGACTCCTCGCACCGCCTCATGGTCGACTGCAGCCGCGGTTGGCTGCAGTCTCGTACGAACCGTACTGACGGGTCGGCTACGAGCCGCCCGTTGCGTGTCTCACTCGGAGGTCAGCGGAGAGTTCCGCCTCGCCGCCCTCCGCGACGGTAGTCTTGGTTGGCTCTCACTTGTTCAGCTGGACGAGCAGGTCCAGCAGTAGGAGCAGGAAGTTCCAGAAATCGAGGAACAGCGACATTGTGAGTTCCACGGCGCTGCCCCACGAATTCTCTGTCCTGCCCAGCCGGAACCAGTCGTACAGGAAGTACCCGACGAACAGGGCCATGCCGAACAGCGAGTAGGCGATGTTGCCAGCCCGCGACAGTCGGAAGAAGATACGAACGACTCCGACGATGATCAGCAGGAACAGCCCGAATCCCAGGTACGTCCCCAACTTGGAGAAGTCCGCGCCCGAGAACATGCCAATTCCACCAGTCAGCGCCATCACGCCCGCCGTCCCGAGGAACGCGGCGCAGACGGTTTCCCAGCCCAACTGCTCGGCCCGGAGCTGAATGGCTGGACCCATCACCAGACCGGCGATGAAAGACCATCCGAACAGCAAGCAGATGCCGAGTCCCGGGTTAGCCATCGCCGCGATGTAAACGACGAAGGTGCCGCCGATGAACAGCAGGCTGAGTAACACGAATGCACCGAGCGACTGGATCTTGCGGCCGCAGTAGGCCCCTGCCGCGCTGATCAGAAGCGAGATGGTCAGCAACAAGCAGACCTTTGCCAACAGCGTTTCTACCATGGTTGCCCTCTGTTGTTTGCGAAGCGGCCTCAGAGCACGCTTCGACTTAGGTTGCGCTCGAGCACTCCCCTTTCTCGGGAGTACTAAGAGCCCCGAAGGGTGAAGTTCGTGCTGGGGGATTCGGTTGTTATCCCGTCAGCACGTTGACCGATGGGTCCCAGGACCAGCCCTGGGACCCACCGTCGAAGCGACAACTCACGCCCTGCGACGGGCCGGCAATACCACCTTGGCCATGACCATGTTTTCCGCGACCACCGGTTGAGTCACGAGCGACTCGACCTGAGCGGCGTATGGGTCAACACCAGTCGCAACCACGGTGGCCAGTGCCGGAACCGGCAGCAGCGCTGACAGCAGACACGTCCCGGACTGTCGCGGACGAGGCTGCACGTCGAGGACGATCTCGGGGACGGGCGGACGCACGGTCACGACCGGCGGTGCGTTGAGCAACCGACGCGCTTCGGCCGCCTCGCGGACGGGAGCGTAGTGCACCAATCGCGAACGTACCGCTTTGACGAGGTTGTAACCTGCGACGCGACAGGCCCGAACCTTGCTGTCCCGAACGCCCCAGTCCCTACCAGCCAGCACCTCCTTCGGATGGAATCTGCAAATGAGCTGGCTCTCGTAATCGCCTACGTCGTCGTAGCGCCAGGTCATGCCTCCGATTTCGAAATGCCCGCCGGGTTCCCGATCCCGCTGCGGCGTAGAGAAGGTCCCCCACTCCCGCGTCGGCATCTGGAAGTAGAGCTTGAACATCGCCGTCCGGCCCGACATGCCCGGACGGAACCCACTCGGCATCCGCCCCGGCTTCTTGACGCCCGTCCAGGCGTTGACCGGGAGGATGAGGGCGACAGGTGGATCCTGCAGGGCACGCCCGCAGACGCGATGCGCCTGCAACTTCATCAGACCGACCCGCTCGATCGCCTCAGCGAGCAAGTCGTTGAGGTTCGCCAATCCGTGGCTGTCAATGCGCATCGCGAACACGTTCTGGTCGGACGAGACCATCACACCAGATCCGTCGTCCGCATCCACATGCTCGCCAGAGACGTTATCGCGAGCGACACCGAGCAGGTCCATCGTGTCGATGCCGCCGCAGTGATCGCCGTAGTCCGCGTGGCTCAAGTCCACATGGCTGACACCATCGAGGTCGACGGCATCGCAGTCACCGAGGCCGCCACAGAACCCATCGCCGTCACCCATCTCTGCAGTACCTCCTAACATGGGTAGCTCCTCTCGTATGGCGCCATACCGGCGCCGTGAAGAGTCATGGATAGTAAAAGCCCGGCGACCGGCGACTGTGGCGTGACCGCCTCTGCCGCTCAATCGCCGGGCTAACGACTGGTCTAGCTCACCATCGGCAACTGGTACCGCTTGGGGGTCTCGACCTTCTCGGGCTGCGCGCCGTCACCGACGCCGGCCGCCGGGACCAGCGGCTGCACCGGTTGCCCGTTCACCGTCAACTGCACGAGGTCCGGCTCCTTGGGGCAGAACTTCGAGGCTTGGTAGGCATCGCAGTTCTGCCGCCACGGGCAGTTGCCGCAGTAGTGCCCCGGGTGCGCCGGGAAATCGCCGCCCTTGGCGAGCCACCCCTCGATCGCCGTCAGGTACGGCACGATCTCCAGCATCTGGTGGTCCGTGCCCTTCCGGGAGTACCAGTAGGGGGCCGAGTCCCGTCCGGCCCGCAGCAGCCGCACGACCATCATGATCGACCCGCTGTACCGCAGGCGCGGGTCGAGCGACGCCACCATGCCGGCGAAGAAGATCTGCCGACGGGTCTCCGGCTTCACGATCCACGCCGTCTTCTTCTCGACCAACCGGTACACCAGCCGGTCGTCCTTCGGGTCTTTAATCTCGCCACTCTCGTCCGGCTTCGCGACCAACTCCCACGGCCAGAGCGGACCCTGGCAGCGGAACAAGCGCCGGTCCACCTGCCGGTGCGCGACCGGCACGTTGTCCAACTTGGCGTCGTTGGCCAGACAGTCCTTGATGACCTGCTCCGACTTCTCGCGATCCGCGACCGGCATGCGCTGGATCGCGTCGCGGACGAACCGGTCCCGGTCCTCACCGGGTCGGATCTTGGCCGCTTTGTGCGTGGTGTCGCCGACGCTCTGGAACTTGTTCTTGCGGACCTTGGGTTTGTTCTCGCGGAAGCACTGCAGCGCGTACGGGCAGTACTTCTCCATGATCATCATCTGGGCGAAGCTGAACGTCCGGTCGTAGCCGGGTTGGGGCAGGTCCGCCACACTCATGCGGCGGGGCGGGAGAACAGTAGCGTTCATACGAACCTCCTCATCGAATCTGGAACAGGGGTTGGTTAATGGGAAAAATTCCCCAGCAAGTCCCACCTGGACTAGCCAGCACCGCATTGCAGCGGCCCCACCGTAAGGCCCGGCGACCGAACCAGCCCGAGACGCGACACCGCAAGTGGTGTCACATCCCGACCAGACTCGGTCGCCGGAAGTACGGATAGGGGATACTCAGGACGTTCAACTCAGGTGCAACATCGAAGAGCAGCTATGCCCTCGTCGCACCGTCATCTCCCGTCATCCGGGTTGTCGTCAAACAGCTTGTGGAGCTGCTCGATTGTTTGCTCAGGCGCGACGAATGGCGCCCACTACATCTCCTTCAGGAACTGGTGGTCCGGCGAGGCGCCCTTCTCGGTAGCCGCCAGCTCATTCAATAATTTCTCTATTAGATAACTCTTGCCGGACCCGGCCACAACATCCAGTTTGAGCACAACTGGCGTCCCTTCAGGCATGGATTGGTGATAGTTAGGGTTGTACGGACTGTGCGGCTTTTTCACCGGCTCAGCCGGACCGATCAACCGCTCCAACGTCGCCGCATCAGCATCCGGGTTCATGCGTCGCGCTTCAGCGAGAGCCTTTTGCTGCTGCCGGCGTTTCTTTCCTATCGAGCCTTTCTCCAGCTTGAGAGCCAGCCGGATTGAAGACTGAGTCGGTCCAAACGTCGGATGCTTGTGCAGAGGCCCGATGTCGGCTGGATACTTGGTTGTCCCGCATTTACAGTTGAATGCGAAGCCGACCATGAGATTGGCAGTCGCACCGCATGAAGCGCAGGTCGCACCACAGAAGCCTCGAAAACTGTACATGCTGGACAGCTTCAACAGCTCCTTGACAGTGTGCCGCTTCGGCGGCAGCTCCACCTCGTCGCTGTAGGCCGGAGCGTGAATGTCCGGCAACAACCCGAGGTAACCAGATACCGCTGCCTTCAGACTGCCAGGACTGGGGGCACCTGGCTTGCTGTTGTAAAAGTATTGCTTCACAGCGGCCATGTACGCCGCATAGTTGTTCTTCGCGAGTGCCTTGGCTTGCTCTGCCTTGGCATCGGAATTTTTGTTTTCAGATGCCAATCGACACCTCCTTTCTTGACTTGGTCTGATGTCCCATGAGCAAGTTACTCGAGCTTGGCGGCTTCGATGTACTTGGCTACGAACTCCGTGGTAAGGCTGCCGGGCTTCAACTGCTTGGCGAGCTGATCCCAGGCCTCAATGACGCTTTGCGGCAGGGAGGCGGATGGCCCCGGATGCAGCGGAGTGCAGCCGAAGTCTTCGTTCGCCTCCGCCACCAGCGGAACGAACTTCCCCTGCTTGCGTCTGACCATAGCGCGATGGAGGCGCTCGGCCTTCTTGCCGACCCGTCCCAGAGCGAGGGACTTAGCCAACCTGACTGACGACAACGTCGGACCATACGTCGGCCTCTTGTGCAGTGGATCCCGCTCCATAGCGAAGATCGACCGCACCGAGTTGATGGTGCCACAGCCACACAGCCACCCAGGATGCTTCGCCACGATGTTGGCGGTGCCATGACACTGGCTGCACTTCGCTCCCTCGAGCAACATCCATGAACCGGTGAGGACGAGCTCGGAGAGTTGCCTCACCGAAAGCTTCGGCGGCAGTTGCGGAGTCTGGGCAGTCGCCTGAGCAACGGGTGTCGTATTGGAAGCTGAGTTAACGTGAAACACGTCAGACACCTTGAAGCTCTGACCCGACGACGGCTTCGCGCATTGTCCATGCTTAAGCTCGTAGCCGCCATTATTGAAGGACGGAGCCGGTGTGCCGAACGTGACTCCGGCGCTAGCACCGGTCACCGCCTCTCCTGACACCTTCGAACCGTGCGGAGCCGTCGGGTCGCCGACCGGCTGATCCATGATCCACCTCCTACACCAGTTTGGGAACACCCTGCACCACGGGCAGGGACGCGCCGTCTTCCAGGTAGATGACGTTGCCGTCAACGCTCTCGACGTCCAGCAGCCTGCGGCGGACGACCGTGTGGAAGTCGTGCTGGTCACCCGCGAGAAGTACCACCTTCCGTTTGCCGTTAGCCCACACGCACTGCACGAGGAAGTGACCACTGCCAGCTAACTGCAGAGGCTGAGGAGGCTCGAGGTCGAAGAAGGGGATGTACTCAGCCTCCCGTCGCCGTTCGCCAGGTTGATCTTCCGTTTCCGAGGCCGGTTGGTCGCCCTCCACGGCAGACTGGACCAGGTCCGGAAGCGGGTAGGCCACACCGACGAGGACGACCTTGCAGCCTTCACCGCCGCCTGCCATCTGCCGGACCAGCAACTCCGAGCCGCGCTGACTGAAGCACACACCACCCTGATACTCCGCCGGCTCGACCCTGAAAAGTTCAAGATTCGACGCATAGACGGTGCTGAGGAACTGACCGTCCGCGTCTTTGGTCACAACGCTTATCGCTCTATCCATCGCGAGTCTCCTTTCCGTGTTCTCAGCGCAAGCTGAGAGTTAAGTTTTGAACAAGTCGTGCTCGAGAAAGGCATGGCATGACTCGCCTCATGGCTGCCTCTCGAACGCTACGACAGTTATGACGCTGCGAACCCCTCGCATGCATCGCAAATCTCCCCGGCAACTCCCACAACATCAAAGATGCTCTCTTCCGCTACCTTTCCGCCTTGTATTTGAAGAGTGTTGGCTGGATTACCACCAGGAGATCGAGAGTTACGAGGTAAGAGCAGCTTAATCAAAAGCGTCGATGTCAAGCAATACCCCCCTTCGAAATGTTTACTACTCCAAATTTTATGGACCACCCTGGTTCAAGACTCAGAAGCCTCTATCCATCACATCTTTCAATGGAAATCAAAGAGCTACTGATGAATAACTGGGATTCTTTAGAGAAAAGCTCAGTTCGTAAGCCCACGTATGTGAGCGGGCGTTAATATCTAGCATAGGTACATTAGCGCCCCCTAATGACAACAACTTGAGAATTTCACGTGCGCATTATCTTGAAAGAACGGTCGATGGTTTCACAACGAATCAGACTCTGTAATATCGAATGTGAGAGCCAAATGATTAATTGTTACCGCGCAGCGAAGCCAAACCATGATCTGCGAAGAACTTGAAAATTATTGCTCCAGCATCGAAGTCTCGACAGGTCCGATTCTTCGAGTCAGAGTTGCCGGTGCGACGATGCGGCCACGAGTGCCCACCACCCTGAATCCCGTAGATAACCACTTCAGAGCCATTCGGACAGTTGCGGTATCGCGCGATTTTCACCGTGGCGCGGTCTGTATCATCCGCATCGATAAGCTCCTCGGGCGTGTAATCACCACCGCACTTGTTGCAACGCACCCAGAAAGAGACGGTCTCCGCAGCTGATACCGCCATCCCATCATTCTTGCCGTATCGCCCCGGATTGATCGGTCCACCGGACCAGGGCGCAAATTTGTCGTCGGTTCCCAGGATAAATAACGCTGGAAGAGTCCCTTTCAATCGAAGCTTGTGATAAACCACCTGAGAGGTGGTGGCGGCAACAGAGGCGATTGCAGCTATGCGTCCAGGTAGTTTTAACGCGAGATACTGAACGAAAAAGCCACCATCGCCGAACCCCGCGGCATACACGGCTTGCCGATCGATATGCCACTTGCGTTCAAGTGCTTCGAGCATCGCCTCGACAAATCCGACATCATCCAGCCGATTGGCGTCGGTCCGCCTTTCGTCATTCCACAACCCTTTGGCACCTTGCGGATAAACGACCAGAAAACCGAATTGATCGGACAGTTCGTTAAGCTCCGCTAATGCGCTCATCGCTGTAGCATTCGAATTCTCCTGGTGGAAAACGAGGACCACAGGAGTGCGTTGGTTTGGATTGTAACCAGGAGGTGCATGAACAAAGAATTCTCGTGTGTACCTGGCATGAGTGATCGACTCTTTGATTAGCCCGTGATGATGCCCACGAGCGACCGATTGCTCGCAAAGCCCGACACTAACTACCGAAATCAATAAAGCCGAGACAACGATCGACAGCCGCTTTCGGCAGAACATCGAGAAGCTGCACTTGCGCAAGTAGGTATTCCTCAGGTCTGTCTTACTACGAAAAGATTTACTGATGCGGCAAGAGTCCGGTAACGAAGGAGATGATCTCGCTGTGATAGATAAAACCACCCAACACCGCAGTAAATCCGGCAATTATCACGAATCCAGCCCGCAGCAAACGCCACGTGCCCAGATTGAATTTTCGCGACTTGGCTTTCGGGGTCACTGTAGCCAGAGGCGGAAGAGCGCTCTCATCCTGGCTGCCAGTGTCAGTTACAGCAGGTGTCGGTGTGACAAAGCCACCACCAATATCGACCTGATTTGACTTCAGGCTGGTGTGAACTACTTCGGGTGGCTTGTCCAGCAAACCTTCAGGATTCTCAGGCAAATTGGGAAGCAAGGGCACGAGCTTGTCGACCTTGATCCAAAGCGATTGATTTACGTCTGTTATGTGCTTTCTGAGCGGATCGAGAATAGCGTAGTTGCCATCAGCAATGGTGAGCAATCGACGAATAGCGCTATAGCCGACTTCGCCTGTTTGGTTAACCTTGCCGCCGATAATATATCCACCTTGCGAGAAAGCTATTTGCCCCTGCAATTCTGAGCCATTGTCGTTGATGCGGAGAATAGGCGTCTTCACCGATTTGATCTCCGCACACGTCCTGAGCACTTCGTCAATGCCCTCTTCCTTTGTAATTTTTCCTTCGATTATTACGTCCACACCGACCTCAGCGATCAAAAGCTGTAAAGATAGCGACGGTCACCATTGTTAGCAAACTAGTCTAACAGAATATCCCCAGCCATGGTGGCAGCAAAACGTGGTGAGCCAGGACGAATTGTCTAGCCTCGACGGAGGCACGAAAACACTTGAAATCCAGAACATCACAAAAGGTCGCCATAATGGTGGCAAGTCATAGCTGCCCGATAAATTAGAGTGTAGAATCGTTGATGCCATGAAGAAGCGCATAATGTGTGTGTTTGGAACCAGACCGGAAGCTGTCAAGCTTGCACCGGTCGTCCACGCCTTGAAAGAATCCGATAAGCTCGAGCCCATCGTTGTTCTCACAGCACAACACCGGGAAATGCTCGATCAAATGATGAAGTGGTTCGCGATCGAGCCAGACCACGACCTCAATTTGATGCGACATGGGCAGACATTGGCCGAACTCACCAGTCGCGTACTCAAAAGCGTCGACGAGCTGCTCTCCAAGGACAAGCCCGACCTCCTGCTCGTCCAAGGTGATACCACCACCGTAATGGCGGCATCGATGGCCGCATTTTATCAGCAAGTGCCGGTCGGTCATGTCGAAGCAGGACTAAGAACAAAAGATCGCTACAACCCATTTCCAGAAGAGATGGCCAGGCGTCAGACCAGTCAGATCGCCACTCTTCATTTCGCTCCCACGCCACTAGCTGTGGAAAATCTGAAGCGTGAAGGCATCGTAGACAACGTATATTTGACCGGAAATACAGTTATCGACGCGCTTCTCGAGACATCACGTCGACTTCACGATACTCCGGTCGATACGTCTTTGTTCGGCAAAATTGACTTTGAAAGATTCAAGGTTCTCCTGGTAACAGCTCACAGGCGTGAGAATTGGGGCGAGTCGATGGACGAGATCGCCAGGGCACTAAGGCAGATCGCAGACGAATTTCCCGATGTCCAGATTCTCTACCCGATTCACAAGAACCCGGTGGTTCGCCGCTCTATAGAACCTGTTTTTGAAGGGCACGATCGATTGGTAACGATCGAACCGCTTGACTATGTACCGTTCGTCTACGCAATGCAAAGAAGCTTTTTGATATTGACCGACTCTGGAGGTATCCAGGAAGAGGCGCCTTCGCTTGGCAAACCGGTCCTTGTCATGCGCACCAACACCGAGCGCCCCGAAGCTGTAAGCGCTGGAGCAGCGCGCCTCGTCGGCGTCAAGACAAAAGGAATTGTCGACGGAGCAAGAGCGCTAATTGAAGCACCTGAGAACTATCGCAAGATGGCCTGCGCAGTCAATCCATTTGGAGATGGCAAGGCATCGGAGCGCATCGTCACAGCGATCGAAGAATTTCTATCTATTAAGAAATAGCTAGGGTCGGCATTTTTAGCGTTATGATCATGCGGTGACTTTGCCAACAACAAAATCACATCGACAACAGACGCGCCCCTCAAAGTGCCGGGTCGCGCCAGGTGAGACAGCGACCGATGTGTAAAAGCACAGTGGCGACAGCCTCGTAACCGAGGGCAAGGAGAAAAACGGTGAGCACCATGATTACCAGTCAGGACGTTTTACCATACGGCGAGTTCTTGAACGAAGAGCATCACGCCATTCGAGAGATGGTGCGCGACTTCGCCACCAAGGAGATCGCTCCCAAGGCCGCCGAGGTCGATAGAGAAGCGAAGTTCCCAATTGAAACTTTCAAGAAGCTCGGTCAACTCGATCTCCTCGGTCTTGTGGTTGACCCCAACTATGGTGGCGCCGGCGCCGACTATCGCAGCTACGTGATAGCCGTTGAAGAAATAGCAAGAGCGTGTGGCAGCACAGGTCTGAGCTATGCCGCCCACTGCTCGCTAGGCACGAATCCGATTTATCTTTTCGGCAACGAACAACAAAAGCAAAAATACCTGCCAAAACTTTGCAGCGGCGAGTGGTTGGGTTGCTGGGCTCTGACAGAGCCAGGAACCGGATCTGATGCAGCAGCACAGAAGACGACTGCTAAGCGCCAGGGCGATGACTACATTCTCAACGGCACCAAACAGTTCATCACCAACGCGACCCACGCCCAAGAAGCGATCATCATGGCCATGACCGACCCGGCCGCAGGAAAGAAAGGGATCTCCGCCTTCGTAGTTGATGAAGGCACTCCCGGATTCTATGTCAGCAAAGTCGAAAAGAAGATGGGCATGAGAGGCTCTCCGACCGCAAGCCTGACGATGGAAGATTGCAAAATCTCTAAAGACCAGAGGCTGGGCGAAGAGAACGACGGTTACAAACAAGCATTGATGACCCTCGAAGGCGGCAGACTATCGATAGCCGCGCTGGCAGTAGGCATCAGTCAAGCGGCTTTTGATGCGGCATTGAGCTATGCCAACCAGCGCGAAGCGTTTGGCCAACCAATAGGCAAATTCCAGTTTATTCAGGGCTATCTTGCCGACATGTCGACACAGCTCACCGCAGCAAGACTGCTCCTGTATCATGCTGCATGGCTCAAGGACCACGGCAAGCGCGTAACGCTCGAGGGCTCACAAGCCAAGCTCTACGCTTCAGAAGTATCCTCGAAAGTGACCAATCTCGCTGTGCAGATTCATGGCGGCTATGGCTACGTCGAGGATTTTCCAGCAGAGCGATTCCTGCGCGACGCAAAGCTGTGCGAAATCGGCGAAGGCACATCCGAAATTCAGCGCCTCGTAATCGCCAGACAGCTCGGTCTCTAAGCGCGGCTAATTCGGAATGCACAGCATTGGGACCGCCAGCGAATCGCTTGCACCGAACGTGCCCCGACCGGTTGCCCCCAAGCACCACAAACAATCGAAATCGACCGCAGGACGAAGCGAAACGCTCCGTCCTCGTCGA
>CAYQKX010000096.1:0-23413 GCA_964418155.1 uncultured Candidatus Obscuribacterales bacterium | reverse complement strand
GTTGCGGAATCCGGACGCTGGTTTGAAGAACACTCTGTCAGCTGCGACTAGAGGGTTGCTTGGTGCAATGTTATCATCCGGGTCGGTACCTGGTTGAATCGGTCCTTGCGTGAATGGTGCTTCGTGGAATCCAGCATCACCAATCGAGCATCCGCTGGATTTTTTCGAGTTAACGATGGTGTCTTCGAGGTGATATGTGTTTTCGCAGTGCGAGATAACCGTCGAAGTTCTGCCATCATTCTGCATGGTCAGGTTGAAGTAGTCAGCCGGACCGGTTGCGTCTCCGTCGATCATGGCTACGCCTGGTGACGGTGAAGTAGGGTTCGGAACGTACAACAAGAGAGTCTTGCCGAGTCCGAGAGGCAACGAAGGCGTGCCTAGTGCAGTCATGATTTGAGCTCTCGAGATACGAGGATCAACTTGACGCATTCTGTGGTGAATCTTGTCGACTAGGTTGGATGCGCAGCTGTTAGCCACGTTGGGGTCGCCTATCTGGTTGATGTAGGCGAGCGGGCTGTCAGGCTGTCCGAAGTTGACGGGATAAGAGCTGTTGCCAGGGATGTACGGAATGCATGCTGCGGTGGAGAATCTCTTCATTCCAGACTTACCAGCAGGATCTACTGGGTCGCTGCATTCCGTTCCGGCTTGGCGTCCATACAGAAGGTCTGCTTTTTGAACTTCGACAGCCGTGAAACCAGTGCTGTTCATCGCCCCACTTGCTACAGAAGCGCCGGTATCCATTGCGATTGCTCTTGCCAGTCTGGACTGGTTGCTGGATACACCGCCACATCCGGCTCCCCATACTGTGTACAGGTTGCAGTTGCCTGAGCCGGTTCCGACGTTACTGATTGCACGAACATCAGCTTGTGTGACGTTGTGGCAACCAAACCCGGTGGAGTTGATGGCGCCAATGTCGGCGACTTCGGTGAGACTTGTGGTTGTTTGTTTGAACCCAGGAGTATTAGGACCTACGGGCGGTCCGCTCGAGAAGTCGTAGGTGTAGCCGAACTTCGTGATTGTATTGCCACTACCAAGGACGTAGTCCATGTTTCCGTCCATACCGTCAAGCTCGTTATATGCAGCCCACTGTCTGACCAGGTTGTTTTGTCCTGTGCCTAGTGCATACAAATTGTTGTTGCTGACTCCAGCTCCGCTCGGGGGCCAAAGTTCGTTGTTGAATACATCGGTATTCGCATCTACAACACCGTTGGTGACGACGTTGGGGTTGTTGATGATGGCGTCAGGACCATTCTTGATACGCAGATATCCGCGTGGTATCGATGCAACGAAGTCTTGATCCAGTGCACCAACGAGTGCACAGGCGACAGCTCCACCGAATGCGCCCGAGTTGGCGACCTGAGTCGATGTGCCCGCTCTAAATGCGTTAGGTGGCAAGTATTCGCCGCCGGTGAAGGGAGGGTTGGCAGAAGTCACGAATTCGCCGATGTCGACCAAGTGCGGCTTTTGTCTGGGGAATACCGGGACGCCTGAGAGGTTGACTGTAGTACCAGGTCCAGCAGGAATTGCGAAGTTGATGTAACCGGCGATGTAATTCTCGGTACCACCGGAATCGTGGTTCAAGGCATTAGGATGGTGCGTGATGGACAGCAAGGAGCTCGGGATCGAGACCTGAACAGCTGACACCAGATTTGGTGTCAGATAAACGTTGGTGGACAAACCGGGACGGAGGAATGCCGAGGTGAGTCCGCCGACAGCGACGGTGACTGGATTGCCTTCGAACATCTTTGTATTGTTGGAGCCGGCTACATTATTGAACTCTTGACCGAGTCCAGGACCGGTCGGATCGAGTGAGCTGTTGACCGCATTCTTGAGGGCTTGTGCTGATGCACGTGCTGCAGTAGCAACAGCGAGAGCGTTGGTAGAAGCTTCGGTAGTGCTGATTTCTTGAGCGTTGCAAGCAACGAGGCATGCTTGAGCAATCATTCTGTTGACTGTCAGCATCGAGATTTTTCGGTGGGAGTTGTCGGTGGTGCCGGTATTATTAGGATCGCAACCGATAAAATCATCGGTTGGATTACCGGCAGTATCTCCTGTGAGAGATATATTGATTAGGGTTGGCGATAATGCCTTTCTGGCTACGGTGAGTACACCAGCGTCAGTGGCGTTGGCAACTTCGCGTCCGCCGCCGAGCACTTGGGAAAGGATATAGAAGCCGATACCGAGGATGATGATGACGAGTACTACGACTGCCACCAAGCCCAGCGTTGCTCCTCTCCGTCTTGTTGATTTCATTTAGCTGCATCCTCCATTCGGTGTACCAGCCTTAGCGCGGTTAATGCCTGAAATATTCTTCTACGTTCGGATACTAAATAGGGGGACCTGATATTAAACAGATATTAATTAGTATCCCTTAATGTTCTGCAGCTGTCAAGATTAGCGCCCGTTAAGCTTGCTTAGTGCTCGATTCTCCAACCTCTTGCTGGGTGGCGATTTGTGGAGATAAACCCAAAATGTGCGCTTTATTTAATCTATCACAAACAGCTTTTAACCTTAACGTCAGTTAATGAAATGGAGTTAATATTAGTTCGAGCTTATCTAATTTGCGCGCTGAGATGGCTTTACCAGGCTTTCAACGTCCTTCTCGTCCGGACTGATTATCAACGCAACTATCAACCAGAAGAGGAAATGAACCTGTGGTCGATAGAAAACGGTATCAACCAATCCATGAATCATTAAGCCGATAAGGCTGGCCGACAATCCCGCTGCCAGCCACTTGGATACAGCGGATGTGGACAGGTTGGACCAGAACTTGACGTGTGCCCGGGACAAAGTACAGACAACAAGGGCGATGAATGCTAGAAGTCCTGGTATGCCCGTCTCAACGGCAACCTCCAATGGTACGCAATAAGTGCCCAGTGCATCATAGCTGCTGACCATATACAGTCCATATGAGAGTCTGAAGGCTTCATTTCCTGGACCCGTCCCTATCCACCAATTGTCTTTGAACATTCTGAATGACGAGGCGTAGACATTGAGTCGATATGAGTTGGAACTATGCTCTCGACCGGCAAAAATAGATTCGAATCTCTGAGAGACGGCAGGAACAAATTTGAGCCCAACGACCAAGCCGATCAATAAAACTACAATCCCGCCGATGACTACTGGTCGAATTTTCTTGAAGTTGCTCCACAAGTAAATTGTTCCTATATATAGGATCACCCCACAACTGGCGAGAAGACCTAAGTATGAGCCCCTGCTTTGTGTCAGCAGGGTGGCAATCGATATCAACGCGCCAATTCCGACAAAAATCACTCCTGAGGCAATAAAAGCCGGTTTGCCTTGCTTATGACCGGAAAAACTCTGGATAAGGGCACCCAATCCCAGCGCAAATGCAATTGGGGCGAGTGGAACGAGGACCCCAGCTAAAAGGTTTGGATTGCCTAACGTGGCGAAAATTCTTGTCCCCGAGCCTTCGATACTTGGGTCTTCCCAAGTTGCAAGCGGTGCCACGCCTATTTTGTATTGATAGAGTCCGTAAAGTGATAGAGCGGTGCCGCAAAGCAAAGCCATCATTACCACCGCCATCTTGCGCTTCATCGAGTATGCGAACGAGGCGGAGAAGAGAAAATAGCTTCCTATATATATGGCGATTTTGCTCAGTCCTTTCAAGCTGGCGCCAAAGTAATGAGAGGCAAAGGCCGCCACTATATTGGCTGCCAGATATGCCAGAACGATGGCATCGAAAGAATCGAACTTCCTTCGCTCTCTGCCGCCCATGAGCCTGCCCACGATCCAGAGAGCAAGACCGGCAATTACAACGACTGCAAGACCGTATTTGTCGTTAGCGAATTGGGGCAAGCCGATCAATGCGAAGAGCAAGACTGAGAGGCAGTAGGCGACGAATTGAAGCAACCCCCCCAGATTGCTCATCTGAGGCGGGACGCTCTTCTGAATCAATTGGTATGCACTGCAAAATGGCTTCAGGAATAACGATCCTGTCAGCGTTTTGTGCCAGGCCTGATCCATGTTCCAGAGCGATAGTTTGATGGCGAGCTCATCCACGAGTCCACGCAGAGTATTGGCGCTCATGCTTTCCGGTCTTAGCCTCCGCTACCTGGCGTGGGTGTTCCGGCGCCTTCGGTCGAAACTTCGTTGACGTTGACGATCACGCCGCTCGCTCTGTACTTGAAGCCTTCCAGATCGACTTGATTGCCGATTTTTATCTTGTTGCCGCTCACTACATAGCCGTCTGCCGTCCGCTCGGCATTCTCTTCGACAGTAACTATGTAGTCGTGAGCTACGGGCACGGCAGGATCTGGGAATGCGACCGCAGACTTCCCGTCTGGTGCAAGGAAAGAAGCTTTGTGTTGCCAGTGATCGACCTTGCTTATCTTCATGGGCGGTTCCACTGGGCGGTTGCGTATCGTAATCGCTGATGTTTCACCAGTTTTGAAGATGTCTGGATCAAGCGTCTTCAACCCAATCAAGTAGACATCAATGCTGACCCTGACCTTGCCTTCAATAACATTGTCCACACCAGCATGACCGGCTTTGGCCATGGCGAATCCCAGGACGCAGAAAATTACGGTTGTTACTACAGCCGCGTCAAATCCATTTACTCGTCTCATTCTTGCGTATATCTTCTGTATAGTTAGACCGTTCGACCCGTCGCCCATCATACCAGGCTGGCGGGTTTGGCAGGAAATGATTCGAGGATTTATACCTTGCCGAAAAAGACCGAGACGTTGCCTGTCACGCGCCTTACTAGCTTTACGCTGTCAATTACTAGTTCCTGACCGAAATCTAGCTCGTCGCGGCCCCGCTCTTTTAGAAGTTCAAGCAAAAGCCGCTCGTCGATTGCTGTAAGGCTGACTGCACCATTCTTGTGATCCGCTGCGATGCGCATCAGATCTGGAGTTGAAAGAAGTGGGGACACTACGTTCATATGCCAACCTCAGTTACCACCGATGTTTCGGTTGTCCGACGTCTTAAAAGTACTACGTATTCATCGATATATCGATTGTGGTTTTCCCACTCAAATTGAGAAGAAAACCCCCTCTTTTCGCCAGGTATGCGGGTAATACGTAGTGGGCATGTCGAAATATCGTTCAATGCATATACATCCAATTACACTACGCGGCGGCCCTGAAATGACAAGGAGAGAGACGATGCCCACCCCGAATGGATTTGGTGAAATGAATGGGGACTTTTCCGCCCCGGCGCATTTACCCCTTGGCGAACATGTCTTTCAAGAAGGATACGGGAGCGCAAATTTTGAGGGCGATGGTGAAGCGATCATGGAAATTCTCGAGGCGAATAACAAGCTAGTGATGCAGTATAGAGATCAGCTCTGCAACCACTTCAGCTCTGTTCTCTCCAGAGTGCCGCAAGGGATGCAAGATTGCTTTATCGAGTCGCTTTCTGTTTTCAACGACAAAAACGACGTGGTCTATCAAGGCATGAGACAGCAACACGAAGCACGTACGCGTGAGATCGCCTGAGGGGCAATATCGCAAACGATAGATCAAAGAGAGATTTCGGAAGAGAGCGTGTCGGGGGGCATGCTCTCTTCTATTTGAAGAAGTTGATGGAATCAAGCGTTTCCAGCATTTCTCTTTGACTGGTAACAGCGGTGCCGACTTTTTTGACGACGATCCCGGCAGCGAGATTGCCCAATGCCATGGCTTCTACGAAGCTCGCTCCAGTCACCAGGGCGAGCGTCATCGTTGCTACGACAGTATCGCCTGCGCCGGTGACGTCGAAGACTTCGCTCTTATTGAATGGCGGCAGTTCGATAAGACCGTGGTGCTTCTGGAAAAGCGCCATTCCCGCGCTTCCTCGTGTCAGAAGAACCGCTTCGGCTTTGGTCTGCGAAAGGAGTTCCAGCCCGGCTTTCTCGAGCGACTGTTGCGAATCGATTTTGAACCCGACCGCTTGCTCCGAATCGGGCTGATTTGGCGTAATGAGAGTGCATCCGGAGAATCTGTGAAAGTCATTTTGGGCGTCGACGATCAGCATGATCTTTTTCTCTGCAGCCACTTTGCGGCAGGCGTCGACCACTCCATCGACAATTGCTCCAGCTTTGTAATCGGAGAGTATTATGGCGTCAAAGGATCCGGCGGACTTCTCGATGCGGTCTGCAAGCTGATTGGCAATTGACGCGCTGATAGCTTCGTGCGAGATTCTGTCGAGTCTGAGCAATTGTTGCATCAGAGAGTGAGACTTGCTCAGAATACGGGTTTTGACCGTCGTAGGTCTGAGAGGATCGTGAATGAGTTCGTGACTGATGTTGTGCTTTTCAAGCATTCTTGCGAGCTTATCCGAATAATCGTCTTGTCCGCAGACACCGATAGCATGGCACTTTGCGCCGAGAGCGGTGATATTGTGTGCGGTATTGGCGGCGCCACCAGGAATGTGTTCCGTATCAGCATGCTCGAGAATGAGAACAGGAGCTTCCCTTGAAATTCTTGTGGGTTTGCCCTCGAGGAGCTCATCTATAAGCAGATCTCCGACAACTACCACGTTGCCGGCGGACAGATTTATTATTCGTTTCGCCAGGGCAGACTTGGACAACTGCGGCGTCGAAGATGTGACAGGTACGAAGGCTATGTCCTGAGGATGCACGCGTTCTAACTCCTGAAAAAGCTGATTAGCTAGATGATTTTTCGGGTCGGCTGACACTGCTATACCGATGGTTTTTCTCGCGTCCTCAATATAGCTCAACTCGATAAGCAATCTAGCTAGATAAAGTGTATTTGAAACAAGCTCAATCAGGGTGGAGGCTCGTCTAACGCTCTCCTGTGCCTCGTTGAGCTCTCTACGTTTGGGCTCTGTTAGTATTGATTCATCATTAAGCGGACCGGCGTTTTGTAAATGGTTGAGGCGTTGTTTAAGCTCTTCGAGCTGCTTCTGGTTCTCTAGAGCCTTTACGTCTACACCCTGTAGACGGAAGTGTTGTCGTAAACCCAAAGGAATTGTCAGACCGATATTGGCGCTGGCATCAAGCGAACGAGTGGCAGACCATGTGAAATCTACTGTCCCTGTCTGTGTTTTGGTGTTCGAGAGATCGCGGCGAACGATTTTTTCTGAAAGCAATCGGCTGATATCCGTTGTTCGTGGACCATCGAACTCGATTGTGGCGCCCAACCCATCAAGCCCATGGGAATGCTGTTTCGGAATTGGTTTGAGTGACATCAATTCTGAGACTGAAAGATTTTGCTCGGCTGGCTTGTGGTCCTGGGATTGTGCTTGCTTAGTCTCTTCCGGCTCTCCGGAAGATGGCGTGTGGTCAGCGCCAATGGAATTGGACATAGCCATGCCTCTAATAGTCACTTCCATTCTACTCTGTCGACAAGACCGAATAGTGCCTGGGAGTCTGTCTTTCTGTGCTTAGCATTGGAGCATAGCCTTTATAGCTCGGCGGTGTCACTCCGGCTATGTGCAATATCGGACATTGTATATAGTATCACCGTCGGTGTCGTTGAAATCGTCGCAGGGTGCGTGCATGCTAGAATCAACGAGGGAAGACGTGGTGTTTGCCAGGCAAGAGGAACGATCATTGATCAAGCGTGCGGCTGTATCAACTTACTGCTCATCGGTGCTTGTGCTCGCATTCTGCGTCAGCCTAACTTCGCTGATGCCTGTAACTGCTGCCGAGTCCTGGGAATCGCCGGCACTGAAGGCACAGCCTCTCGTAAAGTTGGCTCCCGACCAGCCGGCTGCCGCGAAGAGCGCTGATGTTTCAACCACCGGACAGTCTGCTGTTGATATTAAGAACGCAGTCGAAAAGAAAGAGCTCGACAACGCCGTAAAATATATTTTGAGCCAGCCCGATATCACCAGGATGCGAAAAGACCGGAAAGCGGCGAAACGGATTGCCAACTACCACTGGCTCGACAAAGCCGCCGAATCAAATCCTCTTGTGATCGAGGCGATCACCAACCATAAGAGCGCTGCCAAGATACTAGCCAGGCACCCTCGCCTGGCAGAGGTGTCGGAATGGGACCATTACACCTGTCGCCGTATTACAAAATGGAAAGGGGCAGCCCGGGTGCTGGCTTCAAATGCACAAGTGCGCGAGGTGGCTGGATTCGACCCTGAAGGATTGTACCGAGCTATAGCCAAGGATCGCAAGATAATAAGGATACTGTCAAAGAATCCCATGTTCGACCAAATGATCGTGGATAATCCTGACTTAGGCAGGGTTATAGCAAAGTACATGTGAATTTTTTCGATCTCCACCTTCTTGGGGCGCTGACAATCGGTTTCATTACCGGTCTGTTTTCCGGCGCCTTCGGAATTGGTGGGGGCACAGTGTCGACTCCTTTGCTTCGGCTTACCATGAATGTCAATCCGCACGTGGCCGTCGGGACCACGATGGCGCTCATAATACCGACTTCAATCAGCGCTGCGCTTGCCTATTTCCGTAAAAAGGAAATGGACATGTACATGGGTTTTGTAATGGTATTACCGGCGGTGATAGGTGTGCTTCTTGGCGCGGCTTTGACGACGGTCGTACATGGCAAGCACTTGATGCTCCTTTTCGCTGCTTTTGTCGGTGTAAGCGGGTTGGATTTGAGTTTCGGTATCGTGCATAGGTTTTTCGTCAAAGCCCCCGTTGAAAGTCAAGAGGGGGCAGCCAGTAAAGATTCTTCGACAGCAGGAAAGCGACCGCTTACTCTTGTAGTAATCGGATTCCTTGCCGGCTTCATTGCTGGATTTTTCGGTGTCGGTGGTGGATTTATCTTTATCCCGTGCATGATGTATTTCTTCAATACACCTATCAAAACCGCGTTCGGTACGTCGTTGTTGGTTGTCGCCGCAATCTCGATTCCTGGCACACTTGCTCATTCCTTCGTTGATCATGTCGACTTTCCACTTATGTTTTCAATGGTCGGCGGATCGATTCCTGGATCGATCGTGGGCAGCACTCTGGCGCTCAAGTTGAAGGACTCGTGGTTGCGTCGCGGTTTTGGTGTGATCATGTTATGTGTTGCACTGATGTTGGCTGTGAATGAGTTGTTTTAGAGGTCACCAGTCATGTCCAAGTTTCACGCTCGTTTATTAGAACTGGAATCGGAAATTATCGCGAAAGAGGAGGCACAGCGCGGGCTCACGCAGATGACACCGGAGTGCGATATCTTGCTTCAGACCGTTGAAAAAGAGATTGGGTTGAAACTTGCTGACGCGGCTCCTTCCGATTGGAAAGGTTGGCTCACATATAGGCGTGGTACCGAAAAGCTCATCATATGCCGTGGTCGCTCTTTCAAAGAGACGGGAATGTTTGGGAAGCATAGAGCCGGTCTTGATGTGCCGTTCGGACTTGATACGATCGCCGAATACAAGCGCGGCTTCGATGTCTCGCCGCCACAGGATCTTGATCACTTACAGGTCAACTTTGGTCGTGGCGACTCTGTGCGCGTATTTCTCTGGTACGGCGAGAACGTCGCTCCGTACCGGCTTATCTTCGAGCACGAGATGGCCGAAGACCCTGATGAAAACCTGAAAGAAGCAGTTGTTGAAGCCTGCGTTTGGATAGTGACCAAACCGAAGGAGCTTACACTGCCTGAATACTTGCGAACGAGACCGCAGGAATAAATAACTAAAAGGCAAGAAGATATTGCTTCAAGCAACAAAAAGTCTCGTCAAATGATTGCCCAGGAGGAATAGTATTCCTTCCAGGGAGCAAAACCGACCTCCAATTTTATCCACTCGAAGCACTCAAAGAATTACTGGACTCCTACTGGACTCCGAAGAGCCGATTGACCGCACGGTAAGCGCCGGGTAACCGCATGGGGCTCAAGAGCCGAGACAAGAGCTGTTATTGATTTTGCTTTTCGTTCTCGTTGAGCTTGATGCGGCCCTGGTTTTGGTTGAGATGATTGATCAATGGTTCAGCCATCTTCTCCATGTTCGGTATTTGCAGCTTGTGGGATCGTTCAAAGAGTTCGATGGGGACAGGGAAAATGATTGTCGAGTTATTTTCTGCTGACACTTCTACCATTGTTTGAAGCTGTCTGAGTTGCATTGCGCCGGGTGACGAACCGATTGTTCTTGCTGCTTCCGCGAGCTTTTCGGCAGCTTGAAGTTCGCCTTCGGCCGCGACTATTTTCGCTCGCCTTTCTCTTTCCGCCTCGGCTTGTCGTGCCATTGCGCGCTGCATCGTCTCTGGAATTTCTACATCTTTGACTTCCACGGAGATTACCTTGATCCCCCATGGTTCTGTCTGCCTGTCGATGATTGCCGAAAGCTTCTGATTGATCTGATCACGCTCTGTGAGCAGATCATCGAGTTCGTGTTGACCGAGTACGCTTCTCAATGTCGTCTGTGCAATCTGACTGGTGGCGTTGAACGGATCCTCGACCTTTGTGACTGCCTTATAGGGGTCGATAACCTGGAAGAAGCAGACTGCAGCTGTGCGTGCGGAGACGTTGTCTTTGGTGATGATCTCCTGCATCGGGATCGACATCGTGATCATGCGCAGGTCGACTTTTTTCTCCGACTGGATAATCGGGTACACCATCGAGAATCCAGGACCGCTCACACCACTGACACGACCCAGCGTGAATATTACCAGACGGTCATATTCCCGGATGAATCGTACCGCAGAGAGCAAGTATGCAGAGGCTACGAAGCCGTAAAAAATGCACATTTGCCAACTGAACACGAATTGAATCAGTTCCATTGAAAAGCACCTCTACAATACATTCAGATCCGAGGGCACCGTCGTTCACGTACCCATTCATATGAACTATTGAAACCCTTCAGAGGCACTCCGAGCGCCAGGGAAAATCCCGATTGATTATTAAACGTTTGAAATTTCTACGACGTATTCTGGAAGGCAGTATCAAAAGTGGTGTCAACGATTGAAATCCCTTACTCTGGCTGCGAAGTTCGAATCTATGTTGAATATCGGAAGTTACCCTTAACAACACTGTAACCTCATTCATTTATGCTGGACACGAATGAATAATGATTAGTTAGTCCCTGGAACCGCTTTTCCGAAAGGAGAACTAACTTTGACCTTAGAGCAGTCTCCTGAATTCGAGCAGAAAGTCACACCATCATCTGCCGGCGCGCAGTCGAACTTCGACGTATTGGCTCTGATGATGGAGGGCTTCTATTTCACTAGATCTGAGAAGACTAGTGAGTCGAATCAATTCAACGCGAATACTACAGACTCGACTGTAGACCGACCGAGTTCAAGACGAATTGACCAGTCCGCTACCTTTGCGGCATCGATGAAGGACACAACTCAACAAAAGGTGGAGCTTCCAGACAAAAGGGAGTTAGAGCGGCGCGCTATAGAAAAACAGGAGAAAGAACTTCTGGATTCCATCGCCACCCTGATATCTGTCAACGGCGACAACAAGTACGCGCTCAAGTTATTGTTCGGCGATCTCCCCAAAGATACTACGGTTGCTTGGCCGGTCTCGCGGATTAATGACAAGCTCGAGGCACTGGGCAGTGATAAACGCGTGTCGTTTCGCGGGAATCAAGACGGAACAAAATCTATGATTGTCTATCACACCGAGAAAACGACAGCAAAAAGTGAGAAGTACACTGTCTTATACGAGATAACTGTAACTCCAAAGAAGAGCAAGTGACACGTGTTGGCGCCTTGAGTTAAAATCAGTCGCTGCCTCTTGTTGATTGTCGATACAGAATTAGTAGCGGATGACGAAAATCTCGTTTGCTTGCTTGTTAACTTGTCCTTAAACGAGCCTCGATTAGAGTGCTATCGTCAACTGGAGAGACGATATGAACGACGCGCAAATGGTAACAGGACCCTTTTGCAGCCGTTGGGAGTTACTCAAGAAGATTGAGTTTCTGCCGAGGTTCTTTTGGGAGAGCGACGCCGAAAGCCTTGTCCGACATTTGCTGGAAAAAGAAGCTATTGCTGCGCTTACACTTCTTGCACGAGAGGAAGGAACGAATGCGCTGGCGGAGTCGGAAGCACCAAGGTGAACGCAGGCGAACATGCCAGGTGCCGACGAGAGGTCGGCGGTCTCAGTAGCTGCGCGGTGCCGGCAAGATGGCGGCGGTCCGAGCATCAAATCAGTTCCGTCGGTCTTTGATTTCGTAACGATTGCGTTCAATCAGATGGCGATTCGGAGCTTTGCTGATCTGAATTTGCTCGTCGCATTCTTGCGATGAAGAATCCGGAGAGGTGATCCATCGAAGGCAGGATCTGTATCTTGCCTGATTTGAGCGCCTCTTCAAGATTGTGCGATTCGACAAACTTCTTTGGGAAGTACGGAGTGAGATCATCGAAGTGGTACTGCGGGTGGTTACGAAGAAATTCGTCCACGACTTGCTCGTTCTCCTCTGGCTCGACGGAGCACGTAGCATAAACGAGTACTCCATCCGGCTTGAGCAATCGTTGAGCATTTGCCAGCAGTTCGTACTGAAGCTTTGCCAGGCTGGCTATATCGTCAGGCTTTCTTCGGTGGCGAAGGTCGGCGCGGCGATTGAGAACACCTGTCCCGGAGCAGGGCGCATCTATCAAAATTCTGTCTACTTGCGGTTCTAGGAAGAATTTCGTGCCGTCCTCTACGAATGTCTCGATGTTGGTGATTCCTAATCGACGACGATTCTCCTTCAGAAGATCTAAACGGTTCGAACGAGTATCGACAGCGATCACACGCCCCTTGTTGTCCATCAACTCGCCTAGAAAGAGCGCCTTGCCGCCCGGTGCAGCGCATAAGTCGATTATGACCTCGCCTGGTCTTGGATCCACGACTTTCGCGACCAATGCTGCCGTATCGTCCTGAATGCTGAACATGCCTTCGTTGTATCCTGGCAACTCAGAGGGCTTTCCGCGGCCCCTTCCTCGCGATGACAGAACGAAGCATGACTCTACCAGCGGTGACTGATCGAATTCGACTCCGGCATTTGTCAGTACCATAGACAACCCATCGGCTGTAATTCCGAGTTCGTTGGCTCTCAGCACTATTCTCGGCTCCGAGGTAGAGAAGCGAAGTAGTGCTTCGACATCGTTATGTGCGAAATTTTTCAACCAGCGTTCTACGAGCCACAAAGGGAGCGAATAGCTTTTTGCCAACTGACCCGCTTCTCGTCCTTCCACGGAAATGCCAGGCGGTTCGTCCGCCGAATCGGCCTGACTCTCTCGCGCTCGAAGGTAACTTCTCAGCACGGCGGTAGTATAGGAAGCCATGCCCTTATGTCCGAGTTCCTTAGCTATCGCCGTAGATGTATTGAGCACCGCTGAGGGTGGTGTGTCCTTGAGGAACTCGAGCTGAAAAATTCCAAGCCTCAGAGTATTTAGCAATACTGGAGGTAACTTCGCCATAGGCGTCTTTGAAAATTGCGAAATTTTGTCGTCGACAAAACCGAGGTTGCGAGTCACTCCTTGAACGAGAAGTGTGACGAACGCCTTGTCGCGCTTCGATAGCTGGCTTTTCTCCAATGCTTGAGAGAGAGCCAGGTTGGAGTAAGCGCCTGACTGCGTGACCCTCATTAACACTTGCAGCGCGGCGCGTCGAGACTGAGAACCCTTTGGTTGGGTCGGCTTGACTTGTTCTGTCATGTTATCCGTCCGTCTTTATGAGTTGCTTGCAGGGCTCGAAACATTCGTTAGCGGCAACGTGCGCCCCGTTGACCCAGTTGCGAGCCTCGATATCGCCTTTGCCTTGGGGTTTTACCGTCAAAAGGCGAAGACGCTCTTCCCCATTGGACCCGCATGCCACCAGAACATCTTTGTTCTGCGTGATCAAAGTTCCGTTCGCCAGAGCTTCCGTGTTACCAATCACTAGTTCAGTTTTTACTATCTTGAGCGGAACACCCCGAAAGACAGTGGCAGTGCCTGGCCAGCCGACCAGCCCGCGGACCTGGTTGTGAATGTTTCGGGCGGGCCTGGTCCAATCTATATCGGCCATCTCTTTTGTCAAAATTGGCGCGAACGTCGCTTCGTCATCATTCTGCTTCTGGGGCGTAACCGATCCATCGGCAAGACCTTTGAGAGTTTTTACAATCAGCTCTGCACCTATTGCTGCTAAGGCTTCTGCAAGCTCGTGAGCGTTCATGTTGTCGTCGAGTGCGATTGAGTCTTTGAGCAGCATCGGTCCGGTATCAACTCCGGCCTCAGTCTGCATGGTCGTGATGCCGGCGACGGTATCACCATTTAAGATCGCCCAGTTGATCGGCGCTGCACCACGATACTGTGGAAGAAGCGATCCGTGCAGATTGATCACGCCGTAGGGCGCCATGTTTAAAACCGGTTCTCTCAAGATCTGACCGAATGCGACCATTACGATCACATCCGGATTGAGACCCTTCATCGTCTCTACAATCTCTTTAGCCCTGGAGAGTTTTTCCGGTTGTAATACCGGTATGTTGCGCTCGATTGCTGCCTGCTTGACCGGTGGCGGCAAGACTTTGTTGCCGCGACCTTTTGGACGGTCGGGTTGGCAAACAGCAGCAACTACGTCGAATCCTGGCTCCTCAATCAAGCGTTTGAGCGTGGGAACCGCAAACTCCGGAGTGCCAAGATAAATAATGCGCATCGAGCCTGACTCCTATTCCGATGCAATGAGTTTAGCTTGAAATCCGGCTCGGGGTTGCCACTATCCGGCTAATGTAACGAACTCTGCCGGCTCCTAATTTTCGCCGTGGTCGGGTACAGTGTACATCTACCGCATCGGAGGCGACGAAAACCCGACATGACTAGACACTCAATCTGCAAGCGTTCCAGTTTGCTCGCTGCCACGCTAGCCCTATGCTGCATGTCATCGAGTCATGCTGCAATCGGACGTGACAGCAACAGTGAGTCGTCGCGCCTTCTGGCTCAGTCAGATGAGTCAAAGGAGACAAAAGGGATTTTCCGAGAACCATCGTCAACGTCTAGAGATAAGAGCGGAACATCGCAAGGCGGTGTGAAGCTGCAAGGAGGGGTTGAGCATGTCTTCCCCTCGCCTGAAGATGTATTTGAGATCGAGCCTGAAAAAGGGCAAAGCGAGACTTCCAAGAAGCTCGAAGCGATCATTACGACGAAGAGTGGAGATTCGGCTTTCGAGCGGTTGATGAAACAGGGATATGATTCGCTCGTCCAGGGCTATCTCGCTGAGGCGGAGAAGCATTACCTCGATGCTATTCACGAATTGAAAAAGACTGGTGTCAAGGATGTGCGGCTCGCCAAAGCCCGCAATAGCGTTGCCAATGTCTTTCTTCGTGATGGCAAGCTCTTGGATGCAAAACAAACTTTTGAATTGGCTTTGAAGACTGCGAAAGAAACCGACGGACCAAATATCGAGGTAGCAAAAGCGCTTGCTGGTCTGGGTTGTGTGGCAAGGGCGAATGGCGATTATAAGAAAGCCGAAGACTATTTGAAAGAATCGATCAAGGTCAGACAAAGGGTTGCAGGCGAATACGATCTGGGAATTGCGCAAAGTCTTCTCGACCTCGGCGAAGTGTATCGCCTGCAGAAGCTGTACGCCGCAGGAGAGCCTGTTTATCAACTCGCGCTAGAGACGCTCAACAAATGCAAGGATGTACCCGATCTGACCAAGGCATACTTCCTGGACAAAACCGGCATGTTCTTCCACGATCAAGCGAAGATGCCGGAAGCAAACAAGTTGTTTGCCATGTCGCTCGAATTGAAAGATAAGTACAGCGCGTTGTATGCCCCAGTAGATGGGCGCAAACGCGGTTTGGTCTATTATCGGTGTGAGAATGGTGTTCCAAATGCAGCGCGAGTATTCAACAGGAACGCGGAGATCGAATACCTGCATGTGAAGGATGCGGTGGCAGTTGCGACGCTAACTGCACAGACTTATTCGGCCGATTGGTATTTGCTGAAGGCAGAGGTGACTATTCAAAATCAAGGGAAGACCGCTATCTCAGCCTGCCCTGAGCCTCCAACCCTGTCCCTGGAATTGCCGAAGCGTAAGGTCATGTCACCATTGGACTCGGATGCAATTTCTTCCGAGTTGGGTATGCGCGGTCAGCTGATGTTTTCCCGCCTGCTGCATTCAGCCGATTTCGCATATACGGTTAATTCATTCAATTTTGGCTCGAGTACGACGACGGCGGCCACTCCCTTCGGTGGGTTGGGTATCTTCAACTCGGTCAATACCTGGACCAGCATTACACCGGATTGGGGAGCTCGGCTTGCCGCCCGCAATATGGCTATCACTGCATTGAGTAATGCGCAAGATGAGAGTAATACTGTATTCAGTACCAGACCCAAAGCAATCACACTAGCTCCTGGGGAGTCTGCAACATTTCAAACATTTTTTCCATACGAGAAGTTCGATTCATGCACATTGCGCTTTCTGGTAGGCAATACGGTGATGGAGTTTCCTTTCACGAGTAAGAGCGGCTAAAGAAGAGGTTGTTCCAGCAAATGTCGAGACGTAAAAGAGTAGGAAAATTTTTCTTTGTGGCTTTAGCCGCGGCATTATCGATCAGCCTTATCCAACCGATACTTCGAGAAGACAAGGCTTTCGCGCAGATGTGCGGTTACAAGCCGACGGGCTCATTCTGTTCTACACCGCAGTATCCCACCTTCGGTTGTGGGGGACCAAGCACTTCGCCCGTTCCGCAACAGTATCTTCCGGCGGGTTGTGCTCCGGGCTTCAGCTTCGGCTGTGTGCCTTTCGTGAATACATTTACACCGCTTTTCTTCGGACCATCTTTGATTAATGAAACGATCAATTGCTTCGAAATTCCAACCAATCTCAATCCTGATGGCACCACAGGTACGGGTCAATCATCCAAGGACAGAGTCGAGTCGTTGTTGCCACACCTGCAAAATGACAGAGAGATACCGGATACCTCACGTTCTACAAAAGTCGATCTCTCAAAGGTGACGAGCGATGTGTTCAAAACTCAACCTCCTGCAGCCACTCAGGGAGATGGTTGCAAGAATGCCGCTCAACTTTGCAAAGATGGAAAGTTTCAAGAAGCATTGAATGCGGTTGATAGAGAAGATGGTGCGAAAGATTCGATGTGTCATTATGTTCGAGCCAATGCTAATCTTGGACTCGGACATTGGGATGAGGCGCTCAAGGACGTTAGAGAATGTCAAAAAAGTTTGCCTAATTTCGCGCCGGCATTTTTCACTGAAGGGTCGATTCTTTGTGAGTTGAATAAACTTTCGGAGGCGGTCGAAGCTTATTCTAAGGCGCTGTCGTTGAAACCAAATAGTGTTAGATATCTCGATGGGCGCGCAGCTGTGTTCTATCGCGCTGGTCAATTCATCAACGCAATCAAGGACTATGAGCGCGTGTTGGAGATCAATGCTAAAGATCCGAACGCGCTTTATATGCGTGGGCTCTGCTACTACATGATCGGGCAGTACCAGATGGTGCCTGTAGCGTACAATGATTATCTGGCTGTCAACCCCGGTGATGTCGCCGCATTGACGAATCGAGGGAGCGCTTACTTGGAACTAGGCAAGTATGATGCGGCGCTAGCCGACTTCGATGCCGTGCTGGCATTGGAGCCCAAGCATGTGACATGCCTCTACAAGCGGTGCCTATTACAATGGCACCTTGGGCGGTGGCGCGCCGCATACAGCGATGCCGATACTGCACTGAGCGCTGTCGGATTCAACGATAGCAACTCGGCATATCTCGCACTCTGCAAGTACCTGCTCGCCTTGAAAGCCGGTGATCAAACTGCGGCTGCTGAGGTTCTTAACTCGAGTCTCAAGAGCCTTGATTCAAAAAAATGGCCGTACCCGCTATTCCAGTTCTTCGCCGGAAATTTCAGCGAGTCTGATCTTCTATTGATGGCGACAACGAAAGAACAATGGACTCAGGCGCGAACCTACATTGCTATAAAAACTATGTGGACCGCAGGCACAGACAAACAACGCGGACTGGTCTTCCTCAATCAGGTGAGGTCCGAGGGCACGTCCTCCGTGCCTGAATACAACCTGGCGCTCGGCGAATTGTATCGCGACAAAGTCAAAGACGTGACTAACGTAACGAGACCCGTCGCAAATCGGTACGCACTGGTCATCGGCGTCAGCAAGTTTCGGGATACTACAATCAATCTTCGATACTCCGACAAGGATGCTCAAGATTTCGGCAGTTTTCTGGTCAACTCAGAAGGATTCAAAAAGGACAATGTGAAGCTCCTACTCAACGAAGAAGCAACGAGAGAAAACATTCTGTCGGCGCTTGGTGAGAGCTGGCTTCCCCGGAAGGCCAACAAGGACGACCTGGTGTTGATCTATTTCTCAACTCACGGCAGCCCTTCGAAAATGGATGCCAAAGGGCTCAACTATTTACTTGCTCACGACACCGATAAGGACGTTCTTTATGCTACCGGTATTCCCGTCCAGGACCTGACCCGAATGGTGAAGGACAAGGTTCATGCCGATCGCGTAATCGTTATTATGGACGCCTGTCATAGCGGCGCTGCGAAAACTGATGATCACCTTCCCATCGATGCAAGCGATCTGTCGAACCAATCTGGTCAGGCTGTCATTTGCTCGAGCTTGCCGGAGGAGGTCTCATGGGAGTCTAAGCAGTATCCGAATAGCGTATTCACTCATCATCTAATGGACGGATTGAAGTCGAAGGGTTCTTCAACATCAATCGGTGATTCGTTCGCCTATGCGCGTGATCATGTCGAGCAGGAAGTATGGAATGACAGAAAGCATCGCCAGACGCCAATCATGAAGACGACATGGAGCAAGTCTGACCTCGCAATCTCGTCAGGTCAGAAGTGAGAAATTGCCGACAACGGAACGAGCGACAGGAAGAAACTGCCGACAAAGAAACAAACTGCAGTGGAAAAACTGACGACAATTAAACGAGCCGCAGGAAGAAACTGCCTAAACGCCTAGCCACTGGACCGAAGGTCTCTTAGGCACCGAGCAAGCGTGGCTAAACTCAAGCAGGTTTTTCAGTCTTCCCTAGCGTCAATCGTCACTCGGCACCATGGAAGACCAGGCGGCGTCGATTACCATCGGAAAGTTCTTCAATGCGAGTCGAATTTCCTTGTACATTGCTGGGACCCAAGCCGGGTGCTTCTTGAAGTCGATATCAGGCTGCTTTGTTGTCAGGTCGCACGGAGAGAGAATCAATTGCACATTCTTACAACCGGTATCGTGAACCAGGATGTACAGGTCTTCAATTGCTTCGTTGCCCATCGCCAGGCATCCGGTCGACCAAAAGCTGCCATGGATCAGGATGTCGCCACCAAGCTTGGTGCGTCGATCGAGACGCGCTCTGGCTCTGTCTTGTGCATTCGGATAATTTACCCTAAGACCAAGATGCGCTATTGAGTTAGGGTAGAGTTGAGTGATGTTGTAGAAGCCTTCGGGAATTTGCAGATCTCCTTCTTTAAGCTTAGGACCTGCCTTTCCACTGGTGCCGATTACCGGGTAGCCGGTTATCTGCTTCCACTTTCCATCGGATGATTTTGCAAACAAGATCAATAGCTTCTCATCCTTCAGGCCGATCATGGCGATCTGGGACGGTGGATAAGGAACTCCGGCGCTTTTGAAGAGCGGCTTCAGCTTGTTCCGAGCCGACTCGCCGTATTTTGTTACTGACTCAGGGACTGACAGGTTGGTCAAGCTACTTCCGGTCAAAACATTGAGCAACATGAGGCTGCATCCAATTCGACTTAGATTACATGGTAGGGTGCAGAAAATAAGTATTGCGGCGATAGAATAAATCAGCTCTCGTCTCGCCGAAGGAGATCGATCTGCGGAGTTCGACTTGGCAGGATCACAACTCTCCGTCACTTCCAGATCATTGTCCGGAGCCGGTGTCGATAACTGTTTAGTCACGGCTTGATTTTCCTCAAGACAGTCAAAAGTCTGTCATAGTCGGCTCTCATCATGGTCGATAACGCTCGTCCAGCCGCTATCAAGAAATCGTCGTCCGAGCCCAGTGCCTGATGAGCTTCGCGGATGGTGGCAGCCATTAACTCGTCGGATGGGACTTCTTTTACATATGTGAGCAAACGAAGAAATTCAAAATCCCCAGTCAGCGCGCGGATCTCCTCAGATGTGGCTGGATAGACAAAATCGTGAACATCAGGAGGTTGTGGAGGCAGATGTTGATAGATCTGATCGCGGAAGCCGTGACCGACCAAAATTGCTTCAACTTCTGTTCTGAGTAGAGAGAAGATGTGGGGCTGCTGAAGCCGCAGTTCTTCACGCGTCAATCCTAGTGCGGCCGGCTTGTGAATATTATCGTGCGGTCCCGTCTTCACGTTATACGCGACCGCGAAAAGCGATCTTTTATCTTGGGTGACAACTTTGAGAAAGCTCCCAAATCGGGGCTTGGGAGCGAGATCCGCTATGTCCTTTTTCTCGGGTAGGCACTCGGCGATGAAGCCTGTTATCGAGGAAGCTGTCACTTCTGCAATTGGGACGGCTGCGGTGGACATGTGTGGCATAGCGCACACCTACTCGGTTGGAGGAGTTAACTCGTTGGGCGTGAAATTCTCTATCTCTTCTTCTTCAACCGGGTCGTGAACCGATCGACCTTCCGAGATGCTGATCGCTGTTTTATTGCCATCCTGGGCCATGAGGACATTTATCTCGACATCCTTTTGATGTCCTGACAAGCTTACTACGGAACTCTGACCCGTATCGCTGGTATCAATCTGCCAACCAGACTTCGGGAGGGTTGATTGATACCACTCAGAGACTCGCTCGATTGCATCTGGAGTCGACAGTGAGACAAAGGCGGCGTGTTCTCCGTCTTTGTCCTGCGCCGAGGTTGACCCTGCGATCTGGGCTCCAGGGTAGACCAGCGATTGCAGATCTTTTGGAATTCCTTCCGTGCCTTCATTGAAGGTATGGGTCATGCCGGCCGACTTAAAGGTGACGGATTTATCATTGCCGCAGCCGGATGTGCTTATTGCCGACGCCACAGCGAGCACCGTATACAGTGCCCAGTAGCGAGAAAACGAAAAATGTCGAGGTCTGAAAATCAAGTCACTTCTCTCCCGGTCTATTTCAGGCTTCCAGAGTTGCAAATGAGCAGCTAACCAAAGTATAGACCATCATTCCGTTAATATCCTCTTGTCTCAGCGCAATCTGTCATCATGACCGATTGCTTCGAGCAGACCCTCTCCCAGGAGCTCTACGGACAGTACTGTCCACGAGATGAGGGCCGCTGGGACCAGTGGCGCCCACCAATTGCCAAGAAATAGGTCGCTCGAGGCTTGTCTCAGCATCGTTCCCCAGCTCGGCGTGTCAGGGCTCAGGCCGAGACCCAGATAGCTCAAACCTGCCTCCATGACAATGGCATCGGAGATCAAGAGTGTCGCTTGAATCATTATGATTCTCGAGGCATTCGGGATCAGATGCCTAAAAAGAATCACCAGAGTGCCTGCTCCAAGTGCCCTGGCCGCTTCGACATATTCTTCCAGACGTATAGCGGATATCTTGGCATGTGCGACGCGCGCCGCCTCCAGCCATGAAGTGGCCGCTATCACGGAAATGACGGTGACAAAGGGTAAGAAGCCGAGACTATAAGACGTGACGTCAAACAAAGTAAGAAGAGCGCGTGGAAGTGTTTCTGTGAAAGCTGGTCCATTGACCAGGGCTGACAAAGCTAGCAACAGGATAAGCGGCGGGATGGCAAGCAAACCGTCGACGATTCGCATCATTACCGTGTCTATAATTCCGCCCAGAAGCGAGCTAACCGCACCCCAGAGACTGCCGAACGTGACGGCTAGAAGGGCGGCGAGAAGTCCCAGCGCTAGCGACGTCCGCGACCCCCAGAGCGCCATTCCCAGGACGTCCCGACCGAGGCTGTCGGTACCAAGAAGATGGTTGTCGGTAAATGGCGAAATGTTGGTTTCGGTAAGATTGACATGCGCAGGAGTGATTGGTGGAATCACAGGATGCACCAGGGGGGCGAGAAATGGCAGAAGGGCAAGCATGCCGATCAGGCAAAGCGCGATTTTGATTCGAGCATTGCCTCTTCTCCAGAATTGGTTTGGGATTTTGTTGGTGGAAACAGCCGAAATCGTTGTCATCTACACCCTCCGCCCCGGGCGCTGCTGAGCTGCGTCCATGAGATTTTGACCGATTCGCGGATCGGCCAGGCTCACGAGGATGTCGGCGACCAGATTGGAGAGAACAACCATGGTCCCATAAATCATCACGAGAGTGGTCATTACAGGGAAGTTGCGTCCGAATGTGGCTTCTACCGCCAGCCTCCCCGTACCAGGCCAGGCGAAGATGGTTTCCACTAGAACGGAGCCGCCAATCAAAGTAGGCAAAGAGAGAGCCAGAAGGCTGATGACGGGTACCAGGCAGTTGCGGGCGACATGTTTCAAAACCACTTGAGTGTTCGATAAACCCTTAGCCAACGCGGTGGTTACATAACCTTTCGTGATTTCGTCAAGTGCGAGGGAACGCACGAAAAGCGCCACCTTGGCGCTTCGGTTGAGGGCAAGCGTCAGTGCAGGAAGGAATGCGAATCTAACAAGATTGGCCGGAGTAGCTACTTCGTCGCCGCGCAGCGGTCCGAATAAAGGAATGACGTGAAATGCAGGCACCAACGTGACAACATAAATGACAATCAATCCCAGGAAGAATGCCGGGATTGAGTGCAGCAAAAGTGCGGTAGTGAGGAAAGGGGCTTCGACAAGAGCATTCTTGAATTTGAACCGCACAGTCACCATGAACAGTCCCCAGAGGATGCCATTCGTGAAAGTGAGCACCAAGGATAAACCGACAAGCGTCAGGGTTGCAGGGATTCTCTCGCCGATTACTACCAGCACTTTCCTGTTGTCCTGGTAGGAGCGGCCAAGCTCTCCCTGACCAATAAAGCCTTTGAGCCACGAAAAGTACTGTTTGGGCAGCGGTTGATCGAGTCCAAACTCGCTTCGAATGGCTTGTAGCTCTCGCGGGTCGATATCGCGAGTATTGCCGCCCATCATGGCATCTACCGGATCGCCTGGCAACGATCGAATCAATCCGAACGAGACGATGGAAAGCACGATCAAAAGAGGGATCGCGGAGAGCACTCTATTAAGTACAATCCTTATCAGAATTTCTCTCCCTTCCAATCAATGTTAGTTAGTAAATACCAAGAATAATCTCTGGTGCAAACATTCAGCATCGTCGAATTGCAATTACCCGAGAATATTTTTTGACTTTTAAACTTGGTAACCATGTTCGACTGTTTCAACACCGTAAAAGAATTTGAGGTATGAGCGGGCAAGGCACTCGTGCATGATATACAATTACGCAGGTGGTTGAGTCAGCGGTAAGTCTTTGCGTCTTGCCCTGTACTTCCGGTGAAGTGCATCACTTCCCTGGCGGCATAGCCAAGTGGTAAGGCCGAGGTCTGCAAAACCTCTATCCCCAGTTCAAATCTGGGTGCCGCCTTTACATTCGTTTGAATTTCTCGACTAAATGAGGGTAAAATTTGAATTTGCGGACGGTTGGCGCAGTTGGTAGCGCACCACTTTGACATAGTGGGGGTCACTGGTTCGAATCCAGTAC
>CAYQKX010000095.1:4943-23741 GCA_964418155.1 uncultured Candidatus Obscuribacterales bacterium | reverse complement strand
AGCCCCAATGGGTCTGAACTTTCGGATGTCAACTATATGGACGAATAGAATGGGCACAGATACAAAGCGCTGCATCGCCCCGCGGTGGGCAATGCAACGCTCTGCACCTGCCCGGTCAGCAGTCAGCGGTTATCGACCGCTAGTCGTCGGGGTCCTCGTGTTCTTGGAACTCCTCCTCCGTCTCGTCCGGGTGCAGGAGGCTGAAGTCCCCGCCGAAGCCGTCGTCGTCGTCCTCGTCGAGGTCGTCTTCGTCGAGGTCGTCTTCGTCGAGATCGTCGAGGTCGTCGAGGTCGTCGAGGTCGTCATCGTCGAGGTCGTCTTCGTCGAGGTCGTCGTCCTCGCGTCCGCCGTAGCCGGGGTCGCCCGGTTTCCGTCCGTCGCTGTCGAGCGCCTCGTGCGGGACATCTTCGAACTCGTCGTCGTCGTGTCGTCGTCGGCGTGCCATGTGTGGCAACTCCTCAGGTGTTGCGGGCAATCAGGAAACAAGCCGAGCGCGTCGCTCGACTACCAATTGGCTGAGCGTCTCACTCGCTCACCATCTTCACTTCAGAAGCACCAGTCGCCCTCTGTTGGTGCTGCCAGCGAAGAGTTGGACTAGTTGGCCGGGGACTTTCGTCGCGTCGACCAGGAACACTAGTTCGTAGGGCAGCTTGTCACCAGACTGGGAGATGGTGTCGAAGCAGCCGTCGGGGGTGTCGGGGCAGGTCGCGGCGAAGGCGATGCCGGCACTGCGCGACTTCCCCAGGGGGTCGGTGAGGACCGGATCCGTGGCGGCGTACGCGCGCATCGCAACAGCTACACCATCGGCCTGAAGGCACTTGAACAGTCCTCGCTCTTCGAGGATCTCAACGATGGCAGGCACGAGCGGCCGATCCTCCGGCGCGATTTCGGTGACCATCTGCTCGTTGCCGATTGCGGCTGCATAGTCCCAAGCCTTCACGTCGTCCGTCATCGATTGCACCTTTCATCTGTCAGAACTCCGTCTCAAGTCATCGAACACGCATATAAAAGCGGCATCCGTTCCGATTGTTCGCAGCACGTGCGGAGAGTCGGCAGACGGTTTTCGAGTCCGATTCTCTTCCAGTTGAACTACGCACGTGTAAGTGATGTCGAAGCGACGGCAGCTCGTTAGGGGGCGGGGTGCCCATGGGGCACCCCGCGAGCCCGCAGGCTTTATTGCCGAAGTTGAGACATCCTGTGTGGGGGGGGTGTGCCTACGGGCACGTGTTCACCCTATTCGATAGACGGAAATTTCGGAAAACACACCAAACGAACACTGGAAAGTGCTCAAGTTGATGTGATTGTCGTGACTCAATGGGGGTCTTGAGTGAAACTTCCTACTAGCGAATAGATGAACAGAATGTAGTTCAGACTAACCGTTTCTCATCTACAAGGGCAACCACAATTTCTCCCCAGAACCCCAACCAAAACGCATTTACAGCATTCTGGAAACGAAATGCCAAACCTTTTCCGTTAGCGCCGTCTCATTCACTTGATATTGTCGAAAACAAGTCCCAGCGGGGAAACCCTCACATATAAAGAGTTTCGACATCGGAAGCCGCGCTATGCATTGCAGCAATTACAGAGTTTCTGAGGTTCGAATGAATTCAGCGAAAAACTTGTCGCAATACTACAGAATCGAGTTTCCCTGGACAGCTCCCCACCAGCCAAGTAACGCATTGGTTTACTCCAGCTAACGCGCACAGACATTAGCCGCAGACTGGGTTGAGGTCCTGCAGCTAGACATCAAGTGCGAATGGGAGCTAAACCAGTTTATAATCTCTCTTGAAGCAATGCGGATCGTCGCGTCTTCTCGAAAGAGGGATGAGGAAAGTCCGGGCACCACAGGGCTGGTTGCTGGGTAACGCCCAGTGCGCGTGAGCGTGAGGATAGTGCCACAGAAATGAAGACCGCCAGGCTTGCCTGGTAAGGGTGCAACGGTGCGGTAAAAGCGTCACCAGCAAGGTCGAGAGGCCTTGGCTAGGTAAACCCCGCTAAAGGTGCAAGGCTAAGGTATAGCTTGAGGTTACGGTGGCCCGCCGTCTTGAGTTGCCGATGCTGCTAGAGGGTTCGGGAAACCGGACTCCCAGAGAGATGACGGTCATAATACAGAACCCGGCTTATGCGTTGCTTCAACTTATTACTTACTCATCACGAAGAAAGCGTCGAGAGCTTACAAGCCGCCGGCCAATGCGGAAAGTCGATGTCACTGGCAGAAGTTGGTAAGAAACCGCAGGAACCTCTGCTGGTCGGAACATGAGTATTGAAATGCACCCTCGGGAGACTTACTCATTAAACAGAATCACATCGCAGAGCAGTCGCTACCGCTGCTGCAAAATCAAATAGTGCCGATGGATGTCACGCTCGCACATATAGTGAGTTTCGAACATCACTCTCGCAAACAGACTGATACCACATTTAGCACCACAAACATTTACAAACAAACAATCAGTTTGACTATGCAGTTTTTAAGCCAACCTTTGTCAGGTTAGGTTGTCGATTTTGGTTGAAAGAAATCGTTGCAGGTCTTTCTTTCTGCTGATCGATCCGTCTAGCCTGATTTTTGTGTCACCCCATTACACTATTCAGGAATCAAGCAAAAACAGAACTCCGAAAACTTCTGAATAACGTCAGAAGCACCTCCAAAGAAGAGCCGCTGCTGCTCATCCACACTTGCGAGCCCGAATCCCAACCAGTCTCGTGTCACCATCAACGACCTAGACCCACCAGCAATGCGCGTCTAGGAGTTTCGACAGCTCATGTGTCGCGGCGGTTGGCACACCACCTGTAGTGCGTAGTCACAGACCGGCTCTCCGACTGACCTGACGCCTTGAGATTGTTCAATGGCGTCCCCGCAACTCCAGTGCAGACAAACGCGAACATCGGTCCAGGGTGCGTACCCGGGGCGACTTTCGCACATCCGCGGTCTTTGAACCGCCCGAGGATTCCCCATGCGAATCGCACTGATCACAGACGCCTGGCATCCCCAGGTCAACGGCGTCGTGAGAACTCTGACCCAGATGCAACGACAGATCACCGCTCTCGGTCACGAGATGCTCTACATCACACCGGACCAGTTCCCGAACTTTCCATGCCCACTCTATCCGGAGATTCGCCTAGCTTACAAGAACCTCAATCAAGTCGGTCGCAAGATCAGCCACTTCCGACCGCACGCCGTGCACATCTCCACGGAAGGTCCGCTCGGCTTCACGGCACGAAGATTCTGCCTCTCTCAAGGACTGCCGTTCACGACCGCCTATCACACGCGGTTCCCCGAGTACGTCGAGGCGACTGCTTACGTGCCGAAGGCACTGACATACAAGGTCATGCGCTGGTTCCACCGACCATCGCGCGCGATCATGGTTCCTACCCCATCGATGCAGGAGGACCTGGAGAGTCGCGGTTTTCAGCGCGTCCGGCAATGGACACGAGGCGTGGACACCAACCTCTTCCACCCGCAAGACAAGGCGAGTATTTCGATGCCACCTGAAGTACTCAAACTGCCTCGCCCGATTTTTCTCTACGTCGGTCGCGTGTCAGTGGAGAAAAACATCGAAGCGTTCCTGAACCTGCGCCTCCCGGGCGCGAAGTTGGTGGTCGGTGACGGTCCGCAGCGCGCCGGTCTCGCAAAGGCGCATCCGAACGTACACTTCGCCGGCACCCAGCTCGAAGGCGAGTTGGCCAAGTACTACGCCTTCTCCGACGTGTTTGTCTTCCCGAGCCTGACCGACACGTTCGGCAACGTGGTTCTCGAGGCACTGGCATCCGGACTTCCGGTCGCAGCCTACCCCGTCACTGGGCCGAAGGACATCATCGGAAATTCGCCGGTGGGTGTTCTCAACAACGACCTCAACATCGCTGTCCTCGAAGCTCTGAAGCTGGATCCAGCCCTGTGTCGAGCATTCGCATGTCGCATGAGCTGGCGAGCGAGCGCCGAGCAATTCCTGTCCAACCTGGCCCCGTTCCAGAAGTGGGGCGCGCCGGAGCTCGTCCCGGCAGCGTGCTAGCGGATCTCGGCGATGATCGCGACAGTGCCAAGTGACCAACCTGCGTGCAGCCGGCTTGCTCGGTGCCGACGAGACGTCGGCGGTCACAGTAGCTGCGCCGTTCCAGCAGTACCGCCCGTCCGTTGCCGGCAGCTAGTCCGTCGGTTGCCGGTGCGCCAGGCATTGATTGAGGTCAGTAGCAGTAAACTCCATCCTCTCTGGTCGCGAAAACCGCTGCCAGAGAGGATGGCCCACCCCGCGTCCTATTTTTTTGCGCAAAGATATTGATCTTGCACAATAGTCAAAGCGCTCGGCTGTGTGACCCCAAACTCAGTAAATTCTCTGCATGTCAGCACATGATCCAGTGCATTAAAACACAGTCAGCTTGTAGTTTGAATCATCATAATCAAAGAGCTAGGCAGAGAGAGCCCGCAGTAAAGCGCAACTAGCCTCATCCATCCATCATCCCGACTGGTTTGTTTCGCGCCACAAGCGCAGTGCATCTGTCCCACATCGATGTGTCGGGACACAGCCTCACTCCTAGCGTGGTCTGATAGGACGCCGAGGCTCACGAACTCAACTCCAGACCTACAGGACACTTCCAATGCGCACCGTTCTCGCCGGGCTCGTCTTCTCGCTCCTCGCGGCTCTTCCCGTCAGCGCACAGAACGCCGGAAACCCGACCATCCACAAGATCGCGCTGACCAAGGACATCCCCACGGCCACGCTCGACGTCAAGGTCGGCGATGAGATCCATTTCGTCCGCCCGGCTCTGTGGATCGCGCCCATCCCCGAATACAAGGTCGTCGCCACCGACTCGAAGAAGGACACGCTGCTCGAATCACTCACTCCCAACAACCCCCAAGGCGCACAGGAACTGACGTTCAAGGTGTACCGCGTGGAGCGGGTCGGACGCGGGTTCATCCGGCTAAGCACCACTCCGGTCGTGCCGTACCCGAAGGTGACTGAGCATCAGTACCTGAAGATCAACGCCCGCTGATCTTCCACGACAAACCGGACCGGTGTGTGCGCAAGAAACCTCATTCAGTGCTATTCGACGCACACTACGTGTTAACGCCCGAACACGTTTCGACGCCTTAGCCGCGCGAACCGACGACGATCACCTGCCCGCTCGACGGCATCTCCGAAAATCAGAATGCGCGTGTGCGCGAAAAGCTTCTTACACTCTGTGGAAGCTGCTCTGCGCACACAACGCGTTAAGCGCTCGAACACGTTTCAGCGCCTCAACGGCAGCAACCGAACTGCCGTGAACCAAACAGTCTGCGCCCAAGGGCGCGAGGAGTCTGCATCATGTCCGTCTCGATTGGATCGGTGGCCGAGTTCCGGAACGTTCATATCGATGCTCGGATCAAGAAAATCTTCGAGATCTGGAATCGACTGCGCTCCCACTCAGCCGACGGCGCACGATCCTGGGAGTTCGTCTCCGACTGGTCTCGTACGGAGACCGGAGAAAAGATTCGGCTCCGGATCCAGCTCAAACCCGATGGACACGAGGCGTTGGACGTGCCACTCTCCCTCCTCTCGATTGAGGATGGGCTGATTAATACTGCTGTCAATCTGGCTTTCGCGTGCAAACAGGCGCAAAGCCACAGATTCCAGATGAGCAGCGACATGGCAACATAACTGCCGTGAAGCTGTTCTCGTCGCCCGGGGACCGAAGATGTTCTCCGGGCACTACTTGAACCACCTCCGTATATGGGGCTAAGCGGAGCCCTCAACCGAGAAGGAGAAACCGCCGTGTCCGACGAAATCAACCTGGTCGCCTCGTGGGCGGCCGGTCACGCTACAGTTGCATCACTCGTTGGAGTAACGATCCAGAAGATCTCGATAACGGATGCAACCGCCTTCGTATTGGCGGGACCGAGAAAGTCATTGCCAACGCGCGATGAGCTGTTCGACACCCTGGTTTGTACGATGGCAGGTTACGCCGCCATCGCGATATCCGGACTCGGCCGGGTTCGAGGGTGCGAACACGACATTTGGCGCGCCCGGCAGATTGAGCGCCAGATCAACAAGATCTCGGGTGAGGAGCTCGACATTCTGACCGAGGAGGCGTACCGAAGAGCCAGCCAATTGTTGGTCACGAATCTCCAGGCCTTTCAGGCAGTTGTTTCGACCCTGCTGGTCGAACCGGAGATGTCCGGAGAACGGCTCGCCGAAGTCCTCGCTAATGCGGCTTCCGCATAAGGAGAACGACAACCTCGGCTGCCGGAGCGGTGATCGCCGGTCGATCACCGCTCCGACCACTCGCAATCTCTAAAGATTTAGATATCAGTTCGATCCGATGGAGCCGTAAAACCCCGATGGGAAGGACATCTAAAAATTAAACGACTCCGGCTATCCTTGTTCATTGTATCGAAAAACACTTTACTATATCTTTTCGTATTACCTATTGCTGCCGTTGCTGGCGGACATGACAAATGGCATCAAGAGTCACTTTAGGAACGCAGTGGTTGATTGTGGCGGAACAACGGAGCGGGGTCCAATAATATGAGCCAGGCTTCCTAAACCATGTCAATAAGCAGTAATAATTCTAAGTTTGGCTCAGACAGAGGCGACAAGTAGGAGTGACACTTCTATCGTATTCAGGAAGTTTGGTTAAGCCGAACGGCGCTTCAGCAGAACTCGATTCAGCATTGAACTGCAACCAAAATGTCACTAGTCATGAGTACTCTGACGGTAGCGAACAGCGATCATGAGAGGGCGCAGACATGACAGACCGTGACCTGGGTAACTCGTCCAAAAGTGATGACTTATTTGGAAACCTAACTGGAAGGGACAATGTCTTCGTCACCTTGCCCGAGAAGGACGAACCAAGCCCAAACATTTGGGCCTCGACTCTCAACGATCTCTTCGACGAAACCGTCAAAACAATGACTCCTCGACACGCAAAGGCGCTTGGCGCCAGTATCTATCTGCTGAAAGAACGAATGCTTCCACCCGAGTACAGACGCAAGCCTGAAGCGAAACCAAAATCTAAGTAAGCGTTAACCCACTGTTCGCGCTGGCTCCGCTAAGTCAGGCGAAGCTTTTGCAGTTGGCAACTCAAAATTCAGTTAGGTCAAGAACCTTACGCCACGCGGCTTTTCAAGAGCTCAATATCTTTATCCAAGAATTCATTTTCTGTTCATGTTTTCTATCAAAACATAATGCCTCTTTAGGCTAGAAATGAATTGTTATCTCCAAACTTTTCTTCCGGTTTGTTTTCTTCCTGAACCTCAATTTGTGATGCAGAGCAGTCAGTCTGAGTTCGGTGCACGGCACTGCAATATCAATCTGACCGGCACACATTCGAAAGGTGTCAAATGACGAAACGACAGACCACTCTGGCGGAAGTCGCTCCGCTTTATGGCGCTTTACCGGAGAAGTACAAAGTCGCGCGCGAACGCTTCGGGCGCCCCCTGACTCTGGCTGAGAAGATTCTTTCGGCACACCTGGTTCGATGGAATGACGGCGAACAGCACCCCGTGCGGGGCAGTTCGTACGTCTTCCTGAAGCCCGACCGGGTCGCCATGCAGGACGCCACCGCTCAGATGGCGCTCCTTCAGTTCATCCAAGCCAACTTGGACAAAGTGTACGTGCCTTCGACCGTGCACTGCGACCACCTGATTCAGGCCAAGGTCGGAGCGCGCATCGACTTGCTCTCAGCGCTAGACACCAACTCCGAAGTCTACGACTTCCTGCGCACGGCCAGCACCAAATACGGTGTCGGCTTCTGGAAGCCCGGCTCTGGTATCATCCACCAGGTCGTGCTGGAAAACTACGCATACCCTGGCAGTCTGCTCATCGGGACCGACTCGCACACACCGAATGCCGGCGGACTGGGAATGCTCGCGATCGGGGTCGGCGGAGCGGATGCCACGTTCACCATGGCAGGTGAGCCGTGGGGGCTGAAGTGGCCGAAGCTCATCGGCGTGAAGCTGACCGGGTCCCTGACCGGATGGGCAGCTCCGAAAGACGTCATCCTGAAACTCGCCGGCATCCTCACCGTTGAAGGCGGAACCGGAGCGATCGTCGAGTACTTCGGCCCGGGCACGAAGTCGATTAGCGCGACCGGCAAGGCCACCATCACCAATATGGGTGCCGAGCTCGGCGCGACGACATCTGTTTTCCCGATGGACCAGCACGCGCTGGATTACTTGAAGTTGACTGGCCGAGCAGAGATCGCCGATCTGGCGCAAGCCAACATTCAGTACCTGACGGCAGATCCGGAAGTTGAAAACGACCCGGCGGCCTTCTTCGACAGGGTGATCGAGATCGATCTGGACAAGCTCGAGCCCTACATCGTCGGTCCGCACACGCCGGATCTGGCGCGTCCGCTCTCGGAATTCAAAGCCGAGGTGGAGGCCAAGGGTTACCCGGCAGATCTGCGCTACGCCCTCATCGGCAGCTGCACCAACTCGAGCTACGAGGACATGTCCCGAGCTGCAGCGGTCGCTCGCCAGGCTTCGAAACACGGACTCAAGGCTCCTATCGGCTTCATGGTCACTCCAGGATCCGAGCAGGTGCACAAGACCATCGTCCGCGATGGGCAGCTGCAGGACCTCGAAGCGGTAGGCGCCAACGTGCTCGCCAATGCTTGCGGTCCGTGCATCGGACAGTGGAAGCGGAGCGACATCAAGGACGGTGAGCCGAACTCCATCATCACTTCTTTCAACCGCAACTTCCCGCGACGCAACGACGGCAACGCAGCTACGCTTGCTTTCATCGCCAGCCCCGAGATCGTTACGGCTTTCGCACTGCGCGGGAGTTTGGCATTCAATCCGCTGACCGACACGCTCACGGGCTCCGACGGCTCGCAATTCTCGCTGCAGGCGCCGCCGCAAGTGGGTCTGCCCGTTAGCTTCAGCGAGGTCGACTTCGGCTACATCGACGCCGAAGAGGAGCGCGCCAAGGGTGAAGTCACCGTGGCGATCAAGCCGACCAGCACTCGGCTGGAAATCCTCCTGCCCTTCGACAAATGGGACGGTCAGGACTTCGACCGGCTGCCGGTGCTGCTCAAGGCGAAGGGGAAATGCACGACGGACCACATCTCGCCTGCTGGTCCGTGGCTGCAATACCGCGGACACCTCGATCGGATCAGCCAGAACATGTTCTTGGGCGCCAACAACGCCTTTGCGCCCAATCCCGGTGAAGGCGTCAATCAGCTCAGCGGCACAATCGAAAGTCTCGCTACCGTCGCGCGTGCCTACAAGGCGGCAGCCAGCGGCTGGGTCGTCATCGGCGACCAGAACTACGGCGAAGGTTCGAGCCGCGAACACGCCGCGATGTCTCCCCGCTTCCTGGGCTGCAAGGTGGTTTTGGCGCGGAGCTTCGCCCGCATCCATGAGACCAACCTCAAGCAGCAGGGTGTACTCGCTCTGACTTTCGCCAATTCGAGCGATTACGATCTGATTCGATTCGACGACCGGATCTCGGTCGACGAACTGTCCGAGCTGGCCCCAGGCAAGCTGGTGTCCGTCGTGGTCAAACACCAGGACGGCACGTCGGACACGGTCAGCGCCAAACACACGATGAATGAAGAGCAGATCGGCTGGTTCAAAGCCGGTTCGGCTCTCAACGTCGTCCATGCTCGGCGCAAAAGCGAGCGGAGCACCACCACTGGTGGCAAGGAGAATGCCCATGAGGCACCCAAAAGCAGCGATCCTTCCAGCGCCACCACCGGGTCCAGTCCTGGCGGCAGCGCGAACACTCCGGCGCCCGCAAGCACCGAAGTCCAAAACCCGGCAAGCACGACTAGTCCTCTGCCGGTTCCTGCAAAGCCGCTTCCCGCGAAGCGACTGACTCCGAAACGGAGGAACTCGGGCATGAAGAAGGTTTCCATCATCGGCGCTGGCAACGTCGGCGCGACGGTCGGTCAGATTCTCGCTCTCCGCAACCAGGCGGACATCGTCCTCCTGGATATCGCCGAGGGCGTAGCCAAAGGCAAAGCGCTCGATCTGACGCAGTCGGTGGCGCTCACCGGCGGCTCGTGCAAGATCAGCGGCACGAGCAACTACGAAGACACGCGCGGCTCGGACGTGATTGTCATCTGCGCGGGCAGCCCGCGCAAGCCCAACATGACTCGCGAACAGCTGCTCGGCATTAACGCGTCGATCGTGGCGCACGCCGCAAAGGAGAGTCACAAGCTCTCGCCCAAGGCGATCTTCGTCGTCGTCTCCAACCCGCTCGACGTCATGACTCACCTGGTCTGGAAGACGACCGGGCTGCCCGCCAAGCGTGTGGTCGGCATGGCAGGCGTCCTCGACAGTGCACGGTTCCAGTCGTTCATCGCCGAGGAGCTCAAGGTCGCTCCCGACGATATCCGAGCGATGGTGCTCGGCGGTCACGGCGATCTGATGGTGCCCCTGCCTCGCTTCAGCACGGTCAACGGCATTCCGATCACGGAGCTCCTCACGTCGGCGCGAATCGAGGCCATGAGCACTCGGACACGCAACGGCGGAGCCGAGATCGTCAATCACCTGAAGACCGGAAGCGCCTGGTACGCTCCCGGCGTCGCCACCGCTCAGATGGTCGAAACCATCCTGACCGGCGGCCGCAAGGTTCTGCCCTGCTCCGTCCACTCGCAGGGTAAGTTCGGTCTGCCTGAGGTCTTCATCGGATTGCCGGTGATGCTCGGTCGCAACGGCGTCGAGCGCATCGTCAACCTCCATCTCGATCGGTGCGAGCTTGAGTCCCTCCGGCTCTCTGCCGCATCGATCGCGGAGAACGTCGCGCTTCTGCCGGCTAGCTGAGTCGCAGCAGAGACCGGAGCTGGGTGGACCGGCTCTGATCTCTGCATGGTCGGAACGACGACGACAACACCGTTTGACAATACTGCCGTCGAAACATCTGTTTTAACGGCGAGCACGGACCAACCGATCCTCCTCGCCGCGCCGCCGGACGAAGGGCTGATACCGCTAATGGCACCGCGACGCCGTCTGAATTCCGATTGTACCAGCGACGAGGACCGGGATGACCGGTTCTCGTCGCTGCGGTTCCGACCTACAAGTTTCGCCTGGTCGAACCAGTCATCCCGGACCCAGCACCACCCATGGTGCCGTCTTACTGCCAACATCCAACCATCGAAACGAGGAAACACACATGAGCACTCCAGTTCCCGCTCCCGCTCCCAAATTCTCCGCCGGTCTCGAAGGCGTCATCGCTTGCTACACCCGCCTGAGCGATGTTGACGGGGCCGCCGGCCGGCTGATTTTCAGCGGGCACAATGCCGTCCATCTGGCCGAACAGCGGACCATCGAAGAGGTCTGGTACCTGCTGCACAACGGCCGCTTCCCCAGCACTGGCGAACTCAAGACGTTCCAGACCCAGGTGGAGATCCTAGGCAAGCCCTCGCCGAAAGAGGTGCGGATCATGAAGAGCCTGCGCAACGGCGAGCCGCTGTCCGCCTTCCGCAGCATCCTCTCTGCCATCGCGTCCAACCGCGGCTACAAGCCCTGGCTGGACAGGGACGTAGCCGACGTCGAGCACGAGCTGCTCGCGCTGGCCTCGCTCGCTCCGGCCATCGTCGAGGTGATCCACACCGGCAAGACGCCGATGCGCAAGACCGGCAACTGCGGCTATGCCGAACGGTACCTCTGGGGCTTGCTCGGACACAAGCCCGAAGACGCCGACAAGAAGGCGGTGGAGACCTACCTGATCCTGACCATGGATCACGGGCTCAACGCCTCGACGTTCGCCGGGCGTGTCTGCGCCTCCACGGGTGCTGATGTCGGAGCGGCTCTGACCGCGGCCGTCGGTACGCTGTCCGGTCCTCTCCACGGCGGTGCGCCCGGTCCGGTGCTCGACATGCTGGATTCGATCGGCGACCCGAGCCGCGTCGAAAGCTGGGTCGCAGAACAACTCCAGGCCAAGCGCCGAATCATGGGCTTCGGGCACCGCGTCTACCGCACCGACGACCCGCGGGCGCTCACGCTCCGTCGCGTCGCCGAGCGGCAGAACGGTCCGCGCGTCGAGCTGGCCCGCGCCACCGAGCAAAAGGTGCTCGAGGCGCTCGCAGCCCATCAGAAGAAGAAGGCGGGCGAAGGCAAGGAAGTGCGTGCCTTGCGCGTCAACGTCGAGTTCTGGACCGCGGTCGCACTCGAGCACGTCGGGATCCCGCGTCAGCTGTACAGCTCGACATTCTGCACGAGCCGCATCATCGGATGGAGCGAGCACATCCGCGAGCAAGTGAAGGGCAACAAGCTCTTCCGCCCGCTCTCGCTCTACAACGGTCCTCTGGTCACCGACCTGAGCTAACTGAGTCGAGACAGCCCGAGCGTCAGTCGACATCCGGGCTGTCTCCAGTACTCAACCGGCGGCGAGACGAGGCAGTGCCACGCCTGAGGGCAACTTCTCTCGCGGCGGTTCTGGCGAAGTCGCACTGAAGCGACCAGCGCGTGTTTTTCACCGAGCATGGACCAGCAAATCTCCACGTCTCTGTGGTTCTCCCGAAGTCGGCTGGAACGACCCGCGCGTGTTTCGACCGAGCATGGACAGTCAATCTCCATGCTCGGTTTTTCATTCGCCTGATCTCATTGCTACCACTTTGACCCACTCACCCCTTGCTTCTCCAGAACCACATTCGCTTCCTGAGCGAGTGGTTTCATTGCATGATGCTATTCGGCAAGAGAGGACACAAATGCCTTCCGGCATCAGGAAAATTAAGCTTGGAACTCTTCCGGCGCTTATGCCCGGCGACCTGGTCACCAGGGTCGACAGCGCTGAGATCTGGGGTTATGCGGTGGCTGTCGACAAAGGAGTCGTCACCGTTCGTCCAATTGGAAACCGTGACCGAATGATAACTGCGATTATTCGGCGCGACGTCAGGCTTGTGCGCCGCATCGACCGGCTCCCCAGTGAGCCCGGATGTTCGGTGAAAATTCACAACGGCAGTCACAGTGGGCCGGGTACGCTCGAACGCACCGATGGCTCCTACAACTACGTTCACGCAGGAAGCCCTGGATCGGGCCAGGTGCTCGAGCTCTATCCTTGCGAATTCACCGTGGAAGCCGTCTATCGGCATCCAGACTACATTCCTGGCAGTGTAGTTCGCTTCGTCGATCACAACAAGGTCGACTTCAAAGAACAGAAGCCGTGCACGCACGGTGTTGTTCGCGGTGTGGCGGAATCGCAAATCGTGGTTCAGCCGTTCTCGAGTCCGAACATCGTTTTCCTTAAGGAAGACGAGATCGTTCTTGAAAAGAACGGGCTCCGAGAAGCACTGGACGTGCGCGAGATCGACGAGTTCAACCTGCCCAAACTTGCTGTCCGCGCCTTGCTTGTCACCTGCAAAAGCCTGTCGATGCAGCAACTCTGCGGGCTCCTGGCCACTCAGGGATATCGAGACGACCACGTCAGGACGATCGTTTACGAGCTCGTCAACGAACGCAAGGCGCAGCTGAGCCGCGACCAGCAGGTCGTCTACTCTTCGGAAAACGACGAGTGCGTGGACGGAACGATTCGTGATTCGCTGTTCGCTTCTACCGATGCGGTCAGGAAGGCTCGACTGGCTCTTGCAGAGGCGGTCTTCCAGACTATTGCCAACACAGGCGGTCGACTGCCGCGCCGCTAGTCGCAGAAACAGTTTCGGTCGGCTCCAGCAGTGGCGATCCATACGGTCGCGCTGCCGACGGCCGCTTGTATCGCGCAACGCAGTCATAGCACCAGCCCAACGGTGCTATGACTGCGGGCGCACCATAAGACTTCACGTACACAACCAGCCTCACTGCACTTTTAGCCCGTTAGTGCGGCACGTGGAGACACGCCATCTGGAGCCGTTTTTCAGAACATAATGTGCCTCAAGTTATGCCGCTTGTCCTCAGCGAAACCGGTCTCAAAGCGTCCGCAAGTGAACGTTTACATTCACTTTGCCGTTTTACGATATCTTATCGTAAAACAAAATCACTACTGGACTGGCGACTCGCCCTCACGAGCCGTTTTTGCAGAACATGTTATGCCGCATGTTCGCCGCTTGTCCTCATCGAATGCTGCCTCAAATCGTCCTCAAGTGAACGTTTACAATCGAAGTTAGTGCTCAGTGATGGACCGGCTCCTATTTGCTGTTTGCGAACCAACCTTCGCTGCAGCACGTTCCGTCAACCGCTCAGTCAGAGCGTTCGAGCGTCTGCGGCGCAAAGCGATACAACCGAAAGTAAGTAGCTTAGTGGACGTTGCACATCAGCTGAAGGCTTGCTATCAAACCGTCTGAATGAATTGGGTATGACAGCAATATACAACGCGCTCGTTTTAGTAGTCCATATTTTAAAAGCAGTTCCTTCCATCCTTGTCGGATACTTCGCGTATCAATCTCTTGTCGCGGCTCGCTAAACAAGCCATTTATGCGGATCTACACAGGCCGCTTCACAGGTTTGTTCAGTCAACTCGCAAAATACCTGCTCCGAAGGTCGCTGCCGTTTTTGCATTCCTACTACCTATTAAATGGATTAAACAAAACACAAGAACCCTCTCGCAATCAATCTTTCGGTTTATCTCAAGATCGAAAACAGTAGCATGAAACGCCATTAATCCACCCAACCGATAGCTGAGTCCTGGTATCACTTATGATATCAACCAATCATCAACCAGATTGATCGATGTCCAGCGAACACATGTAAGAACAGCCCTAGAAAGCTCAAGACAGAGTGATATGACCACAGACATAAAGTACTGCATGCGTTGCCTCAATGAGTTGACCGCAGATTCACGCAGGGAGTGTTTCAAGTGCAAGAGAGTAACTTGCTCAGAAAACACTTGTGGAATATGGGCTGTCATCAACCGTTTCTGGACATGCCAGATCTGCGTAAACGAAGAGATTGAAGCGATGATTGACGTACAAGAAAAGAAACTTTAGCAGTGTGAGATATTACCTGTGGTGGCACTATCGCTTCCGTACCACAGAAACGATCGGATCCTTAAGCGCATCTAAACCGGGTCTTCGCAATCACATTTATTCAGCTCGCGGAGCATAAGGCTATTCTCATACTAGTAAGAGATTGTTTGCTGATATTGATCAATTCATCTGACTGTTTAGATAGATAGCCCATCTACTGGGGCTTCCGAGCTTCGCGATAGCTTGCGTTGTCGAGCTAGTCTGCGCTCGATTTATCAACTCTTAATCGTTGCGAACCGGTTACATCACTGGTGCAGCACAGGTGCTTTGTTGCATGGTAGTCAAGCACATCGTTATTCCCTACTCCGGCAATCGCATCCAACTCCAACCTCGCGCTTGAATCCTGCCTCTGAACAAGCGACCGCTCACCTGTGTTAGGTGAGGTGCCCGAAGTAGCCCGAGTAACGAACCCCTTTGAGCAGCTCCGTGCTGCGTAATCTGCCGACCCCAAGTCGGCTAACCCGACCATCGTCTCGAAAGGAGACACTGCATGTGTTTCACCGTCGCACCGACAACGTTAGGCCGATCAGTCACCGGGAATCATGAGGCCGACGAGAACACCCACGTGACTTGGTACCAGAATGCGGTCCTCGGGCTGACGCCTGGGCGTCCGCGTCGAGGCGTGTTCGCGACCACAGGTACCCGACAAGCTCTGACCGCTCCCCGCCGGACCACCCGACGCACGCCGACCTCAATCCCGGACAACTGGGACGACGGCTCGGACAACGCGGGAGCAACCGGCACCGGCAACGGTCTCGTCATCCCGCTGCTCACGGACGACTTCGCGAGCATCCGCCTGCTCGACACCGAGAAGACGCCGCACATCCTCACCGACATCCGCCGCGCTCTGCAGCCGTCCGTGTTTGCGACCGACTCGCGTCGCGTTTCCAAGTCGGTGGGAGCCGCGGACACCGTGATCGTCCAGAACCTCGGCATCTACACGCTGGTCCTGGCCTCGCGCGCGTCGCTCATCCCGGACGCCGTCAACAGCTCATTGGTCGAGCCCCGCAAGCGCCCGCCCGTCAACCAGGAGGGCTTCGACGCCATCGACAAAGGCTACGATTGCCCGGTGGCGATCGCGTGCTTCGACAACAACGACAGCGGTGACTCACTGCCGATCGCGTACGCGTACGCGCCGCGGTACAAGAACCGCTTCATGCTGTACACCCTGGACGGGCACGGCGGTCGGCCGGACCTCAACGCCTATGTCGAGATGGACCACGTCCTCTTCGCCAGCAGCTACCGCCTGAAGAAGGGCACGACGATCCACTACCGCGATTCGATCCCGGCGGAGCTGGAGGCGTACGTCCCGCGACAAGCGGTCGGGCAGGTCATCCCCAAGGGCACCATGGTGCTCAACGGCGACGTCCTGGTCAAGACCGACGACGTGGCCCGCGGCGTCTGGTCGCCCCAGCGGGTGATCCCGCCCAAGGCGACGCCGAAGCGCAAGCCGATGCCGTTCGCGGACGCCATCAAGAAGAAGAAGAAGAAGCGCTAAAGCGCCCAACCCCTCACTGGTAAGTTTGTCATCAGAGGAGTTTCCGCCATGGGAAACCGAATGAAAGTCCTGATTGGTCTCGGCAACCCTGAAGCCGAATACGAAGGCAGCAGGCACAACGCCGGGTTCGATGTCCTGGACGCCCTCGCCGCTCAGCTCGGCACGCCCTTCGAGATGGACAGCGAGGCACTCGGTCTTGTTGCCCGACCCGACACCAATGTGCTGCTCGTCAAACCACAACCCGGCATGAATGACAGCGGCAAATGCCTGCGAGCGCTCGTCGAGCGGCGCGGCATCTCCCCCGCCTCCATGCTGGTCGTCTACGACGAGTTGGCACTGCCACTAGGGGCGGTGCGGTTCGCGCACCCTGGTGGTGGAGATGCCGGGCACAGAGGCATCAAGTCGATCCTTAGTGAGCTGGCAGATCGTTCCAACTTCGCCAGACTACGCATGGGGGTCGGACCATTCCCGAAGGACGCGCTCAACAAGAAGCTGTTCGTCACCAAACCGATGGCAGCCGATGTCGTCGACACCTACAAGAAGGTCGTGGATCGACTCGGTCAAGCGTGCGCGATCTGGCTGGTCAGCACGCTCGATGCCTGCATGAACCGCTACAACGGACTCGACTTGCGGGTGTAGACCCGCGGCGTCCGGTTAGCCAAAGAGCCGCGGACCAACAATCCGCGGACCTCAACCGCAGCCGGCATCAGCCGAGCGCGCGGATTCGTTCCGACCCCTTACCGAAGGAGCATCCATGTTCCCATTGATTGTGGGCGGGGCGCTGATCACATTCCTGATTGGCATCACCGCGAAGATCATCCTCGACAAGAAGGAGTCAGAGTATCGGATCACGGGCACCGAGTTCGGCGTGGCCCTGGTCATCATGCTCTGCCTCATCATCCCACTCACCTCATGGATCGGCGTCAAGGTCGCCATCCAGAATCAGGTGACCTACAACGAAAACTGGAACGGCTGGGAGACGGCCGCCAGGGTAGTGCGCAACTCGACCCACGAAGACGGGTCGATGCGACACTACTGGATCGAAACCCGAACGGAGACGTACACGGAAGACGAGACGTACTACGACTCCAAGGGCAACGCTCACACGCGCACGGTGACGAAGACCAAGCAGGTCGACCACAGGATCCCGTACACCACCGAGGAGTGGGACTTCGTGGTGGACACCACGATCGGGCCGGTGACCATCGCGACGGGCTTCCTCCCGGAGAACCCGAACAAGTACAAGTTCCGCTGGCTGGTTAGCGTGCCCGAATCGCGCTACGCCAGTACGACCGGCTACCACCCGTACTACCTCGACGTCAAGGCGCGGCTCGAGCGAAATGACCCGGGTCCGGTGACGCTGCGACGCACCTACGACAATTACATTCTCGCGTCGCAGCACACGATCCTGGCGAAGTTCAACGACTCGATCGACCGATACAAGAAGGATAACCTCCTTCCCCAGATCGTGCGCGCCCCGACCGGGTACTACAACAGCGACCGCGTCTACTTCGTCGGCGGACCGAAGGCCACAGGCGACTGGAGCACGGCCAGCCGGCGCTTCAACGCCGCACTCGGTCACACCCTGCAGGGCGACCTGCACGTGGTGATCGTGTCCACCGAGAAGGTCCTCGACCGCGACAACTACGGCGGTGCGCTGATGGCATACTGGCAGTCGCCAGAGTTCGGAGTGGATGCCCTCTCGAAGAACGGCATCGTCGTCATCATCGGCGAGAAGGACGGCAAGGTCGCGTGGGCCAACGCCTACACCGGCATGCCCATGGGCAACGAGTACATGCTGCTCGAAATCCGCAACACCCTTCCGGGCACACCGGTGGACGCAACGGCATTGCTCGGTCACGCCGAGGCCAAGCTCGCCGGCGGCAACAAGGTCAACGTCGTCAACTCCCAGAGCGCCCTCGAGAAGATCATCTGGGGTTCGAACAAGTTCCAGCGGGTGCATATGACCGACAAGAACGGCGGCGTCGGTTACACCTACCTCTTGCAGGAGCTGGAGCCGACCACCGGCCAGATGATCTGGATCCTGGTGATCATCACCTTCCTCGCCGGCATCGCGTGGGCGATCTGCATCTACGCGGGACCGGACACGTACGAGGCCATCAAGGACTGGTTCCGCCAGACGTTCAGTCGTCGCTAGCAGCGCAACCCGGGCTCAGAAAGCCCAACCGCAGTCCCAGCTCTCCACGAGGGCGAACCGGCCGCACCACAGGCAGTGCGGACGGCGGTTTCCTTTCCAGAACCTATATGGTTCAACACCCAAACACGAGAGAACAAACATGAGCAAGGGTCTCCTCATCACCGGCGGCATCTTCGTCGCCCTGCTGGCCGTCGGCTTCGGTCTCTACAGCTACGCCAACTCCACCCGCAACGCCGGCGTCCGCCAGGAAGCCGCCCTGAACGCC
>CAYQKX010000095.1:0-4843 GCA_964418155.1 uncultured Candidatus Obscuribacterales bacterium | reverse complement strand
ACCGCATGTACATCATCGTCCTCACCAAGGACGCCAAGGACTCCTACGAGACCGGAATCGACACCCCCGTCCAGGTCCCCGGCCTCAAGAAGAAGTAATCCGATTCGGCACCAACGGTCCGTCCGCAACTGAGTGAGTCGCGGACGGCGAGCTTCGAGCCTTCGTCGCCGAAGCTCGGCTTCTGTCCGAGGATGGCCTGCGTCGGGCCATCCTCGTGTCGCCCACCTCGCTGTATGGTCTGAAGACCGAAAGGAGCGTGCTGACATGCACCTCTTCCTGGCTATCTGCCTCGCCATCTCCGTCATCGGCATGTTCACCACGGAGCAAGTATCCGGACTGCTCGGACCGAAGGGACCGGGATTCTTCGCTATTCCGCGCACGATATTCGCAGTGCTGTGGTTTACCGTCGGCTCCCTGATCTGTCTCGTGTTCGCGCTGTTCTTCGGGCTACTGCTCGCCCTGGTGTGAGCCGAGGGGCAGTCCGAAGAACGTTGGGTGGTCAACCTGTGCGGGCCACCCAACCGTTTTTTTTGGACCACTTGACGCTAGCTTGCGCATCAGTGAAGCGCAGTTAATACTAAGCGCGTCAAATGTCCTCCCGCGTACTTAGAGATACGCGTCCCACCACGGCGGAGGTCGGAGATGAAAACCCGACTCTCTGGATGATTCTGGCAATCGGCCTGCTGGTGCTCGTGCCGGCAGCGCTGTCCCCACAGCAGCGAACTGGGGAATGACCGAGTACACAGACATCATCGGTCGCCCAATCGAGTTCACCGAGACCGAGTAGAAGTGAGATGGTTCAGCCGCTTCTTCATCGCTGCGCTCCTCGAAGTGCTAATCGTCGCCTCGTTCGTTTTCCCTCCGACTCCGTCCGACAGTCAGGACAAGCCAACCGACCGTTGCTCTCAGTCCCGCTCGGCAAGGAATGGTCCGACGTCGTTTGTTTCCGCCGCAGTTGTCGACAACTGCAACTCCACACATCCGCGAGCTCAGCCACCCGGCCGAGACGCTTCACCCATAACTGAAAGGGAGTCCATAACATGGCCTCTGATAACAATGGTATGACACTCGGCAAACTGATCGGCCGAGTGATCCTCGTCGACGTGATCCTCTCCGCGCTGATCGCCACGGCCAACAGCCTCGGGCTCTACGTGGGCGGCGAGGCGATCGGCGCGTCGGTCCCGGCGACGATCGGTGCTGCCGTGACCGGCTGGATCCTGCAGTTCGTGTTCTTCAGCGTGATCCAGGGCTTCTTCCTGACGATCTTCGGCGGCGTCGGGGTCTACGTCGTCAGCGCCCTGTACAAGACCGCCGACGAGAAGCAGCAAGCCGCGCTCAACACGGGCTTCCGGTGGGGCGGTCGGATCGTCTTCCTTCTGTCGGCGCTGCTCGCGCTCTACAACGGCTTCGCCCAGTACGCGCTGTTCAGCGCAGGACACGCCGACCCGACGCTCAACCTCGTCGCGGCAATACTGTCCAGCATCTTGGTGCTGGTGTACAGCTTCATGTTCCTCGGGTGGTTCGCGTTGATCGCCACGATCGTGCTGTCTGTCTTCAGCGTCGCCCTCTCCGGCGGGTTCAAGCGCAAGAAGGACATTTACGGACCGAATGCCGAACCGCAGCCGGGCGCGAAGACGGACACCAAGCCCGACGCCGAGGACCCGAAGTAAGGCGGCTGATAGCAGAACACTGAAGCCTCCTGATTGCACAAACACGCGATCGATAGTTCTCGACCTCCAGTGCTCGAATTGCCGGAGCCTTCGTCTCGAAAACTCAAACGCAGAAATCCGACAATCGAGTTGACCCGAGGTCGTGTGCAGTTGAGAGAAATCCGGGCGCCAGTATGCCCCAAGCAGGTCGCCAAAAGCGAGTTAAAACAGCACCGCGGAAGAGTTCGTCGCAGGTGGCGCCATGACAGCTTTCCGGCAGGACCAGGTCGTCCTGCTTCATAAGGCTTTCGGGCAGGACGAACTGGTCCTGCCTTACTAGGTTTCTGCAGGTGGACAACATACAGTCCATGAGCTTCCGGCAGTCGGCATTACCAAGCCGATTGCCTCAAGTTGCATGCAGATGGGTCGGCAACGACCCTGCGGTAGTGAACGTGATAGGAGGTGCTCAGCGTTTTATGCTGAGGCTCGTCGCCAACGATGAGCACCACCAGTGGTACCATGCCACAGATCCGTTCTCACCATTCGAAACCAAAGTTGCAACTGCGCAAACAGCAGCGCTTCAATGTTGCAAAGGATGAAAGCCATGTTCTTCAGTTCCGAGTTCTGGCCGATCTCAATTCTCTGGGCAGCCATCGCCGCCGGCGTGGCCTGGGCTCTCGCCCAAACGTCCGAAGAAGCGTCGTCGCGCCGTTCCACCGCAGCAGCTCTCGTGACGCTTCCGATCTCGCTGTTCGCCGTCCGGTTCTTGCTTTACTACATCCAGCCCTCTTTCCAGGGCAGTTTCTTCGGCTACTGGCCCGTGCTGTTCTGCGCGCTCGTGCCCGCCTTCACGGTGGGGACGATCTTCGCGGCCAGCGGGCGCGCCATCGCAGCCTCGGCGCTCTTCGCGCTGATTCTGTTCGGCGTGCCGACCGTCCAGTACGCAGCCAACGCCTGGGGTCCGGGCAACGCGGCGCGCCACGCCGACCTGCCCAAGATCCGCACGGCCGCGGCAGACGAGAAGATGCCGCCGACCGACCCGGACCGCATGGTTCTGGTCACCAAGTCGATCGCCATCTTCAAGGGGCAGACGGCACTGTCTACGGAGTCCGGCGTCGCCAGCCGCTATGGCATCGACAAGGACACGTACACCCTCCAGTACGTCGACAAGCACCGCTACTGGATCGCGCCACTCCAGCCGATCAACAGCGGTGATACGTTCTGGACGCCGCTCTTCGGCGGTCGAGCCACGAGCCCGGGCTACGTCGTCGTCGATGCCGAGAATCCCGGCAAGGACGCCTGGCTCAAGACCGGTTTCGAGATCAGCCTGTTTACCTCGCAGTCGTGGTCGATGGACCTCTGCCGCTACGTCTACCAGCACGGTTACAACGACGGTCTGCTCGAGGAGCCGATCTTCGAAGTCGACGACGACTGGCAGCCGTTCTACACGATCAGCTACGTCAAGCGCGCTTTCGGCGGCATGACGGGCCGAACGCTGGAGAAGGTGATCGCGATCAACGTGTCGAAGAAGCAACCGGTGATCACGGAATACCCGGTGACCGACCATCCGAAGTGGATCGACCGGACCGTGGCCGATGACCTCGTCAAAGAATGGGCGACGGACTGGGGCATGTACGGCGGCGCGTACGCCCGCGACAACTTCTGGCACGTGGCGTTCGGGATCGACAAAACCGGCACCATGAAGCCGGTTGACCTCGAGCTCGCCTACACCAAGGACGCTCACAACGTGTGGGTGGTGCCGATGAGTTCGACCAACGATGGCGATCACACCGTGGTCGGTATGCTGGTCTTCGAGACGGGCAAGAACGAAGGTACCTACTACCCCGGCATCAAGGGCTTCAACGAGCCCGCCTCGGTGGTCGAAACCATGGTCAACGCCCGCGACAACATCAAGCACTACCCGGTCGAGTCGGTGCAGCTCTACAACATCTACGGCGAGCTCACCTGGGTCGCGATCTACGCGTCGCCACAGAGCATCGGCAAGTCGTTCGGCGGCATCGGCATCCTGCATGCCCACTCGCAGGACGCAGCCGACGTGATCTACGCGACCGACAAGGTCACCGCGCTCCGCCTGTACGCCACGCAATTGGCGCGCAAGGGCGCAAACGGCGAGTCGATCTCGCAGACCTCCCGTCAGAGCAAGGAGATCACCGGCAAAATCGTCCGGATCGCGCAGCTGCCGTCCACGCAGCTGGGTGGCGCACCGACGTACATGTTCATCATCGAAGGCAACTCCCACACCTTCCTGGTGACGCGTGATACGTACATGCGCATCCCGCTGGTCAAAGAAGGCGACGAGGTGACCTTCAAGTACCTCGACACCGGCGGCGAAGAGACCGCGGTCAATGCGTTCGACTGCAAGGCTCTCACCGGAGCGAAGGCACCGGAAGGCGTGAAGACGCCGGAACCGCAGAACGATAAGAAGTGACCGCAGCACCGCGGCGCTAGACGCCTGCTACCGCCCGCGGTGCCAACGAACCAGGTGGGACACGGGGGTCACACCTGGTTCGTTCTTTAGCACAACCCCCTAAAGAGGAGTTACATTGATCCTCGGAACGTACGCCGTAGTCTACCAATACGGCACCTTCGACGATACGCTTCTCCGGGAAAGCGCAGAAGAATACGAACTTGACGCAGCGATGCAGCGCCAGATCGAGCTCGACGCACAGCTTCCCGAACTGAGCACCGATGTGCTCCGACAAGCCGCTCGAGAGTTCCGCACTGCCCATGGCCAAAACATCGTCGGCATCAAGATTGTCGAAGACCTGCTCGCCTACGTGGTGATCTTCCAGGGACCAACGGAGCCACCCGCCACCACTCCTGATGGCACAACCACCACGTACCAACCGCCGCCACGAGAGGTTCAAGAACGCGTTCAGAGCTATCCGAAAGTCTTCGGCAACTTCCACCGCGCTCACCTCTTCGACATCAAGTCCGCCGACGAGGCTTTCGGCACCGACTGGCTCGAAGCCGCCTGAGCGAGCAATCGGTCAGTCGGTAGCGAAGCCGGTCGCCGCGAAAGAGATCGCGGGCTAAAAACCGGGCATTCTGCCCGGCTTTTAGTTCTCGCCCTCCCTACTACACCCTCCAATACGACACACCCCAGTACCTCAAACTTTCCCAGAAAATTCATCGGTGGTTCCTTGAACCTTTGCGAAGCTGGACTCCGTGCA
>CAYQKX010000094.1:0-24794 GCA_964418155.1 uncultured Candidatus Obscuribacterales bacterium | reverse complement strand
TTCCATGCTGCTAAACGGATTCGATTTACGAACATTGAGGCGACAGTCGAGGTGGCCTGACGAACGAGCAAGTGTCTGATCTTATTGATTACGTTTCGTCGAGGCACCGCGAATAGTATCTGAGATGATTCATCCTGGACATCAAAGCCATTGATCGGAAATACACATGCCCGCAACAAGGGCGCAGATCCAAACAAAAAACAGCTCGTCTGCCAAGATAGCGCCAAAGAAAATCCAGCAAGTTCGAAAGTGAAAGAGCAGCACACAAGATATAAGTACTGTTGCCCAAAACCCGAAGGCCAGCACCACTCCTTGCCAAACATCGTCTATACCGGCTTTGCCTGGAGACCAATATGTTCCCCAAGCGAGAAGGAGAAGAGCCAAAACAGCTGGCAAAAGCACAAGTACCTGCGAGAGCTGCAGTGACGGCGGACCAGCGTAGCACATCGCAAACATTGTCAAGAACAAGAGCGCTAGTGAAACCGGGTACAGACCCAGAATGCTTCCTAAAGCCATCGTTAACGAGCCAAAGTACATCTGCGCGAATTTCATAACTGCACTCATGCGTAGTAGCTCAATCCTAGCGCCGGATGGAAAGCTAAAGGAGACACGAAATCACTTCCTAAAGTGTGCTAAGGCACAGTATGCAGTCGAGTTTTTAGGCGAAGCACAGGGAGCTTGGTGCTGCGATCGAGCGGCACAGAATGTAGATTACTTTTGGACTAGTGAAACTGCTTTGTCAGTTGGTACTACATGAGGTATCAGTTCCTTCCATCTCAATTTGAGTCTTCCGATCTGGCCTCAGACGTGATACGATCCGAATGGAGTCGATTGCCGTGGTTGAGAGTGACCAAAAAGACGACGCATCGAACGATACGTTCTCGTGCAGTACAACCCTTCGTATAGTCACGCTGGCGTAGTAGTGCTTAAACGCTCTTCTCTACTAATACAAGTCCAGCAAGCTACGCGAGGTGTTTGCTATGCTCGATTCTGTTTCCAAACTCTGCTCTGATCATCTTCGCCAACGATATCCAGGGCTCAAGGCTTCTCATGCGCGCGAATTGGTTGCTGCGTATTTTGGATATAAGAGCCATGCAGCTTTGTTGGCAGACAAGATTTTCCCAGTTGACGACATCCTTGATGCGAAAATCCTGATTCCCGATTGGTACCAGATCCAAGTTCGCCGCGAGTGCCTCCGTGAGTTATCTAGCGATGCGGGACAAACGCTGGATATTCTCGACGAAATCACTGAGTTTCTTCAAGCCGAGGCTCTTTTTACAGGCGAAGTCTGGCAGTCCTATGACGTCGGTGAATACGTATTGGAGGAATTTCTTCCTCAACATCTCACTCCTGAGCTTGATGTTGAGCTGGACGATCTGATCAGCAAAACAAACTCATTTTTCGAAGATGCTGAATACGATGCAGCAGATGTTGAGGAGTCGACTCACGGAATGACAATCCGAGTCACTGGCACCTATGTCGGAATATCGCTTGGCGACAGCGATTCCATTGATGAATCGATTTCACTAGAAGTCTTCATTCATTTACCTCGATGGGCTGGCCGTATTGCGTACGACGAACCCGAGATGGATGTTCATGGCGTTATTTCCGGTGAGGCAGATACCGAGCATCGTGATTCCGTGTTGGTTTCTACAAACGAAAGTTAGGTCGCAGGCCGCAAAAACATAACAGAACAGGAGCGTGACGAACGGCTCATAAGGTCCGTTATGTTTCAACAATTACAATGGCGGCTCTGCCTCAGGATGCCGAGCAGCTATTCGATAGCTCGTGCTCTTACCTTGACCTGTCCGCTCCAACAATCTCAGGTCTACCAGTTTCACAAGATCTCGATTTGCCGTGTCTGCAGAACAGCTTGCTGAATGCTTATACTTCGATGAATTCAAGAACTCACCAAATCCGCCATCTAAGAATTTGAGCATTATTTTTCTTTGCCTATCATTCAATTCAGCGGTCTCCATCTGTTTAAGAACATGCGCTTTTCTGATGACATGGACCAATGCTACTTTTGCCCATTCCAACGATCGCAGCAAACACTCCAAGAACCAATTCAACCATTCAGTGATTTCAAGGGTCCCTTTTTGAGTCTCTTCTAGCTTGCTGTAATAGTCTTTGCGATCTGCCCGAATTTGTGCGGACATACTGTAGAAGCGTTGATCAACGCTATCGGCGCGAGCCATAGCCAAATCTGTTATTGCTCTTGCTATGCGCCCGTTGCCGTCGTCGAACGGATGGACAGTAACGAAATAAAGATGTGCGATACCAGCTTTCAAGATTGGATTTACTTTGTCTTCAATCTCAAACCAATTTAGGAAATTATCCATCTCCGATGGAAGTCGTAATGCTCCAGGAGCTTCGAAATGCACTCTTTGCTTATTGAATGGACTGGAAATGACTTGCATTGGTCCGTCCCTCCATTGACCCACCGATACCTTGCCCAAATCACCGTAGCCAACTGGAAATAGCCATCCATGCCATTTGTACAGTCGTTCTTTGGTTAAAGGTTCCTTCCAATTATGACTAGCGTCCAAAACGACATTCACAATCCCTTCGATACTTCGATCCTTCTGTTGTTCAGCCTTTCTTCGAAGCCCCCCCATATCCAGACCAAGCTTTCTGGCTATAGATGACCGCACTAGATCCGGATCTAGCTTTTCACCTTCGATGTCACTCGTTTTGACAACTTCTTCGGTGAGCATCTGGAGCGCAGCTTCGGACCGGAGCCTGTCGCTTATTTCATCGAAACAAGATTCACTCAGCTGCAGGAAAAGCTCTGATTGACTGATTTTTACTTGCGACAAAAGAGCTTCGAGACGATTCTCGTCCCACCTAAAGTCTGGCCATTCTTTTAACTCATGTATGTACATGGCGGACCCACAATGCGGCGTATTTGAAATTTTACGACGCAAAAACAGTTATATACTACTACATTAAATTCTGCAGAGGGCGGGAATGTCCGAACTACAGCCCCTTTAGTTAAATTGGGGTAGAATGTTGCAATCAAAACTTAATCGCCAAAGTGATGGCGATTTACCTTCAAATCGATGTATGGGATACGTGAGTATTTTTGCGGCGAATTAAGCTATTTGCGCCGCAGAATCTAATGAATGATACTACCTAGAGAAGTAGATAAATTCCAGAGAAGCTGCAATAGAGGAGTATATTGAAATTTGATATAGTAATAAGATGGCAAAACAACTTCGGACATATGGTGGCAAAATGCCTTCAAAATTCGACAAAGAGAATGAAAAGTCCTACAAGAACTTGACTTTACGTCTACCCGACGAGTTCCATCGTCAATTGATCGTCCAGGCATCGCGTCGGGGACTCACACTAAATGGTTTCCTGGTAGACATTGTCTATCGGCATTTACTTGAGTCGGGATTCGCTCCAGATGTGATTAAGTCATTCTCTGGCCGATTGTTTGAAATTCAAATTGAGGACATCCCGGACGAAAACCTAGGTTATTTCTGCTCTCGGTTTGACGTGTATGAGTGCCATCCGCTGTACAACAAGCGGCGAGCTCACTACATAATAGGAGTTGATTATGATCTGGTGGAAAAAATTGATCCGTATGGCGTCGTGAAGGAAGTAGGTCTAGGCCTGCTGAATTTTTACAACCGGCAAGGATTGGAGATAGATCAACTTGCATGGCAAACCAACCCTTCTGATCCGCCGTCACCCAGCCCATCTATGAAAGACAATTGGCGCTACGTTGGAACATCAACAACAAAAAATCTAAGTGAGTTCCTAATCGCAATAGGTCGAAATCATTGGAAAGACGAGCTTCTCGTATTGATGGGACAGAGTCAAGATATTCGCTGCAATCTTAGAACTGAACGAGATTTGTATCGATGAAATTTAGATAAGAGCAGGAACAAAGAGAATATCCGCAGGACATGACGTGAAAAGAAAACCTACCCCTATTTCAATAGAGACGGCGATCTTTAAGAAGAGCGGGCGCCGCTGTGCGCTATGTTTTGTCCTATTAGGAGATCTAACTGAGAAACGTGGACAGATTGCTCATCTGGACAAAGATCCCGCTAACTCAACCGAGGACAACTTAGCGTACCTGTGCTTGGAGCATCACAGTCTCTATGATTCGAAAACGAGTCAACACAAAAACTACACCATGCCGGAAGTGAAGTCGGCACGAGCCGAGCTGTATGAAGTTGTAGCCACCGGAAAGCATCTCGCTTCAGCCAACAGCCTGGTTCGTCGTGATTGGCGCGCGGAGACGATAGGTAAACGACGAATTGAACTCGCAGAAGAAGCAATAGATCTCTTTTCACAGCTGCCGGGTGCGTTTTTGTACGTGCGAAATCCATTTAGCTTCTCGAACGAAGGAAAAACTATTGCGCAGACAGGCGAGTCCGTGAATGTTGACCATGTTGCATTAGAGCGTTTGCAAAAATGTGATGATTTGTTCGGACGCGTTCAAGCGATTCGGCATAAGTTTATTGCGTATTTCGGCGACGAGAGCCGGGCATCTTTTGATGTGGTCGAAAGAACGCGTAGAGAAATTTTGGCCGCTGCGCATTCATGGCGGCTTTGTGATGATGTAAGTTCGCGAAAAAATGCTGAGTCCATACGTCGGGGGCGGAAACGGTGTTGAAGCGGATCTGTTTTCAGTGAATGCGATGGCAGTGGGCGCTTACGGAGGCAACGAGGTGTTGCGGTAGGTGAGTCGCTGGACTGCACGATGGCGCTCGCCTTTCGCTTTCAGACCGTCTCTCCAGTAGCGTTGACCGTCATCGTAATTTTCTTTGATTAAAGTACGATTGACTCAACCCTTACCAGGTGCCGACTTCGTAGTTGACGCCAGTTGTATCGGGACGAGCGTCACCCATGTAACCGAATTTTGTATTGTTGACAGTGTAGCCACCGGCAGCCGTCTTCGCGAAAGTCGTTACGGTCTTGTCCGGTCGATAGATTGTGATCGTACCACTGTTGTCCTTGACCATGCGACCCTGGACGCCGTTGGGATACTTCACGAGATAGTCTCCTGACTCCTGGCGCGGGATCAAAACAGTGCCATTAGCGAAGCCATCTTCGACTGCGTAACTGCCATCCGGAAAACGTCGAAGGTAACAGCTAGAACCGTCAACCATGTTCATCTTCAACACAATCGCCGGTCTGTTCTTCGGAACACCTTTTTGTTCATAAGGGTCGATGTCTTGAACTGAAAAAACGAGCACCATGTCCTTGGCCATGTCTTCGGCGCTGGTGGCGAGCTCCTTAGCCGCGCCCTTGGCGACCGCTTTGACGAAGGAACGGACGGGACCTTTGTGCTTCTTTTTCTCTGTCTCTGAGTCAGCTTCCGTGAGCCAAGGCGAATTCTTGCTCTTTACCCATTCTTCAGCCTGCCACACCTTTGTAGTCTCGGAATTGCCAGTGTCGCTAGTCACCTGGTCAGCTCGCGAAGCACCGCTAAAGCTCAGAGAGAATGCGACTGCCAGTAGCAGCGCGGCTTTGACTGTCGGGCTCATTTGAAAGCTCCTCGAAATGGTAGAGAGGAAACCTTATCACTCGAATAGCTCTGGCTCAAGGCTATGACGCTAAGGAAACTGTCATGCCAAACCATTCAGAACTCAATGACCGTTTTGACAGCTAAGTTCAAGCGAGCCAATTCAGCAGCCCAATCGATGTCGATTTACCGTTTTACGCTGCGACCCGCCGATTTAACAGTCTTCCGCAGGACGCCCATTTTGCCAAACGGCAATCAATGCCTTTCGCACACAGTTATCGACTTCTAGCTCAAAACATCTAAAAATTTCGAGACCCGCGAGTCACGCGTCCAGCAACGCTCGATTTTGTTTGCCGACGCACCTGGCTTTCGCCTTTGTTGTACGGCGCGTATGCAGCCACCGGATCCGCGAGAGTAGCCGAGACAGCGCGTGCGACCAGCTGTCCTTCTACTTCCTTCTGCGAAAGCATACCGTTGACATTCCTTGTGCTGAGCGTGCCTGATACGGACTTCTCAGCAAGTTGCATCTTCTTCTGATTGGCGGACAATCCAGGAGATTGTGGAGGCATCAGCCTGGCCATCAACTCTCTGTGGCGAAGATCTAGATCTGTAGCCGTGGCAGGCATATCAACAGGCTGTTTCGGCACCAGTCGACCCATCATGTCTCTCTTGGCGCCCTGCGGAGCGGCATGTCTGTATGCCAGCGAGGTGTTGGTATTGCGCATCGGAGCGCTGTGCCGGTAGGCTAGGTTAGTGCCAGTGCCGCTGCGGTGGGAAGGTGCGACATGCATCGGCTTTTTGTACACACTCGGACGCGGCGCGAATGCCTTGTATACACAGGTGACACCGGGTCGCTTCAGACCATTTTTCTGCGGCTTGTTGGCGAGCACTTGTCGTTTCGGCCTGGACGTCAAACGTTGAGGTGGTGGCGGCGGCGGTCCGACCAGACGAACACCCTGCACATTGGCATACATCGGATTCCAATGATAATGACGTAAATTTGGATTGGCGTTAACCAGACCGCTCTGCCAATTGCGGTACTCGATGCAGCCGACCGTAGCTCTGACTGGTCGGAGCTCACTTTCACGCGATTGAGCATCCTGTACCGTGACGAAGAGCGCGGAGAACAAAAATGCCAAAGCCAAGCCAATACGAGCGTTTCGGAGCGAAAAATCCATAAACCACCTCTACCTGTGCAATTTATACATCGTTTCTAACCCCACTTCTATGGTGGAAATCCCACCCTGCCTGCGGTTTCGACCATTCATTCAAAGTGCCGTACTTTCAATGTTTTCGGTGATTCGGTACGGCTTGGGTTGTCTGAAAGGTAATGATATTTGAAATATGGCCGTAACGACTTTCTGCGCCAGTGGTCGAAACGTAACGATTATCAACTGCTGAAATGTGATTACAGTCAGTCTGTGCTTAAATTCCAACGGAGTCACTGAACATTTCTGGAATACTATAATCCGGCGGCCTTCATAACTCCATGCATCGACTGAAAAAACATACAGTAGCCTCATCGGTCGCAATCATCACCCTCATTGCGGGGGCGATACTCGGCTGTTCAGCCGACAGCCCGAGCGATCCTCGCAGCCTGACGCCGATGGTGTCCGTCGAAGGTTCTGACACCATGAGCACCTTGCTCAACAAATGGGCAGAAGAATTCATGAAAGCGCATCCGGACATCCCAGTATCGGTCACGGTGGCGGATTCAGGCACCGGCATCAAAGCACTTGTGGACAAAAACACGGATATAGCAGCGTCTTCGAGAGATCTCACAGACTCGGAGAATAGCAAGGTCCACGACAACGGGCTTCATCTGGTTCGAAGAATCGTCGCATTGGATTCAATCGCCATCATTGTCAATCCGTCAAGAACAGTAGAAGAGATGTCGATGTCGACTCTTCGCAAGATCTTTGCCGGTGAGACCACAAATTGGTCAAGCCTGGAGACAAAGGGTGACGGAGACATCGTAGTCTGTGTCAGAGAGCCGGAATCAGGGACATCACGTTACTTCAGCGAACACGTCATGGTCGAAAAACCGGCGCCGACATCGGTTGCACCTGCCAAATTCACAAAGTCAGCCAGGGTTTTGAACAGCAATGATGCGCTCATAGAGGCAATCGCCACAGACAAGAACGCGATTGGCTTCATCGGTCTGGGAACCCAGGAAGAATCAGATAAGAAGGTCAAGGTTTTACGGGTGAAACTGCTCGAAGGCTCGGCAGGGGTTATGCCAACCGAAAAGACCTCTACAAATGATTACTCGCTGAGCCGACCGCTGTACATGTTTTTTGATTCAAAAACCAAGGAATCAACCCACAAGTTTGTTGACTATTGCCTGAGCGACGAGGGTCAAGCCATCGTGCGCGAACAAGGTTTTGTCAGTCTTAAATAGATAACGATTATCTTAAATGCTGCCTCGGCCTAAATGGCGAAGCTTCACTGAAAAATCACCGAAATCTGTCAACTATCCAGCGACGGAAACGGTCATAAGCACTGCATTTGCGCCACTTCCTTCAAACCGAATTAAATCATCGGCGAGTTCAAAACGTTTCGTGCTATGTAGGCATTGGCAACGAATGAAGTTAGGTGGTGTAACGATCATGAGACTTGTAAAAACAACGAAGGAAAACAACCTAATCAGGCTCCACTTTGATAATGATAAAGAGAAAGCCGAACAGCTTTCGCCCGAGCTACAAATCGAGCCATCACACGAAGCGAAGACTACATGTGAAGGCGGCGTCTGCTCGCTGAATTGGGCGCCGGTACGCCCGATAAAGAAGTCAGAGGCGGCGTAAACAACTCGACTCTATCAACGAGACTCGCTGCTACAGCCACTTTTGAACAACCGCGATTTACACGGCACAACACGTACCGTGACTTAATCCCTACGAGCCAACAATACCGGGTCACAACTTCATTAAGGCGTGACTTATCAACTCGATGCCCGTATTCTAAAATTGATACGTCATTCGTAGCAGCTTAAAGTTAAGCGCGCTATTTGTTGGTAAACGGTGTTCGATGACCCAGAGCAACTTTCTAGCTCGCCTGAAAGAAAAGGTTCTTATTTTTGATGGCGCCATGGGCACATCAATACACAATTACGACCTGACTCTGGACGACTACGAAGGTGCCGAAAACTGTCCCGAAATCCTCGTGGTCAGCAGACCTGACGTTATTCAGGAAATTCACGAATCTTATTTCAAAGTCGGATGCGACGCAGTAGAGACAGATACATTCGGCGGCTCGCCGATAGTGCTTGCCGAATTTGGACTGGCGGATCGGGCTTACGAACTGAATAAGCGAGCCGCTGAGATAGCCCGTGAAGTGGCATCCGCTTACTCAACGAAAGACAAGCCTCGATTCGTCTCCGGCTCAATCGGTCCCACGACAAAGCTGCCTTCACTCGGTCACATCAGCTTTGCCGCCATGAAGGATGCCTACTACGAGCAGGTCAGAGGGCTCGTAGATGGTGGCGTCGACGTGTTGCAGTTCGAGACCGGTCAGGATCTCTTGCAGGCAAAAGCGGCTGTCATTGCGATGCTTGATTATTTCAAGAAGATTGGACGCCGTGTTCCGATAATCACGCAAGTGACAATTGAAGCACCACCGCTCGGCACCATGCTGGTCGGCTCCGATATCAGCTGCGCGCTCACGACACTTTCGGCGTTCCCTCTGGACGTAATTGGTATCAACTGCGCCACCGGTCCCAGCGAGATGCTGGATCCGGTCCGCTTTCTTTGCCAGAATACGGACAAATTCGTCTCGGTTCTTCCAAATGCCGGACTACCGGAAAACGTCGGAGGACAGACGGTCTACAAGCTCACGCCGGACGAACTCGCCAAATCGCTTTCGCACTTTGCCACAGCAGATGGTGTCAATATTGTCGGCGGATGCTGCGGTACCACACCCGAGCATCTAGCGGCTGTGGTATCACTTTTGGGCGAGAGCGAGCCGAAGCGACGCAATCCGGTCATAACGCCGTCTGCAGCCAGCATCTATACCAGCGTTCCATTTACTATCGATCAACCGCCTTTGATCGTCGGAGAAAGAACCAACACCAACGGCAGTCGCAAGTTCAAGCAGCTCTTGCAGAAAGAGGACTGGGACGGCATGGTCGCGATGGCTCGAGAGCAGGAGCGCGAAGGAGCCCACGTCCTCGATGTCTGTACCGCCTATGTCGGGCGCAACGAAATCAAAGACATGACGACGCTAATCATGCGCCTGAATACAGAACTTCAGGCGCCAATCGTTATAGACACCACTGAATTTCCAGTGTTGGGCGCCGCGCTCGAATGCATTGCAGGCAAGCCCATCGTCAACTCGATCAACCTGGAAGACGGCGTAGACAGTATGATGCGCAAAGTCGAGTTGATCACCCGCTTCGGCGCAGCCACGGTCGCATTGACGATCGATGAAGAGGGGATGGCAAAGCTTGCTGACAAGAAGCTGGAAGTCGCGAGACGAATTCACGACCTCTGCGTCGGCGCCGGGCTTCCAGCTCACGACATCATCTTCGACGCGCTTACATTCACATTGTCGACAGGTAACGAAGACGATCGACAGCTTGGTTTGGAAACGCTAAAAGCGATCAAGATGATCAAAGAAGAGCTACCGGGCGTTAAGACAATTCTCGGCGTAAGCAACATCTCTTTTGGATTCGACCCGTTAATCAGACAGACTTTGAACTCGGTCTTTCTGCATTATGCCGTTGAATACGGGCTCGACATGGCGATCGTAAATGCTCAAAAGATATTGCCGCTGTTCAAGATCAATGAAGAGGAGCGCGAATTCCATCGCAAATTGATCTTCGATGAACGCACAGCAGACTACGATCCGCTATTTGCTTTGCTTGATTATTACAAGGGTCGCAGCGAAACCACCGACCAGACGACGGAAGATGAAACCCCAAAAGAAATCGAAGAAGTTCTCAAAACCAGAGTCATCGATGGTAACCGAGTGGGCCTGGAAAAAGACCTCGATAAGTCGATGGAAAAGTACAGCCCGCTCGAGATCATCAACGATATTCTTCTCGACGGCATGAAGACAGTGGGAGACTTGTTCGGCGCAGGAAAGATGCAACTGCCTTTCGTCCTACAGTCAGCCGAAACGATGAAAGCGGCTGTCGCCTACTTAGAACCACATATGGAGCGTATCGAAGGTGCCCAACGCGGCACAATGGTACTAGCCACGGTGAAGGGCGACGTCCATGACATCGGCAAGAATCTAGTAGACATCATACTTACGAACAACGGATACAAAGTAGTCAACCTTGGGATCAAGCAACCCATAGAAAACATAATCGCGGCAGCTGTGGAAAATAAGGCGGACTGCATCGGCATGAGCGGTCTGTTGGTTAAATCCACGGTCATCATGAAGGAGAATCTAGACGTTCTTAACCAGCGCGGTATCGAGGTTCCCGTAATTCTCGGCGGTGCAGCGCTGACCAGACGGTATGTCGAAGAAGACTGCAGAAGTTCGTATGGTGGCATGACTTTCTACGGACAAGACGCCTTCGACGATTTAAAAATCATGGAAGCGCTCGCTCAAAAACGCACCGGTAACGGTTCGCTGGCGGACTTATCCGAGGATGCACTCATGGCTGCTGTTCATGGAACTGCCGTCATCCCGGAAAGGAAACAGTGCGAAGACGACGATCTAGACGACTCCGCAGAGGAGGACGACTCAGCAGAGCCGACCTCCTCTGCAGTCTCCGAGGGCAAGGATACTTTGACCCCGGCAGCGCCCAGTTGTGCAAGGATGTCGAAGAAGACTCAGCAGCACATCGAAGAAATCGAAGAGAATGGTCATCAGACTCGCTCCGACGTGGCACGCAACCTAGATGTCCCAGAACCGCCATTCTGGGGCTCCAGAATTGTGGATGACGTACCGCTGAGAGACGTCTTCCAACATATCAACAAGACAGTGTTGTTCAAAGGACAATGGCGCGTACGCCAAGGCGATATGCCAAAGTCCAAGTATGATGCGATGATCGCAGAGAAGTTTCGCCCCATACTCGATGAGTTAGAAACACGATGCATCACAGAAAAACTATTGATACCACGGGCAGTGTATGGCTATTTCCCTTGCCAATCCGCGGGCAATGAGCTAGTAGTTTTCAAAGACCATGACAGATCGACGGAATGGCTTCGTTTCAAATTCCCAAGACAGAAGCACGGAAAGCGTCTCTGCATATCCGATTTCTTCAGATCGACCGACGAGGGCATGGATGTAATCGCACTGCAGGTGGTGACCGTCGGCCCCAGAGCCACCGATTATGCCCAAGAACTATTCGCAAAAGATAAGTACACGGACTATCTCTACTTCCACGGACTCTCGGTCGAATCCGCAGAGGGACTGGCCGAAGTGATTCACAAGCGCATCCGCAAAGAGCTCGGTTACGCGGATCACGACGCTAAAGATCTCAACAAGCTTTTCCAGCAAGGTTATCGCGGAACGAGATATAGCTTCGGCTATCCCGCCTGTCCGAATCTGGAAGACCAGAAATTGCTATTCGAATTGCTGGAGCCCGAACGTATCGGCGTGACGCTGACAGAAGAGTTTCAACTCGTCCCCGAACAAAGCACATCGGCTGTAATCGTCCATCACCCAGAGGCGAAATACTTCAACATCTCGACTAAGGATAAAGCCATTAACCGATAGGTTTAAAAGTCGCAGTCCCGTTGCCGCAAAATTTCAACGAGGAAGTATCGCTTCAATTGCCCTGAGAGTAACAAGCGCCATCTTCATATGCTTGTGTTCGCTCTTCTCAATGCCGACTGCAGAAGCACAACTGATTCCAAAATTCTCAAAGACAAAATAAGCACAACTGATTCCAAATTTCCAAAGACAACAGCCTCACAGACGCCCGAACGATGATGATAAACCTAGGTACTTACTTCAACTTTTCCAGCCCGTCGAGAATTGCTTTTCGCTGATCGGCAGGCGGGAGTCTGAAGATTTTGGAATCAGTCGCAAGCGCTCTGGCTTCCGGACTGATAGGAATGCCATCGCGAAGCATTGCTCCAGAGGCGTCGATAGCGCCCTTCCGGTCATAAGGAGACAAAGGCAGGATATCGGGTCTGCTGGCAAGCGCTCTCGTATGCTCAGTGATCGGGATAGAACGTGAAGTCAGAGCCTCAGTGGCTGCCGAAACGTTCTGTCCGTCGCGACTTCCTAGAAGATTCCCAGGTTGCACATTGCCACGAGCAGCCTGTCTAATTTCATCTAGAAGCTTGGGATCTCGCGGAGTTCCTGGTAATTTTCCAAGTGATGCATCCAGTCCCGCATCACCTGCAGCTTTAACATTACTACCAGAAGCGGCCTGTCTAATCTCTTCTAGAAGCTTGGGATCTCGCGGAGTTCCTGGTAATTTTCCAAGTCCTTGCGATGCATCCAGTCCCGCATCACCTGCAGCTCTGCTACCAGAAGCGGCCTGTCTAATTTGGTCTATCAGCTTTGGATCGCGTGGAGTTCCTGGTATTTTTCCGAGCCCTCGCGATGCATCCAGACTAAGCTCACCGGCCTGGACAGCAGCCCTGTTGGCAGGGTTGATAGGAATACCGCTTTTAGTGAGCGCTTCCGTTGCAGCAGTGAGGTTTGGCTTTTGCGCCTGCCTGAGGACGTCCAACAGCGCCCTGTCTTGCGCGCTTGCACCGTGAAGGAGAGCATTGGTTGCCGGCTTCAATTCACCGGCGACAGTACGCGCAAGCCTGCCGGATGCTATAGCGGCTCTCGTCTCTGCGGTGATAGGAATGGAACTTGCCAGAAGTTTTTCCGTGGCTGCGCCTTCTGCACCTAGCGCTGCACCGCTCTTGAGGAGTGCGCTGTCGGCTTGCATTGTTGTCTTGAGGGAACGACCACGAGTTAGGTACAACAGTCCGGCACCTACGGCTATGACACCGACGGTAGTGGCTACCGGATGGTCTTTGACGGTTTGAACAGTTGTGTTGTATGCGTCTTCTACGAGCCGAGACGCGCTTGATGAGGGGCTGTACGATTCGAGTGTTGGCTTAGGAATATCTGACATGATCGGGGTGCTCCTAACAGGATCGTGGCTTGGGGGAGTATCGCGATCATACGAAACGACGCAAAGATGAAAAAACGGTGTAATTACGAGTGATGTCAGTATTCACTTCCACCATTTTCATCATCGTTCTGCAATATCAATTTGTCTGATTCGACGAAAAATCAAACCAAGATGGCATTCGAGACAACCAAGAAGATCTGCAAATCAGTGCAAATATCAATAGATTAACCTGAACCACAATATCAATACTCGCAAGTTCGTGTAGGGATTCGAATCGTTTCGTGCACTCTATTGCAAGACCCGACGCCAATATCACACATCGAAATATCTCAACAATTACCCGTAGATGTAATACCATAGTGACTGTATGAGTCATGGCATCACTGGCAATTGGCGCGGACACTATACTTACTCATCCTCACCAGATGAGGGCAGCAGCTTTGACGCGATTTTCGTAGAACATAAGGGCAGCCTGAAGGGCAACATTCACGACGACAACATGCTGGGGGAAGCATCACTAAACGGTACGTTCGCCTATCCAGAAGTACGCTTCAAGAAGGTCTATTACACGCCTGGGCTACACCCAATTATGTACGATGGTCAAATGAGCAGCGACGGCAAAACGATAACCGGCAAATGGTCGATATTTATCGATGGCGGCGACCGGAGATTGCATGGCACCTGGATGGCATACCGAACTGATCCGGAAGATAAGAACAAAGCGCAACAGGAGAAAAGCGAACCTATCGAGATCGAGAAGGTTCGATAATTCCCGCTTGAGCATAGGCGTCATGGACAGCCCTGGACATTGAATACGGCAACTGATCCTCTAGGACCAGCGGATGGCCCCATCGCTTCAGGTACTCCGTACAAATCCTCTGACGGTCTGTTAAATTCAGCCTCCTGCAATTCGCCACACCAACCCATTCCAGACGCGGAAATTTTAAAAACGACGATATCGATTTTCCAGTGATATCAGCTGCTGTGATGTCCAGATACCTCAAATGCGCCAGAGATGACAAAGTTTCCAATTGAGTATCGTTGCAAGGAATATGTCCAATGAACAACTGCTCAAGATTCTTCATTCCCGTCAAATTGCAAGTTGTGATAGGCGTGCTGCTAAGTCCAACGTCTGACAAGACAGGAAGATTACCCAGATGTTTGATACCATCGTCGGTGATTTGACGGCAAGAGTCCAACCTCACTCGTGTCAATGTTTTAATCGAGCTTATCATTTCGAGCCCCTTATCGCTGACGTCGGAATCTCGAAGTGCCAAAACAACAAGCGGCAAACTCGTTATTTTTTCAATTGCGGCATCGCCGACCTTCAGACCATCCAGCTTGAGGATCATGATTGTAGGTGATTTTTCGGCTAACGCGATCACACCCTCGTCAGTTACAGCCGACCAGCTCAAATCTGCCGTACGGAGTGGTACCGTTTTTAGTTTCTTGATACCAATATTGGTGACATCAGAATCGCGCAAATCGAGATTCGGGTTGGAATTACGTTTCATCGTTGCGATTTTTTGATCGTTCCATTCGTGATGACTGCTGCCAGTAGCGGACCTCACGATTTTATTGACCCATTCCACTCGCTCCTTCTTACCGCTCACCTCTTCGGAGGTGCGCTGTCCAACTGCGAATGCTGCACGGCGCTGTTCGGCCGACTCCTCGTTGTTCCAGAGCAACGCCGTCACGACTATGCCAATAAGTAAAGCAGCGGCAGCCGTTAAAAGAGCACCTCTCTCCTTTGCCTTTCGGCTCTTGGGATAGAATTTCCAGAGCGGCATCGAAATCGACTGGCTGACCTGGGTTACTTGCTCATCGAGGCCGCTGGAAAGCTGTACATCAAGTATGGACTCGGCGACTTTCTCAACTGCTTCAATAAGTTCTTCGACATTTTGATACCGATCGTGCGCACTTTTCGCCATGCATTTGTCGAGTAGATTTTGCAATTCGCACCAGTCTTCGTTGTATGCACCGATCAAATCTCGTAATCTCGGCGGAGGCGCTTCGGAGTGCAGGCGCGCGGCTTCCAAGTTGGAGTCAGCAACAAAGGGAATTCTTCCAGTCACACATTCGAACAGAACACAACCGAGCGAATAGATATCACTTCTGGCATCGCCTTCGCCTCTGCTACTTTCCGGACTCATGTAGGCCGGACTTCCCATGATTGTACCTGTGCTTTCAAAACCGACGCGTTCATCAACCGCAATCAGCTGTGCCACACCGAAATCAATAATCCTGACTGTGGGCGGCTGTTCCGGTTTCATCTCCACCATAATGTTAGTGGCCTTCAGATCGCGATGAATGACGCCGTTTTGATGCGCGTGTTGAATTCCGATACAAATCTGGCGAAAGATGTGTAGTATCGTCGCAATTTCACTGGCGCACGACTCCTCATTCATGAAAGCATTAAGCGATTTTCCCTCTACAAAATCCATGACCATGTAGGCGCCACCAGCAGATTTAGTGACTCCGAAGTCGAGAACTCGCACTATATTCGGATGTTCAAGTCGACCGATCGCCTTCGCTTCCTTCTGAAAACGCATGAATTTTCTATGATCGCCAGTTCCTCTATACAAGGTTTTTATCGCGACATCTTTCTCCAGACTGGTATCAACCGCATGAAACACAACTCCCATGCTTCCCGCCCCAATCTCTCCGATCAGCCTGTAACGACCGAGCAGATCTACTGGAAATTCGCTTTCAAAACCGGAGAGCATAGGACGAACGTCGATCGCTCCAAATTTTCAACATGAAAGGGTCACGTGATACCGTCCAGTCGCATCTGGTATCTGCGTTATGCCCTTTAAACGGACACTTGCCGCCGATTAAACGACATTGCCCTCCCGAAGATAAAGACAGGCATCTTAAGCCCTTCACAGAAAAGGAGCGCCGAAACGTCCACCCCGTCAGTTCTGTCCCCAGAGGACGTTTTTCACGCCACGACGGGCCATTGAGCTAAAGCCCTGCTGCATCATCCGCTGCCCCATGCCTCGACCACGCCGCATCGGCTTCTCCGGTACTTGCCCGAGCATTTCCTGATGTTTGGCACCATCCTGGTCCGCTATCATGCCTGTCCTCGGATCGCGGAAATCTTCATTCTTGTCATACTTCGGCCGTCCGTAATCGACGTAAGCAGCTACATCGAAATAGTTGTATGGAAGAAACGGTCGAGCTGCCATGCGCTCATGCATCAGGCGATCGGTTGTCTTGAACGCATTCTTAGTGCCTGGAGGAGCCTTCTGCCCTTTCTCCATATTGACCAGCTGGACCGCAACTTGCGGATTCAAAATCGCATCGGATGTGTAAGGTCTGACCTTAGCCTCATGCTTCATGTCGAAGCCTTGCATATGGCTTCTCGCGACCATGGCAAAAGGATGCTCTTGTACATGGGCAAGCTGCATACGACTACCCATCTGCTTCTTCTGCGTTACGCTCAGAGATTGATTGCGCCAGACATCATTCATGCGGCCGGCAAATTCAATCTCCCGAACGAGATCCTGTGGATTCCAATATCCTGGCAAACAGTGCAAAACAGTGCCATCGGAAGCGAGAAGAAATGTTTGCAAGTTATGTGGTCCGGCACCATTGGTAGTTGCTACCGCATTGCCATCTGGATCGTGCTTGCCGGAGAACCCAGCATAGCTCTCCTTCGAGATATCACGATAACCGCATACCAATTCATTCTTCAAAACCGAGAGGGCTGGTTCCTGCGAGAGCGACACGGCTCTCAAGCTATTCGCGGCACTTCATGTCGAGCCCGACATCTGCCCAATCATCTGGACCCAGAGGACCATTTTGTCTTCTCGACGAGCCTGATCCAGAGCCTGGTAAAGAGAAGTATTCCAGCGGATGCTGTTATTGACTCGGTCGATATTTTCCTTAGCTACATTGCCTTCGAGAAATCGAGCTGTCTTTGCTTCAGCGGATACCGTGGAGACGGTCGTAGCGATGACCAATGCCAGTGCCAGGCTTTTCTTAACCATGTGTCAGTCCCTCGGTGCGAGAAAAATTGCCCATATATCAAATTTGCCCATATATATTGTTAAACGTCAACAGACGGTAAAAAGTTCAATCAAACTCGCGAATTAAAGATTAAACCTTCTCAGTCAGATGTTAAGTAAGAGCGCGGACCGATGCCGCCGCATCTTCAAGTGCGTGCTACGACTTCGAATCGAAGACGGACAACCCGACTCGCTAACTATTCGCGGGCCGACCTTTCCTTACGGAACGTAAGCGACTCGCACCCTCTCCACCAGACTCTCGAGAATTTTGTCTGGGTCGTAAACAATCAGTATGCCGTTGCTCACAATTCGCCCTGTGCCGTCGTTGATTTGCTCGTCGGAGCACCACTCCTCCGTGGTAATACAGAACTCGACTTCGCTCCCATCGGCAAACATGACACGCCAACTTTGAACGAGTTTGTAGTCTTCAAGTTCAAGCGAATCAGGCGCACCGAATGCGGAAATCCACTCTGTATAACCAAGATATTTATCGGGCGACACAGTCACTATGAGCAAATCCAAGTCGGAATCAGGCCGGGCTTTGCCGCTGCCATAAGAACCAATGATTGCGAGGGCTTTGAGCTCCGGTTGGCTTTGACACCAATCATCCAACTTATCGATTATGTGCTGCATTGACTTTCACTCGCGTGCGACAACGGGGCGGACTTGCTTGGTGTCGGCGAGACGCCGCTCCGAGTCTGAAGCCAGCGCACTATCCCAATTACAGAGAACCGATCGCGACAACTGTTATCAGGTCGTCGGAAAAAACCACTTCCGCCACCATGGCTTTTGCGACTCTTTGAGTTGGTCTGTAATTGCACTCAGCCGTTCGTTCAGTGACGAAACTTCGGATTGCCAATGCTGGGTAATCCGTTCAGCATCCGCTTCCAAACTCTTCTTCTCTTCTTCTCTGAGCAGTGATTCCTGCTCCTTTTCTTTGTGGACTTCTATAAGTTGGGTTTCGAGTTGGCTAATGTTTTGACCTTGAGAGGCCAATTGAGTCAGGCGCTCGTTGAGCTTAGCAAGCGCGACATCGCGTTCTTGCTTGAGCAGATCAACTTCATCAACGAACAGATCGATTTCGAACTGTTTTTCTCTCAAAACGCGCGTCGTATCTTCGGTGAGTCTTTCAATCTCGCCCAACTGCTCGTCTCGAAGGAGAGCTTCGTCAATTGCCAGTTTTTGATACCTTTCGTTCTCTCTCTTCAATAGTTCGATTTGACTCACGGCTTGGCGCTTTTCACGCTCCTTTTGCTCGATTGCGTCGAACAAAGCATGCTGGAGTTCGGAGACGGTCTTCTGATGGTCTTCGCTAGAACTAAACTTAGTGGCATACAGAGTAATCTGGTCCTCCAACCGAGCCACCTCGATGCTGTGCTGACGGCACTCTTCCTCCAGTCGTTCTTCGAGCTGTGGAATCGTATCCTGCTCGGCTCGCTCGAGACAAACCAGAACATCAAAGTGCTGCTGCTGCATACAGGAAATCTGGAGCCGCAATGCGGCAGCTTCGAACTCGACTTTGTAGAGCTCATCCGCTCTTTTCTGTAAATCCGGCAACAGGCGCAATTGCGAGTTCCTTAATTCAAGCTCTTCAAGCAATCGCGCATTCAAACTTCGTTCGTCTTCAATTCGCTTGAGGAATTCTTTCGTCATTACCTGAATGACATTAAGCAACGCCGGCCCAGCCTGTGCCGTGTCCGCATACAGGTCAGCATCATTCAGCGCGGCATCGTAAGGATCTCGTGCCTGATCTCTTTCGGTATCGAAACTCGGTTGTTCGAATCGAGTGCTGCCTGTCTCGGCAACTTCATCATAGGCAATCTCTGTCGACGCCCAGTCGGACGGCGCGAACAAAGGCGCTTCCGAGATCGTCGTGGTATCAATAATGGTACCATGCTGAGGAGCGGCTCCATGGATCCGCACACCGGCATATTCCGAAACAGTCGTGGTATCAACAATGTCGAAGGCGGCAATCTTGGGCTGTTCATTTGTCCAGGGCGCACTCTCAATCACGACTTCAGATGCGACCTCTGGACTACGACCGCCTGCATCCTTTGCTGCAGAATCCTGACGTGCGACAGTTTGCGGAGTCGGGACAATAATTGGACCAACTCCGAAAAACAGATCGTTGGATTCGGCTTTGACTTTGCCGATCTCTGTCGCACGCGGTTTTGCAGCCGCAGCGGACTGTGTTGGCGCAACTTTCTTGCGAACCCTCGGCGGTGGTGCTGTAATCAGCGGATTCGGTGTCGGAGGAGAGGCGAGCTCAACCAATTTCTCGACATCTGCACGCTTGACGTACCACTTCTCTTTGTCGCCATCTAGTCTTTTCTCGCCTTTGAGCTGACCCTGGTCAAGTTTTTCTCTGACCGCCCGCTTGTCGCAACCCAACAAAGCTGCTGCTGCTTTGACTGAAATCATCGAGTGGCCAATCATCGTATCTCTACCGCCTATTTATTCGATATACCGCATCAAGCCTGCTTCTCCGCAGGATTATAAGGCAATAACCGATAGATTGGAGCTGACTAATTTCTCACTTCAACCAAGCAAAACCGCCTGGATATGCACCAGGCGGTCAAAAACAGTTCCGTTATATGCCTGTCGGCTATTGGTACTTCACGGAGCAACCGTACGGTTTTGTCTCTGCTACTGTCACAGTTTTTCCGGCAAAAAGTTCGTCGAGTGCTTGCTTGACGTAATTCTTCGCGGTGGCAATTTCGCTTTGCTCGACGCCATTTTTGTCGTCGATTGCACCAGCGTAAACAAGCACGCCTTTCTTGTCTATGACATACATGTCGGGTGTGGTTTTTGCATTGTAGAGCCGGCCGACCTTGCCGCTGTCATCGACAAGCACCGCTGATGGTGCCGCACCTTTGTCTTTGAACGTTTTGTCATGCTCGGCAGACTCGGCATATCCTTGCTTGCCTTTGGCGGAAGAGTTGATAGCCAGCCAGGTTACGCCTTTGCCGGTATACTCCTTCTGAAGTTTTTGCATATTGCCGCTTTCATAGTGCTTCTTCACGAAAGGGCATCCGTGATTGAACCACTCCAGCACTACGACTTTCCCCTTCAAATCGCTCAACTTCCACTTCTTACCGCTAGTGTCAGAAAGGGTAAACTGCGGCGCCGCCTTTCCGACAACCGCGATCGCCTGGCTAGATTCCGGGGCGGCAGTGACGAATCGATCGGCAAATAGCTCGTTTGGCACCAGGATGGCTGCTGTTAATAGCACCAGAGCCGCCAGTTTTTGACTGACCTTCGAGGGACCGTTCATATCTTCAACCATAAGCCTCTTTGTAAGCCGTGTTCGGTAAGCGAGTATTCTACACCTTCGAATTTGGAGAACAGGCATAGGTATGTAAACCAACGCCAAAAGCCCCGGACATTGCGGGTCTTGCCGTAGTAACATCCTGAAATATTTATCAGATACGCACCATGCCAAGTGCTAGAGATCTATTGGAGGTCTGTCCTTTATAGGTATTGCAAAAGGACTTTGATAAATTGTGTTGAGAACGTGATTTATAATTGCATTAACCTGGGGTCATAGCTCAGTTGGTAGAGCGCACGGATCGCACCCGTGAGGCCAGGGGTTCGAATCCCCTTGACTCCACTAGCAGAATTCAAAGAGCAATTCCTTCTCGACGCTCTCCCGCGCCAGCCAACGCATGACAGCCCACACCCATTTTTCCGTCTCGAATTTGTCGCCTCTTATTTCTTGCTCCAACCGCCCGCTACCGCACAATTCGCCATAGTCGTCGGGCATCTTCAGGTATTTATTCAATTCATCCAAGCATCACATTCGAACGAGCCGCCGCTCATTGAAGGTGCATTGAACTTGAAGGGCGACTCGAAATCGACAGTCTAGACTCAAATGCCACCTCCTGTGTTTCAACCGAGCTGCCAATTTGTTTAAGCCCAGTGCTTGACAAAATCACACCACGGGCGCAAATCGTTAACGCCGCTGTTATCCAGCCACCAAGCTTTTCTAAGACACTCGGGGTATAAAGGATTAAGACGAATTGTGCCTGAAGTCGAGTCAGTTCATGACCAATCATCTCAAAGCTGGTGAGCTCTATGCCTTTGCTACCAACGACGGCTTCTGTATCGTTGGCAAAGTCTTGGAGAGCGATCGCGACCGCGTCAACATATATATGTATGACCGCCACTTTCCTCCGCTGACTCAAAAGTCCGATGTGCTCGCAGCGCTCGTGGAAAACAAAAACACGACCGGATATTCAACCGATATACAGCGGCGTGATTTTGCTCTGATGTATCCGCTCTGGCTTGGTCAACAAGAAACGCAAGAGTCGGAGCGCAATGCAAAAACTAGAAGCCATATCGTAATCAACGGCAAGATAGAAAGATTCAAGCGTACGCGTCCCTACTGGGAGCCGCTCATTATCCTTGGCTTTATGTGGCTTTTGATTTTGGTCTTTGCTTTGGCGGTGTGCATTCCGAATGCGTCGTTACCAGGCTCTCTTGTGGCCGCACTTTTGTTCTCGGCGTCTTTGGCACTTCCACTCGGCGGCACGATGGCGATTATGTCGGTCATATTTAGATTTCTGGAAGCACGTAGAACGCAGATTTCAATTCGCACGAATCCGACTCTGGAATTGCGAATGCCACTAGCATTCGAAGAAGCATTTACAAAGTGTCGAGATCGACTTGGAGCTAAAACAAACAGAGAGTTCGACTTCGTTGACAGAAAGTCCGGTTACATCCAGACACGTATCCAAAACCATCTCCTGATGCGGATCATGTGCTACCAGATTGAGGAGAATGAAACCGGTGTAATTGTGTCGTGCTTCGACTTGAAAGGAGGCGCGTTCGGACAGGATATGTGGGCGCTGAAAAATGTAGAAGCATTGCTCAACGCCCAGGATGGCGAAGTCGTCCTCGAGCAAGGACCGCTTGTTATAGGCGGAATCTTGCGAAAGCTATTTTGGTTCTTCATGACAGCGACCTTCGCTTGCGTGAGCGCAATGTTCTTGAAAGCCGCTATTCAAGGGGAACATACATGCCTGCCACTTCTGTTGGTTACAGCAGTGCTGACTGGGCTGGCCGGTTTCTATTTGTTTAAACCGGCTCAGGAAGCGGTCGATCCGAACTCGTAGATTTTCATTTCGCAATGTCAACCTTGTTATAGTTCCAGATCAGATTTGGATCAGTCCCAGTTATTTAGCGTTGTTGAAGAAAAGTCCAGAATTGCCAATTGACGCACGCAGCGTCTCCTTAGTCTTCTTTTCGTGCGGTGCCGGGGCTTCTTCAACCACGGGCTTCGGACCAACTGGCTTGGGTAGCGGCGCTTGCTCGAGAGGTTTCGGAGTGATCATAGTTGGTAGCGGCGCATTTTCTTGAGGTTGCGGAACCGTTTCGCTGGTTTTAGGAGCTGGGTTGTTCACTTTTGGCTTGAACAAATTCGGGTTGTAAAAGAGAGAGGCGGCAGCTTCGACGAGGAGCTTGTCAATCTCTGACTCCTTGGCACGAGGCATTGGAGCCTGCTCTACTTCGGACTCAGGAGAGACCGGTCGGGGCGCAGGAGCCAGTTCCCCTTGAGGCTTCGGAACAGTATCTTCGACCCGTTTCGGACCTGAGCCGTTTTCGCCCGGTTGAGAATTCGGTCGACCTGGCGTTGGAGGGTCGGATGGTTTTGCGCCTTCACTTGCATCTTCATGCGGCAGCCGGTTGCCTTCTGTTGAAGAACGCGGACGATTGTCGTCGTCTCCATCCTGGTCCTCATCGTTTGTCTCTGCCGGCGGGCGACTAGTGTGCTCATCGTCGAAAGAAATAGAGAAGTCAGAATCTCCCTCAAACGCGGCAGGAATGCTCGAGTCCTGCTTGAATCTGTCGACAAGATCTTTCACATCCTGCGAACCCATCACTTTGTCAAATTGAATTCCCGCGCTAAAACTTTGCGTTACATCCGAATTGACGCCATCACCTTGTTCCGCTCTGTGTGTCATAAAAACAACCCTCACTACCGCCAGCGTGTTAGAGCCACCGTTTATCTGATAATCCGGTTGGCAAATGACAGGTTATCGATCGGTTGTTACAAAGTCGCTAAGGTCCGCGGACGAGGCGAAGCGAGAACGGCTTAGCTTTGCCTACAAGATTCAAAGCAATACCTCTGGAGCGCCGGTCCGTCAGCGAAATTCGACTCCCTGCGTTTTTATTGGCGAACCCAAGTAGACAATGTTGATATACGACACTTTGCATGCATTGCTCAAATCGACTCGCTGCATATGGAGATCACCTTCGCGAAAGCTGAGCCTGACTTAATTTGAGACCGAAGGAATGTTGCACGTTCTTTACTCGTTCTCAAACGGCGAAGAGTATTTGCAACGGCTGAGCAGGAGCCTATTTGATGCACCCGGTTTCTCGCGAGCCTCCCAGCGTTTTACTACTGATAAAACGACCATTTGCAAAGGCTGAACCGGGCTCATTTGAGCCACTCGATTTCTTGCAAGCCTCCCAGCGTTTTACTACTGATAAAACGACCATTCAAAAAGGCTGAACTAGAGCTCATTCGACGCAATCGAATTCTTGCGAGCCTCTCACCGTTTTACTACTGATAAAACGACCAATTGCAAAGGCTGAACTGGAGCTCATTCGACGCAATCGAATTCTTGCGAGCCTCTCACCGTTTTACTACTGATAAAACCACCACTTGCAAAGGCTGAACTGGGGCTCATTCGATGCACTCGCATTCTTGCAAGCCTCCTAGCGTTTTACTACTGATAAAAACACTATTCGCAAAGCCTGAGCCTGGGCTCATTTGATGCGCCCGATTTCCTCCGCCGCGTCCAATCGGTTTACTACTGACAAAAGGACCGGTTGAAAACGCTGAGCCTGGGCTCCTTTCGAATGAGCAATACGATGAGGTCTCAACGCTTGCTTCGTACATATAAAGGAAGAACCGTTGCCGACGCTGAGCCTGACTTAATTTGAAAGAAAGCCCAGAAAACTCCGAAAAATCGACTCAAATTGATGCACTTGCAAACTCCGCTGAGCCCAACTGCGCGGCAACGCAAGCGCCGCACACCATGCGAGATCTAAGCGAAGGCACTATCCATCGCGATCAATTAGTTATCAGGAGATTCACCACCAGTGGGGCGGCGACTGAAAACAATATGAAGATATGTGGATTGAGAGGCTGCATACATCTACGTTTGGTGATACGATTGCCTATACCTTCAAGAAAGGATTTGTGGGCTATTAGCTCAGGTGGCTAGAGCGCACCCCTGATAAGGGTGAGGTCCGTGGT
>CAYQKX010000093.1:0-24989 GCA_964418155.1 uncultured Candidatus Obscuribacterales bacterium | reverse complement strand
CTAATCAAGTTAGTATAAGGGGCTTAGGATAACTTTACTGTGAGCAATAAATAGCATGACTATGGGCGTTTCGCGAGCAACTATTCAGAATTGGGCCTTGAGAATACATACTATCTCGCTTTCAGGGACATACCTTCTCTTTTGGAAACATACACTCAAGGCCTGGTGACTCTTGATCATGGCTGCGGTGCGGGAAGATCTTCCCGCTTCCTCCAAAGTCTAGGTTACACCGTGACAGGTGCTGATATGAGTCTTGATATGCTTCAGCAGGCGCGCAGCCGTGATCCAGATGGACGTTACGAACAGCTACACAGCTCGAGTTTGCCGTTTGATGATGCCACGTTCGATTTAGTATTTCAAAGTTGCGTTGCTGAGGAAATTCCTGGTATCGCATTGATGAACGAGATATTTTCTGAAATAAGTCGTGTACTCAAGCGCTCTGGAGTTGTCGTAGTAGTCACCAGGGATGGTGCTATTGGTAGTGGCGAGTGGTCTTCCTTCGTAATCACAGAACCGGAAGACGGTCTCCGAAGCGGAGGACAGGTGAAGCTGTTCATTCGCGAAAAGAATATTACACTGCTCGATTATGTTTGGTTCCATTCTGATTTCGAGTCAGTCTTCGATAAGTCAGGATTGAAAATTCTAGAAAGACATCAACCGATAGCGACCGGGGAAGAGCCTTATCATTGGTACCAGGAATTAGACAAGTCGTTCTGGAATATCTATGTACTGCGAAAAGTAGCCGATTCGACCATGTGACCGACCTCGATTGGTTAAGCAATTTCGAAGACCGTGACCGGGTTGACCGGCTTGTATCGCTCGTTGCAGATTGCCACATTCAAAAATGTCGTCTTGTCCGTGACGTGCTTTCCGTAGCCTTCGTGAATATGTCCGAAGATATGATACTTTGGTGGCGTCTTCAACTCTTCGGTTACGATCTTAAGAAGGTCCGTGCAACCGACATGGTCGCCGCAAAAATCGAGGATCCCCCATGGGGGCCCGTGCGTGACGAGTAGATCCACTCCCTCTGGGATCGCGTCCCAGTATTGTCTAATCGGCTCACCTCGATCTTTCATAAACGCCCAATCGAAAAAGGTTGGTGTCCAAGGGCTTCCAAAAATTTTGACACCACTCACGGTGACAAGCTGATCTTCAATATAGTCCGCCGCAGAGAGCTGTTCAATAGCGACGCTTTTGTCGGTTTCAAATAAAAAATCGTGATTGCCTGCAATTACGATCGGTCGATAGGTGAACTTGTGTGCCTGACTCACCAGATAGTCGTTGAACTTCGCGACTTGCGAAACCGTCCCGGTGCCGGTCAGGTCTCCAGCTACAATAAGCAAGTCTCCTTCCGGAAGGTCGACTTGATGATTATGCGTATCGCTGATGGCGACAATTTTCATCTATCCCTCCTATCCTGTGTGAGAACAGTTAGTTTTATCTCAGTGTACTCTATTCGGCATTGCCTATCGGGCCGCGACGGCTTCCTACCCACGCGGCTTTTGTACTTCAAAGAGGCTCAATCGCTTTCTTTGTTTTTTGCGGCAGGAACTATCGTGGTCTGTTCGATGCTTCTCACGTCGCCTGTGCTTGCAGGTGTCGGTTTGGGTTGTTTTGCTCCATCCGAATCAGGCTTCGCTTCCGTTACTTCATCAGGTGCCTTTTCCGTTTCTACTTCGTCCGCTTCATCTCCTATATCACCAACGACTTCGAATTTCGGAAGATTTTTCACATTGTTGGCGTCGATGCGAATTTCGAGAAATCGTCCTCTCGGCATATCATGATTTTTCATGACCACATGAGAAGTGGTAAGAGTGAGATCGTAGTCATCGACGGTGCCCAGGAATGTCTTGTATCCGTTGGAAATTTCGCTGGGGAGCCGCGGCATATCGCCATTCATAACTATTGCTACGTCTCCTTTTTTGAGCTCGCCTTTCCCAACTTTCACAAGGTTGGCATCGGCACTAGTTGCGCCGGTGCGCTCGAATTGAACTTTAGCGGCTTTGTTGGGAGTCAGTTCTGTGTCTCGAAAAAAGATTTCGTTGATCAAATCCTTGGTACTAGATGCGTCGGCGGCCGGCGTGGCCGCCTCGATAAAGCTCTTCACTATATCTCTTGCAAATACATTCGTCGCAGGATCTTCGATGAAGTCTCTGCCAACGATCAAGCTCATCTGGAGAATCTTCCCCTTCTTGTCGGTGTCTACACAGATGACTACATCTCCGCGAGACGGCGGTCGAAAATAGTGCGTCACAATATCGTCTCTTTCGTCCATAGCTCGCTTCTTCAGGTGGAAAAACGTGAAGAAGTCTTCGTTGACGGCTGAGTCGAGATTGTGTCCGGGGAGCGATAGAGCGCTTACGGGCGCGGCAATAGAGAGACATAAGGCGACTGAGACCAGACTGCGGAAAACGCTCGTAAAACGCATTGTTAACTCCACTAACGGGACCGCGCTTGCCTTCAGGCTTAGAGGCAAACAAATGCAATATAACTTTTCCTTCAATCATTGTTCATTAAAGCGATGAATTTGTCCGCTGGTTGTATCTTCAACCATGTGTTGATAAGAAGTTAAGTTCCTCTAACAGTAACCGTATTTATCCGAAACTGCATCATGACATATAATTCCCGCTTCGGAACGAGGTAAGCCGAACCTCGATTCGAGAGCTCAGTGCGATTTGTAACTAGTCTTACGACGGCTACGGTGGACCGAACCCAAAAATGGTACTCCAGTTACGGGCAATATCGACTGTTGATGAGGATCGACCTATTGATCCACGGGAAATGGCCCAGACTATGTCGTTTTCCACGAGTATCTCGGCTAATTCGCGCAGAATATCGGCGATGGTCGAAAAAGGGTTCGCCCTCACAGCCATCGCCGGCGAAGACGGTAAGCTGATATCAGCATTTACAAAAAAATCAACTGCAAGAGATCTCTGTATAGTCGATATCAACGAGGCTGATCCCGGTGCCAGCCATTCCTATCGACTGAGTGCCAGTACATTGCAGCATGTCGCGCACAATGGTGAAAGTTGGGTGTTTGCGTATCTTCCCGAGAAGATGTACAAATCGCAGACGATTCTAAAGTGTCACACGCTCGAAGCCATGCTCGCGCAGATTAAATTCTACTGGAAAAAGGGGTATCGCATTTCCTCAGTTGCTTTCGGCCGAGGACATTGGGTGGCCGTGGCGACGCAATATACCAACCCTGGTGAGCAAAGCTTTTTCACCGCATGTGATGCTGAAATTCTTCAGGAAAAAACCAAACAAGCTTGGGATGAAGGTAAGCGAATCACTGGTATTACATACGGTGACGGAAAGTGGTTGGTTATTCTCAATCAGAGTGCCACCATGTATTCACAGAAGTGGTTGACCCGTAAAAGCTTCAGCGATTTGCGTGCAAAAGTACGGGAAGAATGGTCGCAAGGGTTTCAGATCACCTCTCTCGCTCGAGGCGCCGGCGTCTGGTTGGTAGTGTTTTCGAAACGAACTGCCAAGTAAGCACATCGGTTGTTCGAACTCGAATCTATCGAAGTGCTCGTCCGTCCGTTTGCTGAATCACGTTGGTACTCGTCTTTCATTTCGAGACTTCTTTTGCTCTGTAATCTGCGATCTCCGTTAACACTGTGCCGACGGAACCTGATGGCGGTTTTATTCCAAGAATGTTTGCAATAGTGGGTGTAATATCGTGCGGTCCGACGAGACGTGCGACCGTCCGCGATGGCACTCCGGGACCGGCGAACATAATCGGCACGTATGTATCATAGGTCCAGACCGACCCGTGCAGCCCCGCCTTCTCGTGCCAGGGGTGATGCATTAAGACTGCATTTTGATCGGCGACGAGATGAACATTGCCTGAGCGTTTCGAATAAAAGGTATTGGCGATTCGGAGCATGTGCGACTGGCCTGACGGCAACCGTCCTTGAATAATGTCGCTCCTGGTAGCGGCAAAAGAAATCCCTGGATACGACATCGATGCTTCTGCTGCGGCTTTTTCGACTTTGTCTATTGGTAGTGCGAGCTTTTTGACGTTGTCCAGATTCAGGTACAGATATGGGTAAACGAAAGTTCTTAGCAGCTCGAGCTCAGTTGAAAATGAACTTTTGAGCGATTTGCTGATATGGTCGGTAAATGCATTCGGATCAATTCTGGTTGCTGGAAAACCGAGCGCCTGCAGCTGCTCCGTAACCTCTCCGACACCGTGATCCGCGGACAAAACGATTAGTGTCTTGTCGAGCCCAACAGTCTTGTCCACGAAGGTAAAGAGGTCAGCCAGGTTTTGATCGACGCGCAAGATGTTGTCCTCGGCTTCGAGACTGCCTATACCCCAAGTGTGGCCAATCAAGTCAGTGGAAGAGAAACTCAATGACAGATAATCGGTTGCTTCTGATTTACCCAGCTGTTCTCGTGTGATCAGATCTTTCGCAAAAGCAAGCACCAACTCATCGCTTACGATCGTATGATCTAGACCTCGGTAAAACTCGTAGTCATCACTGCTTCCCAGCCGCTTGGGCATGGTGCGACCGAGGTGCTTGTAAGTGCCCTCGTAGGGAAGGTCGTCTCTGTCTTTGCGCCAATAAGTGCTTCTGTCCTTGAGGAGATTCCAGGATTTGTTCCGGTATGAGTCCGCTAATTTTTTGTTGTTCCAATCAGCCAGCCATGGGGGCAGAGTTTTGTAGTAGAAGGAACTGGTGGCGAAATCGCCATTGGCGAGCCAAAATGCTTTTCCGACTCTTCCACCGGGGATAATGGCGCTTCTATCTTTGCCTGATATCGCAAACACCTTAGATTTTTGTTCTGAAGCCAAGTAGATCTCATCACCAATCGTGGTCGATAGAAGATTTGTAGGTGCCCGACCGATCGGGTCTTGCTCACGTTGTTTTGATAGCGCTTTTATGTATGCTGGAAAATTCTCGTCTTCGACGGAATAGACGATTTTCTTTTTCGCTTCATCCCACCAGTCACCACCGACGATACCGTGCTGTGCAGGTTGTCCACCTGTTACTAAAGTTGCATGTCCTGGTCCCGTTTCGGTGTCTGCGTGTAAGTAATGGGCATTGCTAAAGTAGGTTCCGCGATCCATGAGATAGCGAAACCCGTTAGGCAAAAAACGGTTGCGAAATCGAAGTGGCAAATCTCCGCGTAGTTGATCGATCGTAATTTGAAGGACCAACCGTACTTCGCTCGCCGCTGCATCAGATGGAGCGACGACCGACAAGCAACACAAAAGTACTGTGATGACAGCAATGCAAACTTTTCGCGAACGAATAAGGCACATCTCGGTGCTTGGAGGCATCTTTTGCATGATTCAGCCCATGACCAGGTTTTCACGGGCAACTTTAGCATGATCCCGAAATTGAGCATGCTTTCGAATACTCAAATTTAAGCGATCTTTGATTAAATGTCGCCTTGACAATCGTGAATTGGTTGTTGTTGTTTCGCTCTGTGCGAACGTACCGACGAAGACCTCGCTAAAGCCGATTCTCTAAAGTCGAAAACGGTCAAGCACCCAGCGCTTCAATCTAGGAAAGCTGCTTCTGACTTCGTTGGTGTCTTTGCCATTTGCACCCATAATACCAGCGAATGTCTCGGCAAAAGCTTCTCGGCCTCCGGTGTAGCCCGGCTTTGTGTAGTACCAGAGTCGGTGGCGCATTTCTTCGGACATTTCATCTACATCGCGCTGGTAGACGTCCAGAAATTCTTTGGTGTTGGTAAATGTGCCGGAGCAACAATCAACCGCATGACCAAGTTCATGGTAGAGAACATTGGTAACCGAAGCAGAATCAAAAACTTCGTCACCAAGCCTGGTGGTATTCGGTATTATCTTACGTTCGTAAATATAGACATCCTTGTCGTAACATCTTGCTGCATCTTGCGCCAAGTGCAGACCTTCTGCGTCAAGTTTTCCCTTCAACATATCAGGCCATTTGTCAGTTATGTTGGGTGAAACATTGACCGTCGCTCCGCCATTGTCGAGAATCTCATAGATATTCGGAGGTAAAGTGTCGAGTACATGGCTTACGGTCAAGATGGTGCTTTCGCTCACGGCTGGATGATCGAACTGTGGTGGCACGACGTTGATTCGATGTCGGAATGGGATGTGACCGGCTTGCGAGGCATCGGCAGGAGGCTGTTTTGCAGGAGTGGCCGGCGTCGTCGGTCCAAAAGGTTTTGCCCCCGAAGCATGATCTATGTATGCGATCATCTGACCACAGAGCTTTGCCACGGATTCTTCTGGCGATAGCTTCAAGCACTCCGTGTACTGCTCTCGGGCCTGCGGTAACTCATTCATTCTCATGAAGGTGTTAGCCAACTCATAGTGAGCCTGCCATTCCATAGGCGATTTCTTCACGGCACTGATGAAGTAATCTCGAGCTCGCGAGTACTGACCAGCTTTGTAGAAAGCAATACCTTGATTGAGGACCGTATCAGCCTGCACTGGACCGGCAGACGACAATGCCAGCGCGATGCAGAGGATATGTGCGTGCACTTTTTTCATTTGCAGCTCCGAGAGTTGAAACCAGGTCGGCATTATACAATGCCCCGTCACTTGAGTATCCCGGGGAGAATTTCATTGAGCGCAAGCGTTGGTTCTACTGACGTGTTAAATTGTTGGAAGCGGCGCTTGGATGGGCATATGATGCTACAGTGACCTCAGGAGCTTTTGAATGCAGTTATCATCCAGGCTGATAGTAGTACGCGGTCTGGGTATTGCGTGCTCGTTGTTTTGTCTGGCGACTCCTGCCTATGCGGATCCGCTGATAACTACTGTAGAGCAAACGAAGCTACGGCGAGTAGCGGATGTCCAACCCATTCTGATCGCCGCGAGTGATTCTGCCGGTCCGGAAGGCGCTGGACCCGAGGGAACTCCACCCGTCGGGAATCCTCCCAAAGGACCTCCTCCGGAAGGACCAAGCGCTGATGAGGTATTTAGGCGCTACGAACAACCGCCTTCGCGTCCATCCCAATCTCCGGGTAACATTGAGTCGTCTGACAGCGTCGGTGGGAGCTCGAAGAGGTTAACGCGACCTGATTCGACTCAAAGTGAAGAGGACTTTCGACCGCGGCAAAGTAAGGATTCTGTGGATCAGCCGGATTCGCCGGGTTCTCAATCATCTGAAAATGATTCTCCCGTCACGACTCCAAGAGAACCACTCGCCCCATCTGGGTCTGGTGTGCGTGCGCCATTTAACCTCGGCGTCAATCAATCGGTAATCGATGGAAGTGCTGACGAGTCCAGCATGAATCTTCAATCTGGAGCTCAGCAAGGTGCGCTGGACAACCGGTTTCCACCGCTCAATGCAAATACCACGAGGGGAGCATTGAACGGTGGCGCTCAAAACAGCGCTCCGCTCAGTGGCGGATTGACGCAGGCTCAGTTGCAGCGATTGGCCAATCACGATTTGGTTTTGATTATCGATCAATCAGGATCGATGATGACCGCCGATTGCCCCATCTCCGGGATGGGCAGAGTTGGCGGCACTGTGATGACAATGCTGTTAGGCTCGGCTGCAAGCGTCAGTCGTTGGCGATGGTGTAGAGACCAGACTATGAGTTTGGCTGAAAACACAAGGAATGTTTGTACGAAGGGTTTCAGTGTCGTTTTGTTCTCCACTAACTATGCGGTCTTTCCGCACGTCACGCTCGATCAAATTCCTTCGATCTTCACGCAAACATACCCCCAGGGGGGCACCAATCTCACCGAACCGCTTCTTGCGACTATTAATGACTATATTGGCAGGCGCCACAGGGCTTATGTAAAACCGTTGGCGATTGCAATAATTACTGATGGTAAGCCGAGCTACGAAGATGGTGTTCGTCGAACGATAGTCGAAACGACTCTTCGAATGAAGGATCCCGGCGAAATTAAGATTACGTTCTTCCTGATTGGTAACAGCGCATATAACGGACAGGCGTTCGTCTCAGATATGGAAAGAAATCTAACGCGATATGGCGCCAAGTTCAATGTTGTTCGGTCTGTTTCATTCTGGAACCTCATGAAAGTTGGGTTGCCACGGGCGCTTGCTGATGCTCTCGAATAGCATGTCGCTATAAGCAGAGAATATGAAAACGAAACCAGGCTGAGGATGTCGGGGAATGTTTAATATGTTCCATGGCGGGAAAATTTAAAGAGAATTTGCCGTATTACACAGATAGGTTAATCTCTTGAATATACAAAGACGATGCTGCGCTGCGATTGCTTGCGCAATTTTGATCGGCATTTCGCCGTTGAGTCCTCTACAAGCTGCAGGAGACGAATCGGCGGCATTGAAGTCCGAGTTTGCAAAACAGGCAACTGAATACGAAAAGCTGTTCGAGACTGGCAACGCCAGTGCTCTGGCGGATCTCTGGACACCGGATGGGTCGCTCGAGACTGGTGATGGCAAGATTTGCAAAGGGCGGGCTGAGATAAAACAGTATTTCGAGAATTCGTTCAAGAAGTATGGGCCGAAGAAGCTAAAGGTTCAGGTTGATTCACTGAGATCTCCTGATCCTGGCATTGCAATCGAAGAAGGTATAACGACCACACCAAACTCTGTTTCTTCGAAGTACACCGTGCTACATGTCAAAAAAGATGATGGTTGGAAAATGGCTTGGGTTGTTGAAAACAACGAAGACAGAGCTGGTTTGAAACTAAGCGATATAGATTGGATCAAAGGTAAGTGGAAAGCGTCCACGAAGAGTGGCATTGATTTGACTATCGAGGCGAAATTGATCGAGAAAGAGCATTTTATCGAGTGCACCACATCTAATGCGGAAAAAACGAAAGAAGCTCGTCAGATCATTGGTTACAACCCACTTCTAGGCTCCCTCATCTCGTGGCATTTTACCGGTGAAGGCGGCTTTGGCAGAGGCGTCTGGAGCCGACTTGCTAACGGATGGAGACAAGACACTACTGGAATTCTGCCGAACGGAGCCATTACGAGCGCGTCCTACACGATAACAAGGCGTAACAACGATACGTTTACCTGGCAGTCTACGGAAAGATCTATCGGTGGTGTCAGACTCCCGGATTCTGGTCTCGTGGTACTTAATAGGGTCACTGAATAGCTCAGGGGTTGGTTCATGAAAAGCAGGACTATTCGCAGAATTTTGTTGATGAGTGTCAATATCGCGCTCTCGACTTCACTTCTCGTCCCGCCCGCGGAAGCGCGCGGTGGTGGCGGTGGCGGCCGAGGCGGTGGCGGATTTGGTGGCGGCGGTTTTGGCGGACGCGGTGGATTTGGCGGAGGAGGAGGATTTGGTGATCGTGGTGCCTGGGGCGGTGATCGCGGTGATTTCGGCGACCGTGGAGCCGGCTGGGGCGGCGGAGACCGTGGTCTTGGCGGTCGTTCCGACGACGGCTCTGGTTTTAGCGATCGACCAGCAGTATCTGAAGGGGCTTTGAGGAGTGGCGCGAATCAAGAGTACCACTGGGGAGGTTCACTTCCGACGGATGGCGGACTTGGAAGAGCCGCTGGTATGGCAGCCGGATCCGGAGTTACGCGGAATGTTTCTTTTGGTACCATGGCATCGCGCGGGGAGGCGGTCAGAGCGGCTTACAATCATTACGACGCATTCGATCGAGATTTCTGGAACAGGAACCGCAACGGATGGTATTACCCGTGGTGGGGCGACGATTGGGCGTGGGGGTACACTGGTTGGGGCGATTTGTCCGGATTCTGGGGGTATCCATCCGAAGATGAACCTGTCGAATATGATTACGGTGACAACATCACTTATCAGGACAACTCCGTCTATTACGGAGACCAAGCGATGGAGTCTCAACAGGACTACTACAATCAGGCTCAGAGCCTTGCACTGAGCGTGCCGCCATCTACACCGCCAGCAGTACCGACTGCAGTGGCTAAGGGTGGTACTGGCAGTAGTTCTAAGGGTGCTACTGCAAAAAGTGGCAACAAGCCTTCAGACTGGAAGCCGCTGGGTGTCTTTGCGTTAACGCAAGGTGATCAAACAGACTCGAATAGTATTTTTCAACTGGCTGTTGATAAAAATGGCATTGTAAGAGGTAACTACTACAATCCATTAACTCAAGAGGAAAAACCGATTCAAGGAAAAGTTGATAAGAAAAATAAGAGAGTTGCTTGGACTGTAGGCACTAACAAGCAGGTGGTCTACGATACCGGATTGGCCAATTTGCTTGCTAAGCAGAGCAGTTTGCTAATCCATCTCAGTAAAGACAGTACTCAACAATGGAACATCGTACGCCTGCAACGCAAGCAGACTTGAGCGCTTAGCGGGGCGGTCCACGAATTCACTTCCACCGGAGATTGAACTATGAAATTTGCCAAATTCGTAAGTTGTTGTTCTTTTCAAGAAGGAGATGTTTTGGAACGCAATCAGGCGAAGGCGCAAATAATCTTTGCACGAGCACAACGCCGTTCGCGTAAGCTCTCTCTCCTTGTTGATTGTCTGCAAGGCATCGCCGACCAATCATCAGAAGCGACACCGAAGTGTACAGGTCCACTCCTGTCTAGTGTTATTGAGAAGTTTCGTCATCTCAGCTTAAATGAGCAGCAACAGTGGATCAACTTTCACCAACAATTGTCGGAAGTTTCTTCGCGTGTCGCCGTGTTCATTCAAGAGCAAGTCTATGTTCTTCAAGTGCTGAAGCATGGGTCAACCGGCATCATTGCTGCGCTCTCCGGAATGACCACAGTGCAATGCCCGAAAAGCGAATTGGCAGATCTTAACGCTGCTTTGGTCATTCATTCTCAGAACGTCGTTAAGGACAGCAAAATAGGTACGAGATACATGAAGATTTTGTGCCGTTCTCATCAGCAAGACTTGCTGGACGAATGGACGAGGCAGGTCAACGCAGACCTCAACACTTCCGATGGCAACTGGATTATCTGCGACACCTTCCTGGAGTTGGCCAATGACGTGGTGGAAGATTTGATTGCACGCGTGGTGGCTCCCAATTCACCTGAGGCTATACGGCGCTTCCGGCATGACATGCTCGCCTTGAAAGCTAAGCAGAGCCTCCTGAAGAATCACCTGCGTTGTGCCCACAATCAAATCATCCAACTGAGCCGATTGGAAGAAAAATTGTCATGGACCGACAGTCATTCCAAGATCAAAGAATTGGAGTTAAGACGCCATCTGTGTGAGCACGCCGTGACGTTTTATGGTCGTTGTCTGACATTGCTGAATCGCCTCGAGGAGAGCTTTCACCAGGCGCGCGCAGCAACAGTTTGCGCTAAGTAGCTTCATCGCGCGGAGACCGGGGAGTTTCAGCGTCTCCTGTCTCAAACGAAGCACAAGCACTGGATGCCGCTGTGAGTTTCTTTTGCCGCAGCACAAAACTGGGACTGTCGAGCTTAAGTCTGTGCGTGGGAGCAAGCATTCAACTCGTACAATTGTCGTAGTGTAGATTTAAGTGCAAGGTTTTCGATCCGATGCATCTTTTCGAATCGTGTTTTTCATCAAAATAAAATACAAGCCCGCTGCCACAGCCAGACCGACGAACCAGCTATAGTCATACAAAGTGTGGACAGCGGGCACCACGGCACCAATCCAGGCGAAGAAGCACGCTACCAGAGTCGATACCACGGCCTTCATGTTCCATCCACCAGTGTAGGAGTACTCACCCTGGGGCAGGTACAGGTCAATTAAATTCAGCTGCTTTCGCCTGATTATCCAGTAGTCGACGAGAAGAACACCTGAGATCGAGCCGAGACCACCTGCGTACCCGAGCAGCCATGTGAAAATATAGGCGTTTGGATCGGCCATCAACTTCCATGGCTGCATCGCGAGCGCGAGGATGCCAGTTAGCAAAGCACCTCGCTTGAATGAAATCCACCGAGGAAAGGCATTAGCAAAGTCATTCGCAGGTGATACGACGTTGGCTGCGATGTTAACTGACAGCGTGGCGAGTATGACGGTAAACATAGCCAGTGCCACTATAACTGGTTCCGAAAATTGACCAATCAATTTTACCGGATCCCATAAATCTGCTTTGCTCATATGTGGGTAGATCACTAAACCTGCCGAGGTAATTATGACACCCATCGCAGAGAATGCCGTCATGGAGGCCGGCAGGGCTAAAGCTTGACCGACTATCTGTTCTCGTTGACCTCGACTGAATCTCGTGAAGTCCGGCATGTTCAACGAAAGTGTCGCCCATGAGCCAATCATCGCTGTAACCGATGGAACAAAAATCGGTAAGAACGCCTCCATCGTTTGAAATTTCCCGGACTCGGATATCAAGCTTCCGAATCCGTGAGCCTGAGAGACAGTCCAAATTACAAGCGCAGTCGTCATAGTAAAGACGAAAGGTGCAGTCCAGCTCTCTAGCTTCTTCACCACTTCCATACCATGAAAAATCACGAACATGTTGAGCCACCAGAACAGCCCAAACGCAATCCATTCAGCCGCAGAATGCCCGTCTAACTGAGCAGACAATGCAGTAGCAAAGCCAGGAATTACTACTCTCAATAAAGTGCAAAGCGCTTGTCCGCCGATCCATGCGTTGATTCCGAACCAACCGCAAGCGACGACCGCACGCATCAATGCAGGAAGATTCGAGCCCCTGACACCATAGCTCGCCCGAGCCAATATTGGAAATGGGATACCATACTTGGTCCCCGGATGAGAGTTGAGTATTATAGGGAAAAGCACGATTGTGTTGCCTAGCCATATGCACAATAGGGCTTGCCACCAGCTCATACCTGAGGTGATGAGACCGGATGCCATCATATATGTGGGGATATTGCATGCCATCCCGGCCCACAATGCGGCGAAATGGTAGGTAGACCACGTGCGGCGCTTCACCTCGATCGGAGCCAGATCCTCGTTGTACATCGGGCTGTGCGACACTGCCTTAGTGTCAATCAATTCGACTCTTCCATCAGGGTGCGTGATTACTGCGTTTTCGGGATCGCTCATCGTTACTCGTGTATTTGGTGTGGATTCAGGGAAAGCTAAACATCAAAATTTTTTCGGCTCAACAACTTTTGGCGTCCATAACGCTTTCTTGTGAGCAGTTCCAAGTTTAATTCTAATAGAGCCCCATTAGCATCTCGAACATGGTAATTTTATGGCATACTGGTAACCCTGGATACTTCGTTGATACATCTCAGTCGGTCGATGCACACAATCCGTGCCTTGACGACCGGTTGATGGCATCCCTTATTTCCAACGTTCGACATAAGGATTTCGAAGAATGCAGACGACTAATCTATCTGTTCAAGTTCGCACGGATCTGGAAATCAAGCCAATCGAGGAGCAGCATCGAGATTGGTTGCGAAGTCGTGTTCAGGAAATCTGGAATGGACGATTCGTAGTCAGTCGAGGTGTTGCTTACGAGCCCTCTAATCTACCTGGCTTTCTTGCCATCAAAGATGGTGTTACCGTCGGAGTCGCAACCTACTACATTCACGACTCCGAGTGCGAGCTCATCACGCTCGATTCTTTCACTCAATGGGCTGGAGTTGGTACCGCACTGATCGAAGCTGTCGAGGAAGAAGCTCGAAAAGAAGCGTGCGGACGCATGTGGATGGTAACGACCAACGACAATCTCGATGGTCTCAGGTTCTACCAGCGCCGAGGCTATGTGATCTGCGCGGTTCACCCGAATGCGATAGATGAGAGCCGAAAACTGAAGCCGTCAATTCCACTCGTTGGCAATCACGGCATTGACATTCGCGACGAAATCGAATTGGAGAAAAATCTCTGGTGTTGGATAGGTTGGTAGCGGTGATGCTACGTCTGACCCAGTAGCGCTCCTGGACCGGGTTGTTCTACTGCCTTGGCGGCAAAATAGATTCCTTGCTGGGCTGCTTCTTTTGCATCGCTTCCGGCCGACATCATTGCTATCGTAGTACCGCAGAAGGTATCACCGGCGCCGGTGGGGTCGACTTCGACTGCGTTGACAGCCGGCAAATCTAATGCTGTGGTATCAGTAATTATGGTGACACCATTGGCGCCATCACTTATGAAAACAGTTTTGCTAGGATGGTTTTCGAAGCCAAAACTACTTCGACTATCAGCTTGAATGCCTAAAAGCGTGGCCTCGTTTTTGTTCATGAAAAACAGGTCTGCTTCTCCGACCAGGAAGCGGACCGTGCTGATATCATCGTTTATTGCTCTCGCGTATGTTCCAACGGAGATCTTGTGTCCGCCCGGTTCGCGCAGGGCGCTAACAAACTGTGCTTGTCTCGATGCGCTGCTTAGTGCAGCGATATGCGTGATGTCGAAATTCAATTCGATGTATTCAGCCAATGTCTCTGGGGTGAGCAAGAGTTCTGCGCCCCAGCTCGCACCAAGGAGGGTGGCACGCCCTTGTCCATGGTGCGCGATTTCGAGAGACGGCATTCTGTCAATTGTAATCGCTGGTCCGATCCAGGAAAGTAATCGGTCAACTTGAGTAAGAATTTCGGGCATCGGCTCAGGTCTTGGTGCGAATAATGTAACACTCGCGCCAGCTCTTCGTGCGGCTAGAGCAGTATAAAGTCCCGCGCCACCAATACTTGATACCGTTTTCCCACTACTGAGATGGATTGTGTCGAGCGATGCACAGCCCACCACAAGTATCTGTCCCACTGTATTCCCTCACGCAATGCACCACAGCGCGATTGTACTCGTTGGGTTCGCTTATCGCAACGGACTTGTTGTGTCAAGGAAAATTGAAATCAAGCTAGCTAATTCATTTGTGCTTCCAATGAAACGCACTTAACGGTGCGTGACGGCTGGGTCAATATCTGTATTGCATGTGTTAGGATGGCAGACTCTCTCTCTCATCACATCAGAAACAAATCCTATGCAAGCGCTCTTTCGATCGTTCAGGCGTCAGTCTCCATCTTGGCTTTATGTCGTGATGATTTGCTTCGTTTCGATCACTCTATCAGCCTGCACTCGCGCTGAAACCGTCGGATCAGACTTGGCAGTCGCTCGCATCCCAAAGAGTGAGCTGCAAGCTACGGCATTCGTCCAGCTCAATGAAGACAAGCCCGGCACGCCGGTCGAGGTGCGCGAATACCTTGTGCCCGGCAAGCATACTATTGTCGGCTACCTCAGCGCTTACGATGATCATAGCCTCGACATCGAGCCGAAATTGTTAAAGCTCACCGAGCAGAGAAATGACCTCGCGGTGCGTATCGTCGATGTCAATAGACCGGAGTTCAAAGCCGTTGATTGGGAGTCACCGATTGTACAGGAGTTGCGGATTCAGTCCCTCCCTTACTTCGAGATTTATGATCCCGCCCAGGAAATGCGTGCTCATGGTAGACCCGCATACGAGCAGGTCGCTCAGTGGATTCAACCTATTCAATAACTTCGGCTACCACTCCCACTTCAGGTTGGACTGTCCTAGGTGAAGAGCATATGGTAAATCGGCTTTGAGGTGAGTGTTGCCGCGAGACTGTCTGATTGCTTTCTTCATTTCGGATTCGTAGACATCCATTCGTCCGACCTTATAGTTAGCAAAGGCCTTCATCACATGAGCGTCTGCTCCTTCGGAAAGTATCCCAAATCCGAACTGCGTCACAGGCTGTTTTGTTTCTTTCGTAAGCCGGCAAACCGTTTCATAGTCTTTCCTTGCCAGCTCGCTCTCTCCCATATTCTCATATATGATAGCCCTCTTCAGGTAGCCGATGTATAAGTGCGAGCGCGCTTGAAGCGAACGATTGATATCTGCAATCGCCTTGTCGAACTGTCTGTATCGTGCGTAGGTGCCGATTCTAAAGTTGTATGCGCTGCTTTGGTAGCTCGGTTCCATTTTTAGGGCGTGATTGTAGTAGCTAAGAGCCTCATCGAATCTGCCCTGACGACTCCGAATCAATCCCAGGTAGGCTGCGGATTGCGGAGATTCAAAAACTGGATCCTTCAATCTTTCTCCTTCGGTTTCACTCCGACCTAGTTCTGCGTGCTTCCGTACGTCTCTTTCTGCCTCGTCGACCTGATTGTTACGGATCAACAGTTCCGCCCGACTCAAATATAGATGGCTTCTAGGAAAGTTTTTATTCGGCAATTGATTGATGAGGGTCGTGATTGTATCGATTGCGGCTTGATACATACCCAGATTCTCCTCCGCCTGGCTGGCGTAGTGCAGCGGAGAGAAGTAGTAAATAGATTGACAAGGACTTAGTTGGCTAGACAGTTTCCATAATGCTATCGAGGTCCTCGGAAATTGAGGGCTGCATTCATGGGCCCAGCGTGAAAGCATACTGGCACCGATTCCCGGAAACGCTGTCGTTGCTAACAATACCCAGACCAGTACCAGGGCAAGTACTCTTAACGCGACAAATTTAAAGGGAACTAGATTCTGTTTCCCAAATATCAAGTAGGCAAGAATAGAAAAAACAAGAATGAATGCGCATCCCTCTCCGAGTATCCGACAAGCGATTGAAAGCGCGTGAAGGAAATCTGGCATCGATTCGCCGATTGCACAAACCAACGAGGGAATAGCGAGCGTTGCCGCGCTACCTCCAGTCAGAAGCATGACTATGGTTAGCCACGACCTGGCAGTTGTCTTTCTGCTGTTGAGACGTTTGATTCGTGAAAAGGCTTGAAAAAAGCCATGAGATGCGCAATACGCAGCTAGAATTAATGGACCAATCGAACAGATCGCATGTGTAAGCTCCATTTCGCCGGAGAAGTTAAACGACACCGAATACAGTGACATTAGCAAACCAAGTCCAGCTATCGCTGTGGCTTTCTCCTTCGTAAGCGAAAATTTGATTTTCAGGGCGCGAGAGATTTTTTGAACAGATTTTCCGTTTTGCGCTAGCCTCAGATCTTTGAGTAGCTCTTCCATGTTCTGATATCGGAGTGATTGCTCTTTTAGCAGGCACTTCATGGTTATGCGCTGCATCATAGTAAGAAGTCGATTGCCGATAACCGATCTCGGAAATGATTTTGGGTCTGTGTTGATGTGATCGATAATCAATTGGACTGGTGTACTTCCTGAGAAAGGTGGTTTCCCCGTTAGTGTCTCGTACATCATGCAACCGAATGAGTAGATATCAGATCGATTGTCGATCATAAAACCCAGGCATTGCTCCGGGCTCATATAGTGAGGACTACCGAAGACTTCGCCGGTTTGCGTCAAGTCTCGTGTTGCCCGTGACTCCGTTGGTAGTGCCACTGCAATACCAAAATCGACTAGTTTCGCAGTTTCTAGTTTGCCTTCTCCGGTGACGATCACGTTGGTCGGCTTAATGTCTCGGTGCACTAGTCCTTGTAAGTGAGCAGATTGAAGTCCCTCCGCAATCTGGATGAGAATGTTGCAGGCTCGCTCAGGTTCTAGCGCGCCGACCTCCTCGATGACTTCATCCAGGCTTCTACCGTCCACAAAATCCATCACCATATATGGGGCGCCGCTTGAGTCTAACCCGCCACCGTATACAGTAGCGAGTGATGGGTGATTAAGCCTTGTTGTGGACTCGACTTCCTTCTCGAACCGTTTTTGTGCAACCTGATCCTTCACTAGTTCGCGATTCAGTGTTTTGATAGCAAATACGCTGTCCAGCTGACGATCTCTGACTTTGTAGACCGAGCCCATGCCTCCGTGTCCAATTAGATCCAGTACTTCATACCTGCACCCGAAATCAGGTCGCTCCTCAGGCTCGTTGAGCGCTTCGGGAGACACAAGTTCGGGCGTTTCCGCCCTATCAATCTCATTTGCTTCAAGCTCAGCAGAGTGACTCGACTCGTTAATATTGACAGAGGCTTTTATTTTCGTAGTCATTTTTGCAACCACACACACACACACACACACACATACCGATGGCAAAACCATTAAACCAATGGGGTCTACCACAAGTAAGTGGAATAACCCCAATAATTTATGAGAGTGGCATTGAAACTCAGTTTCACGGCAGCTGTTGGTGGAGAAATGTGATCTTGAGTAGTTTCGCCAGGAAAGTCGTGTATTCAGGGATTGACTTAATTTTTAAGGAATTATGAACAACTACTTCTTAACCGCTTTGCCACTATCTTGGTGAAGAACAATGAGAAAAAAGAAGATGAAACTACCACCGAATTCCGAAAGAAGCAGGCAACAACCGCCTGAAGTTGAACTAGAGAAAGACGAGCGCATTCTTTTCTACGAGAGCAGGCAGGATGTAGCGCTGACTATGCCCAATCTAATCCTCGGTCTTTTACTGTTCCTGGGTTTTCCGTTTTACGGGATGATGCTGATAGTTGGTGGTGGCGGGCTTATCTCTGGAGCTTCGTTTGATGATATTTGGCCGATGATCGAGAATCCACTCATCATATTGACTGTTGAGGCAATCGTTCTTTGCATTGTGATTCCACTGTTGAAGCAACGAATCGACGAGCTGCTACCAACTGCCAAACATCTTGTTGTAACCAACAAACGGATTTTTAACCTTGCTACCAATGTTTCTTTCCCAAAAGATCTACCGGTAGTAACCCAAGAGTCCCGTTACGACGAGGTGATGCTCATCACCAGGGAGCAGAGTAAGAACAGCGGTCTCTTGAAAGTGAAGGTCAAAAAAGCCAATCCCTGCGACGAGGAAGCCAGAGAGCAGAGTTACATGTACTCGGCATCCAACGCTAGTCTTGCCTACTCATGCATTCCTCGCGAAATCACTCAAAGGAAAGGACCGAAAAGTTTTGCAGGGAAAAAGGAACTGGAGCAGTACAAGCGAGATGGGATAGTGGCGCGGGGAGTAGCCGGTTTTGTGACGTGTATGCTGCTTGCATTGGGCTCATGTTTGGTACAGCAAGAGTCTGCGGTTAAGTACCTGCGCTCTTCGAGAGATGCTTATATGCGAAAGGATTACAAGCAGGCGGAGGAAAGCGCCCAGCAGGCCTACGACAGATTGTCCAGAATTCCTTTCCATGATTACTACGGACCGGCCTGTTATCGTCTCGCAATTGCCTATGTAGCAAACGGAAAATCGGATGCAGCGATTCCGCTTTTCAAGGAAGCTGGAGAGCGTTGCAGTAGTGGTGAAGATATAGATTGGCGTGCGGCCAAGTTCCGCAGTCATGCCCATCTCGCGCAAATTTTTCAGGCTCGAGGCGATCTGCAACAGTCTCAGCAGTTCTTTCAGCGCGCTCTTGCAGAGTCTGAGTTGGAGCCGGAAAAACAGCGAATTGTCGCCGTATGCAATCAATACGCAGATAGTTTGAAAACACAAGGGAAATCCGGCGAAGTACCCTCGATTCTCGCGATCGCCGACAAGGCTGTGGATAGACCGAATTCCGATACTTTTCGCGAGTAACATTAACAAAAGCAACTGTTTGACCAATAGTCTCAATTATCGATCGAATAGTTGACCTTCTCTACAGGCACCCGATATAACTAGTGTCTCAACCGTGTTGGGTTGTCGGCAAACTCTCCTCCGGCCTTCGCTGCCAAAGCGCAAACCTGGTTTTTGCCCACCCAGACATAACGAAATCGGGCGCCCATGGCTATTTTGCTCAGCTGTCAATCGATCAGTAAGTCCTACGCAGGAAGGACCCTTTTTGATGAGTTGTCGATCGGCGTAGAAGAGGGAGATAAAGTTGGGCTCATCGGACCCAACGGATCAGGAAAGTCTACTCTGGTAAAAATTTTAGCTGACCTCACGCAACCGGACGAAGGTGAAGTCGTCAGACGAAAGGACTTGCGTGTTGCCTACGTCGAACAGGAAGATCAATTCGGCGAAGGTGATACTATCGAGGAAACAATCTCGAAGGCGGCTTTAGAAGTGCCTTTCGAAGAGCACTTGCGGGCTGCATCGATTGACTCCACGATCAAGATGTTTGGTTTTCCGGATCGCACTGCTGTAGCTACAAGCTTATCGGGTGGCTGGAAAAAGCGCCTTTCGCTGGCACGAGGATTTGTCAAAAAGCCTGATGTCTTGATCCTCGACGAACCGACTAATCACCTCGATCTCGAGTCTGTATTGTGGTTGGAAAAACAGCTTAAGTCATTCGATAAATCATTCATCGTCGTCACGCACGATCGACTGTTTCTCGAATCAGTGACCAATCGAATCATCGAGCTTAACAAGCAGTATCCGAAAGGATTTCTGAGTGTCAGCGGTCCGTACACTCAATTCCTCATTAGCAGGGAAGAGAAGGTTGCTGAGCAGGTGAATCTTGAGCACGCTCTCGCCAGCAAAGTGCGCAGAGAGATCGCCTGGCTGCAGCGTGGTGCTCGAGCCAGGCAGACTAAGTCAAGCGCGCGCATAGAGCAGGCCGGTAAGCTGATCGAAGAGTTGGCTGACGTAAAACAGCGAAACACTACCTCGCAGATTGAAGTGAATTTCCAGGCGTCAGGGCGAAAGACCAGAGAATTGATCGATGCCAAGTCGATCAAAAAATCATTTGGCGAAAGAATATTGTTTTCCAATCTGGAGATCCTCATTACCAATCGCACGAGATTGGGTCTGGTAGGGCGAAATGGAAGCGGGAAGACGACTCTGCTTAGAACCATCATTGGTGACATAAAACCAGATAGTGGCACGATAAAACGAGCGGATGACTTGCGAATAGTCTGGTTCGATCAGAATCGCAAACAACTCGATCAATCGAAGACCTTGCAGGAATCTCTGAGTTCTGACGGTGAGTCGGTCGTGTATCAGGGACGGTCACTTCACGTGGTGACGTGGGCCAAGAAATTCCTCTTTCGATCCGAGCAGCTGAAGATGCCGTTGTCGTATCTCTCGGGTGGTGAGCAGTCTCGCATACTGATCGCCAATCTGATGCTTAAACCTGCCGACATCATTATTCTGGACGAACCTACCAACGATCTTGATATCCCATCGCTCGAAGTGCTGGAGGAAAGTCTCGAAGAGTTTTCTGGTGCTGTAGTCCTTGTAACCCACGATCGAATGATGCTCGATACTATCTCCGACCAGATCCTTGCGTTGAATGGACAGGGCGGCTTCGAGTACTTTGTAGGATTCGATCAGTTCGAGAAGGTGATGCCAAGCTTCTATTCGGATGACTCGGGCAAGTCGGGTAGCCGCGAAAAGAAAGTTGACACGAGGAAGAAGCCGGAATCAGGCTTGACCGGTCCGGAAAAGCGAGAGCTGAACGCTTTGCCGAAGAAGATTGAAGAAGCGGAAGCTAGTCTCGCCAGTACTCAAGCGCAAATGAACAAACCTGAGATTGCATCCAACTTTGCCAAGCTAGAAGAGCTCCACGGGCTGCAGGAAACCCTGGAGAAGGATCTCGAAAAGCTTTATGAACGGTGGGAGTTGCTGGAAGCAAAAAATGTACAATAGTAACTGTTCCGAGCCCAGGTCCGCCTTAACTTGATTTCTCTCACCGTCAACAAAGTTCCTACCCTTTTCATCAAGGCCTTCACTGCCGGCGATGTAGAAGCGATTTTGGAGTTTGTCCGAGATGCTCATGCCATGAAGTCCGAAGATGGTCGAAGTGTTCTGTTCATTGACACACCAATCACAATGCACACAATCGAGGCTGTGGTCAAACTCAAAGAGGAAGGTTATCGAGTATTTTTTCGCGATCATCATGGTATAGACGGAGAACCTGCCAATCACAGGGATATGCAGGTTCAATCCGGTACAGCAAAGTTAGAGGAACTGCTGGGGCCTGATTGTTTGATCACGGTTAGGCGTCTGCATCCTGCTTGTAGTACGCTGGTATCGCCAGGTGAATTCAGCAATGCCGTGGCCATTATTGCCGATCCCGATGCGGACGGTCTGACAGCTGCAATGAAAGCGTCTGGCATATTTTATCCCGAGCTGGATGATGACGCCGCTCTTCTTGACGGAGAGCCGTACTTCCAGGTTAACGGCAGTCCAATCTCACAATTGCTGGCAAAGGGCGTTGCCACACTTCCCTCGTTCGATATCAAAAATCCACTCCTGCGCGAGAGAGCGACTCAAAAGTTGTTTTCCGATTGGATGGAGGCGGTGGAAGGAAATGCGCGCGCCAAAGAGAGGCTGATGAAGGGTGTGGCCGCCTACGATGTTGCGGTGGAAGTTGCTAGAGAATTAGCGACCACTGCCCGAGAAGTGCTACCAGGGGTGGTGCTGGTCGATTGCGCAGATCAACCTGTATATGATGTTGGAACACTCAACTCACTGCTAGAACAGCGCCCGTCCTGCAGAATCAGCGTATTGCGAAAATCACTCGGTCCAATTGCGGCGCTCCATGGAATACAGTACAGTCTCACGGTTGTAAAATCTCATCAGAGCGAAATTAACTTGCAGAAGCTATTGCCGCCGGATACCAGGTCAGATCCGCAGTATGGTGTGATCAGCAATGTTTCCTTCTTGCTGCATGTGTCTGAGTATATTTGGAACGAGCAAGTTTTGCCGAGGCTGAAAGCGGCAATTTGATTATCCGGATTTTGATTGCATTCTTGACTAGTCCTACTGAATCGATGGAGGCACCTGATGACAATTGACGAACAGATCGATAAGTTCTTAGCTGCTCCGGCCTTTGGTGTTGCTGGTGCAAGCGACGATCGGCACAAGTACGGACACAAGGTCTATGTCTGTTATCTCCAGCACGAGCACAAGGCATACCCGATCAATCCCAACGTGAAGACAGTGCTGGGAAATACTGCGTATGCAAGTGTGAGCGCTTTGCCCGAGTCGATAGAGTCTCTCTCGATAATTACACCGCCGAATGTGACTGAGCAGGTGGTCAACGATGCCATTGCTGCTGGTGTTAAAAACATATGGATGCAGCCCGGGGCAGAAAGTCTACCCGCTATAAAGACGGCTACCGAGGCCGGTCTCAATGTGATTTCCGGCGGACCGTGCCTGCTTGTGGTTATGGGCTACAGAGAGCGTTAACTAATCGTCGAATCTAGGGGCTCTGCGCTGCTGCTTCTTGGCGGATTGCTCAGTCTTTGCCTGTGCTCGGCGTATCTTGGCGCCTTTCGAAGGTTTCGTCGGGCGGCGAATTACTGGAGGATTCCACACGGCTGCGATCATCTCTCTCAGTTTTTCCAAACAATCTTCCATATTGGAATTTTGATCGCGGTACCTTTGACTGGCGATGACGAGCTCTCCTTCCGTGGTGAGTCTATTGCCATACTTCGCGATGAATCTCGTGTGAACGCCATGAGGCAAGCATGTGCTTGACACCACCGCCCATCGCATAATTGCCTTGCTGTTGACTTTGTTGACGTTCTGACCGCCGGGCCCACCACTCCGGGCAAACGTGAAATTCAGTTCGCTTTCAGGAATATTGACGGTAGGGCTCACTGGGTACATCTGCTATTTCCCTTGTCAGTCCAAGATAAACCAAGTCGGGCGGATTGGCAAATGCGAGATAACATCGCGGTTCTATTATCGACACATCGTGTTCCTGAATAGCTCGGCGAAGCTCGCCGCGTATGAGGGAGAAGGCGTATAATGGTCGTTTATTGAAAAATCGAGGAAAGGAATGTCTACAGGCACAAACCCCGAACAACTCGCCGCTCGCGTGGCCGCCGTCATGAATGCAGACGATAAGGCGGCCAAGTTGCTTGGAATTTCTCTGGTTGAGGTGCGTCCTGGGTCCGCAGTTCTGACAATGGGTGTGCGTGAAGACATGCTTAATGGACATGGTATCTGTCATGGTGGCATAACATTCACGCTAGCCGACACCGCGTTCGCGTATGCATGCAACTCGAGGAATGTGAAAACCGTCGCACTGACCTGCACGATCAACTTTATTGCTCCTGTCTCTGTCGGCGATGTGCTTACAGCCGCAGCGCGTGAAGTATCTTCGAGTAGGAAGACCGGTGTCTACGACATTTCAGTGACTAACCAAAAGGGCGAACCGGTGGCGCAGTTCAGAGGTACGTCTTACGCGACCAGGACACCGGTTGTTTCGACTTGAAAAGTTTGACTCTGCACAAATTCGCCGTTATAGACGCAAAGACCGGCTCAGGAAGTTTCACAATCAATTACCGACACCTGGTGTTAGGACAAGTTCTTGTACCAGAGTAGTTGAACCTCATCAGGAAAATTCGAATATGCGAATCGATCAATGGCGCCCAAGTGACAACCCTGGCTCGAGTAGAATTTGCACGCTGCTAGATTAATATTTTGGGTCTCAATTTTGAGTTGCTTGCACTCGCGTTCGATTGCCCAGGATTCGGTTGCGCGAAAGAGTAATGCTCCGACACCAAGACCTCGATATTCTGGACTTATTCGAATGTCCCAAAGCAGCGCAATGTCACGACGTCCGTTCAATAGATGAAGTCTCTTGGTATTGAATGCAATCACGGCTCCTCCGATACGGACGCCGTTATCTCGTGCAGTTATGAGTCCCCAGTTTGAAACGTCGAATCGTTTGCTCCAAATCGATGGACCCTCTCCTTCGATTGCGTCGTAGTCTTTCAGCATCGGAGCGTCTAACTGCACCTCTTTCAGGTCGAGTCCACGCATGCCTCGATCCACTGGAGTCACCTCCAGGATGCGATCAAACTCGTATGCTATGGAAACTAGCCCATGGTCGCTCAGGGTTGAAATCGACTCTTCTCTGATTTCAATATTAGAGTGGCTGGTCATTTTTATCGTGTGCCGACTTGTGCGCGATCGAACATCATTTTAAAACGATGAGGGTCGTAACTAAGTTGAACGCGCCTTGTCATCGAAGATTGGGCTATCTCTTACCGGCTCTCGAAAATTCTTTGAACTTATAAGATTGCAGATACTCTGCGTAGGGATAGGCGAAGTCGATGACACCATCAGCGGTGAACGATATCACTCTTGTCGCTACATCCGAGATCAGATCTCTATCGTGGGAAACGAGTAGCACGGTGCCTGGGAATTGAGTCAGTCCGTCACCAAGTGCCGACACTGCCTCCAAATCCAGGTGGTTGGTCGGTTCGTCGAATACGAGGATCGGATTCTTGAGCATCATCATTCGAGCCATAAGTAATCGTGCCGTCTCTCCGCCGGAGAGTGCTTCCGTGGCTTTGAGACTTTCGTCACCCGAAAAGAGCATTCTGCCAAGCACGCTTCTCACTAGCTGGTCGCCTTCCTCTTCCATGTATTGCATAAGCCACTCTAGCGCCGTCGAACCAGGTTTGATCTCGCTGTGAAAGTCCTGCGGATAGTAGC
>CAYQKX010000092.1:0-25320 GCA_964418155.1 uncultured Candidatus Obscuribacterales bacterium | reverse complement strand
GACTATAAATGTAAATAGTTAGTGGTGGACGTGTGTAGATCTGCCGACATTGAGAATTCCCTGCTCTCTTGCTGCAGCCGCGCTTATTAGTACTCGATATAGAAGTGCTGGATAAATATCGCGAATTACTCATGCGTTCTCCAGACTTGGTCACCAGAGCGCAGGAGGAAAGCCATACAGGTGATACCGAGGGTAGCATCACCTACAGTCTTGGCACCACTTTTGGTAGATGCTGCTCACGCAACAATCGACCTAGGCGCCTGACAAACTCTTGCCACATCAAGGGCATACAGTCTGCTCAATGCGACCCTTACTGAGGTTTTGTGATGAACACAAATCAGGATTATCAACACTTCGTCTTACAGAGCAACTGGTCGAATCAAACGAAAAGGGCATATTTATCCCGCTTCGACAGCTTCCTCACCTTTATGGACGACCAACACGGCATTGACAAAGATCATTTCGATGAACTCCTCGGCAGATATAAGGAACACCTTGCTGGGCATCTGTCACTGAAGGGCAGCACCGTGAATCGCTACATTGGCACCGCCAAACATTACATCTCCTTTCTTGGAGTAACACCACCAGCAGTGCCTCGCCTGGAAGAGGACAACCAGACTGCGCTCAACAACACATTGTCAGCTGAAGAAGAAACAAGAATTTTGCAATTCATCGAAACGATTACAGCGGTCCGCGACCGCCTCTTGATCAAGTTGATGTTCTTAGCGGCGCTGCGTCCATCTGAATGTTGTTCTCTTAGATGGATAGACTTGCTGGACAATGACGGTCACCTGCTGGTTACAATCGGCGCCAATAAGAAAACACGCAATGTTCCGCTTGCGAAGACCATTGCGGATGACTTGCTTCTGTGGTTCGATCAACGAAAGGAAAAAGATCTGAACGGGCTGGTTTTTACGACCCGAGAGGGCTCTCCAATTTCGCCCGGGGCGCTGGACCGGATTGTGAAGACGCACAGTCATCGCTCTCACATAAATACGAACTGCATGGCCCTGCGCAACACATGCATCGCGCGCTGGCTTGAGGTAGAACCGAACATGCTCAAAGTCGCTAAGCTCGCCGGACTCAGCCCGGAGTCTCTGCTGAAGTTCAAATCAAATTGCTCTGCGGCAACGCAGTCCCCTTCAACGACGCGCCGGCCTGCGTCATGCTAAGACTGGGACTGCGTCCTGCCTACAGTTGATGACCGAAGCACGCATAGGTTAGGGACGGAACCGGATAACAGATCAGCAGCAGGTCGAAAAAACTTGCTGCAATGGTTTTAGAAGCCAGAACACGGCTCCGAAATACCAAAGGCGGCCAACCAGGCAATATGACTTTCTTTTACCAGATGTAAAATATTTTGCGGATCAAACAAAATTCGTGTGGCTTACAATCCCAACGAGGAAAAGCGCTTCAAAGCTCGATCCAGCACTTCCAACTCAGAATGCATTCGCGATACTTCCTGCAGACTGGCCTTGCCTTGCGCCAACTCAATCTCATTCTCTAGCTGTTCTTTGCGCTTATGCATATTTGCCGACGTCAAACTGCTTTTGTCCATCGACATCTTCACACGCATTTGTGAGCGCTTGCGCTCAACGCTGGCGAGCTTATCGAGTTCTGACTTTGATTTGCTCTTTTTCTCTTCCTCGCGTGCACGGCTGTTGCGCTCGATCATTCTCTGACCGGGGAAGAGCTCTGGCGCGAGACCGGAAAGGCTGTAGATGTCGGACGTCGGTAGCGGTCTCTTTTCTTTACCGACAAACATCGACATCATCGTGATGTCACTGATATAACCTCTCGCCTGAAAATTGGGTTGTTGTTGCGGCTGGGCTAGCTGTTTTTGATCGCCCTGACTACCGCCTAGCGTCTCTCTCAGTCGAGCGCCTTCGCTCTGCTGATCGACACGCTGAGCCTGATCGGTGACTGCCAGGGTCGCCCCCATCCCGAAGAGCGCGAGCGGGGAGCCCAAGAACATGGCGGGAATGATGGTGGCACTGCGTTGTGCAGAACGATCGCCCTCACCACGAGCTTCGAAATCTGTCGTTTTACCGCTGCCGTCAGTGCTTAACAACTTTCCGGACGAATCCATTGAAACTCTGTTGCCGGCGCTATCTCGTGCGGAAGAAGAAAAGCTTTTAGGTCCGAAATCAAGTAAACTCTGTCCGCCATCTCTGTCAAACATACCGAACATCATTCCTGTGCCCAGATCGAGCGTCGATTGACCACTCGATTCAGTTCTATTGACTATCGATGCAAACGAGAGTCCAGCGGCCTCGCAATTGGCTACTCGATTCGTCAGGGAGCTCATCGCGAGACCGTTCGCTTCACTTGACAGGGTCTGTCCAGCAGCCTTGTCGGCCCTGCCGTCTCGCATCTGTTGCTGTTCTACATGTCCGTCGTATGGCCGATCCACGTCTTTGTCCTCAACGCCAGCCCGCCAAAGCCCTTATCGGGCACCAATAATCGTGGGCTCTAAGAAGTTACGACTTATATGTGCGAATGTCGATGGGACTTCCACCACCAACGCTGCAATGCGTCATTCTGTGACACTTCCTGGTTACAGAATCGAAAAATCACTCGTAATATCAATAGTTATCGCGAGCTGATATAAAGGACAGACAGCCTCCTGCGAGGTTTTTCCATGAACAGAAAGCAGAAATTGGCCCAGCTCGTGCGAAGGGCAGGTGAGAAATCATAACTTGACTTAGAAAAGTGTCGAGCGAACATAAAGAGGAAGTGCCAAGCAATCAGCACTTCCACTATAGTCTGGAAGATTGAACCAGAAGTTCTATCGCAGGACTGTGTTGTTACCCGCAATCTCGTTGGACATGGCCATAGGCTGATCGAGCGCGAACTTCAAGCGTGTACCGCTCGGGATTTTCACGTCTTTGCCCTTGCGCCAGAGGTTGCTACCGAGACCGACCGCGCCACCAGTGGCGACACCAGCAATGGCCCCAGCTCCGACTGCACCCGCGACAATCGGCGCGAAGCAAACTCCAAGTAACGTGCCTCCAGCGGTCCATGCAGCCGTTCTTGCCACACCGCTAGCGACTGTTGCTTTCGTGCTTCGGCCTTTCAAGTTGCCTTTGCTTTCGATGACCTTTCCTTCTGATTGGTCGGCAGTGATAATTGCAGATAGCGGATACCTCACTCCGTCTGGAGTCACAGCTGCCGTCAGACGGAGACTGATGACCCCATTTTTTCCGGCGAGCGCACCCTTGTCCACTCCGATAACCTGACCCTCGAGCTTCGTGTTAGCTGGCAAAACCAGATCGCTGCCGAGAAACATCGGAGAATAAAGGGCGGCATTGAAAATGTCGCCAGGTTTTGCAACTGCACTGTCGATTGGACTGGTCAGCGTGGCATCAACTACGGTACCAGTCGGCACATAGGTGACGCGTCCCTGGAGTGGCTGCCCGTTATATGTTTGAGCCATTGTCGGACCAACTTGGCCCAACAATAGAACACCGGCCAGGGCAAGAAATAGAGGTGTTCTTTTCATGTACTGCTCCTTCTAGCATTGGATGTTTAGTACGGAGAGAAGAATAGCACAAGCTATCTTTCATAAACATTTTTCAGAATAACGCCATCATACTCGATAGCACCCGCGGTGCCACACAGATGGCGTATATGGTGACAAACTCGCAGTTGTGAAAGAGAAAACCAAGATTGCCGGCGATAATTTATCAGGCTCCTTGACAAGTCAGTAAGGGCGGGATGCGCTCCAGTAGCCACAAGGATGAACATTAGCGACGGCTCGCTAACTAATTTTTCAAGCCGCCGAGGTTCTCTATCCGGCCAGACGATCGGTTGCTGACAACAACCGATCGTCAGTTTCTGCCGTTAATCTGGCTTGATCCCAAAGTGATAGAGCCGATAGGATTTTTCCATCCGCCTCCATTTTCTACCTTAAGTAGCAACAGCAAAAACTCTATCCAGCTTGGTCGCCACCTTATCAGCATCTTCGTCACTGGGACGAGGATTGTTGTTGGCGTTTGTTCCGAAACCACCATGGGGACAATCCTTATGACCGCAACCGTTATCCTCGCTACTCTGGCAGCCATCGTCCTGCCACCGGTACTACGGCTGCTCTGGCAGTCGCGCCGCCAGGTCGTTTACCAGGGTCCTGCCTTCCCCGTCATCACCGGGCTCGAAGATCTCGGCGTACGGACCGGCACCAAGTACTGCTGGCTCAACGTCAACGAGCAAACAAGCTATCTCGCCGAAATCACCCCCGAGCGCTACGAGAAGATCAAAGGCTCGGTCAAGCCGGTCGAGATCACCGTGGTGAAGTACCCGCTCAATCGCCCCGAAGTAGAGAGCATCGCCTGGTCCGGCGAGACCACCCATGAACCCGTCGTCAAAACCGGCGGTGACGTACTCTTGCTTTCTGGACTGTACCTGCTCGCCGGTATTGCGGCCATTGTCGCCGCGTACAACTTCAAAACAGCGCCGGCTGGGCAGATCGCGATGTACAGCGCCGCGTTGCTGATGACGCTCTCCGGCTTCATCCTCAACCTGATGAATGTACCGAAGGTCAAACTCAGCGAAACGTCGGGAAAGATTCTCGGCATCCCCGTCGGGAAAGGGGCGGTATCACTGGTGGTGATCAGCGTAGTTGCGATCGTCCTGATGTACTTCTCGTTCTCGTCCATCACCCTGCTTGCCGTCTTCCCGGGTATCCACGCGGCCTTCGCTCTGGGCGGCTGCGTAGGGATGCTCGTGAAGTCGCTGAGGTCGTAAGCCGCTTTTCGCCCGTTATAGTCAATCGCAAGAGAGCGGCTGCCCGCCGGACAGCCGCTCTCTCTGCCACTCGACAGCACCGACGAGCCGCGTCTTTTGCAAACAACATAGTTTTGAGTTGCTCGCGGACACTCGAACTCTTACGCCAAGTACGCATGAAGCAGGTTCGGCAAAAAACTCAACTGGACGAGTCCAGACCATTTATGACGAATTGGAACTTCTACTACTGTTTTTAGTATTAAAAAAACAGAAACAAGCGAACCCAAGACCACGCGTGCAACTGGGGGCACGAGTGGCAGCTCGGGTCGCTTGTTCGCGTGCTAACACCAGTGCCCGGTTATCAGGCGAATGGCGCTGGTGTTACATCGCTGGTTGACGATTGGGCGCGGCCGGTGGTCACTTCTTGGTCTTGCCCTTGCACTCGCCGCAGCAGCCGCACTTGTCCTTCTCGCACCCGCAGGTGCCGCCCTTGCAGCCGTCGCAGCACTTGCAGTCCTTGCCGCAGGTCTTGCAGGTGCTGGCCGCCGCCGCCCCGGTCGCCCCGGTCGCCGCCGCCTTGCCGCTGCACTCCTTGCAGCAACCGCACTTGTCCTTCTCGCACGAGCAGGCGCTGCCCTTCTTGCAGCCCTCGCAGCAGCCGCACTTGCCCGCGCACTCCTTGCAGTTGCCGTTGCAGCCCTTCTTGCAGCACTCGCCGGTCTTGTCGCAGCAACCGCCCTTGTTCGTGTCGCAGCAGCTCCCGCCAGCCGTCGTCTTGGTCTCGTTGCCGCAGGTGCGTCCCTTCGAGGCCGCCGCGCCAGCCGCCGCGCCGTTGCCGCAGTTGTCGCAGGACTTGGTCGGGCCGCAGCCGGTCAGAAATGCCGCCGCCATGAGCAGAGCCGCGCAGGCGAAGAGCCGAGTGAACGTCTTCATGAGTCTCTCCAGTAGACGTGATGTTGGAACCCGGTCGCACACCACCGAGGTAGTGACCAAGGTCCCTGTGTCGAGTCGGTGCAGCAACGAAGATCCGCTTCATCGCTTCGTGGTCAAACGACAACCACTACCTGATCTTGTCCCTGCGAACCACCAGCCCTCGTGAGGAGAGGAAGCGCAGTGCTTGCAGTACTTTTGGATCGCTTGCGAAGAGTCGCTTCTGGTAAATTCGTCCATAAGAAGATCGGGAAAGACAGGTAAGAAGAACCTACACACCGCCTGGTCAGGTTTCCAACAGATAATAAAGATTCGTAGCACAATAGCTTTTCGACTAGAATCGGCACAACAAGTGGCTTTCACCCCAACTTGCTGCACAGTCCATCAGCAATTCATCAAATCAATTGCACAGACACAGCTTGCGTCGCTGATATTGTCGCTTGCCCAAACAGCGACAATGCACAGCGGAAATCGGCTTGATATTGCTGGATGAAGAATGGGGTCTGATAATCAGCAGCCTTTCTGGAGTGAAACCGGAGGTTGTCTCAATTTTGAGGTCGCCAAGTCTTATGCAAAGAAATCAAAATCAAAACGATTTTTCGAAAGACCGTTTCAATCGATGCTCCTGTGCGGGTTTCACAAAAAAAACACGCTCCGCTAATGTCGCAACAAACTTAACAGCTTGACATATATACTAAAAAGAGAGTTTCTTTTTCTCTAAAAATTGGGATACTGGCTCAATTTACTGGGGTATAACCTCAGTACCGAAAGACGCACCGACATTTCGTTGAGGAACCGATGACAAAAGTTACGTGGCAGGTTGCCTCGATTACTGATCCAGGGATCAAGAGAACTGAAAATCAAGACAACATGTTCGTCAGTTCGGACAACAGACTGTTAGTCGTTGCCGATGGCATGGGCGGCATGAAGGGCGGAAGCCGAGCCAGCCGGCTGGCGATTACCGCTGTTGAAAAGCTATGGAATGAGAAACAACCAGACGAGCTGGACCAGGCTGTCATCCAGAAGTGGCTGGTCGAAGCTGTCTCGAACGCCAATCAAGATGTCTTCGACGCGGCAGCAGCTGACCCGGCCGTAAAAGACATGGGCACCACCATCGTAGCTGCGATCCATTGTCCGGACGGAAGGGTTCAGATAGCTCATGTGGGAGATTCACGCGCGTATATGATACGCGACGGCAAAACGATTGTTCTGACACAAGATCACTCGGTGGTCATGGAAATGGTCTTACAAGGCAGAATGAGCGAAGAGCAGCTCCGCAACAGCCCGTTTCGCCACTACCTCACACGATGCGTCGGGCACAAGAGCAAAGTCGAAATAGACAAAACTCCCGCCGAAATCAAACCTGGTGATTGGATGATTCTTTCTAGCGACGGATTGTCCACTGTCGTTCACGACGAAAATATTGGCGGTATAATTGCGTCTTGCCAGACACCTAAAGATGCTTGCGAAAAACTTTTGAAAGCGACGCTCGACGGTGGAGCACCGGACAACGTCACGATTATCGTAGTTCGATACGAAGCTGTCGCCGATGAAGGCGGCAATTCGACGGACAAGTCCAATGTAGCCGAAAGATCCGCAAAGAGCTAAGGTTTAATTGACACCACATTCAGTGCCGACCCGATTTCGGGTTAAATGGATTTGGCTGAAACTTTCAATGGTCGAGCGAGCCAGAACTGTGTTCTCTACCGCAACGCCGACAAACCAGGACAAACAACAACCTGAGCCGGCAAGAGCGGGGAAGATCGCACATGGTCCGGCAAAACCCACGTCAGGGTCCATGCTGGTTCAACCATTACGGCTAGCCTAAGCCGCGCGAATTCGAGTCGGGCTGGCTGGCTGCGAGCCTTACTTCTGGTTTGGTGAAATATCCTATCGGACATCGGAGCACCACAAGAATCGAGGATTGTTCAGGAGGGTCGCGAATCCTCTGATCAATGCCTGTATCCGAAACTCGACTCGGCCTGCATTGCCGCAGGATGGAAATGGGCTTCGGCGGCTCCCACGCGCAGTAGAGATAACGAACAAATTCCTAGTAGGCTAGAGACAACCATCTCGCACTCCATACCCTGGGTAATTCTTGTCTAAGCAATCACGGTCCAGAAAACGAAGAAATGCTAGTTCGGCTGTGGCGCCACGAAGAAATCTTTTCTCTCACGTGCTCCGACCACTTCCGATTTTAGCTCGGGAACGGAGAACCCGACCCATTCCACTCCGGTGTTTTCTCGGCAGTTGTTGACTTTACAAGCTAGTCACGCAGGGTGTTCAGAAGGTCCGTTACTGGGTGTTTCGGAGGGCTGGCACAGCGCTAGCCTTTTTCATCAATCAAACCTCGACGGAGAAAAACCGCTATGAACTGGTTAGTAACAGTCTCCTGGATCACCGCCGGAGTTGGCATCGTGGGTGCACTCGCCGGACCGCTCAATGCTGCCTTCAGAGGGCGCCAGACCGTCAGCAGAACGGAAAAGGTCACCACGATCTCCTTCATGCTCGTGTTTCTCGTGGGGATGCTAGGCTCTACCATCTTCCGCGCTGATCCCCGGCTCGATCCAGTCAAGCAGGAGCAAGCGACCTGGAACGAACCGGAGTGGCAAGACATGGGCAACGGCATCTACCGCTTCCCGCCACAAAGAACCAGAGCGCTGGACGGACGAACGTATGGGCAGGAGAGCTTCCCCGAGATCCTGGCAAGGTTCTTAAAACAGCATCCGGAACTGGAGATCGTGAGCGTAACACCAGTTACAAGGTCTTCGGGATACGGCTCGACCACGGACTATCTGACTGTGCTGACAAAACCGAAGTCCAAAAATTAAGCGTTCTTCGATGCCTCTGAAAACCGGCTGAATCAGCCACCATCGACCCGATCGAACGATAACGATTGGGTCGGATACGGATTGGGAATTGTCCAGATTTCTATAATCGCTCCAACGAATGAGCCGCGCGTTTCAATGATAAAGGACGGACCTTGCACCACATTCAATACCAATCGAAGCACGATTAATTTCTAGTTTTCAATTTTCTAGTATTGGGTTAGTGCCGGACGTTACGAATTGCACTGGGATCTGGTTTTGGAAACTTGTTTCGACGCATGTTCCGTCAATCGTCCTCACCGAGATGACCTCAAAACGTCCGCCAGTGAACGTCTACATTTTCTATCCTTTACTACTACTCCCACTCGTAGTCACCACCCAAGAAACAACCGGCGGAAGGCGGAGAGCGCCAGGCTCCGCTTCCCGCCGGTTGCAACAAATCACTCCTTCTTGGCGGCGCTTGCCGAAGCTGCTTTGGCAGCCAGCTTGGCACGCTCCGACATAGCTTTGTACATCCAGAGGTTGTCCGCACCGATGTTATCTTGCGGCCAGATCGCTCCATCCAGGTAGAACTGATCCGGGATGTACTGCCGGGGAAGGCTTTGCATCGCAACGACCCACGACTCTTGCGGTCGGGTCAACACGACACCGGAAGTCTTGATCCGATTGATGCCCGCGCTCAAACGAGACAGCGTCTCCTTTTGCTTCGGATCGGCGTATTGGTACTTCAGGCTCTCAGCCCACTTAGCCACGTGGAAGTGGCTGGGAGCGTTCTCCATGTAGTCGTAGCCACGCTCGAAAGCCATAGCTTCGACCACCGCCGGAACGAGCCGCGAGACGTCCGGAACGGGGTTGCCGTTTTGCCCGGGTCCACGCTTAGATGCCCATGCCTTCTTGTACAGCCGGAGCCAGGTCTTGGGCTTCCCGACGAATTTGTAGGGAGCTCGAACAAATTCATCCAACTGTGCGTCACCGTCGGCATCGACGATGCGCGACCCAGGCATGAAGCCGTAAGTGGACAACTCCACCGCGCTCGAATTCTCCGGCATTCCGTCGATTTTGAGCGTGTGGTTGCGATCATTGTCGTCGTAGCCGATGTAGTCCACGAGCGAGCTGTCGTTGGCGCGCTTCGTACCGTCGTAGCGACGATCCCGAAGTGCGACTTTGAAGATCATGTCCGCCACGCCCTTTTCCGGGTTGCCGACAAAGGCGAGAACCTTGAACTTCGTTCCATCTCGCTTAATCACCAACGCACCATAAGTGGTCTTGTGGTAAGCGTTGATGTAGGGAAATCGGATGTATCCCTTTTTACCGCCGTAGAGACGGTGGTCGTTGAGGTTGGTGACCTCATCCCCACCAAAGTCACCGTCGACGGTTTCACGGACTTCGACTTTGCTGGAAAGGATCTCGCCAAGCAACGCCTTGACTTGAGGCGTCACCAACCGAGCCCAGATCTCCTCGTCCGGGACAAGTGCAATAGGAGTGACCCCGAGCAACTCGGGAATGTTTGCATTAGGGAATGTGTGGTTAGCCATACTCGGGTTCTCCTCGAACAGCTATCCGCAAGGTTTCCACGAAACCGTTGCTCGCATCAGGAAGGGAATTAGTGATCAGGATGAAGAATGACTGGGCGAGAACATAGCGGTTGCTCGTTCCTTCCAACTTCACGGGACCACTTCGGAGGTCCCTTGTCGGCTGTTAGCGGGCAGTTCCGACTGAGCCGGAAGCACCTCGCGAAACAGAGGTTCGGGCTTGAACGCGAGAGCTCGCTCAGTCAGCGGCTTGTACAGCCAAAGCACCTTCGGTCCGATGTTGTCTTGAGGCCATTGCGGCCCGTTGAGCCTCAAGGCGACAGGGATCTTCTCGGGCGGAAGCAAACTCTGCATCACACAGACCCAGGACTGTTGCGACCTTGTCAGCGGAGTACCGCCGGCCCGGATACGCTCCAAACCTTCGGTGAAGGCATTGAAGTTGGCTTCCTGTCGCGGATCTCGGAAGAGGTAGCCACCACCCAGACCCCAGCGAGCAACGTGGTAATGGCTAGGCGCCATCTCACAGAAATCGTAGCCGAGATCCTCGGAAATCTTCTTGAAGCCGCGCAACACTGCCGGCGCCACATCCGGTATCGGAGCGGCGAGCTGACCAGGCGCGCGCTTGGAGGCCCAGGCGATGTCGAAGTACTTGAGGAATTCGTCCGGACGGTTCTTGTACGTGTACGGCTGGGTGACGAACCGCTCGTACTCGATGTCGTTGTACACATCCGTAACCCGAGAGCCGGGCATGAAGGCGTATATCGACAGCTCAGCCGATGTGAGGACATCGGAGAGTGGACGATGCAGAACAGGGTCATCGTAGGGGTAATCGAGGAGCGCCGAGTCATTGGCGCGTCGCGTGCCGTCGTACCGACGATCGCGCAAACCCGCCTTGAGTATCATCTCGCCTCGCCCCTTCTCGACCTCCCCAAACCAGCAGAACACCTCGAACTTTACGCCATCACGCTTGACGATGAACGCTCCATTCTCGGTGTCGTAGTAGTTGGTCACGTACGGGAAACGGACGAAACCGTTTTGACCGCCAAACAAGCGATGATCATTCAGGTTGGCGACACGGTCGCCGGGGAAGAGACCTTCCACAGACTCGATAACTCTGGGGGGACGCCGCTGAACGATTCCGCCCAGAAGCCCCTTAGTCATAGGAGACACGATATGCAGCCAGATATCCTCATCGGACGCCTGACACACTCGTGTAATTCCGAGCAACTCGGGGTAGTTTGCCACGGTAAAGTCGGCCATGTGTATAGCCCTTTCATTCGCGGCCTTTCACAGCCGGGTTGTCATTGATCGACCGAACCACACGAAGTGACCGATCGATGAATTCCTACAAGAGTGAGTCAGGAGTGTTATACCGAACACTCCCGGTGTAGTAATAGCCGTCTCCCAACAGGTCATGCGTATGACCGGTCAAGAGTTCTTCGATGGCTTCAACGTTGTCTTCTGAAAAAAAAACGTCCGGAAAGTTGGATATAAAAAACGAGTACTCAAACCTAATGCTATTGATATTGGTGGTTCAAGTTCTTGAAAACACCACAGATAATAACAGAGCGGGTCCGGCGAGCTATCGTCGGGCGCGTTAAAGGGCACCGAATGTGCCACCAACTCTACTTGACAAGACAACCGTCGCAAAGCGCGCAATATATTAAGCAGAGCAAATTGCCCGAAAACAGAATGACCGCAAGGGTTTCGCAAGAACCATCACGCTTGACATCTAGGCGTTCACAAGATCGACAATTTCCGTCGTGTCGAACCCAATCAAGCCGAGCGAAGACAACTTGCGACCCTTCTTGTTGAGATCGTCTTCCAAAAGGACTGACGCCATCTCGACAATGCTAGAGATTACATTGACAGGAGAACGGCTAAGAACCCCCATGTCCGCCAGAAGAGTAAGCGATTGACAGACATCTTCGGACAATAGACTCGAGAAAGCTTTTGGAGAGTTCTCGCACTGTCCCAGGAGTCCACTCCCTAATGCGCTCAATGCGCAATCAAGTGAAACGGACTTATGGCGACCCGCACTGTTGTCACTGAAAGTGAAGTCCTGAAGACTCTTGAGGAACTCAGGAACAACACATTGAAACGCCTTTGCCAAACCTTGAACTTCCCTATCTAGGGCTCTCAAAATCTTGATGTTGGCAGAATTGATCGAAACGCTCATATCATCTGCAATAAGCGCTGATAGCAATAGCGCCGGCCTGATAATACGCTCGGCATCCGAGAGTCCTCGTTCGATAACACTGGAAAAAGGAACGATACCGCGCACCACTGCAGAAGCAACGGCAAGACCTCTTCTAGTCTCATTTCGCTCGAGACCGCTGACGCTCACCTTGCTGCGCAAACCCGACACCAGAAGAACTCCTGACTCCACACGGGCCGAATCGAACAATCGACCGGCCTCGATTATATTGATCTGGCGCTTGACCTTATGCTTGCCGAGCAGAGCCTTAAACTCGAGACCGGCTCCCAGAGGAGCATTTATCAGACAAACTGTAAGTCCATCACGAAAAGTTGACGCCAACTTCTCGATTATCGCACCGTATCTGGTGGTACTGCCCGAAATCACAAGTCCCTCGGAGTTGCGCAGCTCATCTACCTTGTCAACATTTTTAACATCGATGCGTGTATAACCGCGCTGCGATGATACCGCTGCTCCTCGCTCGCGAATTTCGTATTCGCGTATCTGCAATTGTTCTAGATTGGGATACGGGCTCACAGCTCCATCAGCGTATATCACAACTTTATTGGCGTTGACTAGATTGGCGAGAGTGAGCCCCTCGGTGCCATCACCGATGATGCACACTTCCGCCAACTGATTGGTGGAATTGGCGATATGTCCGACACTTCCGACCGCTAGATTTTGCGCAACCTGACCTGATGTAAACACAGTCATGCCTCCTCAGCAATGCAGTCGCCACACGCGAACACAACGATGTAGATCATCGGGCCCGGAAATTACTAAGGAGCAACCGCACATGAACAGGATAGACAGGTTAATATCGGAAGACAAGACCTCCCGGGAAGGTTTAACCTTTCCTGTTACCAGGCTCTTAGAAAAGGCGCCGATACTATATAAACGGCCGTAACATCAGGCGTGATACCAATATACTTTTGTATTATTAGGTCTGAATTAAATCTAGAGGCAGGCATCAAAAGCGAGTTTTCATCATATATGGCAAGAATATATTACGACACGGATACAACACTCACCGAACTCGATGATTCGGTGATAGGCATAATCGGCTACGGCAATCAGGGCCGTGCACACGCGCTCAACCTGCGTGACAGCGGGCTTTCCGTCCGAGTTGGCGCACGGGAAAATAGTCCTTCCTGGCATATGGCATTAAGAGATCATTTCGATCCACAAACGATTGAATCAATCGCCGCCAACTGCAACGTGCTCGCAATCATGCTACCTGACGAAGTTACGACGGGTGTTTATCAAACGCAAATCGAACCCTACTTGACATCTGATAAAACTTTTGTCTTCGCTCACGGTTTTGTGATTCATCACAAGATGCTCAAATTACCTAGCGATTGCGATGTTATCTTGGTAGCACCGACGGGTCCGGGAAAAAAATTACGATCTTTATTTACTGAGGGAAAAGGACTTCCGGCTCTCATTGCAATAGAGCAAAACAGCAGCGAACGCGCCTTTGAGAAGTGCCTCGCGTACGCAAAGGGGATCGGTTGCACCAGAGCCGGCGCAATCGAAACCACGTTTGCAGAAGAAACTGTAACGGATCTGTTCTGCGAACAATCCGTGCTCTGCGGAGGAGTCCCCGAGCTTATCAAGGCCAGCTTCGACACGTTAGTCAACTCCGGATACCAGCCGGAGTTGGCATACATCTCGTGCTTGAAAGAAGTGAAGCTGATCGCCGACCTGCTCTTCGAGCGCGGCATTGACGGGATGCGGCAGGCAATCTCCAATACGGCGAAATATGGTTCTGCCCTCGCCGGCAAGGAGCTTGTCGATACGAGAACAAGAAATACAATGAAGAAAATATTGCACCGTATTGAATCTGGCGAGTTTGCTCGAGGCTTTCTAAGCCAGGACCGAGAGCGAACAATCGAGTCCTTGCTTTCTTCGGAAAAACATTCACGCCTGGCACGAACAGGACTTCAACTAGAGGAGACGATTAAGTTCTAGGTGCCGAAGCCGTTACGCACAGCCCAGGCGATAAGCTCTTCTCGACTTCCAAGCCCTATTTTCAACAACAATCTATTGCACTGCTTTCGAACCGTCTCGGGGGATGTATTGCGCAGCCGAGCTATGTCGTCGTATTTGAAACCACCGGACAACATGCTGAGAATGTCCTCTTCAGCATCCGAAATCACAAACCTTTCTTCCATGAGCCCGGACGACAGAATCTCCCTCTCTCCGGAATTAACGCGACGAATAACCTCGGCAAGTTTGAAAAAAGGCTCTGACTTCAAAAGGAACGCCGAAACGCCGAGTTTGAGCGCAAGATTGACGTAAAACATTCGATTTTCCGCGGTGAACACTACCACCCTGGCACCGGATTTGGTGATACCGGCAACAATTTCCTCAAGGGAAAACTTCCCCGGCATGTGAAGATCGAGAAGTACGACATCAGGTCTCGTCTGATCGACCAGAGACAACAAAACGTCCTTGTTGCCGCATTTTCCCTTGATGTTGAACTGTCCCGTACTCTCCAACCAGGAGATCAACCCATGCATGGTGACATGATGGTCTTCCACCACCACTATCGCGATTTTACTCTCCGAACTCTCCGTCATCACTTAACACTTCTGTCGCCAAATCGACCTTCAATGTTACACGAAACAACAAGATCCAGAACTACCAATTCAAAGCCAGGGTTCTGAGCTCAACGCGATGTCGACGACACGTGTCGCCCGGCGACAACGAGTTCTCTGCCGCCAGTCTTGACTATGACACTATGCTTGGTGCGATTATCGATTGCAACAGCCTTGAACGATAAAATTCCGCTGTTCGCGCTCTACGCCACTCACATAACCCCTGGCTAAATCAACCTCGAAAGCAAATTCTTCTTGCGACTCTCGACCGCTCTCGTCCAACGGGTGGTTGCAGCCATCGAAGAAGAAATTGGTGAGCCGGCTTTCCGCCGCCATTGCCACTATTAGCAGTTGCACATAGAAAACCGCAAAAAAAATCACGAAGTACTAATATCGGTCGAGGCTACTACCAGTTGCGTATGAAATACCGGCTCAAAATATCGCGAAGCGCTAATACCTGCTATTGGCGGCTACTTTGGGTGATAGAGCACGGTTAAGATAACAACGAAGCCCTCGACTCACGCACAAGCCTGGCAAAAAGCACAAAAAGGTCCAAAAAAGGACAAAAGGTATGGAGGTCATGCCGCAATCTAAGCTGATTGCGGCATGACCTCGACCGATCCAGGCGGCGATCGGCTACCTTTTTGCTGGACGACAAGGCTAGTTGCTTGACCCAAGCTGAGACTCGTACGATGCCTGTACGAATGCTCAGCATCGCCGTCAACTCACCTTGCTCTCCATTGCCCGGAACTCTTCGACACGAGCGTCGAGCCACGCCAGTCCGCTCGCCTCGTCGGCAAAGCTACCGGCAATTTGAGCTTCGAGCGCAGCGTCCTTGATCACGCGGAACATTGGGCCAGGCCTGAATCCGCGCTTAATGATGTGATCGCCGGTCACGATGCTTTTGGCACCGGGTCGTCGAGACAACACCGGGTCGTTGCGCATCTCGCCCATCAGACGGAGGTAGAAGCCCAGCAGCGACGAGGCTCGTCGCTGCTGCAACATGCGACCCGTTCCGAAGACGTCGCAGTGCTCCATCACGATCAAGTCGAAGATCTCCTTCCGAGCCATGAGCTGAACCAGCTTTTTACGGCTGATCTGAGGGTCGTCGAAGTGATGCATCTTCATGTGCATCCCCACGATCGCCTGGACCCTATCATTGACGTCGTTGGAGTACTTGAGACGACGGCAGATCTTATCGGACATACCGACGCCCATCTCGGCGTGTCCGTGGTTGCTCACCTTGATGCGCCACGGCAGGATGCGCCTGAGCCAGGTCGAGCGAGGCGCGATGCCCCAGGCTTGTGTCCGCGCCTTGGCGATGTCGTGCAGCAACAGCGCCAGCCTCAGAGGAAAGGAGGCGAGGCTCGCCCGAATGCCCTCCCTGATGAATTCGTCATCGCACTGGGCGAGGAATTCAGCGAAGCCCTCCTCCGTCGCCGCAACATTGACGACTTTCAGGGTGTGAGTCAAGGCAAAGCCTTCCGGGTGCCAGAAGGGATCCTGGAAGCCGCGAAATCCTCGCAACTCCAGCAGCTCCGGAATGATCTCCTTCATCAACCCGACGTTGATGAGCAGCTTGAGGCCGGTGACCGGATCCTTACTGGTCAAAGTGCCTTGCAACTCATTGCCGATCCGCTCCCAGGCCACGATCCGGCCAGGCTCCAGCGTATTAGCGTGTCGCTTCAAGGCCGCCTCCAGCTTCCGGTCCACCGAGAATCCGAGCTTGGCGGCAAAGCGAGCGACGCGGAGCATACGCAACCGGTCTTCGCGGAACCGCTCACCCGGATCGCCGACGGCGCGAAGGATTCGGGCACGCAGGTCGTCCTCGCCACCGAAGAAATCGAAGATCCTGCCGGTGATGGGATCCTCGAACATGGCGTTGACCGTGAGATCTCTCCTGGCCGCGTCGCCTCTGAGCGCGACCATAGGATCGTTGTCGGTCAGGAACACGACGCCATCCGGACGCCGCCCGTCGCCGAACTGTCCGTCATTGCGGAGGGTGGCCACCTCGATCTGGACCTTCTCGCGAACGACGACGATCACACCGAACTGTTCGCCGACCGGAAGACAGTGGTCACCGCCGAACACCCTCTTGATCTGGTCGGGAGTGGCGTTGGTAGCCACGTCGAAGTCCTTCGGCTCCTTACCACGGTCGCGCACGCAGCCGCCTGCGAACACGCCGATGAAGCCGTTTGCCTGCAGCTGTCTTGCAACAGCTGTGGCAATGTCACGAGCATGTGACATGGTCGCTCTCCTTTCTCGTAGGCCTTTGCTGGTTCCGAAACAACAGAAAGCAACCCTACGCCGGATTGCCTTCTCTGTTCAAACATCCGTGAGCACTGGAGCTCATCGCGAGATGCCTGGAAACACTTCTGGAATGGTCAGCTAGGGACTTCTATTCGATAGTTGTGAAAAACTAGACAGGGATAACCCACCTTAAGTAAAACAGCCAGCGAATACAAGTAAAATCGAACTCCCTGATCGTCCTCAGGAACGTGGTCCTCATTCCGCTTCCAGCGCCGTTGGACTCAATAACGCCTCCAACTTCGAGGCTGGCGATTAGCTCAGTTAGCTAATCTAATTAACCGACTGTTCCTCTAGTCCACAATATGCAAAGAAGAGCTACTTGATTAATATATTGTCGATGAGACGCACGCCACCTAACTTTGCTGCGCAGAGCACCACCATAGGTTTTTCGATCCGGCCGGTTATGTTCAAGTTGTCTGCACGACAAGCTTCCAGGTATTGAACCTCGAAACCGGCTGCGCCCAGCCTCTTCTTCCCTTCGTCCAGACTGGCGCTTAACGAGCCATTGCTGTTGATTGTTTCTTCTACCTGCTTCAAAACCTGATGAATGAGCGGGGCCTTTTGGCGTCCTTCCGGCGAGAGATAGACATTCCTCGAACTCATTGCCAACCCATCGCGCTCTCGAACAATTGGCACTCCTTTGATTTCAAGGTTGAAATTCAAGTCGCTGACCATTTGCTTGATTACCATGAGCTGCTGAAAGTCCTTTTCGCCAAAGTAGGCAAAATCCGGCTGGACTATGTTGAAAAGCTTGGCGACGATAGTCGCGACGCCCTCGAAATGCCCGGGGCGAAACTCACCGCAAAGATGCGAAATCAGAGGTTTGGGTGGGAACACCTGAGTGGTGGACTGATTGAGATCGCCATAAATTTCCTGGGCGGAAGGACTAAAAATACAGTCTGCTTGCGCGCCTTCGAGCATCGAGCGATCGCGATCGAAATTTCGCGGGTACTTATCGAAGTCTTCCGTCGGTGCAAATTGCAGCGGATTCACAAAAATGGAAACCGCAACCAAATCGCATTCGCGGCGCGCCTGCTCCACCAGCGAGAGATGTCCGTCATGCAGATAGCCCATCGTCGGCACCAAGCCGAGCACTGCTCTACCGCCTTTATGCCCCGCGGCTTGAGACATGGCTTCTGATCGCCATCGCCTGAGAGAGCTCACCGATTCAACTACTTCCAGCACTCTTGAAGGAAACCCCACTCGTGTGTTCGACACTGGCAAGACCTCTGTGAATCCGCACAGTTCACAATGAACGTGTCGGATCCGCTATTTTACCCGATGCCTGCCTCGAGTTTGCCATAATAAGTAATTGTTTCTCCCGTGGTGTCTCCGGAAATGGATTACCCAAAGCCTTGTCAAGTACTCGGTGTGCAGTTTTTACTGCTGACCACGGCCTTCGCGTTGACAATACCGGCAGGACTGGCATCAGCGGCCAGCGAGACGCTCACCGCTGATGCGATCGCGTCTCGCCCTCAGGAAGGGTCGGAGCAAGCCCTCGTTCTGGCTGAAAAAGTAATAGAGAAGATGGGCGGGCTCGACAAGATCAAAAGGTTTAATGCCACTGCCTATAGAGCCATCGGAAATGTCGAGCAAATCTCATCCTTGTCCGGATCGTCCAACACACTCAACTGCGAAATCGTTGCGCAGGGTAGAAAGCAATGGGTCTCCGTCAACTTTATGGGGCAACCGGTAGTCACCGGCTTTGATGGCAAACAATGCTGGACGATGCAAGGCACGAACGCCATGCCCACTGATCCGATAACAGCAAAAAGAGTGAAGGAGGATCTCGATCACGGACAGCTACTTGTAGAGAAGCTTCTGGATCGCGGTCGAAAACTGTCACTCTCCAAACCGAAGATAATCAACGGAGTGCAGTGCCAGGCACTATGCGTGGTGGCTGATGACGGCAAACCGACAATTTTTTACGTCGACCCGGCCAACAGCCTGATAATACGAAGCGAGTACCAGGGCGCGGATATCGAGCAAGGTGTGGACTGTACGAAAGCCTACGACTACTTCGACTACCGCAAAGTAGACGGATCACTGCAGCCTTTCAGGTCGGTTGAATATTCGGACAACAAGAAGGTAAGTGTCGTTGAAATCTCAAAGATGGAGACCGGTGTCAAACTGTCGGAAGACATCTTCAAAATGCCTTCCGAAGCAAAGATCGCCAGATTGAAACTGGGTCCGGTAAGCATTCCATTTCAGTTCACATCCAGCGAAATAATTGTATCTGCCAGTATCAACGGATTGTCAGGCAAACCATTCATCGTCGATACCGGTGCAACGCAATCGATAGTTGACACCTCCCTGTTCAAAACAATTTCAACAAAGAAAAGCGACGAGATCCAGATTACGACTGGCTCCGGAGCAATGTCCATGGGTTATACGGAACTCAAGAGTATTCAACTTGGAGACATCGTCCTGGAGAATGTCCCTGTTGCTGTTGCCGACCTATCCAAGTTTGCCCAATTCCTGAATGTGCGCCCCGAAGGTCTAATTGGCGCCAACATCCTGAAGCGTTTTTTGATTACGATCGACTATGACAAGCGCGAACTCGTGCTTCAAGATCCAGACAAGGTGAAGGTGCCAGAAGGCGCAATAGTAGTCGAGACGAAACCATCGCTTGGTGTATCAGGTCTCGCCGTCGAGGGCGTGATTGATGGGAAGTTGAAGCTGTCCTTTCTCGTGGATAGCGGAGCAGCCTTCAACCATGTCGCAGAATCGCTGATCAAGGACGTTTCCAAAGAACCGTTGTTGCCGGTCGGCATAATCAAAGGACTGGACGGAACACCGGTCAAGACCGGTGCGGTGCGCTTTAACACGCTCGACATCGGCAATCTCAGAATCGACGAACCCATTTTTTCAGTAGCGCCTTCGGCCGGCAAAGAAATGCCTCAAGGCATCATTTCCAGCGGAGCTCTGGCAATCATCGGCAACCCCTTGCTCAGCCGCTATCGAGTGACAATCGATTATCGCAACCAGCGAATCTATTTCCAAGATACGCTCAAGAAACAGGAACTGGATCTGACCAACCGCTTGAAGCGAGTGCTTGCTGATTACCACAGAGTCGAAGACAATCGCGAGACAGCAGGACAGTTGGCCAGTCTTTCCCGGGAAGCAACCGCCGAAGGCTGCACGGCAATTGCCGCTCTGGCACTAGCTAACGAGGCGCTGCTTAGTTCGAGATTCGCGAAAGATGCGCAGGCCAACAAGGCTGTTCAAAACAAGTTTGTCACCGCTATGGATAACGCCAAGAGCAGCGACCGAAAACAAGTGATCGCTCAGGTGTTAGCTTTGTGGGCCCAGTTTTATTTGCAAGACGGCTCCGCGGCAAGTCAGGCAAAAGCCAGACCGCTTATCAACAGAGCACTGAGTGCCTGCCCGTCAGAACCGAGCGTTTATGCCGTTGCGGGGCTGTTGATTGCCGGTTCGCAATCGACCAAACTCGATGCACATACCACTACCTACGGTGGCGATTTAGAATCTGGGGCGTCTGTAGATGCCATGCTCAACCAATCGCTAATGCTAGATCCATCCAACTGGCTCGCACTGTGGACAAAATACACACTGGCCGACAAGGCTGGAAAAAAAGAAGAAAAATCGCTTATTGCCAAGCATTTACGCCGCTATTATCCTGATGCAATAAAAGTGAAACAGCTCAACTAATCGATTTACTCGCTGATACGATTCAACCATTGAGCGACCAATCCTCCTTCAATCTAGTAAATCTGGTCGTGATTACAAGTCGACCTGTTTTCGACAACACTCGATGAGGTCGAAATTTATCATCGGAAGAGTTGACTGACGAGTATTCTTGGAATGAAACACAGACCATGTGCTCCGAGTCGAAAGTTTCGTTAACAAAAAAACCGCCGGTTTCCCAGCGGTTGTTTTTAATTTCGTTGTAGCCGAAAGTTACGAAACGCCGGCTTCTACGGGCTGCTGCGCAGGTGTCATTACGAGCACTTGGAACGGCAAGGAGCCTACGGCTTCGCCGCCTACGAACAGGATGATTTCATAGGTTCCTTCCTGTTCGAAAGCCAAACCGCTGAAAGCGCTGATGATCTTGTGAGTCATGAACTGGCTGGGTAGCGGCTCAACCTGTGCCGGAGGGGACATTGCGATTACTTTGCCGCTGTTGTCAGCGATCTTGAATTGGTATTCAAAACCTTCTGAAGAGCCAGAAATTTGTGCGAAGGCATAAACCAGTGGCACAACCGCTGGGAAGGATTGTGCTGTGATGCCGTTGTAGATGTTGACGCAAGAAACTGCATCACGACGCAATACATCCTGAAGTACTCTTTCGCACAGAATGATGCCGATTAATCGGGGTTTGTCAGCCATTGTTATCTCCCAGTGGTGATTAGGTTATTGACAGGACGACAAATTATACTAGCTATGGAGGAAACTGTTGCTCGGAAATTTAGACAGCGACACAAAAACTGACAGCCATCCACCTGACAAAACAGCGAGGAAGCCCAGTGATACTTGATCCGGAAGAAATGACTTTTATGCAATGGTTTGGAATTTGCTTCGTCATAGTTCTTATCGTCTTCTTCATTTGTCGATGGATAGACTTTGCAATGACCGAGTGCGTGCACTGACTAATATCGGCAGTTTCGCCTATTTGTCAAATTCTCGGAGTTCTTGAGATCCGCTCCAAAACCGGATCTCGACTACTATGTATTCATCAAAAAAATATCAATAATATTGAAAGGCGAGGTGACAAAAGTTTGGAGCCGAAGTCCTTCATGCACGCTAGCTGCGCCATTCATTGCATAAACAAGCATTGGATCTAAGCCTGAGTATTGATACAGTTGCGCGAAGTAGTATCTTGATCAAGAACTAAGAGTTTGAGCAGTGCTTCTATCAAGCACTTCGGTCAAAAGGACTATGCTCAAAAGATCATAGATAACTGCTCAAAACTCAGAAAAAATCATTGACTTGGAGTTGAACTCACCTCTACGGTGAGAACACAACTTCCTTTCTTCTTGAAAACCAAGAGTACGTCCTAATCGTCTCGTTCAATTCGCTCTAACTCCGTGAGACTTCCGTCTTCCGGACGAAGTTGTCGTGCATTCTCGTAACTCTCTGTTCAAGCCAGAGAGGAGATACCGCACTAGCCAGAACATCCTTGCTTGATGAATCTCGTAATCTCCAGAACCCTATCGATATGAGGAGAATCCCATGAGTAAACCCTTCTACGAGAGTAGAGGGTCTCCGACTAACGCGAAGCGCCCGTACACTGTTGGCATCACAGGGTCACGAGGTGTCGGCAAATCGCTGGTCGGCGACTACTTGATCACGCTTGGGTTTGTTGTGATTGACACCGATCACATCACCCACGACATCCTGGACAATCCAGGACCGGTCTACGAGCAGGTCCTGGCACGCTTCGGCGCGGACTGCGCTCCGGTCAAGGGCGGGGCAATCGACCACGCCGTCCTGGCCGCCCGAGCCTTCGCCACCGCGAAGGACAAGACCGACCTGGAAGCGATCATGCATCCGGAAATCAATCGCCGGCTAGAATTGCTGATTCTGGCTGCCGCTGCCGCCGGCCACAAGTTCGTCTTCATCCTGGTGCCGCTGCTTCACGAAGCTGGCCTGCGCGAGTACTTCGACGAAGTCTGGTGCGTCTTCGCCGAAGAGGGCGTACGCCTGAAACGGGTGATGGTGCGCGACAACATCGACGAAGCAACCGCACGCCACCTGATCTCTCTGCAGATGGCGCAGGAGAAAAAGAAGAGGCTGTCTGACGTTCTCATCGACAACTCCGGTGAGAGAGCAGCGACGACGGCAGCCGTGGACAAACTGATCGACCCGCTCACCGAGCGCGCTGAGAAGTTACTCGCGACAGCCAGCCAGCCAGCTAGCGGGACGACGAACACCGACGACCCGACACCGCCGGCAGACACCACGGTACCTGACCCGACGAAGCCGACTGGTCCAAACCCGGCAACGGAAGAGGACAACGCCCGTCTCCGAGGGGTCATGCTCGACGGCAGCAGGGTCGCTGCCGAAGAAGCGATTTCGAAGTTCGGCAATGTCGCCGGCACCGAACACCAGGAAGCAACCGCGGCCTTCACGATGGTCGTGGAATGCGAAGGTGACGGTGGAAACAAAGAACTCAGTCGTGAACTCGAAGTGGAGGTGCGTATGAGCGTGAGGAACGCCCCGGGCGGTACTGCACCTCCCGAGGAGTGCTCGTGTGGCTGCGGCCCACGCTGCAAAATCTCGTGCGCCTGCAAGCCGGATTGCGGCTGCAAGTGCAAGAAGCCGGTTCCAAAGCCGGACCCGGACGGCGACGACTGTACCAAGCACCGGCACGGCAACCGGCTCTGGCTGGTGGTACTCGCACTGTTCGGTCTCCTGGCTTTCCTCTTCGCGTGCCTCCTTTTGTGGGCATGGACTCATCCGAGCCCCGGCCCCGCCAAGAGCACCAACGAGGTCAAGGTGACGGTGATCAACAACATCACGGGCGAGAAGCCGAAGGACCCCGAGACGCCGCCACCACCGGTAATCGTGCCGCCCTTCAGCCCACCGAAGGAGCCACCAACTCCCCCGACACCAGGCGTCGACCCCGATGCGCCCGAGATGCCCGGATTCGCCTTCCGGTTCACGCATAATGCCGTGCGCGTGCGCGTGACCAAGTGGGAAGTGGTCGCCGCAGGAGGCGGCAAGGGAGCCCGGGTGACTGGGCTGGAGGGCACACGCCTGGCGGTGTACCAGGAGTACGACGAGAGTCACTACATGACCTTCCAGTGGGTCGTGAACTACTTCCCGGACTCCAGTGCCCAGGTGGATCGCTTCGAGGGGCGAGGCAACATCTTCGTGGGTCGTTCGGTCTACCACTACAGCCAAGATGGTGGAATCGAACGAGCCGAACAATTCAACGGACTGAAGCGTCAATTGCTCGCAGTCGCCGTCGTCCGCGACGGCAGCGGCGCGGTGATTGCCCTCAACGTCGAAGAGTTCGATCCGGTGAAGAATGTCGTCGTGGCCAAGCGAACGGTCAATGGTCCGGACGCCGTCCAGGAGTTCATGAGCAGCAAGTTCTTCGTCTACGACCGCTTCTCCAAGAAGCCGTAGTCGTCCGACAACGAAACCCAGGGGTCATCGGCGCGCGCCGGTGACCCCGCAACCTCGAGAACGTGTACATGTCGAAAGTCATCCTACCGCCCGGTGTCAACGCCGGGCTGCTTGAACAGGGCATCGTGCGAGTCGCACGAGACGTCCCGAATCTCTTCGCCGCCGAGTCCGTTCGGGCACAGGAAGCCCCTGACTATCTCGGTCTGGTCGATCACAACCTCTCCCTCGGTAAGAAGAAGTACAGCAAGAAGCTGGAAAACGAAACCGAGAGGCGAGACGCCAACCTGAAAGTTCTCCGCGAACTGCGGATTTCAGCCGCGGTCCTCTACGAAGGACGGGACGCCGCAGGCAAGAGCGGCTGCACGAAGGTCATCGTCTCGGGCGTGCCGTTCGACAACTACGCAGTGGTCCACGTCATGGCCCCGAACGACGAGGAGAGAGCCCAACCACCCCTTCTCCGCTTCTTCGAGCGAGATCGCATGCCGGCATACGGACAGCTGCGCGTCTTCGACCGAAGCTGGTACGGCGAGGTCCTTGTGGTGGCAGTCGATAAGCTCGCCTCGAAGGACCGCGTCGAGATGGCATACCAGCAAATTCGCGGGATGGAGTGGCTGCTCAACAGCAGCGACGTCGCCCTGGCGAAAATCTGGTGCGACATTACGAAGCGCACGCAGAAGGAGCGCTTCGACGACCGCATCAAGGAGGGCAACGGGAAGTATCAGGAATCCGACGCGAAGGCGCGGAAGCAGTGGGGCCAGTACACCCCGTGGATCAACAAGATGTTCTTCCTCACCGGCACCACGGCCGCTCCGTGGAACATCATCCCCAGCGACTGCAAACGCTGGGCGCGGATCGCATCACTCCAGATCTTCAACGAAGCCATGGAGGCCAAGATCGCGGAGGTGAAGAAGCGCAGCAAGAAGCGGTAATAAGGGAATATACCGCAACGACGTTGCCACGATACTGCAGACCCCGGCGGGGTCTGCAGTATCGCTCCTCGGGCTTTTTATACTATATCTTTTCGTATACCAACACGCCGAATGTTTGGTTTGAGGATGTCAAAAGATTAGTTGAAATAAGTGATGAACCTCACTGTGGGCTGCACC
>CAYQKX010000091.1:19881-27472 GCA_964418155.1 uncultured Candidatus Obscuribacterales bacterium | reverse complement strand
GCTCTCGGCTGCTGTTAAAGTTTGCGGCTGCGGACAGCTCGCCAAGGAAGGTAACTTCTCTCTTCCTGCTATCCTCGCGCCCGAGAATAGCCTTGCCTGACTAACGATCTGAGTCAAGCACTGTCATCGTCAGTCAAAAACAACATACAATGTTTCATCACCACTACTAAACATCCCAAAAACAACTAGACACGGATGTTTCAAGCACAAAACAAACGCGCAATCCCACAAGAGCCGCACTAACCATTATCAGCACAAAACAATTCAAAAGCGACCGAGCCGTTCAATAACTCGATCACATCCAATGTCTCTTGTGGCTTAGCGTTTGTATCCAGTTTCGTCTAGTCGCTTGTGTTTCCTTGTGCAGGGGTCGGATGAATTAGTTCCCTAAACTTAGCCATCTACCTGCCTCCCAGGCAACCCAGATTACAGGAGTCTAATACCGCCCGCGATACCACGTCAAGCACTCCCAACACCATGTGCGGTGGCAGTCGAGAGCGTTTTTCAAGGCATTCCAAGCAAGTCGTCAAGCCGTGTTTCGCACTTTACTCGACCTCGCGCGCTTCGCGTGAAGGATCGTGAGAAAGGCTCTATAAAGGTATATGGAAGAGAACAGTTCCTCTATCCATATATCTCTGCGGATTGCCTTCCCGCCTAAAACTTGAATTGCTCCGCTATCTTCTCCAAGACAGGAATCGTGAGCGTCACGATGACCAATAAAAGCGATCCGTATACAGGGCGATACCAGTCGAACGTAACCGCAAAAGGACCTCCCAATGCGAATACCCAAGTCGCAAACGCTAACGTTCCTACCAAAGCACGAAACTTTCGAGTACACGTCAAGACCGACTCGGTTGCGGGCCGGTAAATGACATACAGCGGTGTCAGCACAAGGAGCGCTCCAAAAATCGCCCAATACAACCACAACGGCGCGTCAAGTGCCGACTCTTTGGTGATGCCGTCGACTGCGAGATAAGCGGCAATAAGGTCGGCTGGTATGAACGCTATCAACTTCTCGAAGTAACTCGCCTCGCGTCCCTCTACTCTCGGTTCAATCGGAGCCGGAGACGGCTCATTCTCGTCTAATCGTTTTTGCGATTGGTCTTGATCGGGATTCATTTTTCTTCCTTTTGCCTGTTTCAGTGCGGTAAGTTTTGCCCACCTAACTCGAGGGCGGCAATCAGCAGCAATAACAAAGCCAAGGCAGCAGTAACGCCTAACGTCATCCAAACAACACGAACAAAATTCCTCAGCAAAGGATGTTGCCTTCCGGATTAACATCAACCAGAAGAAGGTTCTTTGCCGATGCGCTATCAATGAGTGACGACTGTTCTGAATTTCACACTCATCATGCGTCCTTCAAGACGCTTTATCCGCTGCAATTAGTGCCGTGTTCGCGCACGATTAATTAGGCTCTATATGAGTTAGGCTGTATATTTATCTTTGTTCCGCCGATATTCCAAAGGTGTATTGTTCTGCAAATTCAACATACCTGGTATCGGTGGGGCGTTTCAGTAAACTTTCAATTACAAACCCGCCGTCTCCGGGCGCTAAAGGGGATCGGCAAACTCTTTGTGCCGCATTGTTTTACACGATAGTCGTTCATCGCTCCGCAATATCGAAAGTGCGAGGATCGGAGTGTCAATTGCCCATCTGATCGAAAAGTCGCGTAGCATACGCGCTAACCGCTGTCTGCATATCGAGTACAAATAGAACTGCCGAACAACGGCTCTCCACGCGGGCTCACGGGTATTCTCCAAATCGCAACAAATGTTCTAGCGTAGCTCGCAGCCGACAATCCGTGTAAATCAATCAAATCAAACATTTCTGAATAATCTCGCGCGTGACTCTAGGCCTCACCTCCAGCAAAACTCACGCGCCGTAACATGACACCATATTTAGTTACCCGTAGATTCAAGCTAGATTTGCGCCATGCCTACACGCAGGAATTCCGGGCGTTACGAACGGTGGTGACAATTTATTCGCAGTGAGCTAAAGAAAACGCCAAGAAACACGTTAGATTTCGCCGTAATATCACAAGCCCTTGCTCCATCACCATACGTGTGGATTTCAGCCAAGTGGGTGACGCGAATTTACCACCCACTTGGGCGATTTATTTTCCGCAAAACTTATGAAAATCCTGGTACTGCTTGTAACACCAACGATACCAGATGTGGTGCGCTCCAAAAATATCAGTTCAATTGATTCGCGTTATCCCTCACTTGGGCTAGTCGGTTTGCAAAACTCATCACTGTCTCATTAGAAAATTTCTTCCTCCTCCGGCCGCGGATCACTTCTCAGCTCACTGGCGAGCATTAGATCGCGCAGCGCCCCCCGTTTCCTCCACCCAGATCCTGGACGACCTGGCGAGGCGATAAACCGCCTCTCAAAGCGTTTTAAATTCCGACGATGCAGCTAAACTTCTTCCCAACAGATCATCCAATTGGGTAATCGACAAATTCGGAACCAGGCATGAGAATCTAAGTAGAAGACACTCTTTCATCGTATTTTTTGTTTCTTGGACTCAGCACCTGAGGGACAAAGATGCCTGAGGGGGTCTTCTTTTTTGCCCGTTTCGTAATCATTCTCTTTTTCAGGAGCACCAAAAATGAGGTCCATCATGCCTCTTGTCGAATCGTGACCACTGTCTAATTCGACAAACAGCTCAATCGCTTGCGAACAAATGCGCCAGCAGCAAGTATGCAAATTGCAAAATCGATTAGAAACTCGTTTCTTTGGTCAAACTTTCCTATTGTCATGACGACCCAAACTTTCCATTTTTAAAAAGATAGAACCGTAATTTTTGTCTCTCCAGGCGAGTACAATTAGGTTTCGCCACAGACAGCAATTCTCAACAATTGCTGACAGACTGGCTGCTGAGAGTACTTGTTGGCGGGTTTCACCCGCGAAACCTCGTGCTCCAATTGTTACTGCTGCTTGCAACCACCGCATTAAGGAGACTACCAATGCAAAAGACTCTGCACAAATTCGTGACATGCCTGTGGTTCGATAGCAACGCAGAGGAAGCGATGAGGTTTTATGCATCGGTTTTCGACAATGCGAAAATCGGATCAACCGCATACTACGGAGAAGCCGGACACGAAGTTCATCAAAGACCCAAAGATTCCGTGATGACGGTGACCTGCACGATTGAAGAGCAGGAGCTCCTTGGACTCAATGGTGGTCCAGTATTCGACCTCAATCCATCAATTTCATTTTATGTCAGATGCAAATCGGAAAAAGAAATCGACACTCTGTACAAGAAATTGTCGGATGGCGGTTCAGTTCTCATGGAACTGCAGAAGTATCCATTCAGCGAAAAATATGCCTGGGTCAACGATAAATTTGGAGCATCGTGGCAGCTTAATCTAACGGACACCGTCGATCAAAAGATTTCCAACTGCCTGATGTTCACTAATGAAAAGCATGGGCAAGCAGAGGCTGCAATCAACTTCTACACCTCAGTTTTTAAAAACTCACAGATTGATTATCTTGTTAAATATGAAGACGGCGAACCGGCACCAGGGACGGTGAAGCATGCGGGCTTCAAGCTGGAAGGTCAGCAGTTCATCGCAATGGACAGCCCTATTGAACATGCTTTTGGTTTTAGCCCTGCGACATCATTTATGGTTATGTGTAAAACCCAGAGCGAAGTCGACGAAATTTGGGAAAAACTACAAGCGGATGGTGGCGCACCGAGCCAATGCGGTTGGCTTACAGACAAGTTCGGCGTTAGCTGGCAAGTTGTCCCGACCATCGTCGACGAAATGATGTGCTCCAAAGACAAAGCAAAGAAAGAGAAAGTGTTTGCTGCACTCATGCAGATGCAAAAACTGGATATAGCAAAGCTTGAACAGGCATTCAACAGCTAGATATCTGCCAAACTGAACATCAAAATGTTGACACCGCAGAGCTTGAGATTCTTTCGATAGTCCGTTGTCCATCGTGAAGATTCAAAAGCTGGACATCTCAAAAGCGTTTAACGCTTGGCGCCATGCGATTGTAAAAAAAAAGAAGGCGCCGGTAATGCCAGCGCCCTCAGTCCTGTAATCCCGACCTGACGTCACTTTCCGGTCCACCCGCCCCTGCTCATTTAGAAAATCTCGATTTCGGGAATGAATGTAGGGGGAGTGTCCGCATGGCAGATCCAACGCAGAACGAAAACGTACCGACTTACATTCGTCCAAAGGAGTTTTTGTATGAAACTCCTACACCCTCTGTGTCGAACAATAGTGGGGGCAAACCGGTCCGCTTTGAGTGCCCTACTTGCAGTAAAAAATTCACTGAGTTTGGAGAATCTGTCTGCCCGGACGACGGTTCGGCGCTCGAAGTGATCGACACAATTATCGGCACATGTTTTGCCGGTCGCTACCAGATATTGGAGCTGCTTGGCCGGGGCGGAATGAGCACGGTGTATAAAGCAGAGCATCTGTTCATGAGTAAAACCGTCGCGGTCAAAATCTTACACTCCCACCTGGAAGTGCAGTCGCAAACAGTTCGTCGATTTCAACAAGAAGCAAAAGCCGCCGGCGCATTATCGCATCCGAGCATCGTCTCCGTGCGCGACTTTGGTCTGACGGAAGATGGCAGAATGTTCCTCATCATGGATTGCGTGGAAGGAAAAAGTCTGGCGGCGGAAATCAAGGAAAGGGGCACTATTCCAGTAGCAGAGCTGGTCTCCTGGATTTTGGATATTCTCGATGGTCTAGAACATGCGCACTCTAAAGGAGTGGTGCATCGCGACCTAAAACCGGGCAACATCGTACTCTCCGAGGACAAGGACGGCGTTAAGAAGCCGAAGATCGTCGACTTCGGAATCGCAAAACTAACTTCCGGCGTCGACGATCAACATCTGACGTCGACCGGTGAGATCTTCGGAAGCCCGCTTTACATGAGCCCAGAGCAATGCAGCGGTCAAATGCTAGATGGTCGCTCTGACGTATATTCCATGGGATGCGTGATGTACGAGGCGCTTACAGGCGAGGCTCCCTTTGTAGGCGATAGTGCGCTATTGACGATGAACATGCAGCTTTCGTCTGTGCCTGAATCAATGCGCACCAAGAAGCACGACATTCCAATCTGGTTGAACGAAATCGTACTCAAGGCGCTGGAGAAAAATCCAAAGGACAGGATACAATCGGCCCACTCTTTCAAAGAAGCTCTCATTGAGGGTCAAAGCCAGGGGACGAGTGCAAAGCTGACTGGCTATCATGCGCTTGTAGCAAGAACGGCAAGACGCTCGAAGAAGGTTCTACGAACACTTCAACTTCATACACTGACGGCCGTTGCCACGGTTTCCATCCTGGCGATCATCTTTGGCGTAGCCTATCAAATCAATGATTCATTCAGAAAAACAATTGACTATCCAATAAGAAGTCTTCTTTTCTCGTTTCATTTCGAAAGAGCCGCTCATCTGCTTACTGCGGGCAAATGCGCGGAGGCAGTCAGCGAGTTTGATACTGCGTATAAAAACGCAAATACGAGAAAACAAAAAATCTCGACGCTAGATAAAATGGCCGAGGCGTACGACGGAAGCGGCGAATATCTAAAAGCCGATGAAGTTAGAAAGACGAAGTTAAAGGTGAGAAAAGAGATGTTCGCCGAGGGTGTCGGGCTCTCCGAAGAAGAGTTCACGTCTTCAAAGGTCAGACTATATCAGATGCCGGATCCGAAGAATTCCGAGCAAGCAGTCTATCAGTCCTATCTTTTGCATCATGAGGGCTCGGCAGCCTTGAAACAAGGCGATTTCGAGCTTGCTAACAAGCTCTTTAGCAAAGCTGTATTATACCGAGAAAAGTGGGTTCCCGAGGATCGTATTCCAATAGTGGACCTGCGCGTGATGATTGGGACAGCTAACGCAATGAACGGAAAAGTGGAGGAAGCAGAAAGACAATGGACTGCGGCTGACGAGTTCATGAAGCGGTATCATTTGCCGCTCAATTCTGCATATGTTTTCATTCCTCAAAACCTCGCTCGAGTTCAGCAACTTAAAAAGAACAATGCTCAAGCAAAGAAACTTTTTTCGCAAGGTCTCGATTCCGCCAAGCAGTTAAAAGATCCAAAGTTGCTCAAAAGAGCTTATGAAGAATATCTTGGATTCTTGCGCGCAACCAAGGATCGACAGGACCTTGCCGCAATTGAAAGTGAGTACAACGCACGCTATTCGAATCGATAGGGTGTAAATTCTGCGATAGCGCCATGCCTAAGATCCTTACGCTGGTTTGAAACAGTACTCGACGTGAGCGAATAGATCAGGATGAAGGCTATCACGACCACCATATTCTCTGTGGAAGATCTCACACCTCGCTCACAATTCGAGTCTTAGAAGAAAGGCGCCAGCACCTGATTCAACAAGACTTCATTAAATCTTCAGCGAAAGTGTGACGGTAAAACAATATCCACTCACCGTCTCACACCTGGCTCACAATCTAAGTCTGCGATTGGGTACGATTTCTTCACAAATTGCTGAGAAGCTGCGTACAGCTCTCCGGAAGAAGAGTTCATCGGACTCGCAGAGCCTTCCTTACAATGACCAACAAGCTATAACCACGTCACATCGTGACGGAGGAGACGTTATGATGATTACAGAAACTGGTCCTTCTGTCGAACAAACAATTTCAGTACTCTTTCCTATATCTCTCGCAAACCCAAGCGAGGTGTTTGTTCGCATTGCCGATCAGCCAGATTTGAGTACTGATGGCATGACTGTTTTTCGTAAAGGTGGCACGGTAGTTTATGATCTGAGAGTCTATAATCGAAATGTCGATTGGGCAGCCGGCATAGTGGAGATGAGGCGTCCTGCCGAAATCAAGCCGACCGTTGCCAGACAGATCGCCGATCATTCTCTCTTCGTACATCTGCTCGCACCGAACTCGGTGGTGGCGCAGCAGACTACTCGACAAACAAAACTGGCCATGGAATTCCTGGCAACTCTCCAACCTCTCATGGATGCGCTTGATGCACCGGTGGCAGTGGTGCGCACCGCCAATCGAGTACACACGAGGGAAAATGTTGGAGAATTTCTCGACGGCATCGACCACTTAGATTCGACCAAGACAATTGAAGAGAACTACCGGATCGCCGAGCACCTGGTAAATGCCTATTGTAAGCTGCATAACAGCCCCAGAGAAGGACTGATGTTCTCCGCGGGAATGCACGCGCTCGGTTACGCGGATGTGCAAGTTCCATACGCGATAATACCGGAAGAATCGGCTCCAGATTTTATCGAAGAGTTCCAGAAATTCGCGGTTATCCACGATGTATCAGAAGCTGCGAGCCCAATCGAATTTAGCTCCTCCATCACACGAGCGACGTATCGAATGGAGCTCAGCCACTGCCATCGCTTCGACGTCCGCGGCGAGAGTCGCTACAATCCCAAGGGCGTTTGGATAGTGATGCGAGAGTTAACGAACACATGAGCACCTTGACGGAATGTCGGTCGACATTCTGAAGCGTGCGACCGGAGTTAGCTAGCACAGTTAGCTGGAAACAGTTAGTTGAAATCAGTCAGCTGGAATCAGTTCGTTGAAATCAGGTTAGTTGGAATCAGCTAGTTGGAATCAGCTAGTTGGAATCAGCTAGTTGGAATCAG
>CAYQKX010000091.1:0-19781 GCA_964418155.1 uncultured Candidatus Obscuribacterales bacterium | reverse complement strand
TAGTTGGAATCAGCTAGTTGGAATCAGCTAGTTGGAATCAGCTAGTTGGAATCAGAATCGATAGTCTGATCAGACATCTGATCAGACTATCGCCGCTAGAAGTAGTCGGTGATACAAATTCTCGTAGGTTGGAATAATCGTGTCCGCCGCGAACTTCGCCCTGGCAGATCTTCGCGCGACTTGTCCAAGTCGTTTACGCAACTCCACATCATCAACCAAGCGCTGAACAGCTCGCGAGATCTGGGATGGCTCAGCAGAGGGGACGAGCAATCCATCGACACCATCCTCGACAACTTCCGGGATGCCACCGACAGCAGTGGCTACACTCGGGCATCCAAAAAACATCGCTTCCAGAATACTCAAACAAAAACTTTCGCTTTCTGAAGTGTAGAGCGCCACGTCAGCGGCCTCAAGATAATTCTCAATCTCGATGACATTTTCGCGAACAATCAGCCTGTCTTCCAATCCCAAACGTTGGACAAGTGGCAAATACGGGGAAAAATCTCCTCCCGCCAGAATTACAAGCTTGAAGTCATCAAACGATCGAAGCATCGCAACGCTTTCTAACAACAGATTGATTCGTTTTATCGGACGCAAATTGGAAGAGTGCAGAATCATGACCTCTTCGCCTATCCCTAGCTCCTGCCGCATTTCCGCCCTTGATTTTGTCGCCGGCTTTGGCTCGAAGAAATTATGGATGACTTCGATCGGTCCGTCAAAGCCGAGGAGGCGACGACTCTCAGCCTTCAGATAGGATGAAACGGCAGTCACGGCATCGGAGTGAATAAGAGCATGATGAATAGCCGGACCATATCCGGGATCTGTACCAAGAAGTGTAGTATCCGTACCGTGCAGCGTCGTAACGATCCGCGGTTGCTTATCCGGGGGAAGCATACAATGAGCCAGGATGGCAGCCGTCGCATGCGGCACCGCGTAATGAACATGGAGCACATCTAACTGATGTTTGCAACTAACCCTCGCCATCTCCACCGACAGTGGCAGGGTGTAATCCGGATACTTGAACAATCCGTAGCTATTGATAGCGACAGGATGAAAGTAAATTCGCGGGGCATTCTCCGGCAAGCGGAAGGGTCGCTCATAGCTGATAAAGTGCACCTCGTGCCCCCGCTCGGCAAGACCAACACCAAGCGATGTGGCGATTATGCCGCTTCCCCCTATTGTCGGATAGCACGTGATTCCGATTTTCAATGGATTCCCAGAGGTCATAGTGGCTCCCAATTTTTTAGCTATTTTTGAAGTGAAACGCACCAAAACTCATTAGTTGAAATTGCGACTGGGTGCGCTCTGGTGGCGATACCAATTTCATCTCGCAGTCGCATTGGTCTGAAAGCGACGAGAAGATACGATCCAATCTTATGGTACCCCAACATATGCCTCATCCGATCGCTCTACACTATCGCGAACGATAAACTCAACCTCCGGAGTCTCCTCGCGATTGAGGTACTGCTGTTCTCCTGCGCCTGGAATGTAATGCGTGCATTTGATTACAGACTGCATCCAGACAAGACGGCTGTCCCGAGTCGGACTAATTTGTTCTTTCGTGAAAGGCACCATCGGCAGTTTCACAAATGCATCACCCCCCTCGTGCAAAGTGAGTGCATCATTATCATATCTCGCGCGCACAGTCTCGCTCTCGTGGGTTACATCGACAAAGAATTCACTGATGTCACACGCTGCTCGGCGAAACTCAGGATCGCTAGATCGCACAGTCCTTACTCCGTCGAGAAGGCCCATTCCTCGATACATCTCCAGACAGAAATCGGCAACATTGTCCGCATCAGTTTTCTTGAAGACGTCCACCATCGAGGCCTCGACATAATTAGGCAATTGACGAGCCGTATTATCTTTCCAACCGGCTGGAATTCGTTTTTTATAAAGCGGTGAGAACTTCCGTTGATTTTTATTCTCGAAGGAGAAATTAAGCTGGACAAGTTCGTCGTTGGTGCGACGCCGCAAAATCGTCCGTGTCTCGCGCGGATCGTGGTCGCTGTCGTGCAGGAAGAACACGATCTCTCCGCCAATCTCATTCTGCAATCGCCTTGCAGTCTCGAACTTCGCGAACAAAAACCTCTTCGGAAAAAATCCGCAAGGCTGTTGACCAAAACAGATAATCGGTGTTGTCATAGCTAGCCGCTCTCCAAGACCTCTTTTTTATTCCCCAAAATCGATTGCAAAATGATGCTGAGCCCTACGCAGACGCTGCATCCAATAAGTGGAAACCAAAGATACGAAATGGTCAGTTGGGAATACAGCACAAAAATTAGCATCTGAGCTGCAATCGCCGACCAGAACAATGCCGTTCCGCCTACTTTTCGAATAAAGAAAGCGACCAGGAATAGTGCCAGCAAAACACCATAAAAAATCGAACCCAATATATTGACGGCTTGAATCAGATTTTCCGAAAGGTGTGCGGACAGGGCAATCACAATTGCAATCACACCCCATGCTGCGGTGAATATTTTGGTTGCAGTTAAATACTGTCGCTCGCTCACGCGATCACCGCGAAATCGGCGATAGAAATCGACAGTGGTGCTCGTTCCAAGTGCGTTGAGCTCTGCCGCTTTGGACGACAGCGCGGCGAGGAGAAAGGCAGTGACAAGCAATCCGATGACACCATGCGGCAGCTCGCGAAGGATGAACGATATGAATACATAATCGGCACTATTAGTATTATTGCGCACATCACGTGACGCTAGCTCCGCAGTAGCGTTGGTACGAATCTCTTCCACTTTCTTTCGCACTTGGGCCGCCGCCAATAAGGCTGACGCTGCAGCGGATTCGTCGCCCGTCTTGCGTGCCTTCAGCCATGTTTCTAGATACTGTCGCCCTTGTGCATGCGTGCTTTTGAATTCGCTGTCCAATGTAGCAAATCGCGCATCACTCTTCTGACTCTCGAAATATCGATTCGAAATTGTATCGAAGAACACTGGTGGTTGCTGAAACTGGTAAAACACAAACATCAGAACACCGAGTGAAAGAATGCCCAGCTGCAGAGGGATTTTGCAGAAGGCATTGAACAATAGTCCGAGACGACTTTCTCTCACGGACTCTCCGGAAATGTATCGCTGAACCTGCGATTGATCGGTGCCGAAGTAGGAGAGCATTAGGAAACTCGCACCGAATAGGCCGGACCAAATTGTGTAACGCTCATTCGGATCGGTGGAAAAATTGACTGCATTTAGCCGATCGAGTCCGCCTGCCAGATGAATCGTATCGACGAAGGAGAGCTCTGGGGGCAGCTTGGAGAGTAACAGGCAAATCGCGGTAATCATGCCGGTAAAGATAACGGCTAACTGATACTTTTGAGTTACAGTGACGGCATCAGTGCCACCCATCAGGGTATAAAAAGTGACAATCAATCCGCAACTGATAATGGTCAACTGTAGTGACCAGCCAAAAACAGTCGACAGCACTATGGCCGGTGCGTATATCGTCAGACCAGCACCGATACCCCGTTGAATCAAAAACAATCCAGCTCCCAACAGCCGCGTTTTTCTATCAAAGCGTTTTTCCAGATACTCATATGCGGTGTAGACCTTAAGCTTGTGAAAGATTGGCAAAAAGAAAATGGAAATTACGATGATCGCGAGCGGCATCCCAAAATAGATTTGAATGAAACTCAGACCATTTAGATATCCCTGCCCGGGAGTAGAAAGGAACGTGATTGCGCTAGCCTGCGTAGCCATGACGGACAGACCGATGGCCCACCATGGAGACTGCCCCTTGCCCTTGAGATAGCTGTTGAGATCGGTGCAATGACGGGTTCGCCAGATGCCGAATGCTGCGATACCGAGTATGGTACCAATCAGGATAGCGACATCCAGCGCGTTCATTCAGAAGATCTCTCCCAGAGTGATAAGCATGGCTAACCAGAAGACGAAATTGATGATTACCACGACGTAGGCGCCATTCCATGTCTTTGGCCAGGGCAGACCGGTGGATTGATCGTCGTCGCCGTCAGGGGAATCCTCGTTTCGAATCTCTTCACTCGTACTCATTTTCCAAGAGAAACCATATTGGCGAAGAGTCGATAAGCGCCTGGTATTCCCGCCGGAAGCTGGCGGAAAAAGCTGAGTCCCGTGTACACGTAATAGCCCTTGCCGTATTTGGCTATCAATAGAGCACCCTTTGTCGGCGGCTCGCCAGGATCATTGCACGCAACTATCGGTGTAAAGTGCTCATCCCATTTGTTGGGGAAATAGAGGCCGCGCTCTTGAACCCAATTATCAAAATCGTGAGAAGAAATCTTATTCGGCGCGTTGAGTATCGGAGCGTCGGGTGACAACAACGTGATGACAGCCTTCTCGTCCGTAACTCGATCAGCTGATATTTGCAAATCGAACGGTGAAAATTTTTCTGTCATCAGCTTGTCCGGCCGATTGTATTGCGAGATCAAAGTACCACCATTCTCGACGTAAGACAAAAGCAACGGCATGGCAGTACCCAAGCCTTTCCTGACATTGAGCGCTCTGACACCAAGAACAACCGCATCTAAACCCTCGAGATCCTTCGAGGTCAGATTAGCGTCATCCAATACTCTGACCTGATATCCCATCTGTTGGAGATTATCAACGAGACTGTCGCCGGCACCTGGAATATAGCCGACCTGGTGTCCTCGGATAGAGAGGTCCAGGCTAACTGCTTTCACCACCGCTGGTGGCTGAAGGAGCTGTGGAGGCAAGTGCGCGTATCTAATCTCCTGCCGCTGGTTTCGGTAGGTAGAACCATGAACATCGGCACAAGCAGTTATGGTTGCGCTATCTCCCTTCGCTGGAGCCGTCACTGAGAACGTAAATTTCGCGCGCTGCCCGACCTTTGGCAAATCGAAGGTTTGCTTAGCCGGCTCGATTCGCCAGCCTGCAGGTGACTCGAGCGTCACGGTTCCAGTGGATTGAGTTCGGAAAGACTCTATCTCAACGTCTACGGAACGCGCTCCACCAGGTTTCATAACGAGAACATCCGACAAAAACCGAAGCGAGACAGGCGGTATTACATCTAGCTTTCGCTTTGACAGGGTGCCATCACCAGCAGTACTTACCTGGACAGGCTCACCTGTAATCGTGATTTTCTGCCCTCCAATCTCGAAGGTGTTTTCCACCGGGAAGTAAGGCTTATCATCGGGAGTACCAATCAAATGTGGATCGTCTACGTGAAAGAGCCCCGGTGTCCCTTCCTTTCTCAACCAGTACGGTTGCGTCAGCGAAGTAGAAGGCGGCAATTTCTCGACTGTGGATACAGAAGATTGCTCACCTACTTTGAGAACGACATTGCGCGATACTTCCTTCTTCAAATCAGGGAAACGCACGGACAACCATTTCACGGGTATCTCGCCCGGTTGCTTGGAAAGATTAGCGGTAGTTTGCAAATGCATGGGCTCGCCCGGCACGACAGCACTTGCTTCAATGGTTGTTTCGACTTTCAGACCCAGGCAGGCCTTGATTATGTGATCCAGGCTCGAAAGTTTTTCCCGAACAATCGGATCATGCTCTGCCAGCGGAATCAACTTACTACGTAAATCAAGAAGACCAGGTACACTCGAAGCGGGCTTCTGCAAGTCGAATGCGGCAATTATCTGCTTAATCTCGTTGTCGATTTCTGCGCCACCTTTCAGACGGGACCATGTTGTAGTGATACCGTCCATGATATCGCTGGTCGCCGGCTCGCCATCCAAAAGTTGAAAAGATTCTATGCGGGGTTCTCCATGACCACCAGGAATCTTGTACTGATCGAATCCCTGCGTCTTATGCATTGCCCGACTTTCATTGGCAAGAGAGTGAAAACTCTGCCCAGATACAAAATCATTCCCGCCGGCGTCCATCTTAATTGTGTGATCGCTCGCCGAAATCTTGTCTTTCTGCCACGGCGATACATTCCATACGAGCCGCTTCGGCTGCCACGGAGCCAATTTTTGCGCCGGAAATGCCTTCGGATCGCCAGCCATTTTAAAGGCTTCCAATGCGAGTATCGTCGATGCTGTGTGGTGCCCGTGAGTTCCACCCGGCTTCGGTGAGAATCGAGCGATCACCACATCGGGACGAAAGACTCGAATAGCTCGCACGACATCCGAGAGGACCTCGTCCTTGTTCCAGATATTAAGCGTCTCTTCGTAGCTTTTCGAAAAACCAAAATCTATAGCCCTGGTGAACAATTGCTGTGCACCATCTATCTGCCGAGCAGCGAGGAGCTCCTGCGTCCTAGCAACACCAAGTTTTTCCCCAAGATCTGCACTCAAAAGATTTTGACCACCATCACCGCGAGTGATCGATAAATAAGCGGTGCGATACTTTCGCCCGCGTGATAGGTAGGCTAAGAGTTCGGTGTTTTCATCATCCGGGTGTGCCGCGATGAACAAGACGCTTCCGAGTTGCTGAAAGCTCTCCAGCTCATGAACAATTGCCTTCGGAGACTCAATCTTCATATCCGCTCCTATCGCGGGACTCGAAAAAAGAGACGTTGCGCAAAACAACAAAGTAATTGCGCAACGAGACTTTTTGACTAGGGACAACCAGTTATTGGCAGTGCTCATCGCAATGCACTCTTCGCGATTACTGCAACCTCTTGATCAGTAACTCGTTAAGCTTGACGTAACCGGCGTCGTTGGCTTTTTCGGATAACTCGCTCGAACGCTTCGCCGCTGCAAGTGCGCCACTCTTATCGCCTAGCTTTTCAAGGATTTCAGCCTTCAAGTAGACCATGTAGTGAGCTTCACGCTCTGCGATCGCAGCATCGATCCACTTGCTGGCTTTCTTCATGTCTTTATCGTGGTTGTAATAGAACGAGGCAGCCTGCATGTATGGCTTCTTCTGATCGTCAGAATCCATGACCTTTTCGATTTCCGACGTGAGCTTGTCGACATAATCGACTTCCAATTTTATCGGGACTTGCGTCTTTTCCCACGCGAGATTGATATTCGATGATTCATCGCGAATTTCGTTGAACTCGATAGTGAATGTTTCGAGTGGTTTGGTCAATGCAGTGGGCTTCACGGAGAAGCGCACAACATCAGCTTTTTCATCATACTTATAGCTGCCCCACTGCTCGGAACCTTTATTGACGATGATGGTCCAATCGTCTTTTGCTGGGACTGTCATCAATGCATATGTGCCTGCCGGAACCTTGTTGCCGTTGAGCTTCACGTCGGTGCTGAACGAGATCTTCGTGGCGCCGTTAGCGCCGGTACGCCATACTCTCCCATAGGGTACGATACCACCAAAAATCTGGCGATCCTTTACGCCAGGTCGAGAGTACGTGACCTCGACATCGGTCAAGCCGACGCGTTGCTTCAAGGTGCAACTGGGGCTCGCAGCAGGAAAATCAATTTTCGGAGCGTCAGCAGCCGAAGCGCTGGAAGCGAAAATCAATCCGGCGCTCATCGATAGTAACAGCGGAACATGTCTGAACTTCATAAACCTACCATTTGCCTTTCACATGGAAACCAAGGTCGACCGAGGCCAACAGAACAGATATTAGTACGACTTCGAAAAAAAAAATGCGATTCGCGCCAATTTTCAAAAATTGGATCATTAATTTCGCTCTTTTGGCACGCTTGAGCAGTATCCACGGGATCCGGTTGGTATGGTTTTGGATACTTAGACACTCCCGGGGAACTGCGAAAACCATCACCACGGAGGTGAAGACGGATATCAACATGCAACCAATTTTTTCGCCGATCTTTCGCATGGATCAGTCGACGGTGCTTAGCAACCGCCCGCGCAGAGGAGCCGCACTCGTACATTAGTGACGGACCGGCAAATCTAACGCTCGTATTCAGCTACCATAGTGATACCGTTCGTAGTATCGCACCCGAGTATTCTGATGGAAACATCTCACTCGGGTCGCTTATGAGGTACATTTTTGCGAACAAGTCGGAATGCACCTTTTCGCCACTGATAGACATCCAATGGCATTTCGTTCAAATCACATTTCGAGCTCAAATAATCAGTTTCGTTTTCCACCAGAAGCTCGGGCAGTCCCTTTTTCGGAAACTTAACTTCCAGGTGACCGTTCCCGAGATACTTATGCCAGATGCGTTTTGGTTTCGACGGGAAAAGAGAGTAAATATCGTAGGTGTAGCAGCAATGTGCGCCGCCCGACCATTCCTCGATTATCAAATCGGCAACGCCGTCACCTGTCAGGTCTTTTACCACAACTGGCTCGGTGGGCTTGATCGAAAATGACTCCATTTGCTTGTCCAGCGAATGGATGTACTGATACTCGGCGCGCTTTTCGACGACCATTTTCCTGCCTTTCCAGATTTGCAGGACCTTGCCGGATTTGCCGTTCCACTCGAAGTGGTACAAGACGACTTTATAGCCACCGATGGAGCGGGTCTCCTCCTCACTCTTGTATGCATTGGCAGAATCGGCTAATACCAAACATGCGACGGACAAAATCAATGCGTTTTTTATCACGAGCCAACTCCATGCGAACATTGGTTCAATGTACCAAATTCGTTCGGGTACGTCTCTAAGAAATCTTCGCCACCGCCGATGATTCAGCAGGCGTAGATTGGCTCAAGCTGTCAACGTACTACACGATTCTGATTTGTTCGGTCATCGTCTTCGAATTGTCGGTTGCGGAGCATTGAGAATTGGTGGAGGAGTAGGCTCCATGGGTGGAGGCGGAGGGGTAGAATCCTGCATTGCTTTGTTCCGAGCACGCTTGTATGTATCTCGAACTTCGACCAAACGCCGTGCATCGTCACCACTAATAGTGCCTTCTCGTTCTCTAGAAGCAAGCACAACTGCATCTTTTGGTACTGGTATATCGAGTCCAAGGTAAGTTCCGCTGAATTCCCGGTGGCCGGCAAGGACGGCGGCATCGTGGGCGGAAATCGAATCATTGGTCTCAAGTGCAGCCAGGCGCCGGGCATCTGGAGCACCTGGAAGGTGCGAAGGAAATTCTCGACAAGCGCTTAAATAGGCTTTCTCCACAGGCTTAATGGTTCCCATGGCCTCCTTCTCTTGTAGCTGTCGAGGTATCGGTTCATCAGGAAATTCGCGAAGAGCACCAAGATTAGCGGCTTCTGCGCGGGTGAGTATTCCATGCATATACTTCACTACGAGATCTTGCGCTTTTGGATTATCAGGAAATTCCCGCTTAGCAATTTCTTTTACACGCTCCGCCCGGGGTCCTGCCGACGGCAGCGCGACCTTAGGCGAGTCACCATCAGCAACAATCGAAAATGCACCATGAATTGGAATTCGCGGTTTTTCTCTCTCTGCTGCCAATTCTTTTGTTTCAGTCGGTGTCAATCCTGTCGTTTGTTCCTTCACGACTAGGCTTCTTGCTCGTCCAAATTTCGCTAGAGGAAATTCTCGCCAACTATTCAGCTCAGCCTGTTCTGCAGGTGTCGCAGTTTTCAGGAATTCCTTTGTGCTAAGCTCGCGCTGTCGAGCTTGATTGTCGTAACGAAATTCGCGATAGGCGTGGAGCTTTGCTATTTCTTCCCGTGTGATGGTCCCGAGGACCTCCTTTTTGACGAGCTCGCTCGGCTCTGCATTGTTATCAAAAGACGGATTGAATTCCTGAATCCCGATATAACCAGCCTTTTCATCACGAGTAATCTTTCCGATCATCAGCTTTTGGTAAAGCTCTCTTTCCGCCGGATTCTCATAATCAAGCGACTCGAGCTTCACTCGCTCTTCTCGCGTGAGCGGAGCGCCTCTGCCATCTTTCTTGATTAGCTCCTGTGTCTCTCGATCGTATCGAGACAGGTCGACATGCGGATTATCCTCTCCGACCGGTGGCGCTGGTGGTACCGGCGCGTCCTTACCTCCACTTTTGGCTGCATCGGACTCGACGGCATCAAAAGCAAGGTCTAGAAGTGCGAGGTCCAGGTGGTCGTTATTCTGATTGTTTTGAAAAAGTTTGCTCTCAGTTACTGGTGACTGAAACTCGCCATACCAATCTCTAATAGTAAGAATGTTGGAGCCATTTTGATCGCCTTCGAGTCTGTCGGTGTTAGTAAATTTTGGGTCACGAACATCGTGCTCGAGTTGACTCGTTTCTTGGCTAGACGTGCTCCCCGGAGGCACACCACCCAACCGATAGTCGGAAAAGGTCGGGTCGTGAATCGGACTAAAACCAGGAGAAGAATCCTCACCTGCACTTTGCAGATGCAAACTATCATTGCTCATCGCCATCCCACCCGTTTTCTACAGGGTCCCATGTGAAATATACAACTCAAATATGAGCTGGTCGTGAGATGGCAAAATCTCGAATGAATCATTGCTAGAAAAATGCGAATAGCCGGCAGCGAAAACGGAAAGGAATTTGTCCGTTTTCTCCAAAAGATTAATCCCAAGTGAAGATCGCGCGGCTGTCAAGACGGCTCAATTATAATCGTTTTGAGCCATGAATTTCTGGCGTTAAAATTTACCCAGCAGCCGTTGCACCGTATGCGGTGCAACGAAGAATACGTCAATGACAGATTCTCTTGTTCACAGTCCCAACATTCTTACGAGCAGACTCTCTTCTGCGGAGCTTCTAACGGCAATCGAGAGAGGCATTGCCAGCGACGAACCGTTGGCGAAGAGATACGGCAATCGCATCACCTATTCTTCCTCGATCAATGGAAATACATTCAAGATCGGAAAAAGGCTAATTCCAAAACAGTGTTTTAGTCGGCAGCTCCATGGACAGGTGACGGAGTTCGGCTCAGGCAGCCGGATTTCTTATCGGTTCGCGCTGACACCGTACTATTTCCTGGTCATTCTGCCCTTCATTCTTCTTGGGATCGGTATATGCGTGATGTTCTCGATAGCTACAGGTCAAGCCTCCCCACAATTCAGCTTAGGGTCTGCCTTGATGGCACTACTCTTAGCCCTCTCCACACCGCTGACTCGCCGATATGAAGAGACCGCACTAACTAAGTATCTCAAGGGTATTCTCGAGGCACGAACTTAACGACTTGGTCCCATGTCTGAAGACACCCTGCTCCAATATCCTCATACCAACGCAGAGTTGGCTACCGGCGTTCTGCTTCATGACACTACAGTTGGTGCCTAACCAAGCAACCGACTGACTGTCATAGACAGCCGGGTAAAAAATCTGCCTGGCGGATGTTAACGACGGAACGAAAAATGATGGCTTCACCATGACGCTGATAAATAGGAAACGCCCGCTGCGGCTCATTTTATGTCCAGTCCAGATTTAGAGAACCCTCATCAAAGAGACGCCTGCGCCGCAAAGCGACGACTTACCAGAACCGCCAGCACCGAAAAAAGACGTTAAATAGAATGCGGCGTAGCCTAGAGCTTAGACCTCGACCCAAACACTCCTGAAGCTCAGATGGTGTTTAGACTTCTTGTCACTCTTAACCCCATCGTCACTAATAATTTGCATCTTGTCGCTGAGACCGGGATAGAACACCAGAGCCTCCGGATTCAGCATATCAAGACCCTTCGTGTGCAGCTTCTGCGGCTGGTGCTTTCGATGTCCGCTCCAGGTAAAGTAGGCAAAATCGCTGGTCTTATCAAATGCCCCCGCGACAATGACGAAAAAATCTCGCTCAGGCCAATAGTCGATGCTGCGAATTCCACGACCTTCGAGATCCAGCCGAATGAACTCATCGAATTCGGCATGCGCTCCATAAAGTACGATTTCCAGCGGATTGGAAATCGGGACGACCAGCGCTTGCCCTTCAGGAATAGGATTGCGAAATCCGACCAGGAGTTTATTGTGCTTAGAACTCAAACCTTCGATCGAGACCGCACCAGGACTCTTCGAAGAAAGCATAGAATTCTCCACGATGTCCAGGTGCTCAACAGTCATCTTCGAGAATTCTTCGTTTCGCATCAAATCGTAGAGCAGACCTGAATACGATTGCCCTACCTGTCTGATCAATACATGATCGCCTTTGTCTTTAATAATCGTGGCGAAAAGTTGATGTCTACTAAGTGCGAGACGCCCCTGTGAATTCCGACTGTGAGAACCGATCCAATACGTGATATCACCTACGGTTGCAGATCCCTCTATGTCAGCCTCATCTTTGGCACTATCTATGTTGAGAAAACTGGAGAATGGAAACTCATATAGAAAGGATCCAGACTGATCATTTCTATACAGTTGAAAAACATTCTTTTCATCCGTGACGACTAGGAATCTATCGGAGCCGATTGGCACGGCAGACGATGCATCTGCCATACCCTGATGAATGAGGATTGCATCATCGCTCTCACTAATACTCATATGTGTGCGTGCCCACCTCGATGTCGTTCGACAATATTTCATTACCACGCCGACAGCGCAAGATATCGCATTTCAACGCTGCAATGCGTTTTCGAGTTTAATCAACGCATTTTTGCGTTCAGCCGACTTCTCTATGAGGCGTCATTTCACTATGAGGCACCATTTTTCTACCGAAGCGATATCGGCGAACTAGCCATATCTCGTTGAAGCAGCTACTTGCTCTTACCAACTTTCTTCTTCTCGTGGATCATGTTCAAATGCCCATCAACGAATCCGACTGCCACAGCCTCGCTTTTCTTCAGCACCGCGACGCCGATCCTCTTGGACTTCATGTATTCGGTTAATGCACTCTTCACTATTTCGAGGAACTCTGGGGAAATGTGCAGTCAACAACCGATTTAAAGGTTCCGTTGAATCTAATCTTGCGCAGCGTGAAGTCTTTGATTTGGTTTGCAGCAATGTTCTGAGAGACAGTTGTCCACACCGATTGATCGGAGCCACTACCGTTGGCATTGTCGAAGTTTCCGTCCATGTGCGTTACCTCCAAGGGTGCGTCGGCACGCCGAATCAGCGAAGCTGGTTGTTCAGCTTCCCTGGCGCCTCGGCGGTCGAGTATTGCTCTACTTTATCCGATGTTTAAAGTTTTTCGACAAACCTTTATCAAGCGAAATGTTCGCAAATCCTGGAGACGCTCTCTAACAGACTATTTCCGCAACAAAATTTTCTCCACGATATTGAGCAATTCAGAAATATCGCCGCGCACTTTACTCTACCAATCCTCCCAACTCGGCTTTTGATGCGGCTGTGTTCCAATGAATTCGAAGCAAAGCGAAAAAACACATTCGCTCAGCCCTGAATCCATGGGGGTTCTGAAGCAAAGCACTGCTTACCCCCTGAGCATCCACGATTCCGCTACTACGCTCGAGCAAATCAGCCAAGCTACTGAATCGTAACTCCAACACCAGGTTGCGCGGGAAATACGACTAACTCTTGCGGCGGGACAGTCGCCACCGCCATTTGGATTGACTTAGACTTATAGAAACTGAGTTCCCTTAAACTATCCTGATATGAACGTGATTTGGGTGAAAAACAGATCGACGCATAATGTGTGTTGCGCAAAGTTTCGAACGATACGAACAAACGCGCCTTCCATCCCAGTTTTCTAACAATTAAATCGAGAGCATGCCGCGATAGAGGCTGCTGATTTTTGCTACAAAACAATTTGGCATTTGGTTCATAGCGGCTTGGATGGTAGAGCAGCCACGCATCCAATACCTCATCAGCCCAGTCTATCTCGGGATAATTACCTGTAGCTCCATACGAACGAATTCGAGACTTGAAGTGCAACACGTCCCGGACTTTCGCTGTCCGAATCTCACGCATCCGAGCACCCGTTGTACAAATCAAAGCGACAATCGCCTGGTCTCTAAGCGATCGTGATTTCCTGGTCTCGACCAGATAATTGGTCAATTCTTCCGGCAATAGTATGGGGGCAGCCTTTTCTTGCTCGACCGTCACACTGGGAATATTCAAATCGAGACCTAACATATCTGAAAAGTGCTTGATTGCCACCATGTAACAGCGCACTGTTTGCCTGGAGAGCGTAGAAAGCTCGACCTCTACATATGTGTCTAGATCGGCTTGGTAGAGAGCCTGACCATTCTCACAATGTGTGGAGACAAACCCAATAAACCGTCGCACCCGCGACTCATACTCTCGGCGACTGTTCTCCGAAAGATTCGAATTCGATAAAAGCGCAAGATAGATGTCCAACAAGTCAGATTTCGGCATGGAACTCTCTCCACAAATTTTGAAGTCAACCAAAAGTGTCGACTCCACCGAATTTAGCGGGGATGCATGACATTTGCTTTTCAGATTGAACGCCACTCGGCTTTCGGCAGAAACCCTGTGCCACCAATGGCATCGATTTGCCACTCGCTAGCTCTGCAAAAGCGGCGGATGCTTCTTCGTCCGGACTAGCGAACGTTCGGGTCTCGCGGAGAAGCCAGCTGGAAGCAGGCGATCTCTGTGAGTTCGATATCGGGCTTGATCTGTTCGATCTGCGTAGCTACCGTACAATTTGAACACCGCCAGCTGAGCAATCAGCACTCGATTTGCATTCCGCTGACTCCGCAAGGCTTCACGAACCAGGCAACTCAAATCGAGGTGTATTTTTCATCGCAGGCTGGCAGTCAGCAAAATCAAATGATCGCACTGTTTAATTTGAAGAATGGGAATTGCAATTGCCTGACAAGCTTCGCTAAGGTCGACCTGACAAACATCGCTCGATTAACAAAGCAGATTTCCGAACTCCATCTCTAATTGCCCACAATCAAACTCTTTAAAGTGACTATCATCACCTAAAGAAAGGGCTGATCATGCATCTGCAACTGATCGGTTATTAGCAAGCTGTTCTTCAAATCGTTCTTACAAAAAACTGTTCAACAAACTTAACCGACTCAACATACCTATTCAATGGACTAACCATGAAGCTCTTAGCGCTTTTATTTCTCACACTCACAGGAACACTCTGGTTTGGGATAGTCTACTTCAGTTCCATTCTTCCAGCATTAGGCATGGTCGACGGATGGCAATTCCTACTGGGACTGCTGCTTTACGTATGCCTCGTCTGCAAGATGAGCGCGGTCACTATCGCTATATTAATCGCGGCGACGTGGTTTCTCATTCTTGAGATAACCGGCATGGTCCATCGATAACTGAACTGAATTGTCAACGCGCTTGCATCAGAAGGTTCAACGTTAATTGATTTGCCATCGAGTCATTTTGCCACCGATATTACAGGGAAAAACATAGGCACCACAAGCGGTGACCTCGTCTTCGAAGGGATACTCTAGCTGCGTCCGGCCTCAATTGCCTGAGTCAGTTGAAGCCGGAGCCAGAAAATACTGCCTGCACCCTCCGTGGATTCAAAGTCGATGGAACCGCCCTGAGCCTCAGCGAGCTTTTTACTAATGAATAGACCGAGCCCACTTCCTTTGGTTCGGTCTATTTCCTCCACCTGATCGAATCGGACAAAAATGCGGTCGAACTCGGACCGCGGGATACCTCTTCCCTCATCGATCACGGCGATGCGCACCATCCCGTGATCCTCTTCAACAGCCACTTTCACGGTCCCTCCTTCTGGGGAAAACTTTACTGCGTTAGATAGCAGGTTAACAATTACCTGGATTGAACGCGCAGCGTCGGCATTAACCGCAAAGTTTGTTTCTCCTATTCTTTGAATCTCAATTTTCTTGATTGCAGCCATCGGCGATACCGCATCAATCGAACGGTCCACGATAAGCGAAGTGTCGGTGGCTGCAACAGTAACGGTAAGGCTGACCGTTCCATCTTGCTCGAGTGAGTCCAGTATTAACAGATCGTCGGCTAGATCATTCAAGCGTTGAATTTCCGCAAGTGTCCTTTGAATTAGTTGTTTGCTCTTTGGAGACAATTCATCGGCATCGTTGAACAGCAGAGTGAATCCCTCTCGCAACGCCACCAGCGGCATCTTCAACTGTTCTCGCAGAAGACCAGAAAGCTCCTTTCGCTCTTTTTCGAGTTGCTCGATGCTGAGAGCTACATCGAAGAAGAACCTGTCGAGCTCTGCGATCTCGTCGTCTCCGGACTTGGGTGCTTGCAGTGCTTCGTTGCGAGCGAGTCGGCGCGCATTGTCCGCGACGCTTTCGAAGCGCACGATAAACCCTCTAGAGATCTGAACACCACCAAGGATCGTCAAAAGTGCTGTGATGATCGAGCCACCGATCAGCACAATCAGGCCATCGTTGCGCAGTTTCACCATCGCTTGCGCATGAACCGACTCCAGCTCCTCACGATCGGCAATCAGGCTCCCGGCTTTGCTAAATACTGTAGACGTCATCCCGCCTTCCTTGAGAAGCTTCTTCATGGTCGCGCCCAGACTAACGAGCGGTTGTTGCGTCATCTCGTCCGACAGCTTCTTCATTTTGTCGACCTTGTTTTCGACGAGAGCCATTTCATCGGAGCGTCTCACCTTCGCTTTAGATTCCAATTTCTTCAGCGAATCGACGTCAGAGTCGATTTTTGCTTTTATTTTCTCTCGGACAGCCTGCGTCTCACGATCCTCCTCCGGCATTCGTCTGATGGAAACGAGCATGAGATGCGTCATATCAGACGCCAGCCTGGTAGTGTTGTGCACGATTTCTCGAGAGACGAATTCGCGCGCGATCTCAGATCCGACCTGATTGAGGACTACGCCAAGAACAATCACTGCAATCGCGGAGACAGCCATTGGTCTGCTTATGAGCATAAGAAGGGTCAATCCGATCTGCGAAAACTCGAACGATTTCTTTGTGCTACCATCCTTATTAGTAGTAACAATGCTGGGAAGAGGAGAAGTTCCGCCAGCGTCGCGAATGCAAAATGCAGTAACACCGGATTCGGTACCAACAATCAAAATTTGGTTTTGTTGTTCACAGAATAGCCTGACCAGGGCAAGAGCTGTCTTCTGTTTATGCTCCTCGCCTTCAACCGATGGATTGCAATTGTCGACATCGACCTTGCAAATGTTGTCGCCACCGCAGGAAATAAGAACTGTAGATTGCTCGTCCGCGAATGCATGAACAAGCGACACTGCAGATCTCGCCACAGCCTCTGGGTCGCAGCGAAAAAACGAAGAATCGGTCCTGTACTCCAGGCGCTTCACGGAGATGCCTGCGCTGTCTAGCTGCGCCCGAACCACTTCTTTGATCTCGTCACCTGTATGCTCGCCTACGGTAAAACTCCATCTCCCGGAGCGAAGTTTATCTAAATCGAGAATGTCGTTGAGAACGCCGCCAAGGTTATTGCAGACAATCTTGAGCCGGCTGTTCAACATCTCCTGCTCAGGTCTCAACTCCCCCAGAGCTCCGGCTTCGAGCAACGTGATTAATCCGCCAACCGAGGTCATCGGTGCTCGAATGTCGTGAGACACGATCGAGCATAGCTCGCGCCTGACTCTTTCCAAAGCGACGATTCGATTTGCCGATTCACATACGACTTTTTCCAACTCGGCAATTTCGTCACCTGTATCTATAATCGGAACTACAGATTCTCCAATCTTGAATCGCTCAATCTGTTTCAATAACACCTTTAGCGCAGATAAAACGTAGGCCTGCGATCCATATAAAAACACGATTGTTAGGCCAACCACCACGACCAGTGCCAGTCCAAGCTCTAATTGAAGTTGCCATGCCGTTCGTTTAAACGAGTTGATATCGTTGACAGGCGGCAATAGCTTCGCCTGATAGGCCTCCAGAAGTTGCATCGATTCCTTGATCAGCTGCCTGGCTTTGCGCGACTCATCGATCCGCGGTGCAGACTCCATCAAGGACAATCGGCGCATCATCATCTCATATGGAACAACCGACATTATCGATTTTTGCAACTCGACCGTGCTATCTAGAAGCTCTGGATCTGACGCTGTAAGTTCACGCAGGCGCTTTAGTTCGCTGGCTAGCTGCTTCAATTCCGCAAGATGTTTTTCGCCAACCGCAGGGTCTTTGCTAACACTGAAGAATGCTGCCGCCGCAATGCTGTAAACATGATGATGCTGAATCTCATCGAGCGTGGCGACTATCCGTTTCCTCGAGAGTTCATGCTCGATCTTCGCTTCCGTGGTCTTTATCTGTTGAAAGAGAAAGAACGACATGCCAACTTGAAACGCCAGCGGCATCGAGATAAGAAGCAAGATTTTGGAGGAGAGTCGCAAACTTCAGACCGTAACCGTCGCCATGCTTTGAATTTACCCAGAGATTAAACGTTTTCGTGCCTGAAAACAACGACCCAGCAGCCATTTTTGCTTCGCGTACCGGGCACGGTTACATACTGATTACACAAGAGGAACACTCTAACAATCACGAATGGCTAACATACCAACATCGCCAGCGCCCCTCAAAACTTACCAACATCTTCTATGTTTCAGGAGGCTCAGATGAGCAACAGTAATGCATCTCAACAGCCATTCCGCCTATCTCCAAGTGACTTAAGGCAGGCAGACAACACAAATGTCACCGTTGAAAAAACCGAGAGTTTCACGCAAAACAATAACTTGGCCTCGGTCTCGCTGGAAGACATAAGACAGCTAAGCATCATGTACAAAGGGTCTCAGGAGACGGGTTTCACTGGTCTAGCCAATGCTATCATCGATTTCGATTTGGGGACAGTCGAGCGCGGAGTCGAGTCAATGGGCAAGGATTTGAATGCCATAACCAATTCAGTAAAAGACCGGCCGAAGGACACGAGCAAAATAGAGCCTGGCAACGTAGCAGAACGATACATCCGTTCGCTGGGCATCACACCTGGTCCTAGCGTTCAGTTCGACTCTGAAGGAGCCAGGCGATATCAACAACTGCACATCCCACCACCGCTAGGGCTTCCCCCTCTCCAGCAGGCACCGCAAGGCACCACAGGCGAAGACTATCGCAATTAGAGAGTAGATTTTATGTCGAGATGCGGCCCAGAGCACATTGCAAAAGGAGGTGTCTACACCCGCCTCCTCTTGCATGGCTCTATCCAAAAGAGACATAGTTGTTTTCCACCCAGGTACGGCGAAAGGCTATTGCAGAAGGAGGCATTTTTACACCCCGCCTCCACTGCAATGCCGTTCACTTTTTGCCGATATTAGCACTTCGCTATAAAAAGCGATGCAAAAATATTCCGGAATGCTAATAGTCAAAGATTTTCGAGCATGTAGCCGCGGCCGTGGACGTTCTTGATTAATGAATTCTGCTCTTTGTCTGAGCCATCAATTTTTTTTCGAAGTTTGTTGATTGCAATTCGGATCGTGTCCGGGGACCGACTTGAATCAGCAGGCCATACGTGTTCAAGCAGCATTTTGTTGGTAAACACTTTATTGGGATTGACCATGAAGAATTCCAATAACGCGAATTCCATTTCAGTTAGATAGAGTTCTGAATCGTTCCTGAAAACCTTCTTTGTGTGACGGTCTAGCCTTAATTCGCCAACCGCCATGTGATCCGGTTTGATCGGCTCTGGGCGACGGAGCAATGCCTCTACCCTCAGTATCAACTCCTTCAAATCGAAGGGCTTGGTCAGGTAATCGTCAGCGCCCGCGCCAAACCCTTCTTCCTTTTCGTCAATATGGACTTTCCCGGTCAAAAACAAAATCTTCGCAGTGCCACCACTTGCACGAAACCATTGACTCACCTCAATCCCCGACCTCGTAGGTAGGCCCCAGTCCACGATGATGAGGTCGTAGACATTCGAACGCAAGAGGTCTATAGCCTTCTTCCCGTCATCGACTGCATCCACCTGATGTCTCTTGTGGACAAGCATGTTCTCCACCATCAAGGAAACGGTTGTATCGTCTTCGACAAGAAGAATTTTCGCCATTCAAGTACTGCAGAAAAAGGGTTGATCCAAGCTAAACCATTATACCCGGATGATCGCGCGATTCAGAGATGAGCCCAGTCCAGTCTCCGCACTCAATGCGAGCGTGAGTCAGAGCCATAGTCGCAACCACGAGCGTAAGACAGCGGAACTAACAATTCCGTCCACCGCTGCGTTTGGTTTTATAGAGTCAGTGATAC
>CAYQKX010000090.1:0-27481 GCA_964418155.1 uncultured Candidatus Obscuribacterales bacterium | reverse complement strand
GGCGTCTGGTAAATGCGTCTATCCTTTCGAGGTTCGGCCAACAAGCCGATCGACAATTAAGTTTGCAATGAAACGTGGCATATGAGTTGAGAGATTGAATCCTTGGTCTGACTTCACAGGTTGATGCGCGCCATTTCATAATTTCGTACTATGTGAAATTGAAGGCATTCTTGGGTTGGTTGCCAGGTAGTTGGGGGATTACCATGAAAAAAAGTCGTTTGCACTGGTTGATAGCCTCTTGTGTCGCCACCTGTATGGTGTCGGTTGGGTCTGTCTCCGCGGCCACGAAAGAAGAGCGCGTCGAACAGTGGGGTTCGCAGAACATAGCTGTTAGAGCCAACCTTGCTGCTAAGTCTCTGCAGGAAGGCAAATATAACGTTGCCATCTCTGGATACCGCGCGCTAATTGGATTTGACCGCGAAAATGAGGACTTCTATCTCGGTCTCTATCTTGCCAGTATCAAGTCTGGGAATTGGGATCAGGGATTGATGGCGCTTGAAGAGTTGTTCGACAGGCATCCGGAATTGAAAGCGGTATACGCTAAGAAATTTGCCGAGGCCCTTCGCAATGCCGGACGAGAAGAGTCTGAAGCGAAAGCTGCTGAGAAGCTTGCTAAGCAGCCGCAGGATGACAACCTCATAGAGAACAAAGTAAAAGAACTGGTGGATCGCAGCCTTTACGAAGATACCTATGTTGAGCCGAAGCGGCCGGATCCGGTTAAACGGGTAGAGCTTGATGCCTCAAAAGTGCACGCCGACTCATCCCGACTTTCGCTGAATTATGAGACCGCATTCAAGTCGGAGAATATCGTTGTTGCGATCTATCAGGGTTACGATAAGTCCCGCCCGATAAGCTACTTCATGCCGCCTAAGGCTAATTACAGAATTGTCGAGTATTTGCAAGGCGCTCCATTCAACAAAGATTTGCCTGTCAGATACGAATTCCACGACAAGATTGTCGGAGAAGAAAAGCCATCCGATTGGAAGTTCGATGAGGCTACAATGATGCCGAAGAAAGGCTCCAAGTGGATTCTGTTCATTCCTAACGCCGTCCCGATTAACGGCATGGTTGAGACCTATCATGGCAAGTATGGTCGCCAGGAATACAATGAAGAAAACTACGACAAGATTCTCAAGATCATCGAAGAGCACAGAGGGCAGGGTAAATAGGCACTGGCGGCTAATCTCATGAGGTGACGTTATGGCTAAAAACCAGGATCGAGAAGATCGACCGAAGCCAAAAGTGAGTAAGTGTCGGGTAGAAAATTACTGCTATTACGAAGGCTTGATGTACTCTCCGGGAGCGTACGTCAAAGTGGACGGTATCGAGAAGAAGTTGCTTTATTGCAATTTCGATGGGGTTTGGGAGGTTCGAAAGTCGCCGGAAGATTAGTTAGTTGCCGGTGCTTGAGATTTGATCGGCGGCTTTCTTTGTAACCCAGGCTCGAATCGTGTCTTCATTCGCCTTTCGGAAGACGACCCGGCGGTGCACTTCTTCCAGTGTTCTTGCAATTGCGGATTTTGAATATGGCAGGTCGTGTTGTTTGAAAAACGAGCGCAGGTCAGCCTCTTCGTCGGCGCGATCGAATGAGGTGCAAGCTGATACCAGAGCTGTCAAACTTCTGGGAGGAAATTTCGTTGTAATTTCCGACCAGTGAGATTTGACGAACTGCCAGGTTTGATGCTTTGTTCGGTGACCTTCAATCAGACCGGACAATAAGCGAAATCCGTCCTGACTTCGTACTTCGGGACTGAGGACCATATTCAAAGTTCGCTCCACAAGAGCGGGCTCGCCGAACTTCGTGAGCGCAGTCAGAAAACGTTTTTCCAACTCAGGAACGGTCTCAGTCTTTAACGCCTGGCGAATTCGATCGTATTCTCCAGAGCCTCCGTTGTATGCGACGATCGCCAGTATGGCTCCGGCTACGTCCGGCGGTATGGACTGTCTGTCTTTCATGTAGTTCTCGAACAGGGCTCGAGCTTCATTAATCGTCTCCTGGTCTTGGACTCGTGTTCCCAGAAGTTCCATGACCGACCGTCGTAAGTCCTTCACGCTGTCGCGTTCTCCGGGCTTCTCATCCCAACCGATTGTCTGTTTTACCGGAAGAAGGAGCCGGGCGAACAGCTTTTGGTATGCGCCACGCTCCTCCGGTTGAAGGTAGATAAACGGGTGAGAGCACCAGTCGACTAACTTCTCTTGAACGAGCGGCTCGGTCTCGTGCTCGGTTTTTAGAAGCAGTGCGAGCTTGTTCTCGGCAGGCAGTGAACCTTTCCAGACAAGCGCATTGATATCATTGAGTAATGCCAGTCGCTCTTCGATCGAAAGTGTATCGAATCTTTCGAGCACCTCTGCCAAATCCTGCGCCTCATACTTCGTGCGGTAAAAGCCTCGTCCACCAGCGTTGACGATAATTTTGGTCCATTCTCTGTCGATTGCGAAATCCTCTTTCTGTTGCACCAGAAGTGGTGTTATTTTGTTTTTTGTCTTGATGTCGCGAACAACTATCGGCACCCTCCAGAGTGAGTTATCCGGCTGCATCTCGGGTAATCCGAAGAAGCGCTGCTGAGAAAGGCTCAAACTGCCATTCTCGCGTTTTACACTCACGAGTGGAAATCCGGGTTGTAATACCCAGGTCTTCATCACTTCGGGCACGGGCAAGCCACTCGAGGCGCCGATTGCTTGCCACAGATCCTCGCCGGTTGCATTCGCGAAAAGATGTTGTTTTAGATAACTTTGAATGCCATCGCGAAATTTATTGTTGCCTACGTAGCTTTCGAGCATCCACAGGATCGACTCGCCTTTGTCATATGTTATAGAGTCAAACATCTCCGCGGCTTGCTTGGGATCGTTGACTTCCGCATGGATGGCACGTGTTGCTTTCAGTTCGTCGATTAGCATACTGCCATTGCGCGTGAATATGGAACGCGTGGCGACCTGCCAGTCGGGATGAATGGCGTCGACCGTCTTTGCTCCCATCCACGAGGCGAAGGCCTCATTGAGCCAGATGTCGTCCCACCATCGCATGGTCACCAGATCTCCAAACCATTGATGAGCCAGCTCGTGTGCGACGATTTCCGAGGCGTTTCGCTTGAGAAAATTGCTGCCGGTCTTCTCGTCGACCAGGAGATTGGTTTCGCGGAACGTGATGGCACCCAGGTTTTCCATCGCTCCGGACCGAAAATCCGGGATGGCTATAAGATCAAGCTTCTTTCCCGGATATGGAATTCCGAAATATGTTGTCTGGTACTCCAGAATTTTGCATGCTTCGTCGAGCGAAAAATTGCCGAGCTTTTCCTTCCCTTCGAGAGCCCAGACTGTGATAGGCACGCCACAAGCCGTTTTACTCTCGGTATGCTTGAAATTGCCGATAACTAGTGCCACCAAATATGATGACATTTTTGGGGAGTCTTCGAAGTCTACTGTCTTCTTCCCAGTGGTTTCGTCTACGGATTCTCTTTTGATAGCCCCATTAGATATGGCGACCAGACCTTTATCAATGACAGTGGAGATCTTGAAGACTGCCTTCATCTCAGGTTCGTCAAAGCAAGGGAACATCCGACGTGCATCGGTCGGTTCCATCTGAGTCGTTGCGAGCCAATGTTTTGTGCCACCGCCGTCGGTGTAATATGAGCGGTAGAAGCCCCGCAATTTGTCGTTGAGGATACCGTCGAAGTCCATCGAGAGAGTGTAGTGTCCGGGCGCAATCTCGTCGGGGAACGATATCGTAGCGCGCTCCAACTCTTGATCCGATCGTATCGATGCGCCTCTTTGTGATTTACCGTCAGCTCCGCAGAGCTCTACATTTTTGATGGTCAAATCCAACGCGTTGAGTGTGATGGAATGGGTTTTTTCGCTGATGTCCAGGGCGATTTGAGCTTTGCCTGAATAGGTGAATTTACTCAGGTCGGGTGTAAACGTCAGATCGTATCTCAGGGGAACGATGAATTTCGAGAGTCTCGAGTCGGAGTTTGAAATTGAATTTGATGTAGTCGCGATCGGTTGTCTCGAGGGTGGCGCCTGAGAGTAAGACGGTGCGCAGGCTAAATTCATGACGAGGAATAGCGATAGCGACCAAGCGGGTCTAGGTTTCATTTCAACAATCCTCGATGTGCAGATTTTCCGATAGGCGAACTTTTGCGGCAATGCAAAAGCATTATCTAAGTTAGCAGGGATGCCGCAATGCTGCGGCTGTTTTGCAGCGGTTTTTGATTAGGGATGCCTAATAGTGGCAATTTTATTACTTAGTCAAGTAGTACTATATGGGAGCAGAGAAGGATACTCAAGCGGAAAACCGCGAAAGCGCCCTCCGTCAGGGCGTCTTCGCGGTTTTGCCGTACAGCACTGACCGGCGTATAGTACGACGGTGTCCCATTGCAAACAACAATGTGGGGAACCTTGAGAGCATTGGTTGTCGAACAAGATTCGACATGCGAGTCAATCCGGACTCGGAGAACCAATGCTCACCTTTTGCTTCGTGACCACTCAGAGGTGAGTAGAGTCGCTACCCCGGTTGAGTGCGCATTGGTGCACACTGCAGATTGGTGTCGACTCGCTCAACTCAGCGGCGCGGCGGAGGGGCCATCATGTTGATGACGCGGATGACGATGAGCAGTGCTCCGAAGCCGGCGGCGAAAATGCCGGGCAGCAGCACGCCCGTCGTGAGCATCTCCGCGACGCCGCCACCGACCAGCGCGCCGGCCAAGGCACCGACCACTGCGCCGCCCATGTCGAACTGGGAGCCGTAGTTGTATCGGTCGAACGGGACGCTTCCGAGGATGAAGCCGACGAAGCCCAGGATGCCGGCGGCCCACTTGACCTGGGTCGACATTCCTTCCGCGTCGCCCGCGGCACCACCGTCGCCGGCCAGTGCGAGGGCGGGAAGGGCGCAGATGACGAGCAGGGCGAGCAGCGATGCGAGGATTCTGTTGAGCATGGTTGTGTCCTTCGTTGAGTTATGCTGGAGGCTCCAGCGGGTCACAGATGCCTTCACGTTGACGATCGAGCCCGACCACAGAGCACGTGACTGCCAGACGGAATAGCTGTGCTTGTGGTGGTTGTGTTGGTCAGGCGTTCGTTAACACAAATCCGATTGTCGAAGTGAAGAGGCGTCTTACGCTAAGAATCCGGCACTGGTCAATGCAATGTCGCATAACTGCGTGAACACAGAATGTTACTGCTTGACAAGAATGGGTGCACGTAACTGCCTTCGCGGTCTTCTTTTGAGGCCGCAAATTGTTTGATTCTTGGAAATGTGTTTGTGATCTTGCGGTTTTGCCAATTCGCTATCTGAGCCAGCAAATTGAAGAGAGTTTCAAGATGTCGTTGTTGCAAAGAATGGGCAGGGTACAGACTGCCTCACGCAGCCTGCGGCATGGGCTGACGAGCAGGCCTCTCGGAGAAGCTGGGCTCTGCAGATCAGAACTAGTTTCTTATCTGTCCCGTTTGCTATGGTCAAGTTATCTGTTGTGCTCTTTATCTTCCCGAGGCTCTTATTATTCGTTCTATCTGAGCCATCTTTACCCTTTCCACTACTCAAGACCTGGAGGAGACCATGTCAGTGATCATCTGCCGGGTACGCGCCTTTGGCAACTACCCGCAGATCCAGCTGAGTCACTTCGGCCGCCTTCGGGCGGCGTCCTGCATGCTCGCCGAGCTACGGAGTGTCACTCCGGAGGTCCGGGGCGGTGATTACCGCTGTGAGCTCAATCCGGAGACAGAGCGCAAGGCGTCGCTCGTCGTGCGGAGACTCGTCAACGACGAGCTGTTGGACGTGCTCTGGACGGACTCCGAGATTGTGCGAAGCGCACTTCAACCCGACCCGACGGTAGTTGGGCTGGTCTGGTGCGTAAAGCGCTTCAAGGAGGACCACCCCGGACGTTGGGAGACTTTCTGGGAGGCGCATGGCGCTTGCAGTGTCGTATCCCACAAGTTCTTCAACCTCTTGCTCGACAAGAAGGTCGTGACGAGAGAGCAGGTGAAGCGCGGAGAGGCGGGCGTCTATGAGGGACCGTTCGCTGGAGCGGCTCAAGGGTGGCATGCTTTCCCGTACGTCGGGCGCATCGTCATCGACTGGACGTACCGTCAGATCCTCGCCACCTGCAAGATCCCGCATGTCTACAGGTTGGCGCCTAAACACCACTTCCCGCGACCGTACGTAGACTACGACCCGCGGGCGTTCGAGGCCTGAGAAGTAAGGCCGCCACGCAAACCCAGTGACGACATCGGCAATCGCCGGTGTCGTTAGTTTACGAAGTTGACCAACTTCCTGAGTAGCGGTCATGCAGAAGTGAGTTGAGTCGCAACGCATAACTCATGACCCGTGTCCGTGAAGGAAGATCGCCACTTCACCACGCGATATCGGCAAGCGCCTAAGTCGCGTATCTCGCCACATCGCCGGTCAACCGGCACAACCCAAGGGAGCATCGCATGAATACCTCACGAAAACGCATGATCACCGGCGCAAGGTCCACCGGTTCCCTACACATCGGGAACTGTCTTTGGCGCAATTCGTAACGCGGTCGCACTGCAGGACTCGCACGAATCGTTCGTGTTCGTAGCCGATCTGCACACGCTGACCGAGGCGGATAGCGCCAAGCGCCTCGCCGAACACACTCTGTCGACTGCCGCGCTGTACATCGCCTGCGGCATCGACACGACGAAAACAACGCTGTTCATTCAGTCGAAGGTGGCAGCTCACTCGCAGCTCGCCCGCTTGCTCGGCGGCATCACGACTGTCGGCATGCTGCGCCGAATGATTCAGTTCAGGGAGAAGAGTCGAGACGACGGCGATAACGTCTGTCTCACGCTCCTCGACTACCCTGTGCTGATGGCTGCCGACATCCTGCTGTACAACGCTGACGTAGTGCCCGTCGGGGATGATCAGCGCCAGCATCTCGAGTTGACGCGCGAGCTCGCCAAGCGCTTCAACAATTCGTACGGCGGAGACATCTTCCGCGTTCCGGAACCGCTGGTGGTGGCAGACGTGGCTCGCCTCATGAGCCTCACTGATGCGACCAAGAAAATGTCGAAGTCAGACCCGAATGACAGCAGTCGAATCAACCTGCTCGATCCGCCGGACCTCATCGTGCGGAAGATCAAGCGGGCCAAGACCGACGCCAAGCTCGGACTCGAGTTCGACAACGCTGAGCGACCGGAAGCCCATAACCTACTCACTCTGTACCAGGTCGCCTCGGGTAGGACACGTGACGACGTCGCGGCAGCTTGCGCCGGTATGGCCTACGGGCAGTTCAAGGGTCTGCTCGCAGACGCGTTGGTTGCGATGCTGTCCCCGATTCAGAAGCGCTATGCTGAGTTCTACTCGGACAAAAAGCAACTGCTCCTCCTGCTGAAGGATGGGGCAGAACGCGCCAATCGCGAGGCTGGCAAGACGCTTGCCCGAGTCGAAGCGGCGATGGGATTCGCCTGCGAGTAGGAGTTGTTCGCATGCAGGGCGGCGGGACATGGAGTAGTCCCGCCGCCCTGTAGCGAATCGCGGATGGCGATGCGCTACACAGAAGGAGTCTTTCGTCCTGTCCGGTGCGGCGGAGGTGGATCGGGAATGCTGGGCGCGCTGTACATGCGCGTTCTAGCCTGTTCTCCCGATCTGCTTCTGCTGATTTGTTCTATACTATAATAGATAAAATAATAAACAGCAGGTAGATTCAGGCTCCCCCGTTTCTGTTTGCGGTCTAAATCGGGACGAGGTCGAACCGTCGTGCCATTAAGAAGGGGGCGATGCGTCGCCCCCTCGCAATCCTTTGCCGATTGAAAACGCGCCGAGAAGCCGGTCTCGAAGCATCGGTGTTGTTGGGTCGGCAGTATCGCACTTCGAAAATTCCAGCAGTTAGGTCTTCACTGGAATGATCATGACGAGTGTGGCAGAACGACTCATTCTCAGTGTCTTACTCGTGTAGACTTTGGGATCGAGACCTGCTTTTGCGCAGGCGTTGAAGACGATTCGAGAGGCTCCAACAAGAAATTGCGGATCCACCTTTCCTGGCTTGCGCCACCAGTAGCGTTTAATACTTCCCTGCTTCAATACGATACCCGGACCGTCATCGTCGGTCATGATCACAGCGTATCGGTTCTTTTCGTTAGCTGCGTTGAATGCCCTGTCCGGTATCTTCTGGATGATCTCGTTGGCCAACCTGCGTTGTTCGAGGTTGTTCAACTTCCGTTCGTTGAGAAGGTCGCGTTTTCGCTTTTCGCGGCCGTCCGTCATCGCTTTGAGCGTTTTTTGACGCAGGGTGCGCATTGTCGTCTCCTGAATAGAGTTTGCTTGTTGTTTGATCGAACCGAGCCGACCAACGACTTGGTTGTGAGTAATCTGTCGCACTGCAGTGGCTTTCCTGCGTGCCAACTGGGAAATGTCTATTGAGGGTGTCCTATCAGCTTTTCCTTGTTTCGGCGCGGATTTGGTATGGCTATCCCCTAGTATTCGAAGATCGATTACACGATGCAAGACTTGTTTCGGGGGCTCAATCCTCCGAGTGGCAGTGCTATTACTAGTGGTGGCGTCAGTTATGAGCGCTTTGTGAGTAAACGAATCACAATTGGCCACATCATTTTGAGCGCTTCTTCGAAAGCGCGACATTCCTGGATTTCATCTGAGATTCCAGATACGTGACTGCAAGCTCTTGACCCAATGCCGCGTCTGTCAGACCAAACTGTCTTGCTCGTGCCGCTGCATACTTTCGCAGGGAGAGCGCCTCTTGTAGATCATTCGCGTGGAACGCGCATCCTGCGAGGCATGAATAGGCATCGACGATGTACGTGCTTTCTTGCAAACTGATCTGATCCCTTCTGTCGAGGAGAGTCAAGATGCTCATCGCATGCCTTAAATACGGTTCCGTTGGCGCCGGAGCCGATCTTCTCGATGTGTCTATACCTTTCTCCGAGCCGTACACCAGGTTCCAGCTGTACAAATTGCATACGTGACCAACTGCCTCGACACCTGCCTGAATGGCGCATCTTGGCAATAAAAAGTTGAGATATTGCGTAGTCCACTTGAGCGGATCCGAATAGGATCCGATTTGCCGTATTCGAAGTGTTCGCATTCGGAGCGAGCCCCTTATGTAACGGTGATTGACGAAAACACGTAAATTGTGTGGGTGTACAGCGGCAGCCACGAGTCGTGTTTCTAATGATAGGATTAGGTTTTTCCCCGTTGCAACTAGAGGCGCAACCAGGTAAATTCCCTTTAGCAACCACGTGGGCAGGCTATGGACGACCATACCGTTAGATCCGAATCAGACTCGAGCAACACTAACTTGTTGGATGCCGAAGGCCAGCAAGGCGCGCATCCTACAGACGCTGCGCAAAGTGATCTCGATCATAAGCAGCAACCAGCGCAAAACAAAGCTGGAGCCATGATTAAGGAGGTCGTGCAGACCTTCTTGATGGCATTCGTGATTTTCCTGGTCGTCAAAGGGGTTCTCGGTGAAGCGCGCTACATTCCTTCCAGTTCGATGGAACCCACCCTCAATATCAACGACCGGATTCTCGTTGAAAAGGTCACTAACAGGTTTTTCAACAGACAGATAGAGCGCGGCGATATCATCGTCTTTTATCCTCCGGTGATTGAGACCGGTATCCCCGACAATCCATGGCTTCAGGCGATTGGCGGACTGCCTTTCATCCCTGAAGGTCCGCCTGTGTTCGTGAAGCGCGTCGTCGGTTTGCCTGGTGACACCATCTCTATTCAGAATGGTGTGGGTGTGTTTATCAACGGAAAGCTGCTTGAAGAGTCGTATATCAAAGAAGCTCCGTACTACGATCTCAACACGCTTGGCGACATCGGTGGTGTTGCCTCGACAAAACAGATTATTCAACCTTATGGTGAAAGCAACGAACCAATTGTGGTGCCTCCTGGTCATTTGTTCACTATGGGAGACAATCGCAATCACAGCGCTGACAGTCATGTCTGGGGTTTTCTGGATAAAAACCGCGTTGTTGGCAGGTCCTGTCTGATCTTCTGGCAGGATAAGTGGCTGCATATTTTTTAGGCGAGAGCCGCTTCGCCGATTTCGAGAGTCAATTTCGGAAGAAAAAGATGATGTATTATTGGCACCTGCAGTAGTGTCAGAATTTGGCAGGTGATTGGGATGTGTGAGGTCCTCTTCTTCCGTCTTCAAGCCACCGTAAAGTGCTTTTGAACAGTTGCCTATAATCTCCAAGATGCGCTTGTGGTAAGTGTGTTACTGGCAGTAGTACTAGACAGGATAGGATAAGGCGGCGAAGTGAAAAAGGCAGAAAAGCGGTCAAGAGCAGCCGTGCTCCAGACCGCTTTTCTGCGGCGTTTGTAGGGGTTGCAATGCGACTGGCGAACGGCGAGTTCCACTCCCGTTCGCCAGCGTGGCATGGCATTTCTCTGCGAGGACTGTGACCCGGGCGAGTTCGGCGGTATCGCCCTGCAGAAGGACGTCTGCAGGGCCGTGCGCAGCGTCACCGCCAAGAATGTCGCTTAGCGCTCGCTTCTCTGGTAGGCGTGTCACCGCGAAGATTGCCGTTACTATGGAATCTCCGGATACTCGTCATGACTTCTGAGGGAGTGTCTCGAGCAGTGGCGTAGCCAACTGCCGGTAGACTTCCTCGTAGCAGAATGAGCACCATCGCGATTCGACCGGACCACCTGGGTGGTCGCAGTGCGCATGATTGTCCTCGTGGCGCTCCACGTCGAGGTTCTTCCAGTCCGGCTGTTTCAACCGGTGCACCTTGTTGAGAATGTGCACCAGAATGGCCATTTCGCTGCCCATGTACTCCTGGACGCGAAGGCACCATGCGCCGATGCTATCGTCGTACCAGACCTGGTTGATCTGCGCCAGCCTTGCCCTGACTCTGGTAAAGTAGCGTCGGACGCTGTCCAGTTCCGGTGCGTGATGATTGATGATCGATTCGGTCTCCTTGACCGCGTCGTCGATCACTTTCAGGCGAGCTGCGAGTTCTCGCTCGATTGCGATGTCGCAGATCAGGGTGTACACGTAGCTGATATCTCCGACTGCCCCGCCGATGAGTGCAGCGAGGAAGACCGCTGGGAGCAGTGTCCAGAGCCAGCCGTGGGAGATGCAGATCGCTGCGGCGAGGCCGGCTCCAGCCAGTGCGAAGAAAGCCGGCGCAACGAACTTGTTGGAGCCGCTGTCGAAGATGCTTGTCGGGTTGGTGTGCCAGCGGTACCACGCGTCCAGGCGTGGTTGAAGCCTCTTGAATGCGTTCATGTGCAAGCCTTTCTGCTCTGTGAAGGTTGAGTCGTGAAGAGTGCCACTTGGTAGGTTAGTTAATGGGCCGAGATAGTCGACCTCTGTTTGAACAGAATTCGACCAATCGGCACCATGTTCGATGCCTCGTTTAGATTTCGTCGAGCAGGCGCTCTTCGAGATCTTGCTCGAGCGCATTCCACGAAACCACCGGCTCCGCCTGGTGTCGAGCGTATCTGGCGTCCGCCTCCGCGGCTCGCTCTTCCAGTTGAAATGCTTCCACCTCTTCGTCGTGTCCCAGGGCGCGCAGAATGCGCGCGTACATTCGGAGCGTTTCCGGCGACTTGAACTCTCCGTACGTGCTTACCGACTGGAATCGAATCACCCGGTCGACCAGCTCGACTGCATCCTCGTAGCGATGGTGTCGCTCGAGGAATTCGATCAACTCATCCAGAGCGTCGATCGTGTAGAGGCCCGAAGCCAATCCATAATCGTGCTTATCGCACAGAGCGAGGCTCTCCTTGAGCGTTGCTTCTGCCTCCGCGACCTGCCCGTTCTTCTCGAGAACGTGGGCGTACCACTCCATGGCGCGAACGGTGTCTGACAGGTTGCCGGGCAAGCTGAGAGACACGACCTCCACCTGGCTCTTGGCGCAGTCGACCGCACGTCGCAGTTGACCCATCTCGAGCAAGACGCTGGATAGCCTGCCGGACGTCTTTGCTGTGTTGAGATGATCTCGGCCTTCGATGGACACTTGGAGCGCGTATGCCTCCATGTATAGCGCCTCGGCTTCTGCCAGTTTACCCAGGTGATGGTGGTACACCTGAGCCAGGCTGCAGAGAGCGTGGACGAGATCGAGCGGTTTCGTGTCTGCGTCAGGGTTCTTCGCTTGCACTACCGCTTGCTTGAGTAGCGCCTCGGCCTTCTGGAAGTCCTTTCTCTCGTATCCGGCCTGGACGATCAGAGTTCGAGCCGGTGTCTCGTACTTGATCTCACCATTCTGCTCGGCTTCGAAAAGGCGAACGGCCTCGCGGGCATGGACGATTCGCTTCTCGAGATGGCGATCCATGCTATCGAGGATGTGCTCCTCCAAGCCACCTGAGGGTAGCTCTTTGCCTTCCAGCACGTTTTTGCACCAGTCCAGACCGAACAGCAAATCGTTTGTCGCGTCGGAGAGGTGCTTTATTGCACCGGTATTGGTGGTCTTGCCTGCTTGAAGACGAGTGGCTTGTTCGATGAGCGACTCGAGCTCACGAATCTGGGCCTGCCGCTCGTCGTACCATTCTTGCCCGTACAGGAGACGAGGAAATTTCCGAGCGTAGGCGCGGAACATATCCTGCACCTCGTGTACGAAGCGCCATTGGGGGACGGTGAGGCGTTCTTCCTCGTTGCCGCAGCGTCTCGCCAGGGTGTCGTGTCTCCACTGATCCTGGCAGAATCGCACGGCTTGGTGGTACTCGGCGTCGGACGTGATCTCCGCGAGTGGGAACTCCGCCTTGATCGCGTCGTAGTCGCTGTCGAAACCGGCTGGCGTTCCGAAGGTCGGTTGAATCTTGAAGAACTGCCACAACGTAACTGCCCAGCTAGTGGCGGGCACTGCGAGGAGCCACCGCCCCCAGAGCAGGAGTGGGCTGTCGGTCGGCGCGGTGGTCAGAATCGCGCAGGTCAGAAGCAGTACCACTGCGGCGAACAAGCATGTGTACTGCCCGCGCTGTCGAGAGGCGATCTCGAGCTTCTTTCGCCCGGTCTCCATGTGCCACCAGAATGGCAGGGCCAGGGCTGCACAGGCGGTTATGCCGCCGATGTACGCGGTGATTGGAATCCAAAGCAATGCTGTCATCGTCTGTCCTTTCAGGAATCGGTGACTTGAAACGCTCCTATGTCGCGTTTCCATTGAAGTACTCAGCGGTTCGGTAAGATCGCTGAATGAAAATGTCAGGCAGCGTTGCAAAGGCGACGCAACGATGCCTGAAGCCGCACGCTATCCGCTCTCAAAGCCAAAACTGAACAGTCGGATCAACGTCTATCTCTTGCGTAAGAGACGCGGATCGGTGCTGTTGAGCGCAGTTCTATGCTTGAGCTTGATTTCTCGGCAGTCGAGGATATCGGAAAGTACTATTTGAGTTTAAGCGCTCCTTGTCGCCCAAAGTCAAGCAGCATGAGGGTTTCGCTTGTATCCTGAGATAGTTCAATATGCAAATGATTTCGGGGACAACATCACGTTTCCCCACACTGATAGGGGCATAGAGCCGCAGTGTGTCATTCTTGATTCTCTGAATGTTCAATATCGAAGCTGTCGATTGATTACATTTCTTGCCGTCGATTTAGCAGTGTGGTGATGATTCTGCCTTCATTTTGCGCCGCTAGCTTATCCGTCACTTGCGAAACTCCATTCCAATTCGGCAGCGAGTGCTAAGGCATTTGCAAATGTGTGTTCTCGCGACGTGACTGTGGAAATGCCTGTTTAGGCGCGCGAAATGACTGATGTAAAAACTGCTGGAAATTAGAGTGACACAGTTCAACAACACAGGGTAGAACAGCGTTACTGAAGTCAGTGTCATCAGTGCGATTGAACCGCTTGTCTGCATGCCGACCGCTGATAGACGAACTCAATCGTGGTGAACAACTAGACAACACCTGGCATAAATGCGCTACCGCATTCAGTATCATTGCTTAATACGTAATTTTATAATACTAAAAAGAGTAGTAAAAATGAGGCTAGGCAAAGTGGGCACCGGCGGTGCCCATGAATACGACTGCGATGCGTCACACCGCAGTCGTATTCACTTGCAGCCGACACCGCTCCGCGGTGCTAGCTGCTGCTTCGCTTACTTGCTGTCGGGTGCGCTGTCCGTCGCACTCTCGCTATCGGCGCTGTTGAACTCGATCTTCTGGTCGATGAACCGGACCAGGAAGATGAGCAGGTCATAGATGAAGTGGACGGTGATGGCCGCGGGCAGACCGTAGCGGAACATCAACACGAAGAAGTACATGCCGATGAACCAGGAGTTGACGTAGCCGATCGGCCCCAAGTACTTGTGCCCGTCGCGGAAGCGGGCGTTTGCCGCGATGATGCCTGCGCCGATCACCCAGTTGGCGTTGCTGAACTGTTCATTCAGCAATCCGAGCGTGAAGAAGTTCGCCACTGGACTGATGATGTGGACGTACAAGCCCTCGATCAAGCCCCACCCGGCAAAGCCCAGGAGGAAGAAGTTGACCACCTTCAGGAGGACGATCAGGACGAGGAACAGCAGCCAGCGGTAGATGATTTCTTCGAAGAACCCCGCTCGCAGGCTGACCTTAGCGTTGAGCTGCATCAGCTTGGACGCCTTGCTGTTCTCGTACTTGCTGTTGCGGGTGATCGCGCTCATCAGCGCCGTGAAGCCGGTGCCCCACAGGAACAGCCACTTGGCGTCGGAGAGCCAGTGCAGGACGTTCCAGTCTTTCACCTCCCAGGCTTCGAACAGCCCGAAGGGGATCGCCGACGGGATCAGCTTCAGGGCCGCGGCGATAACGAACAGGACGATAGCCGTCACGGTGAACTGAATCACCGCCAGCCGGTGCAGCAGTTCGAGCTGCTCGACTGTCTTCTCTGGCCGTCCCGTGACGCCGTAGATCAGCCACTTCTTGATGTTCTTCGGTCTCAGGTCGTTGAGTTTCATGTGAGTCGTCTTTCTTCTGGAACACACGAGGGCCGGAGCACCATGCTCCGGCCCTGCCCTTCGTTCAGACTCCGCTCTCAGGCGGAGCTTTGAAGAATCTGGCCGCTTCCGCGACCTGGTCCGTCCGGCCAAGCACCATAACCGAGTCGCCTGCGTTGATGATGTCAGTGTTGCGCGGGTTGACCGTGAGGTGTCCGCTCGCCGACTGAATCGCCACCACCGTCGCTCCGGTTGCCGGACGCAATCCGCATTCATCCAGGCTCTTGCCGGCCACAGCGCTGTCTGCCTCAGCTCTGTACACCGACATCACCAGGCTGAACGGGACATGTCGAAGCCCGCTGCCGAAGTGCTTTTCGTGCAACGCTCTTGTCAGTTTGGCGAACTCGGCCTGGACTTCCAGAATGTAGTCCTCCACCGTCTCTGCCGGAATCAGGTAGCGATCGAGCACCCGCCGGAAGAAGTCGATAGAGACGACTAGCTCTTCAGGAACAACCTCATCTGCGCCTCTCTTGACGAGAGCTTGCACGTCGGCAAGTTCTCCTGCTCGTGCGATGACATGCACGGTCGGATTGAGTCGCTTGATCAGCTCGGTAGCCCGTTTTACCGTGTTGGGATCAGCGAGTGTGAGAGCGACAACGCGAGCCGACTCGATGCCGGCATGCGCGAGAAGCTCCTGGTTGGTGGCATCTCCGTAGAGTATGTGCCGCCGCCCCTTTCGCATTTCCATTCGCACGATGTGTGGGTCGTGATCGATGACCACGTACGGAATTCCCGAGCCGTCCAGCACTCTCGCCATCTGTTGACCCTTGAGGTTGAAGCCGACGATGATGACGTGATCGGTCGGCTTTTCGTCGCTTTTGTGGTCGTCGACTCCTGCGGACATCCTCTCGACCACCTTCTTGGGAAGAAGGCGTTCAAGCATCCGGAGCAGTCCCGGTCCGGAGCCGACAACCACCGGCGATACCATCATGGAGATTATGGCGACCGCCAGGAAGAGCTGGTTGGTGCCAGGGTCGATGACACCGTTGGCCAGCCCAATCTTGCCGAGGACGAAGGCGAACTCGCTGGTCTGGCTCAGCGCCAAACCCGTTAGGATGGACACTTTGATGGAGTGACCGAGCAAGCGTGTGACACCGGCGGCGATTATGGCTTTGCCGAACACCAGGACAGCCACGCAGGACAACACCAGGAAGGGAACTTGGATGACCGTTCGAATGTCAAACAGCATTCCAATCGAGACGAACACGAGACAGTTGAAGATCTCGCGGAACGGCACGATCTCGCCGAGAGCCTGGTGGTTGTATTTGGACTCCGACAACACCAGACCAGCGACGAAAGCGCCCAGCGCCATCGAAAGTCCGACATGGGCGGTCGCCCAGGCTGTACCCAGGCAGATCAGCATGGTGGTGAGGATGAAGGCTTCCCGCTTTCTCGTGTTGGCGACGTGGTCGAGCAACCACGGCAAGCAGAACCGGACGATGGTGAAGGCTCCCACGACGAACAGGAGCGCTTTGCCACCAATCCAGGCCAACTCGCTGAGCGCAACTTCCTTTCCGCCGAGGTATGGCGTCAGGAGGACCATCGGAACGATGGTGAGGTCCTGGAAGATCAGGATGGTCAGAGCGTTCTTGCCCTGAGTGGAGTTGAGCTCCTTCCTGCTCTCCAGAATTCTTAGCACCAGTGCAGTGCTGGAAAGTGAAACCAGCATGCCGATGAAAACCGACAGTGCAAGCGGAACACCGGTCAGTTGCGCGATAATCACCGTGGTAATCAATGTTCCGCCGACTTGCAGCGCCCCGCCCACGAGGAGGAAGCGTCGCATCCGCATGAAGTGCGGTATCGAGAATTCGATACCCAGGGTGAAGAGCAAAAGCACCACTCCGACCTCGGCAAGACCCTCGATACTTGCGACATCTTCGACGAACTTGAATCCGTAGGGACCGCAAATCACCCCGGTGAGGAGGAAGGCCAGGACGGCCGGGAGTCGGAGTCGGTGGAACACTATGACCGCAGCCAGACCGAGTCCGAAGACCGTGAGCAGGTCTTGCAAAAAACTGAAGTTGTTATGCATAGGCCGACCCTCATGGTAGGTTTTTTGCTTGTGTGGAATGCGAGTGAATGATCGCTGGAGAGGCGCTCCAAGCGCCGTATTCGCCAACGTCTCCCTAGACGTGTTAGACACTTTTACCGAGTGACGCCAGGCGCTTCGTTGCGCCATCCCAAGCAGCGGGAGTGGCTCGGGGCCTCACGAGAGGCCCCGAGCTTGTTGGTGTGCGTCGTCACATCTCAAACAGATACAACTGCCCGTTGTCCTGGCGCCCCTTCCGGCTACTACCGCTTTGACGCGGCGTCTTGCTGGGAGCCTCGGACCCCGTTGCTGGTTGCTGCGACGTGCATGCCGCCGTCAGCGGCTGGGCGACTGGTTGAGGCTGTGGAGCCTCCTGCGGAGCTGCCAGTGTGAATGTGCAGCCGTACGATGTTTCCCGCCAGTGCGCCTGCTGCTGTCGGAGTTTCGCGATGGCGAGAAAACAACGTTGAGCCTTCTGGGTCCTCTCGTCGAACGTCTCGTAGCGGGCATCAGTGTCCGCCACGATGTTGAGACGAAAGGTCCGCCAGCCTTTCCCGTCGTAAATCGCCGCCCGAAACTGTCCTGCCCAGACCGGTGCCCTCCTCTTCTTGCCCTTCTGGTGTCGCAGGTGACACCAGAGCTTCATGTCGCCGGTCTGAACACGAGGCTGAACGAGTGCTCTGGACGGAAACAGGTTCGCCAGAGCACCCGACACCCAGGCCCGACCGGTGACTACGAGTGGTGGTCTTTCGTGTGGCATAGGCCCTCCGTGAGTTAGGGGTGAATGTGGCGGACCTTCCGGACGTCTTCGTCCGGTTGAGTCCAGGTATCTGCTTCGGCATCCGTTGCCTCGACCTCTTCCTCGGTCAGGGTGCCGATCCGTGTGCGCGGGTCCGCTTTCGTCTGCGGAGCGAGCTGGCGTTGGCGGTGGAGACCGTCCTCCATGACTGCACGCAGAGCCGCCCGGTCCTCCGGTTCCAGTTCCGACATCTCGACCGACAGCCCTTCGCCAAGCTCTTCGAGCATGGTCTGAAGCTGTTCGCCGAGCCGGTCGTAGTGTTCGCGGAAGCGCCGGATGCACTCTCTGAGCGCCCGACCCTGTTCGTTCCACAGCGGCATGCCTGTGAGTTGAACGCCGTTGCACTGAGCGGCGAACAACGCCTCGTATGCGCGCACAGCCCGGTCCCAGGCGTCCGGGTGTTCGGTGCGGAACTTGCCATCGAAGCTGGCAATCCTCGTCGGGAACTCGTCAGGTCCCGAAGAGCTTTGCAGTGTGTCGAGGGCACGAACCGCCTCCAGTGTGCGCATCGCGTGTCGCCAGGTCGGGACCAGCTCCTGCAGGGTCTCCGGCCGTGGTCGCTCCAGCAACTGCATCTGGAGCCGCTCCGAGAGCAGGTGCCGCAGGTTGATGCGGTCTGCGTTGTCGAGTCCGAGCTGGTCGAACTCAGTCAGCCCGAAGCGTCGGCTGTTGGACATCATCTCGACGAGTTGAGCGTAGCCCTGCTCCACCTGTTCGTCGAGGGCCAGGTGTGCGTCGCGAGCCTCCTGAATGCCGTCCGCGCGTTCCTTCTGCAGGCGGAGCCAGTTGAGGCGAGCCGTTTCACGGTCCGCGACCAACTGAGCCAACTGAGCAACGATACTCCTGAGTGTCATGGGATGCCTCCTGGGAGCAGTGACCCGGAATCCAGTCCGAATCGGCACCGTCGTTTCGGTGCTTCAGCTCCCCCAGATTTTGGTACCTACGACCGTAGTGCGCTTCAGTCGCGGAGACCACCTCCGCGCCTTCCACACTCGGTATCCTGATTCTGTCGTCAACCAGTCATCTCGCTACTCAGCCGTCAGACTCTCAACCAGCAAGAACGTCTTCTCGCTAGTGTGCTAGTGCTACAGCATGCTTCACCGCCTGTAATACCAATCCGTTCCTGAGAGACGGTTTTGGTATCAAGATTCGGCTGAAAGATGCTTGTTGCTTAGTGAGTAATCTTTCGATTGTTTTTAGGGAAATGTATTTAGACCGTACTCTTCTCTGCATGGCAGATCAACGTAGTTAGTGCTTTCTGTGGTGATGAACTCATTAGATCTTTTCGTATTACCCCTACCTCTCGTCTGGACGATAGCGCAGTTAGCGCGCCGCTGCCAAGTGTTGCTGTGAAAGTCTCGGCGGTTTGCCGGTTTTCGTGCAGACCGATTTGCGATACCAATGTTTCGATATGACGATGAAATCTCAGACGTGCATATTGGCTTCGGCAGAAGCGCGCCCGGCTCGGAAGCGGACAACGGTTTTCGGTCCTGGAGCGCTGTCGTGTCGAAATTGAAAATTGGCTGGTATTAAACCAACTCCATCAATTCTCGAGAATGGCTTCACTCGCGCTTACCAGGTGAACGGAACATCGAGATCTGGATTGAACAAGATTTTGGACAGTTGTTCTTGCAGCTCAGGCTCTTCTTGTCCACGATCGAATTCTTTGAGAGTCTCTTTGTACTTCGGATTCCCGAGCTTCTTCAAAACAAAGGCTTTGCGCAGATCAGACTCGCGCTCGACCGGTCAGTAAATCGAAGAAGTTGTTGACGGTGCTACATTTTCGGACAGCAAGCCGACCAGCTATTCGTGGTTAAATTCGTGCTTCTTTTTCTTGGATGGGTGCATCTCGATTACGATTTTCGGAAAGCTCTTTTGAATCTCTCTCAGTCCACTGGCGGAGAATCCTGTGCTGCCGGTTAAATCAAGTTGATTGAGCCTTTTCATAGACGCGATTTGATGGAGTTGTTCGTCGGTTATGTGGTCTTTATGCAGCGAGAGTTCATTAAGCTTGAATCCCTCAAGCGCAGTGAATGCGTCGTCTTCGAATTGCGAATCGGCCAGTCCTATATGCTCGACGGATTTGCATTTTGTATAAGCCGTGAGCAATGCTTTGTCGACATGTGCAAAATTGAGAGTGAGTATCCTCAATCTTGGAAGAGCTGATAGATGCTCAATTCCAGCGCCGGTAATCTTTAGGGCAGGCTTCACTTCGAAGAGTTTGAGCGATTTTAGCTTCGCCACCACTGCAAGAGACTCGTCGGTAACGTTGGGTCCGCCGATTTTTAAATCTTCTAGGGAGGTCATCGGCTCTAATTTTTCAAGGCCAAGATCGGTGACATGAGTGTTTTCCAGACCGAGCACCTCGAGATTCTTGAACTTGTACAGCGCGTCGATGTCTCTGTCGCGCATCTGGGTGCTTGCCAGATCCAGCCCTTTCAGAGGAAGGTCCTGAATGAATACCAGACCGCGCCCATCGACGGTGTCACCGATGAGCGAGAGTCGCTCGATATCGGAGCGTCGGGATAGGTCGATTAAACTGTCATTTGTTACTGCGCCTTTCGAAATCCACCAGGGCTTTCCGTGACGAGTTCGTTGCTCGAATCGAGGCCTTTCGATTTCGTACGCAGCGTCAACGAGAACGGCTCCGTAGATTGAGTGTTCGGGGACTGCAGGCACCTTTTCCGCTGTCAACTTCTGAGAGTCCTGCAACACCTTTAAGCCGAGCTCTAGAGATACCACTACAACTAGTGTCAATACACCTGTCGTGACTAAATGACCACCTTTGCGGGCGACCTCTACGCGTCTGCGGGGCAGCTCCTCCTCAATCTGCGGCTGCCTTGGCAATAAGTCGGACAATGCACCTGCCACTTCTGTCATATTTTGAAAACGCGCTGACTTCTTTTTGGCCAGACATTTTGCGACAACTGCTTCCAACCCCTCCGGAAAATCTACGTCCGGCCTCATCTCGACCAGCATGGGTGGTTGTTGCTCTGCGTGCTGGTGAAGAAGCTCAATTGGTGTGTCGCCGTTGAACGGTCTCGAGCCTGTCAACGCTTCGAAAAGTGTGCAACCGAGCTCGTAGACTTCCGATCGGCGATCGTATTCCTCACCACGAGCTTGATCGGGGGGCATGTATTCGGGCGTACCCGAGAGGGTCTTGCCCTGGTCTTTTCCTTGTAGGACAGCGACGCCGAAGTCGATAATCGAGACTGTCAACGGTTTGTGATTCGAGATAATCAGATTCGATGGTTTGATGTCCCGATGTAATACGCCTGACGTGTGTGCGTGAGCCAGGGCAGTGCAGATATCGCGGAATAGATCGACGGTCTCGTTAGTCGTAAGCAACTCGCCTTGCTCAATTCGACGATCGAGACTAACTCCATTTATGAGCTCCATTGCTATGTATGGCGCACCACTGGCAGTGGCGCCCAGATCGAGAATCTTTACGATATTACGATGGTTTAGCTTGCTCGCCGCCCTTGCCTCATTCTGAAATGCGACGAGCTGTCGAGGCTCGGCTGCATTCAGACATTTTACTGCTACTTGTTTGTCGAGCAGCTTATCTCGGCAGCAGTAAACAGTTCCAAATCCGCCCTTGCCGAGTTCTGCAATGGGAATGAACCTCTCGACCGGGAATTTCGCGACGTCAATCTCGATTGACCTCTCTTCTGTGCCGATTGGCATGGAGCTGGTGAAAACGGAGTTTAGAAAAGAGCTTTGCTGTCCCAATTCTGCGCTGCGTTGTAGCGCGCTCTGCTGATCGAGGTCGGCCTCTATCGGCTCCGGTACCACGCAGCCACACAAATCCTGCCGAAATACCCACTGCGTCAGAGAACCAGCTCGTCCCTGCTTGATCCGCTTTCCACAGTTTGCGCAGATTTGAATTTTGATCGGTTCTGTCGATTCCAGCTCGGGGCGGAGCGTGGAGGCGCAGTTGCATACAGCAATCCATTGCGTGATGCTGCCTGCCACCTGTTGACCGGTTGTGCCACCACAACGCGGACATCGCTCTTCTGTTGTCATCGCCTGCGGTCCCACGGGACTAGATATCTTATACCCGGATGAGCACGCTCTGTGGATGATCCGACACTGTCTACAGGTGGGAGAGATTGATTCCTGTCTGCGCCGGACTCGTAAACGCTCACTATCGGACGTTTTGAGGCAGCTTTTGCTGAGGAAAAGCGATGGAACAGCTGCAGAACATGTTCGCGAAACCGCTCCAGATCGCGATTTGCCACGTCCAGCACTGACTGTCTACCTGCTGGGGGACTCCCCAGTTACCCAAACTCGATTGTTATACTAAATAAAGTAATAGAGAGAAATACCGCCGAAAGAGAGGGAGAGCGTTGGGCGCGCTCTCCTCTCTTTGACTGTGTGCCGGTCGTTGCCGCCTCATGATCAGCCAGTGCGCGATTCTGTCACGTTGGCTACCGGTTGTCTTGGCGGGTCACGGTCAACAGACGGTCGGTCATCGAGTTGGAGTCAGAGCGCCACCTTGTCGTGCTGGAAGTTGGCTCCCGGCCAGGGGGCTCCCCAGCGACGGTCTTCGACGTACGGGCGACGACGGGTGGTGATCGGCTCCTGTTGACACTCGATGTCGATGGTGAATTCGGTCGAGTCATCGATCGCGCCCTGCTCAAGCAGTTCGCTCACGACCTGGGCCAGGGATGTGTCCCCAGGAAACTCGTACCGTCGACCATCTGGTGCAGTCACACGAATCAGCATGCATTCAGTCCCTCCAAAGGCGATGATAGTGTCGCGAGGCAGGCGACGCAATTTTGACGGAATCTCCAGGTGGTCATGGAAACGCGCTCAGGAGCCGGATCGAGCCGTCTCGAGTGAGCTGTTCGTCCTGGGGACCATTGAGGTTCGTGTCTATTGCGTCCTATCGAAAACTAGCTTGGCTACTCAACCGCGACACAACAGTCCTGACGAACGGCAGGATTTTTTCGTTTGTTGTTGCTTGGCTGGCTTTATCTTGCGGTGTTTGTAGCTTCTTCTGAGTCTTCGATAGTTATAAACACATACTAGGCCTAGTCGTCGGTCAAAGAGAATAGATCTCGTCTTGATTTTGCCTGCGATGAGAGATCATCGTGTTGACGAGGTAAAACACCTGATATTGACCAATCTCGAACCGGCGACTTATCGCTCCTAAAACTCTGATAGAAACCACAGTTCTAATGCTTCCCTCGACAAGTGGTTTTTATTTTCGGAGGAGTTTGGGAGTAGCTTATGGGTAAAACATAGTTATGATATTTAACCGAAAAGATCGCAGCGACTCAATGGATGATGCCGACGGAGCATCAGGGCGTTTGCGTCGTCCGCCACCCAGTCGTGGTGGAGCGCGAGGCAGGACTGGAGTCGCTTCCGGAGGCGCCGCGACGAGCGGAAAAAGGCGCGACGAGGGCGAAAGCGATTCTTCTGTCGGTGCGGAAAGATTAAAACAGGACAGCAAGAGTGAGAGTCGGCGAGATGTTCCTGCACACGGCTCGGCTGCCGAGATCAAGAGGTTGCGCGAGGATCAAAGTCTTCAAACGCTCGTTGAGCGAATCAACTGCGATGCGATGGCGGCAGAGATTTTAAGAAAACGCAAGTTGCTCTATATCGCCATGTCCGTAGCGGGTTTGGCGATGCTGGTTTTCATTATTGCCAGCATTATGCGGTGGAGTCAGGTCGCGTACATCACGAAATTTTCCTTGCTGGCGTTTCCAATCTGCGTTGCCTTTGGAGTCAACGATCTATGTCTGCACATCTCTCGCAGCAACCCGGTCCTGGGCAGGCGCATTCTTCGGTTTCTCTCATTCGGCAATGCTAATTCTCTTCGTACTTTGGCATGGCTGCATATAGATTCCGGTGATTACGCCAAGGCGGAAAAGATAGTTGGCGGTGCTGTCGCGGGTATTGATCCGAAGCGCAAGCTGCGGGACTACGTCATTATGCATGCCTTCCTGGCCAATCTTCGTGCCCATGTGGGGCGAATGGTGGAGGCGGAAAAACTTATACGCGAAGTTCTCAATGCGGCAGAATCGCACGACAAGGAGTTGGGAACTGATGGTTCGGCATTCTTGCTGGCAGATACGTTGAACTATGCGGCGTCGCTCTGCGACCAGCGGGACAAGATTCAGGACGCATTAGCTCTGGCGCGAAGATCAGTTTCGCTTCTCTGTGCACACAAAAGTCCGCCACCTGCAGTCACGCTGACGGCCCTCTCGAATGCCGGCTATCTGTGCAACATCGTTGGCGAGTATCAGGAAGCGATGATGTATCTGTCGAAGGCCAATGAGTTGTCTTCGAAAACAATGATCGCGCGCGACGGTCAAGCAGCTTTCATCCTCTCCAACCTGGCGATCGCCAACCTTGGCGTCGGGCGTGTGACCAAGTGCAAGCGCTTCCTGCATGAAGCCGAGACCAGGGCCATGATGCCTCTGGGTTTATCAGAGAGACCGCACACATATCAGTGCTTTGCGATCTATCACTTTGCCAACTCGCGTCTCGAAGAAGCTCTTCAAGCGTACGAGAAGGCGATTGAATACTGTGGACAACAGATACCGAGAGACAGTGTTTTACTACTTCGCATCATCAAAGAGTATTCTGTTCTGCTGCGCGAGCTTGGCAAACCGAGGCAAGCAAAGGAAAACGAACAGCGAGTCACGCAGATTCAGACCACGTTGGACACCATCAATACTCAACTTCCGACGAAAAAGGATAAAAAGAAGAAGCCGATTGTGGCAGTGCCGGTCCGGAAATCTCGATTCCCGATTTTCTGCATTGGGCTGGTTGGCTTGTGGGGATTCAACCTGTGGAATGCCGGACTTCGGATGGGCGATTTCACAGATTGGCTGCTTTTCCTGTCTGGATGTGTCGTCGTTGTGGTCAAACTTTGTGCCAAGTATGGACCGCCTGCCAAAGAAGAGACGTCGCAGGGTGCCATCGTAGCGGTCGTATCGCTGATTCCCGGTTTGCGCATGATTGTCCCGGAACTCAGCGTTCTACCGAGAAAAACTGCTGGTATTGTGATGGGCTCGGCAGCAGCAATTTTGATTCTCGCCAGGGTGACTGCGCCGACACCAGATACGGTGCCCGCGGTTGGTTTGCTCGGGCAAGAGTATCTCGTCCTCGGCGATAACCTGGTGCGGACGGAGTCTTTCAACAAAGCGCGCGAATCTTACGAGCACTCATTGCAGCTAGGATTCGATGGATCGGGGCGTTTTGCGAAAGTCAAAATCGATAGAGATTTGCCCAGGTTCAAACAACCAGACAAGGCTATAGCACTCAATATGAAGGCTGTTGAACTCTCTAAAACTGATCAGAAGAGTCTAGAGGTCATCGAGAAGGATCGAAAGGCTGCCAAAAAGATATGGCAGCAATGCGTCATTGATTATCCGAAGTTCGAAATCCCCTATGTACACCTCGCCGATGGGCTCCTGTCGACCGGGGCGGTGGACAAGAAGAAGTTGATCAGTCATTTAAAAGATAAGAAGGCGGCTGGGGACAGAATCGTCGGATTCGAGCGCACCAAGGCCAAGCGTGACTCGGCGGCTGGAGAGGAGAACGCCGCCGCGACGAGCAGTCCCGAAGAGTCGTCAGATGAAGTTGCTGATAGCAAGTCCGCTATCCAAGCGGCGGACAATGAGAGTACAGCCGGCGCCTCCGGCTCCGAGGTTGCTGTGAAAACCGACGACGAATCATTAATGGGTTTACCTGAACTAAGCGGTTCTGCAAAAGCGAATGTGCAAAAAGCCGAAGCTCTGTTGCAAAAGGCGCTGTCCATCAACCCCAACTGCGGCGAGGCTCTCGAACGAATGCTTCAAGTTGAGTCGCAGCTCGGAAAGCGGAAGAAGGGAGAGGCGTATCTAGAGCATCTCGTTAGCATCAGTGGCGATACCATGGAGGGTGGTCTCTATAAGTCGCTGCTTGCGATTGAGAAGAATACAGATGAGATAGTGGCGACGCATAAGAAGGCAGCAAGCACGAAGGCAAAATGATCAGTTAAGAAACAAATTGACGATGAAGATTCAGGCACATCGACAGGAACGAAAGCGGTGAAAGCATCTGAGACGGCAGCGTCTCAAGACGAATCAGCGACTGCCGTGAAGAAGCAACCAGCTGGGGAATCGAGCAATAATAGTTCGAATGCGTCATGATGGCGTGTTTTACTGCAAAAAACACGGATGTCGATGAAAGCGTTTGAGGTAACAAAAAAGAGCGGCGCCAGGACTGGCGGATCCTGGCGCGTGGACGGTATCTCAGCGACTTGCTGTATAGCAGAACGAGTTAGCAGAGAACTCTTAGAATTGTCGAGGCATAAGCGAACGGCTCGTCTTCAGTCTCTGGGTCGGGCATTCCCCAGCGCTCGCGGTCGCGGCGAATGAGTTGCATCTGTTCTTGGATCTGTTTAACAGACTTATCGTCTCGAAGATTTTCCGGCAAGCGATCATGACTCAACGCGTTAGCGTAGCGCTTCAGAAGAAAGTAGAAGGAGACGATGTGGGGGCTGGATTTGGCAGTCATCTTATCGAGCTTCAGAGCCAACGCGTAGAGCTTCAACCCACGCTTATACGACGCGATAGCTTGGGCGAAATCATTCTTCTGCTCGAAGAATGTGCCGCGATAACCATTAAGCCATGAGTCATGCAGCAGAATTTCTGGACGATTCCAGAAATTCTTGCTGTTTTCGAGGTCGACCATTACTTGATCTAGCTGAGCCAATCTTCGATTGATCAGCGCTGCGTCCTTCACGCTTGGTGCATCGACGAGTGTCGTCTTCGCGGTCCGAGGCGGTCTTTGTTTTGCGCTCATCCTGGACAGGGTCAGCTTCACACTGGAATCATCGATCGACAGACTAGTCGGCACTGCAATAGAAGCATGATTGCAGGTACCAGTAGTTACGTTGTCACTCTCGCGTCGACGCAGCTTCTCGGAGAAAGGATGCTCTGGGACGACTGCAAATTCAGGAGTTGATTGATCTTGTGTTTCAGAGTTGCCTGGTGCATACGGATTGAGTGCAGAAAAGTTGAGTGTGGTCATGGTCCGCCAACCTCCATCTGTGACCCGGGCTCCCCCGGATCTGTTTAGTTAGAAACAACCTTTTGACTGAGTGGTTTGTTGTTGATGTCGAAGATTGTAATGGTCCGCTTGACATCTGGTGGATTATTTAAGCATTCCTCAAAGATCCATAGTTTTTCAGAGTCTGTGGGGGGTCGAACATAGCCAGTGTTCGGAAGTTACTTTGGATATTAGGGGCTAAGTGTGACAAAATCCGGACAACCGCGAACTATATGTGTCACTGCGTTAAAGACACCGTCGAGCCGTTTGCAAATCCGGCATGAATAGTGCAGCTCAGGTATCGATTGTTGACCATAATATCAATACTTCCAAATCGAAAAGCCAGGATTTTCACTAGAACTTTGGTATCCGCAGTTTTCTTCGCAGTTGCTAGCAATTGATTTTGTTGAAAAACGAGCTTAAGTAGATGACTGCGTGTTTTGCATTGGTTGTTCGGCAATATCCTATCGGGAATCGACGCGCTGCGCCAATTTTGGATTTAATGTGATGGAAAGCGGAGCTTAGGGTCGTTAGTTGGTGTCTGAAACCATATTGAGTGTTCATTTTGTTGGTGGGAATGAAGGTTTTCAGCGGTTAAACACATTATTGACCTTGTAGTGAGTCTACATAGTAGTTTCAAGACAACATATCTTCCTCAGAGGATGTCAAAAGATTAGTTGAAATAAGTGATGAACCTCACTGTGGGCTGCAC
>CAYQKX010000089.1:0-29151 GCA_964418155.1 uncultured Candidatus Obscuribacterales bacterium | reverse complement strand
ATCGTTCAATGCAGTTTTCCCGTCTTGATCCAGTTGCTCATATCTTCGACTACCAGTCTGTCCACGTTGCCAGCAACCTTGTATTCATCCGGTGTGCAGGGACCCTTGCCTGTTATCATCAGATGGTTGAGTTCTGGATAGACTTTGAATTCTACTGATCCTGATTTGCCTTCGACCGCGGTTTTCCACCTGGTTAAGTCACCATCGACGGTGACCTGATAGTCACGTCCACCCTGGAGGAAAAGTAGCGGTCTCTCTACGTTTTTTATCTCGACAAGAGGATCGTGCTCACGCATATCTAGCCAGTAGGCAGGTCCCGTGCCAAAAATCACCGTATCCGTTTGCCGATCGCTCGCGCTCAACGCTTTTATTCTCGCAACTTGAACTTTCAATGTTGCTATCTCTTTTTGAAGCCGTTCTCTATTGGGACCTCCAAGACCGGCAATGTATTCAGCTTGGCGAAGCATTCCGTCTTCCATCATTCCGTTAGCACCACTAAGCGAGATAAATCCAGCGGCTGCTTTGGATGCGGCGGCAATTCTGGGAATAAGCGTGCCGCCTAAACTGTGACCCACCACGAAAATTTTTGACTTGTCCACATGCTCATTGCGCGTCAAAAAGTTAACGGCTGAGACACAATCGTCAATCGTCTCGTCCTTCACCGTTACTGTTCGAAGAACATCTCGAGTGTAGAGATTAACGTGCTGTTTTGTGCGCTTATCGTAGCGAAGCACCGCCACCCCTAAAGACGCCAAGCCGTGTGCGATGTCTTTGAACATCTTGTTAGGTCCTAACGATTCGTCCATATCCTGGGGACCGGTTCCATGTACCAGCACCACAGCGGGAAACACTCCCTGACCGCGAGGCATCGATAGCAAGCCGCTCAATCGCCATGGTGCCTTGCCGATTTCTACCTTTTGTTCGGAAAAACTATTTGGTTTTACATATGGTGCTTCTTTCCATGTGCCCTGGTGTGGTACAAAAAAGAATCCTGTTACTCGGTTGCTTCCTGAAAAAACGATTTTAAGATCGATCGTGTGTGGGCCAAATTGGACCGGCATCAGGACGATGGTGTGCTGCATGACCTTCTCCACTGTGGGTTGGAGTCTTTGTCCGTATTTGCCATACTGCATGTTCAGTCCATGCCAGGCAAGTTCGAGCTTCGGTGAGGGCAGTGATGGCTTTATCGCGTTGTCCAACATGTTGAAGGCACCCACGAAATCATTGGCTGCTAGCTTGTCGACGTAGGCGTTTGCTGTCCTTATCAGGCTAGCGTTATCTGGAGATTTCCCAGCAGCGGGCACTCGGGAATGACCTTTGGTATTGGCTGTCAGTGCGGGAAGGGTGGCAACCTGGCTGGCAAGGGCAGCCAGACAAACCGCTATGAACTTATGGCAGCGCATGATGACACCGGACCTCTATGTGACTACAAAGAGCACAGGGTACTCGGTCGACGTAGATTTGCCAAGGAACATCAACGGCGAAAATGTGATGGGAGCGTGAAGATCGGCTCTCGGCCGAATCGGGGTGTCGGAAAACAAATTATCGTTGGCAGTAGCGATCCGTTGGATTGATCGAGAGCGCAAACCAAGTCCCGCCGAAGAGTATTACGCCGAGGAGCAGCCCCATCCAGGTCGCTTGCACCAGAGAGAATATCCAGACGAAGAAAGACGTAGTCGTCGTTGGATACTCTGTCCAGGCGACAAAGGCAATTACAAGTGGGATCGCGATAACGTTGCCCAGAAATTCGTTGTTAAAGCTTGCTCGTCTTAGCAGACCGAGAGGGCGCGCCTCCGGAGATTGAGGTCTGATGCCTTTCATGTAATACGGGGTTGGCTCTAATTGCTTGTATTGTTTTGTCGGCTGGGCTTTGGGTGTGGTTTTTGGTTGCGCTTTGTTCCATCGTCTGAAGGTATCGAAGTTGTCACCGGTTGTGCAGCCTTGGCGAGATCTTAGCGAGTTGGTGGTGTTGTTCATGGTATTTACGACGAGTCAATCAGGAAATGTCTAAGTGGACCTGCTCCACGAATGTAGCTTCGCTGCAGTTGATTAATCGATTCGATAACGCTAATTTAGCACTTCATTCTTGACATCTTGGCTGGTTTAACAATCGTTTTGCTTTTGATTACTTGCCATATCCTGGTCTTTTGTGGGAAGGGGATAAACTCACCGCGCGGTAGGCTCCAGAAGACTCAAAAGTGTAATAGGGTGGGATTGCAACTGCTTTGTACCTCCGGAAGTTTCAGGCACCAGAACTGACCAGGGGTATTGACGATCGACAAAATTCCGGGATGATGGTCACATAAGCTATTAGAAGGTCGTTGCGAGATGTCCGACGGGCAATCCGAAAACGCTCAAGCGATCGAGCGATCAAAAGACACTCCCTGGGCAAAGCAAGCGCTCAATCCTGGTCTCGCTTCTGTTGGAAAACATGCGAAATTGATTACGGTGTTGGGGGCCTTTCCTGTTACTGCGTTTGGCTTTTGCCTTGCCTCATTCTTCGGGCTCTCCGGCATCGGACCGATTGCGGCGCTGGCCTTTACAGTCGGTTGGATTTCCTATCGTACCCGGCTGATGAGTTGGTATCACTACGCCAGTTGGGTCTTCGAACGCGAACAGACGATCGACTGTGCTATCGAACTGATCTCTGCTGGCGAGCTAGATAAGCCATACCTGAGAGTGATCAGAGACAACAGCATGACGAGGCTGTACGAGACGCGTGTATTCAAGATCGTGCATGGTGACCTCAAGGCGCTTTTCAGTGCAGAAGGAATGCCGCCTGGAAGCAGCGTTGCCTATGACTGCTTTGCATACTATGACCGGAGTGGCAGTGGAAACGCTTTTGTGTTCGATATAAATGGAACTTTGATCTGGTGCCGCGCCAATCACGGCCGCGGTATCTAAGTTGCGAAGAAAGATTTTCAAACACGAGGTTCGCAACGTGGTTCGCACGTGGTTCGAACACGAGGATCGCACAGGAGTTTCGCACGGGACTTTCAAACGCGAGTTTCCGCCAGATAGTTGAAACGATTTAGAATGCGCAGCACTGGGACCGCCCGCGTCTCTATGGAATCGAGCAAGACGTCTAACTGGTTCCGCCAGTTCCTGTGCCAGTTCAAAGGTCAGTTAATCTGCTTTTGTAGCCAAACGGACGGGGTCTATTTGCGAAGGTACATCATCCCGAACGCAGCTGCCACCATAAGAGACGAGCTGCCCAGATAGAGTAAGGCTGTCTTCTTAGAGGGAAATGCTTCGTTGATAACCCAGTAGGAAATTGATTTTACGATTGCGATTGTCATCGCTAATAATACGGAGCAAAGAATCCATGCGACTTGAGATCCTTCTTCTTGTGTAAGAAATGCCGTAAAGGAAAACCAGATGCTTGGATAAGCTAGCACTACAGATAGTATCACTGTCAAGAGAATTCTCATCGGCTTTATAGCAGCGATGCGAAGAATCAGAAAATCGACGCTCAATCCGGTTACCCATGGCGCTGGATTGCCGACGAGTGTTGCTACAAGTGCAAGAGGTCCCGAAACTTTTTGCGGCAGACCTGCTGCAAGTGCTGCCTGCTGCAGCACGATAAAAAGTGACAGGCTAGCGATTAGTAATTTTTTTGACGGCACCATAATCCTGAAATCTCAATCAGTCTTGATTCGGGTAAACGTTATCAGCCAACGAAGGACAAGCTATCTATACCCAACAATTTAGACGCACTAATCAATCTTGATGACCAGTCCGCTGACCAGGCAATATCGAATCCAATTCTGACTGCAGAATTGATTTGCTGGCGAAGACCCGCGCAAATAGCCTGACATGACGGTCATGTCAATAGAGTAGAATGTTCGCGGAGGGCAATATATATGGTCGCACTCGTGGAAGGCACAAGAGCTCCTGAGATTTCCTTGCGCGATTTGCAAGGCGAAGGGCACTCCGTGCACGCCGCCGTCGAAGACAAGAAGTACGCGGTAGTGGCATTCTTCAAGGAAGGGTGTCCGGTTTGCCAGATGACAGCGCCATTTTTGGAGCGACTGCATCTTAAGCATCCGGAGTTGCCAATCTTTGGCGTGTCGCAAGATGATCCTGATAGCACTAGAGAGTTTGTCAGCATGTACGGACTGAGCTTCCCCGTGTTGCTTGACGAAGCTTTACAAAGTACGGTCGATTATGACCTCAGCAATGTTCCTTCCATATTTCTAATTGGACAGGACCTGACCATCGAGCAAACAATCGTTGGGTTCGTCAAAGACGATCTGGAGAGCCTGCACACATTAGTCGGCAGCGAGGCCGGTACGGCCTTGTTCACCGATGCCGATGAGGTGCCTGCATTCAGACCTGGCTGAGGCGCGAGTCGTCCGACTCAGGCTGAGTCGAACTAAAAAGTGAAAGTGAGAATTATGCGGAAAATTAGCGAGATCTTGCGTTTAGTGTCGTTGTCCGTGCTTTTCGGTGGATCAGCGGCTGTTGTTTTTGTTGCCGTTGTTCTGGTCAAATCTCAGACTGCGCAGGGTGTAGAACAGAGCGTTGCTGCGGCTCAGAATGCACCGGCCTTCATCGAGTTTGCAAAAGTGGTGGCGGGTGCCGCAGTCGTTCTCCTTATTGCAGAGGGGCTCGCGCTGAAAGACAGTCTCAAGGAAAAGGCAAAACTCACGTATGCGCGTCTCGGCGCCGTACTTGTATGTGTTGCGACGGCGTTTGTTTTTTCCTTCGTGATTGTGCCGCCTATGAAAGAACTGCAGCCGCTCATGAAGACCGATCAGTCGAAAGCTGAGGAGTTTCACAAGCTGCACAATGTCTCGCGAGGTGTTTTTGGTGCGACAATTCTGTTCGCGCTTTTGTCGTTAATTCTGCCAGTCTGTGCCACTAGAGGTGGTGCGGTTTACTCGACCAACAATTAGAGGTTTTTTCAATGCCAAGAGAGGCGAAACTGGAAGTTCATCAGTATGTGCACGAAATGCCGTTCGGTCCCAGACTTCTGGATGAAGGCGGGGTTGAGTTTCGGCTGTTTGCTCCTGATGCGCGCTCTGTCGATTTACTGCTTTATACTGGTAAAAACGAAGAAAAAATATCGATGCCTCAAGCCGGAAAGGGTTGGTACAGGCTCGCTGTGACGCACGCCAGACCTGGTCACAAATACCATTTCGTTATCGATGGTGACCTCAAAGTACCGGATCCAGCTTCGCGGTATCAGCCGGAGGATGTGCATGGACCCAGTGAGATAATTGATGCGGTCGCGTTTAACTGGGATGTGACAGGCTTTAAGGGACGGCCTTGGAAAGAAGCGATTATTTACGAATTGCATCTAGGTACATTCTCTCCAGAGGGTACTTACGAAGGGCTTGCCGAGAGACTCGATCACTTGAAAGATCTCGGAATTACAGCGATCGAGCTTCTCCCTCTGTCTGACTTCCCCGGACGATTCGGTTGGGGATATGACGGCGTCCTATCCTTTGCTCCGGACAGCTCATATGGTCGACCGGAGGACTTGAAGTATCTGATTAATGAGGCGCACAAGCGCGGACTCATGGTCTATCACGACGTGGTCTACAATCACTTCGGACCGGAGGGAAATTACCTCCATGTTTATGCAAAAAGCTTTTTTAATTCCAAGCACCAAACTCCTTGGGGTAGCGCAGTCAACTACGACAGCGATCATAGTGATGTCGTGCGTCAGTTCGTCGTCGACAATGTGTTGTATTGGTTGACGGAGTATCAGTTCGATGGACTGCGATTCGACGCCGTTGATACTATATGTGATGACTCGCAAAAACATATTCTTTATGACATCGCTGAGGCTGTCCGAACCGCCTTCCAGGGCGAGCGAGAAATTCACCTGATTCTCGAAAATGGAGACAACAATGCCGCATTGTTGGATGGCAAAGGCGACCTTCCGGACCGGTTCAATGCTCAGTGGAACGACGACATACACCATGCCATGCATGTTCTGGCTACCGGCGAAAACAGTGGGTACTACGAGGACTACAGCGACGAGTCGTCCAATGCCAGCGCGATAGAGCATCTCGGACGATGCCTTGCAGAAGGCTTTGCCTACCAGGGTGAAAAGTCTGCATTTCGTGATGGCAAACTTCGGGGCACTTCGGGAAAACATCTTCCTCCAGGCGGCTTTATTGCTTTCGTGCAAAATCACGATCAAATAGGCAATCGCGCTCTTGGTGAGCGGATTACGCAACTTGCCGAGCCGGAAGCTGTGCTGGCGATGCTCTCAATCGTGCTGCTATCACCCAGTCCACCCATGCTGTTCCAGGGTGAAGAGTGGGCGGCAAGTACGCCTTTTGTCTGGTTCGCCGACTTCAAAGGTGACTTGGCGGCAAGCGTCAGGGCTGGTCGACTCAAAGAGTTTGGCAAGTTTGCTGACTTCAAAGATCCTCGAAAACAGAAGCTCATTCCGGATCCATGCAGTGATGAAACGTTTCAAAAGTGCAAGTTGGATTGGGATGACCTCAATCAGGCTGAGCACCAAGAATGGCTGGACTTCTGCAAGAGGCTCATTGCTTTGAGGAAAAACGCAATCGTTCCGATCATCGATTCGATTGAGCCTGAAGGGCGCTCCTGGACAATAACAGAAGAAGGACTACTCGAGGTGCGCTGGCCACTTGCCACCGGTCACGAGTTAAAGCTCCTGGCCAACCTCAGCGATCAAGGCGCTACGAGCCCGATCTTTTCGAAGTCTCAATTTGACGAAGCGAATATCTTGTTTCAAACGCCGTTCAACGTCTGCTCTGAAATCGCGCTCGGCACGGTGCCACCATGGGCGGTGCTCTGGCTGCTCTCGGCCGACTCCGACGAATAATACTGAGCAAAGTTAATCCGGACTTCATCATATCCCTGGTCGCTCTATGCTAAGTCATTGAGGGAAGCTTATAATGAGCTGGCTCCAGGCATGTTGAAAAGCGATCGCGGGGAAGTCTTATGAAAACGGACGCGAGTCCATCTGTGCGCCCTTTGGGTCAGAAGTTTGGTCTCAGGTCAAGCTGGAAAGACAAGGAAGGCACGGTGCATCGTCCGCCCTCTGCGGTGGTCGAGCAGTTATGCGCTTCGATTAATCATGATAGTTGCACGCGCTTGGAATCGCCGGACGGGAAGGTCGCGCTAACTCTCCCAGAGCTCTTCGTTGTTCCGATATCGCGTTCTGAGCCGCTTCGCGTTGAAGTCCATCTCGAGGCTGTCGGTGAGCGGGTCGTTGTGGCCTGGACAGTTCTGACCGAGGCGGGGGAGTCTCATTCCGGCACCGTCAGTGAGGCTCGTGGAGAAAGCATCTGTGCGATAGGGCTGCCTGACATCGACTTCGGTTATCATCGGCTCAATCTGTCGGTCCTCGAGGAGCTCGATGGTGGAAATCGGCTTATTGAAGCCAGCGTCCCATTGATAGTGGCTCCCGACCAGTGCTACATGTCCGAGAGTTTTACTTCTTCGTCTAGATTATGGGGACCTGTCGTCAACCTTGCTGGTTTTTCAAGCAAACGCAACTGGGGCATCGGTGATTTCACCGATCTGAAGGATCTGGTGGCGTTCGCTGCAGCACAGGGCGCCGGCGTTGTCGCGGTTAATTCTCTGGGCGCAATCGATCATTTTTCTGTCGACCAGGCCTTTGGCCATTTGCCGTCGCACCGCGCCTTTCTCAACATCTTATATATAGATGTCGAGGCGATTGAAGACTTTCAAGAATCGGAGAGTACGAGACGAATGGTTCACTCTCCGGAGTTTCAACAGCGACTTCAGGATCTGCGTGCTCAGGAAATCGTCAATGTCTCGCAGGTCGCTAGCGAGAAGCTTTCTATATTGGAAAAACTCTATCAGCAGTTCCGGGTCAATCAGGTAAATCGCCTTTCTGTAAGAGCTCAGGCTTTCAGAATATTCCAGCTGACCTCGGGCAAGTCCTTACGTGATTTCGCTACTTTTCAGGCGCTTGCTGAGAGTATGGCTCGGGATGGCAATCTTCCCTCCACGTTGAAAGAGTGGCCGGAACGATACCAGTCCGTTGACTCCGAAGCAGTGCAGAGTTTTGCGACGCACAACAACGAGCGAATCGAGTTCTACGAGTACCTGCAATGGCAGGCTGAGCTTCAGCTCGAAGCCGTGGGTCATTTGTGTCTTAACTCGCGACTTCCGATTGGACTTATGTCAGAGGTATCGCCCTTGGTATCGCCACAAGGCGCAGAGTCGTGGCAGGGACGAAAGTACTTTGCCAAAGATGTTCGGCTTGCAGAGCCGCCTAGGCAATACCTTGCTGACGGTGTGCTGATAGAGAGCCCGCCTTTTGATATCGGCGAACTTCGCCGTGATGGATATAGACGGCTTTCCGCGATACTGTCTTTTAATATGAAACATTCCGGTGCCGTCAGGTTGAGCCGCGTTCACCACTGGCTCTCGCCTCTGATCGGTAAAGAAAACTCGACCTTAGATGAATGGGCACCATTGTATTTCCCGACCGAGGAGATTCTCTCTATCATCGCATTAGAGAGTCACCGCAATTCAACTATGGTGGTCGCGGATGCTGATTTCGTTTCCTCTATTGAAGGGCGTGATCGCTCCGACGTGTTCGAAGCGCTCGGAGCAAATAGATTCATTTCCAAGCACACGCTTCTGGAAGCCGCAGATCGGCCGCTCGATGCCTCTCTGCCAATCAAAGAGGTGCCAGAGCTACTGGAGCTGTCACCGGATGAAATCTCTCCGTTGTCTGTCTTTTGGCTGGGCACTGATCTTAGCGAGAGAAACGAGCTAGCCGCGGACAAAGATCGCCGCGATCAAGCGGTTGATAAGCGGGTCAGTCATCGTGTAGAGGTGCTTAGACTGCTCGATTCGAAAAAGCTTTTGCCGGAAGGGGTTACTACCGATCCAGCGTCAGCCCCGACCATGACACCACCTTTGATGACTTCATTGATATCGTTGTTGTCGCGTTCTTCAGCTGCGATGATTCTGTTTCGTGTCGAGGATCTGGGGACAGGCGATCGTCCCCTCGTGGTGTTTGAAAACAAACATTATCCTCAGTGGCGAACCAAGATGATACCGACCTTCGAAAAGCTTGCCGAGCTGGAATCCACACAACTCGTGATGGAGGAGCTTCAAGGGGAACGTGGATGCTTTTTCGATAAAGTCGACGTATCGTTCGTCGTCGATGAACCGGTAAGTCGACTTGTCGCTATTCCATCTTCGACTTACAGGCTGCAGATGCACAAGGACTTTCCGTTGTCCGAGGCTAAGAGGCGGGTAGAGTATCTCGATCGACTTGGTATCAGTCACCTCTATTTTTCGCCTTTGTCGCAATCGCGACCGGGTAGTTTGCATGGATACGATGTAATCGATCATAGTCATCTTGATCCTGAGCTGGGCACTCAAGCAGAGTTGGACAGCCTGTCAGCCGACCTCAAAGATCGCGAAATGGGCATCATACTCGATGCCGTGCCCAATCATATGGGCATCGGCAAGTACAACGCCTGGTGGGTTGACGTGCTGGAGCACGGGCCGGCGTCCGAGTACGGTCAGTATTTCGATATAGATTGGGCTCCTGTCAAAGCTGAGCTCCGAGGCAAAGTTTTACTGCCCATTTTGGGCGATGCTTACGGCAAGATCCTCACCTCCGGTGCGTTGAAGGTGGTCTTCGACGCACGAAAAGGCAAGCTCATGGTGCACTACTATGAAAATGAGCTACCTTTGAATCCGGTTAGTTATCCGCTTGTCCTTGGTCGTAGACTCGATGTGCTGCAAGACAGGCTTGGTAACGACAGCGCGGACGTCATGCACTACTTAAGTATCGTCGAGGCTTTGACCGGTCTTCCGGATGGTTTGGATTTGAGCGCGGACGACAGGACGCGTCGAATCAGAGAGGTAAAGGTTTCTACCGATCGGCTGATTGAGCTCTGCGGCCGCAACGATGTTCTGCTCGAATTCATTCGTCAGAATGTAGCTGAGTTTAATTGCGAAAGTGAAGATCAGTCTGCCTATGCCAGGTTGCACGATCTTCTGGAAAAGCAGGCATACAGACTGGCATTCTGGCGAGTCGCCGCGCACGAGATCAACTATCGCCGATTTTTCGATATCAACGACCTGGCTGGAGTCCGCGTAGAAGATCCTCGTGCATTCAACGATATGCACGCGTTGATTTTAAAAATGATTAAGGACGGAATCATTCAGGGTGTACGCATAGATCATCCCGATGGCCTGTACGATCCGGCTGGATATTTCCGGCGCTTGCAAGAAGAAGCGGCCACTTGCTTAAGTCCTGATGGAGAGCCGTTCGTTGCCGGACATAAGACGATGAAGCGCCAGGAAGAGTATCCGATCTATCTCCTCGGAGAAAAAATTCTCGCTCCGTTCGAACGCCTCGAACAAGACTGGATAGTTCACGGGACAACCGGTTATGACTTTCTCAACGTCGCCAATGGTGTGCTGATCGATGAGCGTAATCATCGTGTTTTTACCGAATTCTACAAGATGGTAAGCAACGTCGACGAGTCTTATCGGGAGTTGGTTTATAACTGTAAGCATCTAATAATGCAGACTGCCCTTGCGTCAGAACTCAACGTTTTAGCCCATCAGCTTAATCAAATCTCGGAATCCAACTGGATGTATCGAGACTACACTCTTAACTCGCTGCGTCATGCGTTATCAGAAGTGGTGGCATTCTTTCCTGTTTATCGCACCTACGTGAAAGAGGGTGTCGTAAGCAATGTGGCGCGGGACTTCATCGGTAGAGCCGTGCGTCTGGCAAAGCGACGCAATCGTACGGTTCACCCTGGTATCTTCGATTTTATCCATGATGTTTTGACTCTCAAGTTGGCCCAGGGCAGCGTGCATTATCCAGGACAAGAGGTGTTCCAGAAAAATGTATTGACCTTCGCCATGAAATTTCAACAGTTCACCGGCCCGGTGATGGCCAAGAGCCTGGAAGACACTTTGTTCTACAAGTTCAATCGCTTTGTGGCGCTCAACGAAGTTGGAGGAGAACCAAATCATTTCGGACTGACAATTGCCGATTTTCACGGTCATAATGAAGAGCGGCAGAGAGCGTATCCATATAGTATGCTCGCGACCTCGACTCATGATACCAAGAGGTCCGAAGATGTGCGCGCTCGATTGAGCGTGCTCTCTGAAATACCGGACAACTGGCAAGAGCGCGTCTTGCGCTGGATGGACTACAACAGCGGTCGTTACAGTCAAAAAGATGAGAGACGTATTCCCTCGAGCAACGATGAGTATCTGATCTATCAAACTTTGGTGGGAACCTTCCCGTTCTCTGTTTCAACTGAAGATGAGCTGTCCTCATATGCCAACCGAATTGAAGCGTACATGCTGAAAGCGGCGCGAGAAGCGAAGGATCATACGAGCTGGATTAATCAGGACGGTCTCTATGAAGAGGGATTGAAATCGTTCATCCATGGCTTGCTCAATCCTTCTAATTTAGAAGATGGTGGCGATCCGTTCTTCGTAGACTTCATGGAATTTCACTCGCACGTCTCACGAATGGGTATCTTCAAGTCGCTCACGCAGACGCTCTTGAAGCTGACCTGCCCTGGGGTCCCCGACTTCTATCAAGGCAACGAGTTATTTGATTTCAGTCTCGTAGATCCGGATAATCGCAGACCGGTAGATTTCAATTTCAGAGAGGAAGCACTTCGGGCGCTAATGCCGTTCGTCCGGACCGAAAGCGAGAAGAGCGAAGCTGAGTTCCATACTCTCAATCGCGACATGCTGCGAAATTACACCGATGGTCGACTCAAGCTCTTCGTGACTGCGACCGCGCTGCAATTGAGGAAGCAATTTCCGAGACTGTTTACCGTCGGTCAGTACATTCCTGTTGCGCTGTCTGGCGATGGTAAGGAGAGCTTTATCGCTTACTTGCGAGAGTACAAAGGAAAGGCGGCACTGGTGGTGGCACCCATTCTGGTGACACGCACGATGAACCCGCAACGCCGGTCGCTCTATGACGGTCCGGATGACTCAGTCGCCTGGCAGACGAGCAAGTTGAATTTGCCGAAGGAGTTTAAGAGCCGGGATTACACCAATGTGTTTACCGGCGAAAAAATGCAGTTTGGCGATCGTCGCCCGCACATATCCAATATTCTCAACAACTTCCCGGTTGCGCTGTTGATCAGCTAGTGAGTGGTCAGTCGGTAGATACACAAAAAACGGAAAAAAACGATGAGTACAGACAGCAGTTCCACTTCGGTCGCGACGAAACAACAGTTGAAGATTCTCCAGGGGGCGCCTTATCCGCAGGGTGCCTTCTGGGACGGTAAGGGCGTCAACTTCTCGATCTTCTCCGAAGGCGCGAGCAAAGTCGAACTCTGTTTGTTCGAGTCGGCGCAGTCGACTGCTGAGTACGCCCGAATAGAGCTTCCGGAATATACCAATCAGGTTTTCCACGGTTACATCAAGGGGCTCGGTGTTGGTCAGGTCTATGGTTATCGCGTTCATGGACCATACGACCCGAAACATGGTCTGCGCTTCAATCCGAACAAGATTCTCATAGACCCCTACGCCAAGTGCGTTGCTCGCGATTTGACCTGGGATGATAGTTTGTTCGGATACAAAATCGGCGATTCGAAAGAAGACCTGAGTTTTGATACCAGGGACAGTGCGCCGTTCGCGCCGCTCGCGGCCGTTATAGACGAAGATTTTAACTGGGGTGGCGATGCCGCGCCGAGGACTCCATGGCACAAGACGATAATCTATGAAGCCCATGTCAAAGGGCTGACCGCACTCAATGAGGATGTGCCGGCTCAGTTGCGAGGCACTTATCTTGGACTTTGTACCGACAGCATGATCCGGCACTTCAAGAGGCTGGGTATAACGGCTGTCGAGCTGATGCCGGTTCATTATCACATCAACGACAGTTTTCTTTTGGAACGAGGACTGCGCAATTACTGGGGCTACAACACGCTCTCCTATTTTGCGCCGGACCTCGCCTATTCGCGCTCTGATGATGTGACCGATGCCATCAAAGAGTTTAAAACCATGGTGCGCGCTCTGCATAGAGCAGGTATCGAAGTCATCCTGGATGTGGTCTACAACCACACCGCAGAGGGAAATCATCTTGGCCCCACGCTTTCGTTCAAGGGGGTCGACAATCTTTCCTATTACAGGACCACGACCAAGAGCGCTCGCTTTTACATGGATTACACTGGCTGCGGGAATACGCTCAACATGATGCATCCACGTGTTCTGCAGCTTTTGATGGATAGTCTGCGCTATTGGGTTGTAGAGATGCACGTGGACGGCTTTCGGTTTGATCTGGCCAGCGCTCTTGCCCGCGAGCTATTTGATGTAGATAAACTTTCGGCATTCTGCGATGTGATTCAGCAAGATCCGATTATTTCTCAGGTCAAGCTCATTGCCGAACCCTGGGATATCGGCCAGGGTGGTTATCAGGTCGGCAATTTCCCAGTGCTCTGGGGTGAATGGAACGGCAAGTATCGCGACAATGTGCGTTCGTTCTGGCGCAGCGATCCTGGCAAGGCCGGTGAGCTCGCGACGCGTATATCCGGTTCTGCGGATCTGTATGAAACAAGCGGACGCAGTCCTTCCGCCAGCATTAATTTTGTCACCGCCCATGATGGCTTCACCCTGGACGACCTGGTGAGCTACAACTCCAAGCACAATGAAGCGAACGGCGACAACAACAACGATGGCGACAACAACAATGAGAGCTGGAATTGTGGAGTAGAGGGTCCAACAGACGATCCCGAAGTTCTCAATCTCAGAATGCGGCAGAAGAAAAACTTGATGACCACCCTGCTTCTCTCCTGGGGAGTGCCGATGATCTGCGGAGGCGATGAATTCGGTCGGACGCAGAATGGCAACAACAACGGCTATTGTCAGGACAATGAGCTGAGCTACTGTCATTGGGATTATTCTGACCGAGACGAAGAGTTCTTCAAGTTTACTCAAAAGCTGATTACAATCAGAAAGAGCAATCCCATTTTGCAGAAGCGCAAGTTCCAGCTACGCAGAGCCTCGGAGCTAGCCTCGACGCGTAAATCTATCTTGTGGGTCTCTCCGAATGGCACCGAAATGACGGAGGCGGACTGGAGCTTCGGTGGCTGCAACACTTTTGGCGCGATATTCGACGGCAGTTGTGTCGATGATCTCGATGAGGACGGAAATCCAATCCAGTCCAACACTCTGCTCTTACTTTTGAATTCCTATTGGGAGAACACTGGCTTCAGGCTGCCTCTCTATCAGGTCGAAAAGTATTGGGAAACTTTCGCCAGTCATCAGGAGGCGCTGGTCTGGGAGATGCTCATCGATACGTCTAGCTCTATCAAGAAGATGCTCTGGAGCATGGAAGACGAATTCACGATGGTGGCGCGAAGCGTTGCATTATTCCAGCTTCGCGACAAGAACTCCTTTACCGAGACGATTCAGCCAGGGACAGTGTTGAGACCGCTGGATTGATTTCGCGCTAAAATTGTCAGACCACAGCTAGAGGACCGACGCATGCAGCTTCAATTGATCGACGGCAAATTCACTAAAGGTAGCTCAACGGACGAAATCGATGTGATCAATCCGGCTACGGAAGAGAAGATTGCGTCGGTGCCGCGCGGAACAGAGAAGGATGCTCACGCTGCCATCGAATCGTCCAAAGCGGCTTTTAGAAAGTGGAAGAGAGTCAGCGCAAACAATCGTGCCGAATTGATGCACGAAGCCGCGCATAAAATGCGCGCGCACAAGGAAGAGATCGTGCGGCTGCTCACGTTGGAGCAAGGTAAGCCTGTTCCGGAGAATGAAGAAGAGTTCGAGTGGCTGGTGAATACGTTCGACTATTATGCCGAACTCGGTCGCCACGAGCGAGGTCGAGTCTTACCTTCGGGTGAATATAGCCAGCTCAACATGGTCATTAAAGAACCATTCGGCGTGGTCGCATGCATAGTGCCGTGGAACTATCCTTTATTGCTCCTCGCCTGGAAATTGGCTCCAGCACTTGCAGCCGGCAACACAGTTATAGTCAAGCCCAGTGAGTTGACGCCACTCTCTACCCTTTTTCTCGCTGAGAAATGTTTTGACCACTTCCCTGAGGGCGTGATCAACGTAGTTACTGGATATGGCCGAGAAGTAGCTGAGCCGCTGGTTTTGCACAAAGACGTGCCGGTAATTGCTTTTACCGGAAGCCTCGCAATCGGCCAGCGCATTGCCAGCATTGCTGCTCCCATGATGAAGAAGTTGCATCTCGAGCTAGGTGGAAAAGATGCTTTTGTGATCGCCGAAGATGCTGATCCTGAGCTCGCTGCCAGAGCCCTGTCTTATGCTGCTCTGACCAATGCGGGTCAAGTTTGCACCTCTACGGAGAGAATTTACCTACCGAAAAAACGGTTCGGCGAGTTCAGCGAAGCGATCGTGTCCTTCGTGAAGGCGTTGAAACTGGGACCTGGTATTGATCCTTCCACGGATGTCGGTCCGATGATTGGAGCGCAATATCGAGAAAAAGTGCAAGCGCATATCGATGATGCCGTTAATTCCGGTGCCAAACTTCTTACTGGTGGCAAAGTGCCTCAGCATCTAGGGAAGGGCTATTTCTATGAGCCTACTGTGATCAGTCATGTCGATCACTCGATGAAAATCATGAGAGAAGAGACATTCGGGCCGGCGATGCCACTTATGGAATACGATGATTTCGAACAAGCTATAGACCTGGTCAACGACTCTGATTATGGGCTTGGAGCTTGTCTGCTCTCGCAAGATCCGATGAAGGCTAAAATCTTCCTTGAAGAGGTCAAGGCAGGCACCATCTGGATTAACGATCCGCTTACCGACAACTACGCCGGTCCATTTGGAGGCATGAAGTTGAGCGGAGGGGCTCGCGAACTTGGTATAGAAGGACTGGAAGAGTTTCGCGAAACTAAGCATGTACACTGGGAATTCGCTAAGGGAGCTAAGTCCTGGTGGTATCCCTACGGGAAGAACGGTAAGTAACTCTACCCGGATCGGCTACCCAACAGTGTTTCGACGGCAACCCGCTTCTTGACAGCTTTTCGGATTGCTACTAAACTGGTACGTAAGCATGCAAATCAGCTCCAGGTATGGTTCCTGGCAGTTCTTGCGGATTTGATGCTCAGGTGATCAAACATATGAAACACATCGAACTCCTCTTTACGATTCTGTTAATCGTTGGTGGTATCAACTGGGGTCTAGTAGGAGCTTTCAACTATAACCTGGTGACCAGTCTTCTCGGAGATGGCACCATGTCGCGAGTTGTCTATGGATTAGTAGGAGTCGGAGCTCTTTATCAGGTTATGCAATACCTGAGAGCCCGCATGGCTCCTAAAGCTACATAGTCCTGGTTTATCCCTGGAAACAATCGAGTTGGTGACAACCACCTCTTACACTTGTGAGTATAAGAGGTAGGTAGACCGTAGCGCTCATTCTGGCGACAGTATGAGTGATGTTGCTGTCCTTGCAGTCGATGCTGGGACAAACATTGGTCTGCCACCATATCCGATGCTAATTTACCACACGCTTCGGCGCGGGCTCGCCCGCGCTACGAGCATCGCATGCTGATCTTTCCCGGTTAGCAAGACTGGTTGGATTGCTGTGCCTTCATCGAGGTTCTCCGGCAATACTATTTAGGTGTGACACCATTCTCTTTGACTTTGTCGTCGGAGCCATTGGGATTACCTGGTTTTTCAATGACTCCTCGCTTTTGCAGCATTTGAACAAGCAGGTACGAAGTACAAGACCATGTAACGCCCAGGCTCCATCCCGCCAGAACATCGCTCGGATAGTGCGCGGCAAGCGCAATACGGCTCAGTCCAATCACTAATGTCAGAAAGAGGGCTACGGAAAAATAATACAGTCGAAGTCGTCTACTGTCGCTGGACTTTGCCAAAAATGCGCCAAGCGTGAGATATACAATCGCCGATATCATTGAATGTCCGCTTGGATAAGCCTCATTCGAGACATCGTCGAGAATCGGGACCACCGTGGGTCTGGCTCGGTGAAACTGGTACTTCATTATTAGCATGGTGCCTGTGCCGCCACCGACTGACGCGAGAAAAAACAAGAGCAATCTCCATTTCTTGCGCAGGGCAAAAAATGCGGTTACCAGCAAGGTGAGAAGTGTCGTTACGGCCACTCCACCAAGGGCAGTAATGTCTCTGGTTGCTGGCAGGAGCCAAGTTGGACCAAGTAGCTGCTGTTTGTTTTGTGGGTCGCGAACGGCGGTGAGAATTTGATTGTCGAGTTCGAGCGTGGCACCGCCACTGACGGCCAGAGAGAGTTTCGTAAACAGGAATAGTGCGGCTCCAAGCACAAGGGCGACGACAACGACCAGCTTGTCCATCGGCCATCGTTTTTTGACTGTCGTGAGGACCGCGCTGAAATTCACGAGCATTCTCATCATTCGGGAGCTACTCAGTTTACCAAATGACTGAAGGTCCTCGTCCTTCGGGTACGTCAACCGGTTTTTTCATAAACAGCTGCCTGCTTTGCCAGATTGAGTTTCGGAGCGGGTATACAGGTTGCAGTTGAGAAAATTATATCGGAGCGCCGTTGTGTTGTACGCCCCGCTCTATTGATGGGCGAGTGTGCCACCGTCTGTAGTATTGCTTGTCAATCCCTCGAAATGGAATGAGGAGCGCTTTTCGAGCCTCCAACGAATTCTTTGTGCAGGCAACAAAGGTGTTGCATCGTCGGGTTATCGATCGGGATCAATTGATAGTCGTTGCAGGGCATCTATCATGTCGGCTCCTTCCAGGCGGAATTGCACATCGCGGTAGTACAGTCCGGAGGCAATTATTGCTACAGCCATGGAGATGATATTGTTAATCGTCTGGTATGCGGTTTCGAGGATGCGGAGGTAGAGCGGCGATTCGACGACTCCTGTCTTGGTCACCATGTAGCCCTCCCATACTTCAAATGGAATCACAAATACTCCAAAGGCTACTAACACGAGGACGAGCGTGACAGCAAGCAGGCACATGTAGGAGCCGCCGCGCAGAGGGTAGGCGAAAGTCAGGTCCAGGGCGCGTTCAATAACCTTATAGAGATTAATCTCTTCGGCCGAGACAACCGAGAATAGCAAGGTAGTGGCCAGAAGGAGAATAGCCGTGGCGATGGCTATCAGAAAGCCGTTGACGAATGAGACCGGTATAATGGCGAGTGCTGCAGGTCCGCCGAGACCATAGAGGAACATGCTAATCGCCAGTCCGACGCCGCAAAGGAACATGACGAAGAAGGGCACCATGCAGCCTGTTGAATAGATTGTGAATACCGACCATTTTTTTCGTCTGGCATAACTCATTGCCTGTACGAAGTTTGTGTCCAGTCTAAAAACCTCTCTGAAAAGAGCCGTTGCTCTCATTGCTAGCATCCATTGCGAAACGCAAAGCACAATTCCGCCTAGGCTCATGGTTATCGAATCGTTAGTGCTCCAGGCGCCTGAGGTTCTCAGTGCCTGGACGAGGTTGAGCAGTCCCACCTGAATTAGGCAAACCGATATGCTGGCTAAAAGTGATGGCCAGAACAGGCGCGCCGTAATGCTTCGCCAGTTCAGCCGGAATATGCGGAAGGCCAGGCTCACCAGATCACCTAGCTTCAGGGGTTTTTGAGGTAATTGATGTAACACCTGAAACGGACTTACCACGTCAGCCATCGAGCCCAGTATAATAGGATACCTTTTCTGGCGGCGGAAGATTTGCGGTAGCCATGCACCGAACGGACAAACGTACATATCTGGACCCGATTCATCAAGACATAGTCCTTGACAGGAAGGATCCGGCTGAGAAGTTGATAATCGACCTGATCGACACGGAAGAATTCCAGCGACTGCGGCGTATACACCAACTGGGCGTCTCCTACTTTACTTTTCAAGGTGCTGAAGGCTCGAGATTTACTCATTCCGTGGGCGTCATGCATGTCGCTTCACACTTGGTCGATGCACTCCAAGAGATTACGCCTGGCATGGCCGAGAAGCGACCTTTGATATTGGCATCCGCTCTGCTGCATGACATCGGTCATGGACCTTTCTCCCACGTGACGGAGAAGATTCTTGGCTACGACCACGAGGATTGGTCCTGCCGAATCATCGCGGGCGACACGGGAGTCAGGAAGGTGCTTGATAGCTTTCAAGAGATGCCGGGTTTGGCCGACACGATTGTTAAGGTCTTAAAGAAAACCTACAAACCGAAATACGTCTCACACATCGTCTCTAGTCAGCTCGACTGCGATCGATTCGATTACCTGTTGCGCGACAGTTATATGACTGGTACCAAATACGGTTTGTTTGCGCTGCATAGGATTCTCCGATCACTCGAGATAGACGAGGACAACGACCGCATTCTCGTAGTTGGAGAAAAGGGACAGATCGCCGTCGAAGATTATCTTTTCGCGCGCTACTCGATGTATGCGCAGGTCTATTATCACAGGAAGAATCTGTCGGCCCGGGCTTTGCTCGCTAATTTGATCAAGCGGGTCAAACAAATTTTGGCGGACAGCTCCCGCCCTGTCTGTTTTGCTGATGAGGCGACATCCAAGTGGTTCCTCGGAGCCAATCTTTCCGTCAATGAGTATCTACAGCTAGACGACATTCAGCTTATGTACCATATCAAGCGCTGGGCTGACGATCCGGACCCAATCCTTGCCGATCTGTCCTCTCGATTCTTGCATCGCCGTTTATTCAAGGCGATTAGAATTCCCTCGGAAGATAGCGGACTGGTCAGGGATATCGAGAAAGAAGCCCGCCGTCTGGTGAAAGAAAAAGGTCTGGACCCGGACTACTACACAGGTATCGAATCGACAGGGTTTCGCCCGTATGACTACTATCGTCCCAGCGACGAGCATCCCCAGACCAATATCATGGTGCGAACCGAGGGCGGTATCACATCGGAGCTTTCGAAAGTCTCGCTGGCTATAGAAGCTCTGGTTAAGGGAAATTATGAATCAACCTGGCTTGTCTTTCCGGATGAGATTCAGGACAAAATCGCGGTTATCAAGGAGCTTATTCCGGTTCATTGAGCGGGCTTCAAGCCTCTCCAGATCCTCAAGGAAATCAGTAAAGGAACAACTAAAGGACTACAACCATGTTCGACACACTCACAGACAGGCTACACTCGACATTCCGCAATCTAACTGGAGATGGGAAGCTCACGGCGGAAAACATTGAAGAAGCGATTGGCGACGTTCGCAAATCTCTTCTGGAAGCGGATGTGAGCTTGAAGGTAGTAAAAATCTTCATCAGCCGTGTCAGACAGAAGGCCCTCGGGAAAGAGGTGCTTGAATCGGTGACACCGGCTCAGCAGTTCGTCAAAATTGTGCACGACGAACTCGTCACCATACTCGGTGTCGAAAATTCGCCGTTAGAAACCAATGGCGACCCAGCCGTGATCATGCTTCTGGGCTTGCAAGGTTCCGGTAAAACCACCGCCTGCGGGAAGCTCGCTTACAAGCTCCGCGAAGAAGGAATGAAACCATTGATGGTGGCATGCGACGTGCAGCGTCCCGCCGCTATCGCGCAGTTGCAGACGCTGGGCAAGCAGATAGACATACCCGTTTTTTCGGTTGAAGGTCAGGCCGATGTGCAAGAAATTGCTGAAGCCGCTATCGCTCACGCGAAGAAAGAGGGATTGCATCCTGTTATTTTAGATACTGCCGGCCGTCTTCAGGTCGACACCCCGCTCATGGCGGAACTCATGATCCTGGACAGAGCATTCGAACCTGTCGAAAAATTGCTCGTCGTCGATTCCATGACCGGGCAAGAAGCTGTCAATGTAGCCGATACGTTCAATACTCAGTTGACCGTCACCGGATTGATTCTCTCGAAAGTCGACGGCGACGCAAGAGGCGGCGCTGCTCTGTCAGTGCGTGAGATCGTTGGCAAACCAATCAAGTTCATCTCCACCGGTGAGAAGCTCGACAATCTAGAAACCTTCTATCCAGATCGGATGGCCGGGCGGATCTTAGATATGGGCGACATCCTCTCGCTTGTCGAAAAAGCCCAGCAAAACATTGATGAGAAAGAGGCGGAGCGTGTCGCTATGGACATGCTCAAGGGCGATTTTACGCTCGAGATGTTCGTTGAAATGCAGAAGATGATGAAGAAGATGGGCTCCATTGGCGACATCATGAAAATGATGGGTGTGGGTGGCATGTTCGGACTCAGCACTCAACAACAGAAAGCGGTCGCGGAGCACGGCGAGCAAATGATGTCACTTTATGAGACGGCTATTAACTCAATGACCAAAGCCGAGCGCAAAAACCCTGAAATGATCGATTTCAATCGCAGACGGCGGATAGCGCGAGGCTCTGGGCTGAAAGATGCACAGATTGGTCAAATGTTAAATGAGTTTCAACAGATGAAATCCATGATGGCTTATATGAAACCGCTCATGGGCGGTGGAGGCGGCGGTCTGCCTGGGCTGCCGGGTCTTGGATTACCTGGAATGCCGGGCGTTGGCTCAGGCGGTCGCGGGATGCCAGGAGCCGCTCCCGGACGACTTCCATTCGCCACACCCACGGCTGCACGTCCCAGCGGCGCTAACCCTAGCGGTTTCGGACGGGGACGCCGGCTGCGCAAGAAGAAAAGAAAACCGTAAGTAATGCAAAGCGCGATTTACCCCAGATCTGGCGGTAATTGCATATACACCTGGTAAAATAAGCACTCACATTTATTTGTATGTATCGACAAGTTTTAAGAGGGATATAAAGTGGTAAAGATCAGGCTTAAGCGCATAGGCGCCAAGAAAGCCCCCCACTACAGAATTGTAGCGGTTGATGGACGTACGCGGCGCGATGGTAAGCCAATCGAAGAAGTCGGGTATTACAATCCCCGGTCTAAAGAACTCAGATTAGACAGAGAAGCAGTTGAACGATGGATGAAAAACGGAGCTCAACCAAGCGATACGGTGGCGGGTCTTATAAGAAAGGCGGACGCGGCGGCTCAGGCGGCGGGTACCGGGGCGGCTCAGGCGGCGGGTACCGCGGCGGGAGCGGCGGCCAAAGGCGCTTCCAAAGCAAGCTAATCCAGACCCAGGCTCCTGAGGACCTGGCTGAGTACATACTCAAGGTTCTTGCCAAAGAACCTGATTCGCTCATGTTCGAGCGCAAGAGTTTTGGGCCGAGACGCAGCCGCGTGAGCGTGAAATGCGATCCGGCCGTGACCGGGCGTTTGATCGGAAAAGACGGCAGAACAATCTCCGCGTTGCGCTTCTTTATCAAAGCCGCAGCCGGTCGCTATGGCAAACGTGTTGACATAGTGGTCTCTTAGTGAGCGGATCCGAACAGGGCGACAGGGCTAGAGAAGAGCTGTTGAGAGTTCTTCTCGAAAATAAAGTCATATCCGAAGCACAAGCGCATCTCGTCAAACAGGATGAGGAAGCCACCGGCATGACCTGCGAGGAGATCCTCCTTGCGCGCCGATGGGTTACCGAGAAGAAGTTGATTGAATTGGCTCCGTGGCTTAAACAGGAGCATAACTCGGGCGATGGAGTTAAGTTTTCCTCCTACGAGGAAAACCTCAAGAGATATCGCAAATTACTTGCTGAGATTTTAGGCGAATCGTCCGAAAAGCAATGATTCGAAAGGCGACACGAGAAGATGCTTCTGCGGTGCTCTCGATTTACGCTCCGTTTTGTCTGGATTCTGCTACAACGTTTGAAGACGTGCCGCCGGAAGAGACCGAGATAGCAGACAGAATCGAGCGCTTTAACAGAACACACCTCTATATTGTCTACCAGGAGGGTGAGGATGTTTTGGGTTACGCGTATGCAGGACGGCATCGCGAGCGCCCAGCGTACCGCTGGTCTTGCGATGTCTCTGTCTATGTCCGTCGTGGAGATGAGAGCAAAGGGCTGGGCACGCGGCTGTACCAATATCTACTCGACGACTTGAGAAGCCGTGGTTTTTACAATGCCTATGCTGGTATAACGTTACCCAATGAGGCCAGTGTAAGACTGCATGAGAAGATGGGCTTTCGGCACGTGGGCACCTATGACAGAGTCGGGTATAAGCTTGGCGCATGGCGAGACGTCGGTTGGTGGCATCTGGTATTGAAAGAGCACGATAGTATGCCGGCAGAGACTACCTAGACATCATCGAGCCCTGGTGCTGCTCGGGAGCAGGGACAAGAGCCAATTTTGCCAGATAATACTCATCGACGCGGGCACCAACTCCGGTATCAATGGCTGCTTGAAAGTTTTCGTCAGCCTTGTCTTTGAGACCTTTCAATAAGTAACTTTGTCCGATGTAGTAGTGAGCCTGAGCTGCTCGTAACTTGTTCGTTTTAACCGCCTCTAAAAGCGCGCTTTCCGTGACAGTCTGTCCAGCAAGGAACATCGAGATCGAGTGCCACCACTTTTGATTGTCGCTCGCTTCGACCGCGCGCTCCAAAAGAAGCTGGCATTCATTCTTGCGCCTGCACAGACCGCGGCTGAGAGCAAGAAAGATCAGCGACTTCGTGGTAGTGACGGTTTTTTTGTTTTCCTTGCGACTCAGATACTGTTCGAGATCTTGGGCTCCATCTTCATACTCTCGGAAAGCAAACTGAATAACTCCGCGCTGGTAGTAAGTTTCGGCGTCATTCGGATGACTGATGAGATGCTTGTCGAATACGCTGAGCACCGCCGACTTTTTCATAAGGGTGACCGGTATGATAGCGAAACTGAACTTCTTATGCCGCATGTGCGGCATCTCGTATAGTGGATCGTCGGAATGAACTTTCCTCAGGTCGTAGGCTGCGAATTTGTAATTGCCGAGACCATAGTTGGCGCCGGCCTTTTCGTAATGCATCAGGGCCGAATCAGATTTTTTCACTTTCTCATAGTCGTCGAGAGCCTGTTCGAATTTGCCTACCTGCTTGTAAGCATGTGCTCGCAGCAAATGGAGATCGCTATTTTCCGAATCGGAGTTCAGAGCTTCGCTGAATCGAATGATGTTCTTCTTCGCCTGCGATGCCGATTTGCTATCTTTTTCGGGAGTCAGGGTCGAACCCAGTCTTGCGTTGGTCAATCGGATCGACCGTTCGTAATACTGGCATGCTGTCTTGTAGTCGCCGATGCGCTCATAGCATGAGCCGATACGCCGATAGACCTGGCTAGCGATCATCTCTTCGTATCGTTCCATATGTACTGGCGATAGTTTGGTTGAGAGAGCTTTCTTTGCATAGGTAAATAGCTCGAGCGCTTTGGTGTAATCGGCGAGCGCTTTTTTGTAGTCTTTGAGTTGTTCGTATGCTGCTCCGCGCCACAGCCAACCTGAGTAATCGTGAGGACTGAGCTTCATGTGGCTCTCGGACAGTTGGATTACTTGCTGCGCTCGTTTTAACGAAAGCAAGCACTCGATCTCGAGTGTCGTGCAGCCCGGGTCGCGCCTTCGGTGTGCAGGGCTGACACTGTTGACTTCTGAAAGCGCACGCTCGTAGTCGGAGTTGAGCAGCGCTTTAGTGGCAGCCATCAAGTGCAGGCTGTCTTCCAGATCCAAGAGATTGACCTTTTTAAAAACATTCAAGATTGGTGGATCGTAAGGATCGAGAGCATCAACCTCAACCTTCACGGTACTGGCCGGTACCCGGACTTTCCACTTCAATGTTCCGGCGTCGCCGTTGGCTACATGGTAGACGACGGAACAGCAGATCCCGGCTGCCAGCCAGAAGGTCAATATAACCACCATGCCAGCGACCGAGAGTTCACGCCTGGGAGTCGAGACGGACTTAGGCGCGACATCTCGAGGCTTTAAAAGCTGTTCTTTGTTGGATGGATCCGTCATCTGCTGCCGATTTGCTGAGTTTATATCACTGGTTATGCTTTGCTATTTTGTAAATCTCTCAAATACCTTATCTTCTTGCGCACGTAGTCGCTATAGATCTTGGCGAGCGCTAAACCTATCGCACCATCCTTGATACCGCCGCGACCGAGGTATCTGTAGAGGAATGTCCAAATCGGATGAAAGAGCTCGTTGAGAGGGTGGCATTTCCATCCGAATCTCTGACGACGAGCGAACTCGTCCGCGGAAAGTCTCGCGTATTTATCCATGGCGGACTCGAACTCAGCGACGTCCTTGTAGGCGTAGTGAAGCATTTCATTCTTTAGTAAAGAAACCTTCCCGTCTACTTTGATTGCTTCATGAACGAGACGATCGTTGAAGCTGCCTTTACCTCGTTGTATAAGGCGGAGCTGCGCATCTGGATAGAAGCCGCCGTTGCGCACCGGCGTATCACCGATGAATAAGACTCTGGGAATTAGATAGCCATCATATTCGGTGGCAGATCCGAGCTCCAGCACGGCTTTGATCTCTGCCACTAAAGCCGGTGTCAAAATCTCATCGGCGTCAAGGCTAAGGATCCAGTCGCTATTGGCCAGGGATAGAGCTAGATTCTTCTGTCTGGCGTAGCCGAGCCAGTCTTGATGCTTGCACTGCGCTCCCAATGCAGTAGCGATTTCTATCGTTCGATCCGTGGAGCCGGAGTCGATCAACAGCACTTCATCGGCTATAGGCGTGGCAGCCTCTATAACTTTACCGATGGTGCGTTCTTCGTCCTGCGCAACGATAACGACGGATAGAGTCATCTACTTAGTTGCCGCTTCTCCCGTGAAACTTGATTTGATTATTTATGGTGTCGATTGAAAATCTCCAATCGCCAAAAAAGTCCTGGCCCAGAAGTGGGTAGGGCATGGATGCTTGGGCCACTACCTGGATCGGGAAGTTGCTTTTGCTTATCGGGCCCAGTCTCACGCTGCTCACTGGGAATTGCAGGTTGGAAGATATACCGCCTATTCCGGATGTTGAGCCGACTACCGAGTCTTGTGGGATGGTCACGCCCGAGGGCAACTGGTCTTTGGTGAATTGCGTATTGGTCGCTCCGGTGTCCATGACCATCGGGATGGCTCTCCCGTTGATTTGCACCTCGACAATCATCAGCCGTCCATGTCTGGTGAAAGGAACCGAGTCTTGCGATGCAAATGCGCTCGATAGATTGGCGGATCGTTGAAACACGTCGTTGCGCACCAATCTTATCTGCTTGCTGCCCTTATCGATCTGGCATTGATACTCCCTGAAAAAGCTCTGACCCAAAAGTGGTGCCATGTCCATTCTTTCTTGAACCGTAATAGGGAAGTTGCGGCGCTCGATCGAGCCTACCTTGAGAGTGACCTTCATATTCCAGGCTTCCTGCACGCCGCCGACACCGTGGACATTCGATGTGGCCGGACCGGTCGGTGGGGCGATTCCGTACTGTTCGAGCTGGTTCTTTCCGAAAAGGACCATTTCAGCTCCGGTGTCGAAGATCATGTGTGCAACCGGACGTCCATTGATGGAGCCGTCTACAAATGTCATCGAATTGCCGACCGGATTCTCGACAATATTGAATCGACCCTCTTGGGGCAGCGACGGGTCGATGCTGGTCGAATTCGATGAGTTGGAACTACTGGAAGGGGCTGATCGCATAGTGCCGTAGCTCGTAACTCTTGCCTGCGGAACCCGTTGTACAGACGATGCCCGAGCTTGTACTTGGGCGCCACCTCCTCCGCCTTCGCTCTCTAAGATTCTTTGCAGGACAATATTGTTAGGTGGCGTGACCTGTTGCGCGCGGCGGAAGTCGATTTTTAGAAGAGACCTCAGTGAGTTGATCGCTGCCTGGGAGTGTCCTCCACGTCTGACGGCCTCGCCATAGCTGTAGGCGGCCAGATCTTTCTCGCCCATTCCCTGTCTGCACAGACCGAGGTAGTAGTATGCGGATGCATCTTCCGGGTGATCGCGAAGATGCGCCTGGAATTTACCGAGCGCAGGCTTGTATTGGCGCTTGGCATAGAGTGAGGCACCTTCTGCAAAGCTCGCGGATTGTGCTTCAGTTTTGGCAATCCACGTGCTGTTGGAAAGCAATGCCAGGATCAGGCTCGAGTACCAGATAGTTGCCTTGCGGCGATTAGATTTGCAAAGCACGGTTATCTCCCTCGAGCTTACTGTCCATACTGATATTCCACGTCGATCGATTGTGTCTACATGGAAAAAAGATCGCAAGGATACCTTATATCTGGTCGAGCACGCCGAGGCGGTTTCTCCCCTAAGCCTTCGCCAATCCGGCGATGATATTCTTCTGAATTTCAGATGTGCCTTCTACGATCTCAAGCGCTTTCGCGTCGCGATAAAGCTTTTCAACCGGCTCGTCGTCGCTCAAGCCGAGCACACCGAAGATTTGCACCGCCTCCGAGCTATGCAGACGAGCGCCCCGAGCGGCGAATAGCTTGCACATCGCTGCATATTTCGAAAACTGCTCGGGCTTTTCATCCTTGCTCCAGGCTGCTCGGTAGGTCATCAGTCGGGCAGCCGAGGAGTCGACTGACATGTCTGCTAATTTCCATTGAATCGCCTGTAATTTGCCTATCGTGGAGCCGAACTGCTCGCGTGTCCTGGCGCGTTGGACGCTTTCGTCGACAGCATGCTCGAGAAGACCGACTGCCGAAGCGGCCATTATCACTTTACTTACGGACTGAGCATGGCGAATCGCGTCCAATGCTTGTTCGTCATTATCGAATCGCTTCTCGCAGAGCAGTGCCTCCGGATTGACGCTGAGACCGTTAAAGGTGACTGGGCACGTGGTGGCGGAGCGCAGACCCAGCTTGCCCTGATTGGAGCCGACCTTGAGCTCGGCCCGGTTGTCCATGTCGACCAACCAGAATGACAGTCGCCCTTGGTCTTCCGCGCTTTCCTTATAACGAGCCATGACCAGTGCGAGATTGGTAAATGGTCCGTTGACAACCCAGGTTTTCTGTCCTGTCAGGGTTAACTTATCTTTTGTGCCCTGCACTGTCGATTTCACTGCGCTGAAGTCGCTACCGGCTGTCTCTTCAGCGACCGCCAGGGTGGCAAGGCACTCCCCGCGAGCGAGAAGGGGCAGATATCGCGATTTCTGCTTGTCGGTTCCCCATTTCGAGAGAAGCTCGACAACCTGTGCGTGACCAGCAATAGCCAGGGCGATGCCTGGATCGACTTCACCGATTGCCTCGACCAACAATATGAAATTCAGGAAAGGGAGCGCCTGACCCCCGTATTCTTTCGGAACGCACATGCCCAGGTAACCTTGCTGCCCGAGACTGGCAATAATATCGCGGGTATTGTAGCTGCCTGAGTCGAGCGCCTTGGCATGCGGGGCGATATGCTCTGTGGCGAAAGCTCGATATTGAGCCTGAAGAGCTTGCTGTTCCGAACTCAAGAAAGTATTCACTGTTGTCTCCTAGATAAGAGGTTCCAAACCCGGTAAAGTCCTACATTTTAGCAATATGGCAACTAGATTTGACTAACCTCTGCTATTCTACAAAGCTGAGATAATCAGGATTTCAATAATAGTTTTGCAATGCCTTCCAGTTATTGTGAGGGCGGAGGCGGTACTGATGCCCGTATTGTTAAAGTGGTTAAAAAAATTCAGCAATGTTTTCAAAGAGAAAACACCGATCAAATCAGACGATTTTGAACTGGAGCATTTTCTCCTTTACCACGGGCTGGTTGGGTCGGCCCCTGATGGTCAACGCGAATTCAAGGATGTGCGGGCGGACCTCAAGCTTGCCGTAGAGAGCCAGGACAGTCGTCAGATGGCTAGCGTGTTAAAACTTCCGCCGCTCTGGTGGGATGAACGCCTGAAAACAATATTTGGTGAAATTGATGATAAGAAATTGTCAATCGCGCTTCTCGCGCCGGATGTCAATGATGATGCCCTGATTTTTGAACACGTGCCACTCCTCAATCAGGATTGGCAGGTCAGGGCGAATGCCGCTTTACAGCTTGCTCACCTTCTGGCGACTGAGGAGATAGCGAAATTGGAGCAATCGCTTCATGATACCAGGGGTAGTGCCCCAATCGCGTTCTGCCATCAAGCCTATGCCGTCGGTAAGCTCGGTGTCGCTTCAAGCGAAGAGGCTCTTGCAAAGTATCTCGAAGACGAGGAGCCCTGGATCCGCGTCGACGCGGCTGGTGCGCTTGCCGAACTGACGAAGCAACAACCGTCTGCCAGGCTGATCTCGGCCTTGCTTCAGAAGCACAAGCTTTCGGACTACACGGCCGTTGCAGTGACTCGCCACATCAAACCGCAAACTCTGTTTGAAATTGCCGATCAACGAGCGAAATTAGCAGGCTGCGAGCTCGTTCTCGATATCCTCGATTCGGCAAAACAAACCTTCTCCGACGATATGGTTATCGAGGCTCGGCTGCCCGACT
>CAYQKX010000088.1:0-29469 GCA_964418155.1 uncultured Candidatus Obscuribacterales bacterium | reverse complement strand
CCTCGATTCTTCTGCTCTGGTTCGGCATCGGGCTGGTTGCGCCTGTCACGGAAGAGATCGTCTTTCGAGGACTGCTACATCCAGCTCTGCGCCGACACTGGCGCATGGTGCCGGCCTTGATTGTGGGCTCAGCCCTTTTTGCTTTCGTCCACATGGAGTTCACATCGTGGTTTTTGATCGAGAAATGCATCTTTGCGGCTGCCAACATTGTGGCGCTTGAAAAAACCGACAGCATACTGCCCGGTATCGTTAACCACGTACTGACAAACTCGATGGTCCTGATCATTCTGCTGGCAAGCTCCATGGTTTAATTAGTCGTTGAGTGTTTCGGTGGTGAACTGCTTTGAAAATGTTTGACAAGTGGCGAACAAGCTTGGTTGTCGCGTTGCTATGCATGACAGGTAACTCTGCGCTTGCTGCCAGTAAGGCGCAACAAGGATTTCAGCTCTATCAAAATAGGCAATACAAGGAAGCGGCGCAACTATTTGACGAGCATCTAATCACTAACCCGCGTGACGGGACAGTCTACTATTACGACGCTGTTTGCTATCAACAGTTGGGCAACATGGGACGGGCCGCCGCCATGTACAAGCAGGTGGTCAAGTTGCTGCCCAACAGTCAGCTGGCGAAGTACGCCAGCCAGATCCTTCAGAAAGTCGATCCAAATTTCCGAGCAGCACAGGTGAACAGCGCCCAACCGACATCCGCCTCGCAATCGGTGACCCCGACGGAATCCGAGGACGAGTCGCCAGCAGACCGCAACAGCAGAGTGCTCGGACCGGACGAAGGGACCATCTACTATCGCCCACAAGGTCGAGAGATGATGGTGACAGTGGAGTTCAACGGTCGCCCCGTGGAGATGGAGCTAGACACTGGCGCACCTGGAATCACGATTGGAAAAGATCAACTATCAAATGCCGGGGTACGCCCCCCGGAAGGACCTCCCGATGGCGCCGTGGGAGGCTCTTCCAACAATATCGAGATTTCCTTCAATACGCTGAGGACGAATCTCAGAATCGGTCCATTTACGCTTAGCAACGCCAACGTCAAGGTTCTCGAGGTAAATGGCGCGGTTCCGCTTCTGGGACAAGGATTCCTCCGACACTTCGACTACACGGTAGACCAATCGGCTCATTGCATCAGACTCAGGCGCAAGGACGCAGCTGTAAGGTCACAGCAGGTAGCCTCAGGAGTATCGATTCCATTCACATTTCGAGCGGCCGGCAACAGGATTATCGTCGAGGTCGACATCAACGGCAAGAAAGGCAATTGCATGCTCGACACCGGTAACTCCGCCTCCGCGCTTTCCTTCCATAGCTCGGAGCAAGCTAGCAAATATGGCGCGCCGGTGCCGTCAGACGCAGAGACAGTGGTTCATAAAGGTATATCTGGCTCTGGTCAGGCATACAAATATACGTGCAATAGAATAAAGCTCGGTCCGATTGAAAAAGTATACGCCGAGGTCAGTGCGGACATAGGGCACAACGATGACGAGGAGCCACTTCTCGGACATGAGTTCTTCGAAGGTTGGCAGTATACAATCGATATGAAGAACAAAAGAATTCTTCTGCTTAGACGCTGATCAGGCGACAAACTTTGACACCATCAGTGGTTGCAATATGCTAAATGCTCACTTTGCCTGTTTCTCTGTACTCTTCCAAAACCTTATCGGCCCTTTCGATTGAACCGGTTTGCTCGAGGGTGTCGGCGTATCCGCTAACCGCATCTTCGTATAAGTGGGGAATTAGTTTTACTTTGTTGTAGAGACGTAAACACTCTCTGTAATTCTTTTCCGCTTTCTCCCACTGACTCGTCATCTGATAACACTGCGCAAGATGCAAGTGTGAGCTTGCCAGATAAGCCGTTTCGATGTCCGGATTGTTGTTGTAGTGACGACCACCCTCTTTGTAGGTTTGAGTCGCGAACTCCAGCAATGGAATCGCTTTGCCATATTCTCCGCGATTGAAATAGATCATCGTACTATGGTCGATACCATCAGCTTCGGCATAGGCATCGCCCGCTGCGGCAGAACCGATCGGACGAGCGACATGAGGCGGCTCTTTTCCAGGAGCAAAGTCCGCTGGACTGCCAGAATAAAAATTCCACTTCCTTGTCTCATTGGGCGTCGGAAGGCGCACGCCGTCCGCCGGTGGTTGTATACTCAACCAAAATTGCCAGGACAAGAAAGCACTACAGATGGTGCCGAATGCCAGCAGTCCGGCGACTTTCAGTTTCATTTGTTTGCGCTTTTGAATCTTCAGAATCTCGGGGACAATGCCTTTCTTGACCTTCAACAGGTCCTGGTGCAAGACTTCAGCTGATTGGTATCTGGCACTCACATCCTTAGCGAGGCACTCCTGAAGGACGACTTTCATCGGCTCTCCGCAGGTACTCACCTTGATTTGAGCCTCTTCCTGAATCTGCATCATCATCGTCTTCATGCGCGATTCCGAAACGAAAGGTGGCTGCCCGAAGATACACTCGTACAAGACGCAGCCGACGGAATAAATATCGGAACGATTGTCTACGGATTTTCCGATGCATTGCTCGGGGCTCATATAGAATGGACTTCCGAACACTTCGCCGGTTTGAGTTATCCGCCCGGACTGGTTCGGATCCTCAATCTTCGCTATGCCAAAATCAACTATTTTGACTAAATCCGGACCATCGGCGGTCTTCGTAATGATAATGTTGGCAGGCTTTATGTCCCGATGGACGACGCCATGAGCGTGAGCATGGGCAAGCCCCGCGACGACCTGCAAGCCGATGGTCAACATGTGGTCGTTACTCAAGCTTCCACGCTCGGCTAGAAGCGCGGACAATGGACGACCTTCGACATAGTCCATGACGAGATAAGGAAGCCCATTGTCGTCGATTCCGAACTCGCCTACTTGCACGATGTTTTCATGTTGAAGCTTGCTAATCGCCTTAGCCTCTTGCTGAAGCCGCCGAACCAATTTCTCAGTATGAGCACTGTTCGGAAGTAGCATTTTGATTGCGACGGACCTGTTCAACAAAAGATGCCGAGCCTTGTAGACCACGCTCATGCCGCCGGACCCAAGGTAATCTAGGATCTCGAAATGACGTGCGACTATTTCTCCTGGACGACGGATTCCATCCGGTTTGACTGGATCAGTCAGCGTATTAGAGTTACAGGAAGCATCCTCTTCGCTCAATACAAGTGTGGGCCTAGCGCATTCGCAATATGCTGATTTACCGTCCCACCGGGTTGGTATGGTTTGATTGCTCGATTTGATCGTTTTATCGCACTTGAGACAGACACCACCTGTGGTGTCAGAGACGTCAATCTCTCTTTTGAATCTCTTAAAATCAGACATCGACGCGGGCCCTACTTCATTTTACACATAATACCCACCTTCCGACGTAAATGCTCGGGAGAGGAGGGCATCCTTGTGTGATGTTTTGTCCGAAAAGCGCCTCTGGCTCAATAAGCGAGAGACTCCGACAAGAGGGCTTTCGAAGTTGCTCTACGCCGGGAAGACGCTGCCGGTCCCGGTGGTGGCTAGCGCGTTTTTTGGCGAACCTGTTGTGCCAATGGCTCGGTCTTGTCGGATGTGAAAAACAGACGTTGGTTCCTAGAGTCTCCGACAGGAAGGCATTCGAACTTGCTCTGTGCCAGCGAGGCGCTGGCGGTCGCAGTGGCTAGCGCGCTTTGGCGGACTTATTTTTGCCGTGCACCTGAGTCGTTCTTTGGAGGTGGGGAGAGCCGTTGGTTCCCACGCTCCCAATTAGTCAGATTCCAACTTCAACAGTGCCATGAATGCTTCTTGCGGAATCTCGACTTTGCCTACCGCCTTCATGCGCTTTTTGCCTTCTTTTTGCTTCTCGAGAAGCTTGCGCTTACGCGATATGTCGCCCCCGTAGCATTTTGCAAGAACGTTCTTACGTACCGCAGATACGTTGGTTCTCGCCACAATCTTGCCGCCAATCGCAGCTTGAATAGGAACTTCGAACATTTGTCGAGGAATGACCTCTTTCAGTTTTTTCGCAAGCATATGCCCGTAAGTCTGAGCCTTATCCACATGGACAATGGCAGAGAGAGCATCGACAGGATCTCCAGCTATAAGAATGTCCAATTTCACGAGTCTCGACTCTCTGTAATCGGAGACATGATAATCGAGACTGGCATATCCCTTCGATCGAGACTTGAGCTGGTCGTAGAAGTCGGTGATGATTTCCGATAGAGGCAACTCGTACAGCAGCTCCTTGCGCCTCTGATCGAGGTACTTCATATCGACGTAGACACCACGCCGTCCCTGGCAAAGCTCCATCAAGGCGCCAACAAAATCGTTAGGCACGATAATGGTGGCATTCACAAAAGGCTCTTCGATCTTCACGCGATAGTTTGGCTCGGGAAGGAAAGCAGGGTTATCAATCAAAATAGTTGATCCATCTGTTTTCGTGACTCGATAAACCACAGAAGGAGCGGTGACGATAAGTCTCAAGTCATACTCGCGCTCGAGCCGCTCTTGAATGATTTCCATGTGAAGCAGACCGAGGAATCCGACCCGAAATCCGAAGCCTAGTGCCTCAGAGCTTTCCGGCTCGAACTGTAAGCTGGAGTCGTTGAGCTTCAGCTTTTCCAGAGCTTCGCGAAGATCCGGATATTGCTCGTTGTCTACTGGATAGATGCCGGCGAAAACCATCGGTTTTGCCGGACGATAGCCAGGAAGCGCTTCCGGAGCCGGATTTTCCGCAGAAGTGATGGTATCACCTACCAAGGTGGCAACGTCCTTGATTGAGGCAGCCAGGTAGCCGACCTCGCCCGGTCCAAGACGATCTATTTTGACTTGATTCGGTCTCAAAATACCAAGTTCGGTGATATCAAAAACCTTATCGTTAGCCATGAAACGAATCTTGTCACCGACCTTGATCTCTCCGTCTTTAATACGGAAGTAAGCAATGATGCCGCGATAGGAATCGTAGTAACTATCAAAAACCAGGGCACGCAGGGGAAGCGAAATATTGTCCTTCGGAGGCGGTACGTGAAGAACAATGGCTTCGAGAACTTCATTGATACCGATATTGTTTTTCGCGCTGGTTTCGACTGCAAAATCAGTCGGCCAACCGATCACCTCTTCGATCTCTTCACGGATACGAGCCGGGTCTGCGCTGGGCAGATCGATCTTGTTAATAACCGGTACTATTTCGAGATTATTCTCCAGAGCCAAGTGAACATTGGCCAGTGTCTGGGCTTCCACTCCCTGACTGGCATCGACGATGAGAAGAGCGCCTTCGCACGCGGCTAGGCTGCGCGAAACCTCGTATCCAAAGTCAACGTGTCCAGGTGTATCGATGAGGTTGAGGATGTAGCGCTTGCCGTCCTTGGCCACATACTCCATTCGGGCTGGCTGAGCCTTGATTGTGATGCCACGCTCCCTCTCGATATCCATGGAATCAAGAACTTGATCCTGCATGATACGTTTTTCAATGGTATTAGTGGCTTCAAGCAAGCGATCGGCCAATGTGGACTTGCCATGATCGATGTGCGCAATGATTGAGAAGTTGCGAATTAAGTTTGGGTCAGCTGGCACGATTCGGTTTGGATATCCTTTGCTAGGGATGCTGTCGAGATAAGCACGCTCGACAACGCCCACTGTATATGTTTTGAGCGAAAAGGCAAAAACATCTAGAACAGCTGCTATCTTAGCAAGCCGCCGGGAAGACCGGTACAAATGCCTCTAATATTCGTTAAAAGCAGTTACTTACAAGCTTACCTTTAGGCTATTGGCAAGTCGAGGCAACCACTATCGCTAGTTCGCATACGGGCAACAGCGCCGAAAAACCGCTCTGCTGAATCTTTCGCCGACCGCCAGCTGCTGCATTTAATCGCATTAACAATAGCTCGAAATGCTAAAATGTGCGACCACTAATATTGGCGGTTGCGGGTCAGATCGGTGGCTCCGACTGATTAACCGGTCAACCGTTCTCACATGGACACACAAGACTAAATGAGCAATCCGTTTCTTAATGCGATAAAAGAAAGACCGCTACTTACCGATGGCGGACTCGGCACCTTGCTGTACCAAAGGGGCGCTTTTCCGGAAGCCAGCTTCGAGCAACTCAACCTGAGTAACAAGGATCTGGTGCAGCAGGTGCATGTCGATTACCTGACTGCGGGCGCCGAAGTCATAGAGACCAACTCATTTTCAGGCAATCGCCTCAAGCTGGCAAACTTTGGATTGGAAAAGGATGTCTGGGCGATCAATGTGTGGGCAGCAAAGATTGCGCGCAACGCTAGAGAAATAGCCGGTCAACCGGCCTTCATCGCAGGGTCCATCGGACCGACCGGAAAGCTCTTGCCGCCGGTCGGAACAACGGACAAGGGTGAGCTTTACGATGTATACCGCGAGCAGATGGAAGGACTTCTCGCCGGCGGCGTCGATCTCTTCATGATTGAGACGATGTCTTCGCTGGATGAGTTGGTTCAGGCGGTGAAAGCGGCCCGGTCGCTGTCCAAGCTGCCGATCGTCGCACAAATCAGCTTCTCTCCGGAAGGCTACACCCTATTCGGTGCAGCGCCAGAAGATGTGACGAGGTTGTTCGATCAACTTGGCGATGACATGCCGGAGGTCCTTGGTATCAATTGTGGTGCCGGCCCAGGGCCGGTATTCGACTCATATTTGCGAATGCATTCCGCTATCGATCATAGCGGCTTCAACAACAAGCTGGTCGGCTACTCGGCTCTGCCTAACGCGGGACAACCGAGTTTGACCGGTGGTCGTTACACGTTCATGAGCCGTCCAGATTACTGTGCTTCCTATGTCGACCCGTTCATTAGAGCAGGAGTTCGATTGATCGGAGGCTGCTGCGGTACGACACCGGAACACATCAAAGCGATGCGCAAGAGTCTGGACGCGTATATCAAAATATCACAAAATTTGGCGACATCAACATTGACGGAGCTGCCTGCTCTCAAGACTCCGGAGCTTTCTCTTTCGGTAAAACCCGAAAAATCAAAGCCACCGACCGACACCGTGGTCAGTGGCATGGAAGAGCACCACGAAGTTGTTAACGCGCATTTGACTCCGCTGAGAGACAGACTGCAAGCTTATAAGGACGGAAAAGAAGTCGGTTTTTTCGTCAGTGTAGAACTCGATCCTCCCAAAGGGGCGGTTACGAAAAAACTGCTCAAGGCATCAAAAATGCTGAAAGACAGCGGAGCTGATGCAATCAATGTCGGCGACAGTCCGATGGCGAGAGTGCGCATGTCGAGCCTCGCGACCTGCCAGCTCATCGGCAACGGCGTCGGCATCGAGACCATCATTCACTTCACCACCCGCGATCGAAATCTCATGGGTATTCAGGCCGACCTGCTCGGCTGTCAGGCCCTCGGCGTTCACAATATTCTCGCATTGACAGGCGATCCACCCGGATTAGGCAACTACGCCCATGCCACCGCTGTATATGATGTAGACTCCATCGGTTTAATCAGAATAATCAGTCAGTTAAACCAGGGTAAAGATATCGCCGGTAATACTATCGGCAGCCCCACGAATCTTTCAATTGGTTGCGCGCTCAACTGCACCCACGAAGATCGGAAGCTCGAGAAAGAGCGCTTCAAGCAAAAGCTGGATGCGGGCGCGCACTTCGTGATGACCCAACCGATTTATCAGGTCAATGACCTCACCGATTTTCTCGATGACTTCGGCGAATGCCCCGTGCCGATACTCGTGGGAATCATGCCTCTCAACAGCTCTAAGCACGCCGAATATCTGCACAACGAAGTACCCGGCATCACCATCCCAAAGAAAATTCGCCAGGCCATGTCCAAAGCGGGAGAACAAGGAGCTGTCGTCGGGCTGGAGCTCGCACAAGCATTGCTAGAGCAGCTTAAGCCGATCTGCCAGGGAACCTATCTAGTGCCCTCGTTCGGTCGTTACGAAGAAATGGCGACCCTAGTCTCTCGATTGAAAAAGAAAACAGCGAGCATAAAAGGCTCGTAACTATAGAGACTCGCCTGCCAACCACTTCGCTTTGGCTCCGGCGCGTCTCGATCGGAGTGACCGGATATTGTCCGTCACCAGTTTGAATGCTTAGTCTCAGATCGGACGCCAGCCTTGCGATCTGGCCCTTATAGACTGCGCTTCCTGCTCGGACTTCAGAGCTTCAGCATGACGTTCCATCTTGCGAAGCAGTTTCGCGTATTGCTCCAACGTCTCCGCCACTCGAGGATTGTGTTCGCCGAAGACTGTTCTTCTAATGGTCAGCGTTCTTTCGAATAGTGGCAGCGAACGCTCGAAATAGCCCTGGAAGTAATATAATCGTGCCAGGTTTTTCAAGCTCGTGGCGACCATTTGATGATGGTGTCCGTAGCGCTTCTCTCTAATCGATAACGCCTCAATCAACAAAGGTTCCATCTCCTTATATCGTTTGCAGCGACAAAGTAGATCCGCCAATCTCGTCAGACGGTCCGCCAACTGGCATGTGTCGCAACCAGAAAGCTGTCGCATCAAATCGATCTCTACACGCGCCTCTTTAATTGCATCAAGCAACGCATCTTCACTGCTCGACAATGCCATCGAGTCAGGAACAGCCTCTAATGTGGTGGACGAGTCGAGAGGGCGAAAATTCCAGCTGTCCGACGACTTCGTCTGTTGAGATACAGGCGAGTACTTACCTGAAGCCGATTGAGCCTGCGCACCGGCCGCCGGATATTTGCCGGATGCGGTTTGAGCCTGTGCTCCGAACTTACCTGACGCTGCCTGGGGTTGTGCTCGGACCGCTTCCGCTTTTGCCTGACCTACGAATGGAGGTTGGTACGGAGACTGGTTGGGCGGCGCGTAGCGGCCGTCAGGACGAGCGCTTTGAACTGGTTGAGAATTGACATCACCGCCGGTGCCGGACTGCGCCGGTCGACCTTGTCGCACGGCGCTCGAGCCGGCGGCCCGCATCTCTGCGCTAATGCGGACGAGCCGGTCACCTTTCAAGGCCAAAACTTTATTGAGACTCTTTCGACTCTCCTCGACTTCCGAGCGGTGCGGTCCACTCAATCCCTCTCGGATTGATATGGCGCGCCTGTATAGCGCCTCGGCGTCATCAAGCCGGCCCCGGTCCAGATAGAGATCTGCCAATCTCGACACGGTGCTTGCGACCTCAGCGCTGCCGTTGCCCAGCGCTTGTTCTTGTATAGTGAGAAACCGTTCTAACTCCGGTATGGTATCGCATTTCATAAATAGATTCCCAAAAGTACGAGAGAATCGAATGCCCGCCGACCTCGGCCAAGGCCGGGCAGTATCAAATCCGGTATCAGATAATTTCGATTCTCAGGTCGAAAAGAAAGAAAACAGCAAACAACAATCAGCTCGATCAAGGCGAGGAGTAAGAAGTTTAAAAATCAAGCGGAAGATACAACAGTAGTCAGGCAACGAACCGGCGCTCGTACACTTCAGATCGCTTCGGATTTTGACCCTAGGTCGATCCGTCCAGGAGAATCCGCCGTCGTCTCCACTAGATTACCTAAACTGCAAATCCTCCATTGCTGACTGCCCACTACTAATTGTGCCGCAAGCGTCCGCGATCGAATGCTCCTTAATCCTATAACTTTGTATAGGAAATCGATAACTAGCAGCGCGCGGACCTATTAATAAGGTATCCAAAACTGAAATGTTAAGCGGTTTGAAAGCTACTCATTAGGTTTCCCATACTAAATTACGGTCTTATTGATACCACGCGATCACTATCATCCTCTAGTATTTAAATTAGGCGTCCTATTGAGGAGACAATTCAACCACTACCCGTCACTGGCGAGAACCGCGTGAAGTGACGGTTGCATCTATGGTAAGCACATCATAGAAAGGTACCACCACTTCGATGAATGATGATCAAGAGCGCCGCCCCCGAACCTGGGCGGAACGCTCGAAAATTAGTCATAAATATATAGGTCCATCGCCCGAAACCCAGTTTAAGAGATACAAGGATCAAGCTCCACAAGAGATTGACCAGGAAGATACCGTGGACGACCTGGACAACAACCAGTCTTCTGAAGAGGACGAGTGGTCCTCTAGCACGCACCTCGCACACGATTGGCGGCATGCGGAGGGCGACGGCGTTCTTAGCAATCGGCGTTTGGGTGAACCACCGTCCAGTGCTCTGGACCTGGACATAACTGCCGACTTTCCAACCACTCCGAATCCGTTCAACCCCACCACAAAAGCGGCTCTGCTGGACATCGCCCGAGCATCGTCAACCCCCATCAATACTTTGAGATGGCTGTCCGAAAATACCGACGCCGACGTTCGAAAATTAGTAGCAAGCAACACCAACACACCATCCGAAGTGCTCAGAACTTTGAGCAAAGACTGGGACGGTGCGGTCCGTCTGGCAGTGCTGGACAATCAGAAAGTGCCGATCGACATCATCACAGAACTGTCTAGCGACAGCAATCCACTAGTATCATTGCGAGCTTGCTACGCTATTGATGAGCGCAGAAAGAGTATGGACAAGAGCGGTTCTCCCACTCGCGCCCCTGCTCCACAACCGACTATCAAAGACATTCCGAATTTGCATGTTTACCACAGGTACTCACAAGGTGCCAAGACGCTTCCAGTCTCGTCGTATTTAACGACTGAAGCAGTTGAGTTTTTGACCATCGTCGCCCAGAAGCTTACAACTCCACCACAACGACTGGCGGAACTGGCGGAGCATCCGTCCTCCGAGGTCCGTGCAGCCGTCGCCCAGAACGGCAAGACCCCGCTGGACATACTCTGGCGCCTCAGTCTCGATGTTTCACCAACGGTCAAAAGAGGGCTGACCCAAAACGAAACATGCCCTCTGGAACTCTTGCGTGAATTATTACGAGACGGCGATGTCGCTGTCAGGCAAAAAGCGAAGGAAGAAATAGCCAAATTCGAACGATCTGGCGATCATGTGGTAGAAGGCTAAGTATAGGCCTTTCCATCCACGCTCATGCCAGAATCGATTCCGCAAGGCTTTCCAGTCGAACTTTTGTCTAGGTACGATCGTATCAGCTTCCTTGCGCGCGGCGGCATGGGCATCCTGTTCCGTGCGCACGACAGAACACTAAATAAGGAAGTGTCGATCAAAGCGCTGCCGACAAGATCTCAGGTCGGGTCTCGAAGAGTCGTTCGATTCCAGAAGGAGGCTAGGGCGGCTGGAAAGCTCAGTCATCCAAACATCGTTCAAGTTCTGGACTTCGGTGTCACCAAAGCCGGCGATCCGTATCTGGTGATGGACTTCATTCAAGGAATATCGCTCGAAGAGCTGCTCTTGAAACAAGGCAGCCTCGAGGTAAGTAAGGCGCTCCTGCTGTTTATTCAGATCGTCGACGGCATGTCGCACGCACACCACAACGGCATAGTGCACCGCGACATCAAATCCAGCAACATCATGCTCGAGACTTCCGATCCGGAAAAGCCGGTTGCTATAATCGTCGACTTCGGAGTCGCCCACATGCGAGTCGCCGACATAGATCGTTCCGGTTTCGACAGCACAGGAAGCAATCTCGTCGGTTCCCCAGGTTATATGGGACCTGAAATAATTGACGGCAAGAAAGCCGACCAGCGCTCCGATATCTATGCAATCGGGTGTTTGATGTTTGAAACCGTCGTCGGCCGATTGCCATTTCATGGTGATACCGCTATTGATACCATGACAAAGCACAAACATTCGCCGATTCCCAATATAACAGACAACAAGATTAAGTCCGTCAATCCACAACTGGCGCAAGCGATGGGTGAGATTATCGAGATCTGTCTGGCGAAAAACCCAGATGATCGCTTCCAAGACGCGGACGAGCTCAAAATCGATCTGGATGAGTGCGCAAGAATTTTCGACCGGGACATCAGGGATGCTGTGATTCAAATCGAGATCGATAGGAAGAACTTCTTTCAATCGATGATTCGCCCGCTTAAGGGAAAAGCAAAGGTCCCATTCGCGTTGCTTTTCGTGGGCGCCATCGTGCTCTCGAGCTCAATTGCGTTCAAACTGATATCGACAATCGAAGGCACGAAGACGAAAAAAGACACCATACTAATTTCCAAAGGTGACAAACAAGAGCGCATAGAATTCAAGCCAACCGAGTTTCTCGAAAACGACAACATCCTCAGAATTGCCGGTAAGGAAATCACAGACAGAGCGATGAAGAATGGCGAGATCAAACCGGTGGGAACTACGCTTAATGTGCGTGGAGGCGAGCTCACAGATCTGTCCATTCCGTACATGACGAAGATGAAACTGACGGAAATTGATCTGTCGGACAACAACATAACGGATAAGGGCTTAGAACAGATTTCAAAATGGCCACAACTTGTCGACATTGATGTGGACCGAATTAAGAGTGTGAGCGACAAGGGTATAGCGGCTATAGCGAAGCTGCCCAAGCTAAGTCGCCTGTCTCTTCAAGGAACAGACGTGAGCGACGAAGGTCTCCGTAGCTTAACCAACGCTAAAGAGCTCAGTGTCCTATCCCTACCGATCTGCAAACGAATCACATCGAAGGGTGTAAGGCAGCTTCGAGTGCTGCCAAAACTGGGGCGGATCAATATTGGCTGGACCAATGTCTCGCCAAGCGCCTTTGCAGACTTTCCCGTCCTGGGGCATGTGCAGATGGGTACAGACTCGGCCCTCACTAGAGAGGATATTGCAGCACTAGCAGCGATACCAAACCTCAATTCGGTTACGATTCTGAAGGGTATACTGCATCCCGAGGTCTTGAGAGAGCTTGTTAAATGCAAGCGCCTGCGCTATCTGAAACTCGGCGTCGTCGAGGGTCTCAAGCGGAGGGATATCGACCGCTTCGAATATTTGCATAACAAAACAAACAACGTAAAAATCGAGATTAACTCGTTTCTCATCGACTAACGAGGTAGTTCTTACTCTATTCCGACCGACGCACTTTCGCAAAGCGACGTCGTCCAACTTGGACGACGGCATGGCCACCAGGAGCGGTGCCGATTTCGAAATTCGGATCGGTGACTTGCTCGGTGTCTACGCGTACTCCGCCTTCGGCAATGAGGCGTTTCGCTTGAGCGGCACTGGGAGCCAGGTTGATGTCTGTCAGAATTCGGAAGAGGGCCTTCGGCTCTACAATGGTGAATTCAGGAATATCATCCGGCAACTTTCTTTCGCTGTGCACCTGCTGCCACTCGGCGACCGCGGCCTCTGCTTTTTCGGCACCATGATATTGGCTGACAATCTGTTTGCCAAGCAACATCTTCACGTCCTTGGGATTTTTGCGACCTTGAAGATCGTTTTTTATCTCATCGATTTCATCACCAGTCAAAGTGGTGGCAAGTTCGAAATATTTTACGATTAGATCGTCGGGAATACGCATGCATTTGCCCAGCATGTCGCTAGGCTCGTCCTTGAGCGCGATGTAGTTATCGTATGTCTTCGACATTTTCTTGACGCCGTCGGTGCCTTCCAGAAGTGGTACCAATAGCGCCACCTGCTGATCTTGCAGATAATGAGGTTGCAACTCGCGGCCCTGAAGTATGTTGAACCGTTGATCGGTGCCGCCAAGTTCAACGTCGGCTTTGACGGCTACCGAATCGTAACCTTGCAAGAGCGGGTAGAAGAGCTCGTGAAATGAGACCGGTAATTGCTTTTCAAAACGGTCTCCGAACGCTTCCTTGGCAAGCAATTGGTTGATGGTCACAAGGCTAGCCAGTTTCAATATGTCGTTAAGATCAAGCGGAGCAAGCCAATCTGCATTGTTGACCAGCTCGGTTTTTGAAAGATCAAGAATCAAACCCATCTGGTTGAGATAGGTCTTCGCATTCTCCTCTACCTGCTCACGGGTCAGAGGCGGACGAGTCGTGTTGCGTCCGGATGGATCGCCGATCTGAGCAGTGAAGCCGCCGATAATCAATACAACTTGATGCCCGAACTCCTGGAATCGTCTTAGTTTGCGAAAGACGACCGAATGCCCGATATGCAAATCGGTCGAAGTCGGGTCGATACCCAACTTCACTCGAAGCTGTCGGCCTTGCTTTTGAGCCGTATGCAATTTCTTGGCGAGCCCGAGTGTTCCTTCAGGAAGGATCTCGGCTCCTCGGCCAAGCTCCCTCGCCTGAGCTAGTAACTCCTCGGGAATTTGCGCGTCGCTATCCGGTTGTGTACTCATCGCCTTCGCTCTTGGAATCAGGAAAACCAGAGCAAGTTTAACAGCCTCAGGACTCTCGCCGCCAGACAAAGCGAGCAAGCTTTACGAGAAGCGGTAAAGGGAGCGCTGATGACGCTCCCAACCATAGATATTATTTTGATGAATGCTATTTCTTTCTCTGATTGTTCGGACCCGGCACCGGAGGCGCGACCGCATCGGGTGTCGATTTTCTCTTCATGGCGTTGATGCTTTGTTTGGCAAGAGCCACATCAGCAGAACTGCCTTCCGAACCAATCGCATAAAGGAATTTGCCCTTGTCTGACGGCGTAAAGACTGTGTAGGCAGAAAGCTTCTGTTGCGGATCTCGGTCTTCAAGCACGATCGAATTGCGGCCATTGATCGTAACCACGCTCAACATCGGGTTGTTGGGCGGAAAACTGGTCGTCGTCCCTGACATAATCAAGGCGCAGGCGTTGTCGTAACGCGCTTGCTCCGCGGCATTGCGGCTAGGTCCCAGTCTGCCAGGTCTGGCGAGGACTGCCCCTAAAGCTTTTTGCTGATCGGCATCGAGCTCTCTACCTTCGTAGATAGTGACTTTGCTTGGCGAGTTGTCGACTTTGTACTCTTTTCGCACAAGGCTTCCGTCGTTCGGGTCGACCTTCTGTTCTTTGAACCTGGCGGGCAGGTTCAATTCGCCGACAATACCGCCGTCGTTTTCCTTCGTCAGATCAATCTTCTGCAAAGGCTCGGCTTTTGGCTGCGCCGGAGGTTGATCTCCACGGAGCGGACGCCGAAAGATGCCTTGCCTCTGCTGAGCTTCGGGCTGGCCTGGCGGTTGAGCTTTTACATCTTGAACCGGTTGAGGTTGTTGCCTCCTGCGACCCAAGCCTGCCAACAGTCCGAGACCTCGCTCGGGCGGCGGCGGCAGATTAGCACCCAGCCTGTCGGAGCCAGGCTGCTGAGAGTCGTACCCACTAGCTTGGCGCATCGCCGAATATGTCATACTGCCAGGCGCCGCACCATAGACTTCACGAGCCGAACGGCTCTGCCCTTGATAGCTGGCGTCGACGCGCGGAGTGACCATATCGGGTCTCGGCATCGGCATCGGCATAGGAATGACAGGTGGAGTTTGCTCGATTGTCACCCGGACGGGTGGTGCCGTTTCAGGCTGAGTCGGTGTCTGAGTTGTTGTTGATGTCTTAACTGACCTTGATTCGGGACTCCAATACGGATTGGAGTCGATTACTGACGGGGTGCCGGATTTTGAATTAGTTTGATCGTTACTAGGGGGTATATCCCAGCCCATGAGTGCGTCCCTCTCGAGAAATAATTACGCTTACACTGGAAATTAAGTAAGCCTCGCGTCAATCGCCCTTGATTTTTTGCCTGCAAACCATACGGCTTAGAGGTTATTCGGCAACACCAGAACTGCTGTGAGAATACTTTTAGTCATCACGTTTGCACAATGCGGGAAATACGCCGCCGAATTTAATTAATCCTAAAACCCGCTTCACATCGAGCTCTTCAGAATGAATATATTTGGTCACACTCTTTGCAACTTTGGATATTGCGCAATTTAGACACTAAAAGGTCACAAATTGACTACGCGGAAACACAGTTCTACTGATGGACTTGCCGATTTTAGCTTTGTGAAATCGCTGTGAAAGTCCAGTCAATATCATCGTGCAGATCTATCTATATGCAGACTCCGCCCAAAGCGAGATTGAACAATTGCCCATCCGACGCCGGCGGCAGAAAGGGTTAATCCGAAATTTCTCGTCCACGAAACTTAGCACGGTCCTATGTTTGCTTGTTCCAGGGACAACGCTGAGATAAGATCACTAGTTTGTTTTCAAACAGATAGCTCAAGGCGCAAAGGGGTGGTTTCAGTCCATGGCAAGCCAATACAATCCGCAGGATATTGAAGAAAAGTGGCAAAAACACTGGGAAAAAATCGGTATTCACCGCGCTGATAACGACAGCAAAAAACCCAAGTTTTACTCACTGGTAATGTTCCCCTATCCATCGGGCGATCTGCATATGGGACACATGCGGGTGTACACCATATCCGATGTCATTTCGCGACGAATGAGAATGCTCGGTCATAACGTGCTCAATCCCATGGGTTGGGACGCCTTCGGACTTCCAGCCGAGAATGCCGCCATCAAGCACTCCAAGCATCCCGAGAAATGGACGAAAGAAAACATCCGTTTTATGCGCGACGAGCAGCTCAAGAAGCTCGGTACGAGCTACGACTGGCAAAGAGAGGTGACGACCTGCGATCAAGACTATTACGGATGGACGCAATGGCTTTTCCTCAAGTTTTTCAACAAAGGTCTCGCCGTGCGCAAAGAGGCAGCTGTTAATTGGTGCCCGGATTGTCACACGGTGCTCGCTAACGAACAGGTCGAAGACGGCGCCTGCTGGCGCCATCCGGAGACCAGGGTGGAACAGAAGAAAATGAGCCAGTGGTTCCTCAAAATCACCGACTACTCAGAAGAGCTTCTCAAAGACCTGGACACGCTCACAGGCTGGCCAGAGCCGGTGAGAATCATGCAGCAGAACTGGATAGGCAAATCGACAGGAGCGGAGCTGCGTTTCGTCGTCGAGAGCAAGCCAAACGTTCAGATAAGCGTGTTCACGACCAGACCTGACACCGTATTTGGTGTGAGCTATGTTGTCCTTGCTCCGGAAAATCCTCTGGTCCAAGAATTGACCACTGCCGATCGCCTGGAAGCGGTCAACAAGTACATTGATGACACGCTACACAAGACCGAACTGGAGAGGATGTCGACCGAAAAGTCGAAATCCGGAGTGCCAATCGGCAGCTTCGTTCTCAACCCATTTAACGGCGATGTCGTGCCTATTTGGGTAGCGGACTATGTTTTGATGAACTACGGGACCGGTGCAGTTATGGGGGTCCCCGCTCATGACGAAAGGGACTTCCAGTTCGCCAAACAACACAATCTTCCGATAAAAGAAGTAATTTCGAAAGACGGTCAAGCCTCGCCAGAACTGAAAGAGGCCTATACCGAGAGCGGTAAGATGATCAATTCCGCCGCATTCAACGGATTGGACAGCGAAGCAGCCAAAGAGAAAATGACCGACTGGGCAGCAGATCATGCCTGCGGATCGAAGCGCGTACAGTGGCGGTTGCGCGATTGGTTGATCAGTCGACAACGCTACTGGGGTTGCCCGATTCCGCTCGTTCATTGCGAATCGTGCGGAATCGTCCCTGTCAAAGAAGCTGATCTACCTGTGAAGCTGCCGATCGAAGGCGTGGTTATCACAGGTCAGGGAGGCTCGCCGCTCTCCTCGGACGAATCATTCCTCAAGACCCCCTGCCCGTCATGCGGAAAGGAGGCATCGCGCGAAACCGATACGATGGACACGTTCATCGATTCGAGCTGGTATTTCTTGAGATACGCCGACGCGAACAACAAGGAAGAGGCCTTTTCTCGCGCCGCCGTCGACTACTGGATGCCGGTCGATCAATATGTAGGAGGAGTAGAACATGCCATTCTGCACCTCCTGTACAGCAGATTCTTCACCAAGGCTTGCCGTGACGTAGGACTCCTCAAAGCGAGCGAACCGTTTGAGAATCTGCTCTCACAAGGAATGGTCACAAAGTTTTCTGCTCAATCCGGCCGAATCGAAAAGATGTCCAAATCTCGCGGTAACGTCGTAGGCACAACCGATTTCTTCAAACGGTACGGAGCAGACTCCGCTCGTCTCTTCACCCTGTTCGCGGCACCTCCGGAGCAAGAATTGGAATGGTCGGAAGAGGGCGCGATCGGTCAATACCGCTTCCTTGGTCGGATCTGGCGCATCGTCAGCGAGTTGATTGAAAATGGAGTCGTCGCTCCATTCGACGGCGACGTCAATCAAGAGAAGCTGGATGCAGCAGGAAAAGCCTTCCACAAACTGGTTCATAAGACGATCAAAGCAGTTTCACACGATCTCAATCGCGGTCGATACATTTTCAACACCGCGATCGCTCGTTGTATGGAGCTCGTCAACGGAATGTATAAGTACGCTCAAGAACTTTCCGGAAAAAGCGCGGACGGTAATGGCAACGGAAAGACCGAGAAGCCGGTAGGCGACCAGCCCAACACGCTCGCTCCTCGCGGCGAAAATCTCTCCCAGGAAGAGAGAGATCTGTTCTCTTTCGCTGTAAAGTCGCTCTTGCTCGTGCTTTCTCCAATGGCTCCGCATATTACTGAAGAGCTCTGGCAGAGAGTCGGCTATATAAAGAAGGAGGGCGATTCGATCCACATAACTGCCTGGCCTGCATTCACAGACGCCCTGACGATCGATGATGAGATTGAGCTGGTTCTTCAGGTCAACGGTAAAATCGTCAATAAAGTTGCCGCTCAAAGAGGGCTGGAAAAGACGGTAGCCGAAGGTCTGGCGCTCAATGACGAGAAGGTGAAAAGCAAGCTCGAAGGTCAGTCGATTCGTAAAGTAATAGTTGTACCTGACAAGCTCGTGAACATCGTCATTTAGGAGATGTTCGTTCAGGTTCATTTCATCACCTGACGAACTCGATTATCGGACTGCCCAAATCCTGCCAGAATAGATGTGTCGCCATTCTGGCGGCCCTCGTGCGTGCGGTCGAGAAAAATGTTTCTCCAGACACTTAATGTGGAACTGTAGTTAATGTATTCTCTCGAAAGCATTTAACTGTTTTTCTGCGATCTCAGGTGCAGGCTGATATGCAACACAACCAACCAGCGGACGTCACAATCGAAACCAGCGGTGTAATCCCAATCATGACGGGGCTACTGATTTTCTGCATGGTCGTCGTATTCGCGATGATGTGCCAAAATCGCATGGAATTTTGGATGACTCATCCAGCGCTAGAGTCCTGGACGCAAAACAACGCATCGGTCAATCCAGTCGCGATTATGACCATGATCCGGGATCAGAATTTCACTAAAGCCATATCGACAATCGCGATGGCTAGCCTCGCTTCGCTCACCGGGTGGCAGCTGGCACTCAACGCCTACTTCACCTGGGTCTTCGGAAGTACCGTCGAGCAGAAGCTGGGAGCGTCCCGATTCCTGATTCTCTGTGCGCTCGCCATTGTCATTCCTTACGCTATCGTCGCCTGGGACGGGTTCAATCACGCAGATTCAGTGAGCTATTACTATGGACCGGTTTACGTGATCCTCGCACTATATGGCGCTGGTCTCGTATTCCCGGAGGAAAAGAAAATCCGCCAATGGTTCAGAAAGACCAGAGGCGAGATTTTTCAACGGGCGCCTCGCGGCGACTCGGCTTCGAAATTCAAAGTCAACACCGGGCTTTTGTCGGCCGTCTTCATCGTGTATGAGGCCGGCTTATGGTACTTCGCCGATAAATACACCCCGACTTTCCAGACATTCCATATGTGGGGCATACCAGCCGCGATCATGATTGGATACGGACTAACCTGGTTCCTCGTCTGGAGCGCTACAGGCGACCTCAGAGAAGGTCCTGTAAAGCTTATGTGCATTCGAAAATATAATGAGATATTGAAACTGGATATAGGCCACGACGCTGCCGTAAGAACTACCTCCATGGCTCTGGGGCTGCCAGAGGACCGGGTCAAGCAGTGGGTAGCAAAGCAAAAAGGAAAGATGAAAATCTCTTAGTAATCCCTACCGCTTTTCATGTGAGTATGGAATAACTTGGAATGCTCCTGACTAGTGTTAGAATCAGGCGCCGAGTCAATGCACTCGGTTGATTTGAGACTTCAAATCATCTGGAGTGCCGCGTGACCAAGCTCAAATCACCAGCTGAAATGACTAAATCGATGGATACGGCTCCTACCAGTCTAGGCGACGGTCAAGAGACCAATATAGACCGGCTTGAAGCAACGCTGAAGGAAGAAGACTCTTTCTTGAAGGTGTTTGCTCAGAGAATTCGCTGGAAGCGGATTCTTCAGGTCATTATGGATAGCGCTCTGGTCGCTACCGGATTTGCCGCAGCGTATTTGATCCGATTCGACGGACATGTAACCGAATTGTATCTGCGCCAGCTCACGACGCTGGTACCGTCAGTGGTGCTGCTCCAGCTCGTCTCCAACTGGACGCTCGGAGTCTACCGCAGGCTCTGGAGATACACGGGGCTTACCGAAGTCATGGAGCTCGGACTCTCGGTCCTGTGCGTCACGACTCTAATTCTGATTGCTCGCGCTCTAGGTTGGTTGGCTGTCGAAAACAATCATCTGTCTTATGGCATCATCTTCGTCAACGGCGGTGTCGCCTTCTTGTCGCTCACCGGTCCGAGAGTACTGCGAAGACTGATGACGGAGCACAGTCAACGCCGCCACTGGCGACAACCAGTGCGCAAACGCGTGCTCGTCGTCGGCGCCGGTGACGCAGGTCAGATGGTGCTTAGAGAGCTCAAGCTCAGGTCTGATCTGGGAGTCGATGTAGTCGGATTGATAGACGACGATCCGGCCAAGCTTAGAAAGCGCATCGGTTCGCTCACCGTATTCGGTACCACAGCCGAGTTGCCGCGTTTTATAGAAAACCTGTTCATCGACCAGGTTATCATCGCCATGCCATCCGCTCCGCCATCAGAGACCAGACGCATCGTCGAAATGTGCCGAGAGGCTGAAGTCGAGACCCGCATTCTGCCCGGACTCTTCGAGCTTATCGACGGTAAAGTCAGTATCAATCAACTGCGAGAGGTATCTCTGGAAGACCTGCTAGGAAGAGATCCGGTCAGCCTCGACACAGACTCGATCTCAGGCTATCTTGCCGGTCGAAGCGTGCTGGTCACCGGAGCCGGCGGCTCCATCGGCAGCGAATTGTCACGACAGATCATGCGCTTTAAACCGTCGCGCCTGATTCTTCTCGGCAAAGGCGAGAATTCAATCTTTTCGATTCAACAAGAGTTGGTCCGCAATACGACCGGCGTGGAGATTGTCTCCGTCATAGCCGACGTGCGAGACGCAATCCGCATGAAGACAATCTTCGATCAATACAAACCACAAGTGGTGTTCCACGCAGCAGCGCACAAGCATGTTCCGCTGATGGAATCCAATGTGGCCGAAGCAGTCGCCAACAATGTTTTCGGAACGAAATGCGTAGCAGAACTTTCGGCCGCCACCGGGGTGAAAACATTCGTTTTGGTCTCCTCCGACAAAGCAGTCAACCCCACTTCGGTCATGGGTGCGACGAAACGCACTGCTGAACTTGTCATTCAGGATCTGGCTCAACTCACCGACACCAAGTATGTCGCCGTCAGGTTCGGCAACGTCCTCGCCAGCCGCGGCAGCGTGATTCCGCTCTGGAAGCAGCAGATTTCACAAGGTGGACCAATTACAGTTACACATCCGGAAGCGACGCGCTACTTCATGTTGATTCCAGAAGCGGTGCAACTGATTTTGCAAGCTGGCGCGCTTGGAGCGGGCGGAGAAATTTTTGTCCTTGACATGGGCAATCCGGTCAAAATCCTCGATCTCGCCAACGATCTGATTCGATTTTCGGGCTTGAGTCCAGGTGTCGACATCGAAGTTGAATTCATCGGACTCAGACCTGGCGAAAAGCTATATGAAGAACTGTTGACGGAAGAGGAAGGTCTGACAAAGACGGTTTACGAAAAGATATTCGTCGGACAACCTCAACCCATCGACCGTAATGGTCTGAAAAACGTGATGGATCGGCTGAAAGCCGGCGCTACAGCAGGCGACGATGGCGGATTGAGACAGGAGTTAGACAAACTTGTCGGCGGCTGTCTAAAACAGAAAACGGATGTATAGACCAAAGAGAGTTAGAATTCTCATCAAGAAACAACAAGGTTTTGTCAATAGGTAGCCCGGGATGTTGAGCAACAAAGAAGAGCTGGCAAGTGAAGAGCTGCTCTTGAAGGAAAGAGTTTTACTGTCACTGATCGAATCTGCCGGAGCCGTTCTGGTTGCTTATTCAGGAGGCGTTGACAGCTCGCTGCTCGCTTACTATGCACGATTAGTGCTCGGAGAAAATGCGAAGGTCGTAATTGCCGATTCCGCCAGCCTCGCTCTGGAAGACCTGGACACCGCGCGGGCACAGGCGATGTTGTTCGAATGGAATCTGATCGAAATCAGCACAGACGAATTCGAGAACGAAGATTATCTCCGTAATGACGAAATGCGCTGCTTCCATTGCAAAGCGACCTTGTTCGAAGACCTGAGTCAGCTGGCGAAAGAAATGGGAATAGAGCGCATTGCCTATGGTGCGAATCTGGATGACGATGCAGACTTTCGTCCAGGTCAACTCGCCGCTCAGCAATTCGGAGTGCTGGCACCACTGAGGGAAGCCGGTCTATCGAAGAATGAAATTCGCATTTTGGCTCGACGCGCCGGGCTCCCCTCCTGGGATCGCCCCCAAAACGCTTGCCTCTCTTCGAGAATTCCGACGAGCATACCTGTCACCATTAGCAATGTCTCGCAAGTCGAAGCAGCAGAATCATATATTAAAACGCTCGGCTTCACAGTTGTAAGAGTCAGATACCATCAAGAAAAAGCGGTTGTCGAAATCGGTCAGGACGAATTGAAACGCCTGCAAGTGGAACCGTATTTGGTGAATAAGATCGAGACCACCTTGACTGACTTAGGCTTTACAGAAGTGATAATCGATCCTCGCGGATACAGACAAGGTGGCGCCAACAACCGTCATCATGCACATACTCACACTCCAGCCAACCCGATCCTGTCCAAGGCTGTCAGGTAAGACCAACAAATGGATCCGCAACGATTGGAACAGCTCCTTTCCTCCGTGGTCGAGGGCAAGGTCAGCATCGATGCAGCTCTCAAGACCCTGAAAGCTCTGCCTTTCGAAAACCTGGAGTTCGCAAAACCAGACTTACACCGCTCTTTGAGGCAGGGCGCAAGTGAAACAATCTTGGCACAAGGAAAGACGGCCGAGCAAATCGCTGCGATCGCCGCATGCATTTTAGAGACGCAGGTATCGGTTGTTGCTACCAGATGCGATGCCAGCCAATGGGCTCATTTGAACAACGAATTCGCCACTGCGCGATATCACGAACTGGCGCGAGTAGCTGTGATAGGAAAGACTCCGATAACGGAGATTGTCGGTTTTTCTCCACTGATACTGACTGCCGGCACAGCGGATTTACCTGTAGCCGAAGAGAGCGCTGTGATACTCGAGCATCTTGGCTTTGCAGTTAATCGCATTTATGACGTCGGAGTAGCCGGTTTGCACAGGTTGCTCAGTAAAACGAGTGAGCTCCAGACGGCTTCGGCGATCATCGTCGTCGCCGGAATGGATGGAGCCCTTCCAAGCGTAGTCGGCGGACTCGTGTCGGTCCCGGTCATCGCAGTACCGACTTCGATAGGATACGGCGCTAGTTTTGGCGGCATAGCGCCACTATTGACTATGCTCAACAGTTGTGCACATGGTATCACTGTAATGAACATCGACAACGGCTTTGGTGCAGCGATGGCCGTTCACAGGATCTTTCAGTCCACTATATGCGGTGCATCATAAAGTTTAAAACCCAGGTGTTTTGGCGCCCGCAGTCGCTGTGCTTACAAGCACAATCCTTCTGGTATCACCAATCCGAGGCGGTAATCAATCAGGCGACTCAGAACAGCCATTTCGCCTGGCATCAAGCGCCTGAGGTAACGACCGCTGGCTCGAGCGAAGAGCACCACAAGTAATACCACCTGCCACTTCGTCTGCGGGGTTCAAAATCAAATTCTGGGCATAGACGAAACTGGATTGCAACACCTTCGCTGGATTGTCGATCATGGAGACCGCGACCTGGACGAGTTCATGATGGGTGCCTGCGAGTTGGCAAGGTGACGAAACCTCAGGATGAAAAAAGACGATAGGCTGAAAACAACAAGAGCGCACCTTCAAGTAAGTGCGCTCTTGCGAATTCTCTTTTGAACTTTCGACTAAGCGAACTTAGGCTTCAGCTCTGGCGAAGGACCATCGCCGCCCGTATCAATCGTCTGACTTGGCAGCTTGATCTTGCCCAGTTCGTCATCTGAAGCAACCGACGGAGGTGGTGCCGTAGGCTTGTCCGGAGTAGAATCCAGATCTTCGCCGGCATCCAGCTTGCGATTGACTTCAGCAAGGATGGCATCGACTTCAGCACGGTCAAGAGTCTCTCTATCGAGCAGGACTTTTACAACCGCATCCATGTGGGGACGATGTGACGAGAGTATATCCTTGACCCGCTTGTACTGCTCCCATACGGTGCCTGAGACTTCCTCGTCAATGATGGTAGCGATATTCTCGCCGTAGTCGCGCTCATGTCCGAAATCCCGACCCAGGAAGACATGCTCATGACGCTTACCGAAGGTCTGCGGTCCGAGCTTGTCAGACATGCCGAACTCAGTAACCATGCGGCGAGCCAGTTTCGTGCTCTTTTCGAGATCGTTCTGGGCGCCGGTAGTGACGTCTCCATATACGAGCTCTTCTGCCACTCGGCCACCGAGACAGACGCCAATCGAATCGATCAGTTGCCGCTTGGTGCGAGAGAGGATGTCTTCGTCCGGAAGCAACATGGTGACACCAAGGGCGAAACCACGAGGGATAATGGTCACTTTGTGAAGAGGATCTGCATGAGGGAGAAGAACTCCCATCAACGCGTGTCCAACTTCGTGGTACGCAGTCATCTCTTTTTCTTTTGGAGAGATTATGCGTGATTTCTTCTCCGGACCAAAGCTTACTTTGTCGATAGCGAGCTCGAGATCTTTCATGTCGATTTCGCGCTTGTCCTTTCTGGCAGCTTGCAGAGCGGCCTCATTAAGAAGATTGGAAAGGTCTGCGCCTGTAAATCCTGGCGTGCGCTTCGCTAAGATTTTGATGTCCACATCTTTGGAGAGCGGTTTGCCCCGAGCATGAACTGACAAAATCTGCTCGCGACCAAGGACATCGGGCGGATCGATGACCACCTGGCGGTCAAACCGACCTGGACGAAGCAATGCCGAATCCAGGATGTCCGGTCTGTTGGTGGCAGCTACGACTATGATGCCGGTGCTGCCTTCAAATCCGTCCATCTCCACCAATAACTGGTTGAGTGTTTGCTCGCGCTCGTCGTGTCCGCCGCCGAGACCGGCGCCACGCTGGCGTCCGACTGCGTCGATTTCATCGACAAAAACTATGCAAGGTGCGTGTTTTTTAGCCTGGTCGAAGAGATCCCTGACGCGTGAAGCGCCAACTCCGACGAACATTTCGACGAAATCCGAGCCAGATATGCTGAAGAACGGCACGCCCGCTTCACCAGCTACAGCTTTGGCCAACAAGGTTTTACCCGTACCAGGAGCGCCGACCAAGAGGACGCCGCGCGGAATGCGGGCTCCTAAAGCCTGGAACTTTTCCGGGTTTTTCAAGAAATCGACGATTTCCTGAAGCTCTTGCTTGGCCTCGTCGATACCCGCGACATCGGTGAAACTCACTTTGACCTTGTTGTCGACCATGAGCTTGGCGCGGCTCCGTCCGAAGCTCATCGCCTGGTTGCCACCAGACTGCGCGCTGCGGAACATGAAGAGCAATCCGACGATAACGAGTACCGGAAGGAAGAACGAGCTCAGCATGCCGAACCACATGCCAGACTTGTCGGCATCCTTGACCGTGATCGGAATACCGCTCTCGTTGAGCTCCTTAATCAGCGACTCTTTGGCTTCTTTAGGAACGATGACCGGTTTTTCTTTAGTGTCTGTCTTGAATTTCACATGAACGACCGGATCGTCATTCGTGACTACGACCCGCTCGATGCCTGATGATGGGCTCTGATGTAGTAGCTTGAGCAGACCGGAATAGGTGATCGGATCGTCTTTCCGGTTAATGTTGGTGAGCGAGAAGACAAACACCACCAACACAAGTAGTAAAACAAAAACGGCCCAAGTTGTACCGTATTTCCTCATCGTATCGCTCCAGTTATCCGTTGCTCAGATTATATCATGATTAGATCTGGCTCTTATCGCCGTAGTAATCAGCTTTTTCACGGTTAGTTGACATCTCGACAACGACTCAATCCGTCATTCTTTTATCGTTCCCGGAACCGGTAGCTTTAGAACCCGACCATATTCGCATCGGACCAAACTACTTGTCCTGGGGGACGCCTGCCAACAGCTATTGTTCCGGCAATACTCCTTGTTTCAACCACGAACTGCACAATACGCGTTATAACAAATTTCTGGCTGGATGCCCGTCTGCTCTTAATAATTTATCCGGTTTGTTCCTGACAATACTCAGAGACGCCTGACGCCGCCGACCTAAGCCCAGGTCGATGGACCCACCGAATCAGTAAGGTCTTGCAGAGTCAGGCGATGCGTGGGCTTGCCGACGACCCGCAACTTCTCGCTCAACCCCACACCCGGCACCCAGAGAACTTCATCGGCGTCCACCAGAACCACCGCCATGCGCTGACCATCCCTGCCAAAACAGTCTTCCGACTTCGGCTTATGCGTCTGCAGGTAGCGCTTCAGCCGCACATGTTGTGTCATTCCGAATGGTTGAATTAGGTCTCCAGGGCGGCGTAATCGCAACTTGAGGGGAGTGTTGACACGACTCAAGTCGACCAATGCCTCAAGAGCATCCGGCTCGGGAAACTCGGAGGACTCCAGCCCTTCGCCTTGCCAATTCGAAATCTGAACGCTTTTGTTCAGCCAAGCGATCAGATTAGATCGGTAGACGGCTCCTTGCTCCGGCAGAAAAACCTCAGTCTCCTGAGATAGCAAGTATGGTGAAGGCGACTCGCCCCGATCGACCTGGGATAACCAACGCATCTTTCCAGCCAGCAGCCTGAGCGACCACTGCTCAGACAAATCGAGCGCCGTCCCGCCAGTATCAATAAGGTTTAGAACGTTCTCCACCCGCTCGAAACTTGGTTCAATATCACGCTCTTTCATTGCAGCAACCAACAGTCGTCGCCTCAGCGCCTTCGGTTTCGTCATAAACCGATCGACGATAAAGTATTCGCCATGCTTGTCGCAACCGCTGACATCAGCACGCTCGCGCTCTGTGATTCGATCCAACCATTCATCTTCGTCGGATAAGATCCGACGGAGCTGGTCAAGATGCTGCCTCCATGCCGGAAATCTGTCTTCGATAGAGGGAACTAATCGATGGCGGATGAAGTTCCTTGCGTAATGAGCATCTTCGTTGCTCGTATCCAATTGAGCACCAATCTCTTCGATGGCAAGAAACCGCTGGCAATCAAGCTTTGTGACGCCGAGCATCGGTCTGACCAGCCAGATACCATCCGATCGAATCAGCTCTCTATGCCCTTCGATACCTTTTAGTCCATGAGGTGCTGTGCCGCGAAAAAGCCTGAAAAGCATCGTCTCTGCTTGATCGTCGAGTGTGTGACCAGTCAAGAGAACATGAGCTCTTCGCACCAGAGCGGCATGAGTCAGGCATTCATACCGCATGTCCCTGAGAAGATTCTCCGGTGCGTAATCTCCTGCAAAAAATCGCATAGTTTCCAAACTGTCGCTCAGAGGCTTGCCCGCGCGAATCTGATCTTGCACAAAATTTTCGCCGAAAGTCCATTCAACTACTCGGTCAACATTGTTGACATGCAACCTACAAGCGGCGAACGGAATGCCAAGATTGTCACAGAGATTTTGAGAAAACTCGTGATCGAGATCTGATTCTGCACCTCTCAGACCATGGTTGATGTGGCAAGCGCTTATGTCGAAACCCGCCTCCGTTGCGCATTGCGCTAGAGCAACAAGCAGGGCGGTGGAGTCCGGACCTCCGGAAAATGCCACCAACAGACGGGAGCACTCTTGATCGCCCAGACGACTGCGCAACAAACCTATTTCGTCCGCCAATCGGCGAGAGACTTTCGACACGAATTCATTAACACTCTTCATTGCCGTTCTCACATTTAGCTCGATGCCCGTTTTCAGAACTGCAGGACTACAAAGCGGCCATTTATAGAGTATGCAATCGTAACTCAAATGCATTCATTCTGGGTGGGCCGAGAGTCCAACTCACAATTCTCTCACCTGGAAATTTTGGATAATTTATGACGGGTAAGCAAATTTGTCAGGAGTTGCGCTATCCTTACTATTGGTGGGTGGGCTGCGAATTGCGGGATTTCGAGTTGAAGAAGGGCGTGTCTGGCTACACAGTGAAAGTTCTTGTTGCGGCGTTCGCGATAGCGCTGTCCCTGTGCGCGCCTCTGGCATTCGCCAATGAGCCGCTGCAAGGCGGAGTGGAGGAGACTGGAATACTTCCTTCTGAAGCCAAGAAAGACACAGAACTTCTGGAGATGCCGACTCCGGTACTACCAGAGGTGCAGCCCGATAAGGGCAAACTTGGATTCGGTAAATACGATCAGGCGGAGCAGCCGCTCCAGGGCAATATCAGAGAGAATGCGCTACAAGGCAACGCCGAAGACGAAGGCGATCCGGAGCTGGGAGAAGGAACCGCTCAATTAGACAATCAGTCGAAAAAGCCGCTCCAGGGCAGGGCAGAATTAGGCAACGATGGTCTCGGTGCTGATGACCCCGACATGGATGATCAGGAGCTGCAGGTCGCCTGGGATCGCTGGCGCAACAAGCTGCTCTGGGCAGTCCAATCGGGTGTTCAGGAAGCTCTCAATAATCCGGACGATACCAACCTCAGATGGGACCCTCAGCGACAGGCCGTCGTGATGCGTTTTCCAATCGGCACTACCGCGTGGTTCGCGTGCAAGATCAACAGCACTCGGCATATTGTGTCAGTGAAGATCATGCATTCGTCAGGTTTTCCAGGATACGATAAAGCAGTAGAAGATTCGGTTCGCAATCTGGAAGGCACTTCGATTCTACAGTTCCCCAGGCGTTCACGAAGAACATACGTCACCCAATCAGCCGGTATTAAAACATCTGATTCGGGTGGAAAACAATTTTTTAAATTCGGCGACGTAGAACGCTACCGCCAGGGCAACTGAGGTCTGCATTTTAAATCTTTGAAAGACTCGGCAGGTTGCACCATATATGACACCAGCACATGGGCTGCTCTCGCAAACGCTTGCCACCATATTTACTATCACTGCGCCGCATCTAAGTAAGGGCTTGGGTCAACGAGTCTCGACAGCGCGCGCAAGTTTTTAATTTGAATACAAAGATCAAATCGATCCCGAATTTACGCTGCTGCTATAGATCCGCTGTCGAAACGGCAATCTATACGTTTTAACCGCGGTCGATTAGGCATTAAGCCTTCACCTACCTGCAACGCGACGCCGCTAAGGCACGGGACGAACCGCCACCTGAGAGTTCACGGTCAAATACTTACACAAGCCTGAGCAACCGGCTTGTGTCGAGAACGGATTATCGGCGGAGTCCAATTTAGACGCCTGAAAATATTGGCACGGGGCAGAATCGAACTGCCGACCTGGCGGTTATGAGTCGCCCGCTCTAACCTTCTGAGCTACCGTGCCGCGAC
>CAYQKX010000087.1:19038-29762 GCA_964418155.1 uncultured Candidatus Obscuribacterales bacterium | reverse complement strand
TGTTTTTAAAACAGTTCTTTTTACTACTCTTTATCATAGTTTGGCTTCGAAGCCGAAGCTGCGGGGGGGGGGCGAGTCCCGCAGCTTCCGAGAGAGGCTCATGATGAGCCTCTCTCGGTCCAATCATGACGGAGGAACCGCGCGCTTAGCGCTTCTCTCCCGTCTTGATGCCGACGGCCGTCAGGGCCGCGTCGATGGCCTTGACGTTGTTACCGATATCCGCGCTGGTCAGCGAGACGTCCAGCTTCAAGTCTTGCGAACGCACGCCGCCCGGAAGCATCTCGAACTCGCAGTACTGCAGGATGCGGCCGTGGTCCAACGGCACCGTGGTCATGAACTTCGTCTCGTCGATCGGTGAACCGACCAGTTTGACGTTGGAACGGGCGCTCTTCACGACTTCGATCGCGGCACGGGCCGAGACGGAGTTATCCGACGAGGTGAGGAACACGATTGGGGTCGTCGAGGGAACGACTGCCGGCGCGCGCTCCTTACGGTGCCCGGAGATGTCCAGTTCCAGCGGCTTCTTGGTCTTGTGGATGCTGACCGAGTAGCTGCCGTCGCCAAGGACCAAAGAGGCGATGCCGTCCCCGTCGCGTTTGAGGAGCTGGTACGTGATGCCCGGCTTCTCGACGAAAGTCTCCACGAGGGTCGTGACGTTTTCCGGCGTCAGACCGACGAGGTTGCGGAGGTCGACGACCAGCGCTTTGGCGTCCTTCGTCTTGGCCGCGGCGGCGATGAGGTCCTCGCGGGACGTCGGGGACATCAAGTTCTCGACGGACAGAAGCCAGGCACCATCCGACAGCGGCTTAGCCTCGACGTTCTTGAGACGGACCCGCGCCCGCGTGCAGATGAACTGCAACTGGATCGGCTCGCCGTCGTCGTCCACGTCATTGACGCGGATTGTCGCCACCGTGTCCACCTCACCCTTGATCAAGTCGATGACTTCATTGCGAGTCAAGCCATCGACGAGCTTCTGGTCGGCGTTGTGGTTGCCGGCGAGGACGACCGTCTGGCCGGCCCGAATGCCGCGCTTGTTGAGTTCCTCCATCGTAGCGACGATCTTCTTGCCCTCGCCGGACTTGATGGCGGCTACCAACAGCGCCTTGCTGGCCGGCGAATCGGAGATGACGCCGGTGATCTTGAAGGGATGCTCCTTCGAGACTACCAAAGCCTTCTGGATATCGCTGTTCGTAGCGTCCTTCGGCAGAGCATTGAGCAGCTCGACCGCCCCCACCAGCTCGACCGTGATGCCGATACCGGCGCGAGAGTCGAGCGGGGCGGCGGACGGCTGCGGCACCGTGTACCGGGCTCCCACGCTCTCCGCCATGGCGGTGATCGCCAGGTCGGCCGCGCTGAGTGTGGCGAGATCCTGACCGTCGTACTTGGTCTCCCACTCCTTGGTCCAGCTCTCGAGCTTCTCGCCCTTGAGGGTGAAGGCACCCGCCTTGATGACGTCGAAGGACTTCTTGTACAGCGCCTTCCCATCCACGCTGGTGGTGGCAGGTGCGGGGCTGATGGGAGTGCCGGTGGCCGCGGCGGTGTCAACCGCATTTGGCCGGATGTTGTATGCCACGAGGCCGATGCACGCACCGACGACCGCGAGCGCTCCCAGGACGGGTAACAGTTTGGCTTTCATGTCAGAACCTTTCGCAGAATGCACACGGTTAAACACAGGGTTAAGAAGCGCGACACGCAGTGCGTCGCGCCTCTAGCAGCAACCGTAAGCCGCCTTGTCGATCCGACCGCGGAAGCACACCGGCCTCCGCGGTTAAACGACGGGAGCGAGCTCCCATCATCCTCTCAGGGGACCTCCTGACAGTGATTACATCAGAGCGGTTTGGCTCAAGCCCGCCGCCGGGGAGGCACCGAGAGTGGTGCCTCCCCGGCGACTCACGACAATCGCCGCGCAGCGCTCACTTGCTGCGAAGCTCCGGGGTCTGGCGGTGCCAGATCACCAGACGGAACGATTTCTGGTTGTATTGTGAGCCCAGGTTCGCCTCTGCCATCTTGATGGCGTCCATCATCTCTTCCTTGCTATCGGCACCTCTGCCGTTGTAGCCGGATGACAGGACTTTACCGGTGGAGTCCACCCACTGGTACTTCCCGCGAATGCCGGGCTGAGACCACTCCTTGGCGTCGGGGTCGGCGGTGACAGTGAATTTGATCGGTCCTTCGACCTCCTTCTCTAGCTGGCGGAACATCTGGACCCATTTCTGATGCTTCTCCGGATTGCAGCACAGCTCCGCCTCCAACTCCGGCTTGGCGTCCTTGACGTCCGGGACTCGCTCGACCCGAATCGAGAGGAACGCGACCAGCGCGAAGGCCGCGGCGAACAGCACGCCGATGATGATGCGCTGACGAAGCGTCATCGGCTCTTCGGGCTCCTCGACGGGGATTTCTTGTTTCTTCTCTCGACTGGCCGAGCGCGCCAACAAGAAGATCACCACTGCCGAAATCAGCAGGATCACGCAGATGGTGATGTTCATCGGGTTGTTGTAGAACGTCCGGCCGGCCAGCACATCGACGGCAGACTTGACCGGGTCACCCACGAAAATCGGCGTATCCGGACTGACGGACTTGAGCGGATTGTCGTAGCCGTCGACCAGCGTGTAGGTCGGCACCTGCACGTAGATCTTCTCGGCGTAGTCCAGAACGGTCGTCTTGACCAGACTGTTGCTACCTTTCGTTGGACTGCCTACGAGCGTGGCGTTCGCGTTGATCCGCAGGTAGTTCGCGAGCGCTTCGGCTGTCCCACTTGTTGAACCGTCGATGATGACGACGAGCTTGTTGCGGTTCAGCACGGACGGCTCTAGTATCTCCACCGGCTCTTCCAGCGTCACGCCGAAGTTGGCCGTGACCCTGCTGAAGGTCGAACGCCTCAGGTGGTGCTTCCCGGCAATCACCTCGACTGTGTAGCTGACGACGAACTGGTCCTTGCCTCGCCGTTCGGAGTAGCGCATTACCTCCCCGCTCGGGATGAAGCGAGCCGCCATGCGGGCCACGACATCGGGGTCGTCACCGCTCGCGCCCCGGAGGTCGAGAATAAGACCCGGGTAGCGGGACAAATTCTTCTGCTCCCCGTCCACGCGCTCGAGCACCCCGCTCCAGTCGAGGTTGTAGAACCCTGATCGACTCAGCCCCTTGCCGTCCGGTCCGTCATAGCTCTGGGAGTACCAGCCGGAGGTGGCGAGGAACAAGTCCTCGACGACCGCGCGCTTCATGGAGAAGTCCACGAGCTTCCCGCCGCGCTCCAACTTCAGCGTGATCTCGGTTCCGATCACCCCCTTACCGGTCTGGTTCTTGATCCACACAGGCGTCGTGCGCTCGACATCGGCGTCTTTGCCGTTGATACCGCGGATGATGTCGCCTTCCTTGACGCCGGCCTTATCGGCAGGGCTACCGTACATGACCCGGTCGATCTCGAACTCAGTGTTCGGGTCCTCGAAATCCACGGCGAGACCGAGCGATCTCTTGAAGGTCCGAGTGATGGAGATGACGGAGAAACCGCCACTCGTCTTCACTTTGAGCTTCATAACCGAGTTGTCATCGCCTTCGAAGAGCGGTTCGGTCTTCTCCCACCGCAAGCCCTTCAGGTCCTTGCCGTCGACCGCAAGGATGATGTCGCCCACCTTCAAGCCGGCGTCGGCAGCGCTGCTTTCGGGAGCCACGCTTCGGATGATCAGCCCTTCACTGATCAGGCGTTTTGGCGCGAAGCCTATGCCGATGCCGACGAAGCCGCTGCCCACATGACAGAGGTATTCCTCGACCTGAGTGGGGCTAAGGACACGCAGCCGGGGATCGCCTACCGTATTGAACGCCGCACTTGCGGCACCGCGCACTTGGCCGATGTTCTCGAACTTGTCGAGGTCGCGGCTGGACGTGGTCTGCCAGTCGGACGGGACCGGCTTGTTGTAGGACTCGGCGACGAGCTTGCAGACTCGCTGGTAGGCAGCGTTCAACTCGGCTTTCGTCGCGGTTTTCGGGGTTGCGTTCTGCGGTTGCTGCGACCAGGCGGGGTTGCAGGCGAGAACACAGAGGACAGCGGAGAGCAGTAGTCTTGGTGACGCCATCTGCATGATGGTCCTCCACATGGGTTAAGGTCCACTTTTCCGCGTACCGGACACACACAGCAACGAGTTCGGCTCCCACTAAGGAGTCGAACATGTCTCAAACTGAAGGGCCAGGCGCGATTGCTGCGAGGGTAAAGGTCCGATTCGGAAAAGCAAATTACAACCCAGCTTGGCTCAGCGCACTACCAAGAAACAAGTTGTCAGGAGTAAATTTTAAGAACCAGTTCATAATCCGCATCCCACCACCAGCAAGGGCTCACAGAGATTGAACTGGAGAACAACTAATTCATGCATTCAGAATCAAGACAATATCCCTAAACATAGCTATTACTCATAGACTGCTCATAGAGTTGGCAGCGGCTCACCGGATTGTTTTGCCCCAAACTGATTTCAAAGCTTTTTGGGCCGGCGGAAAAAAGAAAAGAGCTTTGTTATCCGATTGCATTCTTGATTTCGATCAATGGCAAATCGTTGACTCGTAACGCCGAAAATTGCTCCAGGGAAAACCAACGCGTTGCGAAAATCGAAGGAGTCAGAAAAAATTTTTTACCGTTTTCACAGAAAATTGAGAGACTCAACACAAATTCAACAATGCTCCAATAAAGTGCGCTCTATCAGCCAACGTAGAGAGCACCCAACAAACATGAACACAACCGATCAGAATGGCGAAAGGATCGTCCAGCTATTTGCTAACTACGAACGTCACCTGGACTCACAAAACTTGACCAGAGCAACTAAGAAAGCTTATCTCAAGCGAGTCGGTGTTTACGTCAAATACTGTTTACTACTCGGAGACCGGGGCACTATGGATAACTCCCACAGTGACACGACACACTCCCGTGATTTTCAGAAATACTTGTTAGAAGAACTGCAACTTCGAAACAACACCATTAACGGCTATTCAACAGCTTTAGACCGCTTTTGGGACTTCGCAGGTATTCGACCGGACCGCAAGTCCTTCGATACCCTCAAGCGCGAAAACAAGGTGCCAAAAACCCTGTCGGACGATGAAATATTGCGATTTCTCAAAGCCTTGAGAGACTGCGACTCATCTAAGACCAGAGCAATCGCAATGCTACTGTTTACTACCGGAATGTCTGCAAGCGAGTGCGTCAACCTCGACATTGCAGACGTAAATCTAGACGAGTACTCACCGTGCATTCTGAAGAGAAGTGCCCGGAAAAAACGCATAAGAACCGTACCGATAGATGCTCTAACGAGGGCAGCCTTAGGTGACTGGCTCGACAGCCGGGGTATCCCGATTCTCGAAGCACTCGAGAAGCCACTTTTCGTCAACGATCGCAACAGCCAGCGTCTAACAGTCAGTGGCGTCGACAGTATCATAAGAAACTTCGGAGCCCGCAGTTATCTGGAAGTGTCGCCCCGCATTCTTCGCGACACCTACCTGCGTATGCATCATGGACACCGCAACATTCCGACAAAACCGATTACGTTCGATCCCGGCTTTGTCGAAACACCGGTTCCCATGCCTACTCCGCTTCTATGGCTACAGGAGCCGAGAAAAACGGTTTAACGCAACCTTCATCAAAGTTGATTGTGATCGCTAGCCAATCCAAACCAGGGTCAGCAACACAATGTAACTCAGGAAACACGATTACACAGTATCGCACCAAACGAGACCACCGATGTCGCGTCGGCTCGCTAACCGGAGCAGCCACACGGTCTAACGACACTTCATACCCTACCGTCAGTCACGACGAACGATTTCGCCGTTCGTCGTGATACGGTGCGTGGATGGCATTGTGTCTTGGTTCCATCCATAATCGATTATCTCGAAATTGGATTTAGCTCTTCACTGCGCATCGAGATCACGGAACAGAAGCCGACGCCAATCTGAGTTAAAGGTAGAGGAGAGCGGGGACGGGAACAATGCCGTTCCTTCACGACGATCTCCAGTCGATTTGCTTCTGTAGACGTTCACGTTCGTACTTGTTAAAAGCCGGTTTCATCAAGGCACCCTCTACTACTTCACATCGTTTTTCTCAAACAAAAAAATTTGATTGAGTCATATCAGCACCATTTTTGGTGCGGCAAAATGTTCAAAAAGGCATAAAAGCCCCCAGGACAAGAGACTCCTGGGGGCTTTTATGTCGCAGTCTCAGAAGTGTAGCAACACTCCGAAGGGCGAGCTACCCGGCTCGGGGCTTATGACTGCGACGTTTACGAAGCGGAGGTGGTTCCGACTGGTACCACCTCCGAGGGCGAACTTCGACGTCTCAACGGGCCGCCGCCACCCAGTCGACGTGCTCGACGTCGCTCTTGAGCAGCGTCGGCTGGTAGCCGAAGTCCTTGAGTACCTCGATCACCGCGAGCGCGGTGGAGACGACGTCGTACAGCTTGTCGACGCCGCTCTTCAGCGGGGTGTCCAAGTCGCGGCCGCGAGCGAACCAGTGCAGAAAGTAGCTTGCCGTCCCACCCGCGCGCGGACGCTGTCCGTAGATGCGCACGGTCCTCGTCATCCAGGGCAGGGTGACCCAGCCCCAGAGGATCTTCTTGGTGTAGGTGATGTCGATCGTCCAACCGGTCTCCGTGGTCTTCTCGACCAAAACCACCTTCTTCCCGACGCCGCCCGCAATCCATTGGAACTGCGGGATCGCAGACGAAAGCTCGGTAAATGAGCCGGCGGTGGGGGCGGGTTTGGCGGTGGCGGGGACGGGGGCCGTGGTTGCTGCGGTCACGGGATTTCCTTTCTCGGGTTACTCTGCCATTTGTTAGACAAGTAACCAGTGGTGATGGATACAGAATCCTAGGGCACGAAACCCTGCGAGGTTCGCTTCGTCACTCGCTTTAGAGGGCGGAAGCACCACGTTGCAAGAGGCGACTGCTGAATGCCGAACAGCGCCTTACCATAACTCAGGCTGCGTTCACTGTATCTTCCTGTTCGATGTTCTCGAGTAGACAACCAGCTTGGTGGCATTCCATTCACAGGCACACGCGTTGAACGCCGATGTTCCAACTGGCTCTGCAACATTCTTACAGTGCCACTGTCAGCTTGCTACCCTCCTTTATCAACAGCTGTCATCCGCCCCAACCCCTACCCCTGGAGTTGAGAAAAGCTAGAGCTCGTTGTGATGGGCTTTTGAATGCCGCGGATGTACAGTTTAGGATTGAGCGAAGTTAGCGCTTCAATCTGCGCTAATTCAGCATCACAAGACAAGATGTCAGGAGACAATTTAACTGAAGAGAAACATTCCCAAAACGGCAGCATAGTCTCGCTTTCACGGAGTCATCCGTACGTTACCGTCGAAATGACGACCTCGATATCGACAATATCGCTTCCGACATCAGAAAAGGTAGACCGCAGATTTTTGGTATCAAAGGTAGTGCATTGCAAATTTCAGTCGTCCCGGTCCTGGACTCCATCTCACCCCCACGTTTTGAAAGTGGATACCACTCTAATCGTTGACGATAAGTCGTTGTACCACCGCCCATCGTATTATCCTTCGTAGCAGTTCAATCCAACAACACACGAGAGAATTGGCTCTGAGGGCCTGCTCTCCCGTGTGTCAGCCGAAGCTGTTTATCCCCAGATGAGAGGAATTACAATACCGGCAAGCATGACGATGACCGCCACCACTTTTCGGCCAATGTTCTTTTCCTTCAGCACCTGCCCGGCCAGTAGCACGGAGAAGAGGGACCAGAGTCGCTTTGTGCTGGCAGCGTAGGCGGCCAGAGTAAAGGAGAGCGAGGCGAAGCTCATCAAGGCGCCTGCTGCGTGGACAGACGAGAGGAGAACAATCTTTCCGCGATTGCGCCAGAGCCGCTTCAGGTCCTCAGTTCGTCGCTTCGCAGTGACGAAGTAAGCCGCGAGGCTACTTGCACCTACGCCGAAGAAAAAGACGACAGTGAAGAAGATCGGGGAAGAAACCGCGACAGCCTTCTTGTCGAGGCTGAAGGTAATCGCTCCTGTACAGGCGCAGATCAATGCAATGATGACGCCTCTGCGCTTGAGCACGGACGCGATGGTATCGCGCTTGCCCGTTGCCTCTGCGGAAAGCAGGAGGTAAAGCCCCCCGATTGTCGTGAGCACGCCGAGTCCACCAACCAACCCCGGCACTTCGCCGAGGAAAAGGTAACCGGTGAGCAGCACCATCGGTGGTGTCAGCAATCTGGTGGGCGCGAGCAGCGAAGCGTCTTCGACGCTCAGCGCGCTGTACCACGCCAGATTAGACAGCAGGTTAATCGTGACGATCGCCGCGGCGAGCGCGGCAAAACCGAAGCCGACCGAGGGGATGCCACACACGAAGAGAGCCGGCGCAATCAGGACGCCGGAAAACAAAAAACTCACTCCCACGACCAGGGAGCCTGGAAGCGACTCTCCGAGGAGGCGCTTCCCGACCACGTCGTAAGCACCCAGAAAGAGGGTGGCCGGGAGCATTAGAGCCAGAAAAGCGATGAGGTCGCTGTTCATTTTCACCTCGGTACTACATGAGGAAATAGATGCTCCCGAAAGAACTCGGGTGAGAAAGCGGAGGACCGCTTTCTCACCCGAGCGAATACCGTTTAACCCCTTAGCTCCCGACGATCATCGCTTCGATGAAGGTGTAACCGGCGAGCTTGGCCGCGATGACGCGGTGGCGTCCGTCTTCGATGTTGTAGCCACCACCCATGCGCGGGCGCAGAACCACGCGGACCATCTCGCGCCCGTTTTCGAAGTCCTGGCGCATGCGCTCGATCTGAGCGCCATCGCGCTCGAGGAGCTTCTTCCAGGTGCTGTCGGAAACGAAGACTTCGTCGAGATTGACAAAGACGGTATCAGCGACCACTTCTTCTTTGAAGCGGTCGCGCTTGTAGGACTTGCCCATGGAGCCTCCCTTTCAGGAGGGCGCCAGGTGCAAGAGGTATGTCAGAAAGTGAGCAAAAAACGGTTGCCGGCGCCTTTAATGCCGGCATTACGCTCACTCAGGCGTACGACGCCTTAAAGCTTGCACCCAGGCCCTACCTAGGGCCTGCGGGCAGCCTGAGCTTTGTTGAGCATCAGGTCTCTCCTTCTTCGAGGGATGTGACGGGTTCGCTCGTGTCGCCGAACGCGGGCAGGTGAATGGAGGATGGCGTCCTACGCATTCAGAGCTACCCGCTTCAACAAGACACGAGTACAGACTTACTGCTTGTCACCATCGCGCTCGCGCTCGTCCTCCTGCTCACGCCGGCGGGACTGCAGCTGGTGATGGCGGAAAGCGAGCACGCAGATGAGCAGGACCAGAGCGACGGCACCCGCGATTACGAACGGGTTGCTCGTCAACTCGCCGTCGCCGAACTGCTTCTTCGACGCCTTGGACGCGTCGTTGAGCGGATTCGGCAGGGACTTCAGCACCTGGACCGCCACGACAAGCTGCTCGTCGATCTTGGCGCCGGGAGTGCGCTCGACCACGACCTGCGGGATGATACCCTTGTTGGACAGGTTGTAGCCGGAGGGAGTGAGGTAGTCCATCGTCGTGATGTACAGGACACCACCCGGAGGAATGCGGGACTTGTTGTAGCCCACACCCTTGCCGTAGGTCGTAGTACCGATGATGGTGGCGCGCCCCGAGTCCTTCAGCGCACCGGTGACAATTTCGGACGAACTCGCCGAGCTGCCGTCCACCAGCACGACCATGGGCACCTTGTAGAAGTCCTTGATGAAGTTGGCGACCTCATCAGGTGCACCGTGGAAGTCGAACTTCTGCGGCGCGATCACTTCGTATGTCTGGTGCGTCACCATGCGCCCGTCTCGGGTAGTGCTGGTCACTACCGTGCCCTTCTCCACGAAGATCGAGGCGACCTGCAGAGCCAGATCGACGAGCCCGCCGGAGTTACCCCGCAAGTCGAAGATCAGTCCGTTGAGATTGCCATTGGACTTCTCGTGGAGGAGCTGCAGACCCTTGACGAAGAACATGAAGCTCTCCTCGTCGAAGGACGGCAGACGGATGTAGCCGATGTTGCCGGGGAACAGGTCGATGCCGACCTCGCCAGGGATGCTCGGCAGCACAACGAGCTTCTCGGTGTGCTCCTTGCCGTTGCGAACGTAGACCAGTTCGATGGTGCTACCGTCCTTGCCTGAGAGCAGCGCTTCGGCCGCTTCCAGGCTCAGCCCCTGGAGCTCCTTACCGCCAGCCGACTTCAACACGTCGCCCTTGTGCAGTCCCGAGTCGTAACTCGAGCTGCCGAAGCTGGTGTAGTCGACCTTGAAGGAGCCGTCGGCCTGGCGCACGAGCGAGATGCCCAAGTCGGAGATGCCGGCCACGGCGTTGTCGTGCTGCTTCTTCAACTCGGCAGTGGAGATGTACTTCGTCCAGGGGTCGTTGAGCGAGCCCAACATGTCCTTGAGAGCCTTCTCGAGGTCCTCTTCGGTGTTGAGCTTGCCCTTGTACTTGGTCTCGTACACGTGCCAGTTGTTGAGGCGGACAGGGTCATGGTAGCTCTGCGCCACCTGGTTCCAGACGCGGCTGTAGACCGCTTCCAGCATCTGAGGCGTAGGCTTGACCGGGCCGGCAGGCTGCTTCGGACCGCTGTTGCCGAAGAAGAGCTGCTGAATAAGCCGCGGGTCGGTGATGACCTCGACGGGCGCACTCTCAGGCTTTTCCTGCACGGCGGGCGTCGGCTGAGCCGGCGTCGGATTGACCGGACGCGGCGTCGGAGCCACTTGCGGCTGCG
>CAYQKX010000087.1:0-18938 GCA_964418155.1 uncultured Candidatus Obscuribacterales bacterium | reverse complement strand
GAGCCGGAGCGACTTGCGGAGCCGGAGCGACTTGCGGAGCCGGAGCGACTTGCGGAGCCGGAGCGACTTGCGGCTGACCAGGCTGAGCCGGGACAGCGTTGTTGGCGGGCGGAGCGGGCGGCACCGGTTGCGCCGGACCCTTGTTGTCCTGGAAGACGTCGTCCGGCAGGTCGGGCAGATCGCCCTTCTGCTGCGGCGCGACTGCCGGGATGGGGACGATGTAGGATCGCAGGAACGGATGGGCGGCGGACTGTTGAGCCCCGCCGGAGACCGCCAGCGACATCAAGACAATCGCAGATGCGAACAGTTTTGAAACCGACATGGGTTTCTCCTCGGTATGTGTTAATGAGACAAGGGGTGGCACCACCGGCGGCACCACCCCTCACCAGACCAACGGGAAGGTCCTTACTCCAAGGGATCCGAATCGGTGCCCTCGTCGTCGCCCTTTTCCTTGTTGTCCTTGGCCGGGTCCTTCTTCTCGTCGGACTTCTTGTCCTTGACCGGATCGGCGCTCTTGTCCTTGGCGGGATCGGCGCTCTTCTTGTCGTCCGACTTCTTCTCTTCGGCCTTCTTCTTGGCCTTCTCGAGCGCCTTCTTGAACGATTCCTCGTTCTTCTTGCGAGTGTCCACGCTCTTCTTCGTCTTGGCCTCGCCCTTGTCGACGGCATCCTTCAGCGCCTTCTTCGCCTCTTCGAGCTGGAGGTCCTTGGTCGGGTCGACGATCACGTCATCGGGGTTGGTCACCTCGACGTCCGGGATGATGCCGATCCAGTCCATGGCGACGCCGCCCGGGAGGAATTCGAAGGTCGTGCAGTGGATGTTGCGGTCGAAGGAGAGCTGAATCAGAGCCTGGCCGACACCCTTGCCCACCGTGGTCTTGCCGACGATGAGGGCGCGGTGATTGGCCTGGAGCAGACCGGCGAGGATTTCCGAAGCGCTGGCCGAACCCTCGTCGACGAGGACGACGATCGGCATGTCTTCCGGAACGATCAGGTCTTCACGTTCCGCCGTTCGCAGGCCGACCTTGCCGGGCTGGGCGGTCGACTTGATCGTGGTGATCTCGAACTCCGGCTGCAGCACGGTTTTGGTTTCGATCAGGTCGTCACCCTTGCGTTGCTTGATGGTCAGGAAGGTGCCGTCCTTCAGGATCATCTGGCCGACGCTCTGAACGGCGTTGAGCCGCCCGCCCGGGTTGCCCCGGAGGTCGATGATCAACCCCTTGCCCTTGGCGGCCTTCGTCAGAGCCTCCGCCATCTCCTTCTCCGTGAACTGGCTGGACCAGTCGGTGAGGCGGATGTAGGAGAGACCGTTGCCCAGGTCCTTGAACTTCACGACGTGCGAGATGACCTTGGCCCGGGTGATGTCGAAGCTCAGTTCGACAGTGCCACCCTTACCGTCGTCGCGCTTGACGGTGATCTTGACCGGAGTGTTTTCCTTGCCGCGAACGGTCTTCACGACTTCGTCCAGCGTCTTGCCGTTGACGTCGTTGCCGTCGACCTTGATGATCTTGTCACCCTTCTGGATGCCGGCTTTCTCGGCGGGACCGCCTTCGATCGGCTCTTCGACGATGATGCAGTTGTCGTCCGAGATCTTCTTAACGGTGTCGAGGATCTTCTTCAGCTCGGCCTCGTCGGCGTTCTCGCCGAGCTTACGGGCCTTGAGGATGGCTTCGGCTTGCGCCTTGAGCTTGAGCTGCGCGCCGATGCCGACCAGAGTCGCATCGAACTGTTCCTTCTCCGCCTTGTTACGCTCGGGCGGATTGTAGTAGTTGAAGCGCTGGCCGAGGCTGCGGATCATCTCGAAGATGGCCTTGTCGGTGCCTTCTTCGGTGTCCAGCGCATTGTCGGTGGCGTGCTTGTTCTCCCACTCCTGCACCCATTTAGCGCGGGTGGCGGGGTCCTGCAGCGTGATCTCGCGATCGCGAAGGTGCTCGAACACCTCCTTGTACAGCTTCTTGCCGTCGAAGGCCGGGGTGGCGGGCGGCGTCTGCACCTGAGCGACGACCGGGGTCTTGACCGGGTCGGCTGCGGGGGCGAAGGTCGGCGTGACCGCGAGCACGAGCAGGGCCGCGGCGGAAGCGAAAATGCGCGCGAAGATGTTTCGCGTTTTCATGGCAATTCTCCGTTTCGGGATTTAAGAAGAGGTTTGAAACGAGGTTTGAGTCAGCGGTTTGTCGCAAAAGGACTCAGGGCAATCTGCTGATGCACGAGCATCAACAGGAATGCCGTGATAGCTCTCGCGGTGACAGTTCCGTGTCGTGAGACTGCGTGGTGGCTTACACGCTAGGCCGGTAACACACCGGTCAACAGAACCCCAGGGAAGCGGACTCTCACAAGACCAGCAACAACAAGCCGGTGCCGGGCCCTCGCGGGCTCCGGCACCGGCCGTAGTGCAACATCTAGTGAGAGAACCGCTCTTTATCAGCCTTACTGCTGATCCCAGGGCCGCGGCACGAGCTCTTCGATCTCTCGGTAGAGTTCGCGGTTGTCCTCGTCGTCCAGCTCCTCGCGGCTGTAAATCACGCGTTCGCACTTACCGAGCGCGCTTTCGATCAGGGGCAGCTGGGCATCGGACTCCAGCCGGTCGCGCACCTCGAGGAAGGTGGCGGGCTCAATCGGAACACCCTTCGTGGCGCCCAGGTAGCGCCGCAAGGCAGAGGCGATCTGCTTGTAGTGTTCCATTGTGAAGCCGCTGGCTTTGGCGTCGGCGAAGACCTTGTCGAAGATCTTCCAGGCGGCCATCTTGGGCGGCATGACCTTGCGCGGACGGATACGGTTGATCCACTTCACGAGCTCCAGCCCCGGCCAGAGGCCGACCAGGAAGCAGGCGACAATCAGCGAAGGGAGGATCATCCAGGACGAGCCCGAGGTCTTGCTCTCGAGGTCACCCTCCAGCAAAGCCTCTCCGTTATCCGCGGTCCACGAACGCGACACCACGAAGTCCGGCGTTGTGAGCCGCTTCCAGTTGGGTGTCTTGCCGTCGACGGCCAGATCGACCGCGTAGCGCAAGTCGAGATTGAACACGACGCCGTCCTTGGGAACCCAAGTCACGAGAGTCATGTCAATTCGGTACAGCACCTTGCCCTTGGAGAGCTGCTGAGTGCGCACCAACGCCGGTTTGGTCAGCTCGAAGTCGGAGCCGTCGAAGCCCAGGACTTCTTGCTTTAGAGACGTGAAATCGAACTTCACGCCTTCGTCCGCGATCAGGAGGACGACCATCGGGATGTGATCGCCGATTCGGTAACCGAAGTGGCGGCTGTTGCCGAGACGAATCTCGATCTTGCCGTCTTCGATGACCTTGCGAACTGGATTCTGGGGCTTGGGAGGTTCCGGCTCCTGATTGGCAGGACCGTCATCCTCGGGAAACTCGCCGCCCGGACCCTGGGCGAGAAGGATTGGCGTGACGCCGGCGTTGAGCACACCAGCGTTGGCCGGTGTACTCTGAGCCGCAACCGGTCCGGCGGCGTTGACCGCCAGGACCAGCGCCAGAGCCGCAGGCAAAAGCTTCATCAGTTTCATGGTGTGCTCCTTTACCGTCGGTGTCCAGCGAACAACCGCATGAGTTTGGGATAAGCAGCAACGCCCTCTTCGGTGCTCACCACAGTCCAGTCGCAACGGGACTGCTTGAAGAACTCGAAAAGCGCGGTCTGGTGACGTTGGAAGTTCTCGGCGAAGGTGGCTCTGTTCTTGCGATTGAGCCAGATGGAACGTCGTTCGCCCGTGAGCAGGTCTTGGAACGTGGAGAGACCGATGCCACTAGGCAGCTCACGCTCACGCAGGTCTTGCACGCAAATGCAGACCAGGTCGTGACGGGAGCCGGCCTTACGGATGGCGACCTTCTCTTCCTCGGTGAGGTTGAGGAAGTCGGAGATGATGAAGACGAGAGAGCGACTCTGTCCAGAGATCGCCTTCAGCGCCCGCATCAATCCGGTCGAACCGTCGTCCAAACTTTCGCCGGCTCGCTTGCTGTCGCGGTCGATGGCCGAGGCCTCGACGATCGCAGCCATCGCGGGGAACAGACGCATCTTCGCGGCACCTGCTGGCAGGATGCGCTCGATGTTCTTCTCCGAGTAGGCAACGAGCCCAACTCGGTCGCCGGTCTCTTCGGCCGACTTGATGATCGACCCGGTCAGCTCACCTGCGAGAAAACGCTTGGTAGTACGGACGGTGCCGAACTCCATCGTCACTCCGGTGTCGACCAGGACGTAAAACTTGACGTCGCGCGGTTCCCGGTAATGCACCGTGTAGACCGTCTGGCCACCGCTCTGCGCGGTTGCGTGCCAGTCGATCGAACGCGGATCATCTCCAGGCTCGTAAACCCCGCGCGAAACGAGATCGTATCCGGTCGTCCCGCGCTTGCGCCCCTTGCGTCCGAACGGGGACGGCATGGGCGAGTTGCTGCGCCAGGAGAGAGGAATCGGGTGAGAAACGACCCACTTTACGAGTTCGCGGACCGTTTCCTTTGTATCTGCTTTCATCGTTTGTACTCCGGAAGCGGTTAGGTTGGGGAAGAAAAGCCGGCCGCCAGGTGGGCGATGCCTGGCGACGATCACGACAGAAGCAGGCGGGACGGTCGCGCCTGCTTCTCTGGCTCGCGATTAAGCCGGTTACTTCTTGGCCTGAGCCGGGGTCCGCCCGACGACGGCGACCGAGTCGAGAACCGAGTTGACGAACGAGTCGGCCATGAACCCCTCGAACACCGCTTCCTGCGTCAGGATGAGGCGGTGACGCAGGGCGTCGCGGAAGACCATCTTCACGTCGTCCGGCTGGATGAAGGTGCGGCTGTCCAGCCAGGCGCTGCAGGCCGCGCCCTTCAACACCCAGATGCCGAGACGCGGCGATGCACCGTAGGCGATGCGGCCGTCGTAGGGCTTGTTGTCCTTGTCCACGACCTTCTTGAAGGTCGGGTCGGTCGGGCGGGTGGCGCGCATGAGATCGACGATGTACTCACGGATCGCCGGCGAAGCGTCGGCCGTGATGTCGTAGACTTCCTTGCGGATCGCCTTGATCTCCTCGACGGTGATCACCGGCTCCACCTTGTCGGTGGCACCGCGGCCGTGGACCTGGACGTTCTCCAGGATCTTGATCTCGTCCGCCTTCGAGACGTAGCCCATGATCAGCTTGAACATGAATCGGTCCAGCTGCGCTTCCGGCAGCGTGAACGTACCCTCCTGTTCGACCGGGTTGATGGTGGCGAGCACCATGAACGGGTCGTCGAGGAACTGACGCTCGACGTTCGGGATGTCGATGACGCGCTCCTGCATACCCTGCAGGAGCGCCGACTGCGTCAACGCGATACCGCGGTTGAGCTCGTCAGCGAGCAGGAAGTTGCAGCCCAAGATCGGGCCGGGGACGAACTCGTACACGCCCTTCAGCGGGTTGAAGATGCGCGTGCCGAGCACGTCGTTCGGCTTGAGGTCCGGGTTGAACTGGATGCGGCCCGACTTGGAGCCGCCGACGGCCTTCTGCATGGTGTTGATCAGCATGGTCTTCGCCAGACCAGGCATGGACTCGAGCAGGACGTGGCCGTCGGACATCAACGCGATGATCAGACCGCGCTTGATGTCCTTGTAGCCGATCACGACCTTGCCGAGTTCCTTGTAGAACGCGTTGATCTTGATGGCGAGGGGGTTCACTGGCTTGGTGGTCTTGTCAGACATTGTCGTATCTCCGGTAGGAGGTTAGTGGATAGAATCAACCAGGCGACTGCCACAGTGGCAGCCACCCAATCGAGCCAACAGATTCAGGGAGTTATCGCACCAGGTCTTTCCTGGGGAGGACTCCACGCATCAGGAAGCCGAAGAGAATGACCAATCCGAGACCCAGCGGGTACTGGAAGATCGGGTCCTCTTTGACCTCCGCCTTGCTCCCACCCAGAGACGCGGCCCAGCTGATGTTCAGCTTGCCATCGGCGCCCGGGTCGAGCGGCAAGAACTCGGCGCCAGACTGAGCGACGAGCTTTGCCAGGTTGTTGTCTTCGCGGCCGGTGAGGGCAACCTGTTCGCCCTGCTTGAAGAAACCGGTCAACTGGCCTTCGCGGCTGTACTCAGGGATTGGCTGCGGCGTGGTGGAGCCGACTCCGACTACGATCAGTCGGATTCCCTTTTCCTTGATCTTGGCGATCGCTTCCGCCAACGATTTCTCGTCGCCGGTGAAGCCGCCGTCCGAGAAGAGGACGACGACCTGCTCGCGGCCGGTCACCCGGTCACGATCGAGCATGGCAACCGCCATCTTCAGGCCTTCGGCATAGTCAGAGCCGCCACCAGGAGCGTTGCCGACGCGCACCCAGTTGTCCATAACCCATTTGGTCGAGGACCAGTCGTCCGTCAGGGGCACCTGCTCGAAACCATTGCCTGAGTAAGTAACGATGCCAAGCTGGTTGCCGATGATGGCGGGCATGACCTGGTCGCGAAGGATGTACTTCACGTAGTCCAGGCGATTGCCGTACGGTCCGGGTACCAGGTCGGGGGCGAACCCGTCCTTGTTGGGCATGTACTTGCGGTACTCTTCCGCCGCCATGCTCTTCGACACGTCGACGACCGCCACTACTTGCAGCGTGCCGCTCTTGACGTTGGTTGGCAACGATTTGCTCACCGGACCGGCTGCAGCGCCGACCAGGAGCGTGACCGCGGCGACCCAGAGGGCGGCGACGACGATGTCGACCCATGCGCTGGTCTGGCGCGTGTAGCGACCGACCAGCTTCTCCTCACCATAGGCCGCGCGGGATTGTTTCCTGAGGCGGTACCCCAGGTAGCAGAGCCCGAGCACTGCCGGGACGAGCGCGAAGAGCGCCGTCAGGTAGTGCGGGCGCAGGAATGTAATATCCATGTGTACGCACCTCCTTACAGGTCGTTCTTCTTGCCTTTGCCGGGTTGATCCCCAGGCTCGTTGCCCGGAGCTTGCTTCTTACCTTCGCCGGGCTTGCCCTTATCCTTGCCCTGTTTGCCCTTGCCCTGCCCCTGGCCCTGCTGCTTGTTGTTCTTGAACAACAGCTCCAGGTCGTACTTGACCTGCATAGCCTGGGACTCGAGGCGGACAATGTCGTCCTTGGTCATCTGCTCGAAGCCGGGCAGATTAGCGAAGTTGTTGCCGGGGTTGAGCCGGAGCGAATCCTTGAAGGCTTCCACGGCAGGCTCGGCCTGACGCAGACGCAACAGGGCCTTCGCCTTGTGAAATGCAGCGAGCGCCGCCACCTCCCGACTGGGCGCCGGGAAGAGGAAGCGTTCCGACCAGGTCGAATGCTCGCTGCGCTGCTTGAAGACCGCGTTCGACTTGTCGAAGAAGTCGATTGCCATCTTCATGTCGTCCGGGTTTTGCGCGGTCTCGTACTTGGCGATGCCGGCGTTGTAGAACTCCGCCTGGGCATCTCGCCACGACATGACTCGATGAGCCAACCCGAACACCGTGAGACCGACGACGAACAGTGCCGCCAGCCCCAAGCGTGATTTGCTGAAAAGTCGTTTCATGTTCAAATTCTCCTTGGAAGGCTTAGACGTCCTCGCGGACGAACGCGGCAGCAACAAGGAAGAGGAGAACCGCCGCAATCGCGCCAATCAGGGGGTACTGATAGACGTCGCGGTAGCTGACGGTTTTCTCGACTTCCACACGGGACTTTTCGAGCTCGTTGATTTTCGCAAGTCCGCTCTTCATGTCCGTGGAGTTACCAACGACGATGACTGCGCCGCCGGTTGCTTCGCACAATTTGCGAAGGTCATTTTGGGCGTTGGGATTCGACCAACCGATAGCCAATGTGTAGACCTTGATGTCCATGGCAGTGAGCTGCTGGAGCAGCAGCTGGAAGCGCTCTTCCTGGATCGAGTCCTCACCGTCGGTCACCATGATGAGAATCTTCGAGCGAGCCTGTCCCAACTCCTTGAAGTGCTCGATGGCAGCAGGAATCGGGCCGAGTTCACCAGAAAAGTCGGTGCCGCCGCCGTTGTACTGCGATGTTCGACCGACGTTCTTCAGTTCGATGACCCGCAAGTCTTTCGACAGGGGCCAACTGTAGTACGTGCTCGTGTCGAACAGGAACAGCCCAACGCGGTCGCCTTGCCGCTCCTTGACGAACATGCTGATCGCCTTCTCGGCTAGCAGCATGCGCTTAATGGAGGCAGGTTGTCCGTCCGGGTCGGTAGGCTGCCCGCTGAACGCGAGCTGCTCCGGGTCCGAGATCCCGCCCTGCATCGAGCCTGAGATGTCGGTCGCGATGATGAAGTCGCGAGTGATGATCACTTCTTTTTCACCCACGTCAGGAAGCTGTGGACGCATCATCGCGACTGCCCCGAGGACGAAGAAGGTGATCAGCAGAAGTTGTGGAGCCCGTCCCAGGAGTGGTACGGAGCGCACGTTGGTGTGCATGCCAACTTGCGGGTGCCCCAGCGCTCGGCGCCGTCGGTATGCCAGCCACAAGACTGGCACGACCAGGAGCGCGAGCAGCAGAAACTGCGGGTATGCAAACGTGATGGGCATTTCTGCACCTCCAGGTAAGTAAATGCGGTACCCATACAGCCCAATGCGACGCACTGAACCGAGGAGATTGCAGCCAGGTGAACAGACACGGTGGCTGTACCGAACGAAGGGTTAACCATTCAGAGAGGGTCGCCGGGTCAGGCTATCCCTCTCCCAGTGGCACTGACTAACCGGATACTCTGAGTCGCAATCACTCTCACGCTCTGATTCGATCAATGCGAAGCATGAGAGTGATCGCGCCCCTGTAACAGGGAGAGAGCTATCGAGAAGTCTTTCGGTGTGGATATAGTGCCGAGAGGTGGATCAGTAACCTTAAAGAAAGATGAATGGTTAGCCTGAATGTACTAAACAGTAGATCTATTAGGAAACCTATAAAAGACTAATGACCGGGCTTTACTAGCTTGCGCACCACGCAATCACTTGCCAACCAACCAATTTTCAGAGCTTGATGCCAAGCGGTCCTAAAGTCCAACCCACCTTGCTCAAACAGTGAAGCAATCAGCACTTTCAGCCTTGTGATATTTCGAATTGGCGGACCCCACGCACCACTTGAAAACCTCGTCCAGGCAACACCTTAGAGGGATCTCAAGCCCTGTTGATATTTAGCGCAGCTTACACCAGTAGTTTCATTATGATATTAGCGTCGGTCGCGCTACCTTTGGCAACCGCGAGCGTCATTAGTCTGAATCTATCAGCAACAGACATGACACTGAATCCGGTATCACCCGATGGGGCAACAAAAATCACGCGAACTTCGTTTTTTTTCGAAAACGATCATTTATATACACATCAACTCGGGCTATAACTGTGCATTTCCGCAATGCCTCACATATCAAAAGCGCTCATTCAAACACCTTAGAAACGTGTCAGCGCAAGTCTATCAACAGAGAATCGCGGCTTCTGCCCCATCTATGTTCGTAGTATAAAGGCGCATTCTGCCTTTGTTTGAGCGAGGACTGATTCTCACACCCAAGCACCTCTCACCCACTGCGTCCTGGCTACACCTTCAGTTCTGAGCGACACGAGCAGCATCGCTTGTGCCTCTTGGTGTGTTTCCGTTAAGGAAGCTCCTGAAGGTTAATCCAACGCAAATTGCCGGCTTCCGACGATGCCTCAGCTTAGATTGAGTTCACATGAGGTTTTCGAACCACGAATTCAACTTCGCAAGCAATCGTAAAACATCCGACCAACACCGGTGGATGCGGAAGACGGCTCTGATGGTGAGTTTGAAGTCTCGTCGCGCCAGGGTGACAGGCGGACTTCTAACGGCAGTGTTTCACCCGCTCCTGCTTATCGCGCCTGGTGACAGGTAAGCAGGTCAACCTCATTTCACCAACATTGGACGACGATCATGAACAGCAACAACCTCGAGCTCCGCCTCTACCTCAGCCCGAACCCCAAGTTCGCCACCCGCCCCCATCCCAACCGGCGCGGCAGCGATACCCTCCCTGAAATCCTGGAGGACAAGGGTCTCTCCGACATGGGCTGGGACGAGCTCCGCAAAATCTTTCTGCCTGCCACGGAGGAGTTCCACGACGCCCCGTGCATCGTCACGGAATCTGAATCGTACTGGGTGAAGAAGCGGCGTACCTCCCTGAGCGGCATCATCAAGAACGGCACGGGACGCAACAGCACGAAGCAGCTCAACGAAGAGCTCGGCGAGTACTCGATGCGACTCCATCTGGAACACGCACGTCTTCTCACCGGTCGTAAGCGCATGCCCGGCTACACGCTTACCGCGGCGCACTACCAGGGCAACCTGAGCGCCGACAATCTGACCCGGACGGTCTCGATCACCTGCGAGGCGATCACCGGAAGCGACCGCATCGACGGCTCTTACGTACACGTGAGCTTCACGCCCGAAGGCAAGGCCGGCGCGGACTGGATCAAGAAAGCGCTCAGTCTGCTCCTCCCGGAGACCACCACGATGCTGCCTACCGAGGACTTCGACGTCTTCGTGAAGCGTCTCTGCTCGGACTTCCCCTGGACCTACAGTCCCCGCCGCCGCCAGAAGCGCTAACCCGCTAAAACTATCGACAACGTCTTCGGGCGAAAGAGACATGTCGAGCTGATTTCCAATAGAGCCGGTCGCCCCCGGCTCTATGTTTTTCTGAATATCGCTTCTACTATCTCACCTCGTTTCCCTTCCATCACTGGGTAGCGTTGATCTGAACAGGCGTCACCGGACCAGTCGCGCAGATCGATAAGACTCAGACTCGAACGTTGTAACCAATAAGTTGAAGTAAATGGTCCGCTGTTGAAAGGACTGCAAATGTCGATTTTTTTCAAGGCCCTGACCGATCGGAAAACGGTCTTCGCAACGCTCATGCACTTCTTTGTTTTCGCCTACGTCACACTAATGCTTTCGCTTATCGCCGCAGGCAGTCATGCTCCCGCACAAGAAGGCGCACATCAGATCAAGGTCGAAAAGGGCGACTTCGGTGAGCGCACGACTACGATCTACCCTGACGGCGCAAGTAAAATAGTCACCAAGGACAGTACCAACCACATCACGGAGGAGCATCGTCGCAAGGACGGTACCCGCTACTACGAAAAGAATTCGTTCTTCGATGGCGGCTACCGCGAGGATTTCTACGATGCCACAGGCAAAGAGGAAACTGCTTCTCAACTGTTCCGTAAAGACGGCACGCTCAACTGGTGTGCATCTGTGCTACCGAGCGGCGCGAGAAATTCCGTGTCCTATTTTCCTGACGGCAAGACTATCAAGTTTCAATCGACCACCTTCAACATGGATATGCGGACCGCTATGCGCTACCGAAAAGACGGCAAAACTCCATGGTGGTTCAAAACCGACGTCAACGACGAGCAGCAAGTGAAGGTCTTCTTCGACACCAAAGGCAACCCAACCGAAAGACAGTTTTGGATTATCGAAATCGCGAAGAGCGGCTTCAGCTTGAGTCAGGGCGACGGACCCAAAGAATACTGCCGACACCTCTATCGCGACAAGTCGCTAACAGCGCTCTATCAGCAGACATGGTCGCTTATTTGGCCTGCCGATGCGGAAGACTCTGTCCCCACATTGACTACACTGGAGGTCTTCACCGCAGATGGAAAACGAGTCGAGAGAAAGCTTATCTTCGAGCCGACGGAGAAGGGAACGCCAGTTCTGAAGCACTGTTTCGTATACCGGCCGGACGGCTCATACATCAAGCGCTCATTCGACGAGAAAGGCAAACGCATCAAGGAAGTCGATTGCAGAGCCGACGGGAAAGAGCTATCGACAAGAACTTACGGAGCAAGCGATCGGCATGAAGAGCCACTCGACAAGAAATGGTTCGAGGGTTTCGCGACACCGGGAGTCGAGTCGGTGGTACCGGCGGCGATATCTAACCCGAATCGGATCTTTCGGGTTTAAACCAATCAGAGAGGGGATAGAGACAATGACGCCTCTTCCCCTCAGAGAGTCAGTCAATCCGATAAAACGATTACCAACGAGGCGCAAATAAACTCATCAATTTCAGCGAATAGCGAAAATGCCGACCTGCTTAACTCAGTTGCGCAATCGATCGAACGATCTAGACTTCAGTCAATCACGCTCAACGGAAAGCATGGCTTGGTGCGGACCTTTCATGCGCCAGAAATGCCAACGCGTGTTGGATATAACTTGCGCGTTATAAAAAAGACCAAGAAAATATAACGTGCGCGTTATCAAAGCGAGAAACATAACTTCCGCGTTATAAAAATGGGCTTAGAAAGATAACCTCCGAGTTATATCCGATTTCTACCTGCTCGCTTTGAACACTGGCTACGGGGTAGCAGTCACTACTGGACATGGCCACTCACCATCTGGAGCCGTTTGCAGAAACATGTCGTGCCGCATGCTCTGCCGCTTGTCACCGAAAGACGCTTGCGGACGTCGTCCAAAATTGAACGTTTACGTCATCGGTCACTAAGCATCCGTCACAAGTCATCGGTCATCGGTCATCGGTCATCGGTCATCGGTCGTAGAGGTTAACTCGTGGACGTTCTACGGCCGTCTCGGTGAGGTCGGTTGGCGGAAAATGCGTCGCAACAAGTTCCCTAAAGAAACTCCCGATGCCGATCGCAACGTCCAGCACTAACTCAATACCATCGGTCAATTTTTCTACTATCTTCTTTCGTAGCCCTAACTCAAGAGAAGAAATCCTGAAGTCGCGCTCTTGATGCGCACTTACTTCAGGATTTCCGAAAACAGGAATCCGCACCGTGCACGGTGGCGGGTTCCTAGGACCGTTACTTCACCGTGACGGTTATCGTCCATGTCGTGCCCGTCTTCTTGTCCTTGACGTAGCTTGACGAGTAACCATACCCGCTGTAACTGTAACGCATCTGCCACTCTTCGATGATGATCGTGGTCTTGCCTGGGGACTTGGCCTTGAACGTGAAGGTTCGATAGCCGGTCCCGTAGGTCTGACCCGAGGTCAGAGTGCCGCGCTGCGTCTCGTAGACGTAGCTCGTGTTGTGGTTATAGCCGGTGTAGTACTCCTTGGCGCTCGTTTCGTCGAGGGTGATCTCGAGTTCGTCGCCAACTTTGAGCGTCACGCTTCCGCCGTTGTCCTTCATCTTCTTCTTCACCGTCCAGGGCGTGGGGTTGCCCGTTCCGGTGCAGGACGCGCTTTTCGTGCCCATGTTGGTGCGGCAGATTTCGCATTCGTCCAGGTTGGTGCTGCATTGGCTGCAGAGCCGATTGTAATAGTTCGGCGTCGCGCCATTGCAGTGCTGGCAGGTGCCTGCAACATTCCGCCAGCTGTACTGTGTGCAATTGGGACAAAGCATGCTGTTACCTCGTTTTACAGACCATGTCATGGTGGCGTTCGAAAAAAGAGCCGGGAGCGGACAAATGAATGTCCGCTCCCGCTCCTCGCTTACTCCGCTTCGGCGAAACGCCACATGACCAGCCCGACGCCGTTACCGGCGGTCATCGAGGCGACGGCAGCAACTGCACCAGCGCTTCTCGATCTTCTCGGGTGGAACAATCCGGTTGAAGTTGGCCGCGATCATGCGATTGTGCTCGGCGGGCGGATTCATCTGGAAGGCGACCTGGTCCTCGTCGTAGGGCGGAGGAACGATGCCGGGGACCGGGGTCTGCTCCGTGAACCTGACGTTGACGAGCAGGAAGCCCGAGATGTGCGACGGCTGGCTGGCAGCGGCGAGCGCGGCCTCACCACCGACGATACCATCCTTGACCACTTGCGCCAGAACTTCCGGCGACACGTCGGGACTGAAGCCCTCGGTCTCGATCGGAGTCTTCACCTCGTCGCAGGCGCGCACATCGGTGGCGGGCTGGAACATGAGCGGACGTCCGTCCTGGCCGACGGCGAACTCCGTCATGCCGGCCGGGATCTTGGTCTCGAGCAGGCCCTTGTCGTCGAGGTTGATCGTGACGTCGGTCGGGTGAGGCGTCTTGACGCGCACCTTGAAGCCGCCGTGCGGAACCTTGACGAGCGTGATACCGCTCTCGAGCAAAACGTTGAGCGGGACGCGATTGGGCGTGCTGGCGCACAGCACGTCAACCGTGATTCCGTGTTTCGATTGCATGTTTTCTGACTCCTCGTTGTTAGGTGTCCATATGAAAGGGAAGAGGGAAGGGAGAGCCGCCCAAGCGGCTCTCCCTCGAACAGAAGCGATAGGCTTAAGCCAGGTACCGCTCCCGCACCTCCCCGTCCTCGTCGCACAGGTACTCGAAAGGACGGGCTCCGCCAACCGGACGCCCCCAACGATCCTGACCCTGCTCCATGGTCAGGAGCCGCACCGGGCGACCCCAGATGCGGCGTGCGTAGCGCACGGTGTCCCTGCACTCCGACTGGAGCAAGAAGCCGAAGGTCGGGTCGAACACGTGACGCATGCTCAGCGTGCCGGACAGGTCCTGAGACAACGGACCACCGTCGACGACCTCGATGTCCGGGATGGAGTGACGACCAGTGCGAATGATCATCATCGACCGGAACTTGGCCTTGTCTTCGTCGTAGGCAGCGACCAGTTGAAGGATCGTGCCCATCACTTGCAGCGTCTGCTGCGGCACCGGGAAGGGCGGGAAGCCCTGCTGCATGAGCTGCTCACCCATCTGAGCGAAGTTCATCCAGGTCTCGACGATGGCGCCGAGCGCGTCGAGCGAAGCGTTCTGCAGTTTCTCATCGATCGGGGCGAAGGAGACTGCGGGCGCGAAGCCACGATCCCGGAGCTGCCGGCTGATGATGCCCATCGTCCGACGCAGCCACTCGAGCGACTTGTCGTTGATGTGCTGCAGGTGCTCCTCAGTGAGGTATTCACGGAAGAACGACTTGTCCTCGTGGTGCTGACGCACCTGAAGCATCTTGTCACGATTGCGCTTGACCGTCTTGACCTTGTGGGTCTCGCCGGTCCAGACGATCACCTTGCCGTCCGCCGTACGGTACTGGAAGTCCGACTCCTCTTCGAGGTCAGCCGCCGTGGCGTCCCGCGTGGTGTACGAGGGCGCATCCACTTCGACTTCACCTTCATCGAAGCCGAACTTGCGGTCGATGTACTCGAAGCAGCTCAACCCGAGCGCGTACGGGTCGAAGTACCAAGCAGTCGCCTGCCGATCGTGCATCGACCAGTACTGCGGCATCTCCATCATCCAGTTCATCGGCAGACCGAGCTCCGGCTGGAGGAGAAGGTTCTTCTCCCAGTAGGACGCCCAACCTTCGTTCATGAACTTGGTGCGAGCCTGCGGGTGCAGGTAGAGAGCCTGGTCGCGCACGATTGCGATGAGGCCTCGCTCTTCCTCGCCGAGACGCGGGTTGTTGCGCTCGTCGATGATGAACTTGAGGACGTCGGAGACAGGGTTGATCGGGTCGCGCTTCAGACGTTCGGTGATCTCGTCCATGCGCTCCTGAATGCCCTTGCTCTCGAAATCGCTGGATTCCGCCTGGCGCAAGCGCTGGCGCATCTCCACGAGTTGATGCTCGAGCTCCTTGCGAACCATCTTGTCCGGCACCCGGTCCTTGATGCTCGGCACCCAGCCGACATGGTCATCGAGGGCGTGAGCGGCGTCCAGGACCCACTCCACCTTGTCCACGCCGTAGCTCGGGTCGCGAGTGAGTCGTTTGACGAACTCACCGTTCTGAGCCAGGCGTTCGATGATCGAGTCCGCGCCGGACTCGGAGAACGTTTCGTTGTTGGCGAAGAAGTCGACGTGCCCCCACTTCGCGTGCGCCATCACCAGAAGCTGCATGGGCAACCGGTTGGTGACGCCGAGATAGCAGAAGCTCGGCGATGAGTTGATCACCGCCTCGAAGATGTGGAAGTTTCCACCGTTCTTCACCTCTTGTTCGTAACGCTTACCGAAACTCCAGTGACGGTAGTGGGTCGGCAACATCACGTAGGGGATGAGCCGAACCATCTGATCGTCACCGACGAGTTCGTAGCGCGTGGGATAGGGCTTGAGGCCCATGCGAACGCCCGCCTTGGTCAGGCGTTCGTCCCACATGCGAATGTGCTTGATGAGCTTTTCGTACATGAGTCAGGACCTCCGTTAGGACTTCTTTTTGTCCTTGTCGAGGATCTGTTTGAAAGCATCCGGCAACTGCTTCAGGTTTTCCACCCGAGCCATGCCGACGTGCTTCTTGATCTCCTCAGGCAAGTGTTGAAGCGCCTGGCCACCCGACTGCCAGTACCCGCCCCAACCCCAGCTGCCACCTACTTCGAGGTAGCCCAGGTAGTTGAAGTCGGTCTTGATCAGCTTGGTGTACCAGTCACGAATTACGTGGTCGCCGTCGAAGAGCACACCGTCGGTGGCCTGGAACATGTACCTGTTCCAAGTCGAGGACGGATACTCCGCTTGAGCGATGTCGAAAACCATCTGGTAGGCGGGCTCCGCTACGGTGCCACCACCAGCCTCGATCTCGAACCACTTCGTCTCGTCCTCGATGCGGAATGCATGCGCATCGTGAGCGATCATCACCACCTTCACATCCTTGTACTTATTGCGCAAGAACATGAGGTTGAGGACGAAGAAGGCCTTGGCGATCATGAGCGGTTCGCCGCCCATCGAGCCGGAACGGTCGAGCACAAAGAAGACGACGGCCTTCGACTCGTCGTCAAGCGTCTCTTCGACCCGGTTGTACTTGTAGTCCCGCTTGTGGAACGGAACTTCCTTCGTACCCGGGATTTTCTTCCGCTTTTTCTCGATGTCCACGAGATCAGCGAACTTCGGGTCATCGGGATTGGCGTTGCGCATGCCGATGGAGCGGCGAATGCGCGCGCGCGCCGTGTCGTTCTTCCGGAGGCGAGGCTTCGGACCGGTGGGCTGAATGCCTCGGTACTTGAAGGCCTTGACCTTGGTCGTGGCGAGCTGCTTCTTCAGAAGCTCGGGAAGTTCCATGTCCTCGAAGAGCATTTGGAGCAGCTCATCGAGGTCGATCTCCACGTAGATCTCGTCAGCAGGGTCGGAGCCGGCGTCTTTGCCGGTACCACCACCGCCGCCTGGCTTGTCACGTCCGTAACGCCACCGGGGCTCATAGCCGCCGGAGACCGGGACCTTGATCTTGCCCTTGTCGCCAAAGATCGGGTTGCCGCCGATCAGTTCGGGCAGCTTGGGCTTGATCTGGTCCTTGATGCGATCCTTGTGTCGCCGTCGGTCTTCTTCGGAACGATCGCCACCGTTGGGGTCAGGCGGACTGACGACGGCATCGGCGATAACGGACCGCGTGGTGAGCGTCAGCGGGCACGGACGCGCACCAGGGTCATAAACCGACACAGAGCTCAGGTGGTCCTGAACCTTGTCGTAAGTCTTCTCGTTGGTCATGCGTATACCTCCTGCTTCGGGTCTGGATAGAAGCCGGGTAAGGGTTGAACCGCCCAGAAAGGTGAGCGGACAGGCATTAAAGAGAGAAAGGGGCGCAAAGCCTGCGCCCCTTCCCGATTAACAACAGCCGCTGCGGCCGGTGGGACGAGTCCTACCTCCCCAGGACGCCAATCTGATGAGAGGGGAGCGAGCCGTCTCGCCCCCCTCTCCGACAATACATAGATCACTCGCGGCTGGCTCGACACCATCCGCGGTGACCTATTCCGATAGGTAGCCTCGCGGCGTTCCTATCTATTGCCGCCAGATTAGACCTCCTTGAGGAAGTCCTTCGTCTCTTCGGCTTCCTTCAGCACCTCGTCGGCGGTGTACTCGTCGAAGCCGTGATCGGCCACGAGGCGGGTCTTGACGGTGGCCAGCTTGCGCCGGTCTTCGTCGGTGCCGGCGTTCGCCGAGTGCAGCACGCGGGCCGTGTCCTTGACCTTCGAGCAGACGAACCGCTCGATGGCGCGCTGCAGCGGCTCGTAGGAGGTGTAGGGCACGTCGACGGTCTGGTTGTCCGTCATGTAGGCGGCAACCACGGACGCGACTTCCGCGCGGAAGCTCTTCGCCTGAGCCGAGGTGATGTTCAACTCGGGGTCGGCTTCGATCTTGCGCATGAAGTCCTCGTCCGGACCGGAGCGGTACATGGAGCTCGAAGAAGCACGGACAGTCGTGTTGCGGTTGTACGCCTGCACGTTGTCGAAGTACTTCTTGAACACGTCCTGGCACTCGCCCTTGAAGCCCTCGACCATGGCGGCGAGGATGATGCGCGCGAGGCGCTTGCGGCGCCATTCGTCGAGCTGGCGGCTGACGAACTCGCGGTACGCCTTCTGGACCTTCTCGTCCTGGATGTGGCGGATCGACTCGTAGAGCCGCTCGCGCACCTCACGGCTGGTGATGGCGTGGTTCTTCGCCACCGCTTCCGACGCCAAGCCGGTGAGCAGCTTGGAGGTGAAGCGAGGCGAAATGCCGTCCATGCCTTCCCAAGGCGACGCTTCCCGCTTGAGGGCGAGGACGTCGATCTTGGTGCCCATGCCGCGCAGACGCGACTCGTCGCCGTTGTAGGCGTCGAGCTTGATCATCAGGTCGGAGACCTGATTGCTCGGCTCGAGGCGCGTGAGCACCGCGAACCGCGCGAGGTACGGCAGGATGGTCGGCTCGAGGTGACAGCCACCCTCGGCCTGCGGGATCGCGAAGTCAGTGGCACCCCACTCCTTGGCGATGACGCGCTCCATCTCGGAGGCTTCCAGCGGGTACGGCCAGTTGATCTGGATGAACCGGTCCAGGTACGGCTCGTTCTTCGGGTCGTTCTTGAAGTCGCGGAACTCCGGCGCGTTGGAGTGGTAGATCAGGATCAGGTCCGCGTGCAGGTTGATGCGCATCGGGTCCGGAGCCGGGATGCTCTTGTCCTGCGTCGCCTCCAGCACGGAGCGGTGGGCTTCCTTCGGGTTCTTGAAGCCTTCCACGAACTCCAGCATACCGCGGTTGGCGAGGTTGTACGCACCGTTCAGCTCGACGGAGCGCGGGTCGGCGCGGTCGACGTTGCCGAGGACGGCAATGTTTTCCTCACCCACCATGACGCGCATGTCGAAGTTGAGCGGCTGCACTTCCTTGACCGAGCAGATGCCGACGGCACCTTCCTGGTCGTCCGCGAAGTAGAACGA
>CAYQKX010000086.1:0-31144 GCA_964418155.1 uncultured Candidatus Obscuribacterales bacterium | reverse complement strand
GCCGGGTGCATATTGGGGAAGTGGCAACGAGTTTGTCGAAAAAAATGCAAGTGAACTAATTAAGATCTCCGATCCGCTCAATAACTTTTCCTACGACATTCATCAATACCTCGATCACGACGGCTCTGGAACGCATAAAGATTGTCTCGGTCCAGCCGATTCGGTAGCGACATTGAGTGGTCTAACGGCGTGGTTAAAGGCAAACAACCGCACTGCATTTTTGAGCGAGATTGGCGTTACTGCTGAACCAGCACCTTGCGCCTCGTTAGCGGCCATACTCCAATACCTACATGCTAATTCCGCCCAGTGGGATGGCTACACTTACTGGGCAGCCGGCCCATGGTGGCAAGACTATATTTTTGGTGTCGAGCCGAAGAACGGACAGGATACTCCGCAGATGAAGACCTTGATACAGAATCTGTAGTGTGTTTCCTGACGACTCACAAGCAACAAGAGCGGCAATATAGAAGTCCCGACAAATTTATTCCAAGCCAATTTGAAAAATGGCTGCGACAAACATAAACGTCCGCAAACGGTGAATTATTCTCTTGCGTTCCCACCGGTCGGCATCTATACGGGTACGAATGTCAAACAGTCACTGCTGCGCATAGCATCATGGTACACTAGCTGCTGGCCTTAACACCTGACCAGCCTACATTTCCGAAATGTGGGTGCGCGCTAACATCGGACTCTGCCTGGTATTGATTTCCCAATCGCTATGAAAGAGCTGCTATCTTTTCTTGCGTCTAAGACACAGTCCTTTGTGGGACTGAGCCCTTTGCAATGCAAAGATCCAGGCACTGGTGCCGTCATTGCGCAAGAGCGAATCGCACTCTTTGCGGAATCGTTCAACTCAATCAGTCCTGCTACAGATATTCCAAAGTTCGTCAACGATCTTGGTGAATTAAAGCTGACCGATCGAGTCCTGGTATTTGAGGCGGCCATGGGAGCCGCTATACGTCTGGACGTTACTAATCCTCGCGAGTATCCGCGATCGGAAGAGATGATAGACCTTGCTCCAGAACACATCGCGGCGCTCGGACTAGGGGCAGGTACTGCGCTTTCGCACATGCGCGTAGAGGCCGATATAACACCTGCCCTGTCAGAGCATTACCTGGGCTGGCTGGCAATGGATGCCTATGGAATGCATGAGGGTTATTTTCACTGGTTCGATAGTGTGCACAAGATGAAAGTACCTTTAACCCTGCCACCACTGGCAATGGCAGCCTACCATCAAGGACTTGGCCGCGCAATCTGGTGTATCGGTAATGGCGCTCCGAAAGCTGTGAATCAGATAATCGAGCGATTTCCTGTGGAGCGCAGAGCCGAGATCTGGCGTGGTGTCGGATTAATGGTTTGTTTCTGGGGCGCGAAGGATGAGCAGGAGCTAAAAGGGTTCTACAAGGTTTCCAAACAATTTAGACCATACTTACAGCAAGGAGTGGCTCAAGCAGTTTCCATGCGCATAGATATGAACGAAGTCGTAGAGGAAACCGATGCCGCAGTCAGTGTTATCTGCGGTGCCTCGTCTGCTGAAATTGACGAACTCGTTAAGGACTGTTTGGCAAAAAACACCGACGGCGTTTTTGATAGTAAAGCACTTGTAGCCTGGCAGGATGACATCGTTGAGCACTTCGCGAAGCGCTGAATTGAGCTATACGAGCCGCTATTTCTTGAACTGATTCGTGGTCCGCACCCAGCAACTCGAAGCGATATCGATATTTACTTAGTTACCCAATACACAATAAAGCATCGACCTTCAGGTCGGGGATACAGAGTTTAACCCAACTACTGCACCTTACCGCGAGCGGCAAGCCTCCAGATGTTTTCAATTGTGCCACCACGGTGACAGTAATAAAAGTCGTGCAGATTAACAGTGGTATCAATATGGCTTGGGATCAATTCTACTCGGTCGCCTATATTCAATGATATCGAGTCGGTCGCACTCTCCAGGATTCCGTGCTCATCTCCAGCCGGTCTATACGTGATTTGCGATGAGGCTTTCAACTCCGCATTGCCACTATCTGTGGAGAGAGATTTCACACCAGCATCGATTACACACCGATTGCTTGCGGGCTTGCTAATGACTGTAGCTATAAGTGTCAACGCATTGTCATAACGATTTCCTATGGCGCGACGATAGGCGCCGTCCATAAAGATGAAGCTGCCTGGCTGGACTTCGTTGGCGCCGGCGTCTGCACAATACTCTGAGGTGCCGGTACCACCGGTGGTTATGATCGAAATCGGGTGCGAATTATCTCGAAGCAGTGCGACCGTCTGCAGCAATTTCTTCATTGCATCGGAACACAAGCGTTGTCTCTCGTCTTCATCGGTCAATAGCTGAAGGTGACCTTCATAGCCTTGTACTCCAATAAGATTCAGATTTTTATGCTTCACGATTTCGTTTGCGAGTGCCAGAGCTGGTTCGCCAGGCTCTACACCGGCTCGATTTTGTCCGACATTAAGCTCAATCAAAACATCTAGTTTCACATCTGCCTGACTTGCCACCTGCTGCATACCTTCAACACCGAACTTACTGTCCACAACAACTTTGACTTGTTGGTGCGAGGAGATCAACTTAGCCAGACGAGCGAGTTTTGGAGCACCGACAATCTCTGTCGTGATCAAAATATCTTCGATTCCGGCATCAGCCATCACTTCTGCTTCAGCAACCTTAGCCACGCACACCCCGATGGCACCTTCGCGAATCAGGAGTTTTGCAAATTCAGGACTTTTGACTGTCTTCAGGTGAGGGCGAACATTGACTCCTCGTCCATTGAATTTTGAAAAAAGTGTGTTCAAGTTCTTGTCGACAAGATCCATATCAACAATGAGACATGGCGTGTCGATAGAATCGATAGAAGTCCCGCTTTCTATTGTAGATACAGACGTATTCACGAAATTTGTCTCGGACATAAGAATCATTCGCCCTGTTTATAAGCCAACAGCCATAGTGTATCCGAAAATCAGCAAGGCCGATTCGAAGGTGAACGATCAAGAAATTGCGCAGGCAAATTCCCCAAGACAGGATCTCCCCCTGCCTTGACGACCGTTTGCACATGTACTTTTGCTGCTTAAAAAAAGAGCGCGCCTCTCAATACTCGACTACGATCGGTTGATGCGGTTAAACTAAATCGTGACCGACTGGTATGACTATGGATGCGTTGACAATTTACGGACTCGTATCAGTCGTGCTGATGCTTATTTTTTATGCACTGGAAGCGCGCTCAGCCTGGTTCGTGCTGGCGTTTGCCATATCTTGCGTGATGGCATCTGTCTATGGTTTTCTGCAGGGTGCGTGGCCTTTCGGAGCGGTTGAGTCAATATGGTCGCTCATCGCGCTGCGGAGATGGTGGCATCGGCGAGTACGTGAACGCGATCGACACTGATGGACTGCAGTTAAGGGATCGACGCTGGCGAAATGAACGTCATGGATTTGCCGGGGGCAATTCCCCGTGGTCAGCATCTCCACCTGCCTTAATGAAGGCTTTCATGAACCCCTTGTCCTTGAATACTTTCGACTGCTGGCACTCCCAGACAAAACCCGGTGTCTTGACGATGTGCGGCGCGGCTTCAATTGCCTTGAGCAGATTGGACTTCTTGTCTTCAAACTCCGATGACATGTTGGCTATGCCGATGTACATTCGGGACTGCAAGCCCGGAATATCGCTCAACAGTTTTATCTCCTCACCACATCTGTACTGCTCCGCGCCGGTGAGCTTGCCTTGCTGTTGAGTGAGATCCTCGATTCGTTTCGTAACGAATTCGGGAAACGCGCGCAGGATCTCAGCTTCCTTCGTGAGCATTGACCAGTCCGCTTTCCTCTTAGCCAATATGAGCTTGCTTGCATCCGGCGAGTTTGGCTCATCAGCGTTTGGAAGTTGCGTCAAGCATTCGCTGAGTCGTGCGGGCAAGCTCTCAGTCGGCAGATAGTTCAGCACTTCAGGATGCTGAACCAATTCAGATGCCGGCCGCGTTCGCATAAGAAATTGCATCACCTGATCCGCTCTCGAGCCAATTTCCGCATCCGAATTTTTGGAAATTCCGTGCAACAGTTTCATATTTGAGCAACCAGCGTCCTCCAAACTTCTGCTGGCGGCCTCACGATCCTTATATAATCCAGATCCTAGTTTGATTGCCGTCAGAGCTGATTCAGGACTGATCCCATAGTATCCTTGCAAAGCCTTGGCTGCACCTTCGCGATCGAGTTGACTAGGCGATTTCAGTCGATCGAATACATCGTTGATTTCGTATTTAATATGCCATCGATCCATAAATTCTTTGGCAGCATTCTGCATGTCCTTCGATGGATCGCCAAGCGCACACATGAGTTGACAGTCTCTGGTATCAGTCAAAACCAGTTTTGCACGATCCCCATCGACCGCATCAACGGACGAAACAGTGGGCTTAAATGCTTCCTGGGCCAACGCCCGACTCGAAGCCTTATCATCAAATTCACGAGGGGGGAAGGAGATATTTTCGAGCATCACAAGCTCTCCCAAATTTGAAATTGCCTTAGCAATTTCGAACCTGAAACCACCCCACAGTGAGGGTATCTGTTCGGGTGAAAGTTGTCGATGGGAGAAATACGTGATGACGCATGTGGAGAGTAATAGCCGGAAATTTCGGTGGAGGGAAATAACTTCCAGTGGACGGCCGTTAATCCAGTTCTAATTTGTCCAACAAATCAACCCAGTCATCGTGGCGAACTTCTAGCGCACTCTTGTACCCGCGCCCGACTAGCGAGCTCAAGAAATCATCCAAGTGACCAAAGGTTCTTCCTAAACCGTCCTCCTCATTCTCAAGATCTAACAGGCGTACTACTTCGCTCTGTTTATCCAGAAGAAGCGGTCGATAAAGCACTTGGCCAACACAAAGCCATCGAAGATTGCCCTCAGGAAGTTCGTCAAGAACATATTGATTTCGACCAAGTTCTTCAATAGTCCAGAAATCAACGCCGCCAAACCTAGCCCCATGTGTCTCTCGGAGGAATGCGCAGTAACAAGGCAGCTCGGCCAACTCAATCGGAGTTGTCATTAAACCTTTTGGCAAATCTCCAATCGTTATCCCGTTGGGATCGTCTTCTAATGCTGTTCGAATTAGAGCTATACGGCGTTGTAGATTGGCATTCATAATGGAATTCTATTGTGAGTGCTTAACTCGAGTCAACAAATAGTCCTGTGGGTTCGCTTTTCTCAAAAGAACCCAAAATTTCTTTGATTACTTTTTTATCAATCCCTCAAAATCGCTAGGATTTTGCCGATCTATCATGTTGTCCAGTTGCCTGATGGCCGCGCTGCGATGACGCGAATCACCGATCATGGCGAGCAGTCGTTCACCTTCCTGCCTTGTTGAGGCGGAAGTCAACATGGTCATCAATCTACTGACTGCTTGCGAATTGTTGTAGTCGCCCGGTCGAATCATACTGATAAGTTCGTTTGCAGCGTGGCGATGTGCGTCATTCCTGATTACATCAAGGAATGGAGCTATATTGGCATTTCCAATCGAAGAGAGATTATGCGCGATGTCAAAATCGTCTGAGGTCGGATCCGCGAGCATTCGAAGCACGCGTGCGCCGGAGGGAGATCCCGTGAGCTCCAGCATTTGTCTGACAAGTCTCGGGCGCTCCTCATTTCCGACCATACTGAGCAAGTATTCACCAGCCGGTCGGGTCTCCGGTGAATTGAGCATGCTGAGAACCTGCGCGATTTGTCCATCGTCGAGATTTCTATATAGTTCGGTGGCGCGTGATCGCTGATCTGGATTGTTGAACATCGCCAGAAGGGCTGTGCCGACCGCCCCTCCGTCGTTCAACGAGCGGTGAAGGCGCTCAGCGTCTGGCCCTGCCGACAAGATTGCTCTCGCTCGCTGAGCCTCGGTCGGCGTGTTCAACATATTGAGCAGCGCTCGTCCGGCGGAACGGTTGGAGCCCCAAAGTGAAAGTAGAGTTTTCGCCTGACTTGTTTGAGCGGTCTCCCCGGAGAGCAGCATTTGACGAACATGTGCGGTTGAGCGTGAGGAATTGTCGGTCATGAGATCCAGGAAGCTGTTCATCTGAGTGGGTTCGTTCAACACCTGAAGCGCCATCATCGCCACTGGTCGACTGGATTCGTTCAGCAACATACCTCTCATTCTGGTGCCGATACCATTGGCGGGGTCTAAAAGCAAACGGACGTTCATCCTCTCGGTCGGTGATCCCTGCAAAAGAGTGGAAAACATTCGCGCGGTGGCCGCCTGACTGGGGGTGTCTAATATAGTCACCATCGCGTTCCTCGCATCGGGGTTGAGTGTATCGAGCATGATCGTCGCGAGCATACGTTGTGTCGGATTAGCCAGCATCGCCAAAAAGCGATTTCTAAGTTGCGCCTCGGTACCGGCAAGCGGTGTCAGTAACTCACGAGCGCGCTCCTGTCGTTCTTCATTGGACGCCAGTCGTTCCAAAATTAGATCTCTTGCTGCCGGAGTGCGTTCGAGTTCGAACAAGCTTCTAATCTGATTCGGTGTGCGAAGCGTTGAAATCATCAGCTCCGCCCTGCTACGCTCCTGCGGAGAGCCACTCAACATGGCCAGTAGCTGCCTTCCATCTCTGCCTACCTGGGTGTCTCCAGCCGCCAACATTGTCATTAGATTGGTGGCAGCCGTCACCGCTCCTGGTGCCTCAGAACCAAGCAGGCTGAACAAATGTCTAGTAGCAACCCTTTGCTCAGGATCGGCATACATAGCGAGAAACTGTGTGCGATAGGCGGCCGGAACCGTCGTCATAATTCGCTCTGCATCATAGCTCGTATTGATATTCGATAACATGCGAGCAAGTGCTTGCCCGGTCGGTTGGTCTCGCTGATCTAAAAATTCTCGCACTGCAACCGGGGATTCGGCGAGCATTTGCATTAGTGAACTGGCAAGCCCCCTCTGACCCGGATCTGAGATGATGGACAACATTGCTTCGGCGGAACTGCCTTGCAGATTATTCATAATCGTTCTCGTTCTATCTGCGACCGCCGGATTGGTGAGCATTGCGACAAATCGTCGATTTGACTCCTGACTCATGGAATCCAGCGTGCTCAGCTCTTCTTTCGAGTCGACAACTCGCAAGAGATTCCTCGTTTCTTCTCGTCGTGCTGGGTCGTTCAACGCCGCGATTAGCCTCGCCGCTCTGACTTGCTCGGGGGATGGTCCTTTGAGTGGTTCAAAATCAAATTCAGCAGACGGTAGTTTGTCATCTCTTATATCTTTGCCAACACCCTTACCCACCCCCTTATTCTTGTTTTCAAGTTCGTTGCCTTCAAAACCTTTGCCGCCACCTGAAAAATCTAATTTCTTTCCACCGCCGTAGAACGGCTCCCGAAACCGTACCGGAGGATCCGTCGCCATGAGCTGCAATACAAGATTTGCGCCATTTCGATCGCGGTAATCATTCGAAGTCAGCATTGCTAGAATGGGTTGCATCCCGCCACGCTGTTTGTCGTCACTTAGAGCGGCCACGGCCGGACGAATGTGTAACGGATTGGTGACTCGATCCAGCAGAGTCTGTGCTCCAGATCGCGCAGCCACATCGGTGCCGGTGAGCATCTGGAAAAGTCGATTAGCTGTAGGTCTCTGATCAATTGGCGGACGGTAATCCATCGACGGTTTTTTCACGAGACCGTCGACTTTAAGGTCCGAATTCCCGCCTATCCTCAGATCCACGATTGCATGTAGCCGCCGTCGGTCGTCAGCGCTGCCGTTGAGCATTCCGGAAACTGTAGCTGCATTTTCCGGGGTGATCATTGCATTAATCTCTTCCAGTTCTGTAGTCGTCTGGAACTGCTTGAGAAGGTCAACCGTTAAGCTCGCTTGAGCTGGGTTGGCGAGTCGTTGTATCAGAGCTCGACCGAGGTTTCGCTCCCTCGAGTCGGAGCTATCCAGGTAGTACTGCAAATCGAAGTAGGCCCTTTGGTCTCTACGCCCGGGCGATTCATACAAGTCTAGTATCCTTGGAACAGCCGCCTCTCCCGATTGTCCGAAGAGTTGCATAATATTATTGCGATGGCCAACGTCTCTGATGTTCAGAAGACGCTTCGCCAGCGGTGCCTTTTCAGCGTCGTTCAAAAGCTCGATTATCTTGGAGCCTTGCTGCCGATCAGTACCGAAGCGCGAACCAAGGAGCTCCAGAAGCGCTACTGCAGAGTCAAGTTGCTCCGGATTTTGGAGCATCTCCAGCAGTCCTTTTGCGGCAGTCCCCTTTCTTGGATCGTTGAATATGTCTGTAGCGGTGAGAATCAGAGCGGGTGTGTTTAAAGCAGATGCAAGCGTAATAGCACTGGCGCGTTTGGCCGGGTCGGCCAGTCGAGAGAGTAATCTTTGCGCGGCTGACTGTGCACTGCCATCGGTGCTTGTAAGCAGAGCGAGAAGATGATATCCAGCTCGCGAATTGCCTTCTTCCGGCGACGTCAGTAAATCACGCAATGCTCGTGCCGTTTCTCTTTTTGCAGGATCTTTCAGCAGTTCCAGCATTGTATGCATTTCAGCTGAACCTACGTTGAAGCCGTTCAGAAGCGCTAGCCCCAGCGGTGAGTCCGTTGGCGAATTCAGCATCGCAAGAATCTGTTCGGCATCAGCACGCTGGACCGCATTGCTGCCGGTGAGCGTTTCCATGAAAGAAGCAACCGTAAAGCTGTTCGTGAAATCGAGCACCATAGGTTTCAGCCTATCTGCGACATTTCTTTGAGCGGGGTCGTTGAGGATCGCCATAAAGCGGTTCACTCGTTCTGGTTCTTGCAGTCGAAGTATGATGGCGTTGGCTAAAGCGCGCTGCTCGGAGTCGTTGGACATAACATGCAACTGTTCCCCATACCTGCGCGTATTAGGGTCATCGCTCGCGCGCATAGTGCGAATCGTCTCAGCGACAAGCTGCAGCATATCCCCGCGTTCGCGCGCCGTATACCCTTCGCTATCAGTTTCGCCAGGCGCAAGTTCATTACCTTCCTCCGATTCAAAATCAACATCTTCTTCCGATTCTTCATCAAGAAACGAAATCTCGATAATACCGTCAGACACAGTCGGTTCATCATCAATTAGACTTTCTTGATTCGAACTACCACAAAACCAGAAGTATTGCACTTCCTGAGTCATACGCGAAAACGCCTGCGCAGCCCAATTCGATGTTTCATCTATATCGAAATTGTCGGGAACATCGTCCTGACCAATCTTAGTATTTTTGTCGCCCATTATAGAAACTCTCCCTATGCGCCATTTGGTCCGAATTGCGCAATCGTATTAAGCAATTCTGACTAACTCCTGACCTAAAAAACCGCTCGACGCCACACCTGAGTCAATATCATCAGTCCTTCGAATTGATGTGACAGGCGGTAACACAGCACCAATTACGGTATCGCACTATTTTGTTCGAAGAGACGAGCTGTTGATTACACGGTTTGCGGAAACACGCATATTTTGGGCGAAGAATTCGATTTCCTTTCGGTCCAGTGTGCTTTGTGCTCAGCAGTTAATGGGTACAGCCTGAAGCGAGTGGAATACCTTACCGATAAATAAAATTTGCAGATCTCCTCAGGTGCAATTTGGCTGCATGCAGAGTATTCCGGATTAATTCCACGTGAATGCTACTCATGTCGATGCATACATCACAAGTAGAGCTTTGCTGTCTGATCACTCAAACTTCGCGACACACTCGCACCATATACAGTAGCACTTGCTCAATAGACTCCAGCGAAGTCGTCCAGAATTTCGGTCGATTTAGCTGAAACACGTTCAAGAACAATAATGTAACAGCCGCGAAAGGAATGAAATTTTGCTAACCCACAACCATTTAACATGCACCTAAAACGAGTTGGCGAGCCAGCCTCGTGCCTGCACCCAGTGCCTTTTGGCAGTTTGTATCAGACCGAAACCAGCAACGGTCCTCAATATCACGATCCTGACGTAGGTTGGATTTGCGCAATGTGGGGCGGAGACAAACCCGTTATTATGGCTATCGATCCGAACTACTAGGTGTCAGCAAGGACAAGTTCCGACTTTGGGCGTGAAAGGCTCGAAGTTTGGGCGTGCCTTGAATCTGTCGCAACTATTTGAGCTGGTGCAATAACTATGTCAGACAACAACAAACTCACCAAAACGATTTACGTCCAGAGCCTCAAGACACTGTGCGTGACTGTCGGCGTAGCGTGCAGTATTCCGCTCGCTTCGCTACCGGCGCTGGCACATCGCGATGAGCCGAGGGTGAATGCTCGTCCTAACCAGCTCGACCGGCTAAACCGGATAAGTCAAAATCGCCGCGACAGCGCCAGACTCAATGGTCCGAATGCGGACCGCTACAACGATAGAGGGCGTGACCTCAAGTTGAGCACGCTCAATCTCCCCGGAGCAAATTTCAATTTGAACTCCGGACGTGAGATGTTTTCCTCCGGAAATCTTGGAAATTTCACTAACCTCACAATCGACGTCGGCGGTCGCCAGAAAATCGTCACCCTCGATACGAAGCTCACCGCTGCCGAAGTAGTCGCTGCCCAACAAGTGCTCAAAGGTCAGGATCAAACAATTAAACTTGGCAATAATGGTGCCGCTACTGGCGGCACCGTTTCTTTGGACAATGACATGCTCAGCGCGCTGGACAGGTCGGTTGGTGGAGCGATCTCTTCAGTGACGGTCGCGCGCGATGTCCAGGTCATCGACAAGACAACCGACTGGTCGATCTCTGGTACATTGAGAAACCGCGGGACAATTGTGACCGCTGGCGATGCTTATGGTTTAACAAACACAATCTCCGCTGAGTCAATAATCAACTCGCGCACAGGAACAATAGGCTCATTCAGCGGCTCCGACCTTTACGCTGCTGATGTGAATCTCAGCGCCGACAGTCAAATCACCAACAATGGCCGCATCTCTAGCGCCAATAATCTTACCCTTAACGCCCCGACCATATACAATGTCAACGACGGCAGCTCTCAGGCATCTGTCAGCGCCGGACAAAACATCTATCTCAATACTCAAAATCTGATCAATACCGGATTGGTAGCAGCCACTGCAGGCAGTGTCAGTGTGTCCAGCGCTAGCGATCTGGCAGTGATCAATTCTGGTGGTACACTGCAAGCCACCAACGACGATATCAATTTTAACGTCAATAGCACCACAATAAATCTGACCGGCGGCAACCTGCACTCGCAACAAGTCAACTTCAACGCCGGTCATGATGGTCTGATTGAAGCCAGTGTGGATCAAGTCTCTGGCAAGGTCAATGCTACCGGATGTGTGGTTCATCTTGCCGCCAATACGGACAACCTTCGTCTGGGCGATATTGAAGCTTTTGGCGACCCGATATTTACAAATGTAGGCAACATCACAATCGACGGCGGTTTTGCACCCACGAATGGTGCGCCTCTCACGATTGTTGCAGGAGGCAATGTAGTATCCGGCGCAGGCAACAATGGTCTTGACACGTCAGCAGCTGGCGTGGACGGCGGCGATATCACCGTTATTGCAGGAGCACTGTTCAAGGTCGATACCAGTGGGAACATAATCGTATCGAAGCAAAGCGCGACTGGTGGGATCATAGACTTCACAGGTGGCAGCGGCGGAACCGCGCCACTGGCGAAAATCGACACTCATAGCGGAACCGCTGATGGTGGCGATGTCCAGCTAATTGCGTTTAGCGGCTCGTCAAGTGGTAGCGGAAAAATTCTCATTCCAGGGATTACCGTCAATCTGGGTGGCAATATCAAGGGCGATTTCACCGCTGTAGCTGGTATCGCATCTGGTGATGGTATTGTGAGCGGCGGCGATTTTTCCGTGAACAATGCGACGTTCGTATCAGCGAATCCAAGCGCTAAGGGCGGTCTAGTCTTCGATGGTACGACAGGTGCTCAGCTGTCGGGTGAACTGACATTTAGCGCGCTGAACTCCGGCAACATCATTTTCAATGCCGGCAATCAAGCCATTGCCGATGGTGACATCACGATCAGAACCGGCGGCGATCTGTTCCTCAATGATTATGTCGGTACCACCGGCGGCGACATAACGATAGCAGCGAAGAATTTGAATATCAATTCAACCGGTTTGCTTGGGACGGACCCAGCCTCAGTTACACAGGTCGTCAATGCGAATATCTCGAATGCCACCAACGTCGCCGGAAATACCTTCGTCGGCGTCATGAATCTGACCACCGGCAGCTTGAACATCGCTGCCGGCGGCGCCATGAATGATGCATTCGAAAACATCACCACCAGCACGGACATCGTGCTCGATGGTCGCCTGGGAAGGCAACAAGATACGAGCGAACAGAACGCCGCGCCTTCGACATTGAATGTTTTTGCAAACAGTATCACTATCAACAGCGGCGGTGGAGTCTCAGGCAATGGGACTGTCACATCTGCGGAGTTTAGCAATAATCAAGGTGGTTTGGGTCTCGGCAGTATCGCCTACACAGTCGGCGGAGCGAAAGGCGGCACCTTCGTAAATGACGGAACGATCGATGGGTTGCATGTGACCGTCAACGCCTCAACTATATTGAACGGACCCGGCGCCAATCTCCAGGCTACGCTGCAAACTCTACCAAGCGACGTACCGACGCTCACGCTCAACACATCACTGCTAGACAACCTGGGTCATATTGAAGCAACTGGTCGAACGAAACTTTCACCTGGAAAATTGACAATAAACGGTCCCGGTGATCTAACGATCACTGGTGTCGATGGCGGTTTTGTCACTGCATTCTCCAGCACCGTCAGCCTCACTGCAGAAGGCACCATCACGATTGGTGGCAATGATGGTGCCACCAATTCCAATCCATTCTCTGCTCTCACGACCGGCATGGGCAATTTCAAGGTCAAGGCTGGTGGTGCCTTTGAAAGCACCATCTCCGCCGTCACCGTCACAGCTAACAGTGCAGGTGAAAACGGCAATATATTGATCGACACACAAAGCATCCTGTACAACGGATTAGGCCAGGCACCGGTCTTAGTCCTCGAGGCCAACGGCGCTGGTTCGGCACTCTCCATTGGTCAAAAACCAGTAACAGTTATCCTGACCGATAAGAAGACCGGCATCACGGTAGGCAGCAACCCTGGTAACATCGAGATTGATGTTAACGGTTTCGACTCTAGCAGTGTGGTCACCTTGTCCACGCCGACCAGCCTGACCGTCGACATGGCTAGCCTTCACCATGGCGGCAGCAGTCTCGATTTAACAGGAACCAGTAAACTTCTAATCAGCGGTAATATCGTCGGTGGTGACAACGTAACGCTCACCACAGGCGGGAAAGGTGAATTCCGGATCGGCGATGCCATCGAAAGCGGTATCATTGGAATCACAGCCGGCCAAGGCGCTTCAGCCATCAAGAATTTGACCATCAATAGTCTTGGACCCGTCGTCATCGGTAGTGGTTTTCGACTGGCCAGCGACGAAGCCGTCAACATCAACGCGACGGGGCTACAAGTCAACGCCGGTGCCGATGTCATTGATCTCCATCTCGGGCCCGCACCGGACGAAACACTTATACTCAAGCTCGATTCCGGTACCGCCAGCAAGGCGCTTTACGCTAACTTCAATCCATTAGGACGAATCTCCGCGCCGATTTTCAAGGTAAATTCTATTGGTACTCTTGAGCTGATTTCCGGTGATAGTGACTTTGAGACAGTGCTCACGGTGGCAACCAATCCGAATAGCGCTGGCGGTCTTGCTGGAGGAGGGACGTTCGACATCAATGCTGGTTCTCTCAAATTCTCTCCAGAAGGGATTTTATTCAACGCGGGATCGCCAGGCGCTGGAAGTCCGAATGGCGGCGAAGTGACCATCAACTTGTCCACAACAAAAATTGTACAAATCGGTTTAGGAAAGAATAGAGTCAGAGCCAATGTAGCAGCATCGCCCGGTTTCGACAGTGACTCTGGATATGGCAAATTCTCGTTTACCTCAGTCGGCAGAGTCTCCGCCACCGACGTCTACAATGGCGGCGTCGGTCCATTCTCAATCGACTTCGGATTTCCTGCCATCGGATTTGGTGGCAGCCTCGAACTCGTTTCGAAGGCCACAACAGTTCAGATCGCAGATGTTGATGGTATCGGATTGAACCTATTCAAGCTCTCGGCTCACAGCATGATTCCGATGTTACTCAATGGGGCGCTACCAAACGGTATCATTGATATCGATCCTACTTTCGTATGTGACACTTTCAGTTTCACCAACCGCGGTCAGTTGTTCACCAATGGTGTTGGTTTGACTGGCAAGGAATATAATTTCACGTCATCGACTGTGGTCGACTTGCGAGGCAACGATCAGCTCATTGCCGGCGCCAGCGGACCTCCTGGTCAGAATGTCGGCGGCGTGATCAACATTTCCGGTGCAGCGGTCCAGGTCAATAATCAGACAGGTCTGACGCTCGTAGCCAACGGTGGTGCCGACATTGGTGCCATCGTCAATATTAAAACTACCGCTCCCGGCGGAAAGGTAGAGATTGCCTCTCCAGGCTCTGGCGGTGCGATTTTCATTGATGTCGGCAATACGCAAAACAACGTCGGCGCTGCAGTCAGTCTCGATGTGGGCGGCACTCTCGAGGTCGATGGACACGGTCTAGATTTCGGCGCGTCGACGAACGTGGGTGCCTCTCTCAACCTCAGAACCAATCTGCCTATCGTCGTCAAACCTGGCAAAAACGGCAAACCTGGCAAGTCCATAGTGTTGAATAGTGGCAACAACCTCACGATAAATAATGCCGACGTCATAACTGGTTTGGAATTGGGAAGCGTCGAACTGTCCAGCACGAGCAACAATCTTTTCCTTCTCAGCGATGCAAACGAAAACAACGGTAACGGCCTCTCCGGTTCCGGCGTCATCACTGCTGGCTCTATAACCATCAAGGCACTCAACGCCCTGGGAATCGGAAGCATTGACGCCGAGGGCTATGCCATGGTGACCAACAACCTCACCATTAAGACCGGAACTATCGACTTTGCTCCCAATCAAATCATCTCGGTGGTTGCCGACGGAGCTGTAGGCACCGGTGGTCATACCGGAGTTGGTGGCACCATAGACATAACTTCGACCGCTCTCACTTTTGATTCGGACGGTGGCGTTACTCTGCGCGCGCAGGGTAACGCGGCCAATCCTACCAGCACAGGCGGAACAATCAAGGTCAGAAATACTGATACGAAAACCCTCGTGCTTGGCTCAACCGGGCTCACGTTCGACGTCACGGACGCGGGAGGGCAACCCGTTCAAAAGAATGGTACGGTGTCAGTGAGCCAGTCTCTCGGAAGCCTCACCGTTGATGGTACTGCCTTCGCATTCGGTGCCAACGACGGCGGAAATCTCTCACTCGAAGCCGGCAGCATGCTGATTTCTAACGTAGCAAGTTTGAATCCAGCAAAACTGGACAGTGTCAGTTTGAAAACAACTGGTAACGGCAAAACTCACGCCGCATTCCAATTCGGCAGTGCCACTCTCAACGGTTTTTCCGACGTCAATCCTACTCTTAACGCGGCCGCCATCACGATCGAGTCCGTCGGCAAGGATGCCGGTATCGATACGGTGGGTGGAAACCTTCAGGCAGGCACCATTACTCTCAATTCGAGCGGCAATATCAACTTCGCTTCCGGCGGTCAGCTGAGCGTGCTAGCGAACGCGGTCAACGGCGACGGTGGTTCCATCCACATCACCGCTAACGGTCTGACTCAGACCGGAGGTTCCGCCGGCTTCACTCTAGTTGCCGCGGGCACGACCGGTGCCGGCGGTCGCGTGGATGTGAGCATCACCGGAAGCGATCCATTGATTATTGGCTCCGGTGCACTCAACATCGATATCTCGAACGCTAATGGCATGCCGGGAGGATCTGTGAATGTTTCCAGCTATGGCAACACCGTACTGGACTTCAATGCCATCGATGTCGGCAGCAATTTTGGTGGCGACGGGCCGAATCTTGTCTTCAATGCCAACGGCGTGCTCGCTGTCAACAATATGGCGACCATTGCCAACGTCGGCATCGGCAGTGTCACACTCAACAGCCGAAACTCGCAATCCTTCGTCCTCGGCGGAGCAGCCTCCGGAACGAATGGTATTCAAGACAGCAATTTGAATCTCAACGTAGGCACCATCAACATAGGCAATGCCGGCAGCATAACGACTGCCACCATAGCTGGTTTACCGAACATCAATGCCGGCGGCACAGACACGATAACAGTGGTTGACCCGTCGCTGCCGAATGGAGTGGTCACAATTAGCCACAAGTTCGTAGAAGGTGAGAAAAAGGAGCAAGGCGATACCACGCTCACGATAGCGGCAGCACTAGCCGACGGAATCAACAACAACCTCGACTTGCAGAATATCGGTGTTAGCGCCACTCTGGACGGTTCCGTTATCACTTTGACGTCGCTTTCGGTCAATACAACATACTTTGGGTCCGATGGCTCCAAGATTGAGTTCGAGACTCTGTCGAACGGTGGCGATATCGGCAATGGAAACCTGAACAGCTTAAGCGGCGCAGCTACAACTGCTGTTACGCTCAGAGCCAACGGCAACATTGGCACCAATTTGGAGCCCATTAAATTGAATTCGCCTGTTGCTTCCATATTTGTTAATGCCGGCGGCGATGCCAACATCTTAAATACAGGTGGAGCTCAGAGCCTGACAATGAATGTCGGTGGTCACGCACGCGCCACCGTCACGGGTGGCGACCTGGCCAACGTGAATGGTACCGCTGGTGGCTTCACCCTCAATTACGCCAATAGCAATGCTCTCAACACCAATTCGGTTAGCCTGACAAACATTGCGACTACCGGTGGTGCATTGCTAGTTTCATCCAATGCTCGAGACCTCATTGTCGACGGATCCCTGTCAACTACTAACGGCAACATCGAGCTGGTGAATACAAATCAAGGCGCGCCAACCATTCAAATCCTGGATGACACCATAATATACGCCTCGGGTGATGTGACCCAGATCAACCAGGGTAACGTGTACATTTCAATCGGTTTGATACCAAACACCTTCACTCCTGGCGTAGTACCAGGCGGCGTCCAGATCGACCAAACTCAAGGTGGTCAGGTGACCTTCGGTTCGCCTGCAAATTTAACCGGAACTATAACTGCCAATCCAAACGCAATCTTCCAGGCACTTGGACGCGATCTGGCCTTCAACGGATCAGCCGCTTCCATCACTGTCGGACAGAATGTGGTGATCACTGCCGATCCCCCTTCTTATGTGCCCACCGCACAGGTCTTGTCTGGCAGATCGCAGAACAACAATCCTATGCCACTCACAGTGAAGCAAAACACAACGAGTGAAAGTGCCTCGCTCTTGGAGCCCCGGCGGAACACGGCCTTCGAACTCCCGCCGTCCTTCAACAGGCTCCGCCTCACTAATGCTTATGAAGTGACGCGAGCTTCGAACAACCACGCCCTGAGTACAACGCCACCAGCCCTCGTCGGCGAAGTCTCCAACATAGTTCGTCGTTTCGTCGAAAACGGTCCGCTGCTAGTCGCCCCCCAACAAGACGAAGTTATCGACACTCCTTACGGCTCAGTCACGGTCGCAGCAAAATCGCTAGTTCTAATCATCGCTTCTGAAAAAGGTCTAGCCGTATACAATCTGCATGACGTTTGCAAAAAGGCAGTCACTCTGACGAGAAATGGACACTCCGTCAACATAACACCAGGAAGCCATGCCTTATTTGTCGGCTCCGCAGTCGAATCGTTCGAGCATGCCAACCCAGCTCAGTTCGTGCGCTATCGCCATCTCACCTCAAAACCGATCGACGATGCCACCAAACTTTACCGAGCCGAGTTCGACGTAACCTCCATGTTAAACGGTCTCCCTGCCTTCAAAGATTTGCTTGCTTCCCAAGATCAGGAAACTCGTAAAACCATGGTGAATGTGCTCAAGACTGCAGCAATTCTGATGCAGCTCTCGCAAGGCGGACAGTCATTCAAGCACTTCGTCGCACCGGAAATCACCGCATCCAGGGCTATTTAATACCGTCGAAGCCGAAGCAGAAAGATTTTTCAGCAGCTCGGAAGTCTGCCATTAGTCTTTTCGGAAAGTTAAATCAATTCGACTTATGCAGTGCGAAATGAATGATAAGAAGTTTAATCAAAATGCATTGATAGTGCGTACTTCACTAGATCGCTTCGATAGCGGGGACTTATAATGAATGGTCCGTTAACAGGAGAAAATACCTAACAACGCATACGTGTTCAGCAAATAAAGGGATCGCCTGAGGCGATCTGGTGGGGAAAGTGTGGTGAGATTCCACCGCTGTCCCGCAACTGTAAAGCAAGAAATTGCAAGTCAGACTGCCCACCTGAATACGACAACTGAAATTACCTCTTCGAGGCAAGGAGGGAGCTTCTACGAATATTATTGGCATTGCTTTGCCGCTAATACGAGATCGAGTTCCTGGTCAAGAACAGGGACTTTTTTATTGGAAAAATTTCGTATGAATGGCAATGAGAAAAAAGAATTTGAAACTCACATGGGGAATTTGAGCGGTACATGGGAGGGAGCAAGGTTGAAAAGGAAGGAATATGCCAAAGAAACTATTGAATAGTAGTGCCGGAGCGAGGTTCAGGGCAGCCTTAAAGGATGAAACTCCGCTCCAGATTGCTGGGACAATCAACGCATACTGCGCTCTATTGGCTGAGAGAGCAGGATTTAAAGCAATCTACCTATCCGGTGCCGGTGTAGCAAATGCTTCATTCGGTTTGCCGGATCTTGGTATGACCAATCTGAATGATGTTTGCGAGGACATCCGTCGAATCACATCGATCACCAATCTTCCTTTGCTGGTTGATGCTGATACTGGTTTTGGAGACTATCTTGGGATTACTCGCAGTATTCAGCAAATTATAAAAGCTGGAGCTGCCGGATGTCACATTGAAGATCAAGTCCAATCAAAACGCTGCGGGCATCGCCCGAATAAAGCAATTGTAAGCAGGGAGGAGATGGTAGATCGCGTTAAAGCAGCGGTTGATGCGCGCACGGATGAATCGTTCGTGATTATGGCTCGTACAGATGCTTTAGCTGTGGAAGGTTTGGATTCCGCTATCGAACGCGCAAGAGCGTGTGTCGATGCCGGTGCTGACATGATTTTTCCAGAAGCGATGACTGATCTTTCCCAGTACAAGCGATTTGCTGAAGCTGTTGGAGTTCCTGTTCTAGCCAATATTACAGAATTCGGAAAGACCGATTTGTACACGATAGATGAGCTGAGGGACGCTTCGGTCAGCCTTGTTCTCTATCCTCTGTCTGCCTTTCGAGCCATGAGCCAAGCGGCTCTGAATGTTTATCAAACAATTAGAAATGAAGGTACGCAAAATTCCGTTGTGCCTCTGATGCAAACTCGCAACGAGTTGTACGACGTACTTAATTACAACGAATACGAAGGGAAAGTAGATGCTCTTCTCGTCAAGGAGAACAAATGATGGCTACGAAAAAGAGCGGTGGACTGGCAGGCGTTGTAGCCGGAGAGTCCGCTATTTGCACAGTAGGTAAAGAAGGAAAGGGGCTGAACTATCGCGGCTATTCCATTGAAGATCTCGCAAATTTTGCGCGATTTGAGGAAGTTGCATATCTTCTGATTTACGGCAAACTGCCGAACGCTGAAGAGTTGGCGGCATACAAAAAACGTCTCCAGTGGCTGCGCTGGTTGCCCGAGCAGGTCAAGGCTGTGCTGGAAGAATTGCCCGCCAACACACATCCTATGGACGTACTGAGAACCGGTTGTTCTACACTAGGAGCAATCGAACAAGAAGGTCCAAAGCACAATCAATATGACATCGCTGATAGACTAATTTCTGTTTTTCCATCCATGCTTTTGTATTGGTATCACTATACGAAAACGGGCGAATGGATCAACCCTGTCACTGACGACAGCAGTATTGCTGGTCACTTCCTACATTTGCTTTACGGAAAAAAACCAACTGAACTTCAGGAAAGAGCTATGAACATCTCGCTCATTCTATATGCCGAGCATGAGTTCAACGCTTCGACATTCGTCGCTCGAACAGTGGGCTCTACATTGTCTGATTTCTATTCATGCATCACAGCCGGTATAGGCGCTCTCAGAGGACCTTTGCATGGCGGTGCCAACGAAGCGGCGATGGAATTGATCGAGCAGTTCGACAGTCCGGACGAGGCTGAGCAAGGACTCTTACAAATGCTCGACAAGAAAAAGCTGATCATGGGATTTGGACACCGCGTTTACTCCGTTTGCGATCCAAGAAATGAAGCCATTAAAAGGCTCTCTAAAGAGCTGGCGGATAGCGTTGGTGACACTTCGCTTTACCCAGTTTCGGAGCGCATTGAAGAAGTTATGTGGAGAGAGCGGAAACTATTTCCGAACCTCGACTTTTACAGCGCCTCTGCCTATCACTTCTTGGAAATTCCGACAGCGATGTTCACGCCGATTTTTGTGATCTCGCGTACAGCCGGTTGGGCTGCCCATATTATCGAGCAGCGATCAAACAACAAATTGATCCGTCCAACATCAACGTACACCGGACCAGAACCACGTGTCTGGGTACCGATTGAATCAAGATAACCAAAATCACGATAACTAGTTTTAGGAGCGAGGCAATGATTACAGCCAATCACACCGATAGCGTCAAGACCGACAACACTAGGCCGCCATTTGATGACGCTATTCTGAAAATCGCCGAGTATGCTGACAAGTTTGTGCCCGACAGCAAATTGGCATATGACACGGCTCGTCTGTGTCTTATGGATACGCTAGGGTGCGGAATGTTAGCCTTGCGCTATCCGGAGTGTACGAAGCTTTTAGGTCCAGTCGTTGAAGGTGCGTTCTTCGAAAATGGAGCGAAGATTCCGGGAACACAGTTCGTTCTTGATCCAGTGCAGGCGGCATTCAATCTGGGATGCATGGTCAGATGGTTAGATTTCAACGACACCTGGCTTGCTGCTGAATGGGGTCATCCGTCCGACAATCTCGGCGGCATCCTCGCTGTAGCCGATTGGTTGAGCCGCTCTAATTCAGCGCAGGGTAAACCTCCACTGGTCATGAAAGATGTGCTCACTTCTTTGATCAAAGCACATGAGATACAAGGCGTTCTTGCACTGGAAAACAGTTTTAACCGGGTAGGTCTTGATCACGTTGTTCTTGTAAAAGCTGCGTCTACTGCAGTAATTGCTAAAATGTTGAATTGCTCGTTTGACGAAATTGCCAATGCAGTCTCGCTTGCATTTGTAGATGGGCAAGCTTTACGCACTTATAGACATGCACCAAACACGGGATCAAAAAAATCTTGGGCTGCCGGAGACGCAACGAGCAGAGCAGTTCGACTGGCATTGCTGGCGAAAAAGGGTGAGATGGGCTATCCATCTGCATTGTCTGCTCCGACCTGGGGATTTTATGATGTTTCCTTCAAGGGAAAAGAGTTTGTATTCCAGCGACCTTTCGGATCTTACGTGATGGAAAATGTTCTCTTCAAGATTTCATATCCGGCCGAATTCCACGCACAGACAGCGGTTGAAGCTGCAATTAAATTGCATCCACAAGTTAAGAACAGATTGCACCAAATTGAAAGGATTGAGCTGACCACTCACGAATCCGCGATTCGCATCATCGATAAAACAGGTCCTTTGCACAATCCAGCCGACAGAGATCATTGCCTCCAGTATATGGTGGCGATCGGGCTTATCTTTGGTAGCCTAACCGCAGATCACTACGAGCACTCAGTCGCGTCCGATTCACGCATCGATGAACTGAGAGGAAAGATGAAAACGCTTGAGAACGAGCGTTATAGCCAAGACTATCTCGCCCCAGAAAAACGTTCGATTGCAAACGCAGTGCAGGTGTTCTTTGAAGATGGCTCATCGACAGAACAAATTGAGATTGAATACCCCTTAGGGCACCGCTTGCGCAGAGACGAGGGGCGTCCTCAATTGCTGCAAAAATTCTCAGACAATCTATTGACGCGTTTCCCTGCAAAACGTGTTGAGAAGATTGAAAGAGCCTGTCTCGATCAAAAAGCGCTTGAGAGTATGCCGGTCAACGAATTTGTTGATCTATTCATAATTTAGCGATTCAGGTCACCACCCAACCGAGAGCATCAGACTTTCGGTTGGGTGTTCTAACAGACTGGCAAGAACTGGTATAGCGGCACAATCTTCATATAACGAATTTGTCAGCAGAGACCAATCACACCTCAAGTCTTGGTCTTTAGTCGTAACTACCAGCGCTTTTAGCACCTACTGTTTTGGCTTCCAGACTGGATCTGAGAATTTTGAGTCCTTTGATGCAGTGCTGAACCATCTAGTCATGATCATTTTTTGCTGAGTGTAGAACATTACACCTTCTTTTCCCTGCATATGTTGATCCCCATAGAAGCTGGTGTTCCATCCTGTGAAGGGGAACCAAGCCATTGATGCCGGCACGCCAACGTTAATGCCGATTAGACCGGCGTTGAATCGATGCTGAAACTCACGCGCGGCACCGCCACTGTTGGTGAAGATGACGGCGCCATTGCCGTAAGGACACTGCTTCCCGAGATCAATAGCGTCTTCAATTGTGTTGGCGCGCACCACCGATAATACCGGTCCGAAAATCTCTTCTTTGACGATGGTCATATCCGACTTCGCTTTATCGAATATTGTCGGTCCAAGGAAGAAACCTTTGTCGAGTTTCAATTTACGTCCGTCTATAGCGATTTGTGCACCTTCTTGCTCTCCGGCCTCGATGTAGCCTTTGACCTTGTTCAGATGCTCAGGAGAGATTAGCGGTCCCATGTCCGGCTCTTGTCCATTATCGGTAGGACCGACTTTCATACGAGAAGCGGAGTCGACAAGGCGCTCTACCAATTCGTCGGCAATGTTACCAACAGGAATAGCCAGGCTAGCAGCCATGCAACGTTCTCCGGCACAGCCGAAAGCAGCAGCTTGGAGGGCATTGACGGTCTGGTCCATATCAGCATCCGGCATGATGATGATGTGATTTTTGGCACCGCCGTTCGCCTGGACGCGCTTTCCATTTGCCGTACCTTTCTCGTAAACGTATTTGGCTATTTGGGATGAACCGACAAAGGAGACTGCCTTGATTTGAGGATGTTCCAGAATCGCGTTGACGCAGTCTTTTCCTCCGTGCACAACGTTGAGCACGCCTTCTGGCAATCCAGCTTCAACCAGAAGTTCTGCCAGTTTCATGCCTGTCATCGGCACCTTTTCAGATGGCTTCAATACGAAAGTGTTTCCGCAGACGATTGCGACGGGGAACATCCACAACGGAATCATGGCGGGAAAATTGAATGGAGTAATTCCCGCGCAAACGCCCAGAGGATGGCGCATTGTCATGCAATCGACGTTCCTCGCGATGTTCTCGATGCTGTCTCCCGTGTAAAGGCTGGGAATGCCACAGGCAAATTCAACAACTTCGATACCGCGCTGAAGAGATGCACGCGCTTCTGGAAGAGACTTCCCGTGCTCTCTCGTCATTATTTTTGCAATTTCTTCGTAGTGCCCTTCGAGGAGATTTTTGTACCGAAACATAATCCGGGCGCGTTCCACGATAGGAACCTCCGCCCATGCAGGGAATGCTTTCGCTGCTGCTTGTACGGCTCTATCAACATCTTCATAGCCGCCCAGAGGAACCTGGGCGATAATGTCGCCAGTTGAAGGATTGTAGACATGAGTGAATTCTGTTGCGCTCGATTTTAGCCATTCTCCGCCTATCAGGAGTTCGCATTTCTCAACGCTTGTATCTTGTGCAACGGTCATATCTAAAATCTCCTGTCAACGGTATAACTGAGTCTATTTGAAACCGGTTTGATAACTATCTGCCAGCAAATTGAGGCTGACGCTTCTCAATAAATGCTCCAATGCCTTCTTTCTGGTCTTGCGTATTAAATAATTCACCGAACAATTCAGACTCCTGTCGCAAGCCTTCATCGATGTGAACTTCGAAACCTTTATTCATTGCCAGCTTTGCCTTTGCCACCGCTACTGGTGCCCGGGAGGCAATCGTGTTGGCAAGCTTCTTGGCTTCAGAGAGCAACTCTTCGGGAGTGGTTACCTTATTAAAAAGCCCCATATCCAGACATGCTTGCGCCGAATAGAACTCGCCAGAAAAAACCATTTCACGTGCCTTGTTAAGACCTACAGCTCTCGAAAGCCGCTGTGTTCCACCAAATGCAGGCAGCAACCCCAAAGTAACTTCAGGGAGTCCGAACTTCGCTTTCTCACTGGCGATGATAATGTCGCATGCCAGGGCCAGCTCGCAACCACCACCCAGAGCAAATCCATTGACAGCTGCGATCACTGCAAATGGTAGATTCGCGATGTCAGTGAATGCATTTTGCGCTGTCACGGAAAAGCTTTGAGCCGCAGCTGGAGTCATTTCCGCCATTGCTTTGATATCGGCACCCGCAACGAATGCTTTTTCTCCAGCGCCCGTAATTACGAGAGCACGCACCTCTGTATCTTTAGCGACATCCTGCGCGAATGCGCCAAGCTCCTTAAGAACCTGTGCGTTTAGTGCATTAAGAGCTTCAGGACGTCTGACTGTTAGAAGCCCAACATGCCCTTCTTTCACGAATTCTAGTGTTTCATATTTCATTAGTTGTTCTCTTCCTTTCTGTTCAAAAAGCGGATAATGCTCGAAAAATCTAGCCGTCCTTGACCGGCTTCACTCCATTCTTTGTACAGGCTCAAAGCTGTACTTCCGAGCGGTGTGACGGTCTTCGTCTCAAGTCCGGCTTCGATAGCTAAGCCTAAATCCTTAGTCATGAGGTCTACCGCAAATCCTCCTGCATAGTCGCGAGAGGCTGGCGCTCCTTCCATGACACCCGGATATGGGTTATAGACCTCCAAGGCCCAGTTACGTCCGGAACTTTGTTGCATGATTTCGCTTAATACTTTTGGATCGAGACCGGCAGAGACACCCAGATTCAGGGCCTCCGACGTACCTATCATCAAGACCGATAAGAGCAAGTTGTTGCAAATTTTAGTCATCTGTCCAGCACCAGAGGGGCCTGCGTGAAAAATATTCTTTCCCATGCAATTTAGAAACGGCGTCGCCCTTCTTAGAGCCTCTTCGGTTCCACCGACGATGAATGTCAGAGTGGCATTTTGAGCACCGGAAGTGCCACCGGAAACGGGTGCATCGATCATATAGCAACCGTGGGAAGTAGCTTTGCTAGCCACTTCTTTTGCTGTCGCCGGGTCAATGGTACTGCTTTCAATAAATAGAGTGCTTGGCTTTATTTTGCTTATGAAGTCAGCGGAGAGTAGTTCGGCCACATGCTTACCAGAAGGCAACATCGTGATGACAACTTCGGCTTCACTACAAGCCTCAGACGCCGATGCCGCTATTTTGCCACCACCTTTTTCGAAGAGCGACATGGCGTCTTTCGATAAATCGAAGCCGTATACGTCCTGTCCGTTTTTCACCAGGTTGATTGCCATTGGGCAACCCATATTGCCCAAACCGAGGAAAGCTATTTTTGACATACAACCTCGCTGGCTCCCAGTTGTTGCAACGGATGCGCTTCTTCTGACCAAAGCGGTTCGAAATGACTATCGACCCAAGATTTTGTGATCTCAGTCAATGTGGCTGGTTGCCACTTCGGCGAATTATCTTTATCGACGAGCAGAGCACGAACACCTTCGGCAAAATCTGGATGCAATGTACATTGAGCTGAAAGGTTGAGTTCCGAACGGAAAACGTCTTCTAGACTCAAATTTTTGCCTCGCTGCAATTGTTCGAAGATTATGTGGGCAGAGCTGGGTGAGCCAGCTTCAAAACTCTTAACGCCACTTTCAATCCATTCATCTCGATTCTTGGCGGATAGAAGAAGTTGTCTAAACTCATCTACTGTGTGTACTTTTTGAAACCCGGTGATGAAGTCTCCATGGGCTTTGGCGACCGAACTCGAGATGGCATCTTTTGCGCCTAGTTTCTTCAGCAGTTCCGTGACCACTCCGGCGTTCTCTTCGTTAGTGGTGCTCCACTCGGCCGTCACGAGCGCATCTAAAAGTTCTGCTTTCGATGCGGAATTCAGAAGATAATCGGCCAAACCAAGATAGAGACAGTCGTCACCATTGAGGCGTGTTCCGGTCATCCCGAGATAGAGGCCATAGCCTGCGGGCATGCGATTCAAAAACCAGGTGCCACCAACATCGGGATAGAGACCAATCGTAATCTCGGGCATCGCAAATTTACTTTTTTCCGTGACAATGCGATGCGAGGCTCCAGCGGCAATTCCGATGCCACCTCCCATAACGATTCCATGAGCCCAAACGACTATCGGCTTTGGATAACGATGAATTTCGTAATCGAGTTTGTATTCCTGAACGAAAAACTCCAGGCAATCTTTTGGCACCTCTCCGAGTTCTTCATCTCTCCGCTGAACAATGGCATCGTAGAGTCTCCGCACATCGCCGCCAGCGCAAAAGGCTTTCTCGCCTGCACCTTGTAAGAAGACGCAGGAGATTTCAGTACTTTCTTTCCATTCTTTCAAAACCGAGTGAATTTCGGCGATCATCGGCACCGATAGCGAGTTCAGAGACTTTTCTGAATTCAAGGTGATGATGCCGAGCTTGCCTTGTTTTTCGCAAATAATGTGTTTGTGCATATGTTCTTCTATCTGATTTGAAGTGTGGCTCCCTCTTCTAACACCTTTTTCGAGATGATTACTCGCATGATCTCGTTCGTGCCTTCGACGACTTGATGCACACGAGCGTCTCTCATCAGTCTTTCGACTGGATATTCTTGTGTACAGCCATATCCGCCGAAAATTTGCATCGCCTGGTTGCATACATTAAAAGCCAGGTCCGTAGCCATTTTTTTAGCCATAGCGCAGTAGGTTGTTGCTTGTGGATCTTTGCTATCCAACTTGCATGCTGCCAGCCGCACCATTTGTCTCGATGCCACGACCGCTGTAAGCATGTCTGCCATCATGAATTGCAGCGCCTGAAATTGCGCCAATTTTTTTCCGAATTGCTCACGCTCGTGCATGTAACGTTGCGCATGGTTTAAGGCCGCTTGAGCCGCGCCAACTGAGCAGGTTCCGATATTGATGCGGCCTCCATCGAGCCCTTTCAGTGCGATTTTGAAACCCATTCCGATTTCGCCAAGCAAGTATTCATGCGGCACTTTCACATTGTCGAAGTAAACAGCTTTAGTTGGTTGGGTGTTCCATCCGAGCTTTTTCTCATTCTCTCCAAACGTTATTCCTTCCAGATCGGTTGGCACAACAAAGCTGGTTATCTCTTTTTCTGCCGTCTTCGTCATCACAATGAGCACGTCGCTTTCGCCTGCTCCGGAAACAAATGCCTTAACACCGTTAAGGAGATAGTGGTCGTCTTTCTTGACTGCGGTGGTTCTCAGACTGGCTGCGTCAGAGCCGGAGCCGGGCTCAGTCAAACAATACGAACCGAAGGTTTGACCCGAAGCCAGATCTGGACAGAATTTCTCTCTGAGTTGAGAAGATCCGAATTCATCGATCATCCACGTCACCATGTTGTGAATGGATATATAGGCTGCTGTGGACGGGCAACCCGCAGCAAGCTCTTCGAAAATAATTGCAGCATCTAGTCTGGATAAACCAAGCCCGCCGACATCATCATTGACATAAACACCACAGAAACCTTGTTCTGCTGCTTTCCTTATTGTTTCCTTCGGAAATATTTTTTTTGCGTCCCACTCGGAAGCATGCGGTGCTAAATCCTTTTGCGCGAAGGTTCTGGCGACTTCCTGGAATGCGAGTTGATCTTCTGTAAGATTGAAATTCATTTTTTCTGCTTGAGACTGTTGTTCTTTTATCTGGGTGACCACCGCTCACGTTCCTCATTTACGGTAAAAAAAAGCTCCTGATCTTCGCAAGAGCAGGAACAACATCTCGTGTGAGTCGCAAACATGCGACTGGCGAAATCTTCCTCCTTGCCTCGAAGAGGTAAACTCGGTTTTAGTACTCAGGTGGGCAGTCTGACTTGCAAAAACTTGCTTACAGTTGCGGGACAGCGGTGGATTCTCACCACACTTTCCCCACCAGATCGCTTTAAACGATCCCTTTATTTACTGAATACTTATTAGGTATTTGGTTCGGGTTCTCCTGTTGAATTCGTGCACGCAAGTATAGTTTTGAATAGTGCAAATGCGAGATTGTATATTTATCATCTATCCGGGATGGCTCTGTGCTGCGCTCTAAGTTCGTGTTAAGCACAAAGGTAAAAGGCACTTTTCTGATTTTTCTCCATTAATTGTTGGCTCGTTCTTCCTTGGACTCCGGCATGGTGCCGTCCTGCCTAACTTGCAAAAGTCTATTCCATAACTTCTTACTTGTCTGAAGTGCAGATCGACGTCGATAGTTTTTCCTTCGATCAATTGCAATCCGTATTCCAGTTATTGCAAGGATCGCTGGCTTTGCTCCAAGCACTAGCCATGCCCACTTTGAGAGCGTACCGAACAACGTGCCGCAGTGAAAATCAAACCACTGAATAATTGTGTCTCCCGCCAAGAACTCATTCCTTGTATGCAAAAACGTGTAAAGGTATGCAATTTAGCAGCACCTGCTTGCACGGTTGAGATAGTTCATGCATTAATTTGATCCTGGCGTTAGATGGTGGGATGTGTGTGTGATCTAGGCCCACAAGCTGACGCTTCTGTTCCTTCATTACGGACGCCGGCTAACTCGCACTTCGTGTTCGACGCCTTGGAGACCCATGGAAGAAACTTTTGAGACCCGTGACCGGAAGCGACCATTGAAGGTGTACGTCACCCCAACGGAGCGCCAGGCGATTGAACGCCAGGCTCCCGTTCACAGGGGAAGGCAGCCCGTCGACGCATCGGATACTTGCTTTGCAAGCCATTCGGGAGTTGTCCGCGTACCTGTCATCCGTGCCCTATGCGCCTGGGGTCTGGTGCTGAGCCTGAGCACCAGCGCCCCGCTCGCCGCGTTGTCCGCCGATACCCCGACCGAAGGCGGCGAATCCCCGGTTCTGCGCAGCACCATTATCCAGACCGAGTGCAACAGTCCGCAAAGTCCGACCGTCAACACGGGGGATATGCGTGTGGTCGCCCCCGGCACGTCATTGGAACTGGTTCTTTCGAGCGAGATTGCCCTCGGCGAGACCGTGGAAGGCGATGAGTTCTTCGGCAAAGTCAGCAAGGACGTGCTGGTGGATGGCCGCGTAGTGATACCCTATGGCACGCGGGTGCACGGGGTGTTGACCACCCTGGAAGCGCCGAAGCGCGCTGGCCGCAATGGCTACATCAACGCGCGCTTTGATTATTTATTGACGCCTGACGGGCGTGAAGTCCCGATCGAGGGCAACAGCACCACGCGGGACTCCAAAGGCAAGGCCGCAGCCAAAGTCGTCGGGCGCGCGGCGGGCTACACCGCCGTTGGTGGCGTGGTGGGCACAGTGATAGCGCTACAACTTGGCGGTCTGGCGGGAGCGGCGGCCAGCCACGGGTATACCCTGGCGGGTGGAGCGGCCATTGGTGGGACTGCCGGACTGACAATCGCCATACTGAAGAAGGGTAAAAGCGTCATGCTCCAGCCCGGCGCTGAAATGCACGTCAAACTCAACGAGCCACTGAAACTGCCCACCATGACCATGCCCGATGAGACGGCGGAAGATTTCAGCGTCCCTGGTCTGAAAGTGAAGGTGGCGGGCATGCGCGTTGACCGCCGCCCGTCCGGCGGAGTAGGCGAAATTACGCTGACGCTGAACATTTTGAATCAAACCGAAAATACGTTCTCCACGTTTGAAATCGGCCTGGAGGACGAGCTGGGCGACGTGTTCTTCTTATCTCCCCTTGGCGATACCATCAAAATCGAGCCCAGCGGTCACCTCAACAGCAACATCACCTTCATCGTGGACAACGTTAAAAGCCGCTACAAGCTGGTATTTTTCAAGCCTTATTCCCCTGAGCCGCTGGCAAAATTCGCCCTGACCGATGTCATGCTAGCAAGTGGCAAAGCCCGCCCCAAAGGCAAGCGCGTGGCCACTGAAGCGCGCCAGCCCGACTGAGCTGCCCATGACCGCCAGCGATCCGCCCATCGATGCAACGCATACAACTGCTTATCGACTTGTAGCCGTGGATTTGTGCGATCGAGCCCACTCCTACGTGTAAAAACAAAGCACGACACCTGCGAAGGTGTCATCATCAGGCAATATGTTTTGGCAGATGGTTCGATTGGGTCGATTTGAACTATGTAGCTTCTGCACCGCATACGGTGCAGCTGGCGAAGGAAAGGTTCGTTCGATAACCTGACCCGCGAGCTGCGGTGGACAAGGGAGAACGGGTTCGAGATAAACACCACCGAAGCGGTGAGGGACTCCTTTCCTTTTTTTCAACTTCAGCTTTCGCTATCACCTGCGGTCCATTTACTGAGAACACTAAAATCAATTATTTTCAAAACTATACTTCAACCCTGTCATGAAGCAGACGGACGAACACTTCACCGTCACAACCTTGCTGTAAGCTAAACAATTATGCACTGTTAATAGACCAGCGAAATACCTTAACAGTGCGGTTTTTCCGTGGATGGTAGTGAATAGTATTCGTTTTTTTCAGGGATAGAGACATGATACATGAGTCTGACGCTAAGACTCCTGTGGTTGAAGCTAAGCCTCCTGTGGTTGAAGCCAAGCCACCTGTAGTTGAAGCCAAGCCACCAGTGGTCGAAGCCAAGCCTCTTGTGGTTGAAGCTAAGCCTCCTTTGGTTGAAGCCAGGCCACGTGTAGTTGAAGCCAAGCCAGCATTAATCGAAGCCAAGCCTCCTTTGGTTGAAGCTAAGCCTCCTGTAACTGAAGCCAAACCTTCTGTGTCTGAAGCTAAGCCTTCTGTGGTTGAAGCCGAACCTACTGTGTCTGAAGCTAAGCCTTCTGTGGTTGAAGCCAAACCTCCTGTGTCTGAAGCTAAGCCTTCTGTGGTTGAAGCCAAACCTCCTGTGTTTGAAGCCAAACCTTCTGTGGTTGAAGCCAAACCTCCTGTGTCTGAAGCTAAGCCTTCTGTGGTTGAAGCCAAACCTCCTGTGGTTGAAGCCAAACCTTCTGTGGTTGAAGCCAAGCCTCCTGTAGCTGAAACCAAGCCTCCTGTAGCTGAAACCAAGCCTCCAGAGGCTGAAGCCAAACCTCCTGTAGCTGAAACCAAGCCTCCAGTGGCTGAAGCCAAGCCTCCAGTGGCTGAAGCCAAGCCTCCAGT
>CAYQKX010000085.1:0-31417 GCA_964418155.1 uncultured Candidatus Obscuribacterales bacterium | reverse complement strand
GCGAGCTTTCCTACGACATCGAGCGACATGGTAAGCTCTGGTGCCGTTTCCTGATCGGGCTCGTTCTCTTCAACCTGAGGCGGTGGTTCGCAGTCTTCTGGCTCATCCGTTGACGGCTCCTCCGAGTCCGACTTATCCTCATCTCTCGGTGCCGGTGTTTCGCCACGCATCCCCTTTTCGCCGTTAGCGGAAGGTTCCGAGGTCGGCACATCGCTATCAGCGTCACCGCCGGAACGCCGCGGTTCGGCGACCGGAATCTTGATTGGCGGCTGATCCCCCGATCCGACTGAACGCAAGCGACCCTCGCCAGAAAAAAGCTGCGAGTCTTTCGATAACTTGAACAGGTCGCCTATCGGTGGAATCTCCAATTCACCATCCAGGGCGCCGATATCTAACTCAGGCAAGCTGGGATCAGCTTGCTGTACCTGAGACCGAAGTTTTCCAATAAGGCTGGATACCTCGTCCTCAGACGGGAAATCCGGAACGCCATCGTCTTCTTCCGTCTCCGGATTGCGACTGTCACGAGCCTGCATCCCACCCGAATCCGACCTGGTATCGGTGGACTTAGTGGTATCAGTCGAAAGTAGCGGCTGCGCGTAGTCATCACGCACAGACGCAGTCCCCGTCTTAACAGACGAGGAAACATTCAATTCAGACATTAGTAACCTGGCGCGGGGACGAAGAAGCGAAAAAGGAGAAAATGCAAAACGTACTGTTGAAATGCACAGTCTCAATATCCTAAAAAAATGTACCCAAAGTGTAACCAGGGACTATCGTTGGGAATTCAGACCGCGGCCAGTAGAAAAACTACGCAAAATCGAAGACCGATTGTCCGAAAACTACGGAGCCTCGACACGAAGACGAATCTCGACGAACTGCATTCGATTGCGAGTCGCTTGAAAGTGAAAGATTGGCAATCGTAAATCAAGATTTGTGCCACTATCGAGAGTTAACTCCGATCCGTTAAGCTGAGATAAAATGACTCGAACATATCTGAAAGCCGGGGAGCAGCCGAGGACAGTGTCAGTAAAATTTTTTTTCAAAGCACTTAATTGCAGAAAAGTTTCGCTAATCGCTTCTGCACTCATTGCTACTTTGAGTTCGTTTCTGCATGTTGCCACGGCGTCCTCAGTCTCGTCGGATTGGACCGTTTCAATATCGACCTCGCATATGGACAAAGTTTTGAACTATCCTGATTCCAACCTTCAGCCTCTTATTAAAGCGTCGATTACTTTTGAGCAGGGACTTCCAGAGTACGGAGATGAGGAAAAAGCCTTAGAGAAGGCCGGCTATATAACGGAAGAGGACGTTGCGAATACCCTCTACGAAAATATTTACTATGCTCAATCGCAAGCGATTGGTCTTCATCGATACAAAGAATTGGGCATCAGACCGGGAACGCCAGGCAATATCAAAATCAAGGTTAGCGATGGGCCCTTCCGTGTCGAGGAAGCGAACGCCGCAGCCAATGCCACCGCCCGAATTTTTCTAGACGCGGCGGTCAAGAAATCGGCGCTCAAATCAATAGTGGTACCACGTGACGATTTTGATCTTTTCATTATCGGGCTTCAGCGTTACGGCTTCCGTCCTGTTCGAATCCAACCAAGCGGCTTTGTTTCTGCCTCGGTTCTTTTTTCAGTTCAATCTGAACCTGCGGGGCGCAGCCAACTATTGGGCTATGGTGCACAGAGATGAAAACCACCCAGCGAAGAGCAGGAAGTACGTTGCTTCTGGTTTTGTGCGTTGGTTGCATGCTTATAGCTGCGACGATGATTGTTATCAGCTTTTTGATCATGATGAATCACCAAAAAAGGAATGTGAGCAAAGCTGAGGAACAGGCTCTAACATTGGCAATCTCGCTCAATGGACAAGATTGGGTGGGTGAGTTAAACAACATGACGGGATTCTCGCGACAACTGGTCTACACGTCAAGGCAACAGGCAAACACAATTTCGAAGCAATCACCGCAGCTCTCTGCTCTCGCCGTGCAGCTTCTCGACGAATCTCGCCGCTCTGCGCAGATTGTTAATGGAGAAAAACTTCTTTTATTAAATGATTTAGAGCAACAATTGAAAGTGTGGACAAAAACGACAAATGATACGCGCAACCAGCAGTCTGGTCTTTCTTTACCATGGGTGACCTCTAGTAGGCCAGCAATCCAGTCCGTCGACATTGGGTACATAGAGGGAATCCCAAGCAATGTGTATGGAACGAGCGCTATACCAGGACTAATCGAGTTCGATTTAAAACAAAAGTACCTGAACTCTCAAAGCCGTCTATATGAAAGCGGTGCGAACGTGCATTTACCCGAGCCGGACGACGACTTGCATTTCGTGTTCTCATCACTGCCAGCTCCAGTGAAGGGCACGATATCCCCGGCACGACTCGCGAGCAATGACGAGTTTCACAAGCTTGCATCTGTAATGGAAAACAAAAAGACAGACCTATCGAACTGTGTTCAACTGCCTTCTTCGGTGCAGGTGCAATCAACCACAGATGTGGCAGTGTCAGCGAGTGGCAAGAGAGCAGATGGCTTGGTGAAGGTTACGGCTACAGCTACCGCCCCCGGCGCTACACTTAAGCTCCCATAAGTTTACTTCTATAGTTAACTTAATTGACACTAGTAGTCAGCTAATTATAAGCTTGTGGAGTAAGAAGAAAGAACAAGGCCAGACCTGATGTTGCGGCAACCTAATCAACTTTCAATTCGGCATTTACCTGCGCTCTTGAGTGTCACAGTTGGACTTGGACTACTCGCGTCGCCGGCTGAGGCTAAGCGAATTCCACCCGGACAGAGCTTGATAATCATGAACAGGCCTCATTCGGATGTGGATAGGTTTAAAGAACGGCTTAGAAAGCATGGGCTGACCATTGTGAAAGAAGTCCGATGCAACGCAGATGCATTTTCTGTTTTCGAAGTGCAACCCAAAAGCGGAAGTGTGAAAGGTGCCCTGACTAAAGTCCTCACCTCCGGCGATGTGGATTTAGAAGCCGCCGAGGTAAAAAAAGGGGCGAAGTTTCAAGCCTGCAATCCAGCTATCAACGACCCTTCTTTCAGCGTGCAAACTGATTTGCAACAGCTCAACTTTTCTGAGATGCATTGTTTGCTCGATGCGATGAATATCAGTCAAGCCGTTCAACCAAGATTCACCTTAATTGATACCGGGATGAGTCCCGTGACGAGCGGCAACGAGATGGTTAATTTCCAACAATTCAATTTTGTGGACGGTGTCAACGGCGTAGTAGAGACACCGACGCAGACTACGTTCTCCGGTGTACATGGCACGGGAGTCGCATCGGTTGCTGCTGCCACGACCAACAACTCAAAGTTGCTCTGTGGAGTAGCCTCCAGAAATCTATCGGTAAAAATCACATCATGCAGAGTCTCAGACGACGACGCTACCCTCGACACGATGGATGTCATAAATGCGATGACCTGGTGCATAGACAATCATAGTATCCGCGGTGGCGCGGGAGTCATTAACATGAGTGTCAATGCAATCCCACCCATCCCGTCATACAACAGTTCGCCCGTCTTCCAAGGAGTGGCGAAGTCCGGGCGAAAAGTGAAAGATCTTTTCGTAAATTGTGCTGGCAATGATGGACTCGAGGATCCCAGCAAGGAAAAGTACATCCGCCGGGTGAGTGCTGTCGACTCGAACGACGCTCTTACTGATTTCTCCAACTACGGTAATTTTAAGGCCGCTGCTCCTGGAGCTCACGTCGCAGCAATAGACCAAACCGACTATTCTGTCCAGTTTGCGTTCGGGACATCTTTCGCCGCCCCGCAATGGGCGGGAGCTATCGCATTGCTCATGAGTTTAAATCCAACTTTAGACGCTATCAAAGCTGATGGCATCATTGAAAAAACCGGAAGAAAAACGGCAGAAGGCAAGGTCATTCCCGATTTACGTGCGGCTGTAATCAAGGCCCTAAAGTTAAAACCATGAATACAGAAATTTTTGCCGAGTCTCGCTGAGCCATTGGCGTGCAGCGAGTACTTGTCGCCGACACCTATTTGGACGACTTCCGTCGAACTTATTTATTGACACACTGCCTGTGGTATCAATAAATTTAGCGTCAAACGCTAAATTTTTTCCCCTGTCACCGTTGGTCACTTTAGGACTCGTAAAAACCGCATCCGCAACACAGCGCCAGAAGGAATTACTGACCTGGGACATGGTGCCTTTACAATGAGTCTTGAAACATTCAGCAAGATTTTCTCGAGACTCGCTTACGCAGAACGGGCACCATTTGAGCCGCGCAATACACGGACACGAACATTAGGAAAGGAACGTTCGGATCGGAAGAACGGTGACTAGCTTGTTGTACTTTCGAGGTAGCGAAGTAGCTACTCGCCTTTGGCATAAGAGCTGCCACCACGCTTTATCTCGTATTTCAATTCGACTTTGCCGTTGCATGATTGACACCTCGCTCTTGGTTATGCTATTCCGAACACATCAAATGGTTTTCTCCCCCATATGTAGAAGCACCAGAGAAGGTTGTTAGGGAGGAAACCAAAACCACAAGTTTGCGGCGCAATAAGCATGACAAATCACGGAAGCAGAATTCAGCTCAACATCGAGATCTCAGGCGATGGACCGCCCTTACTTCTGCTACATGGATTTCCTGATTCGTTGAGGATGTGGGATGATGTGGTACCGTATCTAGTGAATTCCGGCTACTGCGTTATAGCGTTCGACCAACGTGGGTTTGGAAAATCAGAGGCACCAGAGGCGGTATCTGAGTATAAAATCGACAAAATCGTCAAGGACGCCATAGCCGTCCTTGAACAACAAGGCATTAGTGAGAAGGTACGTTTGGTCGGTCATGACTGGGGGGCATTGATTGGCTGGAGGCTGGCAATCGATCGTCCAGATCTCGTTCATAGTTACGCCGCAATCTCTGTCGGACATCCCAACTCGTACAGAGATGCCGGTTGGGAACAGAAGAAGAAAGGCTGGTACGTTCTAATGTTCCAACTTCGTGGTATCGCAGAGATCCTACTGAGAGCCGGACATTTCGCCAGGTTTCGTCGGCTCTCAAAAAACAAGAATGAAGTAGATCGGTGGATTAGCGATCTCTCGCGGCGTGGAAGACTAACTGCCGCTTTGAATTGGTACAGAGCTAACTTCTCGGAATTATTGTTGGAGCGAACGGCCGAATGCACTGTCCCTGTCATGGGCGTCTACAGCACAGGCGACGTAGCCCTCACCGAAGAGCAGATGCTAAATTCGAGCAAGTACGTGAAGAACACTTGGCGCTACGAGCGTATCGAAAATTGTGGTCATTGGATTCCGACAGAACAACCCGAAATGCTGGCGCAACTGTTAATCGATTGGTTCAAGGACTCTTCTTTTTAGCCGCTGAGCATCACGAAAGGTGTCATTCGAGTCGTTTCATCTGTGATTTCGGAAGAGGGCGAAGCCGTACTCGTCCTGGTTCGACGAAAATCATCTGTGAGTACCCAGTTAATATCGTCCAGACTGGCCCCCTAACCTTCGCCCTCTGATACGAGCACAACAAAGTATCAAAAATAATTCTCCGGTCAAAGTTCCGCTTCCCTTTCAACTAATAACAGATGCACTGCTCAGTTCGCTGTATGGCGCAGTTTCACCTCGCGAGCAAAGCATTCGTCCATATCCCAAGCAATCTTCGCAACTCGATAGAAAGTTGAAACAATTGCCAAGTACTATCGTTCGTGCAGACGAGGGAGGGCAATCGGATGTATAGCAAGGACTACGAGCCAATACTTTTGAATTGAATTCGCACAGAACAAAACCGGTATCGGTTGAACTTCTTTGCAGACTTTGGCGATTCGCATTGTTAACATAGTAGTTAGCCACTCTATCGTCTGATTTCACGCAGGCACAGACGTTTTTCTCGATTTTATCTTTATCTGCAGGCGTTGCTTCAACTTTGGAACAGCCGCGCCTGGACTTCCTATTTACTCCAAGCAACCAAACCATCACCGAAGTTTGCCTCGACACCAAGGCAGACAGCGGATTAGACCAAGCTCGATTTGTATACCAACCATATACTCACGAAGGTTCAAAAATGTCGACAAGCTTCACTCACAATCAAACTCCAGACCCAGAAAATAGAGACAGTATCAACGAAGTCTTCGAATCCGTACGCGACGTACTGGCCAGAGACGCTCTATCGGCCGGTTCGATGGAAATCATAAAAGAAATCAAGAGGTCCATTAGCAACAGATGTATGTCGGACTTTGCCGACTTGACGATAGCTTTCGATGATCAAGAAGAAGAATACGAGACAGACACCAGCAGCGCTACACAGGAAGCGAGAGACGGATGTAGTAAATCAGAAAAACAACCGGAATCAGAAACGCATACAGAAAAACATTCGGACTTCGATCCTGCATCATTCGAAGATGCCGATGAAACGCAACGCGCACCTGAGTCCCCCGTCGCACACGAGGAGCCTGACGAAAAGAGGCTGATCGACGAGCTAATCAAAGCGCTCGATTCCGCAGATACCACCTCGATGGCATCGCTGAAAAGACTCGTGGAGATCGAAGGCACATCCAACAAAGCCAGGCTGGCGGTCGACAGATTTGGCAATACCAATCTTGGAATGGTTCGCTACGCACGTTTCAACAAGATGGTCGGTCCGAACGACATCATCGACACAGTCTGCGCCAACATTGGGGCAAGCTCTGTTCGCATCAACATATGGAAGGCGGCCGCACGTGATTTGGCCGACCAGAGCGAGAAAGGCAAACTGACACCGGAACAAATCAACCTCGCGGCCAATCTGAGAATCCGACTCGAGATCGACGGTGCTAAAGTCACAGAAGATGGTGAAGAAGCCAGTCGCGATCTAAAAGCCCTGGACGATGCTTTGCTTAAAGAAGCGAAGGATGGGCAAAACGATTCGGTTTCCAACGCTATTATCAAAGCGCTGGTCAGGCTCGACGCTATCGACTCCATCACAGCCCGCAGAACTCTCGCCGATATCTATCTAAAAACAATAGCATTTGGAAATGTCACCAAAGACGTTTTTCAAGAACAACTAAAGGAGCTGAAAGAGCTGGGCGAAGCTTGCGATGAGCCCGGACTCAAGATCCTGGTCGCACTGACGACCAGCACGGACACACCAGCTGCCGAGCAAGCTGCAAGGGTGTTGAGCGAAATAGTCAAATCCGGCGCCGACAAACCTGGGTCTTCGTCCACCGAGGTAAAGCAAACCTGGTCTCGGTCTCTCCGAACACAAGCCGACGAGAATGCTATGCGGCCAGATAGCAAATCGTTCAAAGATGCCATTCGTGGACTAATTCAACTTGGCAAAGCAGCGCTCTGGACACCGGAAGACGTTAAATCATTTACCAATAATCTAACACCGCAGATTGCAGAAGGTATTAAAGATGTTTTCCCACATCTCTCGAAGCAAGACAGAGACTTAATTCTCGATCGCATAACCAAGATCGCTGACAATTGTGCACTTCCGAACGCCAAGCGCAGACTGGCCTTGGATACGTTCAAGACGGTCAAAAACTGGTCCACCGAAGAGCAAAGGTCGGCCGTCGAAGCAATTCAAATATCTGAGACTGACACCGTCTCTAGCATCAAATGCAGAGATAAGGAAAACACTATAGAGTCTGTATTATCGCCTGGATCAATCGCAAGCGAGAAAGCAGAAAAACCACTTATCGAGCTGCTGGTTAAACAGTTAGGAGCGCCCACGGCACTGGAACGCAGCTCAGCCGAAGAACTGCTCTCCAAATACGGACCAATTGTCATACGCGATTTAGCAGTGGTCGCGAACGATTCGAAACAGTACGGACCGGACCTTGCTACGCGAGCCAAGGAGATAATCAAGTCCGTAATGGACGATCAGACTCCTGTTCTAACAGACAAGATCTCCGAACTTTGTAAACCCGCACCAGAAGGACGACTCGACAGAACGAAACTGGAAGAAGTGATAAAGACAATTGATGCACCCTACTTTGTCATTCAAAGACGAAACTATCTCGAGCGACTTGCAATATTGTCGGCAAACAGCCCTGAAGCCTCGAACCGAGTCAGACTTGGGCTCACTGAGCTGCAAAACATTGGTGAATTTCGCAGCCAGCTAAAGCTTCGGCTTGCCGGCGAGATGATTCTGGACGGCGAAGATGTAGAGGCGCGCAAGCTCCTGAGGGAAGCACTAGACCTCAACCCCAGATTGGTCAAGACAGTTGGTTCTAATGGATTGGCTCAGGAGTTTTCAACTCTCTTCATGAAAGCAGAGGGCAATGGTGATATCGAATTGACAACCACTTTGGAAAGAGCGGGCGGGACCCCCAGATACCTGAGCCCCAGACCGACAGCGGAGATGGAAACGGCCGCAAAGAACCTGGGATTATTGCAAATCGGCAAGGTGCTCGACGAAGGAAAGGCTTTGTTCAAACAATTTGAGGAGCAGTCCAGGCCGAGTCTAACTTCAGCCGAGCGAATGAAGCGCATGGACGAACTCTTACGAAGTCCAACTGCTCTCGACCAGTCCGAATTTGTAGGGCTGGCTCTGGATCAGTACAAATCAGCGAACAACGACTTCGAGCGTAATCAGGCACTGGACAGCCTACGAAAAGGCATACAGAATGGCAATAGCTATTCGCTCGAAGCATTGCGCAAACTGTCGACTCTGGATGCCGCTCTCCGCCTGTCCGAGGCAATGGCGACGATCGACTCCTCCGACTCAGAGGAGCGGAAAGCTGAGGCAAAGCAAAGAAAAGATGCCGCACTGCTTGATTTAGCTCGCCATGAATTCGCAGAGAGGCAGCGGGATGGTCAGGAGTTTGTAGGAGACGCCGGCGGCGTCATGAACTATCTCGCCCAGCGCAGCGAGACCGGGATGCCCCAACCTCGAACATCTGCGTTGGAGCAAGTCGAGCAAGTCAGACAACAGGTCGTCGAAGAGGTGCAACAACGACGCACCACATTCGCCACCACCATTCAAAAAGTATCCGTGGCCACCGGTCAATCGAGAGAAGCTAGTTTGCAGCAACTGGAAAGGTTGGCCTTGGACCAGATCGGCAAGGAATTTTCACTCGAACTTAACGAGGCCTTCAAAGTGATTGCTTCGGCCGATGCCATACAAGATGCATTGAATAACATCGGCGATCCCCAAAAGGTTTCCGATGCGCTAATTCGACTGGCAGTGACCGAACGAAACCTCGGGGACCCTAATTTGCAGCTGGTCGAATCCTTAAGAAAGGCCGGTTCGAATGGAGAAAAACTCCACAAAGCGCTTCTCGATGGGAATCGAGCAGAAGCCGAGCGTATCCTGTCGAGACCCGGCGTCAGACAACTCATCAATCAATATGCCACTCCTCAAGAAGATTTGATGATTAAACTTTCTAGTCTCCAAACAGGCGACGTGCTCAAAGCGCTGCAAAAGCCGGAAAGCTTGAAAGAGCTCCTGAGCATTGCGGAACAAAAGCAGAAAGGTGATCAAAATAGAGTTCTGGATCTGGTTGATGACTATTTGTTGCGAACATCACCTGGTCAACCGGCCAGAGCCGCGCTTGAGCAACACTTACCGCCTGAAAATGGTCCGTTTAAATTGCCCGATGACGCGGCTCTGAAAACGCTGCTTCAGAAAGCTATCGACCTTAAAATCCTGCCGAGTCGAATCGCAGAACACACGAGAACACTTATCGAAGGCAAGGAGCTTTCCGCCAAGCAAGTCGAGGAGCTGAAGCAGGATCTGAAGGTCACAGATGAAGAGCGCAAGCAAAGTTCGATTATCCAGCTGAATAAGCTCAGCTTTGACAATCTGCATACAACTTACAGATTCGAGAGTGTCGTAAAGGCGCTGGAATCCCTGGACCAAGGGCTGAGCACCACCCGCAGTATCGTCGAAGCAAACCGACTGTATAATCCGACCAGTGGCGCAGGCGACGAGGAGAAAGCTACGGCCGTAGCAGCCCTCGTAAGCAACATCGAAAAAATGATAATGCTCGCCCAGGATCACTATGTCACCAACGAGATGCTTCTGGAATTCCAAGAGAAGATGGACAAGGAAGAAGGCCCTAAGCACAGCCTGGTTTCCCACCTAAAGAATGTGCTGGACGATCTGAAAGGCACGGATGAGGACGACGAGGAAACCAGGAATAAAAAGATCATATTTGCCCTCAAAGATCTGAGTACTCACTTCACAGACAGCATCGCCAAGCTTGATGAATACCGCGCCGCCCGTATCGTGAGTGATCTCGGACCGCAGTCGAAGCCGACCGACTACGAACGCGTCACCAGGCAACTCCAATCTGAAATCGAGGCGTCCGTCAAGGAAGGAGGACAAGCGAACGAGTCGGCGATTGACTGGCAGAAGTGGACAAAAGCGACCGCATCTATAGCAAGACTCACCGAAGCAGCTGATACAGAAAAGCCAAAACCGGAGCAGGCTAAGGAAGCAGTCAACGAACTTGTCAGAGAGGCGACAAAAGGTAATCCGTACGCTAGAGCCGCGCTATCAGCCGTGCTTGTCGGAGATCAGCACAAATCCCAACTAGCCTCGTGGATGCGCAATCATCCGACGATCAACGGAAATAGACCGATCTATGTCCCGAATCTTCAGACTATGGATGGCCACGTCAAGCACGAACTTCTTCAATGCGCGACTAACGCCCTACTCAGAATCGCCCGGGTCGAGAAGCTGACGACAGAGGAAACCGCAGCAGTCGCGCTGGCTCTTGCCAAAACCACCGGACAACGTGCCGACAATGATGACCCAGAGACGAACAAAACGATAAAACAAACGATCCAAAACCTGACTGAAACTTTGAAGACTGCCGTGACCGGAAAAAGCGCCAAGGAGTCATTAATCGGGATATTCGAAGCGATTGAATCAGACGCCAAAGGGTGCAACGTCCTTGCCGAAATCTATCTCCAAGGCGTTGGCAATCCCGAGTTTGCCAAACACTTCGGCCAATTAAAAACTTTCGCCAAAGACTTTGACAGCAAGAGGCGAAGCGACCGAGTCATCGCGAGCCTTCAAATTATCTCTGGTATCGCCGGCGGTATGGCCGATAAAAACATGACCGCAAATCCAACTCGGACTTACAAGTTCGAGGGTGAAACAATCACTGAAGTGATCGATCCCATCGCGGAGCGCGCCGCAAAGGCACTCATGCTCAGCGCCGACATACCTGGAGCACGATCAAGTGTGGTTGAGGCAATTCTGTCTATCCAGACACGCGGCAGAGAAGAAGCCCATTTCAAGGACAACAATCAACGGATAGCCGCACTGGGTCGCATAGCGTCCGGTTTGCCTGACGGGCAATCCGCCTTACGTGATAAGGCGATGTCCGCAGTCAGAGAGGCTGCCCTGGCAACATCATCCACACCCAATGATGCCAGCCACCGGAGCGCAGCCAAAGGACTGTTTGCAATGGTATCCCACTGGCAACAGGCTGACGTGGATACAGTCAACAACAACTTGACCGATACGATGATTCGAGAACTCCAAATTCACGTGGACAAAATTTCACCGCAGCATCAAGCGGAGATTATCGCGAAACTGGTCGAGACAATCTCTGCGGGCAAAGAAGTGGACTTCGCAACGCGCCTGGCAGCTATGAAAGCACTGGCAGCTTTCGGCAAGAACTTGAATGAGGACCAGGTGTCGCGCCTTGCGTCCTTCGGAGGAGATGCTAGCTTTAATACTGCCGGTAATACCGTAAGAAAGGCCTTGCAAGAACTGAAGATCACCGGCAAGCCTGCGGATAAGATTCATAAAGCAATCGCAAACTCTGAAAACCTCGATGAGGTGATGAAGGAGCTTGAACTCTCAACTGTTCAACAGGACGCCATTAAAAAAGTCCTGAAAAACATCAAGAGCGGCAGTCAGATTTTAGAGGATCTCGGAATAAAAGGAGAGCACGTCAACATCTTCAAATCTGCAGTAAGCGAGTGCCTACTGAGCGTCCTTATACAGGCACCTCACAATCTCGACGGGAAAGAAGGTCCGCGAGAGTTGGCGTTTCGCTCATTCCGCGACCTGCCATGGCCGATCGCCACTGGCGAGATAAAAGAGGGCAAGCCGGTCATCATAGCCGCAGACAGCGAAAAGAACTCTAAGCCGAGCCATGCCAACGAGAGACTGCGATTGGCCCTTCTAGATTATTACAGGGGCAAGCCTATTAAAAGCACCGACGACGTACAATTATCCGCTCAGATAAATCGCATCGTTGACGGCGCGATGCTTCCCAGACCCTCAGCCCTGATCATTCAGAGCCTGGGCATATTAGGCTCCCCCATCGAATCATTTAAGCCAGGCGATCCGCCTACCGTGGTCCAGATCGCTGAGAGAATTGAGAAAAACAACACTAGAGTTACCGGCAGCAAGGTTACCACCGGTCAGGACGTTTTGCGAAACGTCGTGGCCAATATCGAGATGGTCAATGCTCTTCCCGGACATCTGAGAGCTAAGTTAATGGGCTGGGATGATCTTATCACGGCGAAGAAGGAGTTCTTGGGATTCGTTGAGCCAACGGACTCTCAGAAGATGGAATTAAATTGGAAGTCGTTATCTGAAGACGACAAGAGTGCAATTCGTTGGCAACGCGCATCTGACGTTGATGCGCGGGTGGTCCTCGGTCAGATGTACAACACAGAAAAAGTTCAAGACAAAGAAGTCACAGTGTTAGAAAACTCAGAATACTACAAAGCCTTACTGAAAGACTTATCGAACGACCTGGAAGGCATCCTCACAAAACGCTGTAAGGAAATCAACGACAATCATAGCGAAGTTCGTCAACTGCATGAACTCAGAAAGAAACTCCTCGAAGACTTCGTTAAGCGTACTGAGAAAGGCGCAAACTTTGGGAACCAGATCACCGGACTGTTCACTGGCAACAACGGACGTGACGCCGTCCTCAACGCCGAACAAACTCGCCTGGCGACGCAACTTAACCTCCGCGCCGCCGAAATCAAAGCCGGTGAACAGGTGATTGAAAAACTCGAACAAAAGCGAGCTGGAATAGAACTTTCCCAGAGTATGCGCGAATACATCGAGACTCTCAACAAAGGCGACCAAAAGAATGCCGATGAAATGGCTATTAGATTATGGACTGAGCACGGAGTACTGCTCGCCAAATTGACGCGCCTCTGGCATGACTTGACCATTTCCAGCGATACCACTCTTCAAGGCGCAAGCATACTTCGCCGCCATAACCTCAGAGGAACAAGTCACTGGGATCTGATACCAGGTTATACATCTGGGGTAAAACCTGGTTCATACTACGACAGAAGCAAGGCGCTCCAGGGGATTCGAGAGGCTCTGGGTTTGAATGCTGCATACAGCACTCCCGAACTTCAAACAATTGAGAGACTTCTGCCTCTGAGCGGAAAGCTGGATCCCGACAACCGCGAGCTCAAGGCAGCATTGACGACAGCTGTTAATCGAAAGATGCTGTCTCCACAAGCGATAGAACTCGCCAACCTGTTCACCAATCCTGAAGTTCCAAAGTCACTCACCGAAACTGAAATGAACAAGCTGCGTAGTTCGCTCTGTCGGGGACTATTGCAACTCGATCGAATTGAGACAAACAAGATCGACGCTCCTGCACTGCGTCGACACATCTTTGGCAGAATTGATTCAGATCCGACCTTGCTAAAATTCTCAAGTCAATCGCGGGCGATGGGGGACGACCTCAACGAGCTCAGTAAGATGGTTGACGCCGCGACGAAAGGATCCGTCTACGAAGGCTCAATCGCCTTGATGAAAGAGAAAGCTCAAAGGATCAAGAACGCTTTAAACGGTGACGAAGATAGTCCAATTACCCGTCAAGATCTTTTCGATCTATCTGAGCGCATCAAAGTTATGGAAGTCGCTCTCGAGCAATTCCACAGAAATCCCAATGCGCACAATGAGCAGGCGATCAAAGACCTCGAAAGTAGAATCAAGAACTACAAGAACATTCATAACCTGTTCAACAAATTCGACGACAAGCCACTGTATCGAGATGAAAACGGCAACCTGACCAATCAACACAAGCAGGTCGATCAGATGCTGAATCGCATCCTCGACGGCGGACTGAGCGCCGCCACTCTAACAACGTGGTTCAAGGAAAACGGCGCGATGATTGGTATCACGATTGGTGCTTGCGCAGCAACGGTCGCTGCATGCGCTACTTTCGGCGTCAGTTCGCCGGCAGCAGTCGGGGCCTGGGTAGCGGTGGGTGGTCTTGCCGCCCGCGAGTCTACCCAGGAAATTTTGTTTCAAATAAACAAGGATGGATACACCGGTGTTGGCAGCTACGACAACAAAGGTGCTCGAATCGGTGACTGGAATAGGAGAGCCTATCGCGGAGTTTTTAAGAGCGAAAGCGAAGCTTTAGGACATATCTTGACCGACGTGGCGGGCCCCTACGCAGTCGAGGCGACTCGCGATTGGCTGGCTTTTGTTGCCACTGCCGGCATTCTAAATCGCGTATCCGGCATGACCTCGAGTGAGGCGGTGAAATCCCTGTTTCAGGCGACTCCACCGAAAAACATTGCTCAACTTGCGTCGCAGTCGGAGCGCTTGGCACTTCTCGAATCCAACGCCAGCCTGAACCCGATCGCGAAATCTTACCTCAAACAATTCATGAGAGAGTTATCGAGCGAGATTTTGCTCAACACTACCTTCACCGCGGCGCAACTAGGACTCGAGACAGGCATACACAAAGCGATTGGTCACGAAGGTGTCGAAGCGATGGGCGAGTGGGGTCAGTTCGGGCTTTCCTTCGCGCTTTCAACGGCGCTGGCAATGGGACAAGGCGCCATGCACAGCAGAATCTTCAGGCACGGAAGCTGGGAACCTGGAAAAACATTCAGGTTCAAACTGGAGGAAGGCGTCACCGAAATACAAATGGTCAAGTATATGAGACAACAAGGTCTCCTTGTAGAGCAGGTGTCGCCCGGGAAGTGGAGAGTATTACCACTGGGCGCCACTCCTGGCTTGAAGCCGATAGTCATGGAAGACACCACCCGCGGTGAAGCAAGACCACCCGCTGGTCTCCATCCGGATGCACACACACCAACAAAACAAGAAGCACGGACGGAGTCTAAGGTAATCAATGAATCCTCGGAATGGACTGCTAGCGAGAAAGGAAGGAAAGCCCTCGAGCTTGTGGACAAGTTCACAGAAGCGTTCATGGCGGGGGACATGGATACGGCTTTGAAGCTTGCCACCCGAATCGAAGAGCTTGCTCCCGGCTCAAAGATGAAGCCCATCTGGACGGAGCACACGTTTGATCATGACGCCTTCAAAGCTGCCCCACCAGAACGCCAGGTAGAGATTCTTCGAGACTACATGGAGATACTCTCGCGCTTTGGCAGAGCGACAGATCGATTTGGACTCTTCCCGGAAATCATTGTCAAAATCGACGGACATGATTTCAATCTTCGCACAGGCGAGCCCGTGGATAACACAATCACTCCGCCTGAGCAGACAGTGAAAGCCTTTAAGGAGTTCCTTACTTCACAGGCAGGTAAGCGCCTGCTGGCTGAGCACGCACTCACAGCAATGGAAGAAAAGCTACATCTGCTGCAAAATCAAATGAACAATGAAGCGTACTCTTCCGAGTACGTCAAGTTTAAGCGAGACCGCGGCGAGTGGTCAGAAAGACACTTCAACGGCACCGATAGAGACGGAGTTACCGGCCGAGACAGCAAAGAACAAGAAATCATTCTAGCTTTGTATGAGCGTGGTTGGAGCGTCGAAATGCTCGAGCATCACTTCGGAGGCCACCATCGTGCGGCTAGAGCAGATGCATTTAACTGGATTCGCTCTCAAGAAGCTCTCAACAAGCCCAACAGCACTTCGGGGCTCAAGCTCAAGGCAGAGCTGGAGGCACTCCAGAGCCAGGGGATAGACCGAGTCAAGCTCGAGAATGCGGTTCGGGCAGGCAGGTTAACGCCTGAGGACGTCGAGACCTTGAATTTGATGATTTCGAAAGAAAAATTGATCGCCGTCAAAGAATTGAATGGCTATCTCGAAGACATGACTAAACATGAACCGAAACTGCGCGGGAAAATCTTGGCTAGGAAGTTCGACATTGCGCTGGGGATCCAGCCCAAGATATCGGAGGACTGGCTTTCATGCGTCTACTATTCCCGAGACCAAACCGTTAGGGTCGGACACGAAGGCAATTTAACGAGGGTCACCATTAACGATTTGCCGGTCAGGATTGGACGAAATCCTCGTTCCGAAGTAAAAGTCGATGACGCCCTCACCAATGTGGCCGACCGGCACGGCTTCCTATTCAAAGATGATGGAGGCGTATATTTCGAAAACATGTCGACTCAAGACAGCAATCCCTGCTTAGGTACGTGGGTCAGAACAGGAACAGAGTGGCGATGCCTTAAGTACCGCGAGCGAGTCTACCTGAAGAACGTAGATGAAATCTGGATCGGCGGTCAACCCGACCAAGGCGGACAGCACCTCTGGATTACCAACACACCAACAGAACCACTTAGGACAGCAGAGCTCATCCCAAATCGCATGGCTGTAGAGGAATTTGCTGGCGCACATCGAACCTTGACTATAGACGGTCAAGAGTACCATCTTTACCGAAGCGGACTATGGTTCGAAGATTACACCACATCGCAAACTGACCCTGGTCACGTTAAGGTCCATGTCGCCATATCTGATCCACATGATTTGGTTCGTGTTCAAAGTGTGCTGATTCCGGCGTTGAAGCGTGACCCAGCACTACGCACATTGGTCGAAAGTTGGAAAACAATGGATCCATACTACGCGACATCTCAGTCGACCAGTGCCAGTGGAGTGAGACCAGACGGCACCGGACAGGGAGCCAAGGGCTTCACTCTGTATTGTTCTACACCAGAGCAAGCCCGGTTGATTCAAGCGAGGGTCTCCGAGATACTTGACTCTGCGGGATTGGCATTGCCGACACCTCACAGGAGTGGCAATGTCGAGCGATTGGACAATCGAACGCAAAGAGTTGGAATTGTGAGGGATAGTTGGCCTGCGGCCTCTCTTCCCAGGGCGTTCTTGATAGATCGACAAGTAGAGACTCTTCTTCACCTGAGATATTCTGTGGAGTCTGGTAAGCAGCTGACAGCTACTCAGCGCGCCTCAATAGAGCAAGCCCTGGGATTGGCACCTGATAGTCTTGTCTACGATAGCGATGGAAGACTTGCACTATTGGGGACAAGTAACGCCCGGCCGTATAACGGCTTGACCTATGCCCCAGAGAATGGGTACACGCCTCAGGGACTGAGGGATCGCCCTGCTCTCTACCGTCTCTATCACCATGTCGGACTGGATCCGAGTATCGAATTGACAGCTCCATAAATTCTTAGTTCGAGAGGAGCTACACCAGAAGTAGCAAGGGATGGTTTCATATACGGTGCTGGCCGTATATGAAACCGTATTCAAATTTCCTGTGTTGCTGCTGCTAAGGAATTTTCTAGACTCTCAGACTTACGGTAGCGACAAAGTCAAACGTGTTCAATATGCATCGATCATTCATACTTGACGACGAAACTACGATCGAAATCAAAGCCTTATCCGGCGTGCTGCTCTTCACGAATACAACCTATAATTGAGCAAATTAAGCAACACTATGACTTCAAGTGACGGCTGTTAAGAAGAACGACAAAACCGTCCACCAAGGTAGCTCATGATGATCAGCAGACTCACCGTTTTTCAAAAAATCTTTGTCTTGATCCTTGTTCCGTTTCTTTTCGAATGCGTCTTGGTTTCTATGCTTTATCATATGCAGCAAGAATCTGTTCAGCTGCTTGAACACGAACGCCGCTCTCGGACCTTTATACATCAATTGGAAAAGGTATCACTCTCTACCATGGAAGCAACCAGAACGACCGTTCTGTATGGATTTACTCGTGGAGAGGATCCAAAGTCAGTAGAAAAAATGGAATCACTCAGGAGAGAGATTGCAGCCGACACGCCTCGCTTGAGACCAGCAGCGAAGCTAGCAGGTGCAGACACAAATAAAGTCAATTTCGTAGTGAAAGAATTGGAAGTTGCAATGGACAGACTTCTGGAAGCACAGAAGGCTATAGATAGCCGCGATTTATCCGTCATCTCTCTCAACAGTAATTTCATGAGAGGGGATCTCTATCGCACGGTACCGACCCTGATGAATGCATTAGCAGACCTCAACAAGGCCCAGATGACGAAAACCCACGAGATCAGACAGAAGCAAACAGCTCTTTCCAAGCGAATAACCGATTGGCTCATTGGCGGACTGATCGCCAACCTCGTAGTCGTATTCCTGATGGCATTTTTCATCGTGCGCAACATTACCGGAAGACTAAACACAATCACCGGCAACACAAAATTATTTTCGCAAAAGGAATTGCTAAATCCTACACTAGAGGGCACGGACGAAATCGCACAACTAGATCGATTCTTTCATAAGATGGTTAATGATCTTCGCTTGGCCGAAGCAAAAGAGCAGGCATTCGTTAACCAGAGCGCCGATGTCATTTTCTCGCTCGATAATCAATTTTTGATTTCGAAGATCAACGAAACAGGAATCGAGCAATGGGGAGTAAACAAATCGAATGAACTTTTCATCGACCTCATTTCAGCTCCCGACAAAGCAAGGGTACAAGCCCTGCTCCAGGACCTCGCAGCGGATAACAGTAAGAGCAATCAAGCCATTGGTGAAAAAATGCAGATCGCGCTTTCCGATCAATCGTTGCGTTGGGTAAGCTGCTCCTTCTCATGGTCGGCTGAGTACAAGATGTATTTTTGCGTGGCGCATGACATTCAGAAAGCGATGGAGCTGGAACAGCTAAAAAAGGATTTTCTGCACATGATGAGCCACGATGTACGCACGCCACTCGGTGCCGTTGCGGCATATCTCGAAGCGCTCATCTCAACCACAATGTATGGACCTATCAATGAGAAGGGTACTCGAACAGGCAAAGTTATGATCGATAGCCTTCAACGAGTGGTGACCATGATCAACGTAATGCTTGATGAAGAGAAGCTCGAGTCAGGGAGAGTCGAACTCGATCTCGAGACGATAGACCTCGCAGCACTTGCCCGGTCCGCGACCGATTCTCTTGCACTGTTGGCACAAGAGAAGCTGATTTCGGTGCATACCAACTTGGGACAAGACTATATCGTTCGCGGCGATAGGTTCCGGCTACATCAGGTTTTTCAAAACATCATTTCGAATGCAATCAAATACTCTCCGCCAGAGGGAGTCATCACTGTTTCTGTAGGAAAGGACGGCGAACACTGCATCGTGAAAGTGCAGGATCAGGGACCAGGAATTAACAAAACAGACTCGACAAAAATTTTCGATAAGTTTACCCAGTTGGGGGCTTCTTCGGCAGAAAAACGCTCAAAGGGATTCGGTCTCGGGTTGTATATCTGTAAAACAATCGTCGAAGCGCACGGTGGACAAATCGGTGTCGAACAGGTCAACGGGTCAGGTTCAATCTTCTGGTTCAGAATTCCTCGAATGTCATGAATGCAGAAGGCAAAGTCAGGGTACAACAGGTACATCGTTTGATGCAAAACTGTTAAACTTCGAGCTCGATGATGACTGTTTATTGAACCTCTCTGCCACTGTTTATTCTATGTCTCACCTATTACTTATCGAAGACGACGCACCATATGCGGAAGTTGTTAGCGGCTGGCTCGAACAGCAGAACCATATGATCGATACAGTGAATTCTGCTGAAGATGGATTTGAGCTAATGAAGTTCAAGCGATACGAAGTCATCATCTTAGACTGGGAACTTCCCGGAATAAGTGGTGCCGATTTTCTCAAGTTGATTAGAGACGAAGGCACTACCACCCCTGTTATCATGCTGACCGGCCGGTCTAGTATTAATGACAAAGAGGCAGGTTTTGAGTTCGGCGCGGACGACTACTTGACGAAACCGTTCGAACTGCGAGAACTGCAGGCTCGAATAAAAGCGTTGGCTAGACGCCCTTCAACCTACGCCGATGCGATCCTTAAGGCACATCGCCTGGAACTAGCTGTCGAATCACGCACAGTAACTATCGATCAGAAGCCTGTAGACCTGACAGCAAAGGAGTTTGTCCTTCTCGAGCTGTTCATGAAAAATCCGAACAGAGTCTATTCGCATGAGGCGATCATTGACTATCTCTGGAAGTTCGACGAACCAGCGACCGATGTGGCCGTTCGCATAATTGTCTCCCGTCTTCGGAAGAAGCTAACAGAAAGCGGCTATTGTCCACTTCGCACAATTCACGGATTGGGATACAAATTAGAGGATCCACTTGAAACACGCGACTCCTAATGTGTTACCGTAACCCCGGCATGAAAAGCCGGAGACTCAAGTGTTGCCAGTAAGCTTTTCGCAATTTTTGGATTAATCTTTCCCACTGAACCACCCTACTAATCGCCAAACGCGCGAGGCTGCCGAGGAATCCGAGCCACATGTTGCAGAAAGTCGAGCGAAGCGTCGTCATTGCGTCCCTGATAGTGACGTCATGCTGGGCTCCTTTCATCCCCAATCGAGTTCACGCGAAGGAGGGGCAACCACCGAAAAAATCTTCCACCTACCCAACACGGCGAGTAATTGATTTTCCGGAAGACCCTCCAATCCTTGCTGATCTCTATGCAGCAGTTTCCAGAGATCCTCGAATACTAAAGCCTCGTCGATTTATCTCGCAGACGAAAGGCAGAATCGTAGTCCCATCAAATGTACCGTTGATTCTGGAATACACTGGAGGCAAACCCCACGAGTTCACCAAGTTGATAAGCAAATTACGGCCGGATAGTTTGCAATGCCTCGACATTAGCTATCAGCGACTCGTCGAAGGCGAGGTGGAGTCCATCACAGCTCTTACAGGGCTGGTTCAACTGGACATGCAAGACTCCACGATAACCGACGCTGATGCAAAACACCTTTCGAAACTCGTCAATCTTTACTGCTTGAATCTAAATAGAACAAAGGTAGGAGATCAGGCTCTATTCGCTGCCGGACATATGCCTAAGCTAGCAGACCTGAATGTCGAGTACACCAATGTTTCCGACAACGGTTCAGTTTCTCTCAGCAAGCTTCCTCTAGAAAACCTAAGAATTGGATACACCAAATCTGGTGCCAAGACTTTGGAAGAAATAGCGAAACTCAAGAACTTACAAACGCTCTCCTTTAGCGGCAATAAAGTCAGCGCAGAAGCGCTCAAAAGACTTGGAACACTCTCGTCATTGCGTCATATTCGTCTATGCGATTTAGCACCGTTACGGTCTGCTGAACTAATTTCCATTGGAAAACTGGTCACCCTAGATCACCTTGGTCTGAATGGTACGAAGCTGAATGTCGAAACACTAGAGCCGTTGAAATCGCTCAAAGGGCTCTCAATTCTCGAACTGTCCTCCTGCGGTCTGACTGACAAACAGATAAAAGGTTCGTTCCAGAACTTTAACAAAAAATTGGCTAGCCTCAACATCGCCAACAATGAGATTTCCGATATAACGCTGATGCAAATGCCAGTGATGCAAAACTTGACGCAGCTAGATCTAAGCAGAACGCGCGTAACCGAACTAGGTTTGAGATATCTAAAAAAGCAACCGTGCCTGACACTAGTCAGACTGGACTTCACAAACATCAGCGACTCAGCTGTTCCGGTGATCGAATCATTTGCACCACAGGTCAAGTTCTCAATCCAAACCACGAAAATATCTTCAAGCAATCTTGCTCGCCTAGCGAGAGCCAATAGACTGGCGAGGACAAAGATCTTGTAGTTAACGTACGCATGCGGATCTCCCGCATTCACGATCGCCAGAACCAACCTATTGCCAAAGGTTAATTGTGAAAACCGATCACTCTGCATCCCTCACAATCGAGGAAGCGTCAAATCGCCACCCTGCGGCATAACTACGGTCTTAGCGTAGTTTTTAACTTTTGAAGAGCAACGAAATAGCCACTGGACCAGCAAACTCAACCTTTTACTGTTCGAACGATTCCGGATTGAAATTCACTAAATTGTTGCGCTGACGTGAATGCAGTTCCGATCCGTTGCATTTCCTCTCCGATTATCTTGCTTACATCGCCGTACGGAGCCTTCAAAATGATCTCGCAGGCAGTCGGAAGGTGATCAGGCATGACCTTGTTGTATAGACATCCGGCGGTGCCCATCAAGAGCCCGCGCCAGAGCCCTTCTCGATAAGCTCCTGAATATTTAAGCACCAGTCGAATATCTTTTTCGTCGTGCAGCCCCCACATGCCAATCAGATATCCCACACCAGCCCAGAGGTCGGAGCGACGATATGGCGGAAAAGAGGCGATTAGCTCGCTCATCTGTTTCGGCGCAGCAACGCCTACATACCAAATGGCTCCGCCAACGCCCTCATCGTACGCGGGTCTGCCCCATTCTGGAATACAATCTGGGATTTCCTGTTTCAAAAGCGTTTTAGTCCAGCGGTAATAGCCATCTCGAGCGCCCCTGCCTTGCATGGCGATCCAGCCAAAAAACGAGCCCTCCAATACAAATGGGAAAATAGGACTTCGGATATCCGACATTAACGCACCGAGTGCGGCATTCAGCTGAGCTTCGGTGCCGGGAGCTGCTTCCACCAAACTGCCTACGTGAGCTCCGCCTGTGCGCTCAACAATGTCCTTTTTCGCCAACGCGGTGTAGGCACCTTCAAAAATAATCGCGCGAGCAAACCCGGGCAACTCCAAGATTTGCTTAGCCAGGTCCAAAGGCTCATACTCGTGGGCCAGTTCGTGGCCAAGAAGCAACGAGTTGACAATTTTGTCGACGACTTCGCGTCGAGAAGTGGGGCTGTCCTGACGGGGACGTCCCGTGAGCCGCAAGTCTATTACAGTAGATGAAATGCTCTTCAGGCAGGATGCGACTAACTCTTTCATCTCGAACACCTTCTTGAATGCATTGATTGGAAGAATTATAGACAACTCTGACAAACGTTGCAGGGGAAGACTTGTGGCAGACTAGCGCACTTTACAGTTTCTTGAATCAACAGAAGCCTAGTATTGCTCATGGGTTCAAGAAACGTTGACTATATTGCCCCGATGTATTGTCGGGCTCTCGCGATGACGCTTCTACCGCTTAGTGCCACTTCATAGACGTGAGCATCGTTCGAAACCTCCTTGCCAGCTCGGCGGATAGAGCCAGGTCTTGATCCCCTCGAACGTTGCGAATCAAGTAAATATGCACCAGCTTATTGCCATTGAGTGCAAATGCATGCGACTCGTATTTGCCGGCATCGAGGCATTGAGAACCATTCGAGGTAGCAACGCGGATCATCTGACTTTGCCAGAAGTCGGTAGTTAGAAAAACTCTATTGCCTATCTTCGTAAGCTCCGACTTTCCACGCTCGGCGCAATAACGAAGGATCCATGGATTTTCTGACTTACCCAACTCACGGAGCTGTTCGTTCGTGAGCACACCGGCTTTGCCGCTCAATACCTTTTTCGTGGATTCTGGAATCGCCGCATCAATGGCAATCACGCCAAGTTGATCCGGAGACTCCGCGGAATTAAATGCGATTCCCTTCCCCTTGTCGATCTTGTCTGGCTCGATTGGGTTCCAACTTCCTTCTACTGTCATGCTCTGCACGGGTGTGTTGGGAAACGCGAGCGTTTTCGCTTCGGCTTCGTGCGTCATAAGCACCGCCATTACTAGAGAGGATGTAAGCAGGACGTACTTGGCTGTATTCCGCATAAAATGCTTTTGTCCGTAGAGAACCGGATGTTTTTGAAGATTGCATGACATCATACAGAATTCGATGGCACCGCGCTCAAAGGCGTTCGCGAACGAAAAGAACCCGATTTGGCGCACTCGCTAAGGTATATAGAGCCATTGGGTTAAACTAAACTCTGAATAATCAAGAAAAAGTGCGGACTAACTCGATGCCCTGCTTTGTGTTCCTACCAGCAAAACTCCGGACACTGCTTACCTTGCGACCACTACTCTTCCTTTAAGTTTTACGCTTGATCATCATACTTCAGCATATCGTAGACTCAAAGCAACGACGAGAAGAGCAAAAGTGCATTTTGCAGACTTCTCTATATTGCTTGAATCTCGACGACAACAATGTAGATACATCAGACATCATTGCCGAGAATGACGCTTCCGGATCAGACTATCGGCCCGCTAATCACGGCTCGACTTGACGAAACCTCAGTACCACCCGCGAGAAACCTTCGCCCCCAAGACAATAGCTAACAGACACAGGCCGAAAGCATTCATTAGTGCATAAGGCATCAGAGCCAACCCTGTAAAAACCTGGACGCAGTAAATGCAGACCGGAATAACCAAGTAGACGAGTGTCCAGATGGTGAACTCAATAATGAATGGTTTCTGTTCCAACTGCGTTTCATAGCGAATGTAGAAGCCGTCCGCGAAGTAAAGCGCCAGACCCAACACAATAGTCAAAACTGTCCCGCCGACCAAGTTAGGGATCATAGGCGGCTTCGCCATGTGCATTAGACCAGCGAGAATAGCGACATACAGCAACGTAATGACTAATCGCAACATTGGTATCCTTTCGAATGGAGTGCTTGTTAGCACTGGCTTGAGCCTATTTAACAAGCGGCTCTGTGCTTGTCGAACCATAGTCGGTTCTCGTTGGAGCGAACGACATTGTTCACTCGCAACGGAAGCCGTCTGCGAACGGAATTTCATTCCTCTCGTCGAAGTCGATTGCCACCGAAACGCTACTATTGCGCTCGCTACAACGGCTAGAAATCAGTATCTGAGGCTTTCTTAAGCAACTACCAACTGATGGAAATCCGGACTTCGACAGCAACCTTTTAACATCTAGCTCGTCCAATGCGCAAACACGAACGGAGACCAGTCATTGCACCCAGAACATTGATGACCACCGGCTTTTCCTTTGCCCCCGACAAAGACATCGTTCTAAGATCTTATAATTCTAAGGTCGCAATCAACACTAAAAGCCCTCACGCAAGGCAAAACACTGATATTTCCTTGAATGTCATAATCAGCTCCACCGGCTTCGCTAAGCAGTTCAACGACTAGAATAACGTGACCGGAAACACTGACCAGCTTGTCAAATTTCTAATTGCCAGCGGAATCATCGCTATCGGGTGCTGATGAGAAAACGATTGTCTCGTGCGGAGCTAAGCGGCTGGCGCCAGCGACGGGCAATAAGTTGAGATTCAGCATTGGATTGACGAAGAGTCTGGATTCGAGAGGACTGAAGAATTTGGTTGTCACCGCCCCGGAGAGGTTCCCAGCTTCGTTGGTTTGCGTATTCGAGGATTGTGGGCTCGTCGAAGTTTGCCCGCGGTACCTGATGCCACCACTCGAATAGAACGTCGGCGTTCCCGCGGCAACGGGTGGATCTGCGGTAATTGATACGTCTCCACCGAATGAGATGTTCGAGGATTTTGAGCCATTGTTGATGTTAACGTCGGCACCCAGGGCGGTGACTGTATTCACTGGTGCTTTTGCTTTCAAGCCCGAACCTGTGAAGGTGACGTCGCCACCTGTTTCTACGACATTAACGTTCGCAGGTGTATTGGGGAGCGGGGAGCCTGTCGCTCCGACGCTGATGGTGACATCTCCCAAGCCAGCAGTCTTAGCCGTAGTCTTGACGGTCACGCCAGAGCTGAACGAGATCTTGCCACTTGTGTCCGCTGCTCTGATTTCGATCAAGTCTTTAGCGGTTATGTCACCGGTTACCTTAAGCGTGCCTTTTGTTTGAATCCCTGCTTTGAAGTCACCTCCGGCAGTCGCGTTTGCCAGAGTCAAGGATCCGGTGGAGGCGACAATCACCGCGTCGTTAGCGGCATCCAGTGTGAACACAGCTGACTTCTTCGAATCCTGAACAACAATCACATCGCCACCAGACTTTAGATTTGCCGTGCCGATGTTAGAGAGTTTGAGAGGATTGGCGATCGAACCTAAATCGCCTGCTATATCGAGCGTTAGAGATTTGGTACCCCCGAACTCGAAGGCAAGAGCGTCGAAGTTCGGATCCAATGTAGTGAAGCTGTAGGATTCATTGCCACCTTCTATAAAAAGATTTGTTGTGTTGAACACTCTCGTTCTAATGCTAGGACCTTGAATCCCGTTCGTGGTGACGAGTGTCCCGTTCGGAACATCAATGGAGAAGAAATTGCCGGCACCACTTTGCGTGACATTGATCACTCCTGCGTTTGAAGACGATACGTATACATCGCCTTCGGCCGCGGCACTTATTGCACCAGAATCAAATCTTATCGAAGCGCTCTCGGATCCGATGCTTCCGTTTGCTCGAAGAGTAACGTTGCCAGCTGAAATTGGCGCCGCTGCCGCCGGCATCACGATGTTGTTAATGGCGCCTAAGACCACGCTTGTCGACGCGACGTCGCCCGCAATTGTTAGGTCGTTGCCTGCCGTGGCTGCGATCACTGAGCCCGCCTGCAGGTCGATACCCGCACCGTTATCACCGATAAGTATGTTGCCGGCAGTCAACTTGGATGTTGGTACAAGCTGCGAGCTGCTGGTTCGCTGGCCCGTTTCGCTGTATGTCACCGGCGTTTTTTTGATTGATGTTACTGGTTGTGAGGTAATCATCGTGGTTACGCCTGTACCTGCAGCACCACCAGAGTTATTGATTTTACCGGTTGTGATGGCCGGTCCGGATTTAGCTCCGGCAACCAAGGTGATATTGCCGTTAGCGCCGCCATTTTTACCCGCAGCTGTGACGGTGTTGCCGGACAAATCGATTAATCCGGAACCCGCGTTCTTTCCTGCGAATGCGAACATAGCGATATTACCGGCATTGTCGGCACCGGTATTGTCTGAACTTTCCGACGATATAGATACACCTGTGCCCAGATCAATCCGGCCTCCTGTCTTTGATGCGCTGCCCGACAAGGAAATGCCGCCCTGCGTGCCTGGTGGAATGGTTGGAGAGTCTGCACCGCTGCCGGGCGTTATGTCTGCACCGGCGATCAACGTGATGTCGAATCCCTGCGTTGTATTTTGCGCAAGAATGTTAATAGAGTTAGCGCTGGTGATGTCTCCGGAAGCCGCTATCACCAATGCTTCCGCCACGGTCAGGTTATTGGTTATCGATATATTGCCTGCGCTGTTATAGAAGGTCGGATCTCCAGTAAGGCAGACACTACCGATTTGCAGGTCTTCTGTGGCCGCAGCGACATGTGCGGCAGTGCCAGTCTCGTTGACGAGACCCGTTAACTCATTAACTTCGACCGTTGCCAATCCAGCCCCGGAATTCAGATTAAGTTCTTGACTGAGCAGGTCGCCACCGCTGATAGTGCTATTACTGGTACCTGCGAATGATGCGCTCCGCAGATTGATCGTACCTTTGACTGCGCTCATAGTACCGTTCATGTTATTGACGTTGAGTGCAAGATCTGAAGGTGTATCCAGATTTATGTTTCCCGTAGCCGATTGCACAATTCCACTATTGGTTACTGATGAAGAACCGATGGCGATACTTCGATTTGCGGAGATGTTACCGTGGTTTTGGATATCTCTTCCAGCAGATAACGTCAGACCCTGATCGGATTCAATCGAGCCACTGTTGATCAGGCTTCCTGCCGCATCGAGAGTCAAATCCACCGTTGACCGAATAGACGCACCCGAATTATTGACGATGTCATCTGCGTGAATAGCACCGCCCCTCACGCTCGAATTGCTCGACAGCGCTTGAATGTTGCCGTAGTTGACCAGATCTCCAGACAGTCGGAAGTCGGATTTTCTACCAAAGTCACCGTATGTGGTGACACGGGAAGCCACGACGAGTTTCGCTGCCCTCATAACGTCATTGTCTACTGTGAGAGCGCTTAAATCGATACTTCCGCCGATGGCAGCGCCATTTTTATTGATTGAAACACTTTGTGCGTTTCCATTGAGAACTTGTTTGACCGCCACGTATTCTGCGGCAGTAACCCGTGAGCCCGCGCTTAGAGTTTTTGTCTGACCATCGACGGAGATCTCGATGTTGCTAACGCCTGAGAACAGGTTTTTGCCCAGCACTATATTTTGCTCTTGCGACGTCAAGTCTAAATTTACGCCAGTGCTCAGTCTTATGGTGCCTTCGCTCGAGCTTTGCAGTGACTGATTGCGCACTCTTTCGATACTGTTGACGCCAATCCTATCGGCTAATCTGGCTGATACGCGACCATCGCTCGGTGCAGGGCTTTGCATGATGGGTCGAGAAGCAGCGACAGGTCGGTTCTCACTGCGTAATTTCTGCTCTGATCGAAACATTTGTCTGGCTGCGTGCCTGTCCAAATTTGAATTTTGCTCGCGGAACGATCGAAAACTAACTCTGTCCGCAGGCGTGGCATTTGCTGGAGTCGACGATATGAGCCAAGTGCCCCCGACCGCCATAATGACTGAAAACAAACGTGCTGCCTGATCGTCAACGAAGATATGCATCGCGAAATTCCCCGAAATGAAGCCGTTACAAACCTTTCACGCCCTGGGCGAGAGCAAAATTGAACCGACAAGGTATCACATAAACTCGATTAGCGCCATTGGTCTCGAGCTGGTTTGTGAGATCTCGGACTAGAGGCTACTTGTTCGCAATAGAGGCGATGAGTTGCATTCCGCAGCGAAGAATTTTTTTGAATCTTACAAGGGAAAACTTATAACTTCCGTCGCGGTGCAAACTCGACCGGTTTATCAGCAGGGCGCTTGGTTTTCTCTGCTCTGAAAGGATCTAGTGCCGCCAGTCGGCGGCGTCTATTTGCGAAGGCCGTGTACTTCCCTGCAGCAGGCCTATCCGCTCTGACCACTTTTTTCAAAGTCTGCCATCACAGCTCTCCAGTACTTCAGCTTTCGAAGATCGATCTCGCCCTTCTTAAGCATGTCTTTCTCGATTTGATTTTCACAAATCAAGCCGAAGGCGCCCGGGTTTGACCCCGTCTTGCTGTGCTCGATTGCATTCAATCAAATCACGAGAACCAACCGTGTGCCACCACGTGTACTAGCGGACAGACACCCTCGTATAGTGTCTTACCAGTCTCCCAGCGTCGCCTCGATTTTCTGATCGCACATCATCAATCCGACGATATCGCGTTGCTGCGGTCTGTCAACATCATTCAATTGAATCCTAATTCTACTCTGAGCGGTTTATACCTCGACCTGGGAATAACGTGTGATGAGGTAGCTCCTGGATTTGAAAAACGGGGTTCTACAAGCTGAAAAGAATCAATCACCTTAGTCTAGCTTTGCTGACTTTCTTGATGTCGCTGCAGCCCGCTGCAAGGGCACAAGTGACAATTCCGAACACCGTCACTCATCTTCTTATTACCAACAATACAGGTAGCTCCGTGTATGTGGGAATCGTGTTACCTGGAGGTGGGCAAAATGAGCAAGCAGGGTTGCGATGATAACTGCATATTGCCAGGTAGCAATCCTACGTCGGAACGTCCTGGGTGCAACCGTATGGTTGTACTCAATGCATAATTGTCGCTGTCCGTAAGAGTTCGAATCATTTCCACGACTAGTCATGCAAACGATCGACCCGATTACCAGTAAGAAGACTCACCAGGTTCATATTGCGATTCCTAGAGCTGCCCACAACACACAACAATGTCGAAGTCGAGTACATACAAGAGAGCAGCATTAGCAACGCTGATTGGTGCTGCTCTTTTGTGCATACAAAGCACTGGCTTGGCAGCAATCAAAGACATGAAAAATCATCTACCGGATGATTATCTGGTAAAACAGTTTGACTGGTCGATGGTTTTATATGTACCAGATACGAGAGGCTATCTCGATTACAATGGCACCAGTCTCTACCCTATAACCAAGGTTTGTGTGAACTTTAACGAGCATGCAACCCCTCTTCGTACTAAATCTTACGAAGAACTCTGGTATCACAAAAAGAAAACACTTGGTTTAATACGACAAAATTAAGTTCAAATCGAACCGGACAGTGATGGCACCATAATTATTTGTCCGAGCCAAAAGAAGGAGCAGCCGGATTTTGCTTTTGCTGTCTCCGATACACTCGTAAGATTGTTGGTGGACATTCATTTCAGAGACGCCACGTCAAGCCACGTAATGATTCCTGGCTCCGATTATGACGAAATCGTTGAAGCACTTAAACGTTACGGTATCTATTCGGAAAAAGTGAAAAAAGCCAGTTTGTCATCCTGTCCTTTGAGCGTTCGTCTGAGGACTTACCCGGAGCCAAGGGACGAGCTGTTTTATTTACATCGATAAGCGATGATCCATGCAGTTTTTTGCACGTTGACCTTGCAGTAGGACTGTCCGCTCTGACCACTTTTTTCAAAGTCTGCCATCACAGCACTCCAGTACTTCAGCTTTCGAAGATCGATCTCACCCTTCTTAGGCATGTCTTTCTCCATTTGATTTTCACAAATCAAGCCGAAGGCGCCCGGGTTTGACCCCGCCTTGCTGTGCTCGATTGCATCCAATCAAATCACGAAAACCGACCGCGTGCCACCACGTGTACTAGCGGACAGACACCGTTGACCAAGCGCAATACGAATAATTCAGGGCTGGTCACTCATTGGACTGAAGTAGATTTTCGATGAACTTATGACAGCTGCAGTGGAGTGATCGGCTGAATCGTCAAATGCGAATGAAACGCTCGGGTATCGACCCTTAGAAATCTGCATATTCTAAAATGCCACCATAGGAGGAGCTGAGTCGCTGGTCGCTTTCTCCGCTGAGGATGGGGGTTTCGATGAACTCATGATTTGAAGTGGCGTGCTTGGCTGGATATCATTAAAGCGATTGAAACGCTCAGGCATTGACTCTTGAAAAAACTGCACAGAACCGTATCTCGCAGCACTGGAAAGTTGGAAGACTGTATGGACATTGACAGGCTCTTGTGACAGAAGCTTGAGAGAAAGTTGTGGTAGCGGCTTAGAAAGGCGCTTTTTCAGATCTTGAATGTAAGCGCATTCAGTTTTGGTGAACAGCTCAGCGGCCGAGCTGATGCTGGGGCAGAATACAACGTCTCCCTCTGGAACTTTCTTGTTGTTTGTGGTGACGAAGCTAACCCCTTCCATTGCCCTCATTGTGCCTTGAAGTTTAGATAGACGACACTTACAGTCCAGCCCTTCGATCATAAAGTGAGCTTTTTGCAGTTTAAGGTCATCCATACTGGTATTAGATAGATTGTCTTTATCGAAGACGTATTTGAGAATGAACCCAGGTAATGGATCTCCGCCGTGGATTTCTTGAGCTTTTTTCAGTTCGGCGATTGCGAGAGAATTCAACCTTTTACTTATGAGCGCGTTTGCATACGCTTGATGATAGCCCGCTTCTTTTGGAGCTAGCGCCACAGCGAATTCGAATGCTGCCAGTGAGTTGTCTAGCCATGCGGATTTGATTGACGGTGTATCGGCCTTCTCAGAATTGCACTCATAAATCCGTCCTAGTTGAAAGAATGTTCTGGCATCCGAATTTTTCTCGAGATTTTTTGAAACCCGATTCAACAAATCCTTACCGCGCTCGGGATGGC
>CAYQKX010000084.1:0-31441 GCA_964418155.1 uncultured Candidatus Obscuribacterales bacterium | reverse complement strand
AGTCGAAGGGCGAGAATGGCTCCTATAGCCGCAAGTGGCACGACGGAGAACATGACCAGTGCACCACTCAAGGTGCCGCAGGCGAGATAAAGAATGATTATGATCAAAGCTAGCGTCACCGGTACGACGATGGAGAGCTGGTGCGAAGCCTCCTGTTGACGCTGGAATTCGCCGGTCCACTCGACGCGATAACCGGAGGGAAGATTCACTGTTTTCTTCACCTTCTCCTGAGCTTCGCGAACTGCAGTGGCCAGATCGCGCCCGCGCACATTGGCACGAATAGTCGCAAGTCTGCTGCCTGAGTCTCTCCAGATCTGAGTCGCTCCAATGGTCTCTTCTATGGTAGCCACCTGCGATAGCGGAATTCGCTCTCCGGAAGGAGTGTCTACCAGTATTTGCTCGAGTGCTTGAGGTGTGGCGCGATAGCTTTGCTCGAGGCGGATGATCACGTCGAAGCGACGCTCGTCCTCGATTGCGGTTGTTGCAGGCATTCCGCCCACGGCGATTTCGACGAGATCTCGTAAATCGCCCACGTTGAGACCGTATCGAGCGGCTTTTTGTCGATCGATGCGAACTGCTACTTGAGGTTGTCCGATTAATGGATCTACGATAACGTCGACAATACCTGGAGTCTGATTCATTGCGCGACCGACTTCGTGACCTTTGTCTTCGAGCAGTTTTAAATCAGGTCCAGAAACCTTCGCTACAAGCGAGCCTTGAACACCAGAGAGCGCTTCGTCCAGAGTCGTCTGAATGTATTGAGTGAAGTAATAGCTGACATTCGGTAGTTTTTCCAAATTCAGCCTCATGTCTTCGATCAAAAGTTCTTTGTTCTCGTGAAACTTTTCTCGCCATTGAGGCGGCACTTTCAATCCGATGTAAAACTCTTCATCGGCAAAACGTGCAGGATCCGTCCCATCATCCGGACCGCCCACTTGTGACAAAACAGTCGTCACTTCCGGATAGGAGAGCACTTTCTTTCTGATTTCGCGCGCGATTTTTACCGATTCATCGAGTGTGACGCTGCCAGGCTTGACCGTGGCCCTGAGCCAAATATTGCCTTCTTCGAGGTGAGGAAGAAATTCGGAGCCCAGGTTGAGAAACATCTGTATAGAGCCCGCAAAAGCAAGACATGCTGCGGCGATCACGAGGATGGGGTGACGCAGAGACCAGCGCAAGGTCGGCGCGTAAACGAAATTTGAAGCGGTTACGATCGGACTTTCCTTCTCATTTGGCGGCTTCTTCGAGAACCAGAACGAGCACAGTACGGGGATGATGGTCAGAGCCGCCAAGCCGGCGCCGATGAGCGCTGTCACCATAGTGATAGCGAGTGGTCGAAATAGTTTTCCTTCGACACCGCTGAAGGTGAAGATCGGTAGGAATGTGGCAATGATGACCGCAATACCGGAAACAATAGGACCCGCGACTTCGCGTGCAGATTCTCCGAGAAGGATCAATCGCTCTGTCGGAGTCATCTCCTTGCCTTCATGCGACAGGCGACGGATGATATTTTCCGTCATCACGACCGCACTATCCACCAGGATGCCGAAGTCGATGGCTCCAAGGCTGAGCAGATTGGCCGGGATGTCCATCAATGTGAGAAAGATAAATGCGACCAAAATAGAGAGTGGTATCACTATCGCTGTGATGATCGCGGACGGAATGTCGACGAGAAAGAGCACCAGAAAGAGCAAGACCAGCCCGATGCCGATTGCGACGTTTTTGCCGACCGTCTTCAAGGTCTGCTCTACCAGCCCGGATCGATCGTACAGTGTTTCAAACGATACACCATCAGGCAAACGCGAAATCAACTCCGGCAATTTCTCTTTCAGGGCAGCCAGCACGCGAGAGACATTTTCCCCTCTTCGCAAGAGGATGATGCCTTCTACGACGTCGTCTTCATAGTTCTTTCCGACCTGACCTCTTCGTACCATCGGTCCAATCTCGATGGTTGCGATATCTTTTACGCGAATAGGTACGCCGTGCTCGTCTTCTTTCACGACAACTTCTTTTATGTCGTCTATTCCAGACAGAAGCCCAAGTTGACGCACGATCATAGCCTGACCGTCACGCTCCATGAAGCCACCGCCGGAAGTGGCGTTTGATTTTTCTATTGCTTGAAAAACCTCCTGGAGCGTGACGTCATAAGCCCTAAGTCTATGAGGATTAACCTGAACTTGATAGGTTTTGGTTGGACCTCCTTCGCTTACAATGCCGATAACACCGGGAATCTGGCGCACATACTTTTCGAGATCCCACTGCTGAATCGATCGCAGTCCCATGGGCGAGTAATATTTGCTGTGTAGCGAATAGCGATAAATTTCACGAAGCGATCCCACATCAGGTTCCAGTCCGGGTTCTGCGTCGGGAGGCAAGTCTGCTTGACTGAGTCGTTCGAGCACTCTCTGCCTGGCGAGCGTCGTATCGGTGCCGTCTGTGAAGGTGACTGTAATTACGGAGAGCGCGTAGAGCGAGAGACTGCGGAGATTGGTTTCCGCCGGGATCCCGTAAAGTTCTTTCTCCAGTGGAATTGTGACCAGCTTCTCAACCTCTTCCGGCCCCTTGCCTGAGTAGAGGGTGATGATGCGAACCTGTGGGTTGGACAGTTCCGGGTATGCTTCGAGAGGCAGTCTTCTCATGGCAACGACGCCCGCGATCACGATAATCGCAGTGGCGACAAGTGTAAGATATCTGCCCTTCAGGGCGCCGTTTACCAGCTTGTCTACGTAGGCGTACATGCACTTTCTCTGGACAACAGAGTGTATTGTGTCAGGCCTTGTGTCTATATTAATTAGAAGCTCATTATAAAGCGCAGTTTATAGCAAAAAAGGAGCCACCGATCTGTTCGGTAGCTCCCTTTTCACCCGTGTCTCAATCTGTTGTGCCTTAACCTCGCGAAGAGCCTACGATCTGTGGCTTTTGAAATGCGAACGTAGGCGTGCCGTGATCGCTTCTTTGCTGCTGTGCAACCGTAGTCAGGCGCCGTGCGCTAATCTGGTCTAGCGTTATCTTGATCTCTACCGAGCGTCGGACGCTATCTGCATCTCCCATTCTGCCGAGCAGTGATGAGTAACGTTTCAAAAGCAGGTAAATCATTATCTCGTGCGAGTCATTTCTGGTCTCTTCCGGATGCTTGTCTTCGCACTTCCTGTAGAGTTCCAGGGCGCGCTCGTAGGAACTGGCAGCCATAGTCTCGTCTACGCTCGACCGCGAGAATGCGAGCATGCCGTGGAGATGAATACATCGGAACATCATGTCGCAATTTTCGTACAGCGACGGAGTGCCCTCCAGCTGTGCAATCCCTGCTGCCACAGCAGACTCGGTATTGCTGAATTGTTCTTCTGTCTGCTCGGTGATATCCCCGGTGGTGGCTCTGTTGGCGGCGTCGCTCAATTTGCTAATGAGATGGTTGACTTGTATGCGCTGGCTGATTGTCTGTCTCTCGGCTGCCGGTGCGAATTCGAAGGCGATCGGAAATATCTGCTCGTCATCGTCCCCGTGTCTTCCCTGCCCGATTTGATCGAGCCTCGTGTGTGATTCGGCAGCGGCATTGACTTCTCTTGCAGGAATCACAGTGACAAGCGCTGCCGGGAAGAGGAGGACCATGCCAAATATAATGAAGAGTTTGAGTCCGATGTCTTCAGTTTGGAACGCGCTTAGAGCGCTGGATGGTGAGGTCGATGCACCGGTGCTCAAGAATAGAAAAACTGCTACGGCTAACACCGCCGTAGACAGTACTACTTGCACCTGAGTCGACAGAAAATGTTTTCGAAAAAAATTCATGCTATTCCTCCTGCCCATGAGCAAGCTGTCAGCGTTCAATTTGACCGCCAGCTGTTCATCCCAATTCGTTATCGCCTTGTTACGCCATCGCCTTAATCAGTTTTTCTCTATCAGCTCGAAAACCCCTGTCTTTTCCGAGCCTTCAGGATTGGAATTCTGAGTTAGGAAAGTAATAGGAAAGTGACCAATGTAACCCCCAATCGTTAGCTCGCTAGTCAGCCGTTTGACCGTTAGAGCATCCAACGTCTTCATCTGCAAACTCACGCTCTCCACCAATGTGGAGTGGGTTGATTAGAAGACCGCTCGCCTATCGCCAAGAAATACGTTAGCGCCAACTTATAACAAACGTGTGACACGGTTGCGACTATTGAGGAAATCGAGATTTGTGTCAGATAGATATTCTTGATGTAAACGTTCATTTGCAGACGTTTCGACGCAGAATACAAGCGAGAACAGGCGCATGAAACGGATCCAGAGGTGAGTCGCCATGTCCAGCGCTAACGAGCTAATGCCTGTTGTTGGAGTTACGAGAAAGAGTAGTAGAAGAAGATAATGTAAACAGCGGTCTTTCGGGGTGGAATCCCGGAGACCGCTGATAAAGCGATGCGCACCAAACGCGGCTAGCTGCCCATCATTTCCTGATGGTCATCGTGCGGAACATGCCCATGCGGACCCGTTCCCTGGATGTCAGCGCGTTTTTCGAGGACCCACTGAATCGGAATCTCGAATTGCGCGTTCGTCGCGAGGCAGTCCAGAATGAGGAGGGCAAGGGCGATGTTCTGATCGCCTTTCCTCTTTAGCCCGGACAGTTGGAACTGCGCGAGCACGAAGTCCCGGTCTTTCTGGTCGACCTCGAACAAGCTGGCGAAGGCGAGAATGTCTTTCTTGTGCGCGTCGATCTGTTTGTACTGGCCGGAAGCAACCTCGGCGGCGTGCATCGCGACGTATCCGGCGACCGATGTGTTCTCGGCCTTCGCGAGAGTCTGCAATGCTTTCTTGAGCTTGAGTGTGTTTCGTTTCATGGCGTTCACCATCTTCTTTCGCGGCTCTCAACCAGGTTGGGAGCCCTTGTATCTACCTCTCTGGAGCAACTCGAATGGATGCGCTCGACAGCAGGAGAGCAGGCGGCTCTCTCCTACTGTCGAAACACGAACTACCGCAACGACTCCATAATCTCGTCCAGCACTTTGCGTTCTGGTCGGACTTCGGCGTCAGGAAGCGTGCCCAGAGGTCGCTCCGGAAGATCTAGCAGGTCGGTGAAGCCTTCGCTCTTCGGGTTGATGTAGATCAATCCTGTGAGGAAGAGCTTCTCACGTGCTGCTTCATCGATGAGGCGGCGCGCGGCTGCTCTGTCGGTCGGGTCAAAGTCCCGATCGAGCTTCTTGAGGTGGATCCGCGAGCCGTCGTGGAGCTTGACCTCTTTCACGGTCCCTGGCTCGTAGTCGACGTTGATCTGCTCGAAGTGAGGGACGAAACCGATCGAGTGGATCGGAATATCGTTGTCTCTTGCCCACTGCCGACTCTTTGTCGAGCCTTCGTGCTCATTGAAGGTGACGCAGGGCGACAGTACATCGATGACCGCGGTGCCGTTATGAGCGAGCGCCGCCTTGATCAAGGGCTGCAGTTGCTTCGGATCGCCCGAGAAGGAGCGGGCTACGAAGGTGGCGCCGAACTCCAGTGCGACGCCGCACAAGTCGATGGGTGGAAGCTCGTTGACGACTCCCGATTTCTGGCGGGCGCCCAGGTCGGCGGTAGCAGAGAACTGCCCCTTGGTGAGCCCATAGACGCCGTTGTTCTCAACGATGTAGACCATCTTGAGGTTGCGACGGATCACATGGGCGTACTGACCTAGCCCGATGCTGGCGGTGTCGCCGTCTCCGGAGACAGCGAGCAAGATCAGGTTGCGATTGGCGATTCCGGCGCCGGTAGCCACTGACGGCATGCGTCCGTGCACGCTGTTGAAGCCGAATGCGCGGCCGAGGAAGTAGGCCGGCGACTTGCTCGAGCAGCCGATGCCGCTCAGCTTGGCGACGCGGTGTTGTTCAATCCCGAGGTCGAAGGAGGCTTTGATGATGTGCGAGCTGACGGCATCGTGTCCGCACCCGGCGCACAACGTGGAATCCGCTCCGCGGTAGTCGGTCACGGTCAGTCCGAGCCGATTCCCACCCGGCACTTTGACCGGCGGACGAGTCGGCTTGGTGTCGCCTGCGGTGCTGGGCTTTGAGTCTCCGGTCGCGGATTTGTCGCTCGCGACTGCGGGTTTCGAATCTCCGGTCGCGGTCTTGTCGTCCGCGGCTACGGTGTTCGGAACGATGGGCGCGGTCTTGTCGTCCGTGGCTACGAGTTTCGATTCTCCGGTAGCGGCTTTGTCGTTGTCGACCTTCGGTTCTCTGTTCGCGGTTGCGACCGCCACCGGAGGTGGTGTCGCGGACTGGGCGTCGCCTGGCGTTCGCCCAGCATCAAGTACTGTCTGTCCTGTGGTATCGTTCATGTTCACTTACCCCCTTCCTGGTCCACGATCTTGTTGGTGATCGAACGGGCGTCAATCGGCAGACCGTCATAGTGGAGCACCGAGCGCAGTCGACTCGACAGGTCTGGTAGTTCGGCGAGGATCAGATCGTGCAGTTGCCCGTCACGATTCTGCTCCACGATGTAAACCCGATCGTGCGATTCGACGAAGTTGCGCAAATCGTCGGTGAATGGCAAGGCGCGCAGTCGCAGGTAGCTTGTCGGAAGCTTTGCCTCCTTCGCCAACTGCGCCTGGCTCTCTTCCACCGCAAAGTGCGAAGAGCCGAAAGCGATTATGCCAACCTTGGCACCATTGGTGGTGCTCATGATTGGTTGAGGGACCTGCGCACGAGCCGTGCGATACTTGAGGCTGAGCCGGTCCATGAGCCTGACGTAGTCACCGGGCTTCTCCGTGTACCCGGCCGCTTCATTGTGGCCCGTGCCCCGCGTGAAGTATCCAGCCAGGGGATGGTTGGTTCCAGGGAGTGTCCGGTACGGGATGCCATCGCCGTCGACGTCCCGGTAGCGCTCGAATTTCCCGAGTCTGGCCAGATCCTCTGGAGTTAGGACCTTGCCGCGGTCGAGCGGTTTTTCCGGGTACGGGAATGGGTTAGCCATCCAGTTGTTCATCCCCAGGTCCAGATCGCTCAAGACGAAGACCGGAGTCTGAAAGCGCTCTGCCAGGTCGAACGCTTGCAGTGCCATCGAGTAGCACTCCTCTGCCGACCCGGGCAGGAGAACGATGTGCTTGGTGTCGCCGTGCGAGAGCTGGTAGACGAAGCTCAGGTCGGCTTGCGACGTTCGTGTCGGTAGACCGGTTGACGGTCCGACCCGCATGACGTCGAAGATGACTGCTGGGATCTCGGCGAAGTAGCCCAGCCCAGCGAACTCGGCCATGAGCGAGATGCCCGGTCCAGAAGTGCATGTCATGGCTCGTGCGCCTGCCCAGCCGGCTCCGAGCGCCATACCCATGGCGGCTAGTTCGTCTTCTGCCTGTACGACCGCGAAGGTGGGCTTGCCGTCCTTCATTCGGTGTTCTGTGAGGTAGTGGGTGAGCCCCTCGCCGATGCCGGAGGAGGGTGTGATCGGGTACCAGGTCAGCACCGTCACGCCGGCGAACATGCAGCCGATGGCGCTGGCGCTGTTGCCGTCAATGATCACCTTACCGGCGGTCTTGTCGAGTCGTTCGACCTTGAAGCTGTCGAGCTTTGTCAGATTGGCTTGCGCCCACTCGCGACCGTTGGCGGCGGCCTTGATGTTGAGCTCGGCGGCCTTGGGCTTGTCTGCGAACTGCTTGCGAATCGCCTTTTCAATCTCGGCGACATCGATGTCGAGAACGTGACCGACGACGCCGACGTAAATCATGTTCTCAATGAGCTTGCGGATCTTGGCCGCATCGGTGGTCTTCGCGGCGAGTTCTTTGAACGGCACCTGGTAGTGGGTGATGTCCGTTCGTAACTTTTCCACTCCCGAATCGGAAGGTGAGAAGCAGACAGCGCCCGCCGGTAGTCGACGTACGTCGTCTACTTGCGTCGCCGGGTTCATCGCGACGAGGATCTGCACCTCGTGCGTACGTGCGACCCAGCCGTCCTTGTTCACGCGGATGGTAAACCAGGTCGGCAGACCCTGAATGTTGGATGGGAAGAGGTTCTTCCCGCTCACAGGAATGCCCATCTGAAAGATGGAACGCATCAAGATGTTGTTGGCGGATTGGCTTCCAGAGCCGTTGACCGTCGCAACATGGATGGAGAAGTCGTTGACGATGGCAGGGCGCTTCGTGTCGCTCTTGCCAGTGACGGAATCCGGAGGCGGGGTTTCACCGGCTACACCGGTTTTTCCGGTATCGCCTGTCTGACCCTGTGCGTTCATGTGTTACTCCGATCACAGAAGTGTGCCAGCCTGAGCCAGGTCTGGCGGTGCCTTGGTTTTGAAAGCGGTCGAATGCGACCGTTATGTTGCAAACGTCGTTAGCCCGAGAGCGGGGGCGATCCAGGTTCAAACTCAGGATCGCTCCTCGCGCTCGAAGGCACTTTCACCGCCACACGTGTGAGTGTGGCAGCGCAAAACGAGTCGCCGGGCAGGTGTCCGTTTGAAGGGCTAGCGTCGGCTTCTGCCGGCGACGTCCTTCACCATTTCGGCTAGTCCTCCAATCACGCGACCCATAGAGCTGTAGTCCAGCGTTTCGATCGTGTCGAGAGCAGTGTGGTAATGCGGGTTTCGGAAGTTGGCGGTGTCGGTGATCATGATAGCCGGATAGCCGAACTTCCAGAACCCCCAGTGATCCGACCGACCGATGTCCTTGAACATGTCCGGTGCGGCGACGCCGTCGGACGGGAAGCGGGCGTGCTTGCGGAACGAACGGATCGAGTCGTGAACAAGTTGGCGCGAACGGTAGTTGCCGACAAACCCGAGGAAGTTCCCGGTCGTCGGGTACATGAGGTTGAACGGGAAGGGGTAGTGCTGCGTGTGCTCCTCGTGTTTGAAGAACCCGAGCATCTCGAGCACCATCATTCGGACCTTTTCGCCTTCACGGCGGCAGAGTCTGGCATAGTCGTAGCTTCCCATCGTCTCCGCCGGCAAGCATGGGTGCTCTTCGTTGGCGAAAGCCACGAAGCGAATCGTGTCGAACGGTGCGAACTCCTTGAGCAGTTCTGCCAGTGTGAGGACGGCGGCAGTACCCGAGGCGTTGTCGTCCGCGCCTGCACAACCAGGTATCGAGTCATAGTGCGCGCCTACTACGAGCACCCGACCGCTGTGTCCTGGTAGGGTCGCGTCCACGTTGAACAGCTCCTTCCCCATGAGCGGGAATCCCAGCCTTCTGGGCTTGTAGCCGGAGCCTTCGAACACGGAAGCGACATAATCCACGCTAGCCTGTAGAGCATCGTACCTGCCGATATGGCGTTCGCCAATCACGCCGGCGAGCTCGTAGACGTGCTTTCGGGCGAGCTCTTCGGCTCGCGACTCGATTGCGGAGAGCTCCGGCAATTCCCCATGCCAGCTCTTGCCAGGCATGAAGATGTAGGGCCGGGCGACGGAGCGCAGAAATCCACCGAGTATCGATTGTGTCATTTTGGTATCCTGGGTTTATACCCGGTTTTACTCCTTCGTTGAGCGCCCTGTCAAAAGGTTGCGCCACTCTTCCGCGACAAAAATCACAGCATAAACAATCGTGAATCGGCTGCCGCCTTTTGAGCCTAACACAGGCCTATTGCCTTCGAACACGAAGTGTCCCAGGAATTGCAAGATCCAACCGACGACAAAAAGTCCCAGAGCCCATTGCCAGGCGAAGATGAGGACCGGGATGGAAAGCGCGATCATCGGGATACCGAACATGTGAGCAATTCGGCAACCCAGGGTTTTGTGGTTGTGCTGATAGATTTCGCGTTGCTCGGCGAAACCTTTCGGCGCGACTCGCGGTACTACTGCGCAGATGACTGCACATAAGATCACATATCCGAGTACGGTGAGAGCAAACATATGCCTGCTCCTGTGTTTTGCTGCTATCGCACGAAGCCAGCCGGCGGCGCGTCACTTCATGAAGTAGCGCCGCTCGTTGATGATGTCCAGCACCGGGCTCGGTACCAGATATCGCACGTCTCGACCGGCTTCCAGCCAGTCTCGCACCAGAGTGCTCGAGAACGGAAATTGCGGGCAATCGACGAATACCATATCGGCATTCGGCAGTATCCGACGCCAGTTGCGGATATTCCTCTCGTTGCCCTTTCGCTTGCGCGGGCAGACCACGAGCCTTGCCAGCTTGAGGAGCGCGTCGCGCTTCTCGTAGTCGCGGATCGACGGCAGGTTGTCGTCGCCGATGATGAAGTTGAGCCGGACGCCTTTGCCATGAATGCGTCGCAGGGCGCGCAACGTGGTGATGGACCAGGTCACGCCTGGGCGATCGACCTCGATGCGCGACGCCTCGAAGAGCGGGTTGCCTCGCACCGCGGCCTCGGTCAGTTCAAAGCGCACCATCTTCGGCAGGAGGTCGTTCTTCTTGTGCGGAGGCTTGCCGGATGGGATGAACAATACTTTCTCCATACCGTACTGTTCAGCAGCGAGCTGAGCGACGAGCAGGTGGAGATTGTGGGGCGGATTGAAAGTGCCGCCCATGATGCCGAGCTCTTTCATAGCATCTCGCTTTCGTATTTTTTGAACGATGATTGGAGAGCCTGAAGGCGCGTCTCTTGGCAGACGCGTCTCCAGGCTTGCCAGCGGAATGATCCGCTCAAAGCAATCAGGGCTTGTTGGTGTCGACAGTGACCGAGAACGGCACGTAGGGCAGCCAGCGACTGACCTCGAGCTTGCCGTCCACCTTGGCGGAGTTGGTCCCCGAGGGGTTGATGCTAGCTTCCCGTAGCTTCATCTTGCCGAGACCGACATCGACTTGCACGCCGTCGATCTTCTTCAGGGAGATGACGTTGCCGTTCTTCGTCGCTTCGCACGTCACCGTGGAAGAGACGTAGAGTGTGGCGCCCTGCCTGGTGATCGTCGCGGGGGTGCAGGTCAGAGTGAACTTGGTACCATCACGTTTGATGTGGGTCGGGTTGAGCGGCGAAAGCAGCTGCGCGACATTTGCTGCCTTCTGCTCGAACTCTTTGAAAGTCAGCTCCTTGCCGTCCGGGACGATTGCGTCCAAATCGTCCGGGTTGGCGATCGGATCGTCCTGGCCGACTACAGCTGCCATGGGTGGGGCGGATCCAATCTGAACGCGATTCCCGTACAAGAGCGCGAGAACCAGAAGCGCAACGCTTACGAGAGCAGTGACCATGGTTTTCTTCATGAGTGTGTCTGATTTACTTGCCTTGCAGCAAACATTGCACGATTCAGAAAGGGCGATTAGCGAGAAAGTCCGAGTTTTACAGCAGCAAAATACTTACGATATGGGCGCGAGAATCCTAAAGATAACTCTTAAGTAAGAGCAAGACTGACAACTATGGTTTCAATCTTGATAACTAGTTCTAGATCTAAATTACGGTTTCGCAAGCGACACTAGCTTTCGCTTCAAAACCAGCTGCGCCTCGCACAGTTGCCTGTCTTTGCCACTGTTGATATCAGGACTCTGGAGATCCGCCGATAGCAATCCGTGGTGTGCGATTTTGTTATCTCTTTTCAAGTCGATGGAGATTGTACTGCTGGTCTTTGAAACTGCTTTGAGTGCTGATGGAGGTTTTTGTCGTTTGGCAAGTGTTAACGCCATGGTGCGTTGCCTCGAGGCCGTCGGAATCGTAACGATTAAGTCCGGGACGACGCCGATGCGGTGAATGTTCGCGCCACCCGGCAGAAAAAATCTAGCGGAGGAGATCTTGATCGACGTGTTGTTGGGAAACTCCCAGACTCTCTGTACAATCCCTTTCCCGTAGGTGCGGCAGCCGATGACCGTTGCTCGTCCATTGTCTTTGAGTGCGCCAGCCAACATCTCCGCCGCCGATTTTGTGTTCTCGTTAACCAACACTGCCAGCGGTTTTCCACCAGAAATGTTGAATTCTCTGGGCGTCGCCACCGCGACACCGTCCGTGATGGTTATCGATGAATCTGCGGAAAGAAACATTTCTTCGACGTAATCGGCTTTGTTGGTTGTTCCTCGCATGCTGACGAATTTGCCGGAGTTGGATAGCAGTGAAAAGACATCGTATGTGGTGGTAATGGATCCACCCCAGTTATCGCGCAAATCCAGCACCAGCGCATTGGCACTGCTCAATTCGGAGAGTGCCTGTCTTGTCTCCGGTACGCAATAAAGCGAGTTGAAAGTTGTAATTTTGAGATAGCCGATGTTGCCTTCCAGCATTCGGTGCTCGACTACCTGTGGCTTCAGGCGAAGATTTTTGCGCTCTTCGGTGGCTGATTGATCGCGAAAAAAAGTGTACTCGTCGTCCAGTGAATCAAGCATATTGTTGATAGCATCCTGACCCGCCTGTTTCGTTGCCATTCGTCCGTCGAATTTATGACGCCAGTTGTTCCAGTTCTTCAGACGATCGCGGTAAAGGAAATGTCGATCGATAAGTGTCCAGATTTCGTCGTACATCTGCTCGTTGTCGTCGCACGAAGTAGCAATCTGAGCTTGTGCCGAGGGCAGATTCAAGAAAGAGAAAGTTACGGACAGAATGCTGACCGCAACTACGGTATGGAATGTTTTGGGTCTGCCTATCACTGCTTCTTGCCGGTCGGCGCGTAAAGACGCGGTTGAATACCTGTAACAGTTGGCTTTGAATCAGTGTTTGGCTAGAGAAAACTTGCCTTTGGCAGGATCGGAACTTCGTAAAAACTAGCTACAGTCCTGATTTTAGCTGCAACTAATTACACTATGGCACAAAGTTACAAATCTGGCTAGGGCTAAACCCCCGGCCAGACTTGTTTGTGCGTGTGTGTGGACAATTAATGGTTTGATGAGTGCGCTCTGTGTCAGTGTCCTAGCGCTTCCATCGCCTCATGCGCATCGAAGCTGCGCGTACTTGTGTAGCGTCTGGTGGTTTCGATTGTTCTATGTCCGCCAATTTGAGCCACGAGCAAGAGGTCATTGCCGTTCTTCACGAGATTACTCAGGCATGTGTCACGAAGGACTTGAGCCGAGAGGTTGAGGTGAGCTTTGTGACCGATCTTTCTCACGATAAGATCGATGCCGACGGTGGAGATTCGTTTGCCTTGTGGATTGAGGAATAGAGCGCGATCTGCGCCTTCACCGAATTTCTTGTGTCGGTCGATCAACCATTGAATGAGAGCGCGGCGTGCCACCGTATTTAGTGGAATAATGCGACCATCTTTGACTGTGATTCGTCCTGTGTGGGCGCTTATATAGATGTCATCGATGTCCAGCGATGCGCACTCACCAATCTTGATACCGGTGAAGAGCAACAGAAGAACGATCGCTTTGTCTTTCGACGATTTTGTTCTGTAGACAGCATTGAGGAACATCTCTTGTTCGTGCTGTGTCAAGCAGCGTGGTGTCGATTTTGGCCAGGCTTCGCGTTCTACGCGTCCCATATCTACTCCGATGAAGGAGAAGAGATCTTCGATCGCCGTCAAGCTGTTGTTGATAGAATTCAATGACGCCTGATGCTCGCTCTTGAGATATTCTCTGTAGCTGTTGATCACTTCAGGCCAACCTTTGTCGAAGTCGGTCATCGAGGAGATGCCTTCCTCTTCATGAATGTAAGAGAGGAACTTCTTATTTCTTGAGATATAGGCGCGCTTCGTGTGCGCCGAGAAGTCCTTTGTATTGAGCTCACGCTCATACTTAACAACCAGTTCAGATAACTCTTGCGGAAGTACTGTTTTCACCATAACCATCCCTAGCTCTGTAAACACTGACTTGGGCAGACTTGATATTGCGAATCTCGCAACAGTACCCACCCTAGGGATATTGTGTGAACAATTTGTACCCGCTATGGGAGAATTCCCATGGTGACTGGGAATCCAGGGCTGCCAAGTGTTTTCGGGCGGGATCAATATGCCTCAATATCAATGGGAGTAGCTTGGTTACTTTAAAGTAGTAAATGAGTGTGGTGTCATATATGGTATTAAACCTCTCCGGCAGGTTCGAAGAGTTCGAAATGGTGTTCGTCTTGGCATAGGACGAAGGCTAGCTGTAAGCATCACATTGACTTGCTTGCTGTGGATGGAAAAACGTACGCTTGCGTTGCATTCTGGTCTACCCTCTCTTTCGAAACACGGCAACACTCACATCAGCTAGGACTCTGAACCCGAACTCAGCAACAACACTTGGTGTTGTCGGTTCGGACCGTGCGTTGAGAGAGAGTGAGGACTGGACGATCCTCCGGCAATCGAGAACAGCCGGCAACACCCATCAAACGGAACGCAAACATGAAAACGATGATCCTCACGGCGGTCGCGGCTTGTGCCCTGATGTTCGGGACGGCCAGCAACGCGCAGGCGCAGTACTTGGGCGTCGGCGGCGGCGGGCTGTACCTCAACAACGGGCGCGGCTTCTCGCTGCAGCTCGGCGGCCCGCAGTTCGGCTACAGCTACGGGTACGGGTACAACTACGGCTACCGCCCGTACGTCCCGAACTACGGCTACCGCCCGTACAACCCGTACAACGGCTACCGTCCGTACAACCCGTACAACTACGGCCCGCGCCCGTACTACAACCCGCGCCCCTACTACGGCCCGCGCCGGTGGTAAGCCGTCGACCGCGTCGTCTGCCTTAGCCGAGCGATGAGCATGGCGAGGCGGGCGGCACGGTGACGAGCTGACGTGAAGACAGGTGCCGGACATCCGGTCCGGCACCTGGCTTCCTTTATCAATCGCGGCGACCGGCCTCTCGGCTGGTAAGAGAATCGAGACGGAAATGTACGAGCGACGTCTGCAATGCATAGAGGGCATGCGAATCTACCTGATTCTTTCTTTTGCTGCCTATCTACTTGTCTATATCGTCGAGCTGTTCTGGCTCGACGTGCCGTACAGGTTGTTCGAATTGTGGAGACCACACGGCAATGCATTTGAATGGCTTCTCGTTACTCTACCATTGATCGCATGGGGGGTATCGATTACGGCCTGGAAGGCGATCACCACGAAGAACGATCCACGCGTTAACATCCAGGCCGAGCGCGTTCTCGTGGAATACTTCATACTCAGCCTCTGGGCTGGTGTTGTCGAGGAAGTCTGTTTTCGTTGGCTGCTGTTCCTCGGCGGAATTGTTGTTCTCACGGCGGTCGATGGATTCTTCTATATGGTTCTGGGCTTCGGTCTGTTGCAGCCACTCCAGGAATATGTCCTGGGACCTGTGGCCAACTTCCTGACCCTGGGCTGTCTGGATGTGCACCTGACGGATCCCAATCGCTGGGCTGTCGGGCTGTCCATGCTGATCTCCAATGGCTTTTTCCGAGCCGGACATGACTACCACGGCTGGTTCGGAACTATCAGCAGTTGGTTCGTAGGAATGTACCTGTTCGGCATTTGCCTCACCTACGGCTTGCCAGCTGCCATCGTCACGCATGTCTATTACGACCTGTTGATCTTCGGGGTCGTTTACCTGGACATGGTCTTTGAACGAAGCCGATACTGCGACAAGAACTAGAGGCGGTGGCACCTCGGTGCACAACGCTGTCTCTGCCAGGCTCCAGCACGGGCGCGCGCCAGGTCGGAACGCAGTTTGGCGGTTTCGCCGGACAGGACAGTTCGACTTTGCGCTTGACTTTGGAAAAACTATAAAGAGTAGTATAATAATTGAACCGCCCTAGATGTTCACTCGCGGACGTTTTGAGGTCATCTTGGCGAGGACGATTGACTGACCATGCGTCGCAACAAGGTCCTAAAAGCGGCTCCCGATGCAATTCGTCACGTCCAGAACTAACCCATATGCGAGCTGCCCAAAAGCATCCGCCAGTAGGTACGTATTAGCACTGCGCTATATTTTCAGCGCGTTTTTTATACTTGCCTACCAATAGCGCCGACCGGTATTAGCACTTCGCGATAGTTTCCGTCGGTTTTATATATGCAACTGCTAGTAGTGGCACTTTTTGTGGAAAGCTGGTTGGCGTGTGTAATGTTGGCTGCTGCCTTTCGCGCGTTTTGACTTTCGATACCGGTGTCCATCGCGCCTTGTTTGGTGTCGGTTGAGCGGGGCAGTTACGCGGTTGAAATCAGAGATTGGCTTGAGTAGCTTAGGGTCGTGCGCTTACGGCGCTACGCGAATCGAAGAATCAATCGACGAGCACTTGAGATCTGGCAATGCGGCATTCTATGCGCCAAGACTCAATATCGTAAGTGTTATCAAACTGTTTCAAATCATTTCAATATCCCTAATTTAGAGATGCTTATGAACACTGGAAGTCGGCAGGCATGCGGACCTTTCTCTTGGAAGATGCGAGGCAATAGCTGAAGAAAAGCGGACTCGTACGAGCCTTCGTGTAAGCGGTTTTCCCTGATGAGACTGGCACCGATATTGGTCTTTTATGATTGATATTAAAGCTGCTCATATTGATATTTCGCGTGTCTGCTTGCTAGTGATTAGTCATGTCCCCGCTAACGCTGTTTCACGAGTCCCCCGCACCACAGCCTTTACTCCGATAGCCTTGATAGACCTGAAGTCGCACATCGTGCCGCGATCGTGTCGCAACGGACTTCGTGCAGCGTCGCTCTGGCAGGACAAACTCCCTGAAGTGTTTCCTATCCCCAACTCTCCGTTGCGGGTGTTCGCAGTTTGTGGATTTCCGAGACCCAGGATGCCACAACTAACCATAGGGTCGATTTCCTCAATAACAGGAATGAAATACCATGACCACTCCACTCGGAACGTACTGGAAGAACGGTGATCTCTGCCCCCTCGAGCGCGATCTGATCAAGGAAGCCTGGGGTGCCTCGCTGCAGGCGTACTGTCCGAAGTCTGACTTCCCTGTCGGCGCCGCCATCCTGGCGGTCAATGGCGGTGGTGTCCAGAAGGTCTTCCGCGGCAACAACATCGAGAACGAGGCGTTCTCCGCCACCATCTGCGCCGAGCGCAATGCCGGCACGACTGCGGTCGGCGAGGGCTACAAGCGCTTCACTCATGTCGCTGTCGTCTGCCGCCAGCGCCCGGGCGGGGCGCCCTGTGGGCTGTGCCGCCAGGTGCTGCGCCAGTTCGGGCAGGACGCGGTGGTGCTCAACATCTGCGACCACGACAGCAACGTCTACCGATTCTTCGGCCGTGAGCTCCTACCTGCGCCGGTCGGCACGATCGAGTCGTTCGGCAGCCTGAGCTATCACGACCGCCAGGTCGTTGATCGCGTGCTGAAGCTCCGCGACAGCTCCTACGTGCCCTACTCGAAGAAGGGTCGTGGTGCGGTCGTCCGGGCGACGACCAACGGTAGCGGCACGCAGCGGCGCTTCCCGGGTCGCCAGATCGACAACGCCAGCTACGGTGGCAGCATGACCGCGGAGCGGGCGGCCATCTCGGCGGCCGTCAGCGCCGGTTTCTGCAACATCAATCAGATCGTCGTCTCCGGCGAGGATCCGATCGAAGGCGAGTGTCTGCAGGTGCTTCGCGAGTTCGGCGGCACCACGGCGGAGATCGTCGTGGTCGGGAAAGACAAATCGGTCGTGCGCACCACGCTCGACCAGATGCTGCCCGACAACTTCGGTCCGCAGTCGCTGTGAGACGGCAATCGCTGCCGGGTGGGCCACCAGGGATGGTGCTCATCCGGTAGTTGCGATTGACGTGCAAGGTGCCGCTCTCCTCGGCGGCATCTTGTTTTGCGCAAGAAGAACGACAATGGATAGTAAAGAAAGCGAGTCGACGAATGAATGAAGTGGCCGCAATCATGAGGTCTATTCAAGTCGATCCAATCGACCGCCTGACGAAGCTTAACGCGATCTCAGCGTGTGTGGTGCTTCGTAGCGCAAGCTTGCTTATCTGCTATTGAATTATCAGTAAAGTCTTGATCTTCAAATTTCAACATACAAGAAAACTAAGAAAGCTTCAAAGGCTGTGTCTCAAGGTCTTACTAGCAATCACCAGCTGTATCTATAGTTTTGACCCTGCCAAGCAGTCCTCGCTAGTTTGATTTTGCATCTTTTTTCTCGCGTGAGTCTGGTATCTGATTTAAACAGCGCATCTAGTTTCTGTCTCTGTTCGTGGCTGTTAAAGTCTCGTACCTCAACACGCGTTGTCGCTGTCCGATTTCCTTTGCACCCCTGAGGAGGGTTTCGCACGATGGACAAATACGCACTCTGGCTGGACGTGCTGGACTTCGCGAGGTGGGCTCCCTCACCTCACAACATCCAGCCCTGGCGCTACCGGCCGGAGCAAGACGGCTCCTGCACGCTGTTGTACGATCCCACGCGCCTCTTGCCGGACACTGATCCGACCGGGCGCTTCTGCATGGCCGGCTTCGGCATCCTGCTCGAGATGATGTCGGTCGCCTCCGCTCATCACGGGCTCGACATCCAGGTCGACTACCTGCAGCGTCATCTCGACCCCAAGAAGGTGGGACTGCAGGCGCTCGCGCGCTTGACCCTGGTTCCGCGCACCAAGCCGGAGCCGCTCGACCGGCAGCTCATCAAAGACCGACGAACGTCGCGGCTTCCGTACGACGACGTGCCGGTCGACGACAAAATCCTTCGAGAGCTCTCGGCTGTCGCGGAGAGCTTCGGTCACAAGCTCGAGTTCTCGACCGATCCGGCCGAAGTACAGTGGGTCGTGCGTCTCAACGCCGACACGATGTTCTTCGACATGTCCGACCCGGTGGCGCGCAACGAGGTCGGTGGCTGGATTCGGTTTAGTCGCGCCGAGGCCCGTCGCAAGGCTGACGGTCTCGCCGCCTACGCCATGTGCTTCCCGGGACTGCTGATGAAGCTGTTCGTCAAGCACAACTACCTGTTCCGCATCCCCGGCGTCTACCAGTTCGTGCGCTGGTTCTACGAGCGGAGCATGCGTGGCACGCGGACCGTGGCCTGGATCTCCGGCCCGTTCGGCAGCCACGAGGAATGGGACAACACCGGTCGCATGCTCGCCCGGCTGTGGCTGACGATGACGAAGCACGGCATCTACCTGCACCCGTTCGGCTCGGTGATCACCAACGCCAAGGCGCATGCCCGGCTGGCTGAGCACTTCGACGATGGGACCCGTCAACACGACCTCTGGTTGCTGCTCCGGTTGGGGCACAGCGATCTGCCGCCCGCGGCTCACCGTATCGAGCTGTCTGAGCTTCTGGTGAAGTGACGAGCCGCCCCCGATGTAATTTGTGATAGCCGAAGCGCCGGCCATGTCTCGGCGCTCGGCGGTCTTGTTAGTCTAACAACCACACAGAAAAAGGAGCTCGAAGATGCGGAAATTCCTGATCTTCAGCATCGTTATCGTAGCGGCGTTCCTCCGCCGGCTACTGGAAAGAACCGAACTGGGCTACAAGCTGCTCTTCCTCCCCGGTACCGGCGGCATCCGGGCCCGCCTGGGCGAGTGGAAGGCGTGGTACGCGTTCGAGAAGTTCAAGCGGGAGTGCCCCGCCTACGCCGACTTCTGCGAGAAGAACGGCTGCGAAGTCACCCTCGTCGGCTGGAAGCCTGACTTCTCGCGTGTCAAGGAGATGGACAAGGGCAACTTCATCAAGAAGTACACGCTGGCCCAGCTCTGCCGAGGCGGCGTTCTGCCGACTCGCGGGGCTGTGATCGACCAGTCGTCCGGCTCCACCGGCAAACCCTCCAACTGGGTGCGGGCATCCGGCGAGCGGCACGCCGTGGCCCGAACCATGCAGATCGCGCTTCGCGAGTTCGTCGGGCGCGACAAGAACATCCTCTTCGTCAACGCCTTCGCCCTCGGTCCCTGGGCGACAGGCATGTTCGTGAGCTTCTCGGTGGCGGACGAGTGTCTCCTGATCTCGACCGGTCCCGACATCGACAAGATCGTAGGCGCACTCGAGGAGTTCGGCCCGGAGGGCTTCGTCTACGTGATCGCGGGATACCCGCCCTTCCTCAAGATGCTGGCGGACTCCAAGAAGATCAACTGGAAGAACTACCACGCCCTCGCCTTCTACGGCGGTGAGGGCATGTCGGAAGGCATGCGCGGCTACCTGCTGGGTTCGTTCCAGGAGGTGTACGGGGACTACGGCGCGAGCGACCTCGAGATCAACATCGGGGCGGAGAACGCCTTCACCGTGGCCGTGCGTCGCGCCATGGTCGGCAACGAGCGTCTGCGCCGCCGCATCAACTCCAAGCTCTCCAAGCTCAAGGGGCTGGAGCGGCTGCAGGACGCCCTCCCGCACATCTTCCAGTTCAACCCGCTCGACTACGTCGTCGAGATGAACGAGCTCGGCGAGCTGGTCATCACCCTGACGCGGTCCACCAACATCTCGCCCCGCGTGAAGTACAACATTCACGACAACGGGTTCGTCCTCACCTACGGCGAGTTCTGCGCGATGCTGGAGGAGGAGGGGTTGAGCCTGCGCACGCTGCCTCCGGCGCTCGCCAACCTGCCCGTGATGCTGCACTACGGTCGCTCGGACCTGGCGGCGTCGTACTACGGGTGCAAGATCCCGCCCACCGATATCGAGAAGATCTGCTTCGAGATCCCGGCGCTGGCGAAGGCCTTCAACTCGTTCCGCCTGATCACGAGCGAGGACGCCGAGCACAACAAGCACCTCGAGATCGCGATCGAGCTGGGCGACGGTCAGCCCATCCCGGCGGACGCGCTGGCGATCGAGACCCGCGTGTTCGAACTGCTCCGGGATCACAATCAGGACTACCGTGAGTCGGAGCGCATCGCCGCGCAGAAGAACGTCCACGCCAAGGTCGTGTTCTACGGCTTCCGGCAGGGTCCGTTCGTCGGCTCCGACATCCGCCTGAAGAACAAATACACGGAGGACGGCGCGAAGAAGTAGCCACCGCAGGTGGTGTCTTCTCGCCGCTTCCGTTCGCCTGCCGACCAGAATGCTGGTAGGCGTGGCGGAATTCGACAACCCGGAGCGGCGCGCGTGAGAGCGTGCGCCGCTCCATCCCTTCATTCCGAAAGGACTCTCGATGAGTATCCTCAACCCCCTGATCAGCGAGCCGTTGCAAGCGGCCCGCCAACGATTGTATTCAATCTCCGGTGGCAGCGCCGATTCCGGAGATGTGAAATTGGCCAATCTCACGACCGCCCAGCGCACCCAGTACTTCCAGTCCGACGTTTTTCGTGACTGGGTCGCGTACGAGAAGTCGCACGGACGTCAGGTCTTCTGGCTCAAAGACGTGGACAAGACCCAGGCCGCCGGTGATATCTTCACCTTCTTCTTCAAGTGGAGGGCGGATTATCACAAGTTCACCGATGTGCAGTTGGGGGTGATCCGCAAGGCCTTGCTCCAACGGAAAGGGCAGCTCGCGCGCAACGTCGTGCAGGTTACCCGGCGGGCCTGGTCTTTTGCCCAGGATTACCTCGGTGTGGACCGCTCGTTGCCTTCCTTTGCCGAGCTCACCCCGTACGAGGCGCTCCGCCTTTGGCAGGAAGCGGAAAGTGGCCGTGATGGTCTCGACCTCCTCTCCTTCTGGTCCGACGTCTACTGGCCGTCACAGGTCGGGATGATGAAGGACGACAAGCTCAAGCAGGTCGCCGACTTCGCTCCGCAGTATGCGGCCCGCATCTACCCCGGCGTGCCGGAGGAAAATCGCGCTCTTGCCGAAGCCGGCGTTGAAGTGGTGATCGTCACCAACGGCGACCAGGAGCTCGCCGGGGCAGCAGCTCCCTTGCTCGGCATCAAACCCGAGAACGTCGTCGGTTCTCACCTGATCTACGACGGCGAAACCTCGACCGGTGAGAACCACAGCTACGAAGTCTTCGCGGAAGAGTGGGCGCGTCGCCCGCAGCCCGGGAAGCCGCTGTCGTTCCACTACTGGATGCACACCAACCGCAAGCGCTGGGGTTGGGATCATCTCGACGAGCATCGCATCGTCATCGCTGGTCGCGACGGTGACTCCGCGTCGTCGGACGGTGGCATGATGATCCTGTTGCCGACGCCTGCGATCGGCAACTTCATGATCAATACTCCGGGCGAACCGGGGCGGATCGAGAAGTTCCACTCCGTGGCCTCGAAGTACGGCTGGACAAAGGGGCAGTTCTTTACGCTCCACCAGCTCGCGTCTGTTCTGGGCGCAAAGCCGTGAGGATGACGACGCCGGACTCTGATCTGTAGCGCGACGCTGCGGAGAGTGGTACCACTGTCGTCGATGGAAGGGCACCGCTTGCGGTGCCCTCATTGTTTTATCAATCACTGGGGCTGGTGGCACGCTGCCGTCCCCGGTGTTGCTTCGGCAGTTCTGTACCAACATCCCTTTCCTGATAACTGGAGCCTGTCATGACGAAGCGCTATAGCGACGAACCGGTGAAGATCATCACTGACGACAATCTGATCAACTTCGAACGAACGACGGAGGAGCTGCAACTGTTTTGGCTGTACTGCGGCTTCTCCGTAGGCAAGAGCCGTAAGCACGCGCAGACCGCACTGGCGCGGTTGCTCGATGCCGGTGAAGGCAAGACCCCCTGCGGACGGTTGCGCGCTCTCATCCGAGAGGGCAAGCTCCGTGATGAGTTGTATGCGACGCGCGTCGGCGGCTGGGATCGGTTGGAGAAATTCCTGCGGCAGTCCGTCGACTCCGGATTCAACCTCCGCACGGTCACCGTCGAGAAGCTCGAAGCCGTTCATGGCATCGGCCTGACCAAGGCCCGATTCTTCCTGCTCTGCTCGAGGGAAACGGCTCGCTGTGCCGTCCTCGATCGCCACATCCTGACCTTCATCCGGGAGCAGGGTCATCCTGACGTCCCCGAACAGGTCGGCAAGAGCCGGAAGGAGTACCTGCGGCTCGAGGGTTACTTCCTTGAGGAGGCCGACAAGGCCGGTCTCTCAGCGGCTCGCTTCAACCTCAAGCAGTGGCGTGCGCGCGCGCAACACGACTGATGACACCACGGGAGGAGCGCTGTCGCTCAGCTCGCCATTCACCGGAGAATGGGTGATAACAACCGTCCCGAGATGACCTGAGCGTCATCGTCGGACGGTCCGAACGCCACGAGCAGCCATCAGGCTGCTCAGGTTTTCGGCTGAGAATAGCAAATACTAAAAAATGCAGTAGGTTTAAAACTATAAGAAACAGTAGCTCAGGAGTTAAGCGGAACACCGCTGAAGCAGTCAGCTTCAGCGATGTCCGAAAAAGGAACCGGCTCTCTCGAGGCAGAAAGAGCCGGCGAAGATTGTTGTGGACGACCTGCTCGACATTCGCCACCTCGCGGTGGTGATGCCTCGTCAAGCGGGTCGGTCGAGTAGAACGCGAGTTGAGCTCGGGTAGTATTCGCCTAAGTTGGTGTGTATCAGGCGGACTCCCCGGTAGCGGGACCGGTGGTGGTCACCGACAGGTTGCGCAGGAGACCGCGGACCTGACGGCGCAGCTTGTGCGGGTCCACGCCGCTGCCGCGGCCGACGCCGTCGTCCGCCGCGTCATCGCGCTCGTGGCGCTTGCTGCCCTTGTTGCCGCGGTGATCGCGCTTGCCCTTGCCGGTGGTGGTCAGGTCACGCTCGCTCACGAAAGTGCTCATCGACGTACTCCACGGAAATCAGACTGATTAGGGATGGTTCTCGAAACGGGACTTCTCATCCAACGTTCCGACTCGCTATCGATACCCTGAATTCGCCATCGCTCCACATGAGCGCCGGCTGGGACAGGATGCAGCTCATGCCATCAAGCTCGACAGACTTGTGGCATCTTCGAGGCCGGTGTACTTCTTGTTGTCTCTGTCCCCTTCGAGCTGAAAGAGGAAGAGCAGGAAGGTGGTTGCGTAAGCGCCTTTCTCCAGGAAGAAGCGCATGTTGACGAAGCCATCTTCGCAGTTGTACTCCAGCCCAACGACCTCGGTGAAGAGCGGCCTACGCGGCCCACGCTCCGAACCTTTGGTTGTGAGGAACAGGCTGCGAACGCGGTTGTCCAGCCTGGGAGGCAGGGCATCCGGTTCGACGGCACGGTAGAAGCGGAGCGCTCTTTGCTCGTCCATGAACAACGGGATGCGCGCATCCGGTCGGTCCTGGTTCATCAGCGTCTTCTCGCCACTCAGCACCTTGCCGAGGATCTGGTTGAACCAGAATCCCTGGTAGGCGCCAGTCCAGAGGGAGAAGTCGTCGTAGAGCTCCCGCATCGTCGTCCAGTAGTCGCGGCAGACCAGCAGCTGAGTGACGATCCTCAGCTCGATGGTCATGTTGTATTGGTCGTAGACCGGCTTGTCGTAGGCGCGTGCCTCGAGGATTTCCTTCATGGCCCGGAGTTGCTTCTCCTGGTGAGCCACGCATCCACCCTTTCGCTTGCACTGCTCTTCCGCCGCCTGCCATAGGACTGCGAGCTTCTGGCGTACCTCCGTCGCCTTGGGGTTTTCGTTCGGGGAACACTCCGTGAGGAAGCGTTTGATACCTGCCTCGGGGCCGAAGACCATGTGGTCGTAGCCGATTCCGAAAAGGTTTTGACGCATCCCCAGGCGTTGCTTCCCGAAGAAGTTGGGGAACATGATGCGGTCGTGGCGGGTCAGGTGAGTGAGCCTCTCGTCCACGTAAGCCTTCAGGACCTTGGCGGACATGCCCGGTACGGCCACCCTCAGCGTGAAGTTGTTGCCGAGAAGGTGCCCTTTCTTCAGAGGACGGTCTGTCCGAGCCGGATCCTTAAGGAAAACCCCGTATTCGTCTAGTTGAGCCATGTCCGGCATGCAGGCCCGGACTACGTCACCATAGGTTGCACCCTGGATGACGATGCGCTGAGCTGTGAGTGCCCAGCGGTCTTTCAGGCCTGCGTAGGTGGCCTTCAGACTGGACTCGGAGCCGCCAATGAGTGCTTTGGCTTTCTCGATTCCTGAAGGGGTGGTTTCGCACCTCTTCACCATCGTTACCGCCACGTAGTCGCCACCCGAGTCTTCGTCGGCTCCGAAAAGCCGTCCGTCACCCAGGTCGCTGTCAGCGGTGGCAGTACACCTCAGCTCCTCGTGTGCTTGCTCCTCGACGCAAAAGAATCTGGGCTGCGTTTTCACTTTCGCAGCCACGCGCGGATACTTTCCAAGGAATCCCGTGAGGGAGTCCGGATGGAACATGTCTCCGCGAGCTTTCGCAAGTTCGAGGTCCATGTCGGTTTCTCCTGGTTTGCGAGCAAACGACGCATTGTGTACGTCGCCGCCGCCCGCGGGTATGTGTGCGCAGCAAGACTCAGAGCCGGAAGGGCTCTTGTCCACTACTCTGGATGAAAGTTCCAATCACGCAGCAATGCGTTCTTGTTCCCTATCCAGAATATGTAGAATCTCGGTGAGAGACCTGAGGTAAATGACTCCCTCAGGCAGGCTCTCGACGGGGATTTCTCCCGGTCTGTCGATGAGCGCTGCACGCATGCCCACGGCAAGAGCGCCGAGCACGTCCGCGTTCAGGTTGTCCCCAATCATGAGAATCTCATCGGGTTCCAGTCCTAACCTGCGGATCGCTTCTTCGTAGATCTGGGGGTCGGGTTTGCGATAACCAACCTCGAAGGAATAAATGCGGTTCTTCCGGGGGAAGTATGCACCCAGACCTTTCCTGTCATCGAAGATCCTTTCGGCGGGGAATGACCAGAGATTGCTGATCACACCCAAATCCATGTTGCGGTCCTGTAGCCCTTCGAGCGTCTCGTTGACGTCTTCGTATCGGGCCACGCAGCAGACCTCGTTCCTCAGAATCGATGCGAACTCCGTCTCCAATGCCGATCCAGGCTGACTGCAACCGAACCGATCGGCTGCCGCCCAGAGGAAGGGACTGAGTTCTGGGATGTTGGTGGTCAAACAGAACCGGAGGAATTCGTCGTCCGGTTCGAAGGAAGCGTCTCCTCCAAGTTGTACGGAGAGCCTGTGTCCCATCGCCTTCTGGAGTGTCCACACCGGTTCTCGACAGTGCGAGTTGACCAGTGTGCGCCAGAGGTCGAGATACACAGCTCGAACTCTCTTTCGTCGTTTCATGTCAATGCTCCTTTGGTGTCGTACCCGACCACAAGTCGGCATCGAACCAGCAGTAAGGAGCCGTCCCACTTATGGCTATTGTGTCCCGCTACCGGACCTGAGCTTGTCGAGCTCTGCCGGCGGGGGTGAATGACCAGGTCAGACGACCTTTACGTTGTAGCCGCATTCGGGTGATCCGCGGCCCGCTGGAGGGTTAGAGGTACCAGGTAAACTCAGCGTGAACACCCTCTTCACCTGAGCCCCTGAACATGTGTACGTGTCGGATCAGTTCGTCGAGTTGGGAGCCGTTGAGCCGAAAGCCCAATTTGCTCAACTCCAACACGGCGCGCTTCTCCGGCATCGTCAGCCGTGCGAGAATCCCGACGACCCCTTGGTCCTCACTCAGATCGACGCGACCACAGTCCTGGAGGTTTCCAACCTTGTCAGACCTGTAGCTGAGCCGGAGTGTGTGGAAGGCGTAAGGGCCATACGAGAGTGCGATCTGCTTTCGCGACGCCTCTTCGATGAGGTAGTCCGCAGCATGTTGCGCGCATGCGGCCGCAGCGCGTTGTCGATCTTCCGCCGTGTCGGTGAAGTTACCGCCTCCGGAGTTGTAGATCCTGTTCAAGCTGTAGGTCGCTGGCGTAGGTTGTCCTTTCACGATCTCCTGTGTGGAGATGAGCGCCATAACGACTTCGCGAATGCAATCTGGGAGTGACCGCATATGTGCCACGAGCGCCGGGTCCGCGAACGTCGAGGTGACGCGTCTGCACGCGAGACAAAGGACGCGGTCGTCACTCGTGGGAACTGCCATGCGTTCTTCTTGAGGAAGGCCGAGGGCAGAGCAAGCCGGACACGTAGAGAATCCGGGTTTTACTGTGCTTGTCAAAAGTGGTCTCAGTCTATCTGGTCCCGAGCTATGAGAGCCGGGTCGGAAGGAAGGAAGAGCAGTTCAGCGCCGTTGCTGCCCTGCATGACACCTAACCCGGAGACCACCGATCATCTTCTGAGTCTGGAACTCCGAAAACAATGGACGGATTGAAAGCGTAGATGGTCAGTGCGAGTCGGGTTCGGAGATTTCCTGTTGGAAAAAAACGGGTAGGTGCTCTATGAGCTTAGAAGACTGTAAGCTTGTCAAGCAAGGAGTATATATTTGCCTGATACATCCGAGGGCATGCCCTCAGTTAGCCTGTCGAAGAGCCACTCTGATTGAGTTAAACCAGAACTAACCGTCTAGAAGGAGCGGTCAAAGTGTTTGTTGAGTATCAAAAAAGTAGTTCTTGGTAATTCAATTTGGGCTAGCGCAGCTGAGCTACGCGGTGAAATTGCGCTAATGAATGTATTTCGATATGGTGCTCTCACCAATCTAACACTTGTAAAGTGAGTTGAATTTGCAAAACAGCAACAGTATCGTTTTTGGCTCCATATCAAAGCCTTCGTGATTCCGGTCGGTATCACCTGAGCGCAACCTTATAGCCCTTAAATCTGTTTTCTTGTTTGAAACTTGTTTTCGATAGCCCGGAATTTATACGATTTGGTATAACGCGGCTTTTCATCTTTGGTTTCCGAGTAGACCTCAACCAGTTCTTTCTGCGGCATCAGCTTTTCTTGTTCAGGACAAAGTCTCTTTGTTCTGTCGAAAGCCGCTGGTTGTGATTTTCTCGGAACACTGATGTGCGCCGACAGCGTTGGGTCGTTCGTGTACGACTCGATTCTTGTTGTTCAACCCAAACCGTAGCCCGGAGCTCTCGACGCTGAGACCGGGCTTCAACCACAGGAGTTTCGAAATGAAACGAGATGACTCAATCACCACCGGCTCCCCTAGCGGGATCGGCGCAATCCATGCTCCCAAGGGCTTCTACGTGAACGCGATCAAGCGGATGAACCGCAGCGGTCGTCGCGTGGAAGGCACCTACAGCAAGGAGGGCCGTGTCCGGACCCTCGGAGCCATCAACGGCCTGACCGGCATCATCGACTTGCCGTTCGAGGGCAACTGCCTCGCTCACGCCAAGAAGTTCATCAGCACCCCGAGCGTGTCCCAGGCTCTCGGCCTGCGCAACGTCACGCTGGTGGACGGCACCACGACGCCATTCCCCTTCGGTCCGATCAACCTCAACCGGGTCGAGATGCGGCAGGTCGTGCAAATCGGCGACCGGTCGCTGCCGGTGCGCGGTGGCTTCGTGCATGTCAGCATGGACGACGAAGGCAAGGTCGTCAACGTCACCAACACGGTGAAATACGGCAAGCGGCCGGCCACCCTGCCCAAGGACTTGCTCAGCGACGAGCAGGTCATCAACGCCTGCAAGACCAAGCTCGGCAACGACGCGGCCATCGGCACCAGCCGCCTCGTCCTCTCGGAGGACAAGGGCAAGTTCGGTCTGGTGTACGAAGTGACGTTGACTGTGGATACGCCGCGGCAGGTCATGTTCTACCTCGTGCTCGCCAGGACCGGCGAGATCGTCTACGAGACGAGCCTGATCCGCACCTCGGTGGCGTCGCCGGCTCAGGACGCGGTCAACCGGATTCCGGTGAAGTGCTTCCTCGCCATCCCCAACCCGAAGAAGCCGATCGCACCGCAGGTGGTGGATCACTTTCTCGAGTCCCTCCCGGACGCGAAGGTCCTGAAGGACGACCGCTTCATCATGTACGTGAAGGAAGGCGGGAAGTGGATCGAGGTCAAGGCCAAGGACGACGGCAGCTTCAACTTCGACTCGGAGAAGGAAAGCAGCAAGTTCAGCGCGGTCGTGACGTACGTCGCCATGCGGGCGCAATACGAGTTCCTCGAGGGGCTCGGCATGCGCAAGCAGACGAAGCCGATCAAGGTCTTCATCGATGACCCCGACGTCCGCGACAATGCGTACTTCGACGGCTTCAATTACGAGATCCACATGGGGATCGGGAGCGGTGGGTCGTTCGGTCTGGCCGTCCACATCTCGTTCGACCTCGGCGTGGAGTGGCATGAAAACGGCCACCACGTCGTGTTCTTGCAGACTCCCGGCCAGGATCTCGGCGGGTCGGAAGGCGGTGCCATGCACGAAAGCACTGGCGACGTCCTCGGTCAGCTCGTCATGCAGTACCTCTGGTGGGTCTTGTACGGCGAGAAGGTCGGCGTGAAGATCACCGTCGATACGATCAAGAAGCACGACCGGGTGATCGGCCCGTACTGCGCCGGCGAGCGAGGCATCCGTGAACAGCGCACCAAGCGCACCCCGAAGAACAAAACGGGTGAGGTTCACGACGACGGTCTGATCAGCGGTAGCACGCACGCAGACCTGCTCGAAGGGATGATCGTTCAGACCACGACGAACGGCGGCACCATCCTCGAGGGCATCACCGACTTCGCTCGGCTGTACCTCGCGGCGTTGGCGCTCGTTCCCGCCCACACCGTGCGCTTCTCGGACATGCTCCGCGCCATGATGACCGCGGACAACACGCTGTACAAGGGCAAGTACCAGGCGCTCGTCGTCGCGACCCACAAGGACCACGGCATCGTGCTCCCGAAGGCCGCTGACGAAGGCGAAGACGAGCCGACCATCGACATCGACGTCGAAGGTGCCGGCGACACGGACGCCACCAAGGGCGACGGCATCGTCAGCAAGGGTCCGACCACGCGTCGCCGCAAGAAGACGACGACCGGACGCGGCAAGAAGACGACGACCAGCCGGGGCAAGAAGACGGCCTGAATGACGGGTCTGTCCGGTGGGTAACCAACCGCCTGACAGCTCGGCGTTCGCGTCTGGGCGGATTGCAGGAAATCTCATTGCAGCCAGCGAAAGCTGGTTGCAATGGGCTTCTTCTGCTGTTCGCTTTGGGTTTCATGATACTAAAAAGACTAGTAGCAAAATTGAAAAAAAGGTATCGACTGGCACCGCCCGTGGGGCGGCGATGCCAGTCGATACGAGAAGGGAGGGCGAAGCCCGCATCATCCGTGCGCTTCGCCGTCGAGTTCATCATCCATCGGCTCGCCCAGCAGTCCCAGTCCCTCCTCCTCGTGACCGTCAGTGCCGTTGTGCGCCGCGAGGACGTCTACCATCTGGTAGAGCATTGTCAGCCCTCCACCCGCCTTCATCGGCACCGTCCTCATCTTGCTCATCGCGCACCGAAGTCGGGGCGCATCCTCTTCCTTTGCCGGCGTCGCAGTGGTCGGCTTTGCGCTGGGCGGTCCGATGCGCAGCATTGTGCCAGCCTTGCGCCGTCGTCCCATCACCTGCCGGAAGTCCTCGCCTTGCAGGTCGTACTGGTTGATCACGATCTCCGAGATACGAGACCTCACTCGACCCTCCGGATCGCGGACGTGCATGTGGTCCATGATCCCGCCCGCGGTGAACACCGGGACGTTGCTCGTGACGATCATCAGTTGCCGATTTTCGTACACGTCAAGGATGAACTTTCCGAACCACTCCACGTTGCACGGGTGGTTCTCGAACTTCATGTCATCGCCGGCGAAGATGTCGTCGATGAGGACAATGCTCGCCATACCGAACGGCCGGTCGTTGGAGCAGTAGTCGGTAAAGAAGTGTTTGCCCTTGCAGACGCATAGTCGCTTCGCAAGGCTTGGGCAGCGGGTGAGGATGCTGTTGAGGAACGCCTCGGCGAGGTGCGTCTTGCCGAGACCAGGCTTGCCCTTCAAGAGGATGATGTTGCCTACGTCGAAGGGATGGTCGTTCTCTTCGATGTGCTGCGCGGCCTCCACCACCTGGTCGGCCAGGGTTCGCAGTGCAGCCAGTGGTCGCTGTTGGCTGTTGTGGCGAGGCTTGAAGTTGTCGAACAGCGAGGTTTCTCGAACCTCGCGGAGCGCATTTCTGTAGTATTGTCCGTCTCTCAGCATGATTGGATTCCTCCGAGTTAGATGGTCGACCCCGGCGCACGAAGCGCATCGGCAGTAATTGTCAGTTACTCTGCATTTCGTGCTTCCGGGGTGAGTCAACCGTCTCGCCAGAGGGAGCGCCGTTCCCGGCGCTCCCTCTGCGGACGATCAGCTCTGTTCGGCCTCGGAGCAACGGGACGCGAGCGTGACGGCTCTCCACTTGATGCTCGCGCCCTTGACGCCGAGCTTCTTGGCGCGCGCCTTGAGCGACGCGCGCAGCACGCGGTCCGCCAGGTCAGCGGTCCACGCCTCGTCCAACGCCTCGTTGACGCGGTACTCGCTCGTCGGCGTCGCGTCGAGCAGGGCGGTGGCGGCGGCCTCGAGCCGGGCCAGGAAGCCCTGCCCGTCCGGCACACAGCCGTCTTCGTCGGCCCAGAGGGAGAAGCGCTTCTCCTCGTCCGGCTGCTTCCAGCCGGCGTCCGCCGTGAAGGTCTGGCCGAGCGTGGCCGTCGCCTCGGGGCCGAACGGCTCGACGCGGATGCGGGCCTCGCCCTGACCGAGGGGGCGGTAGCCGATGCGGCCGAGCGCCGTGGCGAGGACCACGACGTACTCGAAGGTCTTCTCGGTGCCGGCCATGTTGAACAGGTCGTCGCTCTTCAGGTTCATGTTAGCCTCTCAGGAAAGTGCAGGGACTTGGTTTTGTCTCGGGTAGAAGGAAGTCTCTGCTAAGCCTGGGTTGTTGGGACGATGCACTTGTATGGGTAACAGGACGTCATCGTCCTGGCTAAATCGGCAGGGCACCACTGCTGGTGCCCCGCCGCAAGTTGATACGGTGGTGGTCGGTGTTGCCACCGTTAGGTCACGACGTGGGCTGGGCCAGCTTGGCCTCGAGGGTTTCCGTCTTCCAGCGGTAGTTCGCGCCGCGGAACTTGCGGGCCTTGACCGCGTGGAGCAGGCGG
>CAYQKX010000083.1:0-32435 GCA_964418155.1 uncultured Candidatus Obscuribacterales bacterium | reverse complement strand
CTCCAGGTCAACCGACTCTTTCTGCTCCGGGCCAGCCTGCTCCTGGTTCTGCTCCAGGTCAACCTGCTCTTTCCGCTCCGGGTCAGCCTGCTCCTCTTTCGATTCCAGGTCAACCAACACTTCCTCCTTCGGGCCAACCGGCGTCTCTTTCAATGCCAGGTCCGGCCAATCCTTTTTCGCCTCCAGGTCAGCCTGTGCCTGGTGGTTCTGCTCCAGGTCAGCTGAATCCCCTTTCCGCTTTGGGTGAGACCTCTCCCCTTCAGACTCCGGGTCAGCCTCCACCCTCTTCGCCTGCGGGTCAACTGCCATCGGCCCCTCCTATTCTAGGTCAACAACCAACACCGATGCCCATTCCTGGACTACCTGGGTCCCAACCGCCTACGGGCTTGCCTCAGTCACCAAACCCAGGTCAACCACTCACCGGTCAGCTAGGAATGCCGCATGGAGAAGGTTTCCCCGCGTCCGTGCAGACTCCGCAGTCACTAACAGGACCTCAACAGGATCCTCAATCGGGTTCACCATGGTCGCCGCCACCACTCACCGGGCGCTCGGGACCTACAGCACCTGGGGCACAACATCCGAGTGTGCAAGATCCAGCCCGAATGCCCGCAGGACAGCCGAACACACAGCCTACAGCCCCATCCAGCGGAACCCCACCCCACGGAGGGATGCCTCCGGCTCTTCCTGGTGGTCCGCCTAGACCTAGTGCATTTCAGGGATATCAACCACCCAACAATCAAGAGCCGTTCGGTCAGCTGATTCATCGAGACACACCTGGTCAGCAAGCTCCGACACGTCAGTCAGGAGAAATAGCCGGTCTCCCGGAAAAGACTGGTTTTGCAGTACCGACCAATACAACAGATATATCTCGACCAGGCGCTCCGCAAGTCCCGAGTCAACTGCCCTCCGCGCCACCACCGCCGGCACCATCTGCTAACGGTCCCGCGCGACAGATCGGTGGGCCTACGGCGCAACCATGGCCGCCAATCCCGACTAATCAGCCGCCGGCCGACCAGCTACCTCATCCACAACTACCACCCTCTCATCCGCGTAACTCGCCGGGGGTTTCATACACACACTTACAAGCTTTTCCTGGACCGCGCACCGGAGGACCGCCCCTGGCGCCACCCGGCTCGATTCGCAATCCGATGCAAGCCGAGATGGAAGAACGCCCCGCCCCGCTCCCCAGTGCGCAAGCAGCTCCGGGCACTCCGGGTGCCGTATACACGAGCTTGCCGGCGATGCAGCCTGGCCCGGCAGCGGATTCTGGTCAAAAGCCCACAGGCTACATACCTCCGCAGCCGACGCAAGAACTCTTCCCGCAGCAGCAAGCAGGCTATGCGATGGGACAGATGCCGCCACAAGCGATGCCAGGTGCCCTCGGATCAGGCACGGCACCGCCTGCAGTTCAACCTATGGGTTATCCCAGACCATATGCGGCGGGACATCCGATGGCTGCACAAGACGCACCCTCTGCGGCTGGACAGGCAATGCAACAACAGCGTCCCGCGATGCCGGCACCGAATATGATACCAACGCCACAACCCGGTCCCCAGATGCCTGTGCCAACTCAAGCACCACAAGCGACACCACTATCGGCACCGCCATCGGTACCGCAACAACCACCGTATCAGTCAGGGTTCCAAGCCGCAGCAAACGCGCACGCGCAGCGCATGGCTAGCGCTCCCGAGGTCAAACAACCAGAGACATGGGATCCAAGCGCTGACTACGACGAAGAAGATGACATCGCAGGCGACCTGTGAGCAAGTTCTCCGTCAAGCTTATCTGGAGAACAATCGTTCTCGGATTGTTAGCGTGCCTGATTACATTGGTCGTCGCGGTCTACTTTCTTGCCGCACCGCGACTCAATCCTGATCTCTTCAACGGGGTCCTTTTCCATCCATACAAACTGAAGGATCACGCACCAGAGATGACCGAGATAGCGGGTATCAAGGCTGAAGAGTCATCGATAAAATCCGGAGATTACACAGTCAATGCCTTGTTTTACAAGAATCGAAAGGCAGCTGATGTAGTTCTTATTAATCATGGCAATGCCGGACACCTGGACGTTCGTCGCGGAAAGATCGAAACACTGTTGAACAGCAATGTCAGTGTACTGGCATACGACTATCGTGGATTTGGAAAGAGTGATGGGAAGCCCGATCTACCTGGAGCAGTCACTGATGGGCTCAGCGCATTCGACTTTCTGGTCAACGAGAAAAGCTATTCCCCGAAATCCATAATCTTGTATGGAGAGTCGCTGGGGACCGGTGTCTCAACAGAGATTGCCCGCAAGCGCGAATGCAAGGCAATCATCCTCGAATCTGGATTCATGTCGCCGGAATCGTTAGGAAAAGAGAAGGTTCCCTTTCTCCACATTTACCCATCGTTCCTGATGTTCGAGCCAGCGCTGAACAACCTCTCCTACGCGAGAGGCAAACATCCGCCAATTCTGCTTATCGCAGGGCAGAAGGATTCGACTATTCCGTGCCACCACAGCAAGACGATTTATGCAGAAGCGACCCAGCCGAAGACACTAGTCGTCGCGCCGAATAGCTCGCACAATGACTTCAGCGCAGACATTCAACTGTATCGCTCGGCAATTGCTGACTTCTTTCGGTCTTGTCAGCCTCTCGCCGGTGTTCAGTAGATTAATAATTGGACACCGACCGGACCGCTACTGGGTTCACGGCCAAAAATCTGTATCAATCGTATTCGGATTTGTCATGAATCCGCTTTATTTCGCATCTATTTTATAGAATACGCATTGTATATAGACAACTGGTTTCAGCTGGTTTGCACCCAGTCAAGCACATTTGCGGTGGAGATAAACAATGAGCATCAAGGCATTCATCGATCATCACTACAGACACTTCAACGCTGCTGTTGTTAAGGACGCTGCGCAAGCTTATGTAGCTCATATAAACGACGGCGGAAAAATGCTGTTGACGATGGCTGGGGCTATGAGCACAGCAGAGTTGGGTGTTTCACTCGCAGAAATGATTCGTCAGGACAAAGTGCATGCGATTACTTGCACAGGAGCCAACCTGGAAGAAGACATTTTCAATCTGGTCGCCCATGACGAATACGTTCGCATTCCTAATTGGCGCGAACTAACTGCTGAGCAGGAAGTAGAGTTGCGAGACAAAGGGCTCAACCGCGTCACCGACACCTGCATTCCGGAAGAGAGTGCATTTCGAAAAGTGGAAAAACATCTTCTTGCCCTCTATCAAAAAGCAGAAAAAGAAGGCGCCAGATATTTTCCGTACGAATACATGTATCAATTGCTGAAAAGCGGCGTTCTCAAAGACAGCTATAACATAGATGTAAAAGACTCCTGGCTTTATGCCGCCTGCGAGAAGAATCTGCCAATCTGGACGCCCGGTTGGGAAGACTCGACCATGGGCAACATTTTCGTTTCTCATATCATCAAGAAAGAGATTTCTACATTCAACATAATGAAGTCCGGTCTCGAGCAGATGCACAAACTGGTCAATTGGTATCTCGAAGAGAGTGAAAAGAATTCTCTCGGATTTTTCCAGATTGGCGGCGGAATCGCCGGTGACTTCACGATCTGCGTGGTGCCACTGATCGAGCAAGACATCAAAGGATCTTGCAGATGCTGGGAATACTTCTGCCAGATTTCTGACAGCACCACTTCCTACGGAAGCTACAGCGGCGCTCTTCCCAACGAGAAGATAACCTGGGGTAAAATCACACCGGATACGCCTCGCTTCGTGATTGAGTCCGACGCCAGCATTGTGGCGCCACTGATATTCTCATACGTGCTGGAGTCGACAGACACGGAGCTGAACAGCAAGCAGTTGCAAGAATCGTCACGGTCGCACCGCTGACGGTAGCATTGGAAATTCCATGACAGTTTGGAAAGGACTCTTTACGAAAAAGAGAGTTCCACTTTCCCGTACTTGCGTCCAGGTAAACGTCGCTAGATCAGTAATGGTCACAACTTGATCTTATTTGACCACGTTTTGTTTCTACAAAACCTTGTTTCAGTGCGCTTTCATGGGTAATTGCAGAGCATTGCTTCCGATGTTCTCATGCTAACCCAAAGGTAGAAACAAATTCACAACGAGGCATCTCCAAATGCTTCGACATGATGCAAAGCTGAGTAAGGCTGTATGTGTCGAGTATGGCGTGAGCATTGGAGACATAGGAAGGAACCATATGAGAGCAGTCAGAAACTTATCAATCGCATTATCATCAGTACTTGTCGCATCAGCGCTCAGCATCAGCATATCACCAGCTCAGGCTCAAGGTATGCGGGGTATGTCACGGGCGGACGCACGCGCGGTCAGGCAGGACAATCGTGCCATGCGCAGGGAGAACAGACGATCTGTCGACTTCGGCAGGGGACCTCAAGGCAACCGTCCCGGCAACATAGACCCAAGCACCCCGAATATTTTCGTCAACACGCCACGCGCGGAAAGACGTTCGACGCAGAATCAGTTCGGTACGACGAATGGGAATAATCAGAGCGCCACAAGCGCACGGCAATCTCGAAGAGAACAGTTTGCCATGCCGAACGCTGCAGCGACACCTCAGAACACGATGATGCAGCAAGCAGCCCAGAACCGCACTCAACGAGAGACCAGACGAGCAAGCTTCACCCCTGTCACGAACTCCGATTCATGGGATGACCAATCCTTTATGACGGCCGAATCTAATGACTCGTCTACTGCCGCGCAAAACACGCAGTTGACTCGAGCAGAGCGGAAAGAAGTTAGACAACAGAGGCAGGAAGCGAGAAAAGCTCAACTAGCCAGCTCTTCTACCAATAACCAGGACTCTAGAAACAACAGTTTTGGCAATTCTAACCTGGTCGACACCACAACAACCAATACCGGCACTAGTAACAACAACTCGAACAATAACACCGACGACGGTCTAGGTGTATTCGGATATGTTCCACCGGCAGACAACGGCTCTACCGCCAACGGTTCCAACAACGGTGGTACGTCGAATGGTAATGGCACCGCCAACGGTACCGGCACCACAACTGCGACCAGCACTGGTACGGGCAACAACACCAGCAACGGTACCATACCTGGCACTGGCAATAACAATACCAACAACGGAACCAACAATAACGGCAATGCGAACGGCACCAATCAAGGAGCCGGAAGCGGCAACGGCAATTCTGGAATTCCAGCCAATACATTCTCAGGTAATTCGAGCAGCACGAATAATGATCCAGGCTCTTCGGGTAGCTCTGGCAACTCCGGAATTCCAGTAGGCAGCACACCAGGTAACTCGAACAGCAATCCGAACGATCCTGGTGCTTCAGGAAACTCCGGCAATTCCGGTATTCCAGTCGGCAGTACACCCGGCAATTCGAACAGTAATGCGAATGACCCGGGAGCATCCGGCAACTCCGGCAACTCCGGAATCCCAGCTAGCAGTGTACCCGGTAGTAGCTCGAATGCCAGTTCCAACACCTTCGGCAACACCGCCAGCCCCAGCCCCGGAACCAGTTTCAATGCTGGATCCTTCTAGCGCGAAGTAGGTCTTTCAACGACAAGTTTACCTTTCAACAAGGTAAACTTGCCGAAAGACTGCGCACCAGATGCGCTACCACTAGAACTACACCGACCAACTGCACCTGAGTAGTTACGAAGGTCAGACAAGAACGTCACCCGATTAGCTTTCAGAAATCCGCTCGCCGTTATGGTACTGAGAATCTAACCCACGAGCGATCAAAGATCCAGGCTGAAGAAGAAAAAGAAACAGTCGAGACTCCTTCCCTTACAATCGCACTATGCAGGACTCGCAATGTTAATAAGTTATCGCAAACTCCACACCATAAGCATCACTCTTGCAGCTCTCATGCTGGCCTCCATATCGACACGAGCCGAGGCTGCCCCCGCTAGCCACAAGTACTATCTAGTTTTTACAGACGAAGGGCAAACATCACGAGGGGATGTAGTCGCAGACAGAAACGCAATTATTATAGGAGAAGAAAATTCAGCTGTTGCAACGGGAGCAGACGGTCTATCCATAGTCAAAGGCGGAATGACGCTAATCACGCACAATTGTCCCGTTTGGTTTGCTTTTCAAGACAATAATGGTGTAACAGTTTCAGAACACTCAAAGATTGAGATTTCAAAAGAAGACAAAAGTTACGTAGTCAAAATTCTAGCTGGCGAAGCCACTATTAGAGCTGGAAAAACTAGTGCAGCCCTGACCCGAGGTACATCGACAAATGTGAGCGCCGAAGACTGGCGATGGGAGACCCAAAGTGTAAGCGATACTAATTCAAAAGATCTGGAGTTTCCCCGCAAACAATCACCGGTTCGACTCCTCGCCATGGACGGCAGCAAATTCTCGGTTAAAGACAATGCCCTCCTTCTTAAGGACGGAGCCGTCTTTGCTCAGATCCCAGGAGGGACAGAAGTCAGAACACCAACTGGTAATCTGCGCTGTGCGAAACCGTATTCAGTATCATTTCGCACCGTCCGAGATGCTCTATGTTTAGAGAACTGCTCATCGCAAACTCTAACGCTGGGAGTGAGAGGCGAATCTATCAAAATGTTTCCCTACAATAGCTGCGTCGTGAGACATGTGGGACCGGAGCTAGCTGAAATGCCTAACGACGGCGTCATGCGACGCAACGCAATCGCCAAGTCGGATGGAAGTCTAACTGCGATAGTTTCGGAGTATGACCCAGAAACCCTACTAGATGTACACCCTCCATTGAAAGCCGCACTCGCCCATCCGATCACCACGAACGAGCAAAAGACGTTCTTTGAACTGTTCAAAGGCATCGCGATTCTCGACCAATTAGCAGACCGGAATACCTTTACCGACGCGCCGAAAATCAACAACGAGATGCTGGGCTACTTCAAAAGTCCCATCCCCTATGATCCAGAGCACGCGAAGAAAGCAATAGCCGGAAAACTAGCTACCCGCTTCTCCGACACAAAAATGTAGACCAGCATCATTCGACGATTGGAAGCTAGGCTTACACTTGTTAGCAGACTAGACGTTGGCCGTTTGTGCCATACTCTGTTGTTGAAACAACGGTGTCGACAGATAACGCTCGCCGGTGCTCGCAACTATAGCCACGATAACCTTCCCCTCGTTCTCCTTGCGTTTCGCCAGTTCTATTGCCGCGTGAACCGTAGCACCGCTACTGATACCAGCAAGAATTCCTTCCGTTCTTGGGAGCTTACGTCCCATTTCGAACGATTCGTCATTGGTGACGAGAAAGACCTCATCGATCACCGCGAGATCGAGTACTCCAGGTATGAAACCGGCACCGATCCCCTGAATCTTGTGCGGTCCCGGCTGCAGCGGCTGTCCAGCCAGACTCTGTGTGATGACAGGACTGTCCTTCGGTTCTACCGCCACGATTTTTACCGACGGCTTCCTCTGTTTCAACACATGACCGACACCAGTAATGGTGCCACCAGTACCTACACCTGCGACAAAAATATCGACCTTTCCTTCCGTGTCTCGCCAGATTTCCTCTGCAGTAGTCTCGCGATGGACTTTCGGATTAGCCTTGTTATTGAATTGCTGAAGCATGAATGAATTGTTGTTCTCGGCGACCAACTGCTCCGCTCGTGCTAGAGCACCCTTCATGCCTTCGGTGCCCGGCGTCAAAACGAGCTCTGCGCCCAGAGCGGACAACATGCTGCGACGCTCGATAGACATCGTCTCGGGCATTGTGAGAATTAAGCGATACCCGCGCGCGGATGCAACGAAAGCCAATGCGATACCGGTATTACCTGATGTCGGCTCGACCAGCAACGTTGAACCGGGCTTGATGAGATTCGCCTTCTCAGCCTCTTGCACCATCGAAACACCGATGCGATCTTTCACAGAACCAAGTGGATTCATCGACTCCAGCTTGACCGCCACCGTCGCCTTCAAGCCCTCTGTGAGCGTGTTCAGCTTCACTAAGGGCGTATTGCCAATTGCTTCCGTAATGTCAAATCGCATACCCATCGCCTATCTCATCCTCTCCCAGGGGCATTCGCACCTCACCGTCGCCTGACGAATGCTGCCGCTCATCCATCGACGGTCATGCAGAATTCATCCCCGCCGCAGTCATAGACTCACAGCATCGCGGTACACAGGAATTCCTGACGTTCTGCGACTCGAGGGCGAGCTCGAAGCTTTATTATTGCGTAGTTGTTGTCTGAGTGGTAGCGGTTTTAGGCTTCTTTTCGATTGATTTATCATCAAGAATGTCAGCCAAAGGATTATTGGCATTCAGCTCTGCCAGCTGTTTTTCCCCAATCTCTTTTAGGATCTTGCCTTTCTTGAAATCTTTATCGTTATGGCCGCGCTGTCCGGATTCCATCATGCGCTCGCCTTTTGCAATTAGCCCTTTGCAATGCTGAATGCTAGCCTTGTACTTCTTCTGCATTCGCTTTTCGTCAGTGGTGTAGTCGCCACGCGGGACAGTCGGATCTGCATAAGGATTAGCAGTCTGCTGCGACTGAGCCTGAGCAGCACCCGCGCCTCCGGGAACCGAGCTGCCGAAGAAATCATTTTCACCCGCCTGGGCTGGCGCGATAACGCCGAGAGTGCAAAGCGCGGCAATGATAAAATTGGCTGCGACTGAATCTTTTCGGTTCTTTAGCATCACAACAAATCTCCTTAGTCGGACCGGTCATTAAGTCTACGAGATCAATGACCTTGTCAGCAGCAACAAAGTGCCGAACATTTCTTAGAAAATAGAAATCTTGGACTCGTGAAATCGAGCAGATTGTCAAGAAGCCTGATATTGTGAATAAACTTCTGGTAGAGGACGAAAAGTACAAGAGGTCGCATCGAATGGCAACTGGACAGAATGTGAAGCAGATCGCTACTGCTCTTGTGATTGGAACGTTTAGTACTACATTCTCCTGGTCCATGCCACCAGGCACGTTCGTCCAAAAGGCTCATGCCCAGGGGGACAATGAAGATAAGGAGAAGAAGCAAAGCTTCAAATCATCTATTACGGAGCGGGTTCAAAACTTAATTGCAAAACAAGTAAAAAAAGATGTTAGCGAGATCAAACCTGCAAGCAATTTTATAAAGGACCTCGGCTGCGATTCGCTGGATTGCGTCGAAATTATTATGGCACTGGAGTCGGAATTTCAGATCGATATCTCTGATGATGCGGCAAGCAAGCTAGTCACGGTGAAAGCCGCTTCCGATTATGTGAGATCCGCGATTGAGAAAAAAGCTTCAGGCAAATCGAAGAAGAAAAAAGAAGACGAGTAATCCGCCGGGATGCCACTCCGCGATGAATGGAGCAACAATACAGCTCTGTTTTCTATTTACTTGTTGCCTTCTCACTTACACTTACATCCCTTTGAAGTACGAACATCGAAACGGTGACGTTGCCATGCTGCGGAACGCTAGTAAGCATCTCTTTCTGCGTTGAAACTTTTACGGGAAAAGCAACTTATTACTCATCGAACCCGAACTCTCGAATCAAAATGCGACGGCAAAACAGTACGAGATGAGCGAAGTTGTTACCGTACGCAGGCCGTCTCGAGAAGTGGAGAACGGCGGCTCGTGAAACTATTCGCTTTCTCAAAAGCATGCGCGACAGTGAGAAGTTGTGCATCAGACAACTGCTGACCAACTAGCTGTAAACCGATTGGAAGACCTTCACGTCCGTATCCGCACGGCATTGAAATTCCGGGCAAACCAGCGAGATTAACAGGGATCGTGGCGATGTCGCTCAGGTACATCGTCAAAGGATCGTCAGTCTTTTCACCAAGGTCAAACGCCACCGTCGGCGATGTCGGAGAAACAAGTACGTCGAACTTTTCGAACGCGCGATCGAAAGCCTCTTTCAAAAGTCGTCTGACTTGCTGAGCCTTCTTGTAGTAGGCGTCGTAATAGCCGGTGCTCAAGGCATAAGTTCCAAGCATGATCCGGCGTTTAACCTCGTCACCAAAACCGGCCTTCCTGCTGGCGGTGAACATCGAGACAATGTCTTTAGCATCCTTATCGCGCACACCATATCTGACACCATCAAATCGAGCCAGGTTGGCGCTAGCCTCTGCTGTCGCGATAATATAATAGACAGGAAGCGCAATATCAATAAGCTCAACGGATACTTCTTCGACAGTCGCGCCAAGATCGCGAAATGTCTTGATACTACTTTCGGTGGCAGTCTTAACCTCGCTTTCGAGACCGTCACCAACTAGCTCTTTCAGCACGCCGATGCGAATTCCTTTTAGCGACTGGTCCTTCTTGCCCAATTCTTGTGCAAATTTCAGATCGAGTTTCGGAAAATTCTTGGTGTTGAACTTGCCGAAAGGATCCTCGATAGAGGTCGAGTCGCGCGGATCTTTGCCGACGAGTGTCGACAGTGTGAGCGCTACATCCTCGACGCAGAGCCCGAAAGGACCGATCTGATCAAGGCTGGACGCATATGCAACAAGACCAAAACGTGATACCAAACCGTATGTCGGTTTCATTCCGACAATGCCGCAAAAGGATGCGGGAAGACGAATAGATCCGCCGGTATCAGAGCCTAGGCCGACGACGGAATAACCAGCAGCGACGGCGACTGCTGGGCCACCCGAGCTTCCACCAGGAACTTTCTTCAAGTTCCAAGGATTACGAACGACTCCGAACGCGGAGTTTTCATTCGAGCTACCCATGGCGAATTCGTCTTGATTGCCTTTGCCAATGCAGATCGCACCGCTATCAAAAATTTTTGTGGGAGCGGTGCCTTGATATGGTGGAATGAAGTTCGAAAGTATTTTGCTACCGGCTGTTGTTGGATATCCAGGCACACACATATTGTCTTTAACAACAACGGGCACTCCGGCGAGAGGAAGATCTTCGCCAGCTGCTATCTTCTTATCGATCGTGTCCGCTTGCTGAAGCGCTAGCTCCTCCGTAAGGCAGATCAGCGCATTGGTTTCTTTGTCATTACGCTTTGCATGCTCGAGGTAGGTCTTCGTTACTTCTTTTGCCGAGACCTGTTTTCCGCTGATTAGACTTCGGATTTGCGAAATCGTGCTGCCAATGAGCTCGCTCATTTACTTCACCAGATAACCCATGAACACTGAAGTATACAACACTCATGACGACTGTTTCTTCATCACGGACCAGAATGTTTCCGAACTTGCTCTATGCCGAAGAGACGCCGGCGGTCCCAGTAGCTGCGCATTTCGACCGCACTCCACGTCACACGACAACGACACGACACGCAGCGCATCGAAAACAGTGCAGCAAACCGCAGCACATCAAACCATAGCAGCGATCAATGTGGAATTATGCGCGAGACTACTGTTTAGTCTTCGTACTTCTTGAACAGTAGGGAGCCATTGTGACCGCCGAATCCGAAGCTGTTCGACATGGCGTAGCGCAAGTTTTGATTATGGAGCGCCGTTTTCGGAACGTAATTGAGATCGCAAGCGGGATCTTGATTTTCAAGATTTATCGTGGCAGGAACGATGCCATGCTTCAGAGCCATCACCGTTACCGCTGCCTCGATTGCGCCCGCGGCGCCGAGCAAGTGTCCAGTCATCGATTTAGACGAGCTCACCATGAGCTTTTTCGAGGTCGCGTGTTCGCCAAAAACTTTCTTGATCGCTTTCGTTTCAGCAACGTCTCCAACCGGAGTCGATGTGCCGTGTGCATTTATATAGTCGATTTCTTCCGGTTTCACTCCACCCTGCTTCAGGGCTTGAGCCATAGCGCGACCGGCGCCATCGCCATCAGCACATGGAGCGACGATATCGTAGGCATCGCCAGTCAAACCATAACCGACAATCTCAGCGTAAATATTTGCACCTCGAGCTTTCGCGTGCTCGAGCTCTTCCAGAATCAAGACAGCGCCGCCTTCTCCCATGACAAATCCATCACGGTCTTTGTCGAAGGGTCGACTTCCTCTTTCCGGATCGTCGTTGCGTGTAGACAATGTTCTCGCCGATGCGAAGCCTGCCATGACGAGTGCGACGATTGGAGCCTCGCTACCGCCTGCGAACATGACGTCGGCATCGCCGCGTTGAATCAATCCAAATGCATCGCCTATCGAATGCGTTGACGTAGCACACGCAGTCACTTGACAGAGGTTTGGTCCTCTGGCGTTAAACAGCATGGAGACCCATCCTGCGGCCATGTTGACAATGATCATCGGCACCGTAAATGGTGAACAACGATCCGGACCTCTTTCATTCAAAACGCGAAATTGCTGCTCGATGGATCCAAATCCACCTGCAGCACTACCAATGACGACCCCAACACGTTCGGGCTCGTCTTTTGACAAATCGATAGCGGCATCCTCTACAGCCAGTTTTGCCGCTGCGATGGCAAAGTGGATGAAGCGATCCGATCGTTTGATCGTTTTGAAATCCATATATTTAGCCGGCTCGAACTCATCTCTGATTTCGGCGGCGATCTTACAAGCGGACTGCATGTTCTCTGGTATGCAGGTGACTCGACGCACACCCGAACGCCCGTTAACTATCCCATCCCAGAACTGATCTTTCCCAATTCCGACAGATGAAACGCATCCAATACCGGTAGCGACAACGCGTCGATTGCTCATCGAAAAAAAACGTATCCTGAACTAAAAACGATTTGAGTCGGGAGGCACTAGTGCCTCCCTCCCTAACTACAGCCCATAGACGCTAATAGCGTCCAGGTTGATCGATCCTCGACCGCGGTTGCGGTTTATAGATGACCTGAGATGTATTTGACGGCTTCGCCCACAGTCGTGATTTTCTCGGCTTCTTCATCCGGAATTTCCATTCCGAACTCTTCTTCGAGAGCCATCACCAATTCCACCTGATCGAGGGAATCAGCGCCTAAATCCTTAGTGAAGCTAGCTTCCATCGTCACTTCGTCGACATTGACGTTAAGTTGGGCCACGGCCACCTTCTTAACTCGTTCGAAGGCTTCCTTCTCTTCCATGTCTCTTTATAACCCCCTAAAGTCCGAACCAAAGGCACGTTGAAATATGCTGGCTACTAAGGCGTGCCAAGGGCAACTAGAATATCACGTTGAGTATCAACAATGATTCCCGAAGCACGCCGTTTACTTACGCTACTTTACGTATAAAGTCCGCCATTGACTTCCAGCACTTGACCCGTGACATATGCAGCAGGTCCGGCAAAGAAGAGAACTGCATTGGCGATGTCATCAGGAGTGCCCATGCGCTTGAGTGGAACTTTATCCAGAATTCCTTTAATAATTTCCTCACTTAGCTTTCTGGTCATATCTGTATCTATGAAGCCAGGAGCGATTGCGTTGCAAGTGATGTTTCGGGAAGCGTATTCAATAGCGATTGTTTTTGTAAAACCGATTAAACCGGCTTTGGCAGCAGCATAATTGACCTGCCCGAAGTTGCCATGAACACCAGTTGTAGAAGCGATGTTGATAATGCGTCCGCTGCGTTGCTTCGACATCACTTTCAAGATTGGTTTTGAAACTTTGAATGCAGATGTGAGATTGGTATCAATCACAGCTTGCCATTCGTCTTCCGACATACGCATCATCAGGTTGTCACGAGTAATACCGGCATTGTTGACGAGGATGTCTATTCTGCCCCACTCCTTGACGACTTGCTCAACCAACGCTTCAACGCTAGCTGATTTTGTTACGTCGCAAACTAATCCAAGGGTTTCGCCACCTTGCTCTTTCAGCTCCTGGGCCGTCTTGTTGCAAGTCTCTTCGTTGATATCAGAGATAACGACTTTGGCGCCTGCTCTCAAAAGAGCCTCTGCAATCGAGCGACCAATCCCTCTTCCCGAGCCTGTGATAATGGCAACCTGATCCTTTAATTTGCACTTCTCGTTTTCTTTCTCGGTCATGACATTGGTGGTCATAATTCAATTCCTTATTTAATCGTCAGTCTTGTTTCCAAAATGGTTTGAAACAACCGGTGTGACCTCAATCTAATGAGATCGTTGGCATGTTTTGGAAGACGGAACTTCACGCCAATCAGACTAAGGAATAATAACCATTAAACCGAGAATTCGTTGCCTTATTCCCACAAATCTATCAATCCTGTAACTACCTTCTCAATTCGATCCCGCTCGGTGACCTGCTCCATCCACCTTTTCGGAATTCGTTTTGCGCCATGGTAGGCTCCGGATAAGGCGCCGACTATGCATGCGGCCGTATCGGTATCGCCGCCACCTCGCGCAGCCGCGCAGACAGCCTCTTCCAGGTCGTGTCTGAATATCAAAAAGATTCCAACTGATGTAGGAACGCACTCATTGACGCTCGATTGAACATTGACCAAAGAATATGGCAAGTCCTCAGCTGGTCTCGTGTAGTCGAGATCGGGAGCGATATCGTCCCAGAAATCGGCAAAACGCGCATCGATAGACTTTGCCAGATCAAACTCTTTTTTGACGAAAGTACGGACCTGCTCTTCAGTATCGAGGCGCTGACCAGTAATGAAGTGATAGATGATGTCGGCTATAACTGCGGCAGCTGCAGCAACTGATTGATGATTCTGCGACAGGCCCGCCTGAGTCATGGCTATTTGCTTGCGATCTTCTTCGCCAATAGGGAGACATCCGACAGGGAAAGCTCTTGCTGCGCCACTCACATGAGTGCTCTCCGGTTCGTCATCAACAAGCGGACTGCCGTCTGCCATGCGCCGAAGCGCTGCCAGGCAAACAGGTCCGGGACCGCCCTCAAGAAAATTTTCGCATTCCAACAGCGCCGTGTAGCGCCCTTTGAGGTCACCAGACGGGAGCTTTCCACCCGAAGCGATTAGAGTCTCCGCGAGAGCAAGACCCAGTAACGCATCAGCATGGATGTCGCCAGGCTTATGATCGGGAAGTTGACTGCGCGACAATCCAGGTACGAAGTCTCGTAAGACAGAAACGCCAGCAGTCGCCAGTATGTCCTTATGGTTCAACCCGACACAACTGCCGCCCAGAGAACTGCCGCAGCAAGCCCCCCAGATCGCGCCCTTCAATCTGTCCTTGCTTTCCTCACTAAGCTTTGCCAATTCAATCACCCCACAACCAAGTAGACAGAACCACGAGCCTGACACAAAGTCTTGTCAGTAGCACACTTGCCGCTTTTTTCTCTTCGGCGTACTTAGCATTATGCCAGTTTCTTGCCTGGATTTCAGCGTTTCGATGGGATCGAGAGCACTAACTATTGATGGGAAACAGAAAACATTCACTTGTGAAATTGTCTCCATATCACTCGTTAAATCTGCATAGGAATCACGGTTTTGCTTATGTCCCCCCATTGCTTGTCTACAAAACTTAAACTACTTTATCAACAGTGGGATAGCGAATCCCCTCAGACAGGCGGGCACAGCCCGTCGGCTGGCGTGTGTCATTTTTTTGAATTTGCGGTAACTGGGAGGCGGACATGGGTGGACAAGATCAACCGGCCCTTAGGGGTCGTTCGACCGAATTGGTTCAAGGTAATGCAGCTGCGGCTCCGGATGGGGGAAAACTTAGAGAAGAAGCGGACAAGCTACTCAACAATCCTTCTCCTCGTGGACAAGTCGAAAATATATTGAAGGCCAACGGAATTTTCGTCCCGCCGAAGGAAGAGACAGCAGGCGGTCGCAGCAGGCTTGACGAGATTGCCAACTCCAGCCTCCTGGCGCGTCTCGGTCTGCTCACTGTGGAGGGCACCGCATACTCATTGCCTGGTGTCGCCAACGCTGCTCTTTATGATGTTTCACACCCGGTAGAGACACTTGAAAAAGGAACGACCGCATTTGCATTCGGAGTCGGCATGCGCACCCTGCTTCCGAAGTCCGGTGCCGGGCGTGCAATCGCGGCGGCCGGATTTACCTATCTGATGGCGAAAGACGCACTCGTGCCAATTGGTAGGGGAATCGGCGAGGTCTGGGATGCGCAGGATCATCGCACGGTTAATCAAGCGGCGCAGCGTATGGGAGACGGACTCGGTACGTTCGGCTGGGACGCCTACTGGGGCATGAAAATTGCTGGAGCCGGCGAAGACTTTGCCGAACCGATGATGAAAGGTCTAGCAGGTGACAGGCGTTACGCCAGATGGGAAAAAGGAAAAGCCGATTTTCTCGGTAGTGATGAGTATTTCTTTGGACGCCAATTGAACAGGTTTACAAGAACAGTTGACCACACGACCGACAAGCTCTCGGCACAGCTCAAAGGGGTGAAGGTCAAAGCAGAGCCTGAGCTATCCTTCGCAGAAAAGGTAGCAAGAACGAAAGAAGCAGGCGAACGACACCTTGGAGTCGTCGCAAATGGCTCAATGCACAAGCATGGCTTCGTTACGACCGACGGTCAGGCTATCGGTTTGTCGGAAACAATGAATATCCTTCAGAGGGGCAAGGATCCAAGATTGATGACTGCGGCTCAAGTAGCCGAGCTCCACGGTTATGATGGATACAATTTTGTAGAATCCGCCAGCGGCCTTCATATACCCGAGCGCCCAAGTTTGATCGTAGTCGAAGGCGGAAAGGTTCGCCCCCTCGAAACGGTGGGCGCGAAGCCGGGCGAAACTGTCGGCGTGAAACCAGCCGAAACGGCCGGCGCAAAACCCGGCGACACGGCGGCAAAGCCTAGTGATGCCGCCAGTGGTACCAAGCCTGCAGTGCTCACGATTGGTCAAGATGTCAACGTCGCCAACATAACGAAGCTCGCGGCAATGGCAAAAGCTGAGATGAACAAACTGACTCCCGAGCAGCAACAGGTCATCGACGCCGTAGAAGGATCGGTAGGACCAATACACGCAGCTCTCAATCCCAATCATAAGGCGCTAGATCCCGGCTATCGCGAGTGGGGCAACCAGGTTATCGCACTGGGGCAAGAGATCGGCTCCAACGTCGACAATCTCAAGCAGGTCGCACCGCTACTCTTCCGCGGTAGAGATGCCGCAATCGGACAGATGACAGCGGGGCTTGGTCCGACCGGCCGCAACGTGCACAGTTTGAATTTGATGAGCTGGGAAATGTACTGGCTCCTGATAGAAGGTATGAAGCGCAATGGTCTGAATCCGAAAGAACTGATGGCCGCTAATAATCCACCTCTCAATCTGATTGCATACGATCACGGCGCCGGTCCGCATACCCTCCCTGAGATCAACAAGGTCTGGGATGTCGATCTAGTTCATTGGCCGAGGAACATGCAAGATCTGCAGATACTGCGCGCTGGCATCAAAGGGCATGAAGACATGCACGATCAGTACGGCGGTATTCTCAGATTCGCAGACTCAATAAGAGAACAGGTAATAGGAGAAACCGTCAGAAAGGCTATCGGTGACAAAGCCCATGAGAAGGTCAATGTTCCCGGTCATGGTGAGATGACTAAGCAAGACCTCTATGTTGCCATACTCAAAGCCCAAGCCAACGAAAATACCGCCGACATGGGCGGGGCAGCACATACCGGGCCCAACGGTGCCACCGCCCTCGGTGTACTCTTGCAGGGGCTTCGGGAGCATGGCAGACTCGAAGTACGAAACGTATATGGCAAGGAGCTTGTCACACCGGAGAATCCTCTTGGTTTTGAAGTTCACGCCATCGACGCCTTCCGTCCCAAGCTCGTGGCGGAAATGATCAGACAGCGCGCAAAGGGCGACCCGACACTCTTAGAAGCAGCCAATGCTTTAGACAAGTACGCAGAAGAGGCTTCACGAGGCGGAGACTTCTATGTCTGGGTTAACATGGACAGCCCCGGACAGGTGTTGAAGTTACCGAAAAAAGAGGTCGATGCCCTGATACCACATCTGGTTTCAGCTCAGCTCAATACTCCCTTGCCTGCGTTTAACGGCAAGACTTACGCCGATGTACTTCCAGACCTGCCGACTCAGGTCCGAAAGATGACGGAAATTTCGAAATTAATGGAGGATTGGATCGTCAACGAAAAGCCTCTCGAAGAACTTCCGTTCTCCACCAGGGACTACACCATGATCCAACTGCAGAGTGCCGGCATGCCAACTGCACTGAGGCTGGTGGCAAAGGGAATGCCAGCGGAGGAGGTCAATGCAGCCGTCAACAGAGTTTCCAATCACTTGGAACTTCAGTTCCACATGAAAGGCGATCCCCACGTCGGCTCTCTAGTGCCGAGAGTGACAATGGCCGATTTCATCGCTAATCCAGCTCTGGCGATAAAAGAAACCAGAAAAGGCATGGGCAGATTCCTGGAGAAGCAGCCCCAAATGCGCGATTGGTCCGATCGCAATCTGAGTGTGTTTTCCGGATACAACGGCATGCACTTCGGCAGAAAATGGTTTCAAGATTACAAACCAGGCTCCGCTGCCGAGGCGCTGGTCAACGGTCCTGTGCCACCCCCTGAGCCAAAAGAAGTTCCCGACAATCCGGCGGTGCACATCCTGTTTTCGCCTGGCTCTTCGGGTCCTGCTGGAGAACTTCGCGATCTTCCACGCCATACCGAGCCATTCTTAAGCGGCGGCAGCCGTCGACCAGGCTCCTTGGACTTGAAGGAGTTTCGTGAGGTTCAACAAAAAATGCGTGAGCTTGAGAAAAACGAAAAGAAATAGGACTCCGAACAAACGGACAAACAAACTCGCAGTGGGTACGAGGCTGGTTTCGCCTGTCCTCGTGCCCGCCGATACTGGGACCGCCGGTTTCCAGCCGACTTCTCCCCCAATTCGAACACGATCCCCGTCAGAGTTTTGAAACCCGCACTGCGGATCGCCAGCGTCTCTCTATTTCACAGAGCTTGTTCGTAGGACTTTTCGACTGACGTGGTGCCTCTACCATCGTCAAAACTTATCGCATGAGGTCTAGGATTGGGAAACCGTGTCTTTTTCTTCGAGGTTATCGGCGTCGAAAGAACAAAGGCAAGTCTAAAACCGCCTGAAGACTCAACTCCGAGAAAAGTCCTCAGAAGCGGATTGTCGGTTTGGCCCATAAAGTCATGGAGACAAAGCGCTAACCAACCGGCTGCGCATTAAGTTTTCGCAGAAGATCTTGCTCTTCATCTTCCGGAAAGGCAAATGATTCGGCATCGTTAGGGAAATCGCGATTCATCACATCATGCGCATACTGCCGGATCGCATCGGTGCAGACCTCATCGAGGTTGGCATAGCGCCTGACAAAGCGAGGCTTGAAGTCGACATACTTGCCGAGTAGATCATCGGTGACTAGAATCTGTCCATCGCATTCAGCACCAGCTCCGATACCGATTGTCGGTATCTTCAGTTTTTTACTGATAATTCGTGATACCGCTGATGGCACCATCTCCAACACCACGCTGAACGCTCCGGCTTTCTCGAGAGCCCGAGCGTCTGCCAACAGACTAAGCGCTTCGTCGGCAGTCCGTCCCTGAACACGAGTACCGCCAAGTCCATGAATCGACTGAGGAGTAAAACCAAGATGACCCATAACAGGAATGCCCATTCCAACTAGACGCTCGACAATCATGAGGTTATGCTCGGTCGCACCCTCTAGCTTCACAGCCTGAGCATTGGCTTCCTTAACAAATCGCCCGGCGTTGGTTATCGCCTGGGTGACATCGACCTGGTAGCTCATGAATGGCAAATCCGCGACCACCAGGGCGAACTCCGCGCCGCGCGTAACAGCTTTAGTATGGTGGAGCATCTCCTCAACCGTCACTGCATGTGTTGTCTTGTGGCCAAGTGCAACCATTGCCAGACTATCGCCGACCAGGATAACGTCGACCCCAGCCCTATCAAGTATCTTGGCAGTGGAGTAGTCGTATGCCGTTAAGCACACGATCTTACGGCCTTCTTCTTTGTACTTCCGCAGCGTCAACGTCGAAACAGCTTTACCCATTACAAATCTCCGGAGAGAGGCTCGAGGTGTCGTTACTCTGACCGACCGTCAGATTGTCTCGGCACCTACTTGGCATTTTGACAACAACCAGGCAAATAATAGCAGGTGAAAGCGATATCTATGTGCATTGTGAGCAGACTACAACGAACAGTTTCATTGATATCGATTGATTGTTTTGAACCAATTCAGAAGCCTCTGACATCGAACCACGAGCTTGACGGACTCGCCCCCTTTTCCAACAGCGTCTACTTCGACATCGAACCACACTCGCCATTAAACTAGCGCCCGCCGGCAGCGTTGTTGCGCATCTGCTGGCGAACATCTTCCAGTTGAAGCTGGTTTATGTGTTTCGGATCATATGGATACTTGCCATCGATCTCGTGAAACTTCCTGTACATCCGCCCGGCTTCCACTGGCAAGTGCACTCGCTCCAACACGTATCCCATGTTGTAGTAAAGCCCAGCATAACCAGGTTCGATTTCGATAGCCTTCTGAAAATTCTTCAAGGCTCTCGTAAAATCGCCTTCCAGGACCAGAATCAATCCCAAATGCTGATAGGCTTCCCAACAATTCGGATTGATCTCCAAACATCTATTGAACGTTGCTTTCGCCTCCTGAAGCTGCCCCTCATCTGTCTCCGAGATCGCCCGCTTGATAAGGGCATTGACCTCGTCTTCATCGTACAGAGGTGCCTTTTTCGACTTCTGCTTCTTTAGCGTGAGCTTCTGGAGTTCCTTTATATGAGCCAGGATCGGCTCGTTGAACTTGGTTTGCTGCGCGACCTCCAACCAATCTTTTGCAGAGGCAGTCCACCAGCGCTTCAACTCTTTGCATTTAGCTGTGAACTCTCTAATCTCTTTTCGATTGATTAGCGGGTAGTTCTTCGATTCCGTGTAAGTCGGATTGACCTTCATAGCTTCATCCATCTCGTCCATGCATCGATCGATATCGCCACGCAAATATCGAAGTCGCCCAAGTTCATAATGACCTGCGGCGTGCATTGGATCGTTGAACAAGGTCAGACGAAACTCCTTCTCACCCTCGTCCAAATTCCCTTCGGCGCACCAGACTTTGCCCAGATAATAATGCACCATCGGGCTCTTTGGAATCAGCCTGGCTGCGCCTTCAAGCTGCTCTCGCGATTCATTGATATCTTTGAGCTTTCCTTGCTCATACTGCTCATAAATACACAATCCAAGATCGCGCTTGGCCTCGTAGTACTGCGGTTTGAGGTGAAGCGCCGTGCGAAATTCTTCAATTGCACCATCCAGATCCTTCTCTTCCTTCAGAATCGAACCTCGCCCGTAGTGAGGATTCGCGTAGTTTGGATTGATTTGAATACAGGTTTCGAACTCCTTCTTAGCTTCTTTGACTTTCCCTGTTTTCTGCAAGAAAATGCCGTAATTATTTCGACACTCGAGGAAGTTATAATCCAGCGTCAATGCGGCCAGGAATTGGGTCATAGCATTGTAATTGTCACCAAGCTCCGCATATGCGAGAGCTTCCATATGAAAGATGTTTTTATCACCCGAATTAAAATTTTTGGCAGCCTCGAGAATTTGGACAGCAGCAGCATAGTCGCCACCTGCAAAAGCTTGCTTGGCGCGCTGAAGGAGCATTGCGGATTTGCTGACGTCCTGTCCGCCCTCGTTGGGGTTATTGTAATCCTGAGCAAAAGCCGCACCAACTGTGGCATTCAGAATCAATGACAGGCTGATGAATGACTTGATAAATGTGGCGAAAAAACCGGACTTCAGTTCCCCTCGGAAACTCATCGCTTACCTCTTTTGCTCCCCAAACAGTCGCGGTTGCCAACAACTCAATGACTAGACACAACAGTGTTCATGATATCGCGACTTCAATTTAGTTGCTTAGACAACACTCTCTATCCTGAGACGCTTATCTGCCACAGTTATTGGGAACGATCAATTGGAACCTAATACGACAGTGCTGCTCTAGTGCCAAAACGCAATAACAAGATCAAATCACTTCCCTGCTACGAGCCCGGTCAAGCGATAACAGGGACAATCAAAGCTCCGGATGTCGGTGGTTACAGGCTCTCCATACCCGACGATCCACGCCATGGCTTCTTACCAACCGACCACGTCTTTCAGCGCGGCGAACGCGTCAATGTCTGTTTTATCGGCAGCGATGGAGACAGGCTGTTGTTGACTCCGGCACCGGAAGTGGAGCTGAGTAAGCGCCCACGGGTATTGCGTGGAGTGGCACCAGTGAAGCTATTGTGCGACGCTTTCGACGCTTTCGAAGAGGGGCATTTCAGCAAGGCCTACCACCTCGCCATGTCGATGTCCACAGATCCAGGCGCGCAGTGCTTACTGGGAAAACTGTTTGAAGATGGCTCCGGTGTTGAGAAAAACTTGAAGGAAGCATTCGATTGGTACAAACTTTCGGCAGAACAAGGCGTCATTGAAGCGCAAGAGCGACTTGCCTCATTCTACGATCTCGGTGTCGGAACAGCACGCAATGCCAAAGAAGCAGCTCGGTGGCGCGGACTCGTCCATGAAGCCCGTAGCGCTCTGCATGAATAGTCGCTCTCGGTGAGCAAACCACCGATCGACGATCGTAGTCTATTATCAGAAATTGTTTTCGACGTATCTGAGCTAATTGTGTAACAACCGTAGACATGCCACTTTCAATCTAAAGTGCCTGCTCTCGACGCGTATGACGGATCCAGGTTATCTTAAGCTTCTGCTCAAACGCAACTCTACATATAGAGCTGCGGATGGCAACAGCCGTGCCGATTGAGGGAATTGATTGAAACACAGTTTCAACATTCCACGCTCAATTTTGAACTGAAAACGCGTTTTTTCGGTATTTTCTCACTTCTCCGCCAATTGCCGAAAAGGTCAACAGGCTGCACAATTCGCCATCCGAATTCATTCTTTCGAAGAGCTTTCGGCAGTCACTATTTAGTCACTATTCAACTCCATGATGATTATGCGGGACAACGGTGGTCGACTTACTAACAAATCTGAAAACCGCATGGACTCCCGATCGCACCTGGCATATCTGTTGTTCTTTCCGATCAAATAAAGCAAGAAAACAACATCTGATTTGAAGATAACGGAAATTCTCAGGCTCTAACGAATCACAAATTCTCGTTTAGCAAGAAAACACAACTTGAGCACAGTAGGTCGATCTACTAGTGTTCACGTGACTTAGGAGGTTAGTAGAATGTTCACAGCCTTTATCCAAGATGAATCAGGACAAGGTATTACGGAGTACGGCGCCATTCTCGCGTTCGTCGCAATTCTTGTTGCAATGGTGTTCTCAATCACCAACGGCCCACTCGCAGGAGCAATCGCTCAAGCATTCGGATCTTGCGTCAAGCAACTTAATGCGCTTTCTGACATAGCCAACAGCGCATCGTAGAAATGGATCACTCGGAGAAGGACCTTCGGGCCTTCCTTCTCCAAACATGCCTCGAAATTTTCGTAGAACTATTTTAGTTCTGATACCACTGGGGTTGTACGTCGAAGGAGCGCCAATCTAGACGCTCCTTCGAGTAAGCCTTTTATGTCAGGACCCTATTTCTTTTTCTCTTCCGGCTCACAGCAAGAATTGCCATCAAGGCATGACTTCGCACAGTCCTGACAAGTCTTCACGCATGCTTTCAGTTGAGCATCATTAAGCTTGTCACATGACTCCGCACACTTAGAGCAAGCTTCCGAGCAGACCGCTCGAAGTTTTGCGAGCAAAGCTGATTTACGAGACCCAAGATCCGTGGAGGCTTTGCAAAGTGTTATACAGTCTTTGAGCGTTGCGATATGAGCTTTGTCAGCATGCTTACCGCCTTTCTTAAGGCAATACTTAAGTGCGCTTTCGCAAGTCTTCGCACAACTCGAACATACAGTCTCACAACATTCCTTATCGCTTTTCTTGTCTGCCGCTATGGCCGGATTGAAGACTATGAGCGAGATCAGCACTAATAAGGGTAGAAGAATACGTTTCATATAAAAATCTCCTGAAAACAAACAACAGAAAACCGTTTCACAACTGGAGAAACGGCAGATATCTATCGATTGCTTCGATCAATTCAGGAGCGCGCAATTGATAATGTATAGTCTCACGGGTGGTGCACGCAGCAACGCATCACACGCCAACCACTGGACATTGATCGCCTGGCGGTGTTCTTTCAGATATCCAATCGGGCTTGTTTCGACCGGTTGGGCATCCCACTCAGGAAAAGATTTAGCTGTCGATGCGGCAGTATTTGTAAGTTGTAGTGGTGCCGGTCGCGCTCGACAATGGCAGGGCGCATTGATTCCAGTTGTTACGTGCTTCATGCAGCACGCCATGGTGGACGCCATGCTCGTACTCTTCACAACGCAAGCACCAGAATTCGAAACCATCCAGGCGCTGAAGGAGAAGGCAACCGCTAGCAGCAGTGCAAAGGCTCGGCGAAGATTTGTCGGCGTTGTGATAATCATCGTGTCAATGAAACGGAGCAGCCTATTGGCTTGTTCCCTATTCCATGGACTAGTCTAACAAGGTTGAGCCTAAATAACTCAGTTAATTAGCAAAACCAGCACGGCGCTATCCATTGTCGCGCAGGTCTCTTGCAAACTTTATTTGAACGCCGATTTGCCTAGCGCCCAGAGAAGTCGAAAAAGCTCATCAGTTTCTGAATCCAAGTGGTACTAGCTTTGGTGTTTTCGACAGGAGTCGTCGGATTTCTGTATTCGATACGAGGGTTGACGTATGGATACCCGCAAGTAAGCTGCCAAATCGTCTCGAGCAGTTCGCAGAAATCACTCATAGACTCAATTCTATTTCGTCTTTCAGGATCGAGTGCACTTGCAAAAATCTGGTCAAGCGATTCGTGATACTCAACTTCGCCAACTATGTTGAAGATGCTTTCCGGCTTATCAACAAATCTAGCGTTGAGCATATCTACAGGGGTTGAGCCGCAGAATGGTCTTTTTCCAGCGAGCAGCTCATAAAAGACAAGAGCAAAAATATAGACGTCTGTAGAAAAATCGACCGATTCACCTTTCGCCTGCTCCGGACTCATATACTCGAAGCTCGTGCCTTCGCCGAAGAGTGGCAGCCGCTGTGGGACGCCACTCCGCGAATCGGTAGTGGAGTCAAGATCGACCAGCGTGAGTGCAAGGCGATTGCCGAGACGTTGAAGCATAATGTCGGCGGTGCTGAAGCTCGCATGCACTATCCCATGGCTATGCAGATGCTCCAGCGCTTGCCCCAACTGTATTGCGACATCCAGCGCGTCCCGATACGCGAGTCGTCCATAGTCGCGAAGAAGCTTCGATAGGGTCTCACCTCTAACGATTTCGGTGACCAGATAGCTCTCGTTGCTGGAGACGCCAAAGTCGATCAGTCGAGGGAAGTACTCGCTGCTAACGCTTGAGAGAACTTCGGTTTCCCATTTGAGACGCTGGAAATCTTCGCTTGTGTTGCAGTTTTCCCGCAGCACCTTTACAGCCACCTCTTCGCCTGTCGGGAAAACTCGCGCGCCATATACGCGGCTGCTCTTACCTGCGCCAAGCATCGTGTAGATGCCGTATTTATCGCCGATTCTCTGATTGAGGTGAGGGGGATTGCCGCCATCATTGAGGTCTATTTGTTCATGCATGGAGAAGATAGAAACCATCGCCTGAGCTCCAAAAAATTGAGATAGGACAATAGTAGTGGCGACTTCTTGACAACACGCGTTTATTCACAATTACTTTAGCCCACGGGAAATATCGCAACGAAAACCCCGGAACGGAACGGGCAACAAACGCCCTCAACCTTCGTCCTCTCAGCAACCCGTGGTCAATGATTTGTGCTGCGGCAATAGTGCGAATGGCGATCGCACGTTTTTGGCATTCTCTAAATATTCAGATCGGCAACCAATAGCTGGCGAACGTCAGCACGAAGCGCAGGATGAGCCGCAGCAGGAGCCACAACCACCACCCGATGATTTCGTGGCTGTGCTTCGCGATTGTCCGACATCAGCGGTAATACCACCGCTCCGGATGAACATGTTCCAAATTCTGGAAACTTTGCCGCTTCCGCAAGAGGTGCAGCTAGTCTCAGAACTGTCTTTCATGGAGCGTTCTACGGTAAAGGCCTCACGGCAATCGGTGCATCGATAATCATAGTTCGGCATGGTTAAGGAGCTCCTTTGTCTGCATTGCTTTCTGGGTCTGGAGTTTTAGCCTCGTCCGAGGCTGGTTGAGTTTCAGAACCTGTAGTTGCGTCGGCACCAGCTTTCGCCGAATCAGGCGTCGCTTCGGGTGTCGCATCAGCCGGCTTATCTTCAATCGACTTTTCGTCGACAGGCTTGTCTTCACCGTCAGCCGGCTTTGGAGCACCGCCTTTGTCCTTGTCGACCGTCTGCTCCTGCTTATCCTTCTTTCGGAAATCGAGCTTACCAGTGACCCAGGCACTCACGTCGTTGACCATTATCACAGCCATCAAAAGAAGAAGGCTTATCATGCCCCATCGAAAGATTGAGCCTTGCAGCCGCTCTCCCATTGGTTTTCCTCTCACGGCTTCGATCATCATCAAGGCAAGGTGCCCTCCATCCAGCGCCGGATAAGGGAATATGTTGATGATGGCGAGGTCCATGCTTATCAGGATCGTAAAGACAAAGAGCTGGTTCCAATCCTGTTCTTTAGCTATATCTGCGCCCAACTTCAGCACTGCGAGAATGCCGTGTACGTCACCCGGACCCACCGCAACGTCGCCTGAGGCCGGCGGTTTGCCGAACGTAGTGAAGTGGACCCAGAGTCCCTTACCAATCATCCCAAGCGCCTGCATCATGCCGCAAGTCAAGTCGTAGAGTCGTTCTCCAGCGATCATTGCTACTTCAGGAGGGCTCTTGTCGATCTTCTCGAAGCCGATCTGTTTCGGTCCAAGCTGCATACCGACCTTACCTTGTGGATTGGTGGTCAGTTTGATGTCGACAGGTTGCTTGTCTCTAACTAGATGCAAAGTCACTTCGGTGGCTTTGTGCTCGCTCAGATACTTGACGGCATCATCTGGTTTTTTGACTGTCTGCTCGTTGACAGCCGCTAAAATATCGCCTTTCTTGACTCCGGCATTTTTAGCGATCAGATTCGATTGAACGAAGCCTTCGATTTGTGTCTCATACGTCGGCTGCCCCTGAATGAGCAGCATCATGAACATGATCAAATAGGCGAACATGACGTTAAATCCGACACCAGCCGATGCGACCAGCGCTCTTTGCCAGATTGGAAACTTGTTGAAAGGCTTCAGCGGGACGCCGTAGGCTTCCGCGTCGTGCTGCGATTCATCGCCCAGCTCTGGGATTGCGACATATCCGCCCAGAAGCGCTGCATGGATGCGAAATTGCGTGCCCCATCTGTGTCCGACCACGATGTATGGTCCCACCGGTAGCCCGATACCAAATACCGGGGTCTGGAAGCGGAAAAATCTCGCGACCAGAAAGTGACCGCACTCGTGGACAATGACAAGCGTACTGATGATCCCGATCATCATGACCCATGCCATTGCCTGAAGAAAAAGTCCAGAAAAGTCCATGTAATGAGCTGTCCTAAAGAGCGTAGAACCTGTTAAACGGCTCGCGTACGAAACGAGCTATAAAGAGTATCGCGTAACTAGAGCGCTGATGTCTCGACAATCTTCTCGAAAGTTACGTCTTTATAGTAATACGTTAAGATTTGCGCCGCATTATAACCATGCTCGGCTAGGCTGCGCGCTCCCCACTGAGACATACCCAGACCATGTCCAAAGCCCTGACCCTTGAATACATAAGCGTCCTGGTAAGCCAACACATTAAAATTCGTGCTGGGTAACGCGAACAGTTGCCTGACGGTCGAGCCGGGGACAAAAGTGGACCCTCTAGTGCCCACGACAAGCAACTGCTTGACCCGACCGGAAGGGCTTCGGTGCGCGGCGAATAGTCCTAAGACGTTGCCGATTTCCTTGCCGAGCGCCTTGTCGATCTGAAGTGTGGCAAACTTCCGTTCCCAGAGGACGTACTTGGACTTGTGATCCACATCGGGGACGGATTTGAGATAGGGTACCTCTTTGGTCCACACATGCTCTGCCACATCGGTGGCTCCGGCAGATGTACTATGAAAAAAACCTGGGACGATCTTTCCGCGATGTTTCATGACAATGCCGGTAGTGGCAGCAACAGCTTTGTTGGTTGCGGCGGTCTCCGCCACGGCACCGCGGTATGCTTGATCGTCCACCGTAGGTTTAACATCGAATCCTTGAGTCCGATACTTTCCTAGATTGGCGAGCGCGTATGACCTGGCCGCGATAGCCTGAGCCTTGAGCGCTTCCGAATGCCATGAGCTCGGCATCTCGGATGGAAGCACGGACTTCAGGTAATCCTCGAGATCGATAATGTTGATCGCTGTGAAGCGCGCGACAGGGGCTCCATTCTTGTCTTTGACGGTGCATGGCTTCAGCCACAAGTTACCGCGGTAAAAGCGACCATTGACCGACAACAGATGCTTCGCACCATCTTCGGAGCCAGTCTCAGGTGAAATCATGACACCACCTGTGATTCCATCACAAGCGGTGAAGCGTGGCGAACTTTGCTCTTGCTGTTGAACTTCCAGATCATCCGGCAATGAGGAACCGTCAGCCGATTCGATCGGAATCTCGGAATTCAAGTCGCCGGCCGTCTTGACTTGGAGTGATTGTGAAGCCGGAGAGACTAACATCAAAGTCGCTTTTCCGCCAGCCAGAACTTGATTTTTGTCGGTCTGGGCTTGGAGTGCTTTCAACGGCGGAGGAGATGACGCGGCCGCGGGAAAAAAAGCGACATTGCGCTGTGTGCCTGCGTTGGCATTGGAAGTGTCAATAAGTAACTTATCCACCTCACGACGAGGAGCCAGCGCGACGGCGACGTCACCATTGGTGGTGCGGGCGCATAGCTTCCACTTACTTAACGGCTGAACCGTAGCCAACTGTCGTCCCGAAGCGACGTCAAAAACCCTGGCTCCGTCCACCGCATCAAGCGAAATTTCGGAAGCATTTATAGCGAGGGCGACCTTCACCTTAGTTGCATCGATTCGTCCGCCAATAGCATCAGCACTTTGAGACACAAGTGGCGCCGTAGTGACCGAACCCTGCCCGTTCGAGTAACCGCATAGCATCGTCTCGTCGGATGTGTCAGCTGCCCTGGCGACCGGCGCAGAGCTCAGCCCGACCGCTAAAGCCAGCGGAATCAGGAAACTACGCCAGAGCGATCCTCTGGATTTTACGGATCCGATGTCATTTGCGACCTGAGCACCTTCAAGCAGCGCCTGCCGGCCCCAGACAGAGTACAAGATCTCTTTGTCGGCGCCTTGTGACCCTTCGCGCGCACGACGCTCTTCGTCCTCTATCTGAATGTACGCCGTAACCGCCGCAATGCAGGCGGCTATTTCAGAATCGTTGGATTCCCGGGCGACGATCTTGACGGTAGAAGGTGAAAGGCTATCAACCATCTTTCGATTATAGCTGTTGGGTGTTCGTCCGAGCCAGGCTTAAATAATTAGAAACTGCCGATGCAGACCGCGCTAGACCAAGAAGGTCTGTGAGTTTTATTAGACACGACACACCGATCGCGAAAGAGAGCATGAAAGAAAGCCGTTCGAAACGGGACAGGACAGCAATGCAAAGCATTGCTTTGCAACACATCTGTCAATCGAGCCTTTAGGGCTTGGACACCTTCCCCTTCGCGATTTTCACGGCAGAATTAGCTTGACTTAGTTTGTATTGTTGCTTACCAACATGCCAGGAGCAACCGACAAGAAAGCGAAAAGGCAACAGATAGCGAGTTCCCTGAAAGGGGCTTCCCAGATTTGTCGGTAAACGATTATTGAACAGGTTTTCAAATCTGCAGTCGAACGTATCCGGCACCCAGGGTCGGTGTGCCACCATTTTCGGTGGCGCCTTGAAGCCGAAGCTCAGCCCGAATACATTGAGCCAGGGCGTTCGTGTCGGGTGAGGACCGAAGATCTCGGGATTGCGGCTATCTTGGAGGCCTGAGAGGAATTTATAGTCAGCCAGCACCCACCAATTTTTTCGCCCCATATAGCCTAGACCGGCGACCACCGCTTCACGCCTGTCATGGTCGGGATACTTTGCTTCAACCAGCTCCACGTCCTGCGCGTAGACTCCACCATTGACTCCTTTCGATCCTCGAAGGAGCGCAATTTGAAATGTATTGGAGACGAATCCATTTAACCCGTAACCGTCTCGCGAGGGTCGAAGTTCCAGGCGTGTCTCGACACCATAGGCTTCTTGGCCGGTTATGGTTTGTCGGTTATACAGGGGACTGTTGCCTATGACACCAGAGTCACCGAAGTTGTTGAGCTTTTTGTAGAACAAATTGGTTCTGGTCATGAAACGAGAACCAATCTGCCTTTCGATACTCGTGTCTACGAGACAACCACGAGTCGCTTGCATCGGTCTGAGAGTGCCGTTAAAAACGCCATTAACGAACGAATTGACATCGGGGGGGGTCGAGAATACATCCACCGGTGGTGGCATGAACAGATTGGAGAACGATCCACGCAGCACCGTATTTGGTGTGAGCACGAACGAACCGCCAAACCGACCGCTTGCCTGCGCATTCGTAACGCGCTGAGTATCGAACGGTGCAGACAAGAATTGCGGTGTTCCGGGAATGGTCAGCAAGGCTTGACGGACACGCTGAGTGTCGCCGAATACACCATGATAAACGTCTGCTCTAACTCCGGCATCGAGCGTAAGACGTTTCAAAATACCTGAAGCGGGACGCCATGTGTCCTGTAAATAGGCGCTTTGCAAATAGCGAAAGCCACGGTATTTTCCCAATCCGTTGACAAAGTAAGGGCCTTGCCCTGTCCCCGTGAATGGACTTACTAGCGCGCCGAATGGCAGGTCAGGATTGGCGCCGTTGTTAAAATAAAGCGCACTGAAGTTGGTAGTGACCGGTCGCACTTCCGACAAAAAACCCGCCTCCAGTCGATGCGTGTTTTTCAACGTCTTCGTGATATTCCCCTGCGCACCAAACACATAGTTAAACCTGCTTGCACCAGGAGTTAGCGATAGGAGCGGCTGATCTCCGTTGATCACCGGATCGGGATCGAATACGTTGCGGCTGCCATAGCCTTCATAGTAGAACGCATTGATTAAATGCAAGTTCGCTTCATCAAAAAATCGATCGAAAGTATGTTTGTAGCTAAGCACCATATAGTCTTGTGCATCATATTGATTCTGACGGACACCGGCTCTGTATGAGAGGCGCGAGACAGGTACTTGCAGAAAAGAATGATTCAAGCCTAGCGTCAATCTGAGCCGGTCTCGTTCTGTTATTTGATACTCGACCTTACCCAATACATTGAGGTCGGCGCGAGAGTCGTGCTTGAATGTTTTCGTCGGTGGTGCCAGTCCCAGCAACGAACCTCGGAAGGAGCCGGACGATTCGTACCGGAGTCGATTCAGTTTGGATTTTTCTTTCTGGCTGAATGCACCGCTGGCATTATAGTAAATGTTGCCGGACATTGGACCGCCCAATTGCTGACCAACAGTCAGGCTCGGAGTTGCAGAGACAGGAAGGGACTTCATCCGAGCGACTGCTCCTAAAGGTCCGCCACCGTCGGATGCTTTGTATCCGCCGATGTCCATTGAGAAAGACTGCAACGATCGCGGAGTGACAAAGTTGGTTTGCTGAAGAACTCCAGCGGCCTCCGGCAGAATAACGTCATCAAGCACATAGTTGACTGCATTGTGCTCGCCACGAACTATCATGTTTCCAAACGAGTCGGTCATGACACCAGGGGTGGTTTCAATCAATTGTTGCAGGTCATTGCCGGAGCGGTATTGATAGATGGTGTCATGAGTGACGTTGGTGCGACTGCCTATCTGCTCGGGGTGGATGAGGGTGCGCTTTCCTGTGACTCGCATTACGTCTTCCGCTTCGAGTTCTTCTAGAGCAACATCCAGTTTTTTCGACTCGCCGGATACGAGGTCTATAGTATTGGTATTAGACAACATGTCAGGTGCGGAAACCGTCATTTGCCACTTGCCAGGTTCAATATCGTCTATTTGAAACTCGCCGTTGTCGGCTGCGTCGACCTCTTTTCGCAGATGGTCGTGGTCTTCTTTGATGAGCAAAACACGCGCGCCAGGAACGCCTTCCGTCTTCGTCAAATTAGTAATCTTCCCGGCAACCTTTGCCGGCACGGACTTTTTTTCCTGTCCAGTCATCGACTGCGGGGCTAATGAAGAGCCTGACGTGGAGTTCAAAATCGTGTTGATTTTCGAGTCTTCAGCTGCACCGACATCAAATATCAGTACGAACAAAAACAACAAATGCCAAGTCAAAACTAGAGCGAATCGAATTCGCATCATTGGTCTCCGAACACCTGAGTCACAGGGAGCTATCAAGCGAAAATCAAAGCGTTTTGAACGTTTTTTTTGCTCTGACTATTCAGATAGTCTTCCAGTAGTAAAAGCCTGTTTCTACCTCTGATTACACAGCCTCGCCAGTGTCGTTTACTCAACCTCGAACTCGATCTTGATCTTTCGGCTCGACTTGATCGGTTTCCCGTCCAGTTGAGCTGGTTTGAACTTCCACTTCTTTAGCGTCGCCAGAGCCAGGTCGTCTACTTCCTGTGAGCCTGTCGAGTTGAGGAGTCGAACGACAAACTTGCCGTCGGCTTCGATAGTAAACCTGGCAACCCGCAATTATTCACGGGAGTGACACTAATCTAATTTTCAAAAAGAACAAAAGCCC
>CAYQKX010000082.1:0-33250 GCA_964418155.1 uncultured Candidatus Obscuribacterales bacterium | reverse complement strand
CCTCGTGCTCGTTTTTCTCCCTCTCACTATTGCTGCCGTGGGAGACTGTCCTCCCGAGGATATTCAGACTGCCGCATCGTTACTCAGTCTCGTGCGCACCCTCGGCGGAGGCGTCGGTATCGCATTGTTAGCCACGCTTCTCACTCGGCGGGAAGACTTTCACCGCGCTGTTCTCGTGGAAAAAATCACACCATACGGCACCGAAGCGATGAATCGGCTTACGCAGCTCACCAGTATGTTTCACGAACAGGGATTCTCTATGGCCGATGCGAAAGTTAGGGCGCTCAGTCTGATGAGCGCTCAGGTAGACACTCAAGCGGCTACCATGTCGTTCTCTGATGTTGCCTGGCTGTTAGGAATTTTTACGGCTCTCACGATTCCGTTTTGCTTCTTGCTCACCTCGGGCAAGCGCAGCGGAAAAGTCGAGATGCATTGAGGAGGTATCGCAAATGTCCTTTGTCATCACACGACCATCACATTCTATCGACTTCGACACAGTCAGATTCAGCTATAAGGAGGATGTGCCCGTTTTGTTCATTGAACGCAAAAGTCCCAAAATGGCAGCCAGGCTTGCGATTAAACCCTTGAAGAGGGTTTTTCCGAATTAATCATAATTTGGAATTCTTGACCAAATTTCTAAAGTGGTCAATAATTATATTAGCGTGATTCAGTAGATATCTTGGAGTCCCCAGTGAAAACAATGGAATCAGCCAACGAAGCGGTAGCACCAGGTGTACCAGCCGTTAAAGAGCATCCGGAGCTGGTACCGAAGCCGCAGCAGAAGCGAGGCTTTGTAAAGCCGCTAATCATCTCCGGCGTCCTGATTGGCGCTGCCGTAGGAGCCGCTATCTGGTGGCAGCACGCTTCGCAATTCGAGGAGACCGACGATGCCTTTATTACAGGGCACGTTCATCAACTGAGCGCGAGGGTTGGGGGCACAGTCACGCGCATACTGGTCGCCGACAACCAGCATGTCCAGCAGGGTCAGCTCCTTCTCAACATCGATCCGAAGGATTTGCAGATTTCGCTCGACACGGCAAAAGCCGCTGCAGCTCAGGCGGAGCTGAAGATTTTGGAAGTTAAGTCGAACATAGAAGCCAACGCTCGTGAAGCGGAAGCGAGCAAGTACGAGGCCGATTCGGCGATTTCCAGCGCCAAGGCCGGTGTGGACCGCGCCAAATTCATGTTGTCCGAGACTAAGCTCGGCGTCTCAATGGCTCAGTCCGACATCAAGCAGCGCAAGGCTGAACTAATGCGCGCCAGCTCTGATTTTGAGCGCTACAAATCGTTGGTCTCGGATCGTGCTGCTACTATGCAGAGTTTTGAAAAAGCGAAACAGGACAAAGAGGTGGCTGAAGCCAATCTGCATACTGCTGAGGAAGCTCATAAGCAGTCTTTGACCCGCGTTCAACAGGCTAAGCAACAAGTGGCTGATGCAGAATCATCCGTCGTGAGAGCGATGGGGGCAGCGAAAAGTGCCCTGGCGAAAACCGCAGATACCGAGACCACCAAGCGCAATCTTTCTGTACAGGATGCCGCCGCTCAGAAGGCTCGCAGCGAAGTCGCCAATGCCGCTACACAATTGTCTTACACCAACGTTGTCGCTCCTGTAAAAGGGCGAATCGGACACAGAACGGTGGAGGTCGGGCAACAGATCGAACGCGGTCAGGCACTGATGAGCATCGTATCCGATGAGAAGTGGGTTGTGGCGAATTTTAAGGAGACACAACTCAAGCGCATGCACGTCGGGCAGGAGGTCGATATCAAAATTGATGCCTTTCCGGATCGCAAGGTAAAAGGCAGAATCGATTCGATTTCTCCCGCATCGGGAGCGCAGTTCGCCCTCTTGCCACCGGATAATGCCACGGGCAATTTCACAAAAGTTGTTCAAAGAATTCCGGTCAAAATTGTTTTTGACAAAGAATCCCTGAAGGAGCTTCAACCGAAGTTGGCTCCTGGAATGTCAGTGATACCTGAAGTTCACGTTGGTCGCTGATTTCGTGAGACCCAGAATCTCTCCCGATGCATCCACCATTGGTGTAGGTAAACATGTCGAAAGTTTCTCAACTTAATCTTGTTTTTCTCTTTATTGCAATTGCCGTTGCCATGGCTCTGTGTCTGATTCTTGGCGGACCTGCCAGGGCTGCTAGCGAATTGAATGTGCGGAAGGAAAACACCGCGGCCATCAACGATACGGAAAAGCCGCTTCAGACCCGAATCCCCAGCGCAGAGCAGAAGAAGGCGCCTCGCTATATTCTAGAATTGCGAGCTACACAAACAGCAAAACCATTAAGCGAACATCCCATGCAGCCGGTGGAAATTCCGCTGCAAAGGATTGACTTGAATGCCGAGGGAGCCACCACTGGCGGTGATGGCGACGACACCGGTGTAGTCATCGAGCGCCCTTCGCAGGATTTGCTTATTCCGCTACAAGATAATCTGAATTCATTTTCTTTGGACGCGAACTACGTAGAACGAATAGGACTATCGGATGCGCTGCACGCGGCTCTCGGTCAGAATTTGAACATCGAAGAGGGCTATTCGCAAACCAAAATTCAAAAGTATCAATTGCTTGCCAATGCCAGTCAGTTTTTGCCTACGCTTAATTCTGGGTACACGCTCTTTGGCATCTCCGGCGACATACCGACCGCGCTGTTCGGAGGCGGAGGTGGTGCCGCGAATGGTTCCGGTGGTAACGCAGGGCTGCCGTCCAAGATTCAGTTGCTTAACGCCGGGTTTAGTCAGAATGTATACAGCGGCGGACGAATTTTGTTCGGCACGCTTGAGAAGAAGCATCGTCTGCGCGCTTCAAGAGCGGCTCTAAGAACTGACGTCAACGACACGTTGTTGCAGACCACTCAACGATACTACGATTTGCTGTTGAACGAAGCACTGTTAGCGATTAGAACTCGCGCAGTATCGATATCTGAAGAACAGGTCCGAATCAACAGTGCACAGGAAAAAGCTGGTACTGCCACTGGCTTGGATGTGCTTCAATCGCAGGCTCAGCTTGCGAGTGACGAACAGAATCTGATAGACCAGCAGAGCGCTCGGAGGCAAGCTGCTATACAGTTGGCACACGTGCTCAACACGAGTTTTGCGCTCGACCTTGAATCGAGAGAAAAGCATTTGAGAAAACGGCGCCTGGTGCCAGGAAGTATCTCGATTGATAATTTACTAGTTATGGCTATCGATCGTCGACCAGAGCTCAAACAGTTTGAAGAACTTCGCCTTGCCGCCAAACGCGCAATCGTAGTGGCTGCTGCTCCACTCCAGCCTGGTGTCACATTCGGTGGCTCTGTTTTTGGTATCGGAACTGGCAGCAACCTCGACAAGATTTTTACTCTGAATCTTGGTGTGAAATGGTCGCTCGGTGGCGCTGGCATAACTGACCTCGCCAATATGCAACGAGCTCGTTGGGAAGCGAGGCAGGCAGCCATTCAGGCTAAAAAGCAATTCCTCGATGTATTCGATCAAGTACGCACTTCGTACACAAATAGTCTTGCCTTCGATAAGAAAATCGACCGCGCTACTGTTCAGATTACCGCTGCAGAAGAGGAATTGCGCATCGCGAAGAAGCGCATGGATTCCGGCATTGGTTTGAACATCGATGTTCTTAATGCCCAACGAGACCTGACTCAGGCAAGCATCAACAAAGCGCGAGCTGTCGTCGACTTCAACGTCGCCCAAGCACAATTGCTTCGCGACACCGGCGCCATCAACGTCGACGGACTTCTTCACGGATTGAAGATTTAGTAGATCTGTTTCGTAACTGAGGTTCCGCGGTCTCGAGTGTGATATCATCAAAAGCTACGGATGACTACGCTGTACGCGGGAGTACACCTCTCAGCTAATGAGCTTATGAATATTCGAAAGTTTTCAACCAGGCTAATTTCGCTGTCGCTACTTGTTAGCTCGGCTCTATTCATTTTTGTTGATCCTGCAGATGCAAAACGTGCTCCAATCCCTCCGGGGCAAAGCTTGCTGATAATGAGCAGAGCCGGTAAGAATCCTGCCCGCTTCAGAGAGCGGCTTGAGAAGCGCGGTCTTACAATAGTCAACGAGATTAAATGCACAAAAGAGTCGTTCTCGATCTATGAAGTTCAACCGAAGACTGCCACTGTCACTACAGCCTTGACTCAAATTATCGCCTCGCAGGATGAAGATCTGGAAGCCGCTGAAATAAAATTCGGCTCTAAAATAAACGCATGTGATCCATCGATAAACGATCCTGAATTCCCTTCACAGACGCATCTGCAGGCTTTGAATTTTAGCGAGATGAGATGCTTGTTGGACGCAATGGGAATCACCCAACAGGTACAGGCTAGAGTGACGGTTGTTGATACTGGTATCACTCCAATCACCAATGAAATGACCGACATTGTGCAATTTCATTTTGTGGGCGGTGCAAATGGAACTGCAGAACCGGCAGCGGATATCGGTTCTCACGGGACCGCAGTGACTTCTATTTTAGGTGCTCGGACCAACAACAGCAATCTGTTCGCGGGGCTGGCATCACACTCCAACCCTGCGGTCAAGATTACTTCGCTCAGAGTCGCTGACAATTTGGGTGCAATTGATACCTTCGACGCGATTCGCGCGCTTACCTGGTGCATTGATCACCAAGCCGAGCGTGGTGGACCGGGAGTCATCAACTTGAGCATCAACTCCACTGTACTTCCGACATACAATGGCTCGACGATTGTTCAAGGCATTGCAAAGTCGCTTAAGAAGAACGACGACCTCATAGTCAATGGCGCTGGTAACTTAGGAATCGAAGATCCGAGCAAAGAAAAATATCTTCGGAGAGTTGCCGGTGTTGATGAAGCAGATCAGCTCTGGAGCAGCTCCAATTTTGGTCCATTTACAGCAGCGGCTCCTGCCGTTAACGTTCGTGTCTGGAACAATGCGACAGCAGCACCTGCAGTCGCAAGTGGGACCTCCCTTTCCACTCCTTGTTGGTCTGGCTCTGTGGCTCTGCTTATGAGCCTGAATCCTAACCTTACGGCTCCGAAGGCAGACAAGCTGCTGTTTAAGGAAGGAAGAGAAACCTCTCAAGGGTACATCATTCCTGATTTGCGAGCTGCTGTAATCAAAGCTCTGAAGCTAAAGCCCTAAGTATCGGGAAGTTGGTATCGCCGATAGCACCAAGAATCTAGGTTGCTGTAGCCACTCGGTCTGTGGCTCAGCAAAAAATCTCCCGATGCCACAACTTCAATGTAAGGAATCTCCACACTTCGATCCCTTGATATTATTAAACTTTGCTACGGCTAAATTTTGTGCACTCGACAGAACTTCTTTATCTCGTTTGAACACAAGGTCTTTTGCTTGTTTCTTGCAGTAGATACAAATTCGAAAAGTTCATCCCAAAACTGAAATTGCAGTTTCTTAGCACATGACAGGCTCCGCTTCGGTAGCACCAAGAATCCAGGTGGCAGCAGGCCACTCGGTCTGTGGCTCAGGCAAAAGATCCCACGCCGCCCAGAACTTCGTGAGGGCCGCAGGAAAATCCCTTTTGTCAGCGAGTGCGTTGCCTTGTTCGCACAGCGCATCTATTTGCTTCTGAAGCTTTTCCAAAAAACTCCTTACACTTTTTCGGTTCTTGACTTAAAAAAACAAACGTGAATCGTCGTCTAAGCTAAAATCAAGCTGCAGCATTTGCGGAATTGACCAGCGGAAAGTCATGATCGTTGCTGGAAAGGTAAAGTGCATTTGCTCAGACTGCTCAACATTGATGCTCGCCAATGATTGGCAGAATTTGCTGCAAGCCGTGTGCGATTTTTGTGGCAAAAATACCCAGGTCTTCGAACATTACCGAGTAACCATTTGTCGAGAATGTGCGGATCTGTGCCGCGAGATCTTAGATGGCAAGTTGGGCGAAGCTGTGTATCTGGAGCCTGCCTGTGAAGGTGATCTTCGATATAAAGGGCATCCATGTTTTTACAATGTCTATGCGGCATTCTACAACTCATTTAGAGCAATTGTTTGTGGCACCAAACAGTGACGATTCACACGGATAAGATTATGGAACAAGCAGGACACAGGGCAATTGAAAGCACTAAATCCATTGAGATGAATACAGGCAGTTTTTCGAATCCGAAAAGCATCTCAAATCTCCTTTGCATTCGATGAGATTCTTCCGAGTCTTTTCGAGGCGACTCAGAAGGCTATCGTTTCTGCGGTTCCAAGTGATACCAGATATAATGGCATCCGGTTGGTAATGGTTAGTAAGTCCGGTCGCTCCGATGGGCAAACTAGGCGGAAGCTAGTTTCTGAAGTCGTGAGAACAAAATGAAGACGTTTACGTGGGTTCCAGGGGTGAAAAACGGGCTGCTTACTTGCAATCTCGTTGGTGCCCCTAATTTAGCGAGTAGTTGTAAACGAGAACGGAACGAAGTGTGAACAAATTGGGACAGTAGGAGGTTGGTATTTCGCGAGTGGAAGTTGCAACGCATGAATCTGGAAACGGTCAGGATGAGACGCGGTCGTATTCCTCGGAGAACATAGTTTCGAGTCCCTGTTATTCCGTGCAGGTAAATCTTGTCAGTTGTATTCCTCCGAGGGCACGGTTTCGAACTCCCGTCATTCCGTCTAGAGAAATCTCGTCAGTTGGTTTGTCCGAGGTCGGTTAGGGCGCTTTTCCTTGGATGTGCCCAAAAGAACTGACACATTACTTCCGTGGCGGACACGTAATCTATTGGTTTATCAAAGATGAAGGAGGCGCGTCGACCCCCGGGCCATGCATGCTTCCCATCCTTGAGTGTATAGAGACAAACCTCTGTGCCGTTTTTCCCATTGGTATAAAGCTCTTTTATGAGATTGCCGTGTTCTTCGCGTATGGGTGTCGGATCGCATTGATTGCGCTTCATCCAGTATTCGATTGCCGACGCTACGGGGGTAGCCTTTAACTGGTACGCACCGAGCCATCCAAGACCACCTTCATAACGCACAACATGGTCATTCTTTCCATGAAACGCTATCACGCTGATTGGTGTTTTAGACGTCGATTCCGCATCGTACATGCATCCCTCGACTGGCGCGACCGCCGCCACCACATCGGCAAGCTCACTGGCGATACGATAGGTAAGCATACCCCCGTTGGAGAGCCCGGTGACATATACACGATCGGGATCCACACCGAGCTTCTCGACCAGTCTGGAGATCATCAGTCTCATGAATTTCACATCGTCGATGTTATGAACTCGCGCGAGTCCACAGCACTGACCGGCATTCCAGGTTCTCATGAATCCATTGGGATAGGCGACGACAAAGTTATCCTTTTCGGATTGCTTCGACATTACACTATCCCATTCCGCCGACCGTGCGTCTCCGCCACCGCCGTGCAGCACGACCACTAGCGGAACGCGCTTGTCCTTCGTGTATGCCTTCGGAATATGAAGCCAATACTTCCTTGTGATACCATCAACGGTGATCGTAGAGCGAGATCGCCCGAACTTAGGTGGCTTCTTTCCATTCAGACCTTGATTCGTGCCGCTGTCGATCGCAACAGGTCTATTGGAGCTCGATTCTTGCGGTTTATCGAATCCATCTAATGACTGCAATCGCGGAGGTCCATTCGGAATTACACCAGTGGATTGTGTCAATTCCGGACCTTCTGTTGGCTCCGCGCCAGCCGATCCTTGGGTCACTGTGGCTGCGAACAGACTTAAACATACAATTAAGGCGACTTCGAGATACTTGCTGAGCATAAGGGTGTTTCATTTTTAACAACAACCGCACAGCATACTCCGATTAACGCTAACGCTTGCGACGCGCAAACACTTCTGCAACTGTTTGCAAACAGAAAACATCTGGATTGTCCGCTCGGTGCTTATCCAATGCGTCGCCCTGCTTAGAATCTACCGCCATGCGGTCTTCGAAATCCCAAAAGACTCAGATGAGAGGAACTTGCCACCCTCTCATCTGCATCTTTTTCCCTTTCATCACACTTGTTATTGCGCTGTCTAGTTGTTTGATTGGGCAAACTTCAATCCGGGAAACCATTGTTGGAGCTCTGCCACAGGTATTCCTGTGTTCAGGATGTCTCTGACGACTACCGGATCTTGGGCAAGCTCTTCGCACCAGTTGATGGCTACGTCGATGTCGAAGCGACCAACCGCTATATCGTTGTTCTTCAATCTGCAGAGTCCTCGGGTCATTCTCAAGTAAGATTCTGTTTCTTCAATACGTTTTAGAACTTCCAACTTCCGGACGACTTCGTTGGTCGTGGATTTATGAGTTGTATGTTCGCCCTGTCCGCTCGTGGTTAGTTTTCTTATGAGGATCTTTCTCGCTGTCAAAATATCGGTCGTGTTAAGCTGCTGTGCTCGCTCGATCGCAACGTCCAGTGCTGCCACAGTCTCTTCTACTTCCGCGAAAACAGAGAGCTGTTCCAGTACTTCTAAAATCCCTCTGTACTGCGTTTCGATTTTGTCGAAAAATGCGGTCATGTCGCAGTCCAGATTAGCTGGAGTACTAGGGGTAACACATTTTGAAAGCTTCGAGAGAAAATCTGCAGGACACGAGGATGCACCATTGCTAGTACTAGATACGGTGTCGTTGTCTGCGAATCTTACAACCGGTGCTTGTACTTTTGCAGACTCTGTAGTGTCAACCGTGTTGCTGAAATTAGTTCTCATGGTTTCTCCCCCTAGTCATCCGCCAATTCGCCTTCGCCGCAATGGGTTTGATTGCTGCAAACCCCCCATATATCGCAGTATATGAGCGAAAAGTTACAACGATGTTACGACTTTGTTGCGGGCTAAAATGCCGGCTGGTTGATCCCCAAAAGTCACGCTAGATGGCACTTTGGTTGGTTCTGCTCGTGAGTTTAACTACTTGAGCGCTGCTGGTACGAGTTTGGCGAAGCGATTTGTTTCCTGAGGCGCGTATATCGAGATGTTCTCACGAATTCAGGCCTGGTAAAGGCGGTTAATATCTACTGAGCGTAGCAGCCTTAATCGTGGCTCCAAAGCGTTGTTCGATCCCGACGCGGACATGTACGATGATCGAGGTGCTGCGTGTCTGAAATCCCGACGCGGACATGTACGAGCGGCTCGCCGGCACAAACGTGCTGGAGAAAATGACGAGAGCTTGCATTTTTACACTGCCGAAAATTCGATTCAGCACTGTAATTCAAGCGACGTGAAACACGATTTCCATTGCCGAGTCCGATTTCCGTCACACTGCATCGCTAATCTGCAAGTTGACCGACCCCCCCCCCTTGCAGAAATTGATCTCTGTGATTAACCAAATGAATTTCTCATGTCATGGGCTCGAACATCGAGTGAGTGCTTCGTCGATCAATCGCTGATCGCGTGCGCGCAAGTAGTGAAATGAGATCTACGTAACCGTCCGCGGCGCTCCCGAGGTGCCGGCAGGTGCTGACGTGACATGCCTCGTTGAATTATTTATCGATTCGGCGGCGGCGCATTGCATCACGGCGTGGCTGGGCTCTTACTTTCAACGACTGCGAAATAATTGTGTGAGGAAATTATGCTGAGACTTCGAATTATCAATTTTTTGTTTGCCATGTTGTTGCTATCGATACCAGCTTTGGTGCTTCAACCTCCTGGTGATGAGTATTTATACTACAGTGATTTCCCTGCTTACTATTCTGCGGCAAAGCTGATTGCACAGCATCGAAGCGCCGACGTCTATAAGCCGGATCTGGTAAAACAAGAGGCCAAGAAACATTTTTGGATTCCCGACCGAGTGGTATTTGTAGCGGAGCCACCTTATGCGATGCCTTTAGTAACTCCGCTTTCTTTTTTATCGCCGCGAATCGCTCACAATCTCTGCACTTTTGTTGCCATTGCCGCAATAGCCGTTTCGTTACTAATACTTGCTGACGTACTAACTCTTACTAACCGAGGGACACTTCTACTAATGTGTCTCGTCGCTATCTCCGGGCCGTTCGTGGAATGCATTCGCCACAACAAACCCACTCCATTTCTGCTGCTTGGATTTTGTCTTTGTCTCTTCTGGCTCAAACGTGCAAACAATTACAACGCCGCGGCGGCAAGTCTACTATGCCTCATCAAGCCGCATGAGTTCTTCTCGTTCTTTGGCTTCTTGTTTGGAGCGCGTAAGTATTCTGTCCTCTGTTTTTCCGCTGCTCTTACATCGCTGATTGCCTGCTTGTCGATGTCAGTCTTCGGCCTGGATGCCTGGACCAATTACCTTGGAGTGCTCTCCGATGTTAGCCATCACCCTGAGATTGTAGGGATTCAAGTGATGCCAACTCTCAAAGGGCAGCTCTATCGGTTGCACGTAAATGAATCATTTGCGAATCAGATTTCGTTTGTATTTTTCTTCCTGTCTGTATTAGGTTCCTACTTGATAGCACGCCGCTTCAGGGAGGATCGGAGGTATTGGAAAGTCGGTGCTACGATAGGATCGCTATTGGGTTTTATCTTCCTCACTCATGCGCACGGATACGATCTGATCCTGGTTATTCCAGCTGTTGCAGTCATCATCGAACAAGCTCGCATACACGGAAACCGAAGTTTGCTCCTGGCTGCATGGTCCACTGTAGCGGCTTTCAGTCTGCCACTGTATATATTGATTCACTATGTCTACATGGTTGCATACGATTCAGTGCTTAACGTCCACTTTGCACTTCTAGCAATGCTCACTGTTGTTGCCGTCCGATACGCTCATCAACTGGGTGATTTCCAAAAGCTTCGAGTGAACTTGCCGAAATCGCTGCCAGCCTATGCGAGCTATTCGGGTCAGCGGTCATGACCTTTTTCGCATCCGCACATTTATAGTTGAAACTTCAGATTCTGTTGTTGAGATTGACTCCCTTGAGATTGGCTCTGGCGTCACCGCGCGCGATGATGCCAGAGCTTACCATTAGCGAACAGAGGGGACGACCAAATTGAGCGTGACCGTTTTCAAAGACTGCTCTAATTCATTGCCCTGATTTTACGTTCCGCCTCTTGCATTATTTTTGTGCTCCTCTCTTCGCCTTCGCGTTCGATTTCGGCTTCTCTGTCTTTACTTATGCCGAATCTCCTTTCTCCTGTTTCACGGTTCCTCCAGGCTTGACCATGAGTTTCAATTTCACTTTCAAGTTGTTCTTTGGTCTGCTTTCGGATCTTTTCTACATCTTCTTTGGCAAGCCTCATGATTTCGGCCTTTCGTTTTTCCTTTTGGACGTCGGCATCGGAAATTGGCTTAGCGCCTTTGGTTTGTTCTTCATCTTCAGACTTGTTAGCGGCGACGTTGGCCTGGGACGAGTGCTTATCAACTCGCGCGATACCAGCGTTGCAATGCGCGACTATGGTTGGATTTGTGCAATTCTGCAGACATGCTTCGTAGTGATACTTCGCCATCGACGCTTTGCCTAATACGAGATTGACGTTGGCGAGGTAGTAGTGCGCTCGCCAGGACTTCGGCGACTCGCTTACAGCCTTTGCGAGGATGGGTCTTGCGCTGGCGAACTCTTTGGCGTTGTAGAGCTTGATGCCTTCAGCCAGATCTGATGATGAAGCGAGGACTGGAAGTGTGATGGTGCAGCAAACTATCAGCATGGATGTGGGATAGATCAATTTTTTCAGCATAGTGAAATCACGAACCTTCAGTACAGTACTGCTTGTTGGGCAAGTGCTCGAGTCAATTCTTCGTTCAATCTAGCATTCGAAACAACAACTGTCATCACCCGAAAATACTATTTTTTCAAGATGTCCGACTGACTTACTGTGACACGCATTGAGGAAAATTCTTCCGGCGACCTCTCAGTCATCGGGTAGAATAGGACCAGAGGTTGCCAACACAAGCGGAGGAGGCGGCCATGGGACAAAACAGAACCTACGATGACACGCACACAGTTTCTCGGCGTGCTGTTCTGAAAGTGATTGCGAGTGCGCCTATCACTCTGGCTTTCGGATTAACCGCGTCACCGTTGATGCGTTTCTTCAAGCCAACCATGAAACCGTTCGATGTATTTCAAGCAGCCGATTTGCCAGTACCCAGTCAGCCATTTGAGTTTTTCAAAGCAGACTTCCCTGAAGTCTGGACCTGCATACCATTCAACTTCAAACTTTCCTATGTAGAGTTCAACCCTGAAGGACGAGTTGAGCGCGACATACCAAGCTTCATCGTCCGGCTGCCCGAGAGGTACGTCGCTTATAGTCGTCGCTGTCCGTATTTTCGATGTGTTGGATTATTGGAGTTCCTCAAAGATCGAGGACAGGTAAACTGCGGGTGCGCGCCTGGGGACCGCTGCTGTTGTGTCCGAGATGTGCCTTACAATCCCGTGCTTTATTGTCCTCGTCACAGAAGCGTCTTTGACCTCGCGGACAACTGTCGAGCCGTACATGGGCCGACGGAAAGGCGCCCAAGAGAATTGGAGCTGCGGATTGCAGGAGATGTAATCTCCGTGACCGGTCTCAACGAACGATCTCAAACATCCAGCATTGTGTGATCTATTGCACAAATCACTTTGTGTGTTTTGAGCAGCCGGACTTGAATGTAATGTCAATTCCTGTCCTTTATTTAGGACCATACTGTCTTCAACAGATTACTGGAGTGCCGCAGAAGAATCTTCGGCGGCAAATCTTGATGCTGCCACGTATAATGCAAAGTACAGTGGAGACAGGATTTAGCAATGGCGAAAGATATGTCCTTGAAGAATGCGGTCATCGGTTCGAGCATTCTGGCGGCATCGGCGTGCCTGGCAGGCTTGCCGTGTATTGCCGCGGAAGATGCGGAGTCATCTTCGAGACCTCGGCAGATTCGAACACAACCTTATTCTCACCAGCATCAGCAGCCCAGGCGTCCTGATGCGTACAGGTGGCTGAGCGGTCTGAAAGTGTTGGCCGTGATTTCGAAGAACGACCTGAAGGAAATTCTTCCTGTTGCGAAGCGAATTCTAGAGCCTGAAGGCATTTCGATAGTGAGCTTTGCTGAGGCCAAGGATAAGAAACTGCCAGTCCTCGAGTTGACTATTTGGTCTCACAGGATGGACCAAAAATTGACCAATGCCGGTGTGGAACTCGAGCTAACCGAGTTTGTGGAGACGAAGCGCCAACCCCCGGTTATGGGACGTTGCACAACTTGGCGTGTGGCCGGTAGTCGAATGATTTTTGCCGGCAAGAACGGAAGCGAATTGTCTGATGCAGAAGAGATTGCAAGGAATCAAGCTGTCACTGACGTTTTTCAAACCTTCGCCAAGGATGTGGATGACGCTCGGATTGTGGAAGCGAAGAGCAGAAAATTTGAAATTCCTGATTATTTAGATTCCGGAATAGATAAGACGCCCCCGCTCTCCAAGTCGTCGCCGATTCAGACTGATTCCGGTTCTAAGGGTCCGTAGACTATTCCACAACATTGTCGAAGGTTGTGGCACTTCTTCTGTCATCTTTTACAGTTGAAATACAGTTTTGCAATTCGATTTGCCGCGGAAAACGTTAAAACTACGGCATTTGGTGCTTACGTAAGTTAAGATGCAAAGTAAGCCGTTTTCCAAATTTTGATCAGCAGTTTTACTATCGGAGGACTCTCCATGGCTCTGAACAAGAAAGAGAAACTCTTTGTGTTTAACTCGAAGCGTAGACCGGACTTCGCGCCACCAGACGAACCGAATGAAACCTTATCGATGATTCGTTCTATATCCGGCGAGCGAGCCAGCGCCGGATTGGTCAAGATGGAAGATGGCAGCATTGTTCGCATCATGAAGCTCAATGGATTCAGCCTCGCGTTTGGCGCTCAGATCCAGCAGGTGTGTGCCGCTTTCGAAAGCGCAATTCAATGTCTGGGCAAGAATTCACGGATGCAATTCCTGGTTATTAACAAGCCGGTGGACGTCGAGCGGAATATGGATGCCTACGCCAAGTTGTGTGTCGACGACTCGCCATATCTCTCATGGTATGCAGACTACACTCGTAAGTGGTTCGCTCGCGTTTGCGAAGTGGTGATGGTGCCTAATCGAGAGTTCTATGTAATTCTGGTCGCAGAGTCCAGCAAGAGACAGCCACGCGGAGAGTCACTCCAACAGCAGATATCCACACTCAGTCGGCTAACAAACAGAGTGACCGCCATCTTCGAGACGGAGTGCTTGCATCCGCAGTTGCTTTCGAAGGCAGAAGTCCGAAAATTGCTGTACTCCTGTATGCGACCTTCGTACGCATCCGGTTTGAGAGAAGAGAGCGTCGAGGTGCTCAACAAGTCGACTCTCCCAGGTGTTCGAATGGTCGAGGAAAATGGGCGTATGGCAATGGACTCGGTATGGGTCTCCAACCAAGTTGTCTCTGACTTACCTGATCAAGTCAAACCTGGTTGGCTTATGAATCTCGTCACGTTTCCGTTTCCGTCGTCTTTAAGTATTCACGTTCGCGTTGCAGATGAGAAAAAAGTTTTTCAAGATGCTAGCAGTTATCCTGCCGAGCTGAAGCGAAAAATCAATCGATTGTCGACGCAAAGCAAACGTCTTATTGAACTCAGTATCTACTTCTCTACCTATGGAGACTTAAGGGAAAAACCAGAGCCGAGTTTTAGCGAGCAGATTGATGCGGCACGCGCATTATTCTCCAAGCACAATGCTCTGCTTACACCCGACTTTGACCAACGAAGCGCCTGGTTGTCTGGGCTCCCGTTAGGTATTGATAGTGGTGGCATTGCGCATTGCCTGCCCGTAGAACAGTCGGGCGTGTTTTGTCCGCTCGTGACTGGTTCTTGCGGGGACCTGACCGGATGGCCGATGGGGTTCGCAGTTCATTCGCGAGAACCAGTTTTTCTGAATGCAACTAACAAGCTCAGTATCTATGCGCTCGCCTCGAAGCAAGCAGATCTAAGCTTCTTTGAATCGCTTATAACTTTGCGTATGCTCTCAACGAACCTTCGTGTTTTAGGATTCGATGACGAGAAAGGCACTAGCTCGGCCCGGCTTGCGGAGCTGATAGAGACACTAGGGCCTAATATAGCATCGCGGGTTCGAATGAACGAGTCTGGATCGTTTGTCGGAGAAGAAACGCTGTTTGCGGAGACGGCGTTGACGTTGCTCGAGATAAGCAAAGATCTGGGGACTGCAGCCACAGAAAAGTGTAAGCAATTCATCATTGATTGGGTGAAAAAATACGAATCAGGACCACGAAAACTTGCTTTTCTACTTGGCGATCTGAACGCTTTCCAGGGAAACACAGAGCTGTTGGAATTCATATATCAGCTAGTCGAGAAGAAAAAGCTTGTTGTAATCGCAGGCAGTACAGTCGCTCAACTGGACAGCCTCAAGCGCCAGAGCGCTATCGCAAATCAATATTCTGAGATAAAACTTGCTCTTCCCTTAGCAGCTCATGAGCACTCATTGGGCACGAAGACACTGTCGCTGAAGAGCTTCGGTAGTGCGATTCCCACGATAAAGAAGAGGTCTGAAAGACAGGTACCGTGTTTTCTGAGAACGCAGGACAACCACGGACTCATGTGGCTGATCCCCAGTCCAATGGATTACTGGCTCTGCGCGAATCATTCAAAGCCGAACAAAGATCAAATTGAGCGAATGAAAAGCGAGGTTGGAACGAAGAATCCAAAGTTATCTAAGACCGATGTAGCCAGGCAGGCCATGTACTACCTGGGTCTGAATGATAAAAATAGCTGATGCAGACATCACGTCAGAAGTTGGGTTCACTCACGACGGGTTTGCGCGAGTTTTAAAACCGATTTAGATGACTGATTGCGCGTCAACCTGCCGGAGCAAGTGATTGCATGGAATGGTCTGTTTCGGTAGTCAAGTGCGCGTAAGCAAAAGGGACATTAGCGAGGCTTCTCAAAAGAAGCAAAAAATGATCGAATTTGATGAGCCTCACTTCTAATTGATGTCAATGAGTAGCGAGGCTTCTCAATTTAACTCAATTCTCGGGAAAAAGTAGTAGCCAGGCTAATCATTGCACCAGGCTGCCTAATCGCTTCAGGTTCGATGAAGTGAGGGATGAAACAGGCGGTATTGCCGGTAATGGCATTTTTGTCTGCCCGAATTCCCATGCCTGCTGGTTGCCCGTCGATGACCCAACTGCCGATGACGCAGTGGTAGTCACCGAATGACGGCAACGGCTGGTACTCCTGTAGAATGAAGCCTTCTGATCCGTACGGTCCATCGCGATTGAAAGAGAGGTCATCAGAACCAGGTATCACAATAGAAACGTTGGCGCCTTCTCTTCCGAAGATGGGCTTTCTCACGTGAGCTCCGCTCCTCAGTGTTTTCGCCAGCCTGTCTCGATTATCGTAGGAAGTGGCGAGAAGATTGGCATGGTTCGGCGCGATTTCCCACATGATTGGAAGAATCGCTTTGTTAGACAAAATCGCTTTCCACACCGGTTCGAGTACGCACAGTTGCTTAGTCTCAATCAGTGAAGGAAATATGCGAGCTCCTGTTTTTTGAAAAACGGTCTCGTCTTCTTGCATCAGGAATTCCCATGGATAGAGCTTGAACAGATGACGGATGACACGCTCCTTCATGTCGACTAGATTGCCTTTCGGGTCGAAACCAAGCTGGGACACATAAAGGAAATCCGTTGAAATTCCTGCCATTGCTGCGCACGATTCGAGGTACCTAACGGTTTCTTCGTCTTCCGGGCAGTCGGCTAATGCGCTGAGGTGCAGTAGTTTTACATCTTTCATCTTTTTGAATGCATCGATCAACCTCTCATGAATCGAGTTGAACTGATCCGATCCTTCAGGAAGAGCACCAGACTTTACATTGTCGTCGTACCAACACCATTGAAGAACGGCTGCCTCATACAAAGATGTAGGTGTGTCGAAGTTTAGCTCCAACAGTTTTACTTCGCCATCGCTGTAAGCAAAGTCGAATCGTCCATAGAGCGAACGGTCCTGCCGTGCCCAAGATGTCTTAATTGCTTCTCGATATGGCTTCGGAATTCGAAGCTGGTCGAACAGCTCATCTGATCGGTTGCTGGTGCAAACGTGATTTACGCACTCGAGAGCAAGCTCGACCAGATCTTCCGTCGCAGCTTCGATGAACCCTTCTACTTCTAGCATAGTGACCGATGCACAGAACGGTTTTTCCGCCGCTTCGATCCAGTATGGCGGATCATCCAGCAAAGAGGACAGATAGCCTAGTTCGTTAGCCTGAGCGCGCCAATTTGGCCTCGGGCTGAAGTTCTGAAATTTCATGTTTCACCCAATCTTCCGCAGTTCACCTGGAACGCAGATCAGGGATCTGCGTCCAGGCTACTTAAACCTAAGTTGCTTACTAATGCTCAGCCTGCAGAGTTGCTGCCTTCCGAGGTTTATATTCATAGGTGGCCGCCGAGCATAAAGTCCAAGCTGCCGAGAGCTAAAGGTCAAGCCGCCGAGCGCTAAAGACCTAGCCGCCGAAGCTGCTAAAGTGACCGCCGCCAAAGCCGCCGAAGAAACCTCTCGATATGGTGGATGTATGTGCTGGTGCCGAGTAGGATGAAACTTTAGCTGCACTACTGGCGAATCTGGACGGGGCCGGGGGTGCCGACGAGCCAGACCCGAAGTTCCAGAAGTGAAAGCCGCCGGAAGAGTGGTAGGTCGTCGGCGTAGCGGTACTAGCAGTGGTGCGCCCCTCCTTTTTCTCTTCGGTCGCCTTCTGTGGTTGCAGCCAGTTATAGGTGAGTATTCCGGCACCGGTGATGGTGGCCAAGCTGGCTACCACGATAAAGGGAGAGGCTTTCTTTTCTTTTGTTTGATAAGACTTCGTGGTGCTCCACTCAGTTCTGTTGTATGACATCAGTTAAATCACCTGCCTGGGTAGATGTCGTTCAGGAATTTCAATCTTTCCATTCTGCAATAACTTCTTGACAACTATCTTGGTTTTAACATTCTTGTAATTTGTTGGACCAAATTTGAAAGCGAGCCTGTAGAAGTCGAATTATGCGATCACCGAAGATACAGTCCAGCACTCGCAGAAGAGGGTGCGAAACAGATGCTAATCGCCGAGCGGATTGCTGATACCCGCACAATGGTTCGTCTGCGCGGAGTTGAGGATGTAGCCGTTGTCTTTCGAGCTCAGTATTCAATTAAGCTGCTAGGTATCGACTTCGTCGGTTGCGGCGGTCTTGTTTGCTTTCTCAATCAACTCGCGTGCTTCGTCGATAAAGTTTGACTTCTCTAAAATGTAGGCGCGGATACGCAAAGACTCGCAGTAAAAGTGTTTGTCATCGAGAGCTTCTGTCTCGAAGATTTCGATCGCTCGTTTACTTAGATCTAGCGCCTTATTGGGTTCTACTTCCGCGCTGAGTTCGGCCAGGTTAATCATCGCTACTCCAGTTGCAAAACTTTCCGCGCCGTTCACTCTAATTCTGAGTTCCAACCAGCGCTCCAACAGTTTTCTCGCTCGATCAAACTGGCCGCTCATTCTGCAATAATCCGAATATGATACCAGGCAGTCGTCGAGGACATGAGGCGAGGCGCCTCGTGCCTCTTCTGCACGAGCAGTTGCTTGTAAGTAGAGTTCTTCTGCGCGCATATCTTTCTTCTGTGCATATGCGTCAGCGAGAAATCTTTGCGAGATAGGAATTACATCTCTGCTCGCTGGACCAATATACTCCGAATAATCGGAATAAAGTCCTACTATTCGAACCGCCTCATCCAGTCGATCTTGAGAAAGATAGATATCCATTAACAGGGAAAAGCACCTGACGAACGGCTCTGCTCCGTCAGGGAGAATCTGTTTCGCCTCGGTTAGCGTTTCCATGGCAAGACTTTCCGATTCGTCCCTCTTGTCCAGTGCATTCAGAATGTAAGCCATCTGTGAATTCGCGCGCAGCTTGTCGGCGTGACAGGTGATCGATGCCTGTGAGAGGTTGTTGTATGCCTTTTCTGCCTGCCCGGATTCGAATTCGAGCTGGGTCAGGTCTTCTCTGCATCTGTAATGAACGTGTGCGTCCGTTGACTTAGAAATTCTCAGAGCTTCTAACGACTGTTCTTCTGCTTCGGCAAACTTTCCAATCTTCTTGAAAAAATCTGCTTTCTGTCTCTTCATGTGGACGAGCTGTTCTACGGTGGCGTTTGATTCATCGATGTTTGAAACCGTCTGCTCAGTAAGCGCGACAATTTCCTGCTGCTCGTTGTCGCTGCAAATGTTGGCCAGAACAAGCAGTGAGTTGACAATCACGAATATGTTATAAGAGGCTGTGATCTTGTCACTATCCAGGGTGTCTGTTAGCGCTTCTCTAAGAAGCAGTGCTGCTTGCTCTGTCTCGCCATTTTGCATGAGAAGATCTGCCAGCGTCACCTTGCAGTTGATCACCTGGCTATGATGGTTGTCCAAACTATTTTGCAAGGTTTGAAACGCTTCTTGTATGAGCTTTTGCTTCTGTTCTTTTAAGTCAATGCGAGCCGGTTGAAAGAATGGGAGTATATTGGCGCGAAGCAGTTGGTACTGGGCATAGGTCGGATGTGCAGAACCGAAATTTTTTTCGACAATCCGCTCTAGTTGCTGCATGAGCTCTTCGCACGGAGGAAGACTCTTTGTGAACAACGTCAATCGTGCCGACATGGCAAGATGTGTAATCAGAGTTGGATGCGTATCTCCTAGAACGCGGGTGTAAAGTTCTAACCCCTTTTTACAGCATCTTGTCGCGTGACCGAGGTCTGTCATCGTGAGGGCGATTTTGGTTGCGACGTTGTAGGCGGCTGCAAGATAGCGGTGATCGCCGAGAGTTTGTCCCAATTCCATCGCTTTCAGCGCCAAGGTTTTTGCTTGCAGCGGATTGAGCATCATTGTTTTTGCCCGTATCAAAAGTTCTCTGACAGTAGCAACCGTCGAAGCTGTTGTTTCGCAGGTTGATCCTTCTTGCTGCCAGTCGTGAGCGAAAATTGCCATTCCGGTTGCTTCGTCCAAATCTATGCGATTGCTGTCCTGTATGCATTTCTTTGAAGCAATACTGAAGCTGTCTATGGCGCTGTTAGCTTTTTCGATCTCGCCCGTTCCGAGATAAGCTGCGGCGAGCTTGAACCAAAATTCGGCAGCGCAAAACTCGTGTTCGTGTCCGAGTAGTTGCAGACCGTGCTTTAGATCTCGCTTTGCCAGGTCGTGATATTCCTGCTCGACATAGAGGTTGGCGCGAAGGTAGAGACCGAACAGATACTCTAGCGGGACACTGGTATCCGATGTTGTTAGCGATAGCACTTCACGCAATATCGTGTCTGCGTCGTGGAATTTCGCCCTGAATATGTAAACGAGAGCCAGGTTGGATAGGCATCTGGCAAGCTCGACGGAGCTCAGGTTTTCGTTGCGCGCGCGCCTGACGCTTTCGACGAAAGTTTGCTCCGCCTCGACGAATCGGCAGTTCTTGTAGAGCTCGATGCCCTCTTTCGTACAGGTGCCGGCTGTTCTCAATCAGGTTGTCTCGTTTCTAAGAATGAGTGACTGGTATTCCCCTAGTTGTACCCTTTCGGTGTCATCTGTGACATCTATGAGCTATTGATTGGATGTTTAAAAACAATAATTGCGATTTTGGTGTCTCGGCCGTCTACCGTAAGACACCGTCGAGTAGCATCCTTTTCCAGAGTGTGCCGCCGAGTGCGTAAGAGGCTTCTGCAACCTGGACGTGAAGTTGAAATGGTCCAGTCTTCTCGAATTGCAGCACATGTTCGGAATAAAACCTGGTTCGCTGCTTAGTCTTGATATTTTCGATTGTGGCTTCGACTACGATGTCCTGTTCTACCGTCGTCGCTGTCAGGTTTGTCACCTTATTCTTCAGGAGTCGACTGCTGAACATGCACTCGCCGCTGTTGCTCCTCCACTGTGGACCGTTGAGCTCGTTCATCTCCAGGAAAACGGCGTTGGCTTCTCCCTTGAAGATGTCGGCTTCGCCCCGTTCGACCGGAAAACGCACTACTGGCGGTGCCATAGTCACTTGATCGCGCAAAGCAAAGAATCGAAACATGGCATCTCCGACTTTACCAACCTGGAAAAATCGCTTATCGGCTTGGGCTTCCGTGGGTAGAGTGCTCCAATATGATTCCGTGCAGTCGGTTTGTACAACCTTTACCTGCCCTCTCCATTCTCCTCGCAAGATGACCGGAAAGCTCTTGAGTTTGGCAGCAACTTTGTTTGGCGCTAGCTTCCGCTCTATCAATCTCGGATCGAGGCTTTCAGCTGTTGCTTCAAGTTCTTTTGGAGCCGACGTTTCACCCTGCGATCCGAAGATTTGTTCTATGCGACCTTTCAGGATCTGCCCTGCGCGGGCCGGTTGTGCACTCCACAATACCAGTGTGGCGATGAGAAACAGCGCGGGGACTTTGTCGATTGATCCAGTCATTACAGGCCTTATGGTAGTTGGACCTATCATACCTGCCAGAGATCAGTTAGTAGTAACCGCATCGTAGTTACCCCACCGGAGTCGAGACAGGCAGCTTCCCAATCCTTATAGTGAGTTAATCGAACGCGGGTGCAACCGTTTTTCCACACATAATCTTTACTTGAGAGGTCTCGTCTGTGAGCACTTTAGATGATACCTGTGCGACTGACATCGTTCCGCAGTCAGCCAGATGTTCTCCTATCACCATGGGTCTTTTGTGGATAACCATGGTTACAAGCTTTCCAGGTGTTCTAATCGGTTTCACCTGGTTTAAGCAAGGGCTCTCGCTTCCGCAGGTGATCGCCTGTACGATCATCGGTTGTCTCTTGATGCTGTTGTATGCGCTGCCTGCTGCGCATATCGGCTCCATTAGCGGGCAGAGCTATTGCTCGCTGATCAAAGGTGTGTTTGGTATCAACGGCAACCGGATCGTCACATTCAATCTCATATGGATGTTCATCGCCTGGTACGGGCTCTGTTCGTTATTCATGGCTGAGGGATTGGAAGGGTTGTTTCGTTTGCCTGTGCCGATACTTGTGCTGGCACCGGTCTTTGCAGTCATCATGGCGTTCAATAACTTCTGGGGCTTCAAGGGTGTTGCCAATTTCGCGCGATTTTTCGCCGCACCTCTGTTGATCGTTTGGGTTTGCTACACTTTCAGTAAGACTATGTCCACGATTCAGCCGTCTGTTTTGACGGAGCCCGGATCCGCCTCTTTCCCGGCTGCGCTCACTCTGGTTACGAATTTTGTAATCGGCTTCTGCGTCTGGGGCAACGAAGCCGATTACTGGCGCCACGGAAGGGCGAAGCTCAGCAACTCGGCCATCCCAATCTCTGTCGCATTAGTGCTCGGTATGTTCATCTTCCCTGTGACCGGTTGGCTGGTCGCTAGAATGACTGGAATCACTGAAATAGCTGCAGCGACGGCATTTATGAATAACTACTCCTTCGGAGGCATAGCGGTCGTTGGTGCTATTGTTTTGGCAGCTTCCTACTTTGCTGCCAACGATTGCAATCTTTTCGGGTCCAGCAATGCGCTCGCGCAGTTGGTCAAGATGCCTCACAAATCTGCTGTCACGATTCTCACCATATGCGGTGCAATCGTCGCGGCGATTTTGTCGGGTTGTGGTTGTGCTCAATCGCTGGAAAAGGTTGCTTCGCTCAACTGTGTGATTATGGCGATGCCCACTGTCATTCTCGTGGCTGAATACTTCCTGGTTCGCAAGTTGTTTGGTATCAAAACCAATTTCAATCATGTCGCAAAGGATTCTGACTTACCTGGCTTCCGCATCCCAGCTGTCGTGGCCCTTGCGGTCGGTTGTTCGGTAGGCATATTTACTGCCGGTGTTATCCCGGGGCTCGAATCCTGGCACGTCGGCATCTGTTCTTTTCAGGGCTGGGTGGCAGGATTGGCAGTATACATTCCACTTCGTTGGCTAGAACACAGACAAGACGTGCTCGACAATGTTATTCTCGGTGAAGCCGCCACTCGCGCACTGCAGCCGCAGCTGGCCATGCAGGTGGAGCCTATTTCAGGTGACTGAAGATTCTATAAATCGCGGAGCTCGCTGAGGGGCTTCGTTGGGGATGGGGAAAGTTCGCAGAGTTGTCATTTTGATTCACCTTAATTTCACGGTGCGCTATGTATATTCGCGGATGTCATTTTCTGACAACGATTTAGGACGATGCAGCCCATCCTCTTCTCTCGTTCAATCAAGGGGGCACTATGAATCAAAGCGGCAATAACAATCACATTCTGCAGAGTCCCGGGGCTGACAAGTTGGCTGAGCAGTTGACCAAGCGCTTCCTCTCTGCGGCACAGGACATGGAGCGCTTCAGGAAGGAGCAGGAGCCTTCACCTGGGGATGCAGAGATCAGCTTCTACAAAAACAATCCGGACGGCAGCGTCGTGACGATGGACGCGGAGGGGCGAACCACTGCACTGAGCGAGCGGGGCGGCAGGCAAGTCTATCAGTTCGTATATAGGAATAAACAATCGAAGGAGCCTGATTCGATCAAGCTGACCGATGGCACTACTTTGACAAAGAGGGTTGAAATCAGCGAATGCGGACAGCAGTCCTCGGTAATCTGGACTATGAATCCCAACGATCAAAGCAAGGACTTCACGGATTTTCCGAACAGCACGCTCACGATCAACAAAGATGGTTCGTTCAAGATCAAGTACAGGTGCATGATCGCTTCGGCGATAAAAAGGGATGAGGTCGTCCGCGAAATTTCGTTTACCGTGCGCGGCAAAAAGGTGGCTGAATTCGAAAAAGTTGCGTACGCACGCGTCGGACCGAAAAATGCGTTGACGGTTAGAGAAGGTTTAGTCAAGCGTGTGAGCGGCTAGTTCTTACCGCCGTCGCCTTGTTTTATTGCTTGTGCCAAGAAGTTGGCTGCAATTGCCTGTCTGAGACTGACTTCGATGCCTGGCGCCCGATCGGGTAGCGCCGTGTTGAACGCTAGCTCTGAGTTATTGTCGAAGTGTCCGACAAGATGCATAACACGACCAGTCCCATATTCGAAAGTCAGCGCCAGAATTCCGAGACGCGACGGATCCTCCGAAAGCAAACGGCTGCGCACTAGTACTTTCACCTTATCCGGCTTCAGCACTTTCACGAGCTGGCTTTTCTTCACGAGTTGCCAGTGTCCGATCGGCGGTACGCCTGCGAAAAGATCAGGATCTTCTGCCACCACGACCGCGTCCACGATTCTCGCTTCGGCATCAGAGGTGTACCAGCCCTCGTTCCAGGCGACATAACCAGGGAAGGTGCGCTCGACAACATTTTGAAGTGCCCAGTCGGTGGTGAGAAGAAATCCGCCCATCGCGACAAATCGTCTGAGCGACATCATCGCCTCGGCAGACAGGTGTCCTTCGCAGTTGATGACGATTACTTTGACTTTGTCGAGATTTAGTTCGGCGAATCGCTTGGCAGAGATCTGGGTGTAAGGTAGACCGAACGTTCTCAACGCGTGTGCGGCGTCATCCCATTCGCCTTTCACTTCGACTATTTGTTCTTTCGTGACGCTGAGACCTGGATGGGTTTCGTTAAGCCATGCTCGGAATGCTTTTGGGTTCGCCGAGATCACTTTGGGTTTGGCGAGCATTGGAGCTTGCGAAAGCAGCCGAAACGCCTTTTGGTCGAGACCTGCAGTCTCTGGTCCGGAATTTCTTTGCCAGGTGCTGATACCTGCTTCTAGCGGCGCTTTTGCGCCGCGTGGTCGACCATCGGATCCGAGTTCGATCCCGCCCTCGTCGGTGACGTCCTTGACGGGACCGCCTTCAGGTGGGACAAATTCGTGGCTCGATTCTCTGGAAGAATCTGTCTGCGATCCGGTTGCTCTCGACTTCGCCGGTGGATACTCTTCTTCCCGAGAAGTCTGTTGTCGGCTCTCAGCTCTGTCTCTCGGCAGGCTAAACTCGGTGACGCCTTCATCTACCCAATCGTTGTCGGCAGCTCCGGACGGACACGAAACCAGAAAATTCAGGGTGACAAAAATCCCTGAAATTAGGTTCAAGCGCAAACGTCTGGTTGCCATCAAAAAACTCTTGGTCCCACAGCGTTCAATCTATCCTGAGACGGATATTGTAACGCAATAGTTTCCAAGCGCTGGAATGGTTCAAAAGCAAAACTTCTTACTAAGTTGGTGAGCAATCAAGCGCGCTTGCGCAATCGGCGAACTGCGGGCTTGTCAATATCGTTGATCGATCGTCTGAGTCCAGCCAAAGCCTGGAGATTGGGTAGGATAACCTCCTTCATCTCTTCGAGCTCGTAAACTCCAATTTCGCGTCTGTCGTAACGACGGCAAACGTCTTCCCAGAGCTCGAAAAGCCGCTTCGGGTCACAGGTCTCGCGGGCCCGTTTTTGAAACTCTAGTAGGTCAAACGCTTCGATGATCGTGGCCTCCAAATGCCTATACTTAGAGCATGCAAAGAATTTCGAGTTATGTCAAGTTAGACAACAGGGTAATTGTCAGTACAACCACAAGTAGTACCACACTAAAACGCAGATGGATATTGCCTTATAGGTTTTGGATATGGAATCGAAAAATTTTTTCCAGGAAGCGATATTTCATCTGGTGGCTCGGTTATATGATTAGTACCGTCTGCTTTGTCCAACGATGATTGCATGAATACCGATCTCTACACAGTCCTTTTGCTTCTAAGTTGCGTGGGTTTGTTCCTCGCGATAGTTGTTGGCCGACTGCAATTTGCGTTCGATGACGATTTGCACAAGGAAGTTGCTGATAAGCTTGAGGCTGTAAAGGGATTGGAAGAGGATTACCGGCAGCAAAGCGAAGTGAGAGAAAGACTCGGAGCTGTTGGTCGAAGTGAGATCCTTCCGATGATAAGCCGAAGCCAACTCTCCCCACCGACGGACGGAGAGCTGACTCCAGGTCGACTGTTTCGCAGGGCGCTGGCTATTTATGAAGCGATCGAGCATGTAGACGATCCTGACAACAGCGACCGGACGTACCAGCGAACGGTCCAGGAGTTTGGCCTCGACGGACCATCCGAACTGCAACGCGCCGACCTGAGAAGTATGCTGCGGTTGGCTCGTGTTTCGATCCACGCGTGCACACAGGGAGAATCACTCGATCGCTACAAGGCGCGCGTCGTCGCTTTGATCGATAACGGTAGTCTCGCGCTTTCCGAGGCAGGCAAACTGCGACTTCGCGAAGTACTGATTCTTTTGGACCGTGATGAGATGCAGGCGCTCACCGACGATTATCGAGAATACATCCCGGTCGTCGAGGAGCTTCTGCTCAGCGGGTCGGAGCATAATCTAAACGCGGATAAAAATTGATCTGGCGATTGGTGTTTTGAATCTGCGAAGTTGAAAAACTAGTGTCGAGTGCAATGCCTTGAGCGAGCCAGTCTATATATCGTAAACCGATCGTTAATCGAATATTGCTACGGCTCAATGAAATCGAGACTTCGTTCTCGCGTACGCTTCCATTTGCGCATCTGGCGATTGATTGCTTCTCTGCCTAGGCTATGTGGATTGGAGTTTTCCCCTGGCAGCCATTCCATTATGAGCTTGGGCTTGTTGACGATGGCGTCTAGATCCTCCTTGCTGGCATCCGCCGTGGGTGAGTCGATAAATTTACGACTGGGAAGGGCCGAAAAACCTTTTCGGGCACCCTGGCTTACGTTTGGACAGTTAAAACCAACAAGATACTTGAGCGTTTTCGATCTCGCTGCAGCCGCGACGACTTTGTCCGTTGCTGCATTGCCATCGATGTTGAGTGTATGAAGAACAGGGGCATTCTCTATGAGATCAATCAAGTCAGCCTCAGTGATCTTTGCATTGGCGGCTGGGTTGAGATACCAGAGGTGAGGTAGCTTAGTAAGTTTGGCCAGATCCTTACCCTCGATGTTTGTGTTGGCGATGTTCAAAATCTGAAGGTTGACCATCCCTTTTACGAGATTAAGATGATCTTCCCCTACAACGCTGTTGGCACCCAGAGACAATCTCCCGAGACCTGTGCAGTAGCTAATTTCTCGTAACTCATCAAGAGACAGATCACATGCGTTGAGCCATAGATTGTGCAGATGCTTTAGTTCTTTGAGATGTTTAAATGCATCGACTGTGACCTGCTTGTTACCGCTCAAGTCCAGGCTTCGAAGATGTTTGAGCGAGCAGATCTCCATTATTCCCTGGTCTGAGACATGCTCCAGGTCAGCGGCTTGAAGATATCTGATCGGAGTGTTCTTTAGATAGCTGATTCCTTTGTCTGTCACAACTCCACCGGAGATTCTGATTGCTTGCAGTTTTCTCTTGGCTTGTATCCTTTCAAACAACCACTCGTCGTTGTGACCCTCCAGTCGATCGTGTACACCGATTGCTAAATCTTTGAGATCGGCAAGACTTTCTTTGAGAGGGATGGAGTCAGGTTTCGGTATGTACCGGTAGATTACGGCAAGGCTGAGGGTCGTGAAGGCGCAGATCAAAGACCCGACCATTAACACCCTGGCTATGTCCTTCTTTGACAAAGTTGGGACTGCTGGAACTTCCACAACCTGATCAGGAATGAGCGGTTGTTTGAGCAATTCTAGTGCTTCTATCGTTGAGTCGATCGAGTCCGCAAATTCCTTCATCAACTGTGTTCTCAATTCCGGATCTTTTTCTAGAACTCTGTTAATCAAGCTGTTCAACAGTTCATCGACCTGGCGGACTCCTGAAGATAGTTGAGGAATTGTTTTTGTCGAATGCAAGTGCATGACTTCCAAAACCGAGTCACCGACAAATGGAGGCGAGCCAGCGAGCATTTCGAATAGAATACATCCCAAAGAGTAGATATCGGATCGGTGATCGAAACCTCGATTTTCGATCTGCTCTGGGCTCATGTAAGCTGGTGTTCCAATCATTGCATCAGATGGAGTTACATATCGTCCTATCAATTCTTGATTCATCAGAACTGCAATGCCAAAATCAATAATCTTGACGAGCAGCTGATTATCACGGTCTACGAGCATTATGTTGCTCGGTTTGAGATCTCTATGCAACACATTTTGTTTGTGCGCATGTGCCATCGCCTTGGCTATTTGAGATCCAATTCGTAGTGCCTTGGTCGGTTCAATGACGCCATGCTGTTTTATGTGAGAACTGAGACTGACACCATTGATGAATTCGAGCACCATGAATGGACTGCTTTTGTCGATCCCGAAGTTGAACACTTTGACGAAACCCGGATGCGACAGGGCTGATATCGCTTTGGCTTCTTTTTGAAAGCGAACCAAATGTGATTCGTTGAATCGTGTCGATACCAATACCTTGAGTGCGACCGTCTCCTGGAGAAACGGATCCCTGGCTCGATATACAATACCCATTCCGCCGCGGCCGAGTTCCGATTCGATTTCATAGCGATCTAATTTTAGAAAATTTGTGTCTCTGGCACCGGCGATTAACAGCTCTTCGTCACTATCTTTCTGCGCATCTTTCGATGACGCAGATTTATTCAAAACATCACTTGAATTCGAAGAAGGGTTTTCTTCTGAAGTATTGAACGCCATTCAGCCCATTCGCACCAGCGTGAAAAGCAGCATGCATAATTCATATTCCTCGATTTGACGTGCAGTCAAACCGTCTTCCGTATCAGACGAAAATTCCCCAAATACCCCGACGGACTGAGTAAACTCAGTCCGCCCCTTTGTCAGAAAGAAATTTCGACGGGTCTGTTATTCGGCGTGCGAGTAAACGTCTGATTGAATAGGCTCATACAAGAGCTCATCAAGGAACTGCTTTACTTTGGGGAAATTGACTCGGAAGGATTCAATACACTTGTTGAAAAAGCCATTGCATTTCTTCTTCTGAGGAGTGAGACCACCGTGATGGAGATATTGCAATTCGTCCAGATTGAGCGGCTGAAGCGATTTGAGAGTGTAATATCTTCCCGAATTTGAAGAGGTGATCTTGGTGTAGGACATTCTGATTGTTTTCCCCGTAGCGCCGAAACACTTATGCGTGGTTCGATGTTTAGAGTGTATGTGATAGATGTGACAATTTTGTGGAATCGAATTCAATATCGCAAAGTGATTGTTCGGTTTATACGAAGAAAACCGAAGGCGGTTGTCAGTAGGGGCTTTCCAGGCTTGATAGTTTGTCGAAAGTTGCTCCCAAAATAGTCACAAATTTGTCGAAATTTGGTCAAACTTTGTTCGAGACCTTTTCTAATCCGGCTTATCAAGAGCGTTTCACGAAAATTCCACAAACGCGAAATGTGCTGTGACTATTCGCGGTTCTCGCGAAATGATCGTAAATGTGGCTGAATTGTACCCATTCCACAAAAAGGTCACAAATAAAAACTTGTTTGCGATGTAGTACCATCTGTGGTGCTACATCATTTCTCAATGACCGGGAGCCGGTTCGACCATTTTATAACCGACGCCATGCACTGTGCTGAGGAGGGATGGTTTACCTTCTTCATCGATCTTCTTTCGCAACCTCTTTATATAGGTGCGAATGGTTTCCGGTGAGGCCTCCGAGTCTGACGTCCAGACGCGATCAAGCAGAGCCTCGGCGCTGAAGACCTGGTTGGGATGGCGCATGAAAAACTCGAGTAGAGCGAACTCTTTCGGCAGAAGCGAGACTTCTTCGTCATTGGCCCGACTGACTTTGTAAGTCGCGGTGTCCATCACCAATGGTCCTACCTTCAGCACTGTTCCGCTGAAAGTCGTCGGTCTGCGAAGAAGTGCGCGAATACGAGCTGAAAGCTCCTTCAATTCAAACGGTTTTGTCAAATAATCATCAGCACCGGCATCGAGCCCGGCCGATTTCTCGTCGACATGCTTCTTGGCGGTGAGCATAAGGATTGGTGTCGTTCCGCCGCGATTGCGGAAGGCGCTGCACACCTCCACGCCGCTCACACCTGGCAACATCCAGTCCATAATTATGACGTCGAACTGATAAATCGTCAAAAGCGACGTGGCATCTTCTCCGTTGGGAGCATATTCAATCGTGTGATGCTCGTTCTTCAGCCACGCGATTATCAGATCTGCTATGTCGGGCTCGTCTTCGACTAGTAGTATTTTTGCCATGCCGCCACGGTTAAACCATTTACAAAAGTATGGCTTATTCCTCAAAAAAAGGAGTCTAGCACAACTCGATCATACCCCGTGGGGCGAAAACAGCAGAATTGGATCCCAATGGGAGAACCACCATTGTTCGACCATGTGTTTAATCGTACGCTGTGTATGCGCCAGGATGGCTAAACGCTATATCGCAAGGTCCCTGACGCCTAGTGTGCTCTCCCGTTTCTCTGGAATTACATGTCGGATAAGCCAGCTGAAAATGCAAAACCCGCAGGAGATGGTCAGAAGAAAGACCTTCCTCCGGCCGCCCGCGACCTCCTTCTTCGAGACGCTCTGCTCGATCAGCAGTTCAAGCAGAAAGTTAGGGAGAATGCGGATATCGTCGATCTTACAGTGGAGTTCTTTCACGCCGGCTTGTACAGTGGCGCCCAGGCTCCTGTACGCTCTCTCGCGCAGTTTTACGATCCTAAATTTGCTAACGACATAACCATCTTGCCGCCTCCCGAGCCGGCCAAGCCCTGGACTACATTATGGGGTGTGCAGCAACTCGGTTCCGGTGCCGGGATGGCTTTGCCATTTATGGCTACCAAAGGTGCCCTAGGAAAGTCTGGGCTGACATTTGCAGGTCGGACAGAAGCGAAAATCCTGGCTGGGTCACGACTGATATCGCCTTCGAATTTAGGACTTGTTGCTGATGGCGCCTTGACCGGCGCAACCTATGATTTCTTTTTGCATCCACTGAGTGACAAGGAATTGCAAAATCCTTGGGATGCTCGTCTCAGGCACGGCGCTACTGGAGCCGCCACATTCGGTACGCTCACCGCCGGTAGTGTCCTACTTCGCCATTCTACTCGCAGTCTGGCTGCTAGTCTGGCTGAGGCTCCGACACCAATCGGATGGAAAGCGTGGACCGGTGACAGGGCGTCGAAGCTCAGTTATGACTTTGCTATGGGAGCACTTCCTGGCGCTCCTGCTGGACTTGTTAATGCAGAAGTCGGCACCAGGCTTACGCAGAATCGGGCACCGACGGCCGCTGAGCGAACCGAGGCCGCTTTAACGATGACAGCGGTCGGTGGAACGCTCAGCATGTTCCACAGAATCCCGGGCTCTGAAGTACCTCTGGCGGATATCGCTCGCGAGTACCGGACCCGCAAGACAGCGACGTCGAATTTGACAGGAATGCTCAGAGCGCGTGAAGTCGCTGCTCTAATGACGTCGCCGGAAGCCACAGGAACTTTGACCGGTGAAGGGGCAGAGAAGTTGCCAGGGTCAGGTTCCGATCGCGTCGTCAAAGGCAAGAAGCCGACAGAGGGCAAAACGCTGGCAAGCGGCGATGTGGAGACCACCAAAGAGACCGAAGTTCCTGTGTTGCGGGAGCTCCAGACCATTCTCCAAAAGGGTGCGGATCTTGCTTACAATGCCTCCGAAGCCAACACCACTCCCAAACAGGTATCTGATTTCTTCGCCTTCGCCCGTGGTGAAGGGAAAGGACTCAGAGACGCGCTGCTGGAAGTCGCCGCGGCGTATAACGATCCGCGGTTGGAAGCTATCGTGCGCGAAGCTTACCTTCCGCCCGAAGGGGTCAAGCATGAGTACGTAGACGCTGATGGCAGACCAGTACCGATAAAAATCAAAGGACCAGTGAGTGAGACCAATCCCGGTACCCAGGTTGAGCGCTGGACCCAGTTCATGCAGCTTGTGCGCGAGATTCCGCAGGATGTCGAAGGCTACATCCGCTTCCGCCATGACATGTTTATATGGTTGAGAAAAAACCCAGACTTGCATGAATGGGCGAAGCAGTATGCTCAACAGAGCAACTCGAGCAAGCCAGTCGGTCCTATTGAGTATTACTTTGCCACTAACGGCTTGAAGCGATTTACCGAAGTACATGATGGGACACGTCCAGCCCAAGAGGTCAAAGCTGAGGTCAAAACCGGAAGTTCTGCAGCTGCTGTGGCGCCTATCAGAACCGACTTGACCCCAGAGGAAGCGTTAGCCGGGCGACCAGAACCAATCGGAGATGGGAAATTAGCTCCAGGCACGATAGATATGTCCGGCCTTTTGGGTGGAAAGGACGCCACTACCGGCAAGCAACTTACAGGCGATAGACCAGTTTCGATAGATCCATTGTCGCCGACCAACAACACTCGCAGACCAATCGACGAGAGGATGTCTGCGTTCGATGTATCCGGACCGGCCAAGAAGCGAATTGAAGCTATGCAGCTGGCGAAAAGCATCGGCGAAATGTCTACCGAGCAGTTCGCGAAGTGGTTGGATTATCTGTATGAAAAACCGGCTAATGCTACTTCAGATGCTGCCTCGAATCTGCAGGGCATGTGGATTCCAAACAGAGAAATCCTTTTGCATCCAGAGGTTGCGGAAGCATACAAGCAACATCGAGGATTTGGAGAGCCGGGCAAACCAACGGTTCCGTTGGAAGCCATTCGAAGGTTCCTCGCTGATCCACCACCACCGGCAGCTGATGGTAAGCCGGCACCTCTGCCGGATTGGCTTGACTTCTACGCTCAAGCGCGGCTGGCACAGGCTCGTGACGCGGCCCCAGACGGCGCAAAACCACACGAAACGCTTGATAATGCATTGCCTCGCTGGTTTGTCGAGCTGCTCAAAGGGCAGTATGTCACGGATGCGAAAGTAGCCGGCCAGGCGCCGACCTATTCGGATGCATTGCCTGCGGATCTCGCCGCAGCGATAGAAGCGGCAAGGCAAACCCAGCCGCCACCGAGGAAGCCCGACCGAGAATACAAGCCCCCAGTCAACGATGTCACATTCAGATTGGGTAAACTCGAAGAAGTCTTGAACGTTCAAGATCCAGTCATTCGTCAGCGCTTGCTAGAACTGGGCGCATCTGATCACACCTCCCTCAGAAACATTCTGCAGAAACTAGATCCGTCCAGGTCCGCTCCTGAATATCAGGATCTTCTGAGAATGGTATTGCCAGGTGCGAAGAATATCGGCGAAGTAAAAATGCTTCTAGATGCGATCTTCCACGGCAACAAAGCGGGTAGAGACGCCGGCGGCGGTCCGCTTGCTCAAGCCAATTCCCAATTAGCAATGGCTGCAGCAGAGCATCTAGTGCCGCAGGGCAATCCTAACTTTAATAAGACTCAAAAACTGGTTCAAGATCTACTCACTGGGAAGATTCGAGACCCGCGACCAGATCGGTTTGGACCTCCCGGTGGTGGACCGCCTGGTGGTGGACCCCCTGGTGGCAGGGGCCCTGGTGGTGGCAGACCAGTTGATCAAAAACCTGGCAGCTTGACCGCCGACAAAGCTGGTGATGGATCGTTATCCGCTCGAGTTTTGCCTCCGCGGAAACCGGCGGCAACGAACGACGGAGCACCGCCCAAGCCTGCGACCAATGATGGAGCGCCGCCGAAGCCAGCAACGAACGACGGAGCAC
>CAYQKX010000081.1:0-33674 GCA_964418155.1 uncultured Candidatus Obscuribacterales bacterium | reverse complement strand
GGGCTTTTGTTCTTTTTGAAAATTAGATTAGTGTCACTCCCGTGAATAATTGCGGTGTTCGAGAAATACGACAAGAAGTAGTAAAGTGTCGACCTGGCGAATCGCTCGGTGGCGCCCGAGCGATTCGTGTGCCTGAGAGATTACCGCACTGTGACCGGGGCGGAGGTCACAGTGCGGTTCTCCAGACTCTCTGTCCATTTCTTCCGTTTCGGTTAGAACAGGAAGTAGCGGATGGCGCAGTTGCCCAGCACCATAATAAGCGCGGCGGCGAAGGCCGAGCCGAATCCGCGGACGTAGAGTACGTCCTTGAGTGCCGCCGATGTGCATTTGATCGCCAGTGCGTTGATCAGCAGTCCGACCAGACCGAAGGTCAGGAACTGCAGCACGAGCGTCATGCCGACCGTGAGCAGGGTGAGGGCGAACCAGAGGATGGAGTTGGTCAGACCGATGCAGACCAACACCAAGAGCCCGCGGAAGAATCCGCCCTGGCGTACCATGACACCGCCGCCGGTGAAGGCCGGTACGACGACGAGCAGAATCAGTACTTGCAGCGCGAGGCTGATCAGGAATTCCATGCGTGTCTCCTTCTTGTGGAGCGCCGACTCTGCCACGCTTAGCAGAGTCGGCGCTTTGATGACCATCTGTCGGGTTGTGGTACACAGCCGCCCTGATTGAATCGGGCGGCTACAATGGGTTGATTCCAACCTGGCGGCGAGTGCGGTTGCAAGCGCCGCTCAGGTCGTTCGACTGATCAGTCCTTGTCGTCGGACTCCCCCTCGACCTTGGCTTCCGCTGTCGGTTCTGGGGTGGGCACCGCAGGCAGTGGCACGATCTCGTCGAAGGCGCTCTTGATCGAGTTGTGCTCGTTGCGCGTCAACTTCCGGCGCTGGTAGAGCACCTTGCCGGTGACGTTGAGAATCTTCAGCGTCTGCTCCCGATACGGGTGGGCGGAGCCGAGTTCCACTTCGATTTCGCGCATGACCTTGGACTCGATTCGGAAGAGCTTCCGGATGCAGCGGACCACCAGCTTATAGCTTTCATCCGAGAAGTCGCCCGCATCGAAGCGAGCCCAGGCTTCATCGAATTCGCGACGGGCAGTCTCTCGCCTGGTTTCCCACTCGCGCTTCGCCTCCTCGAGGACGTACACCTTGAACCGGCGGCGCGCGAAGAAGGCGCCGACCGCACCGACGACACCGACGAGGATGTAGCCGATCGTCCAGAGGAGATGTCCTTCGTGGCGGTATTGCGGGTTGCCATCCTTGACGATGTCGCGACCGTCCCACGTCGGCGACGTGAAGGGCTCGAAAGCGGGGATCGCGATCAGATGGTCCTCCATCGACTCCTTGACGCGATAGAGCATGCTGACCTTGAGCATGAGCTTCTTGGCTGCAGCCATGCTCTGAATCTTGAACTTGATCGCGACATTGCGTGAACCGTCCTTGAATTCGCGGGTCACGATGGTCGGAGTTTCGACGATCTCGAAGTCGCCTTCGATGGCTAGGCTATGCAGGTCGATCAACGTGCCCGGCTCCTGGTGGAGGTAGAGCTCGATCGGAATGACATCGCCAATGCGCCAGCCGAAGTCACGCTCGTACTTTGCTACCACTGCTGGTGCTAAGGGGGTGGTCGCTCGTTGCGCCTGTCCGAAATCCGGCCAGGTCGTGCGGTCACCACCAGAGAACCAGACGATTGCTCCAATCGACAGCGCTGTGACGAGGACGAGCGCGCCGAGATTGATCATGAAGTTTTTCATTCAAAACCCCTTCTCTTTACGCCTGTCGGTCACGTTGGTCGGGACCGGAGCGGTTGGTTGCGGACGGGTCTTTGCGGAACTTGTACGTGAGCAAGTTGTCCCGCTTGAGCGTCCTGGGAATGAAGAGTGTAGCGAACAGGAAGAGCGCCGCCAGCATCAAGGGATACATGAACAGCTCCTGTTCACCTTCCTTGCGCGTCACGTCGGCCTTCGAGATCAGGCTGCCGATCTGGAAGTCGGACGGTTCGACTACGCGCACATAGCGGCCGCCGGTCATGTTGCGCAGAAGCAGGAGGGTATTCTCCTCGAGCTTCGACGTCACGACCTGACCCTGGTGCTCGTAGAATTCCTGCCGTCCGAAACGCCCCTGGTCCGACTTGGAGAGGAGCTTCACCGGGATGGGCGATCCAATCGGCTTGCCCAGCCCGACGATGATGAACTCCACGCCGCGCTTCTGCGCCTCGGCGATGGCGGCGTGCAGGTCGGGCTGTTCGCTGTCGTTGCCGCCGTCGGAGAAGAGCACGATCACCCTGCGATTTCCAGGTTTGGAGTCCAGGTCGAACAGGGTGTTCGCCATCGTGATCGCCTTGGCCAGGTCCGAGTTCTCACCCGGAGCGCTACCCATGATGAGAGCTCGCTTCAGCATCCAGTCGAGGGCGAGCATGTCGTCGGAGAGGAATGCCATCGGAAAACCGGTGCCGGCATAGGTGACGATGCCGAGCCGGTTGTAGTTGAGCGAGGGCACCACATCGGTCAAGATCAGGTGCCGAGCCATGTCGAGTCGCCTGCCTTCGGCATAAGCCGAACCGGACATGGCGCCCTTGTAGTCGGGCACCGCCATGCTGCGGCTGACGTCGACAATGGAGATGACGTCGATTGTGCCGTGGGGGAACTCCGCCGTACCGTTCTTGATCGACGGTCGTGAGAGTGCCACCACAAGCAGTGTCAGGCCCAGGACCAGGCAGATGCCTTTCGCCACGTAAGTGCCTGAGCCGACCAACTCGGAGAGCCTCCCGAAGAGGCGGCGATCGCCGAAGTCGTTCTGGAAGCGCTCATTGCGCCGCCAGGCAAACCAGAGTGCCAGAGCTGCGATCGGTGGAACCGCCACCAGCAGCCAGAGCACCGTAGGGTCGATAAGATGCATGCTAATCTCTCCTTAGATGCCCTTCTTGTTGTTGGAGGGGTTCTTGGATGGATCCTTGTTCGGATCGTTGGAGCTGCCGCCGCCGCCGCCGCCCTTGCCCAGGTCCGGGTATTGCTGCTTGAGGCGCTCGAGGTTGTACTTGGCGTAGAGATTGTCCGGGTCGAGCTTGAGACAGTCTTCGTACGCCGTGATCGCTACGCGAAACTGCTTTCCCTTTTCGTTGACCACACCCAGCATGAACTGGATTTGCGAACCGAGCGCCTTCCTGTCGGGAGGAACGACGCCGGTATTCCGGGTGAGCTGGTTGAACGATTCCGTCAGTACCTCTTTGGCGAGCTTGTGGTCATCTCGCTTGTAGAGCTGCAGCCCCAAGTCGTATAGGGCCAGCGGACGGTCCCCCACGGGGGCTTTGTACGCTTCAGCGAATCGTTCTTGCATCATCGGACCGGAATAGGTCGCCAGCCGGACGATACCGAAGAGTGCGAGCAAGATGCCCACCACTATGGCAACCGTCATAGCCGGAACAAGGGAAGCACGGATGAGCTCTTTCGAGTTGATCATCGTTGGGTGCTCCAGAAGTAGGGGCAGTGAATGCACCCCGCCCAGTGCGAGGTGCGCTTCAGCTGCTGGTTGGACGGTTACCGGTTGAGGACGAGAGCCTCGCCGATAGTACCAAGAAGAAGGAATCCGACTGCCGCGTATGCGAAGTAGAAGAACAGCTCTTCGCGATTCTCGGCGGTCTCGACCGTGACAGTGGACTGCTCCATCTTGTCGATGGTGTTGAAGCATTCCTTCAGGTCGGTGGGGTTGTCAGCGCGGAAGCCCTTTCCGCCAGTCGCTTCGGCGAGTCGGGTGATGTCCGACTGTTGCTGGGATGAACCGACCACCACCACGTACAGTTTCAACCTGTACTTGGCCGCGAGCGCGGAGAGTCGGTCGAAGGCGCCGCCGTAGAGGCTGTCTTCGCAGTCCGTCACCATGATTAGCACGCGCGTGGCTGCTCGTCCCATATCGTCGAGATGCTCGCAGGCCGCATCGAGAGGACCGGGGGGCGAACTGCCGAAGTTGGTGCCGCCGCCCAGACCTTCGTCGGCGAAGTGGATCTTGCGGTAGATCATCTTCAGGTCGTGCGTCAACGGCCAGTGCCAGTACTGATCCGTGTCGAAGACGAACAGGCCGATCCGGTCGCCAGCCTTGGCGACGAACCGGTTGCGGATGAAGTCCAGCGTAGCTGCTTGGGCATTGTCGATGCGACGCTGGCCGATCTCTCGGGTGTAGCCGTACTGATCGGGTTGACCCTGACCAGGCTTTGGCCTGTCGGGGCGACCGGGGAAGTCCTTGTCCAGCTCCGTCTGTCCGACGACACTCTCTGGAGGCTTGCCGAATTGTCCGGCCATAGACCCTGAGATGTCGACCCCGATGAGGATGTCTCGGGACTTGAACGACTGCTTGGACACTACGTGCAGCTTTTGCGGTCGCGCCAGAGCGATAGACAGGGCCGCAAAACCGATCGCCAGAAGGGCGACGGGGACGACGTGCAGGATCCAGCCGTTCGAGGCTTGAATTCTCCGCGTGTTCGGGAAGCCGAGATAGCCCTTATGTCGTGCGATGAGCCAGGGAAGTGGCACAAGCAGCACGATCAAGAGCCAAAGGGGGTTTGCAAGGATCATTGGTTTCCTTTCTTTGGCTGGGGAGCCTGGTAAAAGAGAACTGGGATTGAGCGGTGAACCAATCAACCCGTTAGCACCACGTACCGATTTCTCATCTCTCTTCGTCAGCAAAACTCAGGCCACTCCTCGACAGAGGACTGGCTCAGGGGTGAAAAATAGGTAGACGGTGCTAGAGTTACCGAATCATGAACAGAGAGATAAGTGTTCTTCTAAACTAGTTCTACTGTTTATTTGATGACAACTGCCTTTAGTTTAAGAATAGCTAGGCTTATGCTGTCGCAGGCTCTGGGATGTCAAAAGATGATGTCTTGGTATCCCGAGAATCAAGGTGTTTCACTTACGGGTGCCGTTGTTCGGGTTCCTTCGCTAGCTTGGCCATTAGCTAACGTAAGCTCTCTTTCATACTGAGCATTTGGATCTCAAGGGGAGTGTTTTCACACAGTTGTTGTCATTGGATGCGAAGATGAGGACCTCATGAGGGTTCTCGCTATCTGAAAAGTTGATGCGCTTCGGGTCTGTCTTTTTCATTCGTCAGTTTCCTATAAATTCAGGCGAGCGCCAGGTCCAGCCTCCATTGGAGGCGAAGCGCACAAAGTGATTTTGCCCGATAGTCTGGGTAGAGAGTTAGATATGACCCTGTCTTGGCTCAGCGCGACAATAGATGCCACTCGATGACAACAACAGCAACAATTCCGGCGCCAGTCTGCGTCTGAGCAAGTTAAATCATAGACCTGACAAACATGACCTGGATGTCGTTCTGGCGCAAGCCAAGAAAAATACCAGTGCCTTAATCGAGCTGCCATTCAAGAGCCAGTCCAGTCCTACGTTTGTCTTGAAGGTCTCATCTTTTTCCGGTGATGAAGACACCAATTGGATGTTGTACCAAGGTGAAACCGCTGATGCGGCGGTTCTCTGGAGTTTTGACAGTGACGACACGACTCTCATCGAAAGTTTGATAGCCGCTGAGTGCGGTTCCGATCGAAAAGTGACCGCAAGTAATACGAACAGCTCTCTTGTAGTATCGAATTTCGATGCGACAGAGCCGCGACCAGTACCGAGAATGGCATCGTCTTTGGTGGCGAATGTTGACCTGCCTGCGCCGGTGGAATGGGATCAAGACGAGCTATCTGAGCTGGATAAGCACTTGACGAATCCGGAGACCGGTTTGTTTACTTCAACCGCATTTTTTTATTTCCTCGGCCGCGAGTATGCTCGTTATGAGAGTCTCACCGGTCCGATGGCCGTGATTGTTTTTGAATTGCTGGCCAATTATGGTGGCGACAAAGTCATGCCAATGCCGGAGAGAGCGCTCAAGGAAGCGGTCAAGCGCTTTCGCACCATCATGAGAAGCGTAGACACTATTGCCCACTACAAGCAGAGACAGTTCGCATTCCTTCTGCCGGGAATGACTTCCAACGACGCTGTCCAGTTTGGCAAACGGATTGAGAAAGTGCTTCTCGACGGACCTTTGCAGCCGGGGTTGGACAGCAATCAGGCTATTCTTTTAGCTGGGGTGGCCAGTATTCCGGATACATGCGATCATCCAGGCATCGTTCTAGCTGCTTGCGAGAAAGCGCTTGGTCAGGCGAAAGAGCGCAAGACCTCGTTAGCACTATTTCCCAGCTTGGCTAATCGCTAAGTTGTTTTGAGAAAACGGTGTGTGGCTGCTCTGCCGGATGGCCTAACGTAGATTTCCCCAGTATTTGCTGAAGTGCTTTCTGACTTCCAAGAGGCGCTCGTCAACCTGGTCGGGCGATCTGTCCGAACTTATCGGATTTTGTCCTGAGACTACATCTGGGATCACGTATGAGGTCTGAACTTGACCGGCTTCCTGGGCATCCTGGGCATTGAGGATTTGCATGGTTGCCAGCGCGGATTCCGACAGGGACTGGGTGTTGTAACCACCTTCCAGAAAGCAGACGACTTTGGCGCCGGTCATGTCTCTCAGGTCGGCAAGCCGCTGTGAGAGCATCGCAAAACCTAGAGTCGTCACGCGTTGCTGAGATAGCGGGTCCATATCATGGGCGTCATAGCCAGCCGAGAGCATGATGAGATCGGGTTGGAATTCGGCTGTCACCGGTTTTACAATTTGATCGAAGGCTGAAAAATAGCCCCGATCACCGGTACCCTTGGGCAGAGGTATATTGACGTTAAAGCCTCGTCCTTCGCCTTTTCCATCCTCCATGAACCAGCCGGTATCGTAGGGCCAGAAAGGATATTGATGCAGCGAGAAAAAGAGGACGGACGGATCGTCGTAGAACATAGCCTGGGTGCCGTTGCCGTGGTGTACGTCCCAGTCGAGGATCATAACGCGTTTGGCGTTGAGCGTTGTTTGCGCGTGGCGGGTGGCGACAGCGATGTTGTTGAAGAGGCAGAAGCCCATCGGTTTGTTCTTCAGGGCATGATGACCGGGTGGACGTACGGCTACAAATGAGCAATCATGGATGTCGTCGTTGACGGATTCAACTGCGACTAGCCCGGCTCCGGCTGCGAGCTTGGCTGTCTCATATGTCTTCGGACCCATGTAGGTGTCGCCGTCCAGCTTGATAAGACCGTTGCGCTTTTCCGCTACCTCTGCGTTTTTCTTGAGCGTCTCGATATAGTCGGGTGAATGCACGGAGCACAATTCTTCTTCTGATGCCGCCCGTGGTGTCAACTGCTTGAATTTGTCGTCCAGCGACTTCGATTTCAGCATCTTATCGATTGCGACAAGTCGAGCCGGCGATTCCGGATGAGTATCCGGAGTGGTGTGATCTCGAAATTTCGGATCGCGGACCAAAGCTAATCTGGACATGACAAAACCTTCGTGTGAGGAGCCGGACATAAGGCTCTGGAAGTTCAGATCATAACAAAGAAGTTTCAGTGAGTGATCGGATTTATCCGGTTGCAGAGCTGTTTTCTCAAAATTGGGCTCGGGTAAGTTATCAGTTTGTGATATTTCGACACTACATTATGAATAGTAAGGTGGAGGGAGTCGTATGAGTCTAGCGCGACAGTTTGGATTGGAACCGTCACAGTCGACAAGGGTCGACGGCAAGCCCTGCCTGGCGGCCTGTTTAAAATCGAGGGCGCAGCTGCAATCGTCGGCGGTGAGTATGAAGGCCGATGATATTGACGATAGTCGGGTGGTCCAGTCCAACGACGGGAGTATTTCATTTGTCGTCTATGTCGACACGACCAACGCTCTGGCGGCTTGCAAGAGTGTTATAGAAGAGAAGGGCTTCTATCAGGCGGAACTCTCGGATGCGTCTGTTCTGATTGTGCCCCGAGACGGCAACTCCCGGGGACATATCGGCTTCCAGCTTTCAGTCGAATGTCATGATGATTCGCCGTGCATCTCACGAATTACCTTCTCAGCTCCCAGAACTTATCTGGTTCTGAGCTCTCGTGATGTAGCCGCGTGGAACAACAGTCTACGTGATTTGTTTAAAGCAATCGTGGTGAAGTGTCAGTGAATTCTTGTCCTATCGGCCGCCACTGTCGGCGGTGATAAATTTACTAAATACGTAATGCAGTAGTAGAGAAAAGCGGAAAGACGTGAGGCAAGGGCCCTCACGAGAAAACAGTTGCTTTCTGTCCTTACTTCGGCAGCTGGATCGGCCGCGCGAAGTCGTTGAACAGACCCCAGACCATGAGCATGATGAGCAGCATGCCGAAGAACTTATAGATGCGCTCGCGCGCTTCCATAGGAACGGGCTTGCCGGTCACCTTTTCGATGGTGAAGAACACGACGTGCCCGCCGTCCAGTAGCGGAATGGGCAGGATGTTCATGATCGCCAGGTTGATGCTCATCATCGCCACCATCCAGAAGAAGTCGAACAGACCTCGATCGAAGGCTTGTCCACCCATCTGAACGATGCCGACGACGCCATGCACCTCGAGAGCCTGATCCGGAAGACCGGCCGGCTTCTCGACGACACCTATCATCATGCCGATACCCTTGAACATCATGACCACGGCTTCGCACGATTTGCTGACACCAGTCTTGGTGGCGGTCCAGAGTCCCATGCGTTCGTAGCTGCGCTCGGCATCAACGCCGAGTTGGATGCCGATGCGGCCTTCGGCGTTGGGTGTCACTTCCACTTCGACCGGTTTGCCGTTGCGGCTGACCACAATCTTCGTGGGTTGGTTCTTCCGGGATTGCACCGCCTTGAGAAGATCTTCGGGCATCTTCACAGGCTTGCCGTCCACCGAGACGAAGACGTCGTCGGGCTGGAGCCCGGCGTCCTTGGCGAGCGTGACTTTCGGATCGAAGCCGCCAATCTTGGTGGCGCTGATGTCCATCCGGGGTTGACCCATGATGGAGAACATCAGCGTGATGCATACGATAGCGAAGAGGAAGTTCATTGTGACGCCTGCCACAGTGACCGCCATCTTTTTCCAGTAAGGATGGTTGGTGAAGCCTTCGAATGCATCACCTTCGCTCTCCTTGACACTGGTTTCGTCGCCTAGCTCGGGGATGCTGACGTAGCCTCCGAGCATGATCGGGCTGAGACGGAATTCGGTATCCCAGAACTTGCCCAGAACGAGCGACCAGCTGCGCTTGCCGAAGCCGATGGAGAAGACCGGCGTGCGGAAGCCGAGCAGGCGTGCCACGATCCAGTGACCGAATTCGTGGATCAGGATGAGGAACATGAGCGCTCCCACCATGGCGAGAATGCCTGGCAGGGCGGCTACAATGGCGGGAAGCGCTCCCGAGACGGTATTGTATAGTCCGGCGAAATCCATGGGATTTTTCAAGCCCGGGTTTAGCCGAGCTTGCCTTTCATGAAAGAGGCATTGCGCCTCCGGTTGTGAACGGGCGATTTGGCAATCGCCCATGTGAAAAACCTTCTCGTCGGAGAAGCGACGAGAGAAAGAAGGGGGTCCGCCATGAGGACGGACCCCCTCGCTTGACCAGTTAGCAGCCGCCGAGTCCGGTTACACCGGTGGGCTCCAGGGTGGCCTGCGTTTCGGACTTGCCGGCCGTACCGGCACCGCCGCCGGTCGTCTCCTTCTTGCCCGGCTTGACTTCGATGACCTGCCCCCAGATGGCGGCGTTCTTCGGGTTGGCCAGGATCTCGGCGCCCTTGGAGAAGACTCGCCAGAGGGGCGCGTTGGTCTTGTCCTCCAGGGCATCGTCGTCGATCATCTGGCCGATGGCGAGAGCGTTGCGGACGTGCTCGTTGATGCTGATGCTCAAGATCACGAAGCAGCTCTCTTCAGCGAACCGGAGTCGCCCGGCCTTGACGGCATCTTCATACCGTTTGTAGCCGATCAGAACGTCGGAACCAGTGTCGAACCGCTGCCGAAACGCCTCGGTGCGGTTCAGGAAGTACCACTGGGCACGAGACGCACTGACGCAAACATAGATGGCCGTTTCTTGCTTTTGCATGGTGGTATGTTCCCTTCTTCATTCATTGCCGCGCGCGGATGTCCAGCGAGGGGCGTGTTGCGCGACACTTGTTCGGCACCCCGCTAGCGTGTAATTGATCGTCTGAGCCTAACGTCGCCTCAAGTGGCGCAGGGCTTGGACGATGAGCGCGAACCACATTGTCAGCAAAATGCACCGAGAGGCGGGTGCACCATGGACGGTGCACCCTGCCCCTCGATACGGACATCAGAGCCGAAGGTCGCGTCCGGAAGGCGCGACCTCACAAACTCGTCAGCAGAACCGCCGAACTTAGCCCTTGTCAGGTCCGCCTTCGGCGTCGACATCGCAGTCGGTGCACTTGTTGATGGCGCACTTCGACTCGTTGCGAAGCTTCTCGAATTCGGGACCGAGGATGGTCTCCTTTTCGAGCAGAATCTCCGCGATCTTGCGGATGCATTCCTCGTCCTTGCGCAGGAGCTCGAGCGTCTCCTTGTAGCATTCGTTGACCAGGGTCACCCACTCGGCGTCGATCTTGTCCTGCAGCGCCGGCCCAATCTCGTGATTGGTAGCCATGCTGCGACCGAGGAACGGATTGGGACCGCCTTCTCCCACCGAGATCGGACCGAGCCCGGACATGCCGAACTCCGTCACCATCCGGTACGCCCAGGCCTTTGCCTGCTTGAAGTCGTTGGAGGCGCCGGTGTCGATCGTATTCAGGAAAATCTCCTGAGCGGCTCGACCACCCATCGCCATCATGATGCGCGACTTCAGGTTGGCCTGGGTGTAGTTGTACCGATCGCCCTTGGGCAGCGCCTGGGTGTAGCCCAAAGCGCGAGCACGCGGAACGATGGTGATCTTCGTTACCGGGTCGCCACCGAGACCTTTCTCGTGCTGTACCTGCGAGACCCAGGCGTGTCCGAGTTCGTGGTAAGCAGTGTTGACCAGGTCGTCACGGTTCATGCGCTGTGCGGCCTTCTCCTTGGCGGGACCCATCTGGACGCGGTCGACGCCTTCATCCATGTCGTCCATGGTGATCACTTGCGGCACGCGCTTGGCGATCTCTTCTTCGGAGACCTTCTCCTTCCGGAGCTTCGCCACCTCGTCGTTGATGCGACGAGCTGCGACGATGGCCGCGTTGTTGGCGGCGCCTTCCAGCTCCGCGCCCGAGAATCCAGGCGTGTTGGTGGCCACCACTTCCAGGTCGACGTCCGGCCCGAGCTTCTTACCGCGGGTGTGGATCTGGAGGATCTCATGCCGCCCGAAGCGGTCAGGATTGTCGACCAGAACCTGGAGGTCGAAGCGACCGGGACGCACGAGCGCCGGGTCAAGCACGTCGGGACGGTTGGTGGCGGCCATCAGGATGATGCCGTCATTGGCCTTGAAGCCGTCCATCTCGACGAGCAGCTGGTTGAGGGTCTGCTCGCGCTCGTCATGCCCGCCACCGAATCCGGTGCCACGCTGACGACCGACGGCGTCGAGCTCGTCGATGAAAACGATGGCCGGCTTGTTGGCGCGAGCCTGGTTGAACAGGTCGCGAACACGCGCGGCGCCCACACCGACGAACATCTCGACGAACTGCGAAGCAGAGATCGAGAAGAAAGCTGCGTCAGCCTCACCTGCGACTGCCTTGGCGAGTAAGGTCTTGCCGGTGCCGGGACCGCCGACCAGAAGCACGCCCTTCGGGGGCTTGCCGCCCAGCTTGGCGAGGAGTCCTGGGTTGCGCAGATAGTTGATCACTTCCTGCAATTCCAGCTTCGCTTCGTCGCAGCCAGCCACATCCTTGAAGGACTTCTTGTCCTTGTCGGCCGTGAACTTCTTGGCGTTAGACGAGGCGATCTGATCCCGCATCTGGTTCTGCGCATTGGCAGCACCACGCAGGATCCACTGGAAGAAGAAGAAGATCAGCACCATCGGCAGGATCCAGCCGAGTAGCGAGATCAAAGGCGCCCAGGGACTGACCGCGGGCGGTTCTTGATTCTTCGCGTCGGTCGCGACATTGGCCTTGTCGAGCGCGGCCAAGAGGTTAGCGCTGCCGGCATCGCCGGGAACCTGCGCAGAAAGCGAGGCCTTACCGTCCTCCTTGAACTTCAAGAGGACTTCTTGTACGACACCTTTGTCATCCTTCAGGAACGTGACCTTCTCGACCGTGGTGGGGTTGGCTTCTACGGCCTTCCGCACCTGGTCGAAGGTCACGACCTCTGGCTTGGTCACGTCGGCAGCATTCTTGACGCTGTCCATGGAGCCTCCGAAGAGGAACATCGCACCGATGACCAGGATGACAAACCAGATGAAACCGTTCTTGTTCATGGCTATTTCCGCCCGCCTTGCGACGAGGGCCTTCTGGTTAGACTGAGGTTGGGTTTTTGACTGTTGAGAAACCGAACCAGGCAGGTACCAGCTCACGCTGGCAGTCTGCCCTGTTCGCCTGATCTAGTGGCCGACCTTAGTCGCCCTGACCGTCCTTGGCGGGGCGGATGATGCCCCACTTGATCATGTTGGCCTTGACGGACTCGGCCGCCTCGTCGTTGTGGTAGTCCATGGCGACGCGCAGGCTTTCGAACTCTTTCTTCTCGATCGGCTTGCCGACCTCGACCCATCCCTGGATGGTGGAGGGCTGATCGTTCAGGCGCTGATCGCGCCGGGACAGATAGGCCTCGCCGGTGATGACGTTGAGGGTGTAGAGCACCCGGTCGCCATCACGCTCGAGCTGGTCCTTGGTGTAGCGCAGACCGATGAGCGCCAGGCGGCAGGGCTTGCCGACGTCGGCCCATTCCTGCAGCGGGCGCTCGGTGCCTTCGACCGTGTTGCCGGTGCTGGACAGGTAGACGCGTGCCGTCTCGCCGTCGGCGGCGATTTCGTACCGGTAGGTGTGTTCGCTGACCTTGACGCCGGCGTTCATTTCGAGCGCCTTGATCCAGGCCTTGAGGCCTTTGATCGCCATGCCCTTGCGCTTCTGCAGGGCCCGATCGGTGTTCTGGAGGTGTGCCATGTGAGTGCTCCTCATTTGTTGAGCTTGTGATGCGCCGAGTTAGTCGGCGCGGGGCAGAGACGCGCCACCGTGGCGAGTTCTGGAAATCGGCAGCCCACCCATCCGTAAGCACCACACGGCAACGCTGGCTGAGCGCGTAGAGCTCTCAGCGATCTGCGTTAACCTCAGTCGTAGTAAGTCAGACTGTTTGGTGGTAATTGGCTGCGTGCCGGCATACTCTCGAGCTGACATCAGCTGAGAACACCGGTGACCCACTACACGTCAGCCTTTCGGCGGACATATAGGTTCTTTTCAATGAACAGGCTAATAACTTTGGGTTTTAGCTCTTGGGCAAATCTAAAGGAAGGGTTAATGGAAAACTAGTGAGAGTGACCATATCAATTCAATATCGCCATATCACAAAAAGATGAGAACAACTTCCCTTAGTCGAAGCTGCTTAGGCTCTCGCTTTGCGGTTTCTTTCGAAACTTCCTGAAGTTCGCCTATATGACAACAAAGTTGTGAAGAGGAATTTGTGTTGCTTCAAAAATGTATTGTTTAGCGTTGCTCAGCAAGCGCTTGACAATAAGCCTCGAAATCCTGCTTCCCGCAATGGTTTGCGCAGATTGTTCAGGTTTGACAGCGCGATGTCAAGCGTGGTGGCGTTCGCTTTTGACTGTTGACAAGAGCTCGCTGTCCATCAAGGTCTCCCGTTCATTGATCTTGGAACTATATACAGATGAGAATGACGCTCGATATACGAAACTCTGAGAATGCTGTTGTCAAGCGCGAAGCCGGAGTATGTTTTTAATTGCAGCGCCGTTGTGCCTGCGATGAATGTCGAAATGGGTCCCTGTCTTTATGCAAATATTCGAAAATCTCTTTGGCACCGCAAAACCGGTTATCGGGGTCATTCACCTCGAGGCTCTGCCGGGTTCCTGTCAGTGGGGTGGAGATCTCGAGGAGGTCTTCCTGCGCGCCGAACAAGAGGCTGTGTCGCTCTCTTCCGGCGGTGTGGACGGCATCATCGTCGAGAACTTTTTCGATGCACCGTTTGCCAGAGGCCGAGTAGATGTCGCTACTGCGTGCGCGATGAGCCTCGCGGTTAAGCGCATTATGGCGGTGACCGATCTGCCAATCGGCGTCAACGTTCTGCGCAACGATGCATTGACGGCCATGGCCGTTGCTGTTTCGACCGGAGCTAAATTTATCAGGGTCAACATACTTACAGGTGCTATGGTTACCGATCAGGGCATCATCGAGAGTGTGTCGCACGAGCTTCATATGTACAGGCGCCAGATAACCTCCCGAGGCGCCGTAAAAGTATTTGCCGATGTGATGGTCAAGCATGCACTGCCTTTGGGAGTCGGAGCAGACATCGCTCATGCGGCCAAGGATGCCGTTCGGCGTGCCCTGGCTGACGCGGTTGTCGTCAGTGGTGCTGCGACTGGCGACGCTCCGGATCTGGAGGAACTCAATTTGGTGCGCAAGGCTGTTCCGGACACGCCGATTCTTATCGGTAGCGGCACGTCTTCTGCCAACGTTAAAGCACTGCTTGGTACTGCCGATGGTATTATAGTGGCGAGCTCGCTCAAGCGTCAGGGAATCCTTGAGAATCCAATCGATCTCGAGCGGGTTCGGTCGTTAATGAGTGTAGTCAATCAAGCCAGGGAGTAGGTAGGATTCGTGTCCCAGTCTCACCAAGCGCCAAAGCAACCGGTCTCGCGTAAGATTTTGTATATTTACCTGGGAGTCGGAGTGGCACTATTGGCGATAATCGCTGTTGTCTACTTTATGTTCGTGGCCCAGCCTGACCAGGATTTTGACGACAGTTCGAAGCCTATCCGCGTGTTGATAGTCGGCAATGATGTTTTGCATTTTAACGATGTTCCCAACATGCTTCGCGAAGTCGGCGTGATGTCGAAGTCCTGGCGCCCACTGGAGGTGGCTTGCGTGGCACAGGGTGACTTCTGTCTCGCTCAGCACGCCGGCGACCAGGCGACCTTGAGCATGATCGCGGAGAAAGATTGGGATTTCGTCGTATTGCAAGAGCGTTGGACGCAGCCTCTGCAAGATCCTGCCGTCATGCTGGAATCGGCAAGCGCGCTTTCGAAGTTGGCGCGCGAAAAAAGAAGCGAAGTCGTGCTTCTCATACCCTGGGCTGATTCGGGCGATAAAGCGCGCCAGGAAGTGCTGAGCACCGTCTGTAGAAAATTGGCGGAGCGGCTGAGTTTGCAAGTGGCGCCCGCTGGCGATTTGTTTTTCCAAATTGCAGACAAGCACAAAGAATTAGCCCTTTATGAGGCTGATAAACATCATGTCACTCCGTTAGGCTCCTGGATTGCTGCAGCAACTGTCTATGCGGTAGTCACTGGTCAGAAGCCGAAGCTGACGAAACAGTTTACTTACAACAGCGGAAGCGGCGAGGAGCCGCACGTGCAGATCGAGCCGGATCTGGCTATAGATCTGGAAACAACGGTCTGGGAAACTACCAAGCGAGATAATAGCAGCGCTCTCGGTCCACCGGTTTTCAGACCGGCACCGCTTCCCAAGCCGACCCCTTGAAAGATTAGCATTAGCAAGTCGCGAATTTGCACGATGACGGACTTGGCAAGGTTCTTGTCCCATCGGCATCCACGCAATTTCTTTTATGAGAATCAAAGGGCTGGGTATAAGATCTGTACCGTTACTCCTGAGTGTCTCAGAATGCTGAAAAAGCGAAATCAAGCCGGTCCACAACCCGAGTTCAACCGCGTGGTTAACGGCATCATGAAGCTCAAGGACCTCAGCATTCCTCCTGACCTGGAGCGCCTAAACTTCATATTGGGGCAGGCGCAGCAACCCGGTGTGAAAGTAGTCGAACAGCAGTGGAACGGTAAAGAGTTGAATGAATACTTCATCCTGAAGTGCTCGGCCCCAGCCAGGGAAGTACCGGTTTGGGTGTTCTTGTCCGGCTCGTCCACGCGTATGCCATCGGAGAAGTGGCGCTACCCGACCGGCGATATGGCCCTTGTCCATAATGTCATTCAGTGTGAGACGACAGGTGCGAGTCTGTCAGAATTGATAAGCAACAGTCAGGAGATGCGTGCCACATCCGCGCATGAGCTGGCGTCGCTCATTCCGTCCCAGCAACCAGCGCAGTTCGACAGTCCGAGCGGTGTTCATCGTCCTTATCAGCCAGAGGCACAGGCCATTCTGCAAGGCGATCTTTTGCTCGTGCAATTGCCGACACTCTTGCAATCCATTCGCATGAGCAAGATGACGGGGCGTCTTGAGTTGAGGAACAACGAAGGCGGTTCATACATCTACTTCGACGAAGGTAAGCCTGTGCATGCTGAATTCTGCGGGTCAGTGGGTGATCTGGCGGTCATAGAGCTGTTGAGCTGGACAAGCGGGCAGTTTCGATTTCATCCCGGCGAGCGTACGGTGGAGCGATCCATCAAGAATCGGCTCGATGCGCTTCTCATGGAAGGGATGACCTTCGCTGATCAAAGCGCTTTCCTGGAGAAGCAGGGACTGACGCTGTCTGCATACTTGATTCGCAAGCGACCCGACATGCGGCAAAAAGAGTTCGAGACAACCGTATCTCAGGGAGCGCCTTTAGACCTGAAGCTGGCCGGCAATTTTTACTGCCAGATTGACGACACTATTCAGCTCCTCGATCTCCTGCGCATCATGCCGCTTCATAAGACCGAATGGGTGCCGATTTTATTCAATTTTCTGACTCAAGGCATCGTGGTTCTTGCCGATCAACCTGCGCGCAGCAGGAAAACAGTCAGTCTCGACGATCGAGGCCTCGACATGTCGGTCGCGGACAACGCGATGCGTGGCTGTATCCGTGCTGAGACCGGAATTTTTACTCAGGGCGCTATGCTCTACTTTATGCAGAATGAGTTTGCCAGGCTGGAGGCAGGTGGTTCGCCTTTTGCTTTGATTATTTTCGAAGGGCAACTCAAGCGGGCGGGAGTGTTTGATCGGTTGCCGGAATCGGCGGTCAAGGAGATGATTACCAGGGTGCAGTCGCTTATCAGACCGTTCGAGATTTTCGCACACTTCGAACTCTTCGATTATGCCTTGCTTTTGCCTCAAACCGAATTGAAGACAGCTACTCTCGTCGCTCAGCGTCTGGTTTTATCGCTCAGAACCATACCTAGTCGAGATTGGGAATCCGAGTATCACTTTCGCTGCGGAGTCGCCGGAATGCCTGGAGATGGTAAGAATGTCGGTACGTTGGTTGCGGCCGCTCAGATGGCAAAGCAACGTGCTGTCGAGTCGCAATCATCCGTCTGTATGTTCAGAACTTTGCTGTCTTGATCTGGCGTTATAAAGCAGCGCTTCATCGTGAAACATCAGAGCCAATCACGTGCTCGTCGGTGCTAGTATAATCGTTAACGCTCCCGGAACAGGAATTCCAAGATGCCTCTGCTCAACTACGGAACGAAGGAGATCACTTACAAGATCGTTTATTACGGTCCCGGTTTGGGCGGCAAGACGACCAATCTTACTTACATGCATAGTCAGCTTGACCCTTCCACTCGGGGCAACCTGGTCTCTCTTTCAACAGAAACTGAACGAACGCTCTTCTTTGACTTCTTGCCGCTTGACTTGGGCAAAATCAAAGATTTTACCGTGCGTATGGGTCTTTACACTGTACCCGGTCAAACCGAGTACAACAGAAGTCGACAACTGATTCTGGAAGATGTTGACGGCATCGTGTTCGTCGCCGATTCGGCCGCCAACCGTCTTGAAGCTAATATAGCCTCATTGATCAACATGATTGAGAATCTGGCAACCTACAAAATGAGCATCGAAGAAATTCCATGGCTGATTCAATACAATAAGCGAGATCTTGATGATGCGCTTTCCGTCAGTAGACTCGAGTCGGAGATCAATCATCACAAAGTGCCGACGTACGAATCCGTTGCAATCGATGGTCGCGGCGTATTCGCGACTTTGAAAGCGCTGACTCAGATGGTGGTTGCCCAGGTCCAGACGTTTACCACATAGTTATGAACGAACTGGACCAGGACGGCAACAGTCTATTTTTGCTGGCTCAGACCGCAATGGAAAAGGGCGAAGTAGAGAAGGCTGAAGGCTATCTTCGCGAAATTGTCGACTTGATGGGTCGCACGCACCATATGTCGCACCTGAGTCTGAGGGCGCTTGCCGACATATCTATAGAACAGGGCCGATACAAAGACGCCATCAATACTTCGATAGATCTGCTCGATGCGCAAATTATCACTTTCGGTGTAAGTCATGCTGAGCCCAGCAGGACGCTTGAATCGATTCTATCGTTGTGCAAATCGACCGGTCACTCGAACATGTGCGCGGAAATTGAATGTATGGTCGAAACCGCTCGCGGCTTCGATAAAGACAATCGCTCGATGCGCAAGACGAGATCATCACGAGTTAAAAGCGTCGAGGAGGAAGGTGCCGTCGAGAAGCTCAAAAAGAAGATTGTCGGCAAGCTGGTTGAGTTGATCAAGAACATAGAACTGGCTCGGGACCTGCCGGGCGGCTGGATCTTGGGTGGAATCGTCGGCACTTTCATCGCCTGCTATCTGATTTTATTTTTCTTGAACATGGGCGCATTCCATGAAGGCGGACGTGAGCTCTTAAAGTACGGAACTGAATACACCACCGCAGATGGTGCCCGAAAGCTGGAGTTGACTTCGGCGACGGACCTGGTTGTGCAGACGGGAAGCAGCTCTCTGAAGCTCACGTTCCGGGCCTTCGGATACAGCTGGCGCGACGTGGGACCGCTTATGTGTTGTTCCTTTCTCGACAAAGAACGCTGGTTCACGCAACAAGACAATGGATTTCGGGATAGCGACGGTGTGATTTTCTATCGCTCCGATGCTCCTGAACTTGCCATAGTGCATCAGATGAACGAGGTCATGCGAACCGCCAACCAGTATTACAAAGAGAAAGAGAGTTATCCCAAGCACATCAAGAACATCAGTGAAGACAGCTTTCGCTACCTCAATCCGTTTAATCGTGAAATGGATTTTCCTTCCATCAGGACCGTCCGATTAGAGGGAAAGAAATCGCCCACTACCATCAAATTCTTTCAAGGTTTGAAGCGCGGTGGAAAGTGGCCCGATGAGCTGGAGCTCAGAGCCGGCTCGATCGAGTGCTGTCGAATATTGTATGGCCAGTCACAGGATCAAGAATTCGTCATGCATGGCTGCGACCGAAACGGCAAGCTCCTGACCGGCGCGGATGGTCAGGTGTTTCTTCTGTCGGGATACAAAGGGCAGCCCTCTGAGGGGGTCTCAGTGAGCGAATATATGGGGTTGAGAGCGCCTACGTATTGCGTCTTGAAGGCGCCACCTAATATGGTGCCATTATTATTTCCGTTCATGAAGTTCAGATTTGTCGCGCTCTACGTTACTCTTACGCTCTTTCTCAGCTTTGCGTATCTGCTCTTGCGTAGATCCAATTGGCGGGGACAGGCGCTCGTGCTCGTAATTCTGTCGAATGTTACTACGCTGATAGCCGTGCTTGGCGTTTGCTTGCCCTAGTCTGGCTCTATGCCGGTCCGATTGCAGGTCAAGCCGAGCGGACGGTGCCGTCGGCGTCTCTTGGGCTTCTCGGGCTTCTCGGGCTTAGAACTCGATTGTCGGCAGGGTGCTGCTCGAGTTGGATTGTTTTTCGCTGGTAGAATCTTTTTTATCGGTGCTGGTTGGATAAGTGCCACTAGATGCGGTGTGGTCCTCTTGCTCGAGTTCTGTCTCGGATTCGCGGCTTAGAGTATCCAGAATAGAAGGTTTGAACAAGCTGCCACCATTGTAATAGTTAGTACTTCGCCACAGGTCAGGTCCGCCGAAACTTACAGGTGCGAAGAGCGACAGATCGGCCGGCGGCGGTGCAGGCTCAGCGAATATCGAGTCTTGGGAATCATCCGAGAGAAGCTCGTCGTCGACTTCTGTATCGCCAGTCGACTCAGCCAGCTGTTTTCTGATTTTGTAAAAGTCGACATCGACTTGAAACATCCAGCATTTTACTCGGTCAACCCAAATTACCATGTCCACGATTGCCTGCGAAATGTCCTGGTTGTCTTGTTTTAGGCGTGAGACTACCCAGGTGGGGAGATCTACGTGATTGATCTCCTCGAGCAAAACCGGCTCCGCGACATCGGCTAGCCCATCCATTAGCCAGCTGGACACGGTGTGGACGTACTCGCGTCTACTCAGACGCAGGTCGTAGAGGGCTTCGACAAGTGTTTTCGTACCGTCGAGTTTTTCCAGCCCTGGCGCGGTCATAACCTGTTTCGCCAGGCTTACTGCTGTACCGGTCGGCTTCATTATCGTCCTTGGTGTTATGCCGTTTTCATCCAGATAGAGCTTTGCTGCTTTGTAGCTTAGCCCTTCTTTGAGAAGACGTTCGAAGGAGAGGTCAGGGTCAGCGTCATCGATTGTGACCGTATCGTCGACATCTTCCTCGTTAAATGAAAAGGAGCCGGATGTCCACAGAAAGAGCTCCATTAGACCGTCAACACCTTCCTCGCCCTCGACATGGGCGTGGATAGGCAATCCGCCCCGAATCGAGACCGTAGCTACGGTAGCGCCCTGCGAGAAGGTGATTTTGCCGGTTAGGCCGCCTGTCTTTACCAACTGAAGTAGATTGGCAAGATTGACCTTGGCGAGCTCGCCTGAGAGTTGCACGCGACACTCCTTAAGTGTTCTTCTTATGTAGTATAGCTAAGGCCTTAACACCAGGCAAAAAGAAAAGCAATAATATTAGGCGCTGCGTTATACTGACCACTCGAGCCGTTCGGCCGGCGATGAGCCTCGTGCCGGAGCCCTGTCGGGCTTGTTTCAGACTGAATAAAGCGGAATCGAGAGTGACAATTAATCAGGAGCGTTTGACTCAAATGGAAGTTAAGGAAAACGAAACAGCGCATATGGACGAAAGCGCTGAAGCCGACGACAACGAATCGGATCGGTCGAAGTGGTACACGGACACAATCCTGCAATCCGAGCTCGCCGATTACGCTCCCGTGAAGGGCTGCATGGTGATCCGCCCCTATGGCTATGCTCTGTGGGAAAACATCCAGAAAGCTCTCGATAAGATGATCAAAGATACGGGTCATCAAAACGCCTACTTCCCGCTCCTCATCCCTGAATCTTTTTTGAACAAAGAGAAGGAGCACGTCGAAGGCTTTGCTCCCGAGTGTGCTGTAGTCACGCACGGCGGCGGCAAGAAGCTTGAAGAACCTTTGATCGTTAGACCGACTTCGGAGACCATCATCAACTACATGTTCGCCAAGTGGGTTCAGTCCTGGCGCGATCTGCCGATCTTGTGCAATCAATGGGCCAATGTCGTGCGCTGGGAAATGCGTACGCGCCTTTTCTTGCGTACGTTGGAGTTCTTGTGGCAAGAGGGGCATACTGCGCATGCCACCGAAGATGAGGCGGAGAAAGAAGCCAGATTGATGCTGGAATGCTACAAAGATCTTGCGGAGAATTGGCTTGCATTGCCGGTGCTCACCGGCGAAAAAACTGAAAGAGAAAGGTTCGCGGGCGCCGTCAGAACTTATTGCATCGAAGCGATGATGCGTGACGGCAAGGCGCTTCAGGCGGGAACATCGCACTTCCTCGGACAGAACTTCGCCAAAGCCTTCGAGATTCAGTTCCAGGACAAAGACGGCAATCTGGAATTCGCCTGGCAGACCAGTTGGGGCGTCTCTACCCGTCTGGTCGGCGCTATCGTGCTCGGTCACGGGGACGATAAGGGATTGATTTTACCTCCGAAAATCGCACCTATACAGATAGTTATTGTTCCTATCTACAAGTCCGACGAAGAAAAACTTCAGGTCACGGAGCACTGCCGGAAGCTTCAGAAAGAGCTTTCCGAGAGCTTCCGCATACACTTTGATGATCGCGACAACTACACACCAGGATTCAAGTTCAATCATTGGGAACAGAAGGGTGTGCCGATTCGCATCAATATTGGACCGAAGGACATTGCCAACGAGGTCGTTGAGATTGCTCGTCGTGATACTCGCGAGAAGATTCGCAACGTGCGTCAAGCCGGACTGGCCAATGAGCTTTCGGGGCTACTCGACCAGGTTCAAAAGAGCATCTTTGATAACGCTCTTGCTTTCCGTAAGAAAAATACTGTTAGCGTCAAGACCTACGAGGAGCTCAAGCAGGCGCTTTCGGATAAGAACGTTTTCGTCGAAACTTTCTTCGATGGCAATAGCGACGACGAAGGTCGTATCAAGGACGAGACAAAAGCTACGGTTCGTGTCATTCCGTTCGATCAAACAGAAGAAGGCGAGTGCATGCTCACCGGCAGAAAAACCAAGCGTAAAGTGATCTTCGCTCGCTCCTATTAGGCATCCAAGTGCCAAGCGTTCGTTGGTATTATTGAAGCAAGTGCTTCGATGCCGTGAATGCGCGCGCTCCGACAGGTGATGGCGAAACCTCGGGGCTAGTTTGGAGTTAGCGCAAAAGCAAGCGCTCATGACCTCACACCATGAGCGCCCTGGTTCGATTGAAGCTCTGCGCTATTTATTCGCCCCGGCGTTGCGAGGTTTCATTATTTCGCGTTGCATCTCGAGAGCTACGACCGAGTCCCGACCCGCTCGCCTCTCGAAAGCTTGCATGAATCCAGCGTTTTGATCGAGCCCCAATTGGATTATCGACATGTGGATAGCATAGCGCTGATCCTGCGGAACCATCTGATGCGCGTCAAGCAGTAAGTCCTGAACCCTCGCGGCATTCGCACCTGGGTTGGTGCGATGGAGGGTCTCAGCCAAACCTGCTCTGCTGTTGGCGCGACCCCACCGAATTGTCTCCGGATTCATAAATGTTCCTAATTCAACAATTTGATTAGAGATAGTTTGACGCTCTTCGGTTGTCAGTCTTCCGCTTCTCATCATGCGCGAGAGCTGTTCCAAACGCTCGGCGGCAAGCGCTTGCCCTTCAGGTCTGTCCATCGAATCCCAGTTCCTGACACTAGCCTCTGTCGGCGGATTAAGATTGTCGGTGTACTTGCCCTTGCGACCAGAGCGCATGCTTTGAACCCAATCAGGGGCTGTTAAGTGTTCGCCCATCGCGTTTACCGATGCCCTGGCTAATTCGCTTCCCACTCTATGTCTGGTAGCTTGATCGAGCGGTCCTGCAACATTTTGATTAATCAGCTGTGCGCTTACCTCCGGATTGCGGAGGTCGAGAAGCTGATTGGCGGTCATTCTCCTGGTAATCCTGTCGATAGCCAACTCGGCTCGTCGCCCTTGCTCTGCCGACGCCGGGTTGATGTATGCCTGGGCGAGCTGTGGAAGTGCCGTCGGGCCCATCGCGATCAAGAGTCGATAGGCGTCTTCTCTCCCTGGTGGTCTTGTCCTTTCACCGCGATTGGTGTAGACAGCGCTGTCCAAGAGACGGACCAACTCTGCGATGTGCCGAGGCGTAGTCGAGGCCGGCCCAGCGCCTTCATCTTCGACCGAGACCTCGCTCTCTGCATCATCGGAGGCGTTGTTCTCGTCCTCAAGCGAAGTAAAGAATTCTTCGAGATCCAGGTCGGCACCATCAGCGGTGTCGGGGTCGGGCGACGCCGACACCGCGAAGTAAAGATTCTCTCTGACAGCCAGCGATTCATCGCTCGTGTTAGGAGCCCTTTGTTGAACTGCGCCATCAAGTGGAAATTCTTGCTGTGAATTAAATTGGCTCATATTGCCGTCCTCACGAGGGGTTGAATCACTGCCGAACTCCCCAGCCCACAGTGGTTCAATGTCGTAGAATCTACCAATCGTTTCTGACCGATTCCTGACGAGGACGCAGGGTGAAGCCGCATTGTTCTTGCGTAAAACCGCAAACGTTAGAAGTGGATGGATAGAGACCACCGTCTATCGCTGTTGAATTCGCTCTCGACATTCTTTGAAACGGACACGTGAGGACGTTTTTAGCACAGACTAGTAATCCAGGTTATGGCGTAAAACTGGGACTACAGCACCGCTGCGCAGTCCACTCGGTGAAGACCAATGTGCGTCCATCGTTCGCATCGTTGAACCTATACGATTCTTTCTTTATACAGTCTTACTCGCAGACGTTTCGTGTCCTGACCCGAGCATTTTATGGCAGCGAGTCGGTTTGGTAACAACTCTTTAGCTGATGTGCAAACGTCCACCACTGACCGTTTACAACTCCTTCGCCGGAATACGATAGAGCATAGTAAAAATCGGTTGAAAAGGCAGGCACCGCAGGTGGTGTTCTGTCTTCGCTCGCCCGGGCGTTGTGCGCCGCGGGATTGCAACGACTAGTGGGCTCAGTCCTCGATCACTTCGATTAGCTGGTATTCGATCGACTGCATTTGGAGTCCGCCGTCGTTGCGTAGCTTACCGGCGTCTCGCTTCTCCATTGTGATGCGTTCCAAGAGGGGATCGCGGTATGCGTCCTCCCAACCAGGTCCGGTCCTCTCGGGTTCGAAGGTTGACTTGACCTTGCCGGCTTCGTCGAGCAGCTCCACTGCCAGAATCGCTTGATGCCAGCCGCTGTAGGGACCCTCGTTGCACTTGTATCGCATCGTCGGTTTGCCGTTGGCTCCGTACACGACCCCGTCGTATAGGACAATATCGCGGGGATTTGCGTTGCCGGCGTCCTTCTCTTCGTACAGCAGCTTGCCATCGACATCGTACAGCTTCAGCCATTTCCTGAGCAGACCATAGTCGGTTTCGATGTGCAGGGTCTTGCCGTCCGGGTGGTACTGGCGGAAGAAGTTGGTCGGGGCATTTTCGGTTTCGTCGAGGGTGAAGTGCAGCGTGCCGTCGGCGCGGAAGGTGCTGAAGCGGAGTGTCTTGGGTCCTACCTGTCGCGTGCTGTACAAGACTACGCCGTCCTTGTTCTTCGCCTCGAACGAGGTCAGCCCTTTGCCGTTGGGCGCGGGGATACCTTCGGCGATGATTCCCTTGTGTTTGATGTCGAGGCGGACCTTGGTGACCTTGCTGCGCTCATCGAAGTAGCGAACGGCAACATCTCCGTAGGTGTACAGAATCTCCAGCTCGCACAGGTGCCCCGACTGGTCGCGGCGTTCGACGCGGGCCTTTTCCTTGTTTTCGAGCGGCGGGATGACGGTCTCATTGAGCTTGACCGGCGTCGGTTGATCCGGCTGCTGGTCCTTCTTGCTGCATCCCCCCGGGCTCATGACCGCCAAGGTGAGGATCAGGACTGCGAACGGTGACTTTCTCAAGGCAACTCCAGGTTAGAGCGCTCGTCTTCTGACGAGTGGTTCTGAGTCGAGACAAGGTCCGAACGGAAAGCGATCTCACACGATGCGGCAATCCATGCCGTTAGGGCAATTGTGTGTTAGATCGATCAATCTGTAGGGAGCGTTGTTTCGAATCAGTGAAGAAAGGAACTACTGGACGTTATCAGTTGTTTCTTTCGTCTCCTGGATTTATTACGCGACGTTCATCACAGATCGTTCGGAAATGGAAAGAATACCTGGCCTAGTAGAGTTCTGCGATATAGCCAATATTTCAGGCTTTCGGGTGAAAACCCAGGCCATTGCTCGGTTGTCATTGTGTTCTCTTAAACAAATCACATTACGACAAAATGAACGCCAGCTCACCGTGGTGTGACCCGAGTCTCAGTAGCGGTGTGCATTCCCACAGCATTTGGTCAAAAGTCGTCATGCTCTAATAGACCGTTACCGCGGCTCTGCCGTCGGGTTGCTGTGGTCATCGATGCCTCGCGGCATCACACAAAAAAGAAGAAAAGAGATGGATCCACTCGTTTTACATACTCTAGATGCTGCACAGAAAGCGGGAGCAGACTACGCAGACGTTCGCCTCATTGAAGAGAACTACGAATTTATACAGACGAAAGACCTGATGGTATCTGGTTTCAGCAAAGGTACTAGTCGAGGCGCTGGAATTAGGGTGTTGAAGAACGGCGGTTGGGGCTTTGCTTCTACTCAAAAAATCACTAAGCCCGAACTTGAGAAGGCGGCGAAGAGAGCTGCTCAGCTCGCGGCCGCTAGTGCATCGTGCATGCGAAAGCCCGTCTCGCTCGCTCCTGAGCCTGTCTATGATGCGGTTTGGGCCTCGCCTCACCTGGTCGATCCGTTCTCGGTCAGCACTGAGGACAAGTTGGACGTCCTGCTCACTTGTGCCCGCACCATTCTTGGTGTCAAAGGGGTTACACTCGCGCAGGGACGTCTTTCTTTCGTGAAGGAAAAAAAGACTTTCGCATCGACAGCAGGAACGCGTTTGCAACAGACTTTCGTTCGATCCGGTTGCTGCATTGAAGCCTTTGCGACTAATGCGGAAGAACGGCAACGTCGCAGCTATCCTAAACATGTCGGGCAATTCGAGCTCGCCGGATGGGAAATGGTAAAGAGCTGGGACCTTCCTGGCAATGCTCAGCGTATCGCCGAAGAGGCGGTCGCCCTTCTCACGGCGCCGCAATGCCCCAGTGAGACTAAGGATTTGATTTTAGGCGCCTCTCAGCTCGGTTTGCAGATTCATGAATCCTGTGGGCACCCGAGCGAACTAGATCGCGCACTTGGTCAGGAGATCAACTTCGCCGGCGCTTCGTTCCTCACGCCTGAGAAGTTGCAGACGCTGAGATATGGCTCGCCTATAGTCAATCTTGTTGCTGACGCGACAGCTAAAGGAGCGCTCGGCTCGTTCGGATTTGACGACGAGGGCGTGGCTGCGCAGCGCGTTTATCTCGTAAGGGACGGAATGTTCAACGGTTACTTGAGCTCGCGCGATACTGCGCATCTCATAGGGCTGGAGCGCTCTGGTGGTGCCATGCGGGCCCAGTCGTGGAGCCATGTGCCGATCATTCGGATGACGAATATCTCGATTGTGCCGGGCAGCGCCGGGACACTGGAGGACTTGATCTCTGATACCGACGACGCGGTTCTTATGGAGACAAATCAGTCCTGGTCTATCGATCAGATGCGATACAACTTTCAATTTTCCACGGAGATTGCCTGGGAGATTAAAAAGGGCAAGCGCGGACGGATGTTCAAGAATCCCAGTTATAGCGGTATAACTCCGGAGTTTTGGAATTCGTGTGATGCTATATGTGGTGCCGACGAATACGTCGAGTGGGGTGAGCCCAACTGCGGTAAAGGACAACCGTGTCAAACCATGTGGACCGGACACGGAGCCAGTCCCGCCCGTTTTCGCAACGTCCAGATCGGCATTGCCCATTCGAAGTAGGAGAGCGCCATGTTAACTCAAGAAGCATCCAGAAAAATCGTAGACATGGCTATTCACCATGCCGGCAAGAGCGTCGAAGGCATCGAAGTTCATCTGGTCGGAACCGATATCGAGACCTCGCGCTTTGCCAATAATGAGATGACCCAACATCAGGCCAATCTGATCGACAGGCTTGCAGTGAGGGTTCTATCAGACGGTCGTCAGATTCGGTTGGAAACAGACGATCTCTCGTCTGCGGGAGTTTGCAAAGTCGTAGATCAGGCGATCAGCGCAGTCAAGCTCATGGAGAAAGACCAATGTCTTTTGCCGCTTGTTAATGCGGATGGAGACGGTGAATGGTCTTCTTATCCCGATCGTTTCGAAGCTGGTGTATTGAGCATCACTGCGGCCGAGCGAGCAGCGGCAATCGCAGACATGATTGCGATTGCCAGCGAGCACGGGCTCAGTGCTGCTGGTGTATATGCCAGCGGCACGATTTTTGAGGCGCTCGGCAATTCAAAAGGTTTGTTCAGTTATCATCGGGAAACCCATGTTGAGTCCTCGGTGACAATGTGTGGTCCCGACTCCACCGGTTGGGCTAAATCGCAAGGTCCTCATGCTAAGCAAGTGAATACGCGGGAATTGGCAAGATCGGCCGCGACGAAGGCTCGGGCATCATCACAACCGGAGGCTGTGAAACCCGGTCGTTATACGGTTATTCTTGAACATTCCGCCTTTCTCGATTTGCTTTCTTACCTCTGGTGGGACTTCACAGGCACCAGTCATCTGGATAAGCGCTCCAGTTTGCTTGATAAGATTGGCGATAAAGTGTTTGGCGACAACATCACAATCGAAGACGATGTCTATCACCACGAGCAGGCCGGCTGCCCTTTTGACGGTGAGGGTCTGGCCAGGAAGAAGGTCACGATTGTTGAGAACGGTATCTTGCGCAATCTCGTCTATGGACGACGCAGCGCCAGCCGGATGGGCGTGGCTCCCACTGGCCATGGGCTTCCAGAGCCGAATTCGCTCGGCGACAATCCAATGAATCTCGTGATTGTCGGTGACGGAGGCTCAGTTGAAGATATGGTGAAAAGCACTGAGAGAGGCATTCTTCTGACGCGCGTCTGGTATGTTCGCCAGGTAGATCCTGCTCGAAAGATCGTAACCGGCATGACACGCGACGGTACTTTTCTTGTTGAAAACGGCGAGGTAAGCCGCGGAATCAAAAATCTGCGCTTTAATGTCAGCTTGATAGAGTTGCTGAAAAACGTCGTTGCGATCGGCCAGGCACGAAGAACAGCCGGTGAAGAGGGCGTCCCTCAGGTCGTCCCGGCCATGAAGATTGCCGACTTCAACTTTACCGAGGTGACTCGATTCTAGTCAAATCGATCCGGGAGTCTGCGTGGTGCAGTTGTCGAAATCGTAGACGAGGCTGGAGCCGTGGTTGATTCCGATGTTTGCACCTCGTCTGTTGATCGATCGGATTCTGACCAATCGGTAAAATAACTCAAGATCTCCCTGACTAGAAACTGATGACTTCGGCGGTCAAGGCGACCGGTATTAATTGCGTGACAACCCATCGAGGACCTTCCCATTGTTCGGTGCAGCGAGATCCGAACAACTGCCTGGTTGCACCGTGGTATCAACTTTGTGACCGAGATTGTAGTGTTTAAGTCTGGCTGCTTTCTGACCGCAATAAAAAGAGAGGGGGCACCGTCAACGGTGTCCCCTCTCTTATCCCTTACCTCAGTCGGTCTAGTAAAACTTTGTTTTTTTGCTTGGAAAAACCACTTAGTAATGCCCTACACGCCTGGGGGTTTAATAAAAATTGTGTCGCCTCTTTTTTTTCTTCTTCTTCGGTCCGTTTCTTCTCTTCCGCCAACCTCCATGCCATCACTGTTTCCTCCCTCCATTCTCTTCGCCTTGTAAGTCCTCCATTCACAAGTGCGCCGAACCAATTCCGTCCCTTTCTTTCTTTTTTCCTTCTTACTGCCGATCGCCATCAGCAGGGCTCACTAAATCCGCCAGTGATTAGATGCCATCTTTCGCTCTAATCTTCGCAAGCCGGCTGACTTGCTGTTTTGCTGCTTCCTCTTGTTTTTGCAATTCGATTTTCTTTTCTTTCACTCTGTCTTCCCAAATTTTTCCGAGTGCCCAGAATGCCAGTCCAAGAACGAGAAGTACTCCGCAGACGCAGTATCCACCGAGGAAATCGGGGAAAATCATCATCACGCCTACTCCGCCGCCGATGCTGGCTATAAGTGCGATGATCGCCAACTTGAGTTCGAAAGATGACTTCCAGCTGGGGACTCTTTGTTCCTTTGGCTCTTCAATCTGAGGAAGTACTTGTGTTACTTCTTCGCGAACTTTGCTTTGTTGCTTGGACTCGAGTCCGAGCTCTCGTGCCGCTATTCTGATATCGCACTGCAAGAGGTCGCAGTGGAGGAGAACCGAAACTGCTTCTTGTTGAGTCCATTCGCCAGCGATGAAGCGTCTGGCGGACTCGATGGAAGCTTCGTACAGGTTGCCCGAGAGGAGGTCCGATGCTACAAGTGCTTTGAGCGCATCCATCTCGTATCTCTGTTGTCTCTGCATTGCTTGCGGAACAACTTCGCATTTTATGAGTTTTGCTTTGATGAGCAGATCGAGGGCATGCCCTGCTGAGCTGGCATCATCATGGAGGCTCTTTCTGTCTCTGAGAACACGGGTGATGTCTTTCTTGTCCGAGACTACTTGTCGTAAAACGTATGCCGCTTCTTCCTTAGCCAACACACCTTTGACCACGAGCGCTTGCATATTGAGAGCGTCCGTAAGAAGCTCTTCAGACAACAGACCGGCTGAGACCAGAATTTCGCCAACGAGGCGCTTTTCTGTCATCGCTTGCTCGATTGCCGTTAAATTGTCTTTTTCGGAGATGACGCTACCCGCGGTGAGCAGGTCGCCGAGTTTTAACTTGCTTTGCGTATTTCTCGGGGAAATTTTTTGCTTCTGAAGCGCTTGCGAAAGATCTATGTTTTCTCGCTTGATGTCCGTAAGAGCCTTGATTGCATTTGCCTTTGTGATGCGACCAGCGCCAACGAGGTTGATGCATTCAAACACGAAGTTGAGGTGAGCAAAAACGATTGCTCTCATCGACATGAGGCTCGAGCCGAGCGAGAGATTTGTCTCGTAGCTGAACTTCTTAGCCTCGTCGAGTGTAGCTATCGAGATCATGCCCGAGGACACAAGCATCTCTTCGAGGTCTGCGGCTATAGGTGTCTTGTTGTCGCTCAACTGTTGTACGACTTCCAGCGCCAGACCGAAAGCGATACACTCGTTGGCCGCCAGCTTCAGACTTTCCATAGCGATGTGCTCTTCGATCAGCCCTTCTGCCATCATCGATTGAGCGAGAAGTGCGGATTGAAGGTCAAGATCGGTTATTTGTTGTGTGCTAGTGAGAACTTTGCCGATAGGCTGTTGCAACTCTTGCGCGATTGTGAGCGCTTCCTGAAGACATTCTGGGGATACAAGTTTCGCTGCCAGAAGGATTTTCCCTATCCGTATCTGTCTGGCACGACGGGCTTGACTTATAGGTATTGCAGGATGACTGCCGCTTGAATTGCCTTGATTCTGGCGGAGAGGCACAATTCTGTTGTTCGTTTCTCTGGCGGGTTGCATTCTGTGGGCTCCATGGTCGGGCAAACACTGGGAGTCGGGGTATCTCCATAATAGGTTCCTCTTGGCAATATGGATATTCGCGAATCACATTTAGCAAAATCGTGTATAAAACTGCGAAGACGCGCATGCTAAGCGGAGACCTGCTGGTCGATCGAAAACATTAATTCGATTCGGAAAATAGATGAAATCTGGCGTTTTTGTTCAATTCTCTTTACGACTTTGGCCCAGGTGGGTTCAAGTCGAAATCCGACCTCTCTTTGAGTGCGATTTTGTTCCGTTCCGACAGGGGTCGGACCAGCGATAGGTCCACACTATGCGTCGTCTGGATTCGAAACGGCAGTGCGTTTTAGCCCTTGTTTTAATAGCTCCAGTCTGTTTTGCAGATCGAACATTTGTGCGGACGGACACGCGTTCCCGGAAATCGTACCACCTCCGCGAAGGGACTGGGGATCGCCCGAGTTCGGAGACAAATGAGGCTTCACGCCTTTTCGGAAAGCGGCTAGGTCAGCCGAATGCCGCGGCCATCATCTATCACCCACCAAGTTGGCAGTTGGCCGAGTAGCTATGAACAGCTGCTGGGCGGACATTCAGAGGAATTGCAGCCCGATTTTTCATTTTGCTATTTTAGAAAATCACGTAGGCAAGGTGCGGCACTTTGCTTGTGTAAACCTTTGGCGATTGATTGTTGAAACCATTGTTATGGCGGTGTTTTAAGAGCACTATCAGTTACCTCCATTTTCGCTCTTTGAGTTAAGCAAGCACTCCCAGCCGTTCCTCCACCGACCCAAGCCCTGCCTATCGCCATGCGAATAGTGAGTGCCGATTCTTGGAGCGAAAATTTGTGAGGCTGACTAACACTGAGGGAGATTCATGCCCGAATCGCGTCTCAAAAAGATTGTTGGCGTGATCTGTATCCTGGCGCTTGCGTCGATGCTGTACTTCATGGCGCAGGATGCGATGTCCGTCGGCAAAAGCGGGTACTCGCCGGGCGACTCTGGACAACCCCCGGCCATCGACTGGACCAGTCCGCTCTTCTTCCCGTGAAATCCGGCAGTGGATCTAGAGTTCGACTGTACCCGTGCCAGTGATGCTCGCGCATCTGTGTCTCAAACCCATCTGTTCCAACTGTGAGAATACCCATGACCGAAGCCCGTCTCAAGAAGCTGTTGGCGTTGGCGTTCTGCCTGACGGCCGGAATCGTCGTGTTCTGGATGGTGGAGGACGTGGTCACCAAGCGTGGGTCCGCGCCCGCCTCCGACAAGACGAAGACGAAGCTCACCAGCCCCGCGTCGGACAACTCGATGAACGCACCGACCAAGTGACGTCCGCGGGGCGATGATGTAAGCCGTTTGGAACCGGCGCCGGGAGGTCCTCCCGTGCGCTGGCGAAACCCGGGTCATCCCTGGCTCTTTCGCCTTTTTAGTGCAATACTAAAACTGCTAGTAGTTCGGCTCTAAATTCCTGGGATGGTGATAGACAGGATATTTTTCAATAGTGAAGCTATTTAGCTATGACAGCCAGTCGGTAAATTTCTGTGTGTTTGCGCAGAAAATAATGCGTAAAACAACAGTCACGTTTTCTAGGTTGAAAACATCTTCTTCCACACGCACCGAGATCCATACCGCTTCATCCATCCGTCATCCCCGTTCCCGTTCTTTCATTCTTCGTGCTCAGGCGCGGTGTCGGAACTTCGCCTCGAGCCTACTCCAGGAGAAGAAGCCAGGTAGTAACATCAGCATCGCCTGTGGTGCCCAACACCCCTGCGACAACGCATCCGTTAATACGAATGCGCTTTGCGATTTGGCGCGCTCTGCCGCTCCATCGCGAACCCCGATAAGAACGTCTGGCTCGTCATTCTGACGGGCCTTTTGTTGCGCAACGTACATGCTCATTCCACGAGGATCACGATAATGAAAGCCGCAACCCGAGAGATTCCCGTCGGCCACTCCCGTAGGATCATGAAGTTCCCCAACCGCTATGTCCCGCAGGTGCTGCAGGGTGGATCCTGGAGGGACGCCAATCCCGACGAGTCCGTGTCCATATTCAACGACAGCATGCTGCCCTACTTCGCCTCGCACGACGACGGCCCGGTGATGTACTTCCACGGACTGTTCGACATCGCCGGGGAGCAGATCTCCAAGCACGACGGCAGGCTCTCCGTCAGTACCGGTTACCCCAGCGGTGGCTGTCGGTCGGATCCAGCACCTTCGGCCGGTTGGAGTGCTCGCACCCTGGAGCGCGGTGCCGCAGTTCTCATGATCGAGCAAGGCGACCTGGTCATGGGCTGGACCTACCACGGCTGGCGCGCCGGGTACTTCATCGATAGGACGTCCGACGGAAATTACCGCTTCTCATCCGTCGAGGGTGAGGAAGTGGTGGTTTCCCAGATCGAGGCGAAGCGCTACGAACGGCATGAGCGCTGCATGGCCAGACTGCTCGATAGTGGTGAGTGGGTGGACGCCATTTACTACGACTTCATCAACGGCGAGCACCGTGTCCGACTTGCCGACACGTTCGAGCTCGTCACCGCGACCAGGCTCGACTGGAGCAATTCGCGCCGCAACCGTGTGTCTACAGACGCTGCCTAGGCGCTGACTGCGCGGACATCCACCCAGTCCGGAGCATATCGAAGCAATCGGCGAAACGACGGTAGAATGACCTCTGCTGAGCGTTTGGACAGTCCGGGTTGCGCAAACGGGAATGGAAGCCTGTTTGCCAATCCGGGTGGTCCTCGTAATTTTGAGCATTCTCCTTAGTGGCGAAAACTTTGGGGAGAAACCCAAGCCATCACGTCTAATGCTTCTTTTGAAATCTGAAATCTGAAATCTGAAAGCAGTCCTACGAGGTGGCTTAGTAGGATGCGGTGACTCAAAACGCTGGGACACTGAGGGTTTTGCCAGGATTGTGGCTAGCTGAATTTGACATAAGCACTACTAGGGAAGGTCGTATAATCCCAAGCAAGAAA
>CAYQKX010000080.1:0-33808 GCA_964418155.1 uncultured Candidatus Obscuribacterales bacterium | reverse complement strand
CACCGACCGCATACTCTTCAATCTGCATCGGTTTGAAAAACCTGACAGCCCAGATTGTCGGGAAATAGGCTTTCTCTGCGTACTTTCTAGTTGCCTCCAGTCCGACCTTCTCGTAGGCATACTGTAAGGACGTGGATCGCCTTCCCGTGTCGTCGAGCAGTTGCGCGGAGCTCTGCTTTCCATCGAGATTGTAACCCTGCTTGCGAAGGTACTCGCTGGCATAGGCGATAGCATGTTCGCGGTCGACTGTGACAGGGGCCTGGTCGGACCAAATCGATCGCGACGGAATAAACAGAGAGAGAAGGTAGATTGCGATAATCGTCACCATCGACCAGCGCGCCGCTTTCGGTAGTCGCGCTACTGTAAATGAAGCGTGACTCTCTTCCGCTAGAGTTGGTTTCGCTTCGGGCTGCTCTATTCGAACATCGCAATTTAAAAGCTCATCATTTGTAATCTGAGACTTGGCCGCTCGCGCCATTACAACCAGCGGAATCGCTATGGCTGCTAAAAGAAATATGGCTATGTAAGCAGATGCTTGTGACATTGCATCGGGAGCCAAAAACAAGATTTGAACCGTGACAAAAATGTCGAACAGAAAATGCGCAATCACAGCCGGCCAGAGTCCGAAGCGTCTGAGTAAACAACCGAGTGCGATTCCCACCACCGTGAGTTCAATTCCTCTTGCATATGCCGGCTGCTGAGGGTAGTTGCAGTGCAGAAAAGCCCAGATTGCTGCCTGCAAGACATTGGCGACCCAGAAGGTTTTGATGAATTTCTGAAGGAATGCGAGTCCAACAATCCTGAACAAAAATTCTTCGGTGAGGCTTGCCATTATACCGACTGCGATCGCAGATACGGCAGGCACTGTAGATGCCAGCACTTTGTAGCTGTTGACACCGAGCGGTGAAGTAATGCCTATCTGCTGACCGAGAAGATAAAACAGAATCTGGTAACCGGCCATCAGTCCGAAGAAACCATAACCTGCTACCAGTCCAACTTGGAGCTCTTTCGAGCCCCATGCCTTAATCTTCAACAAGCTCTCGAATGAAAGGTTAGTGGCAAAGTTTTTGCGATACAGAATCTCGGACGTGGCGGCCAGCGGTAGCATCAAAAAACTGTACGCAATTCCTGAACCGAGGGCACCGGCATAACTCATCAATAGAAATCCCGAGAAGGAATTTTGAGGGTCATAGCCAGCCAGGGTGGAGGGCAGTTCATTCACGGCGTATGCGGAGCTGGCTAGCGCCGCCAGACCAGTAAAAGCAAGGACAGGCTTCCAGCGAATTTGATGGAGAGAGATATTTTTGAAGAAAAGGAACAAGCACCATATTGCGAATACCAACGCAAAGATCGAGGTGCCTCCAGAAAGCAGCTCATTGTAGGTTCGCATGGTTTCATACTTCCGAGTCCATTCCTCCGGAAGATACATGTAGTAGTGGAATTCGTTAACGGTATTACCTGTAATATCAACCGATATTCGTGGTTTCGCACCTTTGTAGTCCCGATTAGTGCTCTCCCAAACAAACGTATGATCGACTCGATTGACTTCTGTCGTCTCGTGATTTTCAATCAGTTTGTAATCCTTAATCGATGATCCAGAATCCTTTTCGACGAACTCCATTGCCAGGTTCTGGGCGGCTTCGTGACTGAGGTTCGGGACCTTCCTATCATTGGGAATCTGATGTTGCAACCGAACCAGTTGTCCTGAAGGTGAAAGATCTACTTCCAGGAGCTCCTGATTGTGCTCCTTACAGCTTCTTGTACTCCAGTAAAAGACTGGCACGTCGGCCTGACTGATCTCTTTTGCTTGATCAGATCCCATTGTCTGTTGCAAGAATGCAAGCGATTGATCGTCGGAATCGAAGACCAGACTGCGAATGTTCTGGTCGGTCGGATAGCCGACCTTCTTCGCCCAGTCGTCCACGCGCTGCCAGACTTCGTCTTTGGATATCTTCAAGTTGATGCTTGCGGCTGGAAATGCAGCCTCGTTTTTCATAAAGAAAAACACGACGCCACCTATTCCAAGGAGAAGCAACGCAATTGCAATTGCCCATTGATTAGTCCGAGATTTCTTTTGCTCCACCGACGCCTCAGTCATTCAGCGCTCCTCAAGTTGACATACGACCAGTAACGCGAGCGATTAGTATTTAAAGTCGTCACCTATTTTTCTTCTCGAGTGCCCGATCGATTTCATCGACCGCTCGTTTGTGCTCACGTATGCGGGCTAGTGCGTCGGCGCGAAGCCATTTCTACGCGGACGTCGACAAAAACATCATTTTTTGTTGGTCTCCGCTGAGATTCTTTTTAACATGGCTTCTGCAATAGCGTATTCGAAAAGTGTCTTGTCACCTTTCTTTGCGACCCACTTAAAAGACATTCTGGCGAGTTGTTTGTCACCATCTGCATACTGCTTCAGTCCGATGTAGCAGTTGGATCTTGTTAAACGATGATTGCCATGTCCAGAAGACAACTTGTAAAAATTACTTTCAGAAATTTTGCCGTTGAGATAGTCAGTTACGGCTATTCCCCACGTCACTTCCTTGTGATCGAGATGCGTGGCCACCGCGTTCACCTCTGCATTCGCGGGTTGATTCTTGAGGAATCGATTGCAGAAGTATGCGCCGACGGAGCAAGGAATTGAGTGGGTTCCCTGGTTGTCAGTTAAGTCGAGGTTTCTCCTAAAATCCAACAATGCTTTTTGGTAGTCTCCGGCAACAAAGTATGCAAAACCTCTCTCGTGTCGAAAGGTTGCCTCGGTGGGCTTTGCATGCACCGCTGCATCGAGATCTTCCATCGCCTCTTTCATTTTGCCCATGAACATTCGATTAGTGCCGCGATGCAAGTACGTGATATCTTTGTCTGATTCGAGGTCCAGAACCGTTGTTAAGTCCTCGTCAGCCTTTTCTCGCTGACCTAGCTTGATGTACCTACTTGCTCTGGACTTGAGGGCATCAATATCTTTAGGATCCATCGCGAGAGCCCGATCGATTTCTCCAAGCGATTCCTGATTTTGTTGTTGTCCAGCTAAGATCTCCGAGTTCGTCAGGAGCAGTTCTTTGTCGAGTGATGTCAGCCATTTCTGGTTAGTCGGGTCGATTGAGTTGCGCTGCAGCCTCTTTGCGCTGTCAGCGTCTGCCGAAGCCAGATCGAGCTTGCCGACAGCTGTATAGCATCTAGCTCTGAGTATGTAGGCTAATAGGTTTTTGTCGTGGGCATTGAATGGGTTGGTTTCCAGTGCTGACGTCAGATCTTTGATTGCATCATTGTATTTGGCTTGTGCCATGAGGGCCGAGGCGCGCTCCAGGTACGCCGCGTCCAAATTGGGCGAGATACTGATTGCTCTGGAGGCGTCTTGGATTGCCCGATCGTATTGCTGGTACTCGATAAAGAGAGCGGCTCTTTGCCGAAGCGCCCAGTAAGCATTGGGATTAATCTGGAGCGCTACGTTGTTATCAGCGAGCGCCTCTGCTGGGCGACCGTTCTGGTGGTACAGTTTTGCTCTCCACATGTAACTTTCCCAATCGTTGGGATTCCGCTCAATCGCTTTGGTCAAGGATCCGAGGTCACCTGCAGGAAATGCATAGATCAGCACCAGCATTGTGCCCATCACTGTCAAGAGAGCGACAATGCAAAACTGGATGCATCGCAACATAAAGTTCTTAGTGCGGGATTTGCGTTTGCGCTGGGCAAGTTCAACGGTAACCTCTGCGCCAGTCTCGAGCAGATTCAGATCACGCTGGAGCTCTCTGAAATCGGCATATCGATTTTCCGGACGTTTTTCCAGGCACTTAAACACAACGTTCTGAAAAGAATTAGATATGTCGAGCTTCTTTGATACCAGTGGATCCGGTTCATCGTCGCTTAGATGTTTCAAGATTGTTTGAACTGGGTTTTTCCCCTGAAAAGGTGGCTTGCCGCAAAGCATTTCATAGACAACGCAGCCGAGAGAATAGATATCGGATCTGGTATCTACCTCCTCACCCCGGCATTGTTCGGGGCTCATATACAGTGGGCTTCCAAAAATCTCGCCGGTTGATGTCAGGCTTTGCGCCAGACCTGGATCTGATTTTAAAACTCTGGCGATTCCGAAGTCCAAGACTTTGACCGATTCTTCACTGTTGTCATTAATGACGATGAATATGTTGCTAGGCTTCAAATCACGATGGACGATATGAAACCGTTGTGCGTAGGTTAGCGCGGCGCATACTTTCGAAAAAATCGATAGTGCTCTCTTCGCGTCTAGAAAACCCTCTTTGGCGAGCAACATCTGAAGCGTCGATCCTTCGAGGTAGTCCATCACGAAGTATGGACGTCCATCTGACGTCTTATGCAACCCATAGACGATTGGTAAATTCTCGTGGCAAAGTGAAATGCAAGACTCGACCTCTTGCTCGAAGCGCTTGACTGAGACAGGATCTTTGGCTAGATCAGAGCGCATCAATTTAATAGCAAAAACGCTGCCGGTGCTAAGCTGTTTGACTTTGAATACTGTGCCCATGCCACCATAGCCGAGCACGCCAAGCACTTCGAATCCATCGAAAGCAATATCCTCCAGCGGAATAACGGGTGCGATGGCGTCATACTGTTTGCCCTGGCATTGACAGCGGTTGTCGGCGAAAAGCCAGCTCGTTAGCGAGCCTGTCCTTGCTACACGATTTACTTTGCCGCATTGGCTACAGATCTTGGAACCTTCTTTTTCGGCATCTACAAGTTTTGTTGAGCTTTCTTTCATTCTGTGATTCTCATTGCTTGTCTAATTCCGCTTTCCTGTTTTGTATCTTCGTGAGCATCGCTTTGCAGATGGGAATCTCCATCTCGTCGACGTCCGCATGATTGACTATCCAGTTGAACTGACTTGATGCCGCATCGAGGTCGCCGTCGACATATGCGCGAACGCCGATAAAGCTTCGTCCGTCGGAAATGTATTTTGCATTGTTGTTTGCTGCTTTTAGCAAATCCTTATCGCTGATCTTGCCTTCGAGGTACTTGAACACTTCGCTCGTCCAACCGTCTTTCACTTCCAGTTTTGACGGGAATTCTTTCAAGGCACGGTTAGCGGAGGCCTGGTCGCCGAGAAGGCGGTAGCAAAAGTATTCAGTAATTGCAGCGTAACTCGAAGCTTCGCCCTTCCAGTTCAGAATTTCGAGAAATCCATCCAGATCGGCGATTGCAAGTTTGTATTTGCCGGCAACCATATACATGTATGCGCGAGAGTAATACAGCTCGGCTTTGGATGGCTCCTTCTCCATGGCGCTTGTTATGTCTTCTAGAGCCTCCGGGATCTTGCCCATCAACAATCTGTTGCGCGCTCTCAGGCTGTAGTAAAACTCTGATTGTGGGATCATCTCGACCAGTGCGGTCAGGTCCTTATCCGCTTCGGCAAATCTCCGTAGCGATTGGAGGACTAGTGCTCTTTGGTACAAAGCCTCGTACGATTTCCCGTCGCATAGGACGGCGGCATTAGCGGCTTCCAGCGCCTCTTCTTTTCTATTCAGTCCGAGCAATGCTTCCGACTTTGTTTTGAGCAAGCCGCGTCTAGTTAACTTTGGGTCCTTTTCTCCTTCGTTGATGAGGGCAAGTGCGTCCTGGCAGTCCTTAAGGGAGAGCTCAAACTTTCTGAGCTTTATGTAACACTCCGCTCGGTTAAATAAAGCCGGCATGCGGTTCTTCCGCAGATTATCGGGATTCAACTCTAGTGCCCTGGTTGAGTCTTCGACGGCATTGTCGTAGTCGCCCATATACCAAGCTGCCCGTGCTCGCTCGATGTATGCCATCTCAAGATTGGGGAGCAGTGCGATAGCGCTGGTCGCATCCTCAATTGCTTTTTTGTACTCTTTCAAATTGGTATGCAGCCGGGATCGGTGCTTGAGCGCGAAGTAGGAGTTGGGCTGAATGGTTATCGCCGTGTTGAGATCAGACATCGCCTCTCTATACTGCTGGTCGTCTGCGTATAGGTTGGCTCGGTTGAGATAGTTGTCGATGTCCTTTGGGTTCTGGTTGATCGCTTGGGTCAAGGAGTTGATATCAGCCGGTCTGAATGTCCACAAAAATATTAGATAAACTGTAGTGATACCAATTAAGGTGGCAAGGCATATTTGGAAAAGTTGCCGGATACGCTGTTCTTTAGGGCGTTTGTTCTTGGACTTAATGATTTTGACGTTTGGTTCTAGACCTGCTCTGACGTACTTTAAATCACGTCTCAATTCATCGATGGTTTGGTAGCGATCTCGCGGATCTTTTGCAAGGCATTTTAAAAGCACGTTGTTTAGCGCGTGGCTGACTCCGAGCTTTTTCGAAACGAGCGATTCAGGTTCGTCCTCATTGAGATGCTTCAGGATGGTCTGAATTGGGTTTTTCCCTTGAAATGGAGGCTTTCCGCTTAGTGCTTCGTACAAAACACAACCCAGTGAATAGATATCAGATCTGGTATCAACCTCTTCGCCTTTGCATTGCTCAGGGCTCATGTACAACGGACTGCCAAATATCTCGCCGGTGGAAGTGAGGCTTTGCGCATGTTTGATATCGGCACGAACGACTCGAGCGATTCCAAAGTCGACTACCTTCGCCTTCTCTTCCTGCGTCGTCTCGTCTTTGACGATCATGATGTTGCTTGGCTTCAGATCTCGATGAACGATTCCCAGTTCGTGTGCTGTAGAGATCGCAGAGCAGACATTGATGAAAATCGCCAGTGCTCGATCGACTTCCATCGATACCTCGGTTGCGAGCAGCTCTTGCAGGCTCTTCCCGTCTATGTAGTCCATGACTAAATAGGGCTGCCCATCGCTGGTTCTTCCAAAACCATGAACATCGATAAGGTTGGGGTGCGAGAGGCTCATGCAAGCCTGTACTTCTTGCTCGAAGCGTTTGACGGAGACGCTGTCTTTCACCAGCTCCTCTTTCATCAATTTGATTGCCAGTGTCCTGCTCGTGCTTTTCTCCAGCACTTTGTACACAGAGCCCATTCCGCCATGTCCAATCACTGTTTGAATTTCGAAGTCTTCAAATTGGACAGAACCAGGCTGTGCATCGATAACTTTCAATTCCAGCTCTTGCACGCTTGCCTGGCACTGGCAACGGCTATCCGCGAAAATCCAACTGGTAAGCGAACCCGACTTTACTGCGCGCCTAACTCTTCCGCACTTTTGGCAGATGTTCGAATGTCCATCAATGGACGGCTCTTGAAATTGCGACGGACGTTCTTTCATAGTAACCATCCGCTCCCCTGCTTGTTTATACCCAGGAGTGATGGTGTCGTCATAACTCAATTAATCAGCTCGGGCGATTGTTCAGCCAGAGCCATCAACTTTCGGCTGAGCTCGTCCGCCTCGCTGTACTTGCCTTGCGAAATGAGCAAGGTCAGCAATTTGTTGGCTTGATTCATATCAACTCCGTACATGCCTGTTAATTCTCGATTGAGGCGCTCCGAGAGCTTGTCGACCTTGGACTTTGTAGCTTGCGGTCGTGTGAAGAGTACAGCCGACACAATCGATCCGAGGAAAAGGAGGGAAAATGTGGAGAGGAAATGTAATGAAATGGCTACTGCCGGCAAAGCCGCGGATGTTGAGCCAATCTGGATAGAGATTCCAGAAATCACGTACAGGGCGGTAGCTACAAAGACTATGTCCAGGTGACGTTCGAAGTTTCTGCGTTCGGAGCAGATCAGCGCTGCCTGTCTGTGAATCGTACGGGGCTCTTGTTCCGACAGGCGGGTAGTGAGCAAGCCCATCGCTGTTATCAGACCGATGTAGCTGGCAGCTACCACCACCAAGCTGAGCAAGAAAGCTAGTGGATCTCCTGACGTCAAAAGGCTGGGGGAACCAAGCAGTATGCAAACCAGGCTTGCTGCCGTCGCGGAAAACGACATGGCGAACGAAAGTACCTGTATCGAACGGTAACCGATATGGACCATCGATTTCGAATCAATGCGCTCAATCTTGAACATCGTGCTTGTCATTGAGAAAGTCGCTCCAGTCGCTGCATGCTTTCACAATAGGACCAGACTGTGACTGAATCGAGACTAAATCATGGAAACTGTGTTTCTAAAGGCGAGGATTGGCTTTCGAGTATCACTAAACATCTCCTGTCGGTTTAAACCCAAAGCTTTGATCATGAAGCGCTCTTGTAGCTTCGTCTGGGAAATGACCGCTAAAGGCCCATCTGACTGCCACATTTAGGCATCCAGCCTCAACGATCATATTCGCTCTGTGATATTCTAAATTCGAATCTAGAAATGCAGGAGCAAAATGACTAACGTCCTCCTGGTCGAAGACGACCTCCAACTCTGCCAAATTATCAAAGACTGGCTCGGCAAGGAGAGATTTCATGTCGAATATGTTTGCTCGGGTAGAATCGGGGTTGATATGGTCGCAGGACAGCCTTTCGACGCAGTCGTTCTAGACTGGGACCTGCCAGACCTGGCCGGAATAGATGTTTGTCGTGAAATGCGGGCAAACGGATGCAGCTTGCCTATCTTGATGCTCACGGGTAAAAGCAGTATCAGCGAGAAGGAGCGTGCCTTTGACGCCGGTGCAGACGATTATCTGACGAAGCCCGATCAGATCAAAGAATTGGCTATGCGGATTAAAGCTGTTCTTCGCAGACCAAAGACCTTGGAAGAGCCTAAAATAGATTTCGAAGGTCTGGTCGTGGAGACGGAGAACACGAGAGTGACCTGCAACGGGCAGGATATCAAGCTCATGCCTCGTGAATTTTCTTTGTTGTCCATGATGATTCGCCATCCCGGGCACTTGTTCGGGGCCGATGCAATATTGTCTCGCTTGTGGATGGACAATGAAGAAGCCAGTCATGAAGCACTTCGAGCCAGCGTCAAAAGACTGCGGAAGGCTCTCACCGGCAGTGGTGTCACTATCAAAACCATTTATGGTCAGGGGTATCGTCTTCAAAAGGACGATGGCAAGGACGGCTAAGCTGTTTTCTCTTCCTTGGGTTTGATCGGAAGGACAAACCAGAAACGGCTGCCGCGCTCACGGTTGCCCTCTACTCCAATTCGTCCGTGGTGTGCTTTCACGAGCTCTTTGCAGATTGCTAAACCTAAACCAGAGCTGGCTTTGGCTGCTTGACCTTTTATCTGATAGAAGCGCTCGAATATAGCTTCACGAAATTCTTCCTTTATTCCGATGCCCTCATCAGTAACTGAAATCTCGATCTCTCCTTCCTCTTTGTTTGCCGAGAGTTCGATTTTGCCGCCTTGAGGGGAATACTTAATCGCATTGGACAGAAGATTGGTCAGAACTTGCGAGATTCGCTGCTCATCGCACCAGAGAGTATGTTCGCTGCCCGTGACCTTCACCTGGAGATTTTTTTTCTCGATCATGTTAGATAGAGAGTGAATGCTTCTTTCGAAGAGCGAGGCGAGCTCCGTTTCTTCCACATCCAAGGGGACTGTGCCGGCCTCGAGTTTTTCGACTTCCAACAGGCTGTTAATCATGTCGACCATATGCTGACAGCTTTTTTCAACGAGCATCGCGTGATGTTGGGCCGCCGAAGGTAATTCGCCGTATTGACCGGCGTTCAACATGTCAATGTAAAGAACTACGGAGGTTAAGGGGGCTCTGAGGTCGTGAGTTATCATTTGCATGAATTCGCTCCTGAGCCGTTCCAGCGCCTTTCGTTCCGAAATATCTGTCAAAGAAATCAACCAGGTTCCTTCGCGAACTTTGCCGAATTCCTTCGCCGTGAGCTCGAGGTACACAGCAGTTTCTTTGTCGGTGAGACCAACTTCGACATTGTGGACCTGGTTGTCGCTAGAGAAAGGCAGAAAGGAGCTTAGCTCTGGAAAGATACTTTTGACGCTCTTTCCCACTAATGCTTCCGTGCGAATTCCCAGTATCTCTTGTGTGCGTGGATTGATTGAGAGAATGGTGCCGGCTGAGTCGGCAATCATAATTCCTAGATTGACAGTTTCAATCAGTGTTCTCGTCTTGTTATCGCTCTGTTCAAGCGAATTGCGTTGGTTGGAGAGCAGCGTGTCGACGTTAAAGATTGCCTTGTCGATTTTCGCCACTACGTCTCGCCCGGAGATTCTCGGATTTAGCGTTTCTCCTGTTTTCATGCGGCTGATATTGTCGAACAAAATAGAGAGTCTCTTGTTGGACCATCGGGTGTCGATGATCCAGCCGCAATAGGTGATGGACAGTGTGGATATGACAGCGAGGATTACTAGTGGAATCGGATGGATTGTCACTCCCAAAGAGGGCAATTGCAGAAGAGTCAGCAAACAGAAAATGTTTGCTACGAGGGTCACAATCACTATCAGCGTCGATTTCGACATCGTTGTTTCCGGACTATACATGCAGTTTATTCCACCTACTGAGGTTCGTGCCATCCCGCGATGGATTGTCGTCCGATGGGAATATTTATATGAAGTTGCAAGATCGGGTTGTGTCGATGGTCGAAAAGGAAAAATCTGCCGTTAAGCTTCAAGCGGATTGCGGTTCGTGTGGAAAACCTCTTCCAACCTCGAAAGACAGTTCGATTACAGGTTGGTTGTTTCGCCGGGATCGATGTGCTTGTCTCCAGGAAGAAGCCGTCTGGTCCGAGCCCGCCGGCCAATCGGAGGCCGGTGTCAACGAAGTTGCTACTGCCAAGGATATCGAGCTGCCTGAGCTCGGAGAACGCTATGAGGTTATCGACTTTATTGGACATGGCGGTATGGGCGAAGTCTTTCGCGTCCGTGAAAGGTTGACCGGGCAGTTATTGGCGGCAAAAGTACTCAGTCAAAAAAACGGTAATGACGCGGAGGCGATAAAACGCTTCGAGGCCGAGGCAGAAGCTGTTACACGTCTAAACCATGCAAACATCGTTGAGGTCTTCGATCACGGAAAGACCTTGGACGGCGCACCATATATGGTGATGAATCTGATCACAGGCGACAATCTGTCTCGACACCTGAAGAAGAACGGCAAGCTCGACCAATCGATTGCTTTGCGTCTTCTGATCGATATCGCCGAGGCACTTTCATATGCGCATAAATCCGGGTTGTTGCATCGCGATTTGAAGCCAAGCAATGTGATCGTGACCGATTCGGATGGTGGCGAAAAAATCGGCGCTCGTCTGGTTGATTTCGGGATTGCTAAGGTCCTGTCGGCGACGCAGACCAGGGATACTCAGGACCTCACAAAGACAGGCGAGGTATTTGGAAGCCCAGCCTATATGAGTCCCGAGCAGTGTCTCGGCTTTAAGCTCGACGAGCGCTCCGACATCTATTCTTTTGGTTGTCTGATGTATGAAGTACTGAGTGGGTGGCCTGCAATCAAGGCAGACAATCCAGTTCAAGCCGTAGTTGCTCAGCTCAAAGAGAAGCCTAAGTCCTGGACGAATACACCGGATGGAAAGCCGCTTAAAGGCTTGGAGGCGATTGCTTTTCGCTGTTTGGAAAAGGACAAAGAAGATCGCTATCAATCTGTTGACGAACTCTTGAAGGATCTGAATCTGGTCGCGGCAGGTAAACAACCAGCCAAGTTCGAGCGTGAGAAGCCGGAGAAGTCCGTGCTTTCTGCGGGGCAGGCTGTTGCAATTATCATCGATTCGATGGTTGCCTTCATGTATAGCATGATGATTTCGACCGCCCTTTTCGCCGCTATGTTCGTGGCACTTTTCAGTCCTCTACTGGCTATATCGCTTGCTACTCATTTAAAGAAGCATGGACTTCATGGCAGTAACTGGAGCCGCTGGCGCTTGCTTCTCAAGGCGAACTGGTGCGCGTTAGCGCTGACGGCGATGTTTCTTATCACGATACTTTTCCCCTTCTGGGAGAATGCGCCTGATGCTGCCTGCTGGTTATTTGTTGCTGTTTTTTCGCTGCATATGCTTTTGGTCAATTCGTTGCTTGGTATCGTCTGTGGTTCTTTTTTCTGGCACGACAGTAGCAACAATGACTGGAAGGAAATCGGAAAGCAAACGGTTCTTATGACAGCAGTGTTCCTTTTTCTTGGGTTTGTGCCCATTTTGATTCCAACTGGAGGTTTGCTGAATACCTTCAATTCCGCCACGGAGTTTTCGCTGATTTCGCTAAACAGGCCCAGAGTGCAGATTGCAATGAGCAAGGCTGCCTTATACACGGGTGGAGACAAGGCGAAATCAGCGGAGTTGATTGCTGACTCTTTTCTGGAAATGAAACAACCGGAGAAGGGTCTCCCGTTCTTGAATGAGGCGATCATATCCGCTCCGTCGGACTGGAAAGGTGCAAATCTCTACGTGGAGAGAGCCAAGGTCTACCGAGCTCTCGGCAAGTTCGAGGAGGCTCTGGCTGACGTCAGTCGTGCCGTCAGGGCTGACTCTGATCGATTCTATGCATGGGAATCGCTTGCGCTCAGGGGCGACATTTACAAGGACATGGGCAAGGTGCAGCAGGCTATCGACGCCTACAATGCTTCCAGTGCGACCAAATACAACATCAATCCTGTGACCAGAAAGCGCGGTTTACTTTATCTGAGAATTGGTGAGTGGAAGAATGCAATCAAGGATCTGACAACTGAAATCGAGCGCGACCCCTCTGCGGTGAAATTTCTGGAGCGAGCGATTGCATTCGACAAATCGGGCGACCGAGAGAATGCAGCGAAGGATTATAAGAAAGTCCTGAGTCTTCTGGAAGACAAACAACCGTCATCTGCACAGGAATCGGCCTATCGGTTCGTGATTACCCCTTTCTTGAAAACGATTATAGCCGAATCGCTGCTGCTGAAATCGTATGCCTACCAACGTTTAGGACAAGTGGAAGATTCCAGGCGGGTTTTTTCAAAAGCTGTCGCCGACGGAGCAGAGCCTGGAAATTTCTTGAAGGACTTTCAAAAAGAGACTGGAATACACATACAGCTTAATGGCGGCAAATAGATGAAATTTCCAGATTTCAAGAAATCAGATGAAACAAAACTCCGATCTACATGCGACAGATGCCGCAAACCGATTGCCATTGGGGCATCTGGTGAGTTAGGCGTGGCAACCACTTGCAACTGCGAACGTTCGGGTATGGCAACTTCGGACATTCGCACTGATACCGCAAATAGTGACCAATCCGCCGTTGAATTTCCTGACCTGGGCTCTCATCTCAGGATTCTCGAATATCTCGGAGAAGGCGGGATGGGGCGCATCTTCAAGGCTCAAGCCTCTGATGGATCGATCTGCGCAGTCAAAGTCTTGAAAGGCGAGCTCTCTGAAGACAGGGAAGCGTTGAAGCGGTTCGAACAAGAAGTGGATGCCGTCTCGACTCTCGATCATCCTAACCTGGTCGCGGTACACAGCAGAGGAATCACTGCAGATGGTGCACCATATCTGGTTATGGACTATGTTGAGGGCGGTAATCTAGCCGGCTATCTCAAGAAGGGACCGATCAAAGACAAAGAGATTCTCGACATCTTTTTAGACCTGGCTGCCGCTCTCGGATGCGCGCACGCTGGCGGTGTCATTCATCGCGATATAAAACCCAGCAATGTATTGTTGAGCAGATCCGGCGACGGGCAGAGCGCAAAGCTTGTTGACTTCGGCATTGCCAAGCTGATGCCGACGGAGTCTACCGGAGTTCGTGAAACTCATGACCTTACGAAGACAGGCGATATTTTCGGAACCCCCAACTACATGAGTCCCGAACAGTGTATGGGCTTTCGATTGGACGAACGGTCGGATATTTACTCATTGGGTTGTCTGATTTACGAGCTCATGAGTGGGAAACCGCCCTTTGGTGGAGAGAATCCGATTCAAATTGTGGTTAAACAGATTAGCGACGAGCCACCGTCTCTGGTTGGTTCTAGCGGTTCCGATCTGGCTCGTGGTCTTGAGTCTATAGTTTTTAAATGCCTGCGGAAAAAGCCTGAAGAGCGCTTTCAGTCCATGGCCGAACTGGATGCCCATCTGGAGAAGCTTCGTCGCGGCGAAAAACTTCCACTGCATCATAAGGCTGTGGAACCGAAAGCCCACCTTTCAAGGTCCCAGATTGGCAATCTATCTGCGCTCGGTATGGGCTCTTTCGTATATGCAGGCTTGTATCTCGAACTGGGAGGTTCTGTCCTGCTTCTCCTGTCGATCTGTGTAGCCCCTTCGTTGCTGCGGGAGCTTTATCTGTCCCGGAAAAAAATGTTCTTACCGCAACCAGAAAAAAAGCAATGGCGAACGCTGCGGAAGATAGTTTTTGTTCTGTTCAATCTGCCTGCCGTTGTCATTTTTGCTGCAGGCAGCGGTCTGCTGGAATGGATGCCACAGTCATTTCAGTATGTCCTGATTCCGGTGTTGATTTTTCAAGTTTTTGTTTTCATCACCTTTGTTGCTAGCGTGATTGGTGAATTTTGGTTTGGAAAAGAGCAGCGTGCGCCAATTTTAACGATTGCAAAAAAACTGATGTTGATCTCGGTTCCATTATCGCTTGTGGGACTTCTCTTTCTTCCATCAGTTATGGAAAAGGCTGCGAGTGTGCTTATTGTAGGGGGGCCCGATGAGGTGCACGAGGCTCCGATGCGATGTCGTTCGCCACGATGGGCTGAGGCTCTGTGTCAAACAACAATTCTGCTAAACAAGAGTTTCCTCGCTGCTTACGGCACCGAGGCGAAACTATTGCTTCAACTCAAACGTCCGCAAGAAGCCGTCGAAGTTCTCAATCGAGGAATTCAGCTGGTGCCGCCGCCGATACCATCAGAGGTGTCGCTCCTACATGCTCGCGCTTTGAGTGATGCGGGACAGGTGAGCGCTGCCCTTCAAGAAGCTGACAAGACGCTGGGAGCCATAGAATCATGGAACAAGGATAATGTCCTTTTGGTCAAGGCGCGAATTAATTTGGAGCATAATAACCTTCCTGCCGTGATAACCGATCTCGATAACGCCATCAACACAGTCGAGCGTGGGCGTGATTTTTACTTATTGCGTGCAGCTGCGCATTGGCGCTCGGGTCCACTTGGCCATGGCAAGGCGTTAGCCGATATAACCAAGTGTATCTCCAGGGGAGATCCTGCGAGGCATATGGCTCCACTGTACGTGAAGCGAGCTGTTTTATATGGATTATCAAACGCACAGACGAATGCGGAGAATGACCTGCATACTGCCCTGTCCGAGTGGGACTACTCGGAAAACGTTTTTGCGATCCTTTCTAATGGGATGCAATGTCTGGTCGATCGAGATGCCGCCGTTCAAAAATTCCTGATTAGGAGCTACGCGATGAAAAAACTGGGACAGCAAGCCAAGTCAGATCAGTATCTGTTCGTCGCTAAACTCCTGGGTGGGAAGAAGGAAGATCTACTAAGTTCATTCGCCAGTGACTTCGACATCAAAATTTCATGGTAGGCATTTCATCCAGATGTTCGCCAGGTCTTCGCGATTTGTCTGGCGAAGTTCCTTTATGTGCTGCTTCACAATATCGGCAAGACCTCCCTTATAAAGCCAGCGTGACAAGCCTTCTATCATTGGTATTGGAGCCATTTCGCAGAGTGAGCTGGCGAACGTCTCGAAATTGGGATCCGTGGCGATCAGCTGATCGAGCACCATGTAAAGTGCAATTTCGTTGCTTTCATTGGTGAACTTTATCGCCATTGCAGTTAGTTTGTCGGCGGCCTTGTCGCTTAAGGCAATCTGCCTGACTGCAATCTCCGAGACCTGTGGCTTGACCTTGATGCACTCTGCAACCAGCACGCCAAGGACCTTATCATCTTTGGCATTCTGAATAATGGTTGCTATCAGCTCTTTTGTTTCGTACGGGTGGACTGTTGCCAGTTGAATTGTCAGGGCAACGGCGGTGGAGACATGCCCCGTGATCATGAGCTGTTTGGTGAGGACTGCCAAGACGTTCCTTCTATGCTGTCCAGCTAACAACACGAATATCTTTGATAGGCACCTGTTTTTCTTGAGAGCTGCCAACTCGACAACCACGGAGGAAGCCTCTGGCATCTCATCGTTGATCGCCATGTCCATAAGCCAGATCGAATAGAACTCATCGAAGCGCTCATTCAAGCTCTCGATTATTGCCTCCCTAAGTGCTGCCGTCGATGGTTTTGCATGGCGGAGCAGTCGCAGTTGGTGCAGGGCCGAAAGTGAATTTATAGCTCTCTTCAAATTTAGGTCGTGGTCCGAAGAACCGTTACTTTCCTGTGCAACAATCTCGTCAAGCGCTCTGACCTCGTTTTGAAGGCATCTGATTATGGTGTTTTCGATGACACTGCCGCTTTTACCGTCATTAAGAACGCTGATTAATTTTCTCAGTCCCTTGGATTTTCGAGTGGCTGCGGTGACGGAGAAAATGTCCGCTAAAGTTTCGAAATCTTCGGACTGGATGATGATAGCGAGAGGCGAGTTGAAAAACGAAATCTCAATCATCTCGTCAAGAATGCTTTGGGCTACAAGCATCTCTTTCCGCCTGGAAAGCAACCGCAGGAGGTGCGCGATTGAGTTAGATCGGCCTCCCTTCAACAACTGCGACAAAAACTCGCCAATGTACTTGTTGGTATTCGTTCCTTCATCGAACAGCGCCTCGAAGAACGGTTCCAGCTCATTGACAGAGCTATTTGTGCTGACCACGCGAGAGACATGTTCGTACAGTTGAAAACGATCGAGGCTTTTAAGTCGGAGGCAAAACTCGATGATGACGCTCGAACCTTCTCTCGTGTGTATATGCTTCAAGAGCGCATCGACGATGACGTTCTGTCTTTCGCTTATAAGGTCGGCAAGAATTGTCGCCAGGGCATCAAAGTGCCTGATTTTAGCGAGATCTGCTGCGAAATCGTAGCAGCGATTTCCATCGCCAATTTTTACAGCGCCGAGGAACCAGTTGCTGACTATTTCGCAGGCTTCGACTGCTAAGTAATCCAGAATCGAATCTGATTGCTTTCGAGCGTCAATCTGATTCAGGAGGTCTCTGAAGCTGTTCAATAACACGATTTGCTCGCAGCAATTGTACCAGTCCCTACCCTGCCTGAGCGACGCACTTTTGTTTTTCAAATTCTCCCTATATGTTTCAATAACGGAGACGACCGTGCTGACTGCCAGATCGAAGCCTTGCCCGAGAGCGTTAGAGTGGTTGTTTGCTTCCATTATGTACTTAAATGCAGACGCATTCCCTGCCTTGGCAAGGTGGTGGCAGAGAATGGCAACACCTTCGACGTGGTTGTTGGTGAGCAGGTGTTTTGCGATTGTTGCGATCACGTTGATACTGTTGCTCTCAGCGGCTAGAGCCATCAGATTGTTGAGCAGCGGCTCTTTGTTGTCCTGAAAGTAGGTTTTTTTCAGGCAGATTGCGATGTATGCCCTCGCATTTTCGAGGGACAGGATTAACTGTTCATCGATCGCTGGCGCGTACTTCATAGCGAATTTAGATGCCACCAGGAGCGCTTCCAGTTGCTCACTTTTGTCCTTGGAAGATTGGAAGAAGAGGGAGATGGCGACAAGCCAGTTGAAGACGTCTTCCGGAGGCAAAACCTTGCCTGCCTCGATGGCCACGTCGACAAGCTCGTTGGTGTCGATGTGGCCGAATTCGGACATGTAATTGAGGGCGGTCGATCGGGCCGAATCTACGGAATTGAAAACCACCACCGCACAGAATCGCGCAAGACGTGCCTGATCTTTTCTGCCGACCATATCTAGTTTTCTCGCGAGTGCAAGGAAGGAGGATTTTGCAAACTCCAATCGCGCGGATGGGTTGACACTACATATGATACCGGCTAATTGTAGATACTGGTCTGTCGTTTCGCTGTCGCATAAGTGCGGCTTCCGCTCTAGCATGCCTTGAAAGACAAGGGCCGAGGATTGGAGAAATTCGATGGAGGTAGAGTCGAATTTTGCCATCTGATATGGCCGCAAACCATACTCCTTCAGCATTTTGAAAGTCGAGACTTTGGCGATGTAGGGTTGATAGAGCTCCAGTGCAATCAGATCGGCGACGTGCGCTAATTGAGTTCGGCTGTCATCCAATATTTTCCATGCGGCGACGTGATTGCCGTCGTCATATTTACTCAATGCCAATAACAAGGCTGCATGTCTGTGCTGAATCAGGTCGCTGTTTTTCTTCGCATCATTTAGTGCCAGAAGGAAATAGTTGCTTGCCATCGATGGTTTGCCAGATAGAGCAAAGCAATATCCGAGCGAAACCGCAATATCGATTTGCATCGCACCATTGCGGTCTGGATCTATCTGTTTAAACACTTCTAGATAGACCTTGGTCGCGGCTTCGTAATCGCCATTATAAAAATGATTTTTGCCATCCTTGAGGTTGCGCTGAATCCAATTGGCCGGGATAGTCGCCAGCTCCAATCCATCTGCCATCCGCTTGATGCGGTCTCGTGCCTGGCGTCCGGCTTTGAAGGTGTTGGTCGATATCTTTCCGAATCCTAGTGCTTCTTTGCGAGTCGCTTTTTTGTCGTTGCCGATCGCTTTGACGGCGGCGTCCATGTCGAGGATGTCCTTAACCGCAGCCGGCTTAGCCACTGATGTTGAGCCATTACTCTGTGGTGGCTCGGTTGCTAACTGGTCGATTGCCGTTTTCGGAGCTCCGAGATATGGTATCGCAGTTGGTGCGGACCATAGCATTCTAAGAATCAGGTGCGCTGTCTGGCTGATGTGAGGTGAGCTGTGTGCCAATAGCGATTGAAACAAAGTCGAGGCGGTAGGCTGTGCGAGGTCGGTCCTTTTGAAAAGGATACACTCGTCACCGCCGCCATGAGCTTTGTAGAGCTCCGGGTCGATAGCGACAGCCAGCAGCGAGGCATGAATAAGCCAGCATGAGAAGTTGTCCACGTCCGGGTCGTAGTGATCCTCGGTTCGATGAGGGTGCTGATAGTTGGGATGACCGTATTCGAGGCTTTTCTTTCCGAGAAGGGCCGGTACGAATAAAGCGTCGTAGTCTACGAGTCGAAGTCCCTCATCCGTTACGATGATGTTGCCGTGCTGAAGATCGCCGTGGCCGATTCCGGCGCCTTCCAGCTCTCCTACCAGCTTATGAAATTCACGTAGGAGCCAAGTCATTTTTTCGGCATCCCGATGGTGGTGTTCGATGAACTGATCGAGCGTGGTGCCCTCGACCCAAACCATTTTTAGACAGGGGTACCAGTCTCCTTTGACTCGAATACCTTCTTCCAGATAGTAGAAGTCGACGGTTGAATCGAGATTATCGAACAAAACGAATTCGCTTATGTGCTTGTAACGCTCTTTTTGATCGGGTCGCTCCGAGAGAAAGCAACGCACTGCCCATGAAGTATTACCGCAGTGGGCTCGATAAACGCTGGCAAAAGCTCCGCTGGCAGAACGCGGCAAACCCATGGCATTTGTCGCAATGGACGCATTTTTCAGATCTTGGTCTGAAAAACAGATTTGGGGGCTCTGCACGGCCTCGTTGTAGTCTTGTGGGGTCGGCCAGCTTTTCATCGAAGTATGCTCAAACTGTTACTGTTTTACCGCAATCAAGCCCGGTTCTATCGCAGCTTAATAGAAAAAACATACACGGAAATCCAGTTTCGTAGTCCTTGGGCGAGCTATGGCATGAGTTCGATTTAAATCTGTCGCGCGGCGAGGAGACGTCGTCGCATTCGGGAGCGGCGGTCTAGCTCGGGTTTTGCCGAACTGGTTATCCTGTTCAACATGTCGGCATGAATTGCCTTGAAACGAGCTCGGAGTTCGCGCAAAGAGGCGGCAACATCAGGACGTTTTCTCGGTCCTTGGAATTCGGACCCAGAATGTGCTGCCTTCGCCCACGGTGCTGTCCACACCTATCCGTCCATCGTGAGACTCGACTATCAACTTACAAATGGACAGACCGAGACCGGAGCCTTTTTTTTCTGTTCTGTCAGTCAGGTCCACCTGTTTGAACCTCTCGAATATGCTCTCTTTCATTGAGTCGGGCACGCCTCTTCCCTGATCTTTGACCCGCAGTTCGACTTCGTCGTCTCTAAGCAAGGTGGTCAGTACGATCTTTGTGCCGGCAGGGGAAAACTTGAGGGCGTTACTTACGAGATTTATCAACACCTGCATGAGACTTGCTTGATCGATAGCAATTGTGGCGAGCTCGTCAATTTTCGATCTCTTCTCTGCTTCTGTTAAAGTGGCGTTGTCGTCTATTAGCTCCACCGTCTGGAGCAACTCGATCTCGCGTTTTTCAGCCTGTGAGATTAGCGCGTTGATTGCTTGCTTTGCTAGCTGCGTGATGTCTGCCATCTCACGATGTAGCTCCATCTGACCTGATTCGAACTTCTCGATATCGAGGAGTGTATTGACGAGTGCAATCAGTCTGTCCGTTTCGGCTTCCGCAATGGCGATGTGCTCACGTCCCTTGTTGTTGAGAACTCCGAGCGGACCAGTCTGTAACAGTTGCATCGAGCCCAGTATCGTCGTGAGAGGCGTACGAAGGTCGTGACTAACCATAGCCAGGAATTCCTTCTTTAATTGCTCCACCTCCTGGCGGAGAGTGATGTCTTGTAATATGACGAGGATCTTTCGTTGATCGTTGAGAATAAAGCTGTTGGTTGTCAGCTCGGCGGGGAACTCGTCGCCCGTTTTCGTAATGATCGGAATCTCGATAGTGCCACCGTTGGCGGTATCTTCGAGGATTTTGCGAAATCGCCCATCTTCCCCCATTGTTGGTCGTTTTGTGAACAGCATCCCGATGTTCCGGTTTTGCAGCTCGTTGTCCCGGTAACCGAGCAGATGCTTCGTGGAGAGATTTGTTATCTCGATTAGACCGTCATTATCGGTAATCAAAAGACCCAAAGGCATACTTTCGAGAACGAGCCTGATCATCTGCTCGCTTTCCTTGAGTAATGCCTCTTCGAGTTTTCTCTGGGTGATGTTATGCGCTACGCAGTAATACCGTCTCTCGTCCTCCAGCCAGTTGGCGGATATGCTCGTATGAATCGCGTTTTTGTCCTGGCGCAAGAGTCTGCACTCAAAGGAGCGCTCCACCTTTTCCTCGGATAGCGAGGTAAGTGTCTGTTCTACAGTGGCCCGGTCCTCGCTGTGGATGATTGTAAGGAAGTTCTTTCCAGGAAGCGATTCAGCTGTATAGCCCCAGTCATTGTGGACGGCCTCATTTATCGTAGCGATTTCAAATTTGTCCGTCAAAGTCATGATTACGTCGACGGCGTTGTCTACGATCGCTTTCTCGTGCATTGCAGCTTCTTCGATCTCCGATGCCATGCGATGGAACATCGCATCCAGTCGGCCGATTTCATCGCGGCCCTTCTGACTAGGGCTCAGCGGTTGGCCGGAAGCGAATCGGGACGCATTGTCGGCTAGCCTTGCCAGCCGTCCGTCAATCACTCTGCTGAAGTAAGCGGCCAGCAAGAATCCCATCAGTAGGTTGATAACAAAGGCGGTCGGCATAATCTTTAGAAGTTGATCGTTGTATCGCGTTATATTGGCCTGACTTTCCCTTTGGCGCTCAATCAGTCGATCTACGAATGCTCTTCTCACCACCGATTCATAGGGGAACAGACCCTGCATCTGTCTTTTAAAGCCGGCGAAAGACAAAACGCCGAGTTGCTCGTTGGAGTCCTTGACCGAGTCGTTGATAGAATCTACAAACAGAAATACTCGATGCAAGGTGTTGAGCCAGATTTGACCCTCGTCTTTCATATCCTGGTCATCTTTGAGAATGGCTTCCAAATTGCGCAGTTCCTTATCCTTCTTCTTCAAAAGTTGGCGATAGCGGATCTGCAGGTCGTTGTCCTTGCTGAGAGCATATCGTGAAACAAGATCGAGGGATTGGGTTCCGAGTGGACCTAGTCTGTGGACTATGAATAGAATCTCCTTAGCCTGAGCTTCTTTCCGCGCCTGCTCTTGAGACTGTAGAAGCAGCAAACCCACCGCAGCGAGAAATACGATTGCCATTACCGCCGGTATCGAGGCGACTATCAGTCCCTTTGCGAAAATTGGAAGGTCGTCGGGTTTGAAACGCATGAATGGTATCAATCCTCGACCGGTATCAAGAAAGAAAAAGTGCTGCCCTCGCCAGGTTTACTCTCGACCGAGATGGTGCCGCCATGGGCTTCAACGATGGACTTGCAGATAGCCAGACCGAGTCCGCTGCCTTTTTTCTCGGTGCGATCTACGATTTCGACCTGTTTAAATCTATCGAAGATGCTGTCGATCTGCTTGTCTGGAATTCCTCGGCCTTGATCTTTCACGCTCACGAGTACGCCTGTGTCGACTTGATGACAAGAAATGGTCACGGTGCTTCCGGTCGGCGAAAACTTGATGGCGTTGGCAATCAAATTGACAATCACTTGCACGAGGCCGGAGCTGTCGGCGAATGCCTCAGCTGGAGTGACGTCCGAGAGCAACTGCACACCATTTTTCTCCGCCAGGTAGCCGACAGAGAGCAGCGATTGATTGACGATGGCCTCGAAGCTGACGACCTCCTTTCGCACTTCGAATCCTTGAGTTTCAATCTTTTCAAGATCAAGGAGATTATTGATAAGACCCATCAATCGCTCGACCTCGCGTTCCATGTTGACGACGCGTTGACTGCCACGGTCATTGAGTTGACCGAGTGTGCCACCTTTCAAGAGTTGCAGAGTGATGTTCAAAGTTGTAAGTGGTGCTCTCAGATCGTGAGATACCATTGCCAGAATTTCTTGCTTCATTTTCTCCACTTCTCTACGAGAGCTAATGTCGGCGATCACCACCAGCGGTTTCACCTCTCCCTGTATAAAAAAGTGGCTTACTGATATCTGTGCTGGAAATGGCACTCCGTCCTTTCTCGTTGCGTCGAGTTCGGTGAGGCCCTGCGCTGAGGCATCTTGTAATTTGTCGATGAACTGTTCGTCCTGTGCCAAGGGCGATGATGGAAAGAGCGCTCCTAGTGCCATTCCATCGAGTTCCTCTGCCGTATATTCGAACATCTCTTCCATCTTCTGATTGACAAGTTCAATTCGACCACCCTCGGTGCCGATTGCGACGCCGACCGGCATGCTTTGCAGGATGAGCTGCACGCGCTTCTCGCTCTGCTGCAGCATCTGTTCTTGCATGCGTCTGCGCGTTATATCGTGCGCTACGCAGTAATATGCCTTGCGTGGCCCGGACCAGGTGATCGACCATAACATGGCGACCAACTGCCCTTCTTTGCGCCTTACTCGATTTTCGAATGAGCCAGCCAGGTTATTTTGCTGAGCCGATTTCATCGCTTCACGAGTCGCGCCGACATCCTCTTTGACCAGGATGTCGGCGACGTACCGTCCCAGAAGTTCGGCCGGCTCGAACCCCCACACTCTGAGTGAGGCGCTGTTGATTGCGGTAAATCGATCGCTGTGATCGATAGAGCAGATCACATCGCCGCTGTTTTCTACAATCGCTTGTTCCCTTCTCTGTGCGGCTTTCAAACTTCGCGCCATTCCGTGAAATACTTCGTCTAATCTCGCGATTTCATCTTTGCCATGAAGCGGTGGATTGAGCTCTTGACCGGCGGCAAGACGGATGGAATTGTCCAGTATTACTCTCAGTCGCGGACCCATGCTCGTTCCAAAAAGAATGGCGCCGGCAATACTGAGACCTGTGGTCATCGATACTCCCAAAAGGAGTACAGCCAGGATCACCACTCGCCATTGATCCACTGTTAGAAGCGAATTCTTCTGCTTTTCTTCCAGCAACTTCGAAAATGCTTGCCGCTCTTTGGATTCGTCGTCATAAAACTTTCGCAGTCGATTAATCATCTTTTGCATCTGCAGTGGCATGAATTCGTTGGACCCAGCTACACGACTAGCCTCGATCTCATGTGCAACAGCCATTCCGATGGTTGCATTGTTATGCATTTTTTGCACGCGTGCCGCAAGATCTTTGTCTTCTTTGACCAGGCTGAAAAGGATGTTGAACTCTTTCTCGAGGTCGGTTGTGATTTGCTTGAGTGGAGATGTCGGCGATTCGCTTTTGATAAGAACGCTGTTATAGGCTGCTGATAAGGAATCGACCATCAGGGTGTCTATCGCCTGCTGATGGAGCAAAATACTTTTCGTGTAACTCTCTTTCTCTGCTTCCTTTTGAGCGCCAAAGACCATGGCGCTCATGATGATGAGAAAGATTAATCCCACTCCAAGCGGTACGAAGACCATCAGGTAGCCCTTCTGCGAAGTTTTTAGATCTTCTGGCTTAGGAAGCATGTCTTGCCTGGGCTCGGGCAAATCCCTGATTAGTGGCTTGAAAACTATCAGAATTCTAGCAGGTGCGGACCCGATAAAATGGGGAATACTAGACTCGAGGGCTCGCCAGCGCAGCGATCTGAATTGCTGTCATCAGCACAATCTCTAACCAGGTACTAGTTGGCAAGAAAAACTTAAGTTTGAACAGCGTCATACGACATCGTAACCTTCGTGCTTTGTCACTACCTCTGGTAGCGGTGTTGATTATGCCTTTGATTTTTCATTTCTTGCATCCTGGCATCGGCTAAGATGGAGGAAAACTGGTGGCGTCTTATCAACGTGGCCGACGAGCACATCAGGCGGGGGGGGTGCTTGAATACAATCGAGCGACAGAATGAAATAGAAGAGGGCCGGTGGTTGAGCCTGTCGATACTGAAAGCTTATGAGAAGCTGATGCGTTCTGAGGGGCGGCTGGAAGATGCCGTCAGAATGAGTGAAGAGATTGCCGATCTGCAATCTAGATGTGGTCGACTGAAGGGGATGGCCAGTTAATGGATCCGGTGTTCAGAACGAAGATGTCTGGTCTACCAACGAAGGTGGTGTCGTATTTGATATTAGTACTGAATATGGTGTTGATATCAAATGTGATGCTCGCTAGAAGTGCAAGAACCGAGATCGAGGCGAGCCAGGCGTGGATTCGGCACTACTCCGACACTGAAGATGCTCGCAGCCAAGAGGCAGCTCTGGACTCAGCCAGAGAGGCGCTCACTCTAGCTAAGCGGTTTAATCAGTTTGACCCCCGGTACAGTGAAAGTTTACGCCGAATAGCGGAACTCTATATTCACAACGGTCAGTTTGATGAGGCCGAACCGTTCCTCCTCCAGGAGATGGCAGTGCTGAGAAAGTTTGGGCCGAAATTTCCCGATCTTGATTTTGATCTTTTCTGGTTGGCAGTGATGAGTGAGCGCCGTGGAAACCTGGACGAAGCAAAACGGATGTTTAAGGAAGCGCTGGTTTTGGCCAGGTCATTGCGCAAGACTGGCGAGCCTGAGGTATTCCAAATCTACGGTCATCTTGCCGCAATCTCCTTGTACGAGAAAGAGTTCAAGCAAGCTGCCGAGTATCGACAAAACGCAGTCGACTATATTTTTGCCACGGCGCTGAACGACGAACAAATCTGTTCGGGTGCAATGTCATTTAGAATGAGCCTGGATGGCGCGCGCGGTCAATTCTTCAAGATCAATCCGGAGCTCGCTAGCGCTTACATAGAAACCATCGGTGAGTTTTCCAAGGCTGCCGTAGCTAAGCAAGAGACGGGAAAAGGAGTCAACAATCTTCCGTTCTTGGACCTGCTCATGGAATATGCATACATGAAGGCCCAGTACCTGGAAGAAGAGGACTCCGTACCGCTTTACATGAGGGGGCTTTCGCTGTTGGAAAGTAAGTTCCCCGATCAGAAAAAACGTATTGGAACATATGCGGCCCACCTTGCTTCTGCGCTTACGGCCCTGGGACGCGATCGTGAAGCAATCAACTATCTGGGAGTCGCGTTCAACAACTTCGAGCAGGTGCGTGATTCGCCTGATGCAAACCTAGAATGGCTTGTCTATCCGACCAAGAATCTGACTGGTCTTCTTTTGAGGAGAGGTAATATTCCCGAGCGTATTAAGATCCTCGAACGCTATCTTGCTCTCGGAACGGAGGCGCCTGTTAAGTTCAAAACGCGAAACAGTTTGGCTGAGTCATTCAAGCAGCTCGGCGATCGTGAATATGCGGCAAAACGCTTTGCAGAAGCGGCACAATACTACGAACGATCGGTGCAACACTACCGACAGTGCGCGCCCGCTCCTCTCGAATTGTGCGAGACGCTGGAGCAACTTGGTCACACTTACATGCTTCTGGGGCAAGATCGAAAGGCTGAGTCCTACCTCGATGAAGTGGTTTATGGACTCGAAGCCAACAATCATCGGAGCTTTGGCATTGCTACTGTGAAGCGTAGAGCTCTCTTCGATCTCGCCGCTATCGGTAGTCGAGCCGGGCGTCCACCGTCTCAAGAGTACGCGGAGGCGAAAGAAAAGGGTGATCAACTTTACCTGAAAACCATCGCGGACCTGGAGCGAGCGCGCGCGGCGCGTGAGGGCAACCAGCTTGCAGTTGCCAACGCGACGACAAAAATCTGGCAGACCCACTTCGGCCAAGCAAAAACGCTTGCTCGCGAAGGTCGCTTTGTAGAGGCTGCCAAAGCGTTCGAACTCGGCCATCCGATTTACGTGAATGTCGTGGGTGCAACAGTCGACTACTTCTGGCTTGAACTCGAGTATGTCAATTGGTTGCTCGCTGCCAATCGATACGATGAAGCCGAACCTGTTCTCTACAATCTGATCATTGAAGGAAGGGCTGCTTCGGGGCTTGAGTTCTTCAAGTGCATTGGAATTACCGTTGATCGTCTTCGAACGATCTACCGAGCTACTTCAAGACCGGACAGAGAGAAGGCTATATCGACTGAAAATCAAATCCGAGTTTTTCAGGAGACGGCTCTTGCCAGCAGATACCTCGAAGATGGCTGCTACTCGAAGGCTTCTCAACTGTTCAACAAGATTCTGGAAGAGGATAGCGTTGTGTTTGGAGCGCAGTCTCTGATTGCGAAAGTGGATCTGGACCGCTCCGCATGTTACTCCTTCATTACCGACAACTATGTGGATGCGGAGAAGTATTGCAATCGCTTTCTGAAAACCTTTTACAAACCTGACGATCGAACCTGTCAGATTATCAACCTGCTTGCTAGTGTTCATAACCGCGCAGGCCGTCCTGAGCGCGCAGAAAAATTACTCCGCGATAAGCTCTCCAGGAGCGAACTGAGACGTGAGTCCACGACGCACAGGATAACCGCATTGTATGCGCTCGCCGTATCGTTATGTCTTCAAGACAAAGTAGATGCAGCAGCTCATCAAATCGAATCTGCACGAAAGTTGACGAATTCACCGCTGCAGGTTTCAGCAGATACACTGCCTTCAGTTCTCAGTATTCTTGCCAAAAAACCAGACGCGGGACTTCGTTTTCTCAACGAGGAGTTGAAGTTGTACCGCAAGAATCGGTCCGAGATAACCAGTGCTGTAGTTCTTGTAACCACTGAACTAGGCAACTGTCATGCCGCAAAAAAGCAATTTCGTTTAGCAGTCGATAAGTTCGAGGATGCGCTGCGATTGCTGATGGTGACCAACAGCAAGAGTAAGTTCGTAGTGCTTCAGACATTGGTTCCGTACGAGCAGTCTCTCCTGGCTTTAGGGCGCGTTGAAGAAGCTAACCGTATAGCCGCCAAGATCAGAAAAATCAAATCGAAGTGCAAGTGATCATGCCATCGTTGGTAGCACTATCTTCAAGAATCGACGGTTATGACGAAATGATCGCCCGCTACGCCAATTTTCCTTCCTTCGGAATCAACAGCCCAGGGGCGGGCTTCATACATTCCCGTGGCAGGGAACATATCTCGTTTTAGTTCAATGTCACCCGATATAGTGCCCTTCAGCTCTTTCATCGTGACCTTGCTCGGCTGTGGAGTGTTTTGACTTTCGAATAGCAGGCTTGGTCTCGTGATCTCGAGGATTATTCCAGCTGCTCCCGGTTGTTTTGTCGCGTCAACGGAGACTGTGGCGGACGTCTCCTTCTGCGACAGGTGCAGGAAACCTTTTGTGCCCATGTATCCGGAATTCGCAAATGAAAGTCGAGGCATCAAACGATTGGAGTCGACAATCTCGATTGAGTCAATTGCCAGATGACAGTTGTGAGGCAATCTGATTTTAAAAGGATGACTCTTTCCACCCAACGACCATTCCGGAAGTCCTCTGAGAGGAAAGAAAAGTTCTTGTCTTTCTTCCTCCGGGTTGAAGTCGGCGTGGGTTCTGTTCGGCAAGAAGAACGCTGGGCTGACATCGTTGGCATAGAGAAGATCGGCGCCTTCCGAGAGCTGAGGTAGCGAAGTGCCGGTAGTGTCAAGGTTGCGAACCTTCATGGAGACGAATTCAATGTCGAAGGCGCTTCGATTTCCCAGATTTAGAATGAGCTCAGGCTTGCCTTCTTTTGAGTTGTCGCCTCGAATCTCGAGTGAGCCATTCCTTTCCCAGGAGCCAGTTCCGTTCTTGATTGATAGAACATTCTTGAGCGCGGATCCAGCGAACGCAGCTGAATTCTCTTGGGTGCTTTCAATTACGACAGGTTGAAATTCCTTCTTCTTTGTATTCCAAAAAAAGATTTTGACGTCGTCCTTTGCTTGATACAACGAATCGCGCAGAAAGCCGAAAGGCATTATCTGTTCGTACTTGTTGAGCATAAGGCAGTTCCAGGCATCGCGCTCCAACTGAGGTGCTTTTGTCATTCCCCAAACAGCATTTCGACAGATGTATGCGCCGTCAATCTGATCGGGCAGGCTAAGTAAAAGCACTTGCGGATCGCCTTCGATTGACTTGTATAGAGTCGATAGTCCCTGGCGTATTGAGTTGGATTCGCGACCAGCGGTGGCCCAGGCCTGATTGTTGGTCCAGAGCGCTGCGAAGCAGGCTGATGAGAAGAAAGCGCAGAGAGCGAAGCGCAAAGCCGGTGTTGCGGCAGCCTTGAGTTGTTGTGTCGATGGAACAATCGCGGCCATCGCCAGCAAAAGACTGAGAGCCACCGTCGCCACGTGAGCGAGTCTTGCGCCTTGCAAGTCGTCGGCGATGGTGAAGATCTTGTAGACCGGCGCGAAGCACAGACCCAGGAAGAGCACGTTGAACACGAAGAGACGCGATAGTTTTTTCTCGAGAACCAAATTTATGCTGAGCATCACACCAGTGAGTGCGAGGCTGAGTTCCCACATCCGGGTGACGTTGTGGTGCGCTCCCATCAGACCTTTGTTGAGCGGGATGAGGAACATTCTCAGTCCGTGCATCCAACTCAGGAAAAAATGTTTCAGGTCTGCGATGAAGAACAGTGAATCGTCGTAGCCCCCGACGAAGGTACCCAGCGCGTAGCGTCTGACACCGAAATAGACCACAAGCATCGACCAGAATAGCGCAGTGGGTTTCACTATCTGCCACGACCAGCTAAGGAACCCCTTCTTGTCGAGAGATTCGCGAAAAATAGCGTTCTTACCCAGAGTCAATTCATACAGGATGAAAGCCGGCGGCAGAGTAAGCGCCATTTCTTTGGATAGTAGTCCGAGCGTGAGTGAAGCGACGCAAGGAGCAATCCATAATGGGCTGCCGTTGTTGCGCCAGCGCAGATAGAAATAGAACGTCGCGACATAGAAAGCCGTGACCACGGCATCTACCCTGCCTGTGATCCACGATACCGCTTCCGTATGTAGTGGATACAATCCGAAAATCAACGACACGGCTAGGGGATAAAGCCACATTGAAATCGAGACGCTTCTCTTCTCATCCGGTGCGGCATCATATGTCCATCGAGCCTGCGCGAGCAATATCCGTGACGTGAAAAAAAGGAATACAGTTGCGGTCAGATGAAACAGCAGGTTGGTGATGTGAAAACCCAAACCGTTTGGTCCCCAACCCAGATAGTCGGTGACCATGAAGATGGAGATGAGCGGTCTGTAAAACCTGGTTGTCGTTCCGTCTAGCCAAGAGCTATGAAAGTTGCGCCAGATCAGTTCGTGGTTTTTTACCGCGTCTTTGAGCCAGGTCAGGTGTACAAAATCGTCGCCGAGGAAAAAGTTAAACAGAACCGGCATGTAAGCCCACACCGTGAGCGCCACCACTAGTGATACCAGAAGGAGGTTCAACAGATTGGCGGAGGTCGATTGCTCCTTGATATCTGTAAGCCTGTTACTGTCTGTACTCTTCAGCGTCTGCATAATGACTCCGCTAACTTGTATTGATCTATTTCTTGCTGAGCGATTCAATCGCTACATCGTATGCCGGACGATCTTCTATATGGCAGCGAATCTCATCCTTCTGTTTGATCGGTTTTGCGGGAACTCCCTGCACGACCATATTCGGCTCGACGTTCTTGCTCACGACGGAACCACCGGCGACAATGGCGCCTTTACCAATTCGCACTCTCGGTAATAGGAGGACTCTGGCTCCGACAATCACGCCTGATTCCAGGTATGGACCCTCCCGACCTTTTTGGCACGGAGGATGCAGGCTATCCGTGGTGCAAGACATCGGATAGAAATGCACGTTGTTTTCACAAGTTGTGTAGGTCGCGATGAAAACATTGTTGTGAAAACGGCAATCGTCACCGACCTTGATGAAACCGTCGGATTGCGAAAGTGTACCGAAGCTACAATTTTTGCCGAAATGACTTTCTTCGCGTATGACAGCGCGGTTGCCCGTCTGGAAATTCTCGCCGAAAGTGCATCCGGCATAGATGATCGTTCCTGATCTCACAACGCTGCCGGCGCTCAGCGTGACGGGCGGATTCTCATACGCGTCGTCTTTGAGATAGGCCGCCAGTCTTTCGCCGATGATGCATTGCGCACCAATGAATGAGTTGGCACCAATCTTGGCATTCTCGTAGATGATCGCACCGGTCTCGATGGTGACCCCGTCTCCGATGACGGCACCACTGCGGATCACAACGAAGTCGTGAATGACGACGTTGTTGCCGATCACCGCATCTTCGCTTACTGATGCATTGGCTGCTTTGAATGGTGCTTTGGTTCTCATCTTTGGCGGTTATGCTCCGGTGAATGTTGGGGCCACAGTCGTGACCGGGACCACCGTGGAGCTCTGACCCATGATCTCTTTGATCGCAGTCGCGACATAGAGCACATCATCGGATGTGAGCTCTGGATACATCGGCAGTGAGAGAACTTCGTTGGCTGCACGTTCGGACTCAGGGAATTTGCCCTGCTTGTAGCCGAGGTTCGAGAACGCCTTTTGCAAATGTAGTGGAACCGGGTAATAGCACATCGAGCCGATCCCTCTATCAGACAATGCTTTTGTCAGCATCTCGCGCTCTTTGTTGTCTTGTGATCTGTCTTTGGCGTTGGAGTGAACCCGAATCGTATATTGGTGCCAAACATGTGTGAGCTGCTGTGGTGCCAGTGCCTGTCCGGTCGCGGTGACGGAGGGAACGGTTATGCCTGGGCAGCCCTGAAGGGCGGAGGAGTAGAGTCGAGCGATCCCGTCTCTGCGTTTGTTCCACTCTTTCAGGAATGGCAGTTTTGCTCGCAAAGCGACAGCTTGGATCTCATCGAGCCGGCTATTGACTCCGAGTTCATCGTGGAAATAGCGTCTTTGCGATCCGTGCGCTCTCAGTGTTCTCAATCTTTGCGCGATTTTATCGTCGTCGGTGACGAGCATTCCAGCGTCGCCTAAAGCGCCAAGATTCTTGGTCGGATAGAAGCTTATGCAGGCGACGTCGCCGAAGCTGCCGGTAGGCATGCCTCTGTATGTGGCGCCGATGCCCTGGGCATTGTCTTCGATAATTCGTACTTTGGCTTTCTTGGCGATCTTGACGATTGGCTCCATATCCGACGGCAGACCATACAAATGTACAGGCATAATCGCTTTAGTTTTTTTCGTGATTGCCTTTTCGAGGAGCCGAGGATCCATGTTGAATGATGTCGGTTCGATGTCGACGAACACAGGTTTCGCGCCCCGAAGAGCGATTGCTTCCACGGTGGCAGCGAATGTGAAAGGAGTCGTGATAACTTCGTCACCAGGGCCGATATCGAGGCACCATAGACTGAGAATCAAGGCATCCGTGCCATTAGCTACACCAACGCCGTGTTTGACACCGCAGAGTGCGGCGACATCTTTCTCGAGTTGGTGGACATGCTCTCCCAATATGTAATTGCCGCTTCTGAGTACGTCTATGACGGACTGTTCAATGGTTTCTCCGACTTGATTGTACTGTGCACGAAGGTTGAGGATTGGGACGCGTTGTGCCATTGAAGCGTTTCCTTGTATCGTGTGCTGAGGATACGGTACGGAACCGAGTCGCTTAGTCAGCGGGGTGGTAACTGACCAGAGTCTAACTCTCGCCCTTGACTGCTTCAAAGTGCGGGCCTATAAGGTTCCGGACGATTCTGATGATAGATTTTTCAGGTAACGGCGATGCCTTACCCCCTCACGTAAGCCGAGATGTCAATAGATGTCTTTGATTGATTAAATCTTCGAAATTATCAGCAACATTCTTCAACTGATTCAAGTTTTCGGCACTTTATAGCCTTTTATTGCGAAAACATTGAGCACCCGGATCGCTCGGAAGTCGGTCAGTGCCACCAATTGGCACCACTAAGACACCACTTTGACACCGTTATGACACCAGGGTCAACGGATTATTCAGTCGGTTGTTGCTGAACTCATCTCGATGATTTGCTCTGGTTCGATATCTAGTGGTTTCGCCTTGTCGTCTGTGCTCGGCCTGATCTAGATAGTGTGGAAACGCGAAACTGGCACTTCCCATGAAGTCAGGGTTGCACCTCGCCGGCGGTGTTACTTCTGACACTATAATTCCGACCACCGAACCGGCAAGATGTCTCTACCGTCTGCGGTTCCGGACTTTGCCAAAAGAAAAGAGAGGACGTGAGTCCTCTCTTACAGCACGAACTTTGTATTGTGCTTACTTCTTCTTGCCAGGGGTAGCCACTGTGCGAGATAGCGCATTGGTCACGAAAAGATTGAGGCTGACGCCTTCTCTTTCAGCGCGATCAACCAATGCCTGGTGCAGGGACTTCGGAAGACGAACGGTGAATTTTCCGCTGTAGCTTGTGAAGTCATCACCACCAACCTTGGCGCGAGCTACCGTACGTACGGCTCTTGCTTTAGGGGCCTTGGCCTTAGGTGCCTTTTTGACTGGTTTGGCCTTAGCGGCTACTGGTTTCGCTGCTTTTTTCTTTGCTCCGACTGCCTTGCGAGCGGGTTTTTTTGCTCCTGCTTTGGCTTTCTTCACTGCCATTATTTCTCTCCTCGTTATGTGGGATCTTTAGCTATCACATTGCCCAGATTTCCCTGAGCTCTCGTGGTACCTTGGACGCTTGTGTGAGCAAGCATCCCTTTGGACGCCCGGTTAACCATGCGTCCTCAGTAGAAATTGTGTGCGACTTACCACCATCATAGGTGGCATTGTAATTGTACCCGATGATCTATCTTTTACTACCCATTTGGATATATATTTCTGGATTCTCGAACAAGCCACCATCCACAGTTTCGCAAAAACGCCCCACTAGTGGTGCGGCACCAGTTTTGATGGCTGGTATCATCAATGCAAAAGTTAAGGATCGTAACTAACTTGACCGCACAGAATAACCATTTGAGCGTGCTCCTTATCAGACTTAGTGCCCTCGGCGACGTGGTGCATACTCTTCCGGCTGCGTATCGTCTCAAAGAAAAAAGACCCGATGCCAAATTGACGTGGGTCGTTGAGGCACCATTCGCGGAGCTGTTGCAAAACAATCCTGTGGTCGATGACGTAGTTATTTTTCCGAAAAAGTCGTTGGCTCAAGAGTTGAGCAACCCTATTCGGTGGCTATCTCCGTCCAGCAACCTGAAGCGATTCCGAGACGAGCTGAAAAGCCGAAAATTCAATGTGGCTATTGATTTCCAGGGTTTATTCAAGAGTGGTGCAATTGCCTGGATGAGTGGTGCTCCGATCCGAATCGGTTTTTCGGAAGGGCGAGAATTTTCCGATTTGCTTATGACACACAAGTTGGATGTGGGTGACTATTTTTCCTACGACATGCATGTCGTGGAACACAATCTGGCGCTCGCTGAGTTTTTCTTAAGAATTACCGGTGGTGCCGATTCAAAAATCGAGCG
>CAYQKX010000079.1:0-34830 GCA_964418155.1 uncultured Candidatus Obscuribacterales bacterium | reverse complement strand
TGAAACCCGAGGTGAAGCCAGAGGTGAAGCCTGAGGTGAAATCAGAGGTGAAGCCTGAAGTGAAACCCGAGGTGAAGCCTGAAGTGAAACCCGAGGTGAAGCCTGAAGTGAAACCCGAGGTGAAGCCAGAGGTGAAGCCTGAGGTGAAATCAGAGGTGAAGCCAGAGGTGAAGCCTGAAGTGAAACCCGAGGTGAAGCCTGAAGTGAAGCCTGAGGTGAAACCCGAGGTGAAGCCTGAGGTGAAACCAGAGGTGAAGCCTGAGGTGAAGCCCGAGGTGAAGCCTGAAGTGAAACCAGAGGCACCCAAAGCACCAGAGAAGCTGGACAAGCCGGCCGAGAAGGCCGAAGGCGCCAAAAATAACTTCAAAGTGAAAAATGCTGAAGAAGCTAAGGCTGCAATCGAGGACGCTCGCAAACGCAACTTGCCCTTGATCGTGCACAGTACTACCGTGATTTGCACGGATGAGCATTGCACCATGACCAGTCTGGAGCCAGGTACAGCCGACAAGTTCAAGGATCAGGCGGTATTCCTGGAGCTACCTCGAGGCGGCGTCAAGGACATCCCAGCAGGTGCCGACTTCGATGAATTGCGGAAGTTGAATGACCTCTACAAAGTCACTCCAGAGGATCACAAGACCGAACTTGATCTACATGTATACAAATTCAACGGCACCTCTAAGGCTCTCGAGCAAAAAGACGGATTCAAGGGCAAAGACGAATTCGTCCAGATCAAGGCCAAAGTCGATGCCTCCAAGTACATAACAGCGAGACTTGCCGCGATCAAATCTGGTAAGTAAGTTGAGCCCGATGTAGTAACAAATCCGGACTGGGAGCCGGCTGGTTCAACTGCTGAGCGTTCTGGATTGTTCCGTTTATTCGGGAGACACCGGTTTCGGCATGCTTGGTGCCAGCGGGACGGCTGGCGTTCCATTACGAGTTTCGAAATCTCCTGGGGAAACGGTTGTTGCATGCTCGGTGCCAGCAAAATGCCGGCGGTACCAGTGCTGCGTGTTCCGACGCGTCTGCGTACCGACTTTCTCCAACATGAGAATTCAGTTAATTACTGATATCTATCAAAGGCGCTAATATTTTCGAGTATCAATATCAGTAATCCGAAATAAGTGACAACGGCTGTCGGACGATCGGGGATTGGATTTATGCTGCTTAAGTGTCTTGTAAGCGAGTTTTTTGGAACCGCATTTCTTCTTGCGACGGTGGTTGGTTCTGGTGCTCTGATGCACAAGCTTGATGCGGGAAATGTAGCGGTTACTGTTTTTGGAGTTTCGGTTGCAACCGGACTCGTTCTTCTCGCCTTGATCAACACTCTTGGCTCGATATCCGCACAATTCAATCCGATTGTGGCATTACTCAATGTTGTTCAAGGCAAGATGAAGTGGTCGTTGTTGGTGCCATATGTGGTGGCACAGATCCTCGGTGCGATTGCTGGTGTTGTTGTTGCTAATTTGATGTTCGAAGTGCCGGCGTTTGCGATCTCTACAGATCCGCGTACCGGTTATGGACAGTGGATCGGGGAGATGGTGGCTACCTTCGGTCTAGTTGGATTGATTGTTGGATGTTCAAGAACCAAGCCCGATTCTGTTGGTGCGACGGTGAGCGCCTATGTGGCGAGCGCCATCATGTTTACCTCATCTACATGCTTTGCCAATCCGGCTGTGTCGATTTCACGGATGTTCACGACGACTATTACAGGCATTCGTCCCGTCGACGTACCTGCCTTTATCGCATTCGAATTGATTGGGGCTGTTCTTGGATTCGTTGTGTTTTCATGGCTTGTGGGCAAGGAGAGTTCGTCTCCGCCCCATCAATCGGATTCGATTCGCGTTGCTGATGATTCGCGCCGAGTGGAACGAGAGCTTGTCGCTGCTTCAAGGGGCTAGGGTGTACACTGAAAATGGTGTTGCTAAGCTGAAGACTTAAATATGCGTGTAACGTGTCCTTGATAGTCACTTTTTTCAAAAACGTGCGCATGGTCATAGACCTGAGCATCACGTACTACCCGATCGCCTTGGTAATGGGGATCATTCTATTTTTGACGTGGCAGTTCCGTCCCAACCCGCTAAGGGTGCTTCATTTATTCATTCTCTTGCCTTCGATGTTTTCAATTGGACTGCTTGTGTGGGGAACCTACTGCGAAAAGCATGGAAGGAAAAAGGCATACCAAGAGATTTTTCTCAAATGCGCTGCATGGGGACTAGCCCTATTGGGACTGTACATACTTTGGACCTTCAAGGCGCATTGGCGCTTTTTCCTGCCAATTGTAGTGACTGAACTCTGGTTCTTGTATCTCACTTCTTACGTTACTGAGATGTTGATCTCCGACAACTGGCATTAGTTGTTCAATGCAAACGGACAATGAAGAACGCGCAGCACTGGGACCGCCAGCGTCTCGCTAGCACTGAGCATGCCGCCGCTGGTTACCCGCGCGAGCAAACGAAAAACAGAACACAAAACCGTTGATTTGTTCGGTGACTAACTAGTCATTACCACGCGGCGCGGCGCTTGGCGGGAGGCTTGATCAATCCGACAGCTTTGGATGCTGCTGCCGACAGATTGGGCTCCAGTCGTCGTCCGATCATCTTTTCGATGTCGCGCATCAAGAACAACTGTTCATCGGAAACGAACGACACTGCCATACCGGACCGCCCGGCTCGACCCGTTCTTCCGATGCGATGAACGTAGTCCTCCGGCGATTCCGGTAGATCGTAGTTGATTACATGACTGATGTCCGGAATATCCAAGCCGCGTGCAGCTACGTCTGTCGCCACCAGAACACGGAACGCGCCCTTGCGGTAACGTGCCAAAGTCTTTTCTCTCTGGCTCTGAGTTATGTCGCCATGGATCTCTTCGGCCTGTACGTTTGCATCGATCAGTCTGGCCTTGACCCATGTTGCTTTGCGCTTTGTTTTTGTAAAAACAATGACGGAGGTCGTGGCCAAATCCGTGATCAGCTTGGCGAGGAGTTCGTCTTTGCTGAACTCATGTACTCTGTAAACTCGCTGGTCGATCTCTTTGGGCTCCAACTGATTGTTGTTGACTCTAACTGTCGCTGGATCGTTTAAGAAGTCTCTAGCGATGGTCTGCACTTGCATGTTGATCGTCGCAGAGAACATTAGCGTCTGTCTTTCTTTTGAGAGCTTCGACACGATGCGGCGGACTTGCGGCATGAAGCCCATGTCGAGCAATCGATCCGCTTCGTCCAGAACGAGAAGTTCGATACCTGACAGATCCACTGATTGACGTTCGATATAATCCAACATCCTTCCAGGAGTTGCGACGATTATGTCGGTGCCCGCTTTGAGCTCTTGCTTCTGTTTGTCATAACCAATGCCACCATATATAGTGGCGCATCTGAGCTTGGAGCGATTTGCGAAACGCTTGAATTCTCCTGAAACTTGAACTGCTAGTTCGCGGGTAGGAACCAGAATGAGAGCACGAGGTTTTTTATCGGGCTCTTCGAGGCAATCGATTATCGGCAGCGCATAAGCGGCCGTCTTCCCAGATCCGGTTTCGGCGGAGGCCATTATGTCCCGCCCCTGGAGTGTCAGCCCGATTGTCTTCTTTTGAATCTCTGTTGGTTCGCTAAAGCCGCATTCCGCGAGCGCGGCGAGGGTTGGCTTGGACAGTCCAAGCTCGGTAAAATTTGTCAATGTAAATTCCTTATTGCCAGCATTGGCACCTTGGCCAACTACAACTGCTATCTAATGTTATACCCAGGAAACTGTGGAAAGGCAACGCCTGCGACCTTCATGACTCAAGCTACTTGATATCTGCCTGTCTCCCGTCACTAATCGCATAAGTATGACATATTTACAATTAGATGTCAAAAGAGCTCACTTTTATTTGCCCGAATTCCAGACCGGTACGCTATCGTTGATACGTCGGAAGATGACGCACGGCGAGATGAATGAATCTTCAAACATGCCGCACGCTTCCCATCCATTGTTCGCGCGACCTTCGAGCAAGTCGCCAAGTGTTTTTCGTTGATTGCTGAATACACCTGCGAAGGCGTGCTCGACCGCATACTGGTAGATGTTTTCGTGTTGTTTGCTTATGAGAACTAACGTTGGACTCAGACCTCCGTGCATTATGCATGCGAGTGTTAGATTGTTCTTCACCTGCTGCGTGACTAGCTCATGTGTGAGAGCAGTTGCAGTGTGCTCGAAGAACGAGACCGGTACAGTGACCAGTCTTACCTGCATGTCGCTGACAGGGGAGTAACTTTTCCTGTAGACGATAATCGGGGTCGAGAGTAGGCTGTCGATGATGCAAGCCGGTAGCCAGTTCATGGCAAGCCGTTGCCAGAGTCGATCGTTGATCGCGGTGACCTCGTCTTCACCAGACCGAACCTCGAACTTCTCCATCGTGTACCGTGGAACAATTCGAGGATCTCTGACTTTCCGAAACGCAATCACCGGTCTTTTGATCTCATCGCCGCAGACGTCGATGAGCTCCCATCCTTTGATGGACCTGTCGAGTATGATCCGGGCCAGCGCCTCGAGTTCGTCCTCGCCGGCGTGCTGTGAAACCGGCTCCACGATGTTTTCCGCGATAACAAAGCTATTGGGGGTGCTCGAAGAAATCATTGGAGGGTCCTCCGGGTGCGGGATTCAATGGTGAATCACTTAGAAGCGTTCAGGTCATGAACCGCAGACAAGAGGGCGGCTCAATTTGTTCCCATTATTTTTGATCCGTGTGTGCAGCCAAGAAGTCGCTTCAGAGCGGCTGTTCATGTTATTCTAGCTGCCGCGAAAGCTTGCTTCGAGCATTCATATGAGAGAAAACTGGAATCGCGCTACACAAACATTGGAGTTCACTACCAGTGAACTCACCAAAATGATTGAGCCTGTCTTCCCGAAAAGGCAGGTCCTGGCCAGCTTTTACACGCAGGGTGGGCTAGCCAACACCAACATCAAGCTCAAAGTATCGGATTCCGATACTCCTCTCATTCTCCGTGTGTTTACCCGAGATCCCAGTCAGGGTCCTAAAGAATTCAGCATTTATCAGAGACTCAAGGGTACAGTAGCAGTCCCGGCGGTCTACTACTTCGGCGAGAGCAATCCAGTCTCGAATCACCCCTACATAATCATGCAACATGTTGATGGCGATCGACTGGAAACCCTCGTTGCCGGCCTCGATGACAGTTGGAGTGTCGAAACCGGTCGAAGTGTCGGTTCCACACTAGCTGCCATACATGCGGTGAAGTTCCCACATGAAGGATTTCTGGATGGTGAGCTCAATGTCTTTTCGCCGCTAACGATGGGCAGTGTTGGATTCATGCAGTTCGCGCATCATTGTCTGGGTCAGCAACTGGTACAGCAGCGACTGGGCCTAGATCTGCAAGATCGGGTGGAACGGTTCCTCAACAAAGAAGCAGTTCTTTTCGATCAATGGCAAGGACCTGCAAGTCTTACTCACTGTGATTTCAATGGGTCGAACGTACTTATCCAACGGACAAAGTCGACCTGGAAAGTTACTGCGGTACTTGATTGGGAGTTCGCGATCAGCGCCAATCCATTTATCGATTTTGGCAATTTATTGCGCGATCCCTTAGGCTCGGTGTACAAGTTTCAAGAATCGGTTTTCGAAGGTTACACCGACAGTGGTGGCATGCTTCCTCCTCGCTGGCGTGAGCTCAGCCGGCTATCGGATTTAATGGCATGGTTCGATTTTCTCTCCAGACCAGACGCCGGTACACGACTGATCTCCGATGCTTGCGGAGTGATTGAGCGGACCATGTCGGAGTGGACCTGAAGACCATACTCGCGTTCTGTGAAATCCGCGCTCTTCTTTAGTCACTCCGGTGCTCCTGCGGATCTCGAAATCCAACATTGACTGCAACCGCATGCAAGATGCCGGCGCTCTGGAAAGCGGGTCTCGAATCCCAACATGGGGCTGTAGTCAGGCATGCAAGCGGTTGACTCTTGTCGTTTAATTTTTCAACCATGTTTCAAGCGAGCGGCGAGGGTTCTGTCCATTCTTTGGATCTTCAATCTTCTTCCAGATTGCATCAGCTTTTTCGGGATTTGATGCTTGAATTTCGTAGAGCTTCTTTGTTAGTTTCTCGAATTCATACTTCGTTAACGTTTTGTCGGACTCATATAGTCGGTGAAAAAAGTCACGACTTGGTTGTTTGCTGTCTCCGCTCAATCTGGGAAAAACCTGCGTTACTGTGTCAGTTGACTCATTAACTAGCTTGAGGATCATTGCCCTATGGCTCGTCTCACTGGAATGGAAAGTTTCAATCAGACCTCTCACGAGGTCTTCTTTGACCGGATTTGACCGATCGAGCAATGACAGGACTTGCACTCCGAAACTGAGTTCTTGTGTATCCCCACTGAGAAGAAGATTGATTTGCTTCGCCACATCTTGATTCTCTTTGCTGGTCAACATGTTGTGGAACAAGTCGAAATATGCTGGGACCCTTCCGATTGCACCGCCGACATCAGCTTTCAGGCTCGGATCTTTCTCCGCCATGGCGAGCAGTTGTTCGAATTTTGGTCTACGATGTTCATCAAGCCAATGTCTTCGTGCATGAAACAGAGTGGTTTTGCTGCCGCTCATGAGAATAATGGCTTTTGCTTGGTCTGTCGTTTTCGGATCATTGAGCAACGAGAATATCCAGTTACCCGGTTCGCCTTTCAAAAAATCTTCGAGCGCGCTTTCTATTCGAGGTAAGTCAGATCCGGACGCGGTCTTCATCATTTCTTGAACCGCTTTTACTGCTCCCTCTTTGTTCGGTGCATCGAGAAGTAAGATCATACCGGCGCAGGCATCAGGAGTCGTTAGTGTTCCAAGTGCAGTGAGCACGGACTGTTGTTTCTCCGGCTTCTGTAGCAGCGAGACGGCGGTGTCCACGTATTTTTTCATATAACTTGTCTCAAGCATTTGCGTTATGTTTTCCAAGGCACGAACATTTGCCGGCTTGTCTATGCCCTCGACTAACTTCATCAATGTGGACGACAGCACCTTCTCCTCGTCCGTTTTAGGTTCAAAAAGTTTTCCTAGCAGTTTTACAGTACCTTCTTCGCGAGCTCGACTGGCGGCTTCCAGAAGCCCTATCGCTTGATCATGTGTGGCTTTTTTCGAGAGCATTTTGATAAACTGCTTCGCACTAGATGCAGTGTTTGGTTCGCCTAGCATTGATAGAACTGCTGTAGCAGAGACGCTAGGCTGTGCTGGTGGTGGTTGATCTTCCACCGCTTCTCTTCGCGGAGAAACCCTCAGTTGAAGCAGCTCTCCAATTGCCTTGAGCTGCTCTGGATTTTCGGTTGCGTTCAGTACAGTAATGAGGTCTGGTTTTTCCGATTTGATAAGGCTGAGAAGTTCGGTAACAGCCTCGGGATTCTCCGCATGCAGTGCTGATAGATGACGCGCCCCGCGCGCTCTAGTCTCATCCTCGGAGTAGAGATCCTGAATCACTGAATCCAATTGGGGTCGACTCTCTCGATCGCATTGAGCTGCCAGTTTCAGCATCCTCATCGCTTGTGGTCTATTGTCCTCATCAGCGATTGCTTCCTTGAGGATTTGAATCGTTTTGGGAGAAAGACCTGACTCAATAAGCATTCTTGCGTCGCTTCGCTCTTTCGGTTCGAATTGTCTTATGCTCCAACCGTCGTGAGCTGGATTGAGCGGACGCCCGTCTGATGTGACATTTAATGATTTCAGCAGCTCTTTTCCTTGCCCAACAACCTTTGGATCTGAAGATGCCAGCATTGTTGTCAAAACTTCTGCTCCGCTGTTCGAGCGCAGCTGCTCTCTAAGAACCGTCGCTGCCGTTGATAGATCTTTGTCCGAGTAGACCCTGAGAAATTCGTCAATTTGCTCCGGCGTTTTTAGTTTTGATACCAAATCGATTGCGAATTTTGGATCTTGCTTGAGTAAGTCTGTAATCCTGGTCATTAGAGCCGCGTTATCGGGATTCCCGAAAGTTTTGGTGAGTCGAATCTGCTCTTTGACGTCGGGTTGCTGCAGTATCAATTTAGCCAGACCGTTGCGTTTCGGGTCGGCGTACATATCCTCGAGGGTTCGAACGCTTACGGGGTCGTGTCGATCTGCGATCGGCTTGGATTGTGACTCGTCAATGTTGTCTGAAGCGCCTGACGGTGTAAGCAACAATCTTCGTGCCGAAACAAACTCAGCCGGAGTGCCACCAACCAGATCTTTTGTCAATAAAGTACAAAACTCCTGCCTCGTCGGATCGTTGAAGATCTCTAGAAATCGAGATATACCGTCTGGATGTCGAATTGTATTGAGCGCCTTCGCAAACGCGGTGATCTGATCCTGGTTAAGTGTTGCTGCACGATCCAGAGTTTTTTGAAATACCTCCTTCGAGCTGTATTGCCGATTTACTAGCAGACCGCCGGCGGCTTCACCCATCGAATATAGAGTCATGCCGCTCTGCTTGGTTTCAGGTGTGCCAAGGCGTTTCAACACCTCGATTTGCATACTGCGGTCTTCGTAACGAGCAATTTTTTCAGCAATCGTCTTTTCGTTGGTATCACCCGTGACAAGACCGAGAAATGTTGATACTGCGTGTTTGACGCTATCTGTTCTTTGTGGCGCGGAAATCAATTCAAGCATCTTCCTGGCGGCGACTTGTTCTCTGCTTTTCGTCGCCTCAGCGCAAAGGTTCAATACTTCTCTGGCACCGGCCGCGATGTCGATACCGTTGGTAGTAGCAGGTGTCTCCAAAAAATTCACAAGTTCTCTTCGGCGACCGGAGTCCGATACATGATTCAGCACCCTGAAAGCGTCAGTTCTGCTTTGTTCTGAGCCATTCAATAATTGCACGAGTTTGTCGGCTGTACTCTTTTCGAAAGGCTCTGAACCTCCGTACATATCCAATAGTTCTTCTGCCAGGTAAGGTTTGGAAATCAGTGCGTCTACTGCTTTGGTTTTTGACGGATCGGAAACAATGTCCAGGAGAGGTGCCAGATGTTCTTCCCTTCCGAAAGCCTTTGCTACCTGCTCGACCCTTTCAGGATTTTTTTTCCACTGCTCCATCCACTTGGAAAAAAGTTCTGGGTTGGTCTCGCTCAATTCCAAAAGGTTGCTGACTGCTTGGGGATCTGATGATTTGCTGTCGGAAAGCAATTTTTTTAGCGCATCGGGGTTGCCATTCAATCTCGCTTCCATCGATACGAGGAGATCCGGAATGATGTTGAATGTGCCCAACATTTGTGCGACGGAGTCATGTTTCTCGGTTGCTGAAGATGCTTTTAGAAGATCAACTGGGTTGAAATCAGTAAAAGTAGATGATTTGAAATCAGTTGAAGTAGACGATACATCCAGACTCTTGAGGGAGGCTTCATCGTAAGGCAAATTTTTTGAATACATAATAACTCCCATTCGGACTGCATCCGAATTGCCACCTACGATCGATCTTTGACTACAGTTGTTACAGAATTGCTAAGTTTCCAAATTCTCTCTGAACTAAGATGCAGAGACTGAATGGGTCAGCGGCATTCCGCGGAAGGAATATAAGGCGCTGTCAGAATATGTGCCGTCAAAGGAACATCTTCAAGCGTGCGTATTGCTCGTATTGCTCGTATTGCTCCGAGGGCATATTTTCGCGGACCCTTTTATTCCTCCAGGGAATACACAAGGACCATTCATCGGTTGTATTCCTCTGACGGCATAGTTTCGCAGCCTTTTTAATTCCTCCCATGGAATACACAGGGAGGAATAACAGGCGCTGTCAGAATATGAGCGGTCAAAGGAATATTCGGAAGGAATTATTATTACTCAGAAGGAATAAAAAGCGGTCTCGAAACATGCCGTCAAAGGAATAGTTGCCGAGGAACGGTAGCCTCTAAATTACCACTTGAACTCGTCGTTGTTGGGCTTGTGTTGATTTGCCGAGATCTGACTGTTGCTGCCCTTTGCGTTCGGGTCGAAATTCATGCGTCCGAATTCTCCGCTGTCTCCTTGGTTCGACTGCGACGATTGTCCCGCGTTCGGGATGTCTCTTTCCATCGTGCTGAGGCGATCTTTCCATACTTGTACCTGACGTCTTTCCATGTCGGCAGTCGGTCTAGTTGGAGCTCGATGTGTACCTGATTCCCCTTTCTTCGCGTCTTTCTGATTCTGGTATTCGATATCGATGTTAGTGTCCTGTCGTCCCCAAGGAAAGATGAATGCCATCGCTCCTGGTATCATGATCGCCATCGCCAACATAATCAAGACGACGAATACTATTCCAAGAACAACGAAAACATCTTTGTAGCTCACGAAGTCAAACATATCTTCTTTTTCGGTATCACCCAATGCGTACATCAGGATGTGACCAAACGTGTCGAATTTGCTGGAACCAGTCGACTGTGGTGCTTTGGCTCTTTCGCGGACTATGTCGATAAAACTGGATGCTGCTCCCATCCTCTTGATGAAGAGATCTCGATACTTGGCATGAACGTGCTTGCCGGTGTTGTGCGCGCCGGAATAAAGATCGATAGCTTCTTTAAAGTCTTTCTCCGAGGCAGTCTTGCGCCCTTGCTGCAAATGTGCGAAAGAACGCCCCATGTAAGCACGAGCAAAACTCATGTTCTGACGGTTGAGTGTGTGATTGAAGACACCTAGCGCGTCATCGAAAGACTTCTCTGCACCAGCGTAATCTTTATCCGCAATTTTGATCAGTCCGGTGGTCAGAAGGCTCTCTGCCGTAAGTGGATGCTCCGCGCCGAGCGCCTTTCTCTTCAGACTCCAGGCTTCGCTGGAAGCATTCATAGCTTCCTTTGTATCGCCCATGGACAGTTTTACTTTTGCCACCGTATCTAGTGCTTGAGCTGCGACGACAGGATCATCGCCCGCGAATTTTTCGGCAAGATTGAGGGCGGTGTAGGAGTGATTCTCAGCTTTTGTCAGATCATGCTGTGCTAGAGCTACAATCGCCAGCTCTGACGTGGCTTTGACAGTCTCTCTATGCTTTGCGTTCTGTTGGGCAATCGTCTGGCATTGAGTAAGATGCTCCGTCGCCTTCTCGTAATTGCCCGTCTCAGCGTCGAGTCGGCCCAGGTAGTAGTGGATGTATCCCAACGGCATAGTCTCTGAATCGGGAGACGATTCTCTAAATTTAAGTGCCTTCGTAAGATCGGTGCGTGCATTGTCGTAATCGCCAGCTTCCAATCTCACTCGACCCATACTGAAATACGACTTGCCGAGGCGCGGGCTGTTGTCACCATACGCTTTCTGCCTCAGCGCGAGAGCTTCCTGATAGAGCGATATGGAAGATGTATAGCGACCTTCCGTCTCCTGTGCGTGAGCTAGACTTTCGGTGGCCTTCATACGACGAACATCGTCTTCAGGAAAATTCTTCGCTGTCTGGTATACGTCGTTGAACGCTCGCTCTGCCGCCTTAAGTTCACCCTGCGATTCAAGCGATTCAGCTTTTTTGAGTTGCTGGTCAAAGTCGGTATCCGCGATGGCCTGCGGGACCGCTTGGATCGCCAGAAAGCATGTTATGGCCAGGAAAACCATCATTTTGTTCGTCAGCTGAACAGGCAACATAAGCTCCTCCATGGCCACTTGATAAAAGTGGCTACGCCTTCCGGTCTACGCATCTTTTGGGTAGGCAGATTGTCTGCTTCTCAAACGGGACAACGGGTGATTTTCTGTGTCGATTGGCTCGATCATGATGCTCCGAAGGGCGTAGCGAGAGTATAGTTTGCCTCTTGACAACAAGCGCTGCTATTAACCCCAGATTAATAATGTCTTCCGCCGCCGCGCATGTACCGATAGTAGATTTCATTTGTGACTGAATCCGGACAGATTGGATTTGATTGGAAATCCAGTGACTAACACACTGGAGACCACTCAAAGAGCATTTGTTCTGGGATTCCTGCCCGCAATACATCACGTATCAGGGCTGCTTTCGAGGTTTTTGTCCAACCGCAAGGTTGTCTACGTCCCCTCTTTGGCTGATTGCATCTGCGGCTCTTGCTTGCTTATTCTTGACCAGAATTGGGCAGATGAAACCAACAATGACCCGACCATACTCGGATGTTTTAGTTTTGCCCAAAAATGGGGGATGCTTAAGCTATATAATGGCAACCTTTTTGGGGCTGGAGCCCCAAAGCCCTGTGTTCTCGTTTGATTTTAATGATTCCATGATTGGTTTTTAGTCGACCAAGTCTGTCTGTCAAACCTGTCACTTTCAGCCGTGACGACGACGAAATGCCGCTTCATTATCTGCCGTCTCGGTCTTCAGTCATAACCGGTAGAATACTTTTAGTCAGTTGTGGAGATAAACATGAAAGGCGCAGGCTACGTCTTCATAGTAATTTCAGTCTGTTATCTGATAATTTTGGCGATGGAGTATTACCGGTTCGTCCAGGGACAGAACTGGCCAACCAGTACTGCTACGGTCCAAAAGTCAGCCAACAGTTTGCCTTTCGACAAGTTTATGTCCAGCCGAATGGATGGAATGGCGACATTTATCAACTGGTCGTATATCAGATACAACTACACGGTCAACGATGGTCGCTACGACGCTGAAAAGGAGCTAGGACCTCATCTTACGGCTTTTGACTTTTATATCGGTACCATGGCGGAGCGCTTCCCTGAAGGAACTCGCTTCAACGTCCGTGTCAATCCGCGCGATCCGAAAGAAAGCTGCATTGGACTCGAGGTCTTCAAACCTCTGGAGATGCTTGGTGGAAGCGCACTTGTATTCGGCATTCTCGGATCCGTGTTGCTCTATCTCGCCAACATCACATCAACAACTACCGGAGATGATGCGGAGTTAGACCAGCCGATTGAGTACTTCGAGAAGAAATACAGGAAATATTAGTGTGGGCGTGACACGGCTGATTGGTTGATCACTGCAGCCTGAGCTTCTCCTGGCTCTTTCTTCTTGCTGTTCAACATCGCCTCGACCAGACCGACGAAGAGTGGATGCGGGTCATCTGGTCTCGATTTCAGTTCTGGATGGAACTGGCAGGCGATGAAATAGGGATGATCCTTTAGTTCGATCATCTCTACGAGAAGCCCGTCTGGCGAGAGCCCAGAAAAGGTTAAGCCCTGCTCTTCAAGCGCTTTTCGGTGGTTGTTGTTGACTTCGTACCGATGACGATGTCGCTCGGAAATCTTATCTTTACCATAGATGCGTAGCGCCATCGAGTCTTTAGCCAGTTCGCAGGGATAGCGTCCGAGGCGCATCGTTCCGCCCTTGAGGACGACGTTATGCTGGTCCGGCATCAGATCGATGACTGGGTACTGCGTCTTGGGATTAAACTCGGTCGAGTGCGCACCCTCCATTTTAGCCACATTGCGAGCGAACTCGATAACCGCTGTCTGCATGCCCAGGCACAAACCTAGATAAGGTATTTTGTTTTCTCTGGCATACTTGGCAGCTTGAATCTTTCCTTCAATGCCCCGATCTCCGAAACCTCCCGGCACGAGGATTGCGTCGACGTCATTGAGATAGGCTTCCGGACCGTTTTTCTCAATGTCTTCCGACAGCACCCATTTGATATCTACCTGTGCTCCCAGTTTTACGCCGCCATGCTTTAGCGCTTCCACCACCGATATGTACGCGTCGGAAAGCATGACATACTTGCCGACAATGGCAACGTGAACCTGCGAGCTCGGCTTCTTCACGCGCTCGACCAGATCTTTCCACGCCGTCAGGTCGGGCTCGTTGTTTTGTAGCGAAAGACGCTCCAGGACTCGATGTGCAAGCCCTTCCTGCTCCATTATGATCGGTACTTCGTACAAGTGTTTTACGTCCTTGCACTGTATGACGCCCTTCAAATCAACGTCTGTGAACAAAGAAAGCTTCTCGCGTATCGACGGATTGAGCGTTCTTTCCGTCCGGCAAACCAGAATGTCAGGCTGAATACCTCGGCTGCGCAGCATGTCTACACTGTGTTGCGTAGGCTTGGTCTTGAGCTCATTGGTTGTTTTTAGACTTGGAATCATAGTGGCATGGATGTAGCAGACGTGATCTCTGCCTATATCTTTTCGCATCTGTCTGATAGCTTCGAGGAAGATCAAACTCTCGATGTCGCCGACGGTACCTCCAACTTCGACGATAACTATGTCTGCCTGCGAGTGGCTTGCGACCTTGCGCAGGAAGTTCTTTATCTCGTTAGTGACGTGCGGAATCATTTGAACCGTTCCGCCGAGGTAGTCTCCCCTGCGCTCTTTTTCGAGGACGCTCTTGTAGATGCTGCCTGCCGTGACATTGTTCATTCGGCTCAGATCCACGCTAATAAAGCGCTCGTAGTGCCCGAGATCCAGATCGGTCTCGGCGCCATCCTCTGTTACGAAGACCTCTCCATGCTGATACGGGCTCATAGTGCCGGGGTCGACATTCAAGTATGGGTCGAGTTTGACGATCGTCACGCAGATGCCGCGGGCGCGCAGCAGCCTCCCCAACGATGCGGCAATGATGCCTTTCCCCAAAGAGGAAACCACACCACCAGTTACGAATACATACCTGGTGTCCATAAGACCTCCAATCGAGATGAGTGATTCCAAGCTTTACTATACGGCACGATGCCCCAGTTTGAGCATTCCGGGGCGATAACCGCTTTACGAGAAAAGCGCTTCCATTGGGAGATAGAGGGACCAAAACCTTCGTTGTTTCTCTCCCCCGGCGCTTGTGCTGTTGATCTCATCTTAGTCCCCTATCCTGGGTACACGAAAGAATGAGCCCTGGTCAGTTGTTTCGCTTGCGGGTGCGCTCAAGAGTAGTTGTTGATGTCCGGGAGGAGCAACTACAACGTCCTCTCTCATGACATTAACGACTGGTAAGGCATGCGACATCGGCTCGATACCATTTGTATCGATTTTATCGAGTTGTCCAAAATACTCCAGAATGCGGCTTAGCTGATCGGTGTAAAGGCGCTTTTCATCTTCTGTGAGCGCCAACCTGGCCAATTTAGCCACATGCTCGACATCTTTTGAGGTAATCATCTCAACTGTCCGTGTTTAAGTTATGCCGAAGTGCTTTCTGCTATTCTGCCAGAAAGACACTCTGGTGTGAATGATGATCTTTGAAGTTGGATGCATGTTGGTGGCGCTCGTCATTATCGTTGCGGCCGCCGAGCTCTTTACAAATGGTATCGAATGGCTGGGGCAACGTCTCGAGCTGAGCGAAGGCGTTGTCGGGAGCGTCCTTGCGGCGGTCGGCACAGCGTTACCGGAAACGCTCATTCCGATAGTGGCAGTGTTGTTTTTCGGTTCTCGGCACGGAGACGAAGTCGGTATCGGCGCCATTCTGGGCGCTCCGTTCATGCTCAGCACCCTGACTTTGGGGCTCTGTGGTCTGGCGGGATTGGCATTTGCCGCCAGCGGCAAACGCCAGAAAGATTTGAAGTTCAACTCCGTCGTTATGTCGCGGGATTTGAAATTTTTTATCGTGGCCTATTCAATCGCAATGGTGACGGCAGCATTTGCGACGCATCCGATTATCAAATACGTCATGGCCGCAGTGATATTGCTTATTTATCCGGTCTATTTGTGGAGAACCTTCCAATCGGAGGGTGAGGTCGGCGAGGAGCCGGAAGCGCTTTACCTTGACCGAATCTTGAAGAAAGGCTCCAATAAGTTGCGCTTTATCCTGCCGCAGGTTTTTCTCGGACTGGCTGGCATCGTAGGTGGTGCCTGGCTGTTTGTCGAGTATATTCAAGATATCGCTGAAGATATCGGTTTTCCACCACTGGTGTTGTCGTTGATTGTCTCTCCGATTGCCACGGAGCTGCCTGAAAAAATCAATAGCATCCTGTGGGTGAGGAACAGCAAAGACACCCTGGCTTTAGGCAATATAACGGGCGCAATGGTCTTTCAAAGCTGCATTCCGGTTGCGTTCGGCGTGGCATTCACAAAGTGGAATCTCGATTCGGATACTGTTATGACTGGTATCGTGGCGATTTGCTCGGCACTTCTCCTTCTGCTACTTGTCCATTTGAAGAAACTGAATTTCATTCATCTTGCCGTCGGCACGATTGCATACATAATTTCAGTCTCCGTCCTCATGTCCGACGAAGTCTTTCAAGGGCACACCGCTGCCCCTGTTTCCACGCACGAGTCGCATCCGTAACTTCATAATAAGCCAATGGAGTCGAGGCGCGCAGACAAGCTCATAGCGGTCCGTCCGCGCGTTCGAATCGGTGATGTCTGTGGGCTTAAACGTCCGGAACTCGCTGAGGAGTCAATTCAAAAACTATTGCTCGTCCCGCATATTGGCTATCTCTGCCATTGCGTATCACGTCTGTTGCCATTGCATTCAGATTTTCACCGTTTCGTTGGAGCATGACGATGAAGTTAACTTCTCCGTTTCTGTCTACCCTGGCGATTCTCGCTCTGTACTCACTGTTTTGTGTCGTCAGGTGCTGATTGAGGGCATCACGAGCTTCTGCGAGACCACGCGTGCCGTCGGTGGCTAATCCGCGCAGAAAAACGGTCGCCGCTGTATCGTTGAGACGCCCCTGCTCGGCAGCCTCCCGCATTGCATTCATCTGCTCCATGTTTGGTGCCGGCGGAAGTTCTCTCTCCTGGCGTTCTTCCGGCGGGCTCTCCGGCAGCCGCTGATTGCGAATATCGACGGCCCAGGCATCACTGACGACGCTGCTTAAATCCGGTGTTGTCGGAGTACCGGAAGGTTGTTCGAACGAATTGTAGACCATTTGCGCAGTCTCCTAGCGTTTAAAAGGAACGAAGCTATCCCCAGGCTTGGCTGCATGGTAAATCTCAAAGTTGACCGAATCCTGACCATGGATGATCGCAATGTGTTTTAAACTAGCGGTGGCTTAACTGATTTGATTTGGTCGCCGTCGCCAAACCAAAAAAGGAACCAAACACTGGTAGTGGCTTCAAGCCTGTTACTATAGTGACTTGAAATCAAACGATCGCAACCAGTCACAGTTACTAATAGTCGATGTTGATCTCTATTTTTAGACTCGTTTTCAAACTGTTTCTGCTTCGGAATGCGACTCATGGCGCGCGCCAAGTTCGCTAATGATCTCGGCGACATCCGAAGGTGTATCTATCATATTCGAATCGATGTGTATCACGGAGTGACCATTTGCCGCTGGATATGCGAAGTCTAGAATGAGTTTTATCGCTGCTGCGACTGGTATCGCGATAAGCATACCGAGCGCACCTGCAAGAACCTCGCCACAAATCACGGCGAATATGATGGCGAGCGGGTGAAGCTCGATCACATGACCGACAAATTTCGGAATGACAACATAATCTTCAAGCAGTCGCGCGATCCAATAGCATAATGCGATGAGCCCGCCGACTTGAACACCCTGTTGCGCGACTCCCACTATAACTGCCATGGTGATGGCCATGAGCGGTCCCAACACCGGAATAATCTCGAGTACACCACTCAGCATGGCGATCAAAAATGCATACTTTATGTTGAATGCAAAATGCAGGATGACGTAAGCGACGCTCGCCATCAGTAGTATCAAGAAAAACTGGGTTCGAATATACTTCGCCACCATGACGTTCATCTTGCCGGATAATTGAACGACGGCATCACGTCTGTCTTCTGGGATGAAGCGCAGTAGGTATTTACCTACAGTTTCGCTGTCCATGATCAGATAAATGGATGAAACGATGCAGACGAGAATATGCAAGAGACTCTTCGATAGAAGCTCGCCCAGGTGTACCAACTCTTCCGGCTTGCCTAACCATCGTTCGAGGTTGAGGACGATATCTGATGAGGCTGTCTCAACATTGATCTGCCAGTTGAATGTAGACGAGAGTTGTTGAATCAGGTTAGTAACTATCGCGTGTCTATCGTCGAAAAGCGTACCGGCTTGTTCGATCAAAACCGGTCCAAAAGCTTTGCTCAACAGAATTATGGTGCCGAGGAAGGTGATGTAGATGAGACCCACTGCAACGTGCTTGGGAATCTTCGTGGCTTTGCTGACGAACCGCACAAGAGGCAGCAGCAGATAAGCCAAAATTCCGCCTACGATGAAAGGCGGAAAAACCTCACGCACCAGGTAGAGGAACCAGACTAAACCAAAAATCGCCAGCCACTTGAGCATATATTTTTTCTACCCCAGCAGAGCCTGCCCAAACGGTTGCCCGATCCGCTGCCGTTTTACCGGCAGCGGATTTGAGGTTAGCAACTATTACCGGACGGCTACCGGCTCCGGTGAAAGCTGAGAAAAATCGCGCAGACCGGCCCGAACTAGTTTTTTCAGATACCACGACGGGCGGAAACGCTCGCCGAGCTCTTTGTGGTGGCCTTCGATTTCGCTGAGGCACCATTCGAGGCCTTTCTCTTCAGCCAGGCTCAGGATACCGCGCTTCATGCCGCAGCCCCACTGCATGCCGACATCGATGTCGGAAGCCGTTACGACTTCTTCTTGAAGGGCATAAAGCGCTTCGTTAAACATCGGCAGAATGACGCGATGAGCATCGATCTTTTTGCTGGAGCGTTGGAAACTCTTCACGCTATTCGCTTCTTTGATGATCTGCTCGAGCTTGGGATTGACCTTCTTCGCTTCTCCCTTCTGAGGAATATTTCCTTCTTCATGCGAGTAGAAGCCGCTTCCGGTCTTTTGTCCGAGGCAGCCATGTGCGACAAGCTTGTCAAGCAAAGGCGAAGGCTCGAAGCGAGGACCATACTCTTTATAGAGAAAGCTGTTGACGTGAGCGCAAATGTCGATGCCGGTCATGTCGAAGAGTGTGAATGGTCCCATCGGCATTCCGAACTTGACGACCATCTCATCAACTTCTTGTGGCGAAGCTCCTTCTTGCAACACATAGAGCGCTTCATTCATATAAGGGAAGAGCAGGCGGTTGACAAGAAAACCAGGGCACTCTTTGACGCGCACCGGAATCTTTTTAATTACTTCGCTGCAGAGTTTCATGGCGTGCTTGACGGTGTCGTCACTGGTCTTGACGCCGGGAATCACTTCGACGAGTTTCATTGTCTGAGCTGGATTGAAGAAGTGCATGCCCACTACTTTGTCTGGGCGCTTCGTAATCGAAGCGATCTCGGAAATCGACAGCGCCGAGGTGTTAGTTGCCAGGATTGTGCTTGGCGGGCAGATTTTATCGAGTGTCTTGAAGATCTCGAGCTTGACATCGATTGTCTCTAGAGCTGCTTCAATTACGATGTCAGGCTGTCCAAGCTCATCGTAGCTCGTGGTTCCGCGGATTTGACCGAAGTGGTAGTCCGCTTCCGCTTGAGTGAGAACCTCTTTTTTGACGCGCGAGTCATACATTCTTTTTATGTTCTTCAGACCGCGCTCGACAAATTCTTCTTTAACGTCTTTTAGAACTACCTCAATCCCTGCCTGGCTGAGTACTTGCGCGATACCGCTACCCATTGCGCCGGCGCCAATAACTACTGCTCGTTCAAACTTCATGTGAATGCCCTCACGCACACGTTGATCTTGACTAGATTGGCTATGCTAGCATGTACAGGAGCCTTCGGGTTCCATATCAATGTTTGTTTTCCTTTTGCTTACTTTTTTGAAAGCCAGCGTGCAGGTGGGTTTTTATGGCGCTCGTGACGGAATTATTCAGGCGGGTCCCCAATGTCTCGGAAGGGATCGATATGGATTCGCCGAAACACCTTGGATGGTTGATGCTAACCGGACTGGGAATCGGTGCCACCATCGGTGCTGGCATCTTCGCCATGCCCGGAATCATTGCAGGTAAGGCGGGACCGGCAGGTGTACTGTCGTTTTTAATCACCGGACTGATTATTTTGATTGTGGCCATCTGCTACGAGAAATTCTCGAGACACATGCCTCATGGAGTTTCCGCGTATAGCTACGTCTACAACTCAATCGGTGAGCTGGTAGCGTGGGTGGTGGCATTTGGTTTGTTCATGGAGTACAGCTTCGGCGCTGCGGCGGTTGCTATCGCCTGGAGTGTGTATTTGCAGACAGCGTTCGATGCAATTAAGTTGGACACGTTCTGGAAGGGGTCGACGGTCAGCGAGACAGGTCAGCTGACCTTCGGAGTAAATATTATTGCAATAATGGTTGTTGCCGTTATTACACTTATTTTGATGTTTGGCGGGGTCAGCAAATCCGCGAAGCTCAACTTCGCTCTTGTCATACTGAAAATGGTGTTGTTAGCTGTTTTCCTTTGCGCTGGTATCGCGCATGTTAATCCCGCTAACTGGCAGCCTTTTATGCCGCATGGCTTTGAAGGAGTTTTACAAGGTGCAGCCATTGCGGTATTTCCGTATGTGGGGTTTGATGCTCTCTATACCTTTGCTCGTGAGTCAAAGAGTCAGAAGGATACGACTCGTGGTACCTTCCTCTGTGTCGGAATCGTAGCGGTCCTTTACGTCGCTGTTATGGCTGTAGCGACCGGTCTTGCTCCATGCTCCATCGATGGAAAACCCAACGATCTCTTCGTTGGATCCGAAGCGGCGGCGCCTCTAGCTAAGCTGCTTACGGCTGCCGGCGAAGTTTGGACTGCAAAACTGATTGCATATGGTGCTGTACTCGGTATCTTCAACGTGCTTCTAGTTCTGTGCATGGGCGGTCCCCGAATTTTCCGCAACATGTCCGAAGATGGCTTGCTGCCTGGCATCTTCAAGAAGTCGCATCTTGGTAATCCAACCTTCGGTATTTTGTTGAACGGCATTCTCGTCGCTGCGTTCGCAGGTTTCATGCCTTTCGGTGAGATCGCCGACATGATGGTGCTCGGCACTCTGATAGCTTTCGTATTCGTATGTGCCGGAGCCTGGCGCAACAAGCTGGTCAATCCCATGCTCGCTCTTGCGGGCATCATCGGGTGTACGGTGCTCGCCGCCAATCTTAATCCGATCGTGTTGAAGACCTACGCAATCACATGTCCTGTCGGATTGCTCATCTACACCTTCTACGGATTCAAGAATAGCCGCCTCAGAAAGCTTGCCGCCACCAGCCAGAGTGAGAGTGTCGCCGAAGTCAGGCACTGATATCGCATTTTGAGTAAGGCTGCCTACAGACGAGTCACTAAAACCGGTTCTCCACTCGGATAAGCGCGCTCGACTGACACTAATCGTCGTCGTCTTCCTTCTTCGCGGCGAACTCTGCGATCTTCCGATCGATGAATTTCATCGTCATTGGAAAATGGGATTTCATCAGACCGGATGTATCGTCTGTATGATTGCCGCCGCCATACTTCGCGCACATCAGCTCTGCAAATGCTTCATGTTGACCGCGAGTGTCTTTCTGAAGGAAATACGAGATCTTATTGCGTACTGTGTCATCTGTAATCGCCCCAGAATCAAGGCGGTAAGCATGTCTGTACTCTTCTGACTCTGAAAGTTGGCCAAGATAGTGGTCGACTGCATGCCCAAGCTCGTGCTTCAGTGTGCCAATCGGATCAGGCGTATACTCCCAGTCGAAACCATTGCCAATAACATACTCGCAAACAACGATTCCATTTCCGTAAAACATACCGGGACAATCTTTATAGGTGTTGCCTTCCATGTAACCGGAGGGCTGTCTGTTTTCGTAGGATGGCTCCTTGTCAATCAAGGTTGGCGTCAACCAGATTTTGCATCCCCTGCGATGGAGCAGGCTCAGCAATTCGGGAGGATAAGCTTTTAGTGCTTCCTTGATTTTGTATTCGAGCGTCGCTGAAACGGCTGGTCTATTTTTGAGCGGGCGAACAGTCTGTACTAACGTGTTGATAATCGATGGCGAATTGTTAGTCGGTGTGGCTGCTGCTATCGATGAGCTTTGCTGTCCGCTTTTGCTGGCTTGTGGTGGCATTCCAGGGAACTGCTTGGCCGCTTTCGAATAGACAAGTATCGCGTAGCTGCGATCTTTATAGTGAGCGTCGTAGGCCCTGTCATTTTTCTTGAGAAAAGCCATTACGCTGCCGATTTGTTTGTGCGTTTGGAAGTGATGCGCGAAGTACCAATATGTCCTCAGCGCCGTATCCTGGTCGCCGCCTATCCAGCAGGCTGAGGCATACTTGATGTATCCCTCGGCGAACGTTTTATCTTTTTGAATGACGTCCCAAAATAAGGCCGCTGCATCTGAATATCGTTTTTGTCCGTAGACATAGATTGCGATTTTATATTCATCACTTAGGGCCGATGCCTGGGAAGGACCGCTCGTACTTAGCAGGAGCAAAAGAAGTACGATGACTGCAGGGATACGAAATTCTGTGCAAGTTCGGACTGCCAATTAAATTTCCTCCGCGCTTCTAAAGTTGCATATCAATCGTATCTGGCTGCTCGAATAAACCATGGTTATCGTATGCAGATTGATTCCTGTATGACAAATGTATCAGGAAACGGGACTTCTGGATGGAGATTTTTTTAGTGGTGGAATATCGACTTTTCGAGCGTGCTGAGATTTGTTCAATAGCTGATTGGCACTCGGTGTCCGTGCACTTTTATTTTGCGTCGATCCAGTTTTTCCCTACACCCAGATCCACCTTCAGTGGAATCTTCATCGGCTGTCCAAGCTCCATAGCCGATTTCAAGATCTCTTTTGTTGCTTCCAGCTCGTCCTGAGGCACTTCAAGCACCAATTCATCATGTACCTGGAGCACCAGCTTCGCATTACTTCCCGCCTCTTCGAGACGTTTGTCGAGATCCAGCATGGCCAGTTTCATCAGATCTGCGGCGCCACCCTGAAGCGGCGCATTGCATGCGGCTCGCTCGTCGGCTCGCCTGACGCCGGTATTGCGGTCGTTGAGGTGTTTGAAGTGACGCTTTCGTCCCCACAAGGTGCTTACGAAGTTATTAGCTCGAGCTTCATCAATTGTCTGGCTCATGAATTTCTTGACTTTGGGATAACGACTGAAATATTTGTCGATAAAGGCTTGAGCCTCTTTTGTTGAGATTCCCAGAGATTGCGCTGTTGCGAACGGTCCTTGCTGGTAGATCAAAGCGAAGTTCAGCGTCTTGCCGACTCTTCGCATGTCGTCGTCGACTTTGTCTATAGGGACGTCGAAGATTTCCATGGCGGTTCTGGCATGGATGTCTTGATTGCGGTTGAACGCGTCGATCAGCGTCTCGTCACCGGACATGTGTGCGAGCATGCGCAACTCGATTTGCGAGTAGTCAGCGGAAATCAGGAGTGCGTCAGGGTTGCCCGTAATGAATGCTCTGCGTATTTTGCGTCCGAGCTCAGTTCTGATTGGAATATTTTGCAAGTTAGGATTGCTGCTTGATAGTCGTCCTGTAGCCGCGACCGTCTGGTTGAATTCGCCGTGCAGCCGCCCGTCGCGTCTGGAGATCTCCTTGGGAAGGGCATCTACGTATGTAGAGCGGAGCTTGGAGAGGTGGCGATAGTCCAGCAATTTTGCGATAATCTCGTGATCGTCCTTGAGCGCTTCCAGGACCGCGGAGTCTGTAGAGTAGCCGGTTCCACCTTTTGTTTTAGCCTTTGTTGAAAGCTTCAGTTCTTCGAACAATACGCGCTGGAGCTGTTGCGTTGAGTTGATGTTGAAGGTGTGACCGGTTATCTGGAAGATGTCTTTTTCAAGCTGTGTGAGGTCTATGATGAGCTCTTCTGAAAGCACTTTCAGGTAGTCTCGATCGAGGGCGACGCCTGTCTGTTCCATCTTTGCAAGCACCGTAGAGAGTGGCAAGTCCATATGGTGAAGTAGGTATCTTTGCTCTTCGTCGAATGTGCAGCAGTAGTATCGAGCAAGTTCCAAGGTAACTCGGGCATCGTCGGCTGCGTAAGGAGCGACGCTCGAGATCGGAGCCAGGCCCATGTCGATTTGCTTTTTACCGGAGCCTATAACTTCGGTGATGCGCTTCATGTAGTAGTTGAATATGCGTTCTGCTTGTTCCTTCAGTCCGTGCTTGTCATCCGGATCGACTATGTAACTAGCGAGCATCGGGTCACTCACCATTGGACCGAGTTTGATACCCAGCAGTGAAATTGCGTTCATTTCAAACTTGGCATTCTGCGCGATTTTTCCGATCTTCGGATCTTCTAGAATTCCTCTCAGTTTGCTTGATACCAAGTCCGGTGGCAATTGCTCGACGCCGATGTATCGATGTCCGACCGGAATGTAAGCGGTCTTCAAATTCTTAATCGATGAAGTTGCGTCAGCGGTGAGCGTCCCGCCATCGTTCTTTACTCCTTCTCCCCAGGCGAAAGCCCAGCCTACAATCTCAGTATCGAGAGAGTTGATGCTGTCCGTCTCCAGGTCTATGGATATAACCTCTTGTCTGGACAGTTCGGCAACCAGATCGTTCAACTCGCTCTCCTGGACGACGATCAGAGGTGTAGGCAAACCGCCGAACTTTGGCATCTCGATTTCAACGTGAACCCGCTTCGGTTCTGCCAGTGATATGGTCAGGTCGGAGACAGCTTCTGTTCTCTCTGGTGGAGACCCGCCTTCTATGTCGGCGAAGGCAATTGGCGCGACTTCTATTGCATTGATGATGGCTTTGAGCTTCTTCTCCAGATCTTTCTTGTCTTCCCCTTCACTGGAGAAGGAGGTCGCAAGACACACAGGCAGACGATTGATCAGGCTGCGGAACTGAAGGCTCTTGAAGAATTTTCCGGCTTGCTCGACATCGGGCATTGTGAGCTTGCACGATTCATAGTCGAACGAGACTGGAACGTCGAGAACTATACGGGCCAGGCGCTGACTGGCGAAGGCAATCTCTCGGCCTTCAATCAGCTTTTTCTTGACTGCTTGTTGAGCAATCTCATCCAGCTTTTCGTAGATACCCTCGAGGGTCTTGTGCTCTGTGAGCAGCTTCACGGCGGTGACAGGGCCGATACCCTTGACGCCTGGAATGTTGTCTGATGCGTCCCCGCAGAGCGCTTTGTAGTCGATGATCTGATCTGGCCAGACGCCCATTTTCTCGAAAACTTCTTTCTTCTTGAAGCAGGCCAAGCCGGTTTTCCCTGGCATCAAAATTTCGATCAGACTACCTTCGTCGCCGACCAGTTGGAAGGCGTCTTTGTCGCCCGTTAGTATGATTACTCGACGCCCATCACGAGCCGCTTTCGTGGCTACAGTGCCGATAACGTCGTCAGCTTCGAATCCGGCCAATTCGAGAATTGGAATACCGAGCGACTCAACACCACGTTTGATAAGCGGCCATTGCACTGCCAGGTCATCCGGCATCTCCTGGCGGTTGGCCTTGTATTCGGCGAACTCCTGATGGCGAAACGTAGGCTCATCCAAGTCAAAACAGACCGCCAGCATATGTGGTGCCTGTCGATCGATGAGGTCGAAAAGTGAGTTGAAGAAGCCCATTACGGCCCAGGTCGGGACGCCATTCTTCGTGCGCATGCCGGTCGTCAGAAGAGCGTAGAAAGAACGGAAGGCCAAAGAACTTCCGTCCACCAACACCAGGGTTTCCTTCTTATCCATAGCAGGGTTCTCTGCGATCTGCCGGTCTTTGAGCTCGATACCTGGTTCCGTCATTCGGTTCGCCCTCTTGCGTTTCGCGCGATCAAAGTTGTAAACGATTACTTCCGTTTTCGTTTCGCTTTATCGTCCTCATCAGAAGCCGGCTTTGGTTCCGACCGCTGCGTCGATAGAGTCGCGCTTGATCCTGTCACGACTTCGGATAGCGGTGAGCCCTCCGAAAGCGATGGTGTTTCGATACCTATCAATGCGGCAATTGTCGCTGCAATATCGGAGGGCGAAGCGTCTGCACAGCATTTGCCGGCTTTGATACCGTTGCCGAAGAACATGAGCGGTACCTGGCTGTCATAGGCAAATGGAGAACCATATCCGGTGCCGGTCGATTCACCAAGAAAAACGTAACCCGATTTCGGCGATACGAACAGCTCTCCGCTGCGACCGAAGTAGTAGCTTCGGCGCACTTTCGATGTTTGCGGGCTGTTGGGTGGTTGGTTGGTGTAAAGTTGCCAGGCTGTGAATACTTCGCCAATTCCAGGCACCGAGTGTGCGACACGCGATACGAGCGATTCGACGTCCGGCTGCCTGAGCTTTTGACGATCGATGGCATCGAGATTGAGATAAAGATTGGGTGGCTCGAACGCTTCAATCCAGTCTTCATGTCCCAGAGTCGAGTCGAGCTTGGAGTCGAGGAAAGTCGTGAATACTTTCGGATCGATCCGCCCGCCGTCCATACCGCGTTCTTTTGCAAACTCGGGGATCAGTGGGCAGCCATGGGAGGCGGTAAACACAATCAACGCTTTGTTGAAGCCGACTTTATCATTTACCATCTGAAACAGAGAGGCTAGACTTTGATCCATTCTCAGGACCAGATCCTCAGTTTCCTGGCTGTATGGGCCAAAAGCCTGAGTCAGTTTTTCCCCGGCATTTAGTCCTAGAACAAGCAGATCCGTGTCAGGGTGTTGTCCGAGGAACTCCTTGTCGACAGCCTCTTTGGCGAAGTCGATTACCATCTGATTGGCAAATGGCGTCATGCTGAATTGCTCGCAGTAATCCTGACCTTGTGCGCCGGCCTGGATTACGTGCGGGAATATTTTCCCATCGCCTACTGCTGCTCGTTCGTACGGATAATCGTCTTTGGTGGAAGCGGCGTATTGGGTCTCAGGAAGTAGCCTTTGCCACGGCTTGCCCATAAATTTTTCAGCATAGTGCTGGTCATTAAATGCCGAAGCCCATGTTGTGAGGGATTTGGTGTACTTCGATGATGTCACCATATTTCCGGACTTCGTGTCGAGCCAGAAGGCATTGTTAGCCAATCTTCCACCAAGGAGAATTGACGATGTCTGATCGCCTGCGATTGAAAAAACTTTGCTGCGGCCGTTGGTGGCGAGTTTGAGCTGGTCACCTATAGTTGTGCCCGCTGCTTTATTGCTTCCGGCGCTGCCGCTTGCGCCCACCATTTCGGTCGAATCATCGGCGATAGCCGAAGTGGTGGTCTTCTTCCCGCGTGTGTACCAGGTGTTGCCCACTACACCCGTGTTCCACGGGTACGCCCCATTGGCTATGGCGACCGCCCCTGTAGCAGCGTGAGTCGTGCCGTAGTCGTACGTGCAGTTAGGGTACTGAGCTCCCTGCTCCATCAGGAGGCGCAGTCCACCAGCCTGGAAGCGGTCTTTATATCTGGCGAGGAAATTGTAGGGAAACTGATCCGCCACAATCAATACAACGAGGCTTGGTCGACCCGAGTCCCCGGATTGCGCCACGCAGGGTGGTTGAAACGAAAGTAGAAGTAAAAGGCACAGACCGGACGATACAAATCTCAAAAACAGACTCGATCTTGAAGAAAGTTTTGCGCGCGCAGATGCTGTCAAGATGTCCCTCCCCAGGGTTGAACCCGCTTCCCACGACCCAAGGCGCGTAACCTGGGGTCGTCCAAGAGCACGTATTTTACTTGGTTGGAGGACGATATTGCAGCGACTTGACAGGCTTAATTCACTTCAAATTACTTTGTGAAAGCGTGCATTTAACCAACTGTCTTGATATCTTTGTGTGGTCTAGCAGCCGTATCCGTGTCGCTCGTGTCTACGAAATGCGACACCTGTTCTGGAAATAGCTGCATTTAGTGGAGAAATATCGAATGAGTGAAAGAACCACTTTAATCAAAAAAGCTGTATTAACCAGCGTTGGAGCCACGTCTAGCATCGACCGCATCAAAACGGCTCTCAATGACGCCATGCAGGATGTTGTCAAGATCGGACAAGACCTCGTCACGGAGCTCGAAGAGCAAGGCAAAATTAAGACTGATAATGCTCAGTCCTTCTTGAAAGGGCTTCAAGACGAAGCAACCAAGCGTACGGGTGAAATCGAGCGCAAAGTTACCGAAAAGGTCCAAGAAAAGGCCAGAGATTTTGGTTTTGTCAGCAGAGAAGAGTATGAAGAGCTGATCGAGCGCCTCGAAGCGCTTGAGAAAGCTTCCGGCTTGACTCCTGCCGAAGTCGACGAAAGCAAAAAGCGAGCCAAATCGAAAAAAGCGAAGAAAGAAGAGTCCGCTGAAGAGACCGGCGAATAGTCCGGTTTACAAACGAAACTTCTGAAACCAGTCGTCGGAATATCCGTCGGCTGGTTTTTGCTTGCCTATAATAAATCGGCCGGGATTGGCGGAATTTGTGGCGTCATCAAATGTCTTGAAGGTTCTGCAATATAAGCACCCTGAATGATTTCCTTCTTGTCAGGCATTGGCCGTCTGACTTGAAACTCGAGTCCCAGTGCACAGTTTGCTTCGAGCTCAGGAGAAAATTTCTTTACCCATGACGAATCGGTCCTGATGATCAGGCGACTCTTGCCATCATGAACGGGGTGTAACAGCAGATCGCGCATCGCAACTGACCACAGCGCCTGGCGATCAGTGCCGCTATTGGTTGCGTTCTTTGAGTAGTAAAATGCCTGATCTTCGGAAACGGGAGTGGCGGCGAATGGATAGGCTGTCGATGTATGTATGATGGCATCGCTCTCCCGTCCAAGATCTCTTCCGTCCAGCAGCACCGTAAGTGGTTGCATGTCGTCATCGAGTTCTACTTCAGAGATGACATCGGATACGGGCTTTTGGTCGATGGTTGCCTTTGCGAGCTGTTCCTGGATTTGGCTGTAAGGAGCTAGGACCTGTAGATCTTTTTGAAACCACTTTGACACCAATGCCTGTTCACGCTCATCGAATTCGGAGTCGGTTACAGCGCGGTTGGCCGTTTCAAAAAACTGCTCCTCCTTCACCGGTTCGACTACGGGTTGAAAGAATAGATGTCTTCCTAAAAGATACGCTTTCAATGGTGAGTCGAATTGATGCAGGCCGTTGCGCAGCTGGGTAAACGTTGTTGAAGCAAGCTCATATGTCTTGGCTCCTTCACGATCTGCGTTGAGTCGTGCGGTACGTGTCAGCTCGAGTATCTTGTGAAGCACCTTTATTCTGTTCTGGTCCGCGGCGCAAGAGTTATTGAGGTCATCAATTTGACTTAGCGATGAAGCTAACTTCTGAGCGAGTTCAGCCGAAGAAGAGCTTGCTTGCTTTCGGCGTAGTGTGTTGATCCTTGTTGTCAAGGATGAGAGCTCGAGCTGTTTTATCGATAGCCTAGAATTCACTGCGCGGCTTTCCAAAACCACCTGCTTCTTCACGAGATTGGCGGTTGCAATTGTCTCGAGCGCGGCCAGATTTGTTGCAAAAACAGCTTCGAGGTAGCCATTGCATAACGTTTTATCGAACCCTATCCGCCCCGCTAGATTGACATTGCCCGAACGGTCGATGTAGAGCGGCACTGCGTTTTGCGGATATGGCACAATTTTGTTGGGGTATTCGAAACATTGCCCGATCGCGCTCTGCTCTTCGGTCGTACCGCCGCGCAGGAGCGTCCGCTCTCGCGCTCCAGTGTCCTGTGCCAGACAACTGTTGGCCGGATAACCGGCTTCAGTCTTGGCGGCAACGCTCCGAAACTCCATCTGCAGTGCTTTTATGACTGCTCTGGGATCGGGTGCAGGATTGAGGCTGCGAAGCCAGTGATAAAAACCGAGTGAGAGAGCCTCTGCCGGTGCCATCTGAGGCAGGGCCGGTGCAATAGTCAGTTTCAAACTTCCGCTGCCCGGCACCGGGCCGCCCGTGGCCTGCTGCCAGTAACCGGCGCCCGTCCAGGTTGTCGCGTCGAAAAGCTGCTGGGCGGTGCTGAACTTATTTGCTCGACCCTGGGGAAACCTGAATACGCACGCACTCGCCATCGCCTGCGGTGCGCTGCCACCAAGCAATGCCGAGACTTTGCGCACGAACCGCACCGCCGTCGTTGACTTGCGCTTCGGTTCGTAAGTCACTGTCATCGTGATCGCGTTTGGTACCATGCCTCGCGCCAGCCCGATTAGCTTTTCTGTTTCGATAATCTGACAGCGGTCCGCAATCGGCAAGAATCGGACGTATGTGCCGTCTCCCGATGGCACTGGGGAGGATGCTCGGAAATAGCCATTGACCGTGTAGCTCTGACCTTCCTCCGATGGAGGGTGCTTGCAAGTTTTAGCAAGCATCATGTTGTCGTCTTCTTTCAATCTGCCGAGACTAATAGATACTGCTACGGTCTTAAAATCTGTGGGCTCCTGCATTCTCAACGTCTTTAGAATCTGCCCGACGATTGTTCCTGTCGGATCTTTATCGTCTACGCTCGCACTTCCTGCTACCTGACTCATCCGATCGCTGAGTCGGCGCTCGATTGCCTCGATTTCATTCAAATCGTGTCCGACCCAGTCTTTTGCGACTCTGCTCTTGAGCATAGTGGCCACCACCCAGGACGAATGCAAGGCCGCTTTGGCGGAGTTGAGCGAGGTAATTCGTCTTGCCTGTCCCACGTAATCCTGACCCGGATTTTGAATCAAATCGCAGATGCCGACCGGTCCGAAGCCAGAGTGTTCTTCCGAGAATTGAGCCATCCGTTCTGCTAGAGCGAGAGTCTGAGTCTTGACCGGATCCTCGACCTTTTGGTCGACGTTAAGTCGCCCCATTACCAGAATATAGACGCCGATCAATGTCCCGGTGGTTATTGATGCCACCATTACGTGCCATAATGGATAATCGCTTACCCTCGAGTTAGTCACGTTGATACTTTGGAAAGCCTGTTAGAGACAAAGGTTTCAATTTTGAAGCATACTGGATAATAGCAAGAATAATTTGATTACTTGCTACCGTTGTTGGTGAGAGTCGATGATCTGTAAGAGCGGATTCAATCGCTGTCCTCCCTCGAAAATCGGTCTAACAGTCCTGATTTTAGTAGGCCTTTTCTTTTCGTGTTCGGCAATTATCGGACTGCCCGCTGGCGTAAGCGCTTCCGGTCCAGGTGAGTCGACCATCTCTGATCCTTCCTTGCGCTTCCTCGATCGACTGATAGATGACGGCTCTTACTCTAGCGCCAGAATGAAAATTGAGAAGCTCAAGCAAGATAACCCGCGCGATCCTGATGTTTGTTTGCTAGCCGGTCGCCTCTATCGAAAGATTGGCTTGTGGTCACTTTCCATAGTCGAGTATGAAACGGTGAAAAACCTAAAACCAGGTCTTGCAGAGCCTTACATAGCTCTTTCTGAGATGCATCTGGAGAGTCTCAGCGTTGAGATTTCGCTCGCCCTAGCCAGGGAGGCGGTGCGTTTGGCACCAAATGAGGTGCGCGCCAAAGAAGCGTTGATTGCCGCTTTGATTGCAAATCACAATGTCAAAGAGGCTCAGGAAGTCCTTTCCAAGACCAAAACAGGCAATCGGTCAGATCCCGAGATGCTCTACCTGTCATCTTCCATCCACCGCAAAATGGGTGACGTCGAGACGGCGCAGAAAGAGCTTGAAAAGGCGATGTCTCTCAGACCGGAGAATATCAACTGGCTATTCGACCTCTGCGAGATATACGAGGCAAACGGTGAGTACGATGCCGCGCGCAAGGCTGTTGCCCGATATGTGGAAGTCGCTCCCGAGTCGATTAAGGCTCTGAGCAAGCTCGCCGAACTTCTCGAACTGAGGCTCTACGAGCTTGAGTCGGCTGGCCAGGTCTACGATAAGATGCTTTTGATCGAACCTGACAACGCAATAGCGCTTGCCGGAAAAGAGCGCATAGAGAAGAAGCGCAAGGACTTTGCATCTTTCGTCAAACGTTGCATATATCGCGCATTCAACTGGTTGGCGACATTAGGAAAACAATAGAAAAAACCGTTCCGCCAGTGGACAGAACGGTTTGAAGTTGTTCAGGAGAGACTCCTATCTGAGGTGTTTGCTCAACACGCGCTTCGGTCCGTGAATCGGATCTTCGATGACGACTGTGTTGTCACGCATCGGTCCGACGCTGACGATGGCGATTGGGCAGTCAAGTTCGTCGGAGATGAAGTTGAGGTACTGTCTGGCAAGCTCAGGTAGATCTTGCACACTTCTGCAATCGGTGGTCGGCGTCAGCCAGCCCTTGATGGTCTTGAAGACAGGCTCCATGTGCTGGAACTTGCTACCGATCGTGGGAAGGTCCGTGTAGGTTTCGCCGGTCAGACGATCGCGATACGCGACGCACACTTGAATCTCTTCGAAACCGTCGAGTACGTCTAGCTTCGTGATGGCCAGGCAGTCAAGACCGTTGATGCGAACCGCATACCGGCCAAGAACCGCGTCGAACCAGCCGCAGCGTCTGGGACGTCCAGTGGTGGTGCCGATTTCGGCACCGATCTCTCTCAGGCGAACGCCAAGCTCGTCGGTCAATTCGGACGGGAACGGACCTTCACCAACTCTGGTGACATAAGCTTTCATCACGCCGATGACGCGGTCGATGGTGGTCGGACCTACGCCAGTTCCGGTGCAAGCTCCGCCAGCCGAAGGGCTCGAGCTCGTGACGTAGGGGTAGGTACCGTGATCGAGATCGAGAAGCGTTCCTTGAGCGCCTTCGAACAGGATGTTCTTGCGCTCGCCCACGGCCTGGAAGATCAGAGCAGAAGTGTCGCACACATATTTTTTGACCTTCTCTCCGAGCTCGAAATACTCCTTGAGTATCTCGTCTGCATTGAGTGGGGGTAGATTGTATATCCGCTCCAGAAGGACGTTCTTGCGGGGTACCATCCAGTCGAGCTTGGCCTTGAGGACCTCGCGATCGAGCAGGTCTTCCATGCGAATGCCTGACCGGGCGCACTTGTCCGCGTATGTCGGACCGATCCCTCGCTTTGTCGTGCCAATCTTTTGCTTACCGCGGCTTTCTTCTTCAGCCGCATCTATAGCAAGGTGATAAGGCATCGTGACATGCGCGGAGGCCGAAATCTTCAAGAGCTTGTCGTCCAGTCCGCGCTCCATCAATGCGTCGATCTCGGAGATGAACGCCTTGGGGTCGATAACCATACCGGGTCCGAGGATACAGACCTTGCCTGCGTAGAGAATTCCGGATGGAATTAAGTGAAATTTGTATGTGTTGCCGTTAGCTACTACCGTGTGTCCGGCGTTAGCACCGCCCTGGTAGCGTACGACCATGTCAGCATTTCTGGCTAGCAAATCGGTGACTTTCGCTTTGCCCTCGTCACCGAATTGTGCACCGACTACAATTACGTTTGCCAATGCTTCTCTCCCGATTATTGGGTTGCCGACAGTACTTTGTCTAGACGACAAGCGACGATGGGCGCTACAGGACCCGGCAACTTAGCCCACAGGCATTCGTCGCTGCCACACAGAAAAGTCCCAAGATCCGGACTCTTCGGAACCTGAATAGTCTAGGCTACACGCCAAGAGCTGTCAATTTCTTCGATTTATTTTTTGGCTTTGATTAAGATTACTTACACTTGGTGAGAGCGGCGTCATCAAGTTTTAGTGCGCATTTGTGTAAACTACGGTGGAATAAAGTTCATCCAAGCGTTGGTTTCAGCAGGCAATGGTTGTTGTTTTTGAACCTTCCTTAATCAAGAGCCAGCCGACGGTCACGAAGTTCTTCAGCTCCGCCATCGAGCAGGGGAAGTTGGCGCACGCATATTTGTTCGTTGGGGGAAGTACAAGCGACAAGTGGCTTACTGTGCGGCAAATTGCCATGTATTTGAATTGCACAGATCAATCAAAGGAGCGGTCCGGCTCTTGCGGTGTTCGGGAAATGCCAACGGAGAGCCGCTGCCAGAGCTGCCGTTGGATACAAGAGGGCAAGCATCCATCCGCCTGGTTCGAGCTCAAAGACAGCGAATCGACAACGACAATCATTCCAGTTGAGCGTGCCAGGCTGATCTCGCAAGAGTTATCGAAGACTTCTTCTTACAAGCGAGTAATAGTAGTCGAAGATGCAAGTCAGGAGGTCTTTCATAGACCAGCTGCTAATGCGCTTTTGAAAACAATTGAAGAGCCTCGTGGTGTTATGCTCTTCGCTTTCTTTGCGCGCACGGTCGAGCAAGTCTTGACCACTGTCGTCAGTCGCTGTCAGGTTGTGCCTTTCAGGCGCGACGGGGAAGAGATGCTTGGACCACTTGCTCAATTGACTCAAGGTCGCTCCACGTTGATACCGTCCTGTCTATCAGCAAGTCCTGATCTGATTCCGCATGTTGCGACAATGAAGGAAAGGCATTTTTTCGACTGGTCGAGAGCGTTGACCGACAAGAGAGGCTTGCGACGGCACGACGCGCCTTCGGAGAGCGAAAATGCGATAGCTACCCTGGAAGCGTTGGAGTTTGGCAAGATGCTCGTCGATTTGATCGAGGACGAGCACGATATGGATGCAGTCATCGACGCGGCCATCCTGACCGAATTGCAAATTATCGGAAACACAGCAATTAATGAACCGAGCGTCTCATTTTATCTGGTCAAGTTGAACCAACTGGCGGAGCAGGCAAAGGCACAGCTGGGGCGGTATGTGACGAAGAAAGCCGCCATTGATTCATTCGTACAGGAGTGGATTAACTTAAGGCGTAACCTAGTAGTACAAGTATGATTTTTCTGGGAAGGTAACAACTAGGCTTTTGTGTGGGAGGAAAGAACTTGGCCAAGAATTCAGACGGACAACCGCCAGAAGATCGCAGTATGTTCAAAGAAGTCATTTGTTTGCAGCTCGGTCTGGCGATCTTGTGCGGAGCCGCATTCGCCTTCACTATCGTCAATCCGGCCAAACTTCCCAAGGTTGCTGCACCTGGCTTAAAACCCAGTGTGAGCAAGGCTTCTGCCGTCGATACCAAGCGACTCGATTCCGAAAAGTTGTTTGATGACATCGCAGCTGTCCCTTGTAGCGTGCTCCTGGACAAAGGTGAGAACAAAAAGGCTATTGCCTCTGCTTATGAAATTGCAAAGAGTCGCGACAAGCGCAAAGATGTTGTTCAGCTGCTTGCAGCGGGCATCGTGCTCATGACGTCCGATGAATTGCGCGATAAATGGAAAGGCAACGTCTTGCTGGACAACCTTCCGCCTTTTGCTGGAAGCTGGATGGAACGGCGATAAGCGGCTGAAAATTTTGTGCGGTGGCGAGCCACTACCGCGTGTTCTGGCGAATCAACTTGTGGAACGATGCGCTGAACTGTGGAATATGTACGGACCAACTGAGA
>CAYQKX010000078.1:0-35746 GCA_964418155.1 uncultured Candidatus Obscuribacterales bacterium | reverse complement strand
AGTCCCGGAAAATTATTTCTCGTTAGCACAGTACGGGGGTTCGCTGAAGCCTTACAGCGAGCCTTTCTTATACTATACGTATTCGTAATAAAGAAGATGTAGTATTGCCTCAGTGGTGGTTGTTGGTACTCAGCTAAAGGCTTCCGGTTACTGAAAAATCCGGTGACTTTTGAGTTGAGAAACAACATTTTCGCCGCTAGTTGAGTAAATAAAGGGGAAAGGGAAAAAGCGGGAAAGGACGGCAAAATAGCCAGCATTGAACAGGAAACCCTCCGTGTAAAACACGGCAAGCATGCTCAATGCTGGCAAAACGACACCGCCATCCACTCGTGTCGCTACCGGTTGTCGCAACGCTACTACGCGCCGAGCAAGCCTAGGGATCTTGCATATCCTGAAGCTAGAAAACGATGGACGTTGACCAGGGCAACGAGGAGCGCAAGCGTTCTCGACCGATAGCGGTCAGCCTAGTGTTCCGGATGCTCAGCAACCTCAGATTCTTGAGGTAGCTCAGTTCCGCGACGCACCCGTCGGTCAGATTCGTATCGTCGACATAGAGAATCTCCAGCTTAGAGGGCAAGGATGCAATAGCCGCGTCGGTAATCCTGGTGCGCGACAGCATGAGAAGTTTGAGACCTCGAAGCCAGCGGACCTTCGCCACAGTAATGTCGTCAGCTTCAGTCCGGCTCAACGAAAGTTCCACGATGTTCGAAGACGGACAGAGCAGTTCGAAGAAGCGATTGGTCAGGCACGTATCTTCGAGCGACAATGTCCTCAGATGTATCAACCTCAGCAGGTGCGCTCCGCTCTCGTCCGAGATCGAAGTGCCGTCTAGAAACAGGCTGGTTAGCTTGCCTAACTGGAACAACTGCTCCATACCGGAGTCGGTCACGGCAGTGTAAGAGAGATTGAGCGCGGTAATCTCTGTCCCTATTATCGCCAGCTCGCGTACAGTGGCGTCCGTGATACCGGTTCCCTTGAGATTGATTGCACTGAGCCGAAAGCGGCTCAACCCTCGTGCTGACTCGTCGGTGAAGTTCCGACCATCCCTGGCGAAGTCCAGCTCCCTGAGCGGCTCGTAGGTGGTGGCTCGATGATTCTCAAGGGCGCCGAAAAACAAAAGACCGATGGCGAATAGGGCGATCAGGTATCGGTACGAGGACAAAATCAAACTACGTGCCACCTGCTTGACGCCGAGGATGGACATGGCTCCTCCATTGATCTGGGCGTCGTGCACGCCCGGTTGAAGAATGAGGACGCGCTATTCGCACAATCGGTCTCTTGCACAGGTCAATGCCCCGTGCTCAAGATCTCGGCTGCGAATTTGTGCTACGCGTCGCCTGGAAAAACCCCGTACCGCTGATATTAGAGAAACGCTCTGACTCAGGCTATCCTAAAACGCAGGCGGCGAGCAATGCATGAATAGCCAAGAATGGAGAATCTAGACAAACCCGTATAGAGTAACTGATTCACCCGAAACCAGATTTCTCGCCGTCCTTCTATCTAATTCGAAACACCGTTATCTCAAACACCGGCGACGATTTGTTGCGGAGCCTCAACTAGAGGAGAAAAAAGTAAAAGTGAGGCTTCTGACGAAATTCGAAAAACGGTATTGAAAACCGATGGATTCATCATTACTCATCTCGAGGTATACATGAATGGAATCTCTCCTTCAGTCAACATGTCTACTGAAACCTGCTCAATTTGCGAAAAACCCAAGAAGGCTCAGCCACATTGGTCTATTACTCAATGGATCTTCGGAGGCGATGCTTGCTCCTGCGGTCGGGTCGACTTAGCTGATGTACGACAAGAGGCGCAGAAAGACAACGTCTGCATGCGTTGCGGCAATTTCATAGCCGACAGCAAGAATCAAGACTCGATGGCCGAGTGGGTGCTGATAAACAGTCGATGCAATTGCGGCTTCCAATCAATAACGCGAAAGATGGAAGCCCTGAGCACGGAGCAATCCGAACCAGATGCTGAGCAGGAATTTCCCGAGCTAACCGAAGCTTCATTTCCCCTGGTCCGCTACAAACCCCTCCGTTTGCTTGAAGAAAGCGCAGTGGTAACAACCTTCAAATGCTTCGACAGAGACATTCGTCGTTTCGTCGTGATCAAGCAGATCCACGCAGTCAACGGCATCGACAGCAATAATGTCCGTCAAGCCGCGAAGATAATGGGCAAACTTACACATGCCAACATCATTCAAATCTTAGACTCCAACAGCTCCGAAGGCGGTATCCCATATATCGTGCTCGAGTATTTTGCCGGCTGTTCTATTCGTGAATATCTGGACAACAGCGGTTCTTTACCGACCGCTCTTGCGGTTTCCTCCTTCCAACTGGTGAGTAAAGCACTTCAGTATGCTCATGAGCAAGGCGTTTTGCACAAAGCGCTGGGCGTCGACAAAATCTTGCTGTCGCTATTTGATAACGAACTCTCGGTTAAGGTCTGCGACTTCGGCATGGCGGAGTTGCTCCCAGGTACCGTCAATTCGTCAACACAGTCTAACTGGAGTCCAGAACAACTACGCGGAGCACCGCTTTCGATTCGATCGGAAATCTTTTCATTCGGTTGCGTTCTCTTCGAGTCAGTCTCTGGACATGCACCATTTTCGACAACTGGTACCAGGCCAGAATTAGAGCCTCCAGTCCTGTCAGCTCAACTGGCACCCACACCTCAACTACGAAACCTGGAAGACATTCTTTCTCGCTGCCTGGACTACAACGAAGCAGGCCGATTCAACGATTTTAACGAACTGGCCAGCGCCCTCGCCTCCACAATCCCGCCAAAGGAGCGGTTGCCACAAGATCTATTAGACATCGGTTTAGACAAAAACATTGAATCTCACGCTCCTACCGCAGACAACAATCCTTCTCGAAAACCGGTGCTACTGCTTGCAGGAATAGCACTGCTCATCATTGTCGCGATGGCTGCACCACCCACTTTACTCAACAACCTGGTAACGAAAGAGAAGGAAGATGTAGTCGAATCACACAAGGAGAAGATAGATCCGATGTGGGTTCCGTCAATAAGCAGTTCTGTCTTCCCCGACGAACAAAAGTCTGCCTACAAATTCTTCTGGAGCGGTAACGGCTGGCTTGCCTTCACTTATGCAATGGATAAAGATTTCGACTACCTTTGCGATAAGAACAACTTGAGGGTGATTAAGATCAGCGCACCGGTCACTGGAGCTGGTTTTTCTAAACTAAAAGGCAAAACGGTAACCACGATTTCAGTGGAATCCAACATGGTGAATGACGCCGGTGTAAGAGCGATTGCAGACCTCGGAACAGTTGAATCGCTACTGCTTTTGGGTCATCCAAAGCTATCGATTCTGGCTTTTCGGGACCTGGTAAAACTCCGCAAGTTGACCGGACTGGGACTGGAGATGGACCTGCCCGATGGCACCTTCCAAACACTTGCGCAATCGCCATCGTTGAAGACACTGTATCTCAAGAATTGCACCGGCATCGATCTCAAGGCGCTCAGCAAGCTCGATCTCAAGACTTTACTGCTTCACAAAAGCGGATTCACCAACCAGGACATGTCCAAAATCAGTGCGCTCTTACGGCGACTGGAAAGCCTGAGCCTGACAGAGCTTGGACTCAGTGATGCCGGACTGGATGAATTGGCAAACTATCGACACTTGCGGCGAATCGATCTCAGAGGCAATAAAATCACTGATACAACACTGAAAAGCCTGGCAGCATGCCGCTCTCTCGAGGCACTCTGCGTCGCCCACTGCAACAATTTGACGGAAGGCGGTCTTGACCGCTTCAGAAAAGCGAGACCAGAATGCGTGCTCTTACTACAGGACACCGGCGAGAAGGTCGACGACAGAGACGAAGGAATAATCAGCTTCTCACTCGGCAGATCACGTTAAGCTCAGGCGCACGGCAGCCGAAACCAAAACGTTGCTCCGGCACCATATACGGTATCCACACCTATGGTCCCACCATGCTGTTCGACAATCGCCTTACAAATACTGAGACCCAGCCCGGTACCCGCATGCCGGTCCTCTCCCCTGACGAACTTTTCAAATACGAGCTCTCGATCCGCCTCAGAGAGTCCACAACCACTGTCGATAACTCTGACATCGACCGCGTGATCGAAATCCTGACAAGTGACCTTTATCTCGGCTCCCGGAGCCGACGCCTTTATCGCATTCGTGAGCAGATTCGTCAAAACTTGCACTATGCGCTCGCCATCCACCATCGCCTCCAGCTCGGTATCCGGCAGTGCAAGCAAGATACTTTTTTCTGATGTTTGCCGACTGACATTCCGCGCGGCCCGCTGAATAATCGGCCACAGTGGCGTAGAATGTCTCTCCATCACGAATTTGCCTGACTCCAGGCGCGTCAAGTCGAGCAAATCCTCGATGAACTTCATCAGCTTGGTAGACTCTGACTCCATATCTTTCAACGTCTCTTTGCCCGAAGAGCTATCTATTTCTGCCTTGCCATCCAGCAAGAGCGAGATATTGGCCTGCAAACATGACAACGGAGCTTTGAGATCATGACTTACCATCGCGACAAACTCCTGCTTCAATTTTTCCAGAGCAATGCGCTCCGAAATGTCGACGAGACAAAGAAGATAGAGATCATCTGACCGGTCGAGGATCTGGACACAATACTCCAGAGCGACACTCTGCGTGTGACGTCGCGCGGTTATTCGGCTCATCACCGCCTGGGCAGTCTCCATCGTTGTTTGCGCCTTGAGGTCAGGCGCACCTTCGATGAACAAATCGCTGGTCGACTTTCCAGCAAGCTCCCTGGACGTACAGCCGAACAAGCGTTCTGCCGATGAGTTGACAGCTTGCACCATGCCATTACCGTTGACGATCAAAATAGCAATGGGCATTTGTTGAAAAAACAAACGCAGACGCTCTTTAGCATCATCAAGTTTCTTCCTCTGAGTCTCCAACGTCGAAGGGATCTCTCGCAAAGAGAGATGAACACTCTCTCGATCCGCCGACGACATGCCGAAGCAGACCAAAGAGGTGCTCTCTTTTGCCTGATTCAAATGAAGACGCAGATGACAGGAGAGTATGTCGGACTGGCTCACGACCTGGTCTATGAAATTCTTCACACTGATCGAGTCGCGATCATCGACTAGCGTGTAGAAGCTAAAGCCGCTTAGAATCGACAGATCGTCACCCTCAGCCTTCAGATCTGCTGCGGCAGACAGAATTTTTCCGTGTTTATTTATGGTGAATCTCATTTATCTATCGGTGTCGCGCCTATTCTTCAGAATCCGGCATCGCTTTTTCTTGCGCGGAGCTTCTCGCCTGGAGCGCCGGGGTCCCAAAGCTATAGCCCCGCCCCGGTAGGTTAACAATCATAGAAGGCTTATCGTCGGTATCAATTTTGTCGCGAAGCTTTTTGATACAGACACGAAGACTGGTGAGAGAACATTTGGCATCGGTCGGCCAGACCGTGTCAATCAACGACTCAGGCGAAAAAACCTCTCCAGGATGGCGCATGAAATATTGCAGAAGAGAATACTCCATCTTCTGCAAATACAGATCTTTGCCATCCTTCATAACGCGCATGGCACGCTGATCTAGAATCAAATCGCCAACCTTTAATACTTCAGCGATGATGCCGGGTGTTCGCCGAAGAAGCGCATTGACTCTTAGTGACAACTCCCTGATGTCGAAGGGCTTCGTCAGGTAATCATCAGCTCCGGCAAGGAATCCAGCGGTTTTATCCACCACGCTATCCTTTGCCGTGAGGAAAAGTATCGGTGTCTCTCCACCGCCGCCTCGAAAGCGCTGAGTGATTTCGAGGCCTGACGGTCCAGGAATTGTCCAATCCAGAATTAAGACATCATAGTTACCGTTAGCCAGAAGTCTTAACGCCTGGTCGCCATCGGACGCCACGTCGAGAACATGACCCGCTTGAGATAGCCACCTGCGCACGGCATTTACCAGCTTCTCATCGTCATCGACCAGTAAGAGTTTCGCCACCTGATACCTCTATTTACCTGCTCCTAATTTTAGACCCTTCCGGCCAATAGGCTAGTGCAAACTATCAAGCAAACTACTCCAGACATCCATCGACACCCACTCAACAACCAGAAACTGCCGAGCGATCTTTCAAGAGGCGACTATTCGGAGCGGCGGAAATCGTTTCATCAGCGCAAAAGTTCAATCTCGGCAAAGTCCAAACTCCACGTTTGTCAGCACCGTGGACACGGCTGGAGACAACCGTGGAAACCCACAGTTAGCGGGCCTCGCAATGGTAGACGGTGGAAATCCACAGTTCGTTATCATCACAAACATGATTGAACGAGATACTGGAGTTCCTGTATCCATCAGGCATAAGCCACGCGCCTGACACTTGCGATCTCTCACAATCGCTACCATATCAGCTATGTTAACGGTCTCAAATAAATGCGCCATCCCTTGTAAAAATGCCGTTCTATCCATTCCATTTCTTCGGCGTCCGGAGGTAGCGTGAGTTACATCAAATTCGCTTGACATCTAGGTGCGGCAAAACCTCTACCCTTTCAACCCCATCACCACATTCGCCCCATCCTGCCCAAATCCTGGTTTGGACAGCGATGCACGGTATCACGAGCAAACGCGCGAAAGTCGCTAGCTCAGCACCTCGATGTCAGTTCGCGGATTTGCTCCAGCTTGCGCCGAGTCATTCAGGAGACCTGGCGGCAGCAGTTTCAGCAACATCGTACGTGGAGAAACTCATGACCAAGAATCTGTTCATCGGCGGACTTCTGACAGCTCTCCTCGCCAGCGTCGGCTGCGGCTCCGCCAAACCGGAGAGTGCGGAAAAGAAGCAGTTCACCGAGTCCCTCAGTCGCCTGCAGGCGCTGAAGAAGCAAGCCGTGCAACAGCCCGGCTCTCGGGTGGTCCAGCAGGCCGTCCAGACCGCGGAGAACGAGGTCAAGTACGTCGAGGTGGAATTCAATCGCTCGTACGACCCAATCTACCGTACCAGCCGTCTCAACTACCTGGACAAGCTAGTCAACGAGCTGCAGGCTGCGATAGGCTACCGAGAGACGAGCGCGAAGCTCCGCGCCAAGATTCAGGGAGAACTGGAACCGGCCAGCAAGAACAATCCGCGCGCTCTCTACCATCTCAACCAAGCAAAGCTCGACCTCGACCTGTTCGACGAGTGCGGCCCTAGTAAGGAGTTCATCGACCAGCCCCAGAATCACGTCACGTTCGTCAAGCGAGTACTCGAAAATCCGCAAGCGGAGCCGGTCGGTTCCGACACGGCGGTGGTTCGCGCCCGCGACCAGATGTACTTCGAGGGCAACGTCACCGACCACGCAGGCGACAGTCTGGTGGTCAAGGCGCACCTGCAACAGGTCTCGCTCTACCTCAACAGCTACCGCAACCGAGCCAAAGAAAAGGGTGGCTACGAGGTCGTACGTCTCATCCAACTCGAACTGGAGCGGGTTTGGGACCTTCGGCGCGGCATCCAGCCTGAAAAGAAGCTCGACAAGCGAGTCGAAGTGATCGAGCGCCTGGTCAAGGTGAAGGAGAAGATGGCGAACCACGCCGCCGACAATGACGTAACTCTGGATAAGCTCATGAAAGAGATCGAGCAACGCTGCGTCAATCAAGCGGTCGGCGATCTCTACGAAGAGGGCTTCAAAGAACTCTTCTACGGAGTCGACCGCCTGGAAGACGCGTACTTCCGGCTCTTCGGCGACAAGTAAGTTCGGGCCGCCTGAGCCTGAGCGATTCCGCGATTGGTGTAACTCCTGGAAGGAGCGGTGCCAGCATCATCGGCACCGCTCCTCCCGGAGTAAGGCAAGTCCTCCAACGGGCTTGCTTCTTTCTCGATCTCTACTATCTTTTTTAATACCACGACCGAATCGAACAAGCCCGAGATGGCAAGCCGCTGTGAGCGCACCTTCGCACCACCCGAGCATTCATGCTTCAGGTGGAGACAGAAGGGCGCTCACAGCTGCAACCGAATCGGGACTCAATTTCGGCGGGTCAGCGCTGCAGACCCGCAAAGACAACAACTCAAACATCGAGCCGCTCACTAAGCCGGCTACCAGCGACCGACTGCTGGCCGATTAAGCTGCGGGGATCTCTTCGGCCGGCCCGATGACGCTCCACAGCCCGGTGTCCTTGTCGTACTCCTCGACGTTGCCGGGCAGGATGTCGAAGATCAAACCGTGGACCCGGATCTCCTTCGCCCGCTCCTGGAAGCTCGGGTGGCTGTCGAGGTTCTCGATCTGGTGGACGACGTTCTGACGGCACCCTTCCCGCCAGAGTCGGACCTGCTCATCCACGGGGAGGCTGTCCCAGTTGCCCACGACATCGTGGCGAGTGTGATCAACCCAGCAGCAGACCGCCTTGTTGGCCTCGAGCGCCGGCGGACGCGACAGTGCCGCCTGGACAACACCGCAGCCGTAGTGACCCAGCACGAAGACGTCGTTCACCTTCAGGAAGTTGAGGGCGTACTCGATGCCGGAGGCGCTGTCGCTCGGGTGTGCGATGGTGTATCGCAGCACCTGGTTGCCGGCGTTGCGCACGACGAACAGGTCCCCGGGGTCGGCGTTCATCACCATCTCCGCCGTGTAGCGGGAGTCGGAACAGGCGATCACGAGCGCCCAGGGGTTCTGCCCACCGGCGAGACGGGCGAACAGCTCGGCGTGGCCGGGGAACTTCTTCTGCTTGAACTCGCGGATTCCAATCAAATGCTTCATGTGTGGTCGTCCTTTGCTGCCCCGACATTGCCTGAGATGGCAAGGCAGGAGGTTTGGGAAAACTCTGGCCAGACCAGAGACTTCAAGCCTTCAGTGCGAAAGTTTGCTGAAGGAAGGGACTTCTAGACCCAAGCAGGCACAGAAACTGCCGGGTTTTCCTATTCAGAACGAACGGCGTGGTCACTCAACCCATGCAGGGAAGAGTCAGAAAGTTTGCCGAAGGAACGGACTTCTACACCCAAGCAGGCACAAAAACTGCCGGGTTTTCCTGTTCAGAACGAACGGCGTGATCACTCAACCCATGCAGGGAAGAGTCAGAAAGATTGTTTGGGGAAGTCAGGAGTTAAGTGGGATACCAAAATAGTGAAGGAAAGGTGAGCACAAAAATCTAGCTCTGAATCATATCCAGACGCAATGTTGAACTGCACAGCCGCAATACCCGGCCAATCATACAATTCGCACTGCATTTCAGCTCTGACAGGCCCAAGCGGCCAAAGCTGATGTTAAGCACATCAGCGGATTCTATTCTAAGTTACCTGCTCATCAGTGTCAGATGTGAGATTGCGCAATATCTAAAGTTTTATTCCCACTCGATCGTAGCGGGCGGTTTCGAGGTGATATCGTACATAACCCTGTTAATTCCCGGCACTTCGTTAACGATGCGCCGAGAAATAGTTTCCAACAGGTCGTACGGCAGGCGAGCCCAATCAGCAGTCATACCGTCTTCGCTGGTTACGGCACGAATGACAATCTGATTCATATATGTGCGCTGATCGCCCATAACACCCACCGACTTCGTCGGCAGGAGAATACCGAACATCTGCCATACCTGCCGGTAGAGTCCATGAGCTTTAACTTCTTCGCGAATGATCCAATCTGCTTCGCGTAGTGTCTTCAAACGATCCTTAGTGACCTCACCGACCACTCTAATCGCAAGCCCAGGTCCTGGGAATGGATGCCTTACAACAATACCGTCCGGAACATCGAGTTCGCGAGCAAGCAGTCGCACTTCGTCCTTGAAGAGCTTTGCAAATGGCTCCACTAGCTTGAATTGCAAGTTCTTCGGTAAGCCACCGACGTTATGATGCGATTTGATCTTTACGGCGATACGTTCGCCAGTCTTAGGATCGATGCGGGTTCCCGATGATTCGATCACGTCCGGATAAAGCGTTCCCTGGGCGAGATAGTCGAATGGTCCTAATCTCTGCGACTCTTCATCGAAGACCTCGATAAATTCTTTGCCGATGATCTTTCGCTTATCCTCTGGATCCGTGACACCAGCTAGCTTTTCGATAAATCGACTGCGCGCCTTTACGAAATGCACCGGAATCTTGAATTCAGCAAACTTCTTCACCAGCCACTCAGGCTCATTTTTCCTCATAAAACCTTGATCGATGAACATGCATGTAAGCTTGTCACCAATGGCTTTATGCAGTAGGAAAGCCAGTGTCGAGCTATCGACACCGCCGGAAAGTGCGAGCAAAATGCGCTTGTCTCCGACCTGAGCTCTGACCTTACCGATCGCCTCGTCCACGAACCTATCCATTGTCCATGTCTGAGGACAACCGCAGATATTCACGACGAAGTTTTCAAGGACGCGCTGCCCACCTCTAGTATGGACGACCTCCGGGTGGAATTGAACACCGTAGTAGCCACGATCCTCATCCGAGATCGCTGCGACAGGCGTGCTCATCGTGCTGCCGATGATTTCAAAACCTTCCGGCAATTCGGTAACGCTGTCTCCATGGCTCATCCAGCTTTCGATCGTCGGATCCATGCCGTCGAACAGCTTGCCGTGACGTACCACCGTCAGTAGTGCCCGACCATACTCGCGCAGGTCGCCTGATTCCACCGTACCGCCGAGGTCATGCGCCATTAGCTGCATGCCGTAACAGACGCCCAAAATCGGCAAGCCCATCTTCCAGATTTCGGGATCAAGCTTCGGTGCATACTGGTCATAACAGCTGTTCGGTCCACCGGAAAGAATTATTCCGCGTGGATTGAGCCTCTTCAAATCTTCGTACGAGATGCTGAATGGCAGGACTTCAGAGTATGTTTTCGTCTCCCTGACTCTCCTTGCGATCAATTGAGAGTACTGGGAGCCGAAGTCCAGAATGGCGATGCTGTTGGTCAAACAGTTGTCGGGAAGACGTTCTTGCGCTTTGTTGCTAGCCTGTGTCGAGGTCACTCTTTTCTCCTTGGTGATTGATGGAGTAAACAAAGTAGCTCAAATTTGGGTATGTTTATTATCTCTTCCCATGCGCGATCACAGCAAAGTATTTTTTCTCCGAGCTTAAACATGAATAGATATCTCCATACTGACGACGATCACTTACCGAACCTTCAGAAGGTCGGCAACGAGCTGTGGCGCGGCGGTCAACCCAGTAGGGACGGCTTTCTTCGGTTGAGAGAGAAGGGGGTCAAGACGCTGATAAATCTGCGCGAAGAACCGGAATCCATTGCTGCAGAACGTAAACTGGCATCGGAGCTAGGTTTCGATTATGTCTCAATTCCGTTCAGACCTTTTGATATTCCAGACGCCAGCAAAATAGAAGAATTTCTCGAGATCATGAGAGATTCAAATCGACACTCGGTCTATGTTCATTGCCTGCACGGCATGGACAGAACCGGTCTTATCGTGGCTGTTTATCGTATGAGCGCTCACGACTGGACCTTCTCTGATGCTTACGAAGAGATGTTGAAGATGGGATTTCATGAGGCTTTTGAGAACCTCAGACAGGTGGTTCTGAATTATGCCGGTCAATTGAAAAAACTGCCGATAGAGCATCGGTGACAGTATAAACGTCTTTCTATGGAACTTGGGAACCATATTCCGCCGTTCTCGTGGCCGACCTCGGCCCCGCGCATTGATGGTGTGGAACAAAACCGGCTCAGTCGCGACCGCAGGAATGCCTGCAGCTAACTTCGCAGTCGGGTCACAAGCTTGATTTGCCTTCCGCAAGCGCCACCATTTTGGTATCTCCAATATCGGTGTTGGCGCGCTGCGACCTTAACAAAATTTGGTCTAAATCCAGATTCAAAAACCTGCGGCTTCCTTGAATCGAGACCAGTCTATTGACTACCTTAAACTGTCTTCCACTTTCCTTTCTGACAAGGAGTTTCCACCCCAGAAGTACAACCTAGCTACGATCTAGCGCGCAGAGCGAGAGCGGGTTGACCTGTTGGGTGGATTCATTTGTGGATGACGCTTGCCTCGATTAACCGAGCAAGCCAACAGAGCACGTCGTCGAGCCGGGTGACAGGTGACGTGCACGAACTCTTTCACCCAACGAAAGCACCAAAGCCATGAACAAGATCAAGTTCTTCGTCAGCGCCGATCCGACCTACGCCCGCGAAGTCATCCCCGCCGTTCTCCAGAACAACTTCCACCGGTTCAAACCGTGGGGCGCGTTCCACGAGGGCGACGAGAAGTTCATCTACATCCCCGGGAGCGAAGACTTCCCGGTCGCACACCGTATCCGGATCCGCGAGAACATCGGCCACACGGGCGACGAGATCACGCTCTTCTCAGAGCGCCCGGTCAAGAAGGGAGCGAAGGCTACCAAGCCAGACAACTCCGACATCGACCAACTGGTGCTGGACGTCCTCCTGGGACAGGCCCGCGCCCAGCTCCGTCGCAAGATCATGCCGGCTTACCGGCGGTGGTACGACAACTTCCAGGGTCTCGAGGACGGCCGCGCCCTCTTCGTCGAGTGCGAGTCGCTCACCGAATGCCCCAAGGGCATGACCGGCTCGTACATCACGATGCAGACCGAAGGCAAGCCCGCCGAGTCCATCGGATGGATGAAGCGACAGCTGGTCGCCTTCGTGGGCGCTCGGGAAGTCCATGAGGTTACCGAAGACTTCGACGCCATGCTGCGTCGAATCGAAGCCAGCTTCCCGTGGAATCGTAGCGGGAAGTAACTTCGGCGATAGCTGACTGAGACGTGACAACCGGCGCGCGCTGCCGGTTGTCGCCAGTCGGGCTGTCGTTCTACGGTTACCGCCGGTGGGCAGAGGCGTACGTACGCCTCTGCCCACTCCGGCATCTGCAAAACCTGTTCACGAGCTTCTTTCGACCTATCAAGAGGCCCACTCAAAGAAACTAACAGCTAGCGACCCATCTCGCGATTTTTTCGTCACTTTTTATTTACTACTCTTTTTCGTATTATTGCATTTAGCAGAGGTAAGAGTAAAAAGTGAAAAGTATGTGGACACAGCACAGCACCCCAAGGGTGCCACCACAAGAGGTGGCACCCCTTAAGCAGAAGCGCCCGAATGGGTGCTTCTCTACTGTCCGGGATCTTCAGGATCTGAACTGAAGCATCATCAGTCCGCGGTCGCCACGTCGTCAGGGTAGGGAAGCTTGCCGACCTGGCGGGCCTTCCAGATCATGTCGTTCAGCACTTCGAGCCGATAGAAGGCTGCCTCCGACTCTCCGAGCCGCGCCTCCGCTGCCCCGATTGCCGCATGGGCGTCACGCGACTCCGACTCGACACGAGCGAGGAAGCAATTGACCGGCTCCTCCGCCTGCGGCTTGACCCCGCAGAACTCCGCGCTGGTTGTCAGCTCGGTCACAACCAATCGGGTGCGCTCGAGCCTCGCCAGCTTGACAGCAGATTCTCGCTTAGCCGCCTCGAGTTCACGCCGACGTTCCTTCATCAGATTCGCGGCGGCGTCCACATGCTGGGCCTCAGACTCGGAGAACTCCGTGAATATGCCGCGGTCGGTCAACGACGCGCGTTCCAACTTGGCCTCGTAAAGATTCACGAGGAGGGAGACGGTATCAGCGGTTTCCGCGTACACCAGGTAGATTTGACCTGCCTTCACACGATCGTTGACGACAGTTCGGACATCGAACGTTTGATTCGCCGTGAAATATCGCATTCCGATTCCTCAGAGTCGCTGCGTCGACTCCTTTTCAGTTTTATGTCTCTTTCCAAAGTGCTCGCAGCAATGGAGGAGACCCGGACACACAACACCCAGAACAGAACGCCACCACCAGCGGTAGCGTCCGAAACACACGATTCGGCGCGCCTAATGAAGCGAGGGGAATGCCCACATGGGCGCGCTCCTTACGTCATGTCGATTTCGACAGACCGAAAATTAGACTCCTCGAGACGCTCACAAGCAATGCGTTCCGAAGATGACAGCCTGCATCGACGAAATGCAGATCTGTTTAAACCCAAACTTCTGCGTCACGGCTCCGCGTGCTGGTCCAACTGCTGCTGCTCGAAATGCGTCAGAGCATTCAAACAGAACTGTGCAAACCCACACTCTGACACTTTTGAATCTCATCACGCGGCGTTCCGCTCCACTATGTAATCGAAAGGGACTCTGGGTGCTCGAATCAGGAATAATACCTGCAAAGAAAGAACGAAAGCTGATCAAGAAGATGCCATTTCCAGGCTTGAAAAGCAAGTCAAAGAAGGCTTTTTAAGCACATCTTCGCTTGCTGAGCTTGGAGAAGAGCAAAACGAATTCCATGGCTAATTGAGATGCTCCATATATCACAAATATGAATAGTAGCTCACAGAGCCGATTTCCGTCATCGGGACACGCTCAACGAGATTTTCGAAGGCAGACTCGACTCACAGAGATTACGCTTAAAAGCCGATGTTCATATTGTCTAAACAAACTACAGTCTTGATGTATTGAACATCTTTTTCGTGAACAGGCTCTAATTTAGGTTTTCTACACAATCACGCTGTTCGTTAATAAGGTGCATCTCATTCCGCATAACTGACATTAGCGGCATGGAATCAAGGTGTCCATCAGTAAGTTTTCATTTGGTTCGGAAAGGCACGAAACAACTGCTACCTGGAAGCGCGCATGGAATGAGCACCATCTATATACTTGCGATATACAAGCAATAGAATAAATCAATATCCGACTTGCCAAGCATCGCCTGTAATCTCGGTTTCGGACTAGCGTGAGCCGCGCAAAGACATCGGTCATTAAATACCAGGAACACATTGACAACCGTTTTCCAGGATTCGCCGCGCAATCGCAAGAGCCGCGTGAACTCGGCGACTGTTAAATAGGTTGAAGTAAAAGTAGACCCCTGGAAAGTCCATCTACTAGGGTGCGTTGTCTACCGAAAAACCCGTTTTGCGAGAGCCGACAACCAAACTTTCCAGCCCCCGAATCTCCGTGCTGTTAACACCCTTTGTACTTTGTCTTGCGACGAAGAGGGTGGGTTGTCACTTAAGCGAAACCGGTTTCTCGTGATGCCCTGACAGGTAGACCAGGGCACGTTCCTACGGCATCAGCAGGCTTGAAGCTTGCTGACCACAACACTCTAACAAGGGTAAACACACATGTCGACTCCGAAGAACCCCGCGTCCGACGTCATCAGCTCCAACAAGGCCGAGGCCATCAACCTGACCGCCTACACCGGCGGCCCCGCCGTCATCCGCGAGGTCCGCCGCGTCACGCTCCCCAAGGGCAAGTCCAAGGTCTTCATCGGCGGCCTGCCCAAGGAGTTCGTCGGCGGCAGCCAGACCATCGTCTCGGTCGGCGGGACCGGCAAGATCAAGTTCGGCACGCGCTCGCTCCGCCCGGCCAACCTGACGGGCAACGCCTTGCTGCAGAAGTCCATCGGCAGCGAGATCACGTTGGTCGAGGAGACCAAGACCGGCGAGGAGCGGCGCACGACGGGCGTCCTCGTGGACATCGTGGACGGGCGCACGGCCATCCTGTCCGTCGAGGGCAAGACCCTGATCATGCCGATCACCCCGAAGTACGAGCTGGGGGCAGGCATCCCCGCGGGCGTTTCCAACCTGACCGTGCTGGCCATCGAGCAGGACGTGGAGAACGAAGGCACCTTCGACCTGAAGCTGCTCTACGAGACGAAGGGCCTCAACTGGCGGCCGGTGTACGAGCTGTTCTACAACCGCGAGAAGGGCACCCTCGACCGGTTCGCCTGCTACGTCGAGCTGCCCAACAACGCCGGCGCGACCTTCGCCGACGCGGCGGTCCGGCTCATCGCCGGGTACAACCACTCCGACGCCGCCAACCTCGAGGGCCTGCGCAAGCACGCCGCTCCGGCGGCCGCCGGCTTCGCGGCCCGCAGCGTGCACGCGGAGTCGGTCCAAGCGGACGCCGAGGTCGACTTCGAGGCGGCCGAGAGCGAGACCGTCGGCGACTCGAAGATGTACAAGCTCAACGACAAGTACACGCTCGAGAGCGGCGTGCCGAACAACCCCGCGCTGTTCGTGTCCGCCGACGTCCCGATCAAGCACGAGTACCACGCCCAGTACGGCCACTACTACCTGCTCGGCAGCGGCCAGGCGGAGACCGACCTGCCGAAGGCCGGCGCGGTGGTCAAGCTCCGCGGCAAGAACAACAAGGACTCGAAGCTGGGCACCGACATGCCGGCGGCCGAGGTGCGCGTGTTCGAGCCGGACAGCCAGGGCGAGATGCAGAAGACCCAGTCCTCCACGGTCGAGAGCCACGTGTCCGTCGGCGAGGACTTCTGCCTGACCCTGCGCAACCCGTCCAAGGACATCAAGGTCGTCCGCCAGCTCCTCTCCGAGGAGACCGACCCCGAGCCGGTGATCGAGGAGGAGACCGAGCAGGCCGGCAAGAAGAAGGTCAAGAAGACCATCAAGGTCAAGCCGCGCTACACCACGACCGAGCGGAAGATCGTGGTCTACAACTACTCGGACAAGGAAGTGGAGGTCAACGTCCACGACCACGTCGGCGTGAAGGAGCTGGAGATCCTGTCCAAGTCGCACGACTTCATCGCCGCCAAGGACGCCGCGAAGACGGGCAGCCGCTGCTACGTCGTCAAGGTCCCGGCCAAGAGCAAGGGCGACGCGGGCACCCCCGGCACGTTCACCATCGCCTACAAGGCCAAGTGGTGCATCAACTGAATGACGACCGGGCCGGCGGCGTCAGTTTGATCGGATGAGCAAGCGGCTTAGAAGCACGGTCTAAGCCGCCTGCCCCGGTCGACTGACCACAGCGCGCCAGAGAGAAGCCAAAACAGCTTCTCTCTGGCCGCGTTGTGCCTGTTTTTCTTTCTACTAGTTGTTTTAATAGAATAAATCGAAGGGGCAAGGTAATTGACTCGCGTAGCCACTCTTTGCCCAATGCGACTATTGCTGCGTGTGTGTCTTTCGCAGCCCAGCTCACTCTGTTCCTTTACAGCACTTCCGTCACTAAGACCTCATTGACCGAAATTCCGTACTCGGCTGGATAAGCGCCGATGAAGGGCAGTTCCACGCGGAACTCGTCAATCCTACCCGCCACTTGAATGACGCACTTGCGGGAGAGAAACCCGACGTTGGAGAAGCTGATGTGACGGAGCGTCACACCGCTGTTGACGATTGCGATGAGCAGGCGCTCGTAGAGTCGGTCCTTCCAACCGAACCCTGCCACGAACTCGTACTGTCGAATGGTCGGTTCTGCCAAGATTGCTCCTTGTTTTTGAGAAGAAAAGCGCGCAGACGGCCAGGCAAGATACGCCTGGCCGTCTGCGCACAAGGGGGAAACAACGACATGACACCAGACTCGGTGGCGAGTCCGGTGTCATTCGCCATCGGGCTGACTATGGAACAACTCTCAGGCGGCGGTAGCCGAGTTGTCCCGGTCGACCGTGGTGAGCCAGCGGTACTGCGGATCGCGGATCAACCGGATCGGCAGAATCGGATTGAACTCACCGAACAAGCCGAACATGCCTGTGCCGTACTCAGCCATCTGACGGCCCAGCACCTGGAGAAGGTAGATGTTGCATGCGATGCAGGTCCACCGTCCCTCTCGCAGTCCGCCCCAGTACTTGCCGATGACATCGTATCCGGTCGGCAAGTGCTTCGTGATCAGGCGCTCCTTGAAGCCCTTCGGTAAGGGCAAGCCGGCAACCATTTCGCGGAAGGCGATGCGAGACATCTCCGTCCACGTCTTGTTGCGCGCCATCATGCCTTCGACCACTTCGACCGCCTGCTCGCGCTCTTCGCGGGAGAATGGCTTGTTCAGCCGCAGTACGATGTAGTCGTATCCGCCGTCGTGGTAGCTCTGAATCAGCTCATCCAGCAAGCGCCACGTCGTACCCGCCTCGATGAGAGCGGAGAAGGTGTAGAGCCTCCCGTCACGACCGCGGACGATCGTCTCGCAGTGGCCCATCGCCTCGCGCAGGAAGTTGGCCATGTTGCCGCGAACGAGGATGGCATCACCTTCCTGCATGACCTTCACGGGCGGATTGATCCAGACGTCCTTGGGCAGGAAGCCGCGACCGAAGGGGATGTATGCTTTGAAGGCTTGCCTCATAGACACAATCACCATCGCCCAGCCGAGCAGCCCGAGGACCGCGAGCGCTCGCACCTGGTTATCCGCAGTAGAGATGAGAGCGTACGACGAGAGCAGCATGTTGAGCGTCATGGGGACGAACAACAGCCGGAGGGTCATGCGGTCCTCCAGCGAATGCAGGTACTCTTTGAGCCGGAAAGCCGTCAGCATGAGCGCTGCCAGACTGAGGACCGCGAACGACAGGTCCAGCTCCCACATGTGGGCCAGTTTGCCCACGACTGATGAAACCAGGGCAACGGTCAGGCCGATGAAGCCTACCCCGGTTATGAACTTGCTTAATCGGAGATTGGTCATGGGCACCTCACTACTATGCTCGGGTCATGCCTGATCTCGTCAGGCATGACACCACGAGCGGTGCATGTTGTATGGTCAGCCGGTACAGCGAAAGCTTGGCCGCCTCCGTCGTTCAGGCTGTGGGAAGCGAGCGTCAGTCCTCACAGGAACTGCCGCGAGGGTATTGACGCTCGACCCACGCCAAGCACTCTTCGAAGTGCGGCAGCAGGTCAGAACACTGTTCGTGCCATTCAGTCGCGATCTGGGCGGCACGCTCCCAGTACTCGGCGGCTTCCGGATAGCCAAGCATGCCCTGGTTAGTGTGCAGCCATGCCAGCCAGTCAAGGATGCGCGGCGCGAACCAGTGGTCGCGCTTCGCATTCTTGTCCAGTTCCGCCATAGCTAGCTCCGCCAGGCGCTTGGCTTCGAAGAAGTCCTCGGTGTCGTTCCAGACCTTTTCGCTCTCTTCCTTGAGCTTCCGGGCACGCTGGACGCAAAGGTTCACCGAGTCTCGCGTACCGAAGTTCGGTCGCGGAATGATGGACGAGCTGTATTCATGCTCCTCTCGAGCTGGCTCGAGTTCGACCAGCCCATCGTCGTCGCAGTTTTCCGTGAAGTCAACGAAGTCAGGTCCGTCCTCGAACTGCCGTTGGCGCGCCTGTCGCCGGGTGTATTTCACCACCCAGACGAGAACGCACACGTTGATGGTTATCAAGGCGGCGAACGCTACCAACAGTAGCGCTGCCAGTTGGAGGTTTTGTTGGTTCATGTCGTCTCCCCTTTCGTAGAGAGCGGAGGGTGGGAAACACATCGGTCAGCGTGGCCGCACAGCCACGCATGAGTTTGCTCCATAGCCAGACCACACTCAGCGCGAGTTGCACGCAGAGTCGAAGTGTGGAAGGTGTAGCTGTGTCAGTGGTTGGGAGAAAATCAGCCAGGAGCGAAGATAAAGGACTTCTTACTGTAGTTAAACAATCATGACAACAGCAATGATATAAAAGGGAGAGAAACATCATATAGAACTAAGAGGCCAATAAAAACTGGATTTACTATCAAGAAACGTGATTAGCGTAGCTTGGCCCACCGCCTGCTAGCGTTTGTGATATCCTCGACCGATATATTTTTTCTGCTTGTTTGTTCAGGAGTTCTACCTGCCATGGTGCGCGACTACCTACTCGTAATCGGTGTTATGACCGGCAATTCGCTCGATGGCGCCGACGTTGTTTTGACCAAGTTCAACACAGACGGAACGATCCAAGATCTAAAAGCTCACAGCCGGCCCTCGCCATCGGATTTGACTGATCACCTGCGCCGGGTACGCGAAGTGATCAACGACGCGAAAGGCGACATGACAGAAGCCGTTCGGCGTTTGAATGAAAGCGATGCCAGTTTCGATTCCGTGCACGATAAGTATCTCGCGTTCGTCGCACGAGCGGTAAATGAGCTGGTCGACATCGCCAGAGCAGACAAGCAACTTTCGCTCAATTTCGATCTGAGCAACATTGATCTCATCGGGTTTCACGGGCAGACCTGCGCTCACTTCCCACCTTCGATCGCCCGAACAAAAGACGCCGACGTCGTCTATACATGCCAGATCGGAGATGGTCAAAAGCTGGCGGACCTCACCGGAATCTCGACTGTTTATGACTTCCGCTCCGATGATCTGATGAAAGGCGGCGAGGCAGCACCGCTTGCACCTATCCATCATCAACATTTGGCAGAACAGCTCAGGCAGCGGGGTCAATTCCCAATTGCCTTCTGCAACGCCGGCAATACAGGCAATTTCACAGTCATTTCTCTGGCCGCTGCTGGAGGAAAACTTGCGATTGCCGGTTGGGATGTAGGACCATTCAACCACTATCCAGACCATCTAACGAAACTAGAATGCGGCGAAGACTGCGACCGAGACGGGCTCTACGGAGGCAAAGGTCAGATCTCGATGGATCTGATGAACTGCATGTTCAACACGGCGGTTGTCACCCAAGACGGTCGTAATTTCTTACTCGAGCAACCACCGAAATCATCTGATCCGCAGTGGTATCGCTTGATTCCAGAAGTAACCGGAAGTGCACCGGTCGGAGGTAAAGCTCTCTCCTTCGTGGATCGGGTCAGGACAGCCGAATATTTTTCTGCGTACATTTATGCTTTCGCCATTGCCATGCTCCCCCGCGAGATTGAGATGCCATCCTACTTTGCCTTGTGTGGCGGCGGCTGGAAGAATCCTGTTTCCCGCACACATTTCGAAGGTCTGGTCAACGGAGACTTTGTTGCCAACCCGATCCTACCGCAGCACCAGGCGACTTTCACAAAGCTGGTGGAGCGCATTGCCGGCGACGCACCGTCCGGCGAGCGCCGGAAGGTTGTCGTCGAGATGTCTGAATTCTTCGGCTTCGACGGAACAGCGATGGAAGCTCGCATCTTCGCGGATGCCGCGGCATGTCGAGTAAAGGCGATTCCCTTTACAAAAACATCAACGACTGGCGTCAAAAGTGATACTATCTGCGGCATCATTCGCTTTCCCGGAGGCAGCCTCGACAACGCGACGGACACACTGAGGTCTTGGCTCGACACGCACGGCAGCCTCGCTTCGACCGTTGACAAAATCGAAGCATTCGATGGACGCTGGAGCCGCGCATCAGCCGGGTGGAATAAGTTACTGAACGCTGTAACCAGCACACTCTGACGCAAAATCATGGCTCGTGTCTGGTATTTAATTTTCGCGACAATCGTCTTACTGACCTTCTTTCGGGAAAACCTCAGACACCCATTCCTCGGCATTGACGTCGGCACATTTCTTGGATGTGGTAGAGAGATTCTCCTGGGCAACCGGCTTTACCTGGAGGTCTGGGAAATCAACCCGCCACCGATCTGCTATATCTCCATGATTCCCTTGATCGTGTCGAACTTGTCCGGCTTGACCGTATCAATGGCAATCAACCTCTTCGTCTGCTCCATGGCGTCGCTGTCCATGACGCTTTCCTGGATAGCTCTCAAAGTCTGTGACAGAAGAGATCAGCTCGTCTGTCTCAGCGCTCTAGCCTTTGACTTCATAGGCCTATCCTATTGCGCGCCTGAGGACTTCGCCCAGAGAGAGCATCTATTCATAATGGCTTATCTTCCCTTCTTTTTCCTGCGCTTCGTGCGCTACTCCGATCGCAATATCAGTCTCCCCCTGGCGCTTGCTGCGGGGGTGTTCGCTGGAATTGGGGCGATTATCAAACCATACTTTGCGTTGACTGCAATAGCAGTCGATCTGACGATGGCGTTTCAGGCCAGACGCAATGATCTCCGGCGATCACCTGAAATATTGGCTTTCTGGGGAGTTCACCTAATCTATGCAATTCACTTTTTATTTTGGAATTCACAAGCTCTGCACAACTTTCTCTTTATCCACGTACCGGATGTAGTGAACTATTACAGCTACAGCGATTGTTCTCGCTCAGTCGTATTGACCCTCCAGTCCATTCCCAACGGACCGTTAAAACTGTTGCTGGGAATTTCAGGAGCACTTCTGTTACTCAGACAACACCGACTGTTCCTCCCGCTTCTAGCCTTGATGGTGATTTCTTATCTCGAATTCGTTTATCAATCCAAAGGCTGGACCTATCAAGCGATCCCAATGTTGACCGGAGTGCAACTAACCATCGGCGCACTACTGGTAGTGGCGCTTGAGAAGACTTTTAGCAAGGTCGCACCTGTCAAACGACAGAAAATATTCGACAGATCTTGCTTAGTAGCACAGCTGGTACTCCTCGGTACAGTCTGCGCTTTGACGGGGCTTGCCGCAACCGGCGCCTACCCTACGAGATGGATGCCGATAGCACCAGATCTGAAACCAGTCGATGACATCTTCGCTACAATGACCAAGCCAGGAGACTCAGTGGCCGTAATTTGCAATGACGGACGACGCTTCGACAAACTGCTGCTTTACCACAAGCTAAGCTGGGCCTGGCGTTATTCATACGGATACATACTTCAGCTTATCGAATATAAAGGCATGCTTAATGCCGAGGGAAATCTCGCACTCAATATAGATTCAGAGTGGCAGAAGCTCATGAACACCATTGAAGAGGATATCCGGGACAGGCAACCAAAGCTTCTGATTCTCGATGAAGTGCTGAGATCAAAGCTCATCCAATATGGAGCGCTAGGCCGCATTCTGAGCCACTATAGCCAGATCAAGTCACTTAATCTTCTTGGCATCGAATACGATATCTATGTGAGAAACCCATGACGTAACAAACGGCTGCACTGCTGAGATCTTGGGAACAGGAAACAAGTGGAGGTTAGTCGCAGACGTTTCTTGTCTTGACCTGGCGACTTATTGGACGGTTCGAAAGCAGCCACAGAAGCGCTGTCTGCGAATTTTGCAATCAGGTATATTTTCATCGTTTTTTTATTCGCAACTGATAGTGCAAACTGCTAATAGTCTCGAGAGTTATTAGCAATGCGAGATATTTTTCCAGCGATTTTATATCGATTTGCTAATAGCCACCGCCTGAAGTCGTTGCCTGAGTCATTTAATCGAACATGCGCGAGTTTTTTTTCTGAGACCTTGTTAGAAGAATGCGCAGCGAGTCCGCTTGGCAACAAGCCTTTAGCTGATGTACAAACGTCCCCCACTAAACAGTTAAACAGTTAAACAGTTACCGAAAACTGCGCCTTTTACTATATTCCTGAATAGACAAAGTTAAAACAAGACAGAGCCCCAATGGGGTGAGGCTCCGTCTTACCCCCTATTGCACCGGGCGATGGCGCTTACTCAGAGGGAAGGCAGGAGGCGCCTTCCGACTCGCTGGTCACGACCAGAAGGACGGCTTCTTTCCCGTGAGCTCGGAGCGCACCACTTCGAGGACATGCTCGAAGTCCGTGGTATCGAAGGTGGTGTCGTACCAGATCCGCGTCGTCCCGTCGCGGAACGGACGGGTCTGCTTCATCTCGGTGGAGAGCTGGTGAGCGATCTGGAACGTCCCGTTGAGCAGAACGTACTTGTGCGCGTGATGGCGAGGACCGCCTTCGCTCCCGGCGGGGCCAACAGTCACTTCATTCGACTTGGCGTCGATCACGAAGGAGACCTTGCGCGTGGAGAACCAGACACCCTTACTGGCCAGCCAGCCCCCGATCATGGTGGCGGAGCGAGGCAGGGTCAGGATCACACCCACGCGCCAGTCCTCCTGACCCGCCTCGTCAGGCGTACCGAGGATGCTCAGGTCGAATGAGGTACAGGTGATACCGAACAGCGTGCCGCCGATGGGAGCCTGGGCCAACACTTCGTTGAGTTTCGCCCTGGCTTCCTTGACGGTGACGAATGGGGTTTTCGCGGGAAGCACTTCGATAGCAGCCGAGTCGGACATGTTGTATGTCTCCACAGGACAGCGCAGTAATGCGCCGTGTTGTTTAGTTGGCGTTGTCGCTCGGAACACCCGGGCGGCATGTCTGCGACTACCGCTATGCGGCAGAGAAGCGACGACCAACCCGATGTGACCAGAAGGTTTCTGGTCACACCGGTTAATACAACGGAGGTGTGGACTACTTCTTCCGGTCGCTCGTGAACTCCCTCCGGACATACTCTTCCGCCGACGTCGTGTCGAAGCTGTCGATCAACCAGAAGCCCTTGCCCTTGCGCCCGATGACGAGCGGATCGCCGACCGGCACCGGACGCAGCAAGCGGTCTTCGACCTTCACCTCCCACAGCGGAGCCTCGCTCACGATCAGGATCTCGTCGAAGTCGGGCTGCGCAAGATGGATCCGCTTCCGGACGCTGTCCGGGATGACGCCGGCGAACTTCGCCGTGATTCGCACGGTCAGGTCGACCGCGTACCAGTAGCGGTCACTGCCCCAGCGGGTGAGGTGGGTTTCCGCATGCCTGCGGATCGTCTGGCTGAAGGCGCTGCGGAACCACGATCGCACACTCTTGCGCGAGCAGGAGACGTGCTCGATGTAATCGTTCGACCTCTCCTTCTTCGTGATGTGCATGGCCACCTCGAAGTCGGGTACCGTCGGAGTGAACACGGCAAACAGCGGCAGCCCGGCGTCAGAGCCCGTGTTCTTCCGCATCATCAGGAAGCCCATGTCGATGCGCTTGTAGACCTTGTCGAGCTTCAGCCCGAGAATGTCCACGCTCAGCTCATCGATTCGCGCATCGAGCATGGCGATCGTCGCCAAGGTCTCCGCTTCGATCCTCTCCCAGGCCTGATTGCGAGCGGAGAGATGCCGGGCGTAGTCGGCGCGCAAGTCGGTCGACGCCTGCGCCGTGACCGAATTGTAGGTATCCAGAGCCACGCCGCGCGCCTGCTCTTCGACCTTCAAGAGGCCGGCCACCGAACGCGCGTACGCGAGCTTGGCGCTTCGGTAGGTCTCACTGTACCGCTCCTTGGCCGACCGGCAGTTGGCGCGGTACTCCGCTCGGACCTTGGCGATCGCTTCCTTCCGTCGCCGCCAGACGATGCCCTTGGTGCGCTGGATGCGCCGGATTTCGTCGCTCAACGACAGATGGGTCCCACCTTCGTCGGGGCTGACGCAGAAGTTCTCGCCGGCGCCCTTCAGGTTGAGCCGGCCAGCGTCGTGTGCGATCTGCTGCAGGCGAAGCCTGTTGGTACGCTCCGAGGTGTGTTTCGTGCTGAGCGTATTCTCGGTATCGACGCACGTCGTCCCGAATTCACGCTCCTCGTCGTTGGTCAGGGGGAGCCCGACCAGAAGCCGCAGTTCGTCGATCACTACCATCAGTTGCCCTCGGGTTTATATGAATGGAAAGACGCATTTCTACGCCCGTCCGGGATAGCCTGATGCGAGCTTCGCACCAGCGCTCCAACGACGGATGAGCCACTGATCATCCGAGAAGCATCGTCCCAGCCAGCACCACAACTAGTGGCATGACAACCCGCTCTAATTGTCGGGACGATTTGGATTGAACTACAAAGAGAAACTGGCTGAAGGCGGAGATATCTACTAACGCGGGTTGATGAAGTGGTACAAAAAATATATGAATTAGAGTCGCTAAAGCAATAAGCATGAAGATTAGTACTATGCCACGAACCAAAATTAGACTACGCTTAAAACCCGCTCCCGTTAAGCCATTCGGAGTCCCCAGCCTTTTTTAACAGGCACTAATCTGTGATTGTCCGCTAGCGGATTAACTCTTCTGATAGACAAAAATATCCAAACTTCAAGGTCAAGAAAAAGATGAGCAGACCGGCGTCGCGCCGACCTGCTCATCTCGAAAGTCCCGGGACCCGCTCATCATCATTGACGAGCGGATCTGTCCATGCCACTATTCGCTGCTCTCGAGACTGAAGTCTCGCAGTCCCAATCGCTTCGCCTCCGCCTCATCGGCGTGCGTGCCGGACCGCAGCACGCACGACCGAATCGGCGTACCGCGAGGACCGATCAAGGCTGAGCGCACATCCCAGCTCCACGGACCACTCCGGTTCGTGAGCCAGAGTTGCAACTGATGATGTGTCGCGGAGACCTTCGATATATCGAGCAGCGTGAGGGAAAAATTCTCTCTCATTTCGAGTGACTCAGTTGAACTCTCGCAGAAATGCGAGTTGGCGGACGGCGATTCGCCGCCCGCCAGGATTGATCTTTGGCTACGGCACTGCGCCGCGCCTACTCTTCACCCATCGCCTCGCGCAAGGCTGCCAGATTGCGCATGGCCCTAGAGCCGAGGCTGCTGGCAGTGTGTTCCCATTCGCTGGCGATATCCACCGCGACCTCCAGGTTCCTGATCGCCGCGTCGAACTTCTCCTGCTTGGCGAGCGCCACGCCAATCTGGTCGAACGCCTCGGCAGTCAGGTAGTGCCGCGGTCCGAACGTCTTGAGCGCCTCGCCGAGCGCTTCTCGGGCAACCCGCTCGGCGGCCACGTGATTCTCGCGTCGTCCGTGGAACTGAACTCGCTTCATCAGATTCTTGAAGGGCTTCGACTGCTTCAACACCTGGATGTTGAACTTGGACTGATCGACGAGCGCGATCAAGTTTTCTGCGTCCGCGCCCAAGGTAACAGCGATTTTCCTGGCCTCTTCGAGCTTGCCATAAGCCTGCTCGAATCGGTCGCAGTTGCCGAGCGCAGTCGCCAGGTTGACTGTGTTGCCGAACCGCAAGAACGGCGAGTCGGCTTGCACCGCCAGATCGATCGCTGCCTGGAAGTACCGGACGGCACGCCAGGCTTCGCCGGCCCGCAACAACATCAACCCCTCGCTCTGAGCAGTGGCGCACTGCTCAAGCAAGAACTTGTGTTCGTACTCCTCGAGGTGTCGGCGGTAGGTGGCGAGCCGCTCATCTCGCGTCTGCGCACCCGCCACTCGAGGAGGACAGGCATCTGTGTGCTCGTGGCTCTCGACCAGACGGATCGCCTCCTGAATCAAGGAGATCGCCTGCTCGAAATCATCGTTGGCAAAACCGAGCAGAATGGCCAGATTGAACAGGGCGCTAGCCTTACTGGAGGCGCATCCTGAGGCCACTGCCAGCCCGAGCACCTCGTTGAGCAGCGCGTAGGCGTCCTTGAACTGCCCGTGCTGAGCCAGGTGAATTGCCTCCTGCTCCCTCTCGGAGATGAGCTTGCCCAGCAGCTTGCCGCGCTCGCGGCCGAGCTTCCGCCGGAGCAGTTGCTCGCTCGTCTTCATATCAACTTCGTGTAGCGCTGTGGTCAGTGCGACGGCCTTTCGCACCGCGCTTTCCGTGGCATCCTGATGGTTGACCTGGAGCCGACAGATGCGTGCCTGGTAGCCACGGATCTCTTGCTGATTACGCGCTTCGAGCTGTTCACGGAGCGCAGTCTTCTCCCGCTCCATCTTGGAGCGCTCGTATGCCAGTGACTCGTTGAACGCCACCTGGTCCCACGCCTGTTTCCAATCGCTCATCTTCCGGTTCCTGCGCAGCATCCAGACCAACACCAGGATGATGATCGCAGCGACGAAGAGGAGCACTTCGGAAGAGTACATCGCTATCCCTCCCTCTGTGATGCCGCATCCCACTACGGACGCGAAGTTAGTCGGCAGCTGGAAGCTGCCAGTGCAGTGCTACGAACTCGGTCGACTTCATCCACCGACGATGCTCCACGCTGAACACTTCGTCGAAGCTGCCGATCAGCAGCGGGTTGTGGACGGCCGCTATTATCTGACATTTTGCCTTGACGGACTGACGGATCTTCCCAACCAGAGCCGCTATAGACCGAATCGACAACGCCATATCAGGTTCATCCATCAGCAGAGTGATTCCTGACTCCTTGTCGATGCCGGCGAGCAGAGCGTTGATAGCCTGCCCGTGGCTGTGCTTGTGGCACGCCAGGTCGAACATGAAAGGACGCTTCGACGTCCGCATGTCCTGCGTGCGCGGATTTTCCTTCTCGAAATCGTAGGACACGACCTTGGTGCCATCCTCCGCGAGGATACCGGCGTCGGCGATACATTTGCCGGCAGCCATGCTGCGGATGACTTGGAAGAGTGTGCTTTTGCCACAGCCCTGGTCTCCGACGAGGAGATTGACCCCCTGTCGAAAACTCATTTCGAAGCCGGACTTGAAGCATCGAAAGTCAGATTTGAATCGGAGCTTTTGAATCATGGCTACTCTCGCTTTCGGAAAAGTCGCGGCCACAGCAGTTTGCCGCGAGGACGAGTTGAGTCAGAGACCGTGTACATGCCGGTTCTCCTTATCCTGAGGTTCAGTTCTGGTTGTTCTAGGCTGCTATACAGGTCCAAGGGAATGAATGTGAAGCTGATTTCACCTTATTCAACTCATGATGAGCAGTCAATAACAATCACCACCAAGGAGCACTGATGACTATCGATAGCTCTTCAGTAAACCGGCTCATAGAGCTTACTTACATATGAACCCAGAAGTTTTTGAAAGCAAAAGACAGCAAGCGCAGATCCATCATCACATATGATTAAATATCAAAATTGCTACGAATGCAGCATTCTAGCTCGACTTCAAATAGCCTGGCGGCCCGAGTGATGAAATGCAAACACCATTTTTGATACCACATTTCGGGAGTACAACCTCAGGAAGCTCCCAACTGTCTACCTGGATTCGACAGCTCATCAGACCAACGGCGTCCCGGCAAAGCTCGATGTCCACGTAAATATTCACTTACAGAGTTTCAGAAGCAGAGGAAACGCGACGGGTCGTGTGCCATAACATATTCGCGAAACAGCGCCAGGTGGTATCGATCACCAACCTGTCACAGGTCCTCGGCATGTCGATGACTACAAATAGTACGACTCTCTTTAGTATCCATGAAACAGAATGAACACGTTTCGACAGAGCCGTTGGTTCGACTCCTCGAAACGCATTCCAGGCTGGGAGTGCCGGTCGGCGTCAACCGCCAACCAGTCGCCGTTGCCAGTCGGCATCACCCCGAACCGTTCTCAATCGGCCAACCGGGCCTGCCACTCGAGGATGGCGATCTCGCGCGGGGTCCACGGGTGAAGGTCGAGCCACGTGCTACCGGACACGATCGTGACCTTGGCGTTCTGATCTGTCGCCATCGCCAGCCCTCGGTCCACGAGCGCCTCCTGCTCTTCGCCCCCGCGCTTCTCGAGGCGGAACTTACTTTTCAGCGCCTCGCGCTTGCGCTCCTTCTCGGTGAGCTGCGCACGCAGCTCATCGAGGGTAGAGGTAGGCGTCGCCTCGACCAGGTCGGAGGCGTTCCAGTAGAAGAAGGTGTTTCGCGAGCGCCCCTTGGCTACACGGCAAGCTTCTTCGGCTAACGAGTCGAACCACGCAAAGATTCCATCGCTCTCAATTCGAATCATGGCATTTCGCCCTCATTCTAGGACCAGGGATTACGAGACAGAATCCGGAGAGGACCCACCCAGCACCGGGCGGGTCCTCGAACCGGATGACGACCATCTGCGAAGCTTGTCCATACCGCCCGCCACCCCGACACTATATATGGTGCCGATAGCGAGCCGACCATGATACCAGCTTCGGTCGTTGAAAGAACTTACGCCTGCGGCGGCGTAGACGACGGAGGGAGGGCCGAGGAACTGGCGCTTGCGGAATTCAGCGGCCTGACATGGACCGTCTCGGGAGTCATCACACCGAGCGACATGTAGTACCGCAGTCCATCTTCCACCGTCATGTCCGGAACGTCCTGACAGCTGCGCTCTTCGACCCAGCAGATGCCCTGAACACCGGTAGGCGGGTTCGGAATCACGACCTTCACGAGGTCGCGCTTGTTATCACCCTGAACAACCTTGACCTCGCCGCAGACGAACGCCAAAGTCAGGATGCCGGGGCTGGGGTACTCGACCAGCACAACCCGCTTGAACGGACTTCCTTTGGACAGATCGAAGAACTCCGACATCATGCGGGCGTTCCGGTACAGGAAGCCGATGCCGGGCGAGTTGATCAACCGGTTGTCCACCCACTTGGCGATGCGGGCACCGTAACGCCAACTGATGAAGCCGCCCAGGACGGTGAGCAGGAACAGCAACAGCAAGAAGCTGAGGAACGGCCACTCGCCGCTCGACAGCGGACCGAAGCGCAAGCCCTCCGGCACGACACTGGCGACAAGTCGCAGGATCAGCCGGGTGATCGGTCCGACCACCGTATCGGCAACGCCTGAGACCAGATTGAGCACCCACAGAGTGAAGATGCCCGGAACACTGAACATGAGACCGCGGAGAAGGTATTTTTTGACCAACTCGGCAGTCTGCTTTTGAAGGGCCATTGGCAAAGCTCCGGTAAGAGGTTCGAAAGACCAACAAGGCGCTACCCGCGGGCGCGCCTTGCCAGTGAAGAGTGACCGCGCCGGCGCCACCAGCGACGGTGCTAGTGGCGCCTGTGCGTATCCCTCAGAAGCTGCGAGGCGGACAGGTTGCTAGGCCTTGCCGCGCCGCAGCGTGAGTAGCAAGCCGATCAGGCACCCGCTGACGATGTGCAGGACCGTCATGGCGACGACCGCGACGATGTCGGTCGGGGCGACGAAGGCCCGGACGCCGAAGGCGAGGACCAGGAGGACGAGCGACGGCTTCAGCACGGACTTGCCGTAGCGCGCGGCGAGGAAGACGCCGGCCAGAACGACGACCGCGTAGAGCAGGTTGATGCCGGAAGTGACCAGTCCGTCGCTGTGGTGGAGAATCGTATCCATTGTGTTCATCTCTCTTTCGTGGGTAATTGGGTGTTGGACGGCCGGCTCAGCGTCGAGTCAGCTGACGGCCGGCTCCATGTAGGGTTAGCGGACGGCCGGCTTGGTGTTGCGGGCGATCAGGACCGCCAGACACCCGATCGAGATGTGGACGACGGAGATGGCGCTGACGGCGAGCGCGCCGAGTGGCTCGGAGAAGCCGCGAATCAGGCAGGCGGCGACCATGACGATGATGGCCGGCCAGATCGTGACCTTGCCGAAGATCTTGACGACGGCCAGACCGATCAGGAATCCGACGATGAACCACAGCCCGGCGACCCCCGGAGAGTTGCCGGCCGCGTTGATCAAGAGAGCATTCATGAGTTTCTCCTTGGCGGCGTACAAGCCGCACAATTGCGAGTGGGAAAGGAGCTCGTCCGCCGAGCTCCTCGAAAGCGACGCAGCGAGTCCAATCTCGGCTGCGGTTATGGAGGCTCTACCTCCATTCGGGTGAATGCAGCCAAGTGGCTCAGCTTGCAAGCGGGCGAGCTGAAGCTCGCCCGCTCTATCGACTACTCAACGGGGTCCGGCTTCACGTCGGCGCCGAACCCCGTTGGCGGCAGCCCTCCATTACTTGCCGTCTTCCTTCTCCTCGACGACGTCCTCGTTCTTCGTGACGAACATCTTGTTGAAGCGCGCCACCACCAGCGCCGCCGTCAAAAGCACACCACCAGCGAAGATCAGCGAGATGATCCGCCAGATGGCGTCGGCGTCGTAGAGGTCGTAGAGAGCGAGCTTGCCGGCGAGCAGCGTGAACACAGCCATGCCGGACAGGAAGAACTGCCGGTCCCGAATCGCGAACGCTGTGACGGTGAGCAAGAGACCCTCGACCGCCAGAGCCACTGCGAGGTGCTGCCAGCTCAACAGGCACATCAAGGTCGCCGTCAGAAGCACCGTGCCGGCGAGCGAGTAGGCGCTGTGCAGGTCCTCGATGCGGAGAACCTCCTTCGGGATCTGGATGTCGGAGGTGAGGAACTGTTCCAGCTCGGCATCGTTGTCACCGCCCTTGCTGAGGCGGAGCAACGCGTACGCAGCATAGAACAGCGCCACGACACCGATCGCCGCCACCCAAGTCCACTGGCCGAAGCTCAGGAACAACCCGAGCACGGCGAGTGCGAAGGCGACGTTGCTAGCCAGACGCAGCACCGGGTCTCGCACGACGAGACCGACCCCGAGAATCGCCACCATCTCGAGCGCCGCTACGAGCGGCAGCCAGACAGCGTCCACCTTGAGGTACGTCATGATCAAGCCGACGGCGATGCCGGCCAGATTGACCACGAAGTAGGTGGGAAGCGCGTTCATCGAGAAGGAGACGAACAGCCGCGACCGGTACAGCCCGGCCACCGCGAAGGTGACAACGAGCACGACGGCGGTCTGGACGACGCCGACGCTGGCGCTGGAGGCGAGCAACCCGACGAGCGCTGACGCCAGAAAGAACTTGCCGACGGCGTTGACCGTAGAACTCGCCAGCTTCTGCCCGGCGAACAGGACGGCCAGCGCTTCCAGCGCGAACACCACCGCCTTCACGGCGATCGGCGCTTGCTGGACGGTGACGGCCCAGATCAGACCGAGACCGACCACAGCGTACGCGGCCGTCAGGAAGTGCGCAGCCGACAGCCCCCAATCGGATACGCGCTGCTGGCCGCGGTAGAGCAGGCTGGTGACGCCGAGGGCGATAGCGCCCAGCACTGCCACCATGACGTTGAACGACAGGTCGAACAGACCGAGGTCCAGGACCGTGTGTCCGTCCTCTAGCTTGAGCGTGAGGAACGTTGCCGCCGTGATCGCGCTCAGGAGACCGGCGAACACGTCGAAGGCTTTCACCCGCGTACGCGAACCGATCAGCGCGAGCAGCGGCACTTCGAGGAACCACAGCACGATCGATGCCGTGGTGTCGAGCTTCAGAGCCGTCCCCGCCGTCGCCAGCGCCAGCGCGACGAAGGAGCTGACCTCGATGTTCTCCGTCCATTTGACCGCCTTGGCGAGGAGCGCGTTGACGAAGTAGGCAGCGGAGAGACCGAACATCAGCAGGTAGAACAGGTGCGGGTAGGCGTTCTGCATCGCGAGCGCGGCAGCCGCGATGAAGGCACCACCGTTGAGCAGCGTGACGCCGAAATTGAACTGCGGCTTGGAAGCCTTGGCGTCGAACACGCTCAAAAGGTCGTCACCGTCCTTGGAGTCGCTGCCGGCCCCTAGGATGTGCAGCCGGAAGCCGACGAAGTTCCACACCACCCAGAAGATGGCGAGGAAACCCGCAGACAAGAGGAAGCCGGCGGTACCGCCGCCCAATTGCGCCACCTGTGGCGAGGTGAACAGGACGTAGGTCAGGTACGAGCCGGCGGTGCCCAGCCCGTAGACCGTAAGCCAGCGCTGCCGAATGACCACCGTCGCCAGCCCGACCATCAGCACGCCGGTGGCGATGACGCTGAAGCCGGTCAACGGGCTGAGCGAGATCGTACCGAAAGCGAGCAGCGTGGACAGCAGCGCCATCGCCTCGGAGCGTCGGGCCACGGAGTGGATCATCGCCGCGGCCGCCAGTCCGAGCAGCACGCATGCGTCGGTCACGGGGTCTTGTATGACGCGCACCGATGCGATGTTGTGAGCCGCGTACGCGACGAAGTAGGCGAGGGCGTAGCCGCCGCCGGTGATGCCCTGACCGTACCAGCCCCAGCCCTTGCGGCGCGAGAAGATCTCACCGCCTGCCACGAGGGCACCCGCCGCGGCGAAGCCGGCGACGATCTTGAACAGCGCGCCGAAGTACTCCCACGAGTACGCGACGGCGAAGCCCAAACCGATGACGATGCCGACGATGCCGACACGGCTCAGGATGTACGGGGCGTTCTCGATCAGAACGTCGGCGATCGGCTTGCTCGGCACCACCGGTGGTGCGGGCGTCGGCTTCGGCGGCGGCTGGACCACCGGATCGGTGGGCTTCGGGTCCGGCTTCGGCGGCGGCTGGACAACCACCGGGTCGGTGGGCTTCGGAGGCGTGGGCACCGGCGCGGTCGGGACGACGTAGCCGGTGTGCTTGACTAGAGCCGTGAGAGTCTGGCCTTGATCGGCCACGGTGCGCTTGACCTCGTCGAGCTGGCGAGTCAGGTCAGCGACCTTCTGCCCGAGATCGGGCTCGGTCTGTGCATTTGGCTCAGACACTTGGGTTCTCCGCTAGTGGTAATGCCCGACCATCTACTCCCCTTTTCTGGAGACGGTCCGGCTGAATGGGTCTGCAATCCGCAAAGGCCTGCTTCTGCTTGATGGCGCCCTGGCGAGGACTCCTTTCTGGTAGCTCAGTCGGGCGTATGGTTTCGGAGGAAGCAGGTCAATTCCGGAAGGAAAAAGAGGACATCTGCAAACTATCGCCACACCACTTCTCGTTCAATACTGGAGCTTCGCGAAGTAACGAAAGTAAATCGGAACCTAGCGAAAGAAAAATGAATTGCATATGGTGACAGCTTCGGGAGAGCCTCAGCTGACAAGCGATTTTAGTAACCAATTCGGCAATATCGCTTATTCGTGTTGCAAATAAACAATAAATCACGACACTGGCATGCCAGATTAAGGCTGGGTGCAGGACCACGAGATCAAGTCGAACAGTTCATCCCCAATTGCCTTTGATAAAAATCAATATCAAAAGCGGTGACTGTGTGAAGCTGCGTCACCGATGAGTTTATCAAAAGATAACCCTAAAGAAGAGCCATATATCGGGGAGAAACAGGACATCACCATGATCGTGAGTCAGAAATGAGCTTCTTAATCACAACGAGTTACTTGCATTAACTAGCGCAGTAAACGCAATATGCAAGTATCCCATTTCTTCTTTTTCTGTGGTCGTTTATCCCAGTATCAACCGCAATTTTCTTTGAACACAGAAAGTCACTCGGTGTCGCGGATTGATACTGCGTGTGGTACCGCAACTTGGAGGTGTGGCAGACATGCCGACCAACAGACCGCTCACCTGGGTCTGACACCTCCGCATAAATTGAGGGCTCATTCATGAACAGCAGACTGCAAGCGACCGACCGCGTCCCCGAAATCATCCCCAAACTCGCCGAGGGCAACCCGGTCGCCTCAATCGCTCTGCAACTGGCAGACACGCAAGGCTCGCGCATCGACCCGGAGTCCGGACAGGCAACCGGCATCGGTCTCATGCGCTGGCTCGACCGCCTCGGGATCTACGGGACGGTCATCGAACGCTTCTTCAGAGCGTGCAAGATGGACGCCATCAAGCTGCTGGCGCTCGTGAAAGCCAACGAGCTGAAGCTAGTGTCCGACGATGAAGCGGCTGCCATCGCCCGCGGTGAATCCCCTGCCGACCTGGACGACCTGGTCCGGCAAGTTCAGCAACTCAAGCCGTCCTTCGGTCGCAGCGCGGGCAGCGCCAAGCGCCCCAAGGACGACACCACCGGCGTATTCTAACGAGTAGCCGGCGTGAATTCCCCGCCGACCAGGACAACCCGGTCCGGCAAGTTCAGCAACTCAAGCCATCCTTCGGTCGCAGCGCGGGCAGCGCCAAGCACCCCAAGGACGGCACCCCCGGCGTACTCTAGCGAGTAGCCGGAAGCAACCCTAGCTTCGTGACCCCAAAGAAGGTAGCGCATGACCCCCAACGCATCGATTCTAGCGTGTGGACGCTTCCGTTCCTTCACCGGCCCCTTCGGGCAGCGCCCGATCCAGGGCGAAGGTTACCTCGTGACCGGAGAGTTCGTTTACTTCCGGGCGCGAGAGACCAAGGTGGAGGTAGAGGTGTACCGCACGCGCACTGACCTGGGTCTGAACGACAGACGGCTGGCATACTTTCGACAGGAGGTCCCATACGATGCGGGCTACCTGCCGGACGACTGGTGTGCCCAGTACATCGTCAACTCCATCGCCAGGTACTGAAAGGCTTGACCGAGTGAAACCGAGCACCGCACCAGCCATAACTGCGGTGCTCCGCGAGGCGACAGCACAACCGCCCCGCGACTGGAATCGATGACCACACGTCCAACCCACAAGTAGCAGGTTAGACGCAGACCAGGTCGTCATCGATGTCCCGAGTTGTGCAGCTGATGGATCGCGCCATTGCTTCGACGACGAGGCACACGCACGACGGGAGCCTGAGTGGCGCCCGTTGTGCGTGCCGGCGCGGTTCGTTCGAATTGGGCGTCCGCATTGGTCGCCCTCCCGACGTTGTTTGCTTGATTAGGACTCACGAATGAATACCAACTTCCATGCAGGCGTTCGCTTCCATCACCGCTCTCAACCTCTGCTAATATTTTTTATTTCTACGACCTCGTACAGTATCTTACGAATCCCCAGAAAATTCATCGGTGGTTCCTTGAACCTTTGCGAAGCTGGACTCCGTGCAG
>CAYQKX010000077.1:0-38187 GCA_964418155.1 uncultured Candidatus Obscuribacterales bacterium | reverse complement strand
TTTTTCTTTGCCATGATGCTCCTCCAGATTGTGTCACGGGGAGCGATCTCCGTCCAGCCCGACTGTCTACCTTTTGGGGGACACCCCACCATTGCTCTTCGCAATATTTCTACTATACGGAAGCTTAGCTAGACCGCATTCGCAAACTCTGAAAGAGTTTCAAGCCTTCCAGTTCGAGTCAGCATCATTTCACGAGCGGTCTCAACGACTTCGGCAGTTAATCCGTCGACGAGGTCATCATTGATTTTAAGCAACCTTTCAGCTAGAGCGAATAGATGCCCGAGCTTTCGTGGATTACCGCGGCAGTATTCGGAAATCAGTACGTAGACAGCATCTTCGTTTTGGCGTCATGGAAGTTGTTTCTCAAAGCAGAAAGTTCGGACCTCAGTCGAGCCGGCGATGCTGTTATGCTTGGTTTAAAGTACAGTGTATCGCAGGCAGCAAGCTTCTTTGGCTCAACAGGAACTCCATTACGGACACGCATGTTTGTTTCTACGAGAGGCCAGTTTGAGTATCGAAAGCAAGCCGAGGTTTTGCCGACGCCTGGACTTCCGAAGCTCATCCCTATTTTCTGTTGGCTCCGGCACGCATCACAAAGCTCTCTAAAGCTGCGATAGGCGACAGATTCGATGTAGAAAGGTAAGTTATGGTCTTTCATGAAAGTGCTTTCGAAGCCTCCTTTGGGGTTGCTGATCCTTTGTTTTGCTCGACAAATCGGTCTTCGGATCGGCGCTTAACGTGAAGCTTTCCCCGGCTGCCTTTTTGTCAGATAGATCCATCTTCAATCTCTTTTTCACACGCTGCCTGCGAGCAATAGTTTCTGAGATCTGCTCTTTCGACGGATGCAATCCCATAAACTCAGCCTTACAAATCAAGCTGCCGCTACCTAATCCGTAAACCCAGATGTGTTCTGACTTTCGCGGGTCATAACGAACGTCGAACTCTTCGCCGATCGATTCGGTTAATAGTTCGTGCGAGTATCGTCCGTTGTCAAAACGGCTCTGTTGCAAAAAGTCGTCTCAAATTCTTCGACGAGACGGGAGAAAGGAATTCCTCAGCGGATCTTCGAGTTTATGCAGCCTCAAATGTTTCTCTAACCAATTTCCAGAACTCTTCGTAGACATTTTTGCTGTCGAGTCCGAACTGTTTTTCTATTAGATACACTTCTCCCTTGACGCCGGGCAACAGCTGCCAGGCACGCATTTGTCCCTTGCGAAACATGCGCATGACCTCAAAACCTTTGATGGTGGCATACGCTGTTTTCATCGACTTGAATCCACGAGCTGGGTGTATTCGCCGCTGAACCGAACAAGCAGCTGATGGTTACTGTATGGGAAGAACCTGATACCGTGATGTCTAGTCAATCTCAGCCAACAAGTCGACATTACCGCAAAAGCCGTAAGCTCCGAAAACCGCATCCTCCCCATCTTTGGCGCAACCGAAAGGATCCCTTCGAAGATGTGAGTGACGAACTGAGGCAACGGGTCCTTATCAATCCTAAGCTCAAGATCGGAAAACTTCTTAAGGAGCTTCAGCAAGAACATCCTGGGAAGTACTCGGAGAGGCACAAGAGAACATTACATCGACGACTAAAGGAATGGCGCAAAGAGTCAATTACAATGCAAGCAATAGAGCCCGATCAACCCTTAGTATCGGTAAGCATTGAGACTAAAACTGAAGCGTTGCCGGGTCAAAAGCTACGAAAGAACGGACAACCAAGAAAGCCGCATCCGCCACATACCTGGCGAACCCGAAAAGACCCTTTTGAAGAAGTCTGCGATGAACTAAAACTGTTGGTTCAGAAGAATCCAAAAGTCACGGTCGGCAAGCTCTTCACGTATCTCGAGAAGGAATACCCCGGGAAGTACTCGAGTAATCTCACCAGAACGTTACGTCGGCGACTCAAGGACTGGAAATCGGAGCGTGAATCAACCTGCCTCCCGCTGGTCGGCACACTTACCCTAACCGTGTAACAAGAAAAGCGCGGCTCAACGCCGCGATTAGGATTTTTGAATTCATTTCTAGGACTATGAGCTGCAGCGGATTTCTAACACTTTCCATGAAAACAAGCTCGACTCAGTGCCACTGTATTTGGTGAACTTCCTAGACGCTTATGGTACGATTCTAAATTAGGCAACGAACAATGTCATGGTACGAATTCTTTCGTAGGCAATACGAGTTCTGGAATTATTTGGCAGGATTCTTTTGGAATTATTTGGCAGAGTTTTTGTGGAATTTTTTGTCAGTACGCACGCACGGAACGCGCTTCAAAAATGCCACCATTCTTTTCCATTTTTTTCTACTAGGCGATGACATAGCTAGACCGCATTTGCAAACTCTGAAAGAGTTTCCAGCCTTCCAGTTCTAGTCAACATCATTTCACGAGCGGTCTCAATGACTTCAGCGGTTAGACCGTCAACTAGGTCGTCATTGATTTTGAGCAACCTTTCAGCTAGAGCGAATAGATGTCCGAGCTTTCTTGGGTTTCCTCGGCAATATTCGGAAATCAGCGTGTAGACAGCGTCTGACGGTTTGGCAATATTCATAAGTTCAGTTTGCTTGTCTATGTACGCTATCATTTCCTCTGAGCTTAGCGACTCAAATCGCTCTACATATCTCACTCGATCGGAAAAATGAAACATTCTGGCAAGACTTCGCTCCATGCCGGGATCCCCGATGAGGACCAATCCCACTTCCCACTCTTCCTGCAGATCTCTGAATTCTTCAAAGGCAGCATATCGTAGCCTGTGAGCTTCGTCGACGATAACTAAGTTGACCTTTTTCGTTTGGTGCGCCTCAATCCATGCTTTAGAGGATTCCCATCCGACGCCTCTCGTCTTGGCTTCATGGAAGTTGTTTCTCAAAGTAGAAAGTTCGGACCTCAGTCGAGTCGGCGATGCTGTTATGCTTGGCTTAAAGTATAGTGAATCGCAGGCAGCAAGCTTCTTTGGCTCAACAGGAACCCCATTCCGCACACGCATGTTTGCTTCGACAAGATGCCAGTTTGAGTATCGAAAGCAAGCCGAGGTCTTGCCGATGCCTGGACTTCCGAAGCTCATCCCGATTTTCTGTTGGCTCCGACACGCATCACAAAGCTCTTTAAAGCTGCGATAGGCGACTGATTCGATGTAGAGAGGTGAGTTAGAGTCTTTCATGAAAGTGCTTTCGAAGCCTCCTTTTGGGTTGCTGATCCGTTGTCTGGTTCGACAAATCGGTCTTCGGATCGGCGCTTGACGTGAAGCTTTCCCCCGCCGCCTTTTTGTCAGATAGATCCATCTTCAATTTCTTTTTCACTCGCTGCCTGCGAGCAATAGTTTCTGAGATCTGCTCTTTCGAAGGATGCAGTCCCATAAACTCAGCCTTACAAATCAAGCTACCGCTACCTAATCCGTAAACCCAGATGTGCTCTAACTTTCGAGGGTCGTAACGAACGTCGAACTCTTCGCCGATCGATTCGGTTAATAGTTCGTGCGAGTATCGTCGGTTATCAAAACGGATGCCGTCGCGATGCATGGTTCTTGGTTTTGACACCTTCATCAGCATCAAATCCAGTGCTTCAAGTGAACCAGGCAAGCGAGGAAGCAGTGCGCCTCCAACCCACTTTTCAATAGGCGTCATTTTGATTTCCTTGTGCCTGCGATGATGATATTTGTCCAACCACTCGCTGAACGTACTGGCAATCTCGGACAGCGACTTGGGCTTATCTTTGGTTGTCTTGTGATTTTTACTGAACATCTGGACAATGGTACGAAAAAATCTCTCTATCTTTCCCCTTCCTCTGGGCTTGTATACGATAGTGTTCACGAGTTCCATGCCGAGATCCGCGGCCACCTGCTCGATATGCGTAGACTCAAAATCACGTCCATGATCACTGTAGAAAATCTCTGGAATTCCAGATACTGGCCAACGATCGTTGTCCTTTGGCCAGATGGCCTGTCGAAGCGTTATTGCGATCGGCTCTGTTGCAAAAACTGACTAAATTTCCAGATTTCGAACTGCCTTTTGATACTCACCCTCGATCGCAGCCAGAGACAAATGCTGGTACAGTTCAAGACTTTTCCTGTTTCCATGCCCGGAGATTAGCTGAATCTTCGCATCGCTCAATCCTTGAGCAGTCAGAAAGGTCAGCATCTGGTGCCGTAAAAGATGAGGATGGACAGATCGCTTGATGTCGGCTTTGTCGGCATATTGTCGAATAATTTGCTGGATGCGCCTGGGAGTGAAAGGTTGATTCAAGCGAGACTCAAACAGGAAAATATTGTCCGGATGCGCATCAATGTGCGCCTGCAAGGCAAGTCTGAAGTCTGACGGAAAGAGAATGTATCTGTCCTTGCTGCCTTTACCGCTATCAATGAATACCTTGCAGCCATCCAGGTCCACGTCATGGACTCGGATGTTGACGAGTTCACTTACTCGGACCGCGGTGTACAGCATGAGCTTGAGCATGAGTTCGTGTTGCGTGTCGCCGCACTTTTGCACTGTCTTGAAGAACTTCTTGAGCTCGGTCAGCGACAATAACTCTGGAAGTTTCCGCTCTTTCTTTGGCTTTTCCATCTTTAACTTGAGCCGCACCTGCTGGCAGACGGCAATGAAAGCATCGTAAGAAAGGCGATGGTGGCGTACAATCCGGACTATCTTTCTGACAGCCTCGGATTTCGTATTCTGTCCTGACGCTGCGAAATTGGTCAGCTTTTTGCGGGAGCGGGTAGCCACAGGCATCCTCTTTTGGTAGATTAGATTCGTATATCTGTCATTCTACGAAACATATAGATTGGCGCCCGGATTTAATCTCGAATTGAGGAGCAGGCTATGAGCGACTTCAAATGGCGGCATTTCCAGGGCGAGATAATCCTCCAATGTGTTCGCTGGTACTGTAAGTACGGCATCAGCTACCGCGACCTCGAGGAGATGATGGAAGAGCGCGGCGTCGATGTTGACCATACCACGATTTATCGATGGGTTCAGCATTATGCGCCGGAGATCGAGAAACGACTACGCTGGTACTACCGCCCGGAAAGCGCTTACACCTGGCACATAGACGAAACTTACATCAAAGTGAAAGGTGAATGGAAATACCTTTATAGGGCGATCGACAAACTAGGACGAACAATAGATTTCTATCTGTCACACACTCGAAGCACGGCTATGGCCAAGCGTTTTCTTTGTAAAGCATTGAAAAAACAGAAATCATGTGAGACACCTCGAAAGATCAACACAGACAAGAATCCGGCTTACAGTGCTGCCCTTCAAGAGATGAAAGCGGCAGGCAAATGCGATCCTGCAATTGAACACCGCCAAGTTAAGTATCTGAATAATAGACTGGAAGCCGATCATGGAAAACTCAAGCGGCGAATACACCCAGCTCGTGGATTCAAGTCGATGAAAACAGCGTATGCCACCATCAAAGGTTTTGAGGTCATGCGCATGTTTCGCAAGGGACAAATGCGTGCCTGGCAGCTGTTGCCCGGCGTCAAGGGAGAAGTGTATCTAATAGAAAAACAGTTCGGACTCGACAGCAAAAATGTCTACGAAGAGTTCTGGAAATTGGTTAGAGAAACATTTGAGGCTGCATAAACTCGAAGATCCGCTGAGGAATTCCTTTCTCCCGTCTCGTCGAAGAATTTGAGACGACTTTTTGCAACAGAGCCAATGAGGCTTGTGAAGCGACTCCTGAAAGAAGGACAGTCGATTAGAGATGTGGCTTCCACTTTCGGTGTTCACTATACGACTCTTTATCGACTACTTCGTGCTGATACCACAATGACACCGTAAGTGGTTCGCAGCAACTGCCAAATAATTCCAAAATCCTGCCAAATAATTCCAAAATAACCCTGCCAAATAATTCCAGAATTTACAATCCATGCAGGCATCAGGATCATCGCCGAGTACGATAATGCAGGCGATTTTGCCAAGCGCTATGTGCACGGTACTGGTCTTGACGAGGTCTTACTGGAGATCGACGATTCCAATGACGTCACTTACCTACACCACGACCGCATCGGCTCAACTATTGCCACCACTAACGATACTGGTGCGGTGATTGATACCTACGCGTATTCTCCCTGGGGTGAGTGCGATGACATGAGCGGAACGACGTTCGGTTTCCAGGGACAGCGCTTCGACCATGAAACCGGGCTCTATTTCATGAAAGCGCGCCACTATGATCCAAAGATCGGCCGTTTCCTGCAGCCCGATCCAATTGGCTATGGCGACGGGCTTAATATGTATCAGTTCGGATACAACAATCCAAACTGTTTCAGCGACCCGCTTGGTCTGGGAGCTGATGGAAGCCAAGGATCATCGGATACGGGTAATGGCGCCGATTCTTCCGGGTCAAAGACAATTATTGATTACATCCATGTTTTGATGGGCGATCCCGATTTCCTTGCTCATACTTACGAAGAAGGAGAAATTCCAGGCTCGACGCAGCCAGACGGTCAGGCACCGCCCCCCCAGACAAAACCAGAAGTATACATTGCATGGCATTCCGTAGGAACCCCAAGTTCCCACTGGCCTACAGGAGGTTATCACGCAAGCATTCTGGTAATGGTGGGTAACCAGATTCAGCGAATCTATAATGCAAACGGCGTTGAGGGCGGAAGTGTTCATGAAGGAGGCTTCGTGGAACTCTTTACCTATGGGCCCAGAAGTTTGGCGCAATACCAAAAAGATTTCCTCGGTTTCGAGGTATTGCAAAAGGTTTCTCCCGGACCATTTGTGGATTCGGAGCAGATGATCAAAGGATTGTCTGCTGTGGCGGCCCTCTACCAAAGCAGTCCGCGCTGGCGCTATGATTTCACCGGAGGAGTGCTACACGGTTGGAATAGCAACTCTCTCGCTTATACATTGTTGTATTACGCTGGTGCAAATGTTCCCGCGCCGGCTCGATTTGCTCCGGGCTGGGGGCGAATTGGACCGCTAAAAGTGCCGCCAGAGCTCGCTTGAGCAATGGCTGACAGTTTTCAGCAAGCAGGCCGGCAAAACCGACCTGCTTGTTTTTATTCTTGCGAAATTTGCTGTTCTCTGATTATGTTCAGTATGAAAAAGCCAGCTTCGTTGTGTGCATCCGGTTCATTCTTGAGATTAATGAATTCGTTGCACTCGTTATTGCCAATTTTTATGTCATTCCTAGTTTCCGCATGTGCCGCTGAGAGTTGTTCCACCGAGAAATTTCTGATGCCTGGTACTTATCAGGTTCAATTACAAGAAGGCGAATACTGGATCTGGGCATTCAGAACTTGGAAGACTCAAAAAATCTACGATGGGCATTATCCTTCGAAATTAACGATTAAGTCTGTCGGGGCCGATGCACCAAAGATCGAAAAATTCAAAGACCAGATTACATATAGCGATAGCGGTCATGCTGGTGCCAGAATTTGGCGTACACAAATAACCAAGTCTGGGCTATATACAATATCGAATACTGAACGGAATCAAAGGTTTGTGCTAGTAATTGCACAACAGAAAGATCATTATCGCGGTCTTGGCTCCGACATTGTGTGTAGAAATCTACTTACTGAGGTTTTTCAAGGTAATTAGCGCTACACCTACTTGTCGGTCGCTCACTGGTGACACCAGCTACAGCGACTATCGCCACCGTATTTGGTGACCGGCGCCCAGAAAAGAAAACGGTCATTTTTGTGACTACCATAAAACAGTATTATCCTTATCAGCCGCCTGCCTGTGATACCAAATACAGTACCGAGTAAGTTTTTTTGATTGGGATTCTTGACAACAGAGCTTCTTCGTTGATCCTTTCTTATTTGGTCTGCGATGTCTCCTCTGGTTGCGGCAAAAACCACTTCTTCCACCACGGCCGCCTTAAAATCTCCATTTGTTTTTCAATCATCTGAAGCTTCTCTAGGCTCAAAGTAGCTTCCTCGGCTTTTTGTTTGAGCTGCTCATTTTCTTCGAATAGTTTTTTTGACTCTTCCTCTTGTTCTCGCGCTTTTGCAAATTGCAGCTCAGCGGCCTCGCGCTCAGCTTCTATTTCTTTGAGCAATCTTGCTTTTTGTGCTTCTAAATCAGGAAGCAGTTTCAGCTGCTTTCTAGCTTCTTCAAGTTCTTGTTCTTTGGCTTGAAGCAATACATCCTTTTCCTTATCAGCCGCCGTTAAAGCTTCTATTCGATCGACCAGTGGTTTCATAAAAACCTCAGCAGTCGCAATCAATTGCTTCCGCATGTCTTCATTGCTCCAAGAAGGCCGTTCACCCGCCGAGGTTTCTTTATCAACCTCCGGAGCTTCAGTTACCTCCGCTTCTATGTCGGTGACGACCTCCGCCTCGTCCCCCGCGGATGTAAAGGTCGGCTCCGGAAGAGTCTGATTTAAATTGGCATTGGATTCAAAAGAAGGACTTGCGTCGAAAGGCTGGTTGGAAAACGATACTGGGCTCCGAGTAGCTCGCTGTTGATTAATTGAAATTCCACGTCGTGCAAGTTCGGCATCTAAATCTCGTTGATGAATAAACCACTGTTCTTTATTTCCAACAGTTCGTTTTGTTCCTTTAAGCGTGCCAATCGTCAGCTTATCTCGCACTGAACGTTCATCAATACCAAGCGCGGTGGCAACCTGTTTAACCGTAAGAAAAGATGGTGATCCTTGCATCTATGCCCTATATATGTGGATGATATCACCCCAAAAGCCCAGCCGGTGAGGATTATACGACATTGGTCTAACCTCCGGAAGACGCTTTTTGAATTCCTGAGACGCCTCCGGATATAGGAGATCACGACCTCCGGAGGTTAAAGAAGCACATAAGCAGTTGCTTGTGATGATCGAGGAAATCTTTCTTGTTATCCACCGGCGATCTCTGAACCCAACTCCGGAGGTGATTCGTGTTACGAAAGAGCCACGGGGCTGCTTGCGGAGGTGTCTCCGGAGGCGGCTGTCCGGTGGGGTAGTCTACCTCCGGATGTTATGCGGAGTGTTTTTCGTGTTGTCACAAGCTGCCTCCGGAGGTTGGGTGCTCGGCTCCGGAGGTTGTCCGGAGGTCTCAGCAAGGCTCATAAAATGGCAAGTTTGAGTTTTTTGTTCTTTGGTGCGGAACTAGTGCGGAGTTTTCGCAACTTGCCTCCGGATGAGACGTATGTCCCAAAACTTTGCCTAAACTTGTGAAAGTGGCTGCCTCCGGAGGTGTCGTGGGGGCGTCTCCGGAACCTCCGATGTTTTCAAGTTCTTGATCTGATGCCGCATTTCATCGAAATGGAGCATTGCACACATTTGAAGCAGGCAGTATATTAGCTTCGGCGGTATCACTGGTGGTGTATTCCTAATTGATACCAAAAACATATATAGCAAGGCGACCGCCTTCTAGAAAGAGAATCTAAAACCAAACAAAAAACACTGCTTGGGGCAGTGCCTTTTGCAAAAGACCTTGCGGCCTTTTCTATTCATTGTGTATTCAGAGTTTTGGTAATCCCCTGATGCCCAAAGAATAAGCGATCAGTCCGGTAAGGTCAACTTATCCCAAATTTCGGGAGAGGAACGATTATTTCCGGACATGTCCAGGCGCGCTCTAAAGCAAAGAGCGGGTCAACTAAATTTACTCGTCATGACCACTATCCTCAAGGATGGCAGGAACTTGCGACGCAGTTCCTGAACCTTTTTCACCGATACGGATATATCTATAAGCCGTTGACGGATGGCTCTTGGTATTCCGCCCATGAGAAGTGGAAGCTGACAGACTCGGAGATACTGAAAGCGATCGCCGGCGCCCATCCAAAATTCATTCTCGGTTGCCGAGCTGGCAAGACCACCCGATTTGCGGTTGTCGATATCGATAAAGGGAGTAAATACCACAATCAAACATCTCTCGCAAAACTGCTGCAGCTCTTAGCGAATGCCGGTCTCGAGGCTAATTCCTTGTATCGCTCAAGTTACAGCGGAGGCTGGCATCTCTATTTATTCTTTGAAGAACCCATAAACAGCGCTGATCTCCGAAAACAGCTTCTCAAGCTCTTGGCTTTGAATGACTTTCTGGTGACAAAAGGGCAGCTCGAAATCTTTCCGCATCCAGGTAGTAACGGTTCACAGGGCTTAGGCTTGCGCCTCCCTCTGCAACCTGGTTTCGCCTGGCTCGACAAAAGAACACTCGATATTGACCTTGAGCGTCATGAAATAAGTGCGACTAAAGCTCTAGAGTTATTTATTGACGTGCTAGAGGCAGATGCCAATTCATATGCAGCTTTCAGGCAACTTAAGGCATATGTTCAGGAGCTGGAGCTCCGTCGGGAAGCTGCCACTAATATTGGTGCCAGTCGAGCTCCGGGCAATCTCGTCTCAATCAGGCGCGATCGGCAAGCCTCTGAAGGCGAGCACATCCACTTCGTTCGAGCCGTGTTTCAAAAGCTCCCGCCTGGCATCATCGTAGACAATTGGTACAAGGGCCGGCTTTATCACCTCAATGGATTAACAGCACCATCGCAACGCGCCGAATGTATAGAGTGTGTCGGTCATTATTTCTTCTATGGCGATCCCAGCCGAGACCTTCCGGCACTCGGCTATGGCTATGAGCAAGAGAGGGAATGGGCGCTCACAGAGTTTCTATCGCATCATCACAATGGGCAGAGCAAGGATATAAATCGCGGACGCACAGACGCAATTGCGCAAGTCCATCGAGCGGCCAACTGGCGTCCTGCTCACAAGAAGCAATCCGAGCCGGAGAGGTATCGTCCGCAGCGTCCGATTTCCTGGATACGCGAGAACGTGAATAGGAAGAGTCGTGCCCGTAAGCGCATAACTGAGGCCCTAGCGGGCATCAAGAAATTCCATCGAGCCTTCACGACCGTTGAATTGCAACAAGCCGCCGCCTGTTCCAGAGAGACGCTCTATAAACATGCCGATATCTGGCGAAAAGACTATGAGGACTTGGCGGATGGGTTCTTTGCAATCTGTACGGACGAATATAACGTTGTGGTGGGGGCTGGTTCATCAGAAACCGAGCCCCCTTCCACATCCTTACAACTAAATATGCCGCTCGAACGCTTGGCAGCCAGGCAAATTGCTTCAGAACTTGCTATGCGCAATCAACGCGGAGTGAAACGAGCGCGGAAAGCAATTCAGAAGGCGCTGGATGCTTCTGAAAAAGACTGGCAGGATAAGGTGAGAGCATTAGCCAAGGCAGCCGCAGTAGAGCCTGATTTTAAAAAGCTAAAGGCTTTTATCGTGATGCTTGTCTCCTATCTATCGACGGCACCCAATGAAGAACTTCAGTCCGAGTTGCAAGTGTGCTTGAAGTCGCTCAAGGAAAAAGCCTCGAACAGGGCTCTGGAATTAGTTCCTGAGATGGAGCGGCCGCCACCGGCATGAAACAGTACAGGCATTATCTACATCATGCCAATTGGATTTCTTGACAATGAGAGAACCCAACGATATCATTGGGTAGTGATACCCAACTTTGACGAAAACGGAAATTTGCCACCAGGCATACATGACGCCACCATTGAGGAGGTGCAACAGCGATACAGCTACAACAAAAAACGAGTGACACTTTTCACCGCTTTGCTGGAAGTAGTTGAGATCCTTAGAGGATGCGCTTGTCCTGAGATTCATTTAGATGGCAGTTTCATTACGGCGAAGGAACAACCAGGCGACTATGACCTTTGCTATGAATCGACCGGCATAACTCCGACGCAAGAGTTCTATGAATTTCTCAAGAACAGAGAGACGAGAAAAGAGCGATATATGGGAGACATCTTTGCTCGAATGCCGCAACCGCCATACTACTTCGACCATGTTCAACACTGGCAAACAGATTCAAGAGAGGACGACATAGCGAAAGGTATCATTCGAATACGCTTGGAGCCTGAAGAATATGCTCAAGAATGAAAAACAATACAACAGCGCTAAGACAAAGCTACAAAAGTGGCTGAAGACGCTTGAGCAGCTTCGAGAGGCTCCGCAATCTCAGCCTGCCTGGGTTACGGCCGAACAGACTTTTGGCGTTGAGGAACAGATAAGGCAACTGCAGGCAGAGATTCAGGAATATGACGATACTCTTGCTGGTAGGAAAAAGCTTCCTGATCCGTCAATGATCGAACAGATTCCCTATTTGTTGATAAGTTGGCGGATCGCGAGACGCTGGACCCAGCGTGATCTGGCTGATCGCGTAAAGATGCATGAGAATCAGATTCAGAAGTATGAATCTGAAAATTATGCGGGTGCATCCATGCAAACAATAACAAGAATTGCCGAAGCTCTGAGAGCAGATGGAGACCATGCCTCTATGTGACTTCCTGTTATGCCGAAAAGGACCGATTTCGGCATTGTATAATTTGACCCCTCTTGCAACCATCGGTGTCCCGATGTCATTTTCAGAAGTTCTGTTCAGCAGATTTCAAAAGTCCTGTTCAGCGACGTCTTTGCCGTTGGCTGCCTGCTTTCATGAGTTTCTTTCCACTGTCTCGCAACTTGCCTGATGGGCTCACGTACCGATAGAGTGTTTGCCGCGTGACTCCAAGCTCTCGGCAGAGATCATTCACAACTGTTTCCTTATTGCTCATCGCAGCCATAGCAAGATTCACCTTTGCTGGTGTCATTGTATGCCGTCGTCCACCGCGCCGACCGCGAGCTCGTGCCGCATTCAACCCAGCGCGAGTTCTTTCTGAAATCAGCGCTCGTTCATATTCAGCGAGCGCAGCAAAAATGCCGAACACAAGTTTGCCTTCGGCGGTCGTTGTATCAATGGCGGCTCCTTGCCCTTTTAGCACTTTAAGGGCCACATCTCGTGAGTGGAGTTCATCGATCAACTTCACCAAATCGGCAAGACTTCTTCCGAGTCGATCGAGCTTCCAAACAAGTAAAGTATCCCCCTTCCTGAGTGCCTTAAGGCAAGATTCTAGTCCGGGTCGATCATCCTTTTTGCCTGATGCATGATCGACATAGATTTGCTTTTTGCTGACGCCGGCGGCAATCAATTCATCGAGCTGCAGGTCGACAGTCTGCGAGCCATCAGCTTTTGAGACACGTGCATATCCTATTAGCATTTCTTTGAGACCTGTAACTTAAACGACCGTTTGTGTGACACTTCTTTTTTGCCCGGAAAACTGAGATTTCTTGTTACTTAATCAGTAACTTAATCTATGTCTTGTAAACCCTGGTTGTGCAGAGGTATTACAGCTGTTCAACCTATCTGCAGTTGCCGTTCAAACGATCGCCGCCGCTCGGTTGGCGACTGATACTGAGTGCTTTTAAACACTTTGGTGTTCATTCGTTCTTCGCCACTTCTTATTGCCTCCGTTGCCGCTGTCGCCAGGAACATAGCAATCTCACCGATTGTTCCTTCTGTTCGTGCAAGTATGTATCTCGCCATCTCCGGAGTTGCGATTTCCGATCGTCGTCGCAATGGCAAAACGGCTTCAAAGCTTGCGAGCAGCGAAAGTAAATCGTCGCCTTCCTGCCACCGTGGTATGGGAATTGGTTCAAATCGGTTTTCCAATTGATCATCAGACCTTATCGCCAGATACGCTTCTCTGGTGCCAACGCCAACTATTGGGATGCGAAGCTCGTTTCCTAGAAACCGAAGCGTGTTCAGGAATTCGCGTCGAACATCCGACTGCCCCGAAAGGACATTGTGTAATTCGTCTATAACAAGTATCCGGGCCTTTACCGAACGTAGTCTGTTCAATGCCGCTTGCTCAAGCTCTGCTGTACGGCTTGGTCTTACTAGGCGTAGCGGCAGCAACCGTGCGAAAAAATACAGTAAGCCGGAAACAGTTGCTGCCCAATAGATTCCAGTCTCGGTTTTTGGTGATTTTTGGCGAGATGCTGGCTGGCAGCCTGGTTTAAGCTGACCGATTTTGAATTTCGCTTTCTGTTCGGCAGTTCTGCGAAATTGGAGCTAAACGGAAACATACTCTAAGAGCTGAGGCAATATGTTCGCTAGAGTATATTTTCGAAACGGTATTTACTCGGGTACCGCTAGCAAGACCGGCAGCGTCTCTCGATTTTAGATGAAAAAGCTCGAATTTTCCGATCTTTGCGCCTCAAAGTTCTTGTGCCACAATGAATTCGAGCTTAGAGTATATTTTCACACAGATGCTGCCGGTACCCCCAAACGGCTTGTGTAGCCTGCGAGAAACGCGCGGCTCTATGTGGCCGTAAACCAGTTTAGACGACCTTTTCTATAGTGAGCGCGTCCAGGAACGCGCTCACTCTTTCATAAGCAGTGCGTTTTCTGATCGCGCGATCCTCGGGATCGTTGACCTCAAGGAATGTAGCGACATCATCAGGACCGGCATGTTCAGCTGATTCAAACTTGGTTCTGATCTTGCCTAAACCTTCTTGAATAAGCTTGTTACTGATGTCATCTTTCTTGAATTCGGCTATGAGGGCATCGGGACCGCCTGGGTAGTTGGCGATTACATATTCAATGTCGTATGCGTCCTTTGGTTTACCACGTCCGATGGCCATGCCCTTCATGACGAGGAATGGCACTACACCGGCAATTTTGCACCGGACCGAATCCTTGGCGCCACTAGGCAGACGACCCTCTAAGATGACCTCTTTAAACCTGTTGTTGGACTCGTCAAAAATCAGGTCACTACCGCGCGCCTTCCGCGCTTTTACTTCCTTTTGGACATTTTGATTTTCGTGTTTCTTGCCGCGGCCACCGTATTCAGCCGAGAGTAGATCAAGTTCAACATTGATTGGCTTGCCTTCATCAATGCTTATCTTCTTCCACCACTGGAACGGTTTGTCCGGGTTCGTTTGATAATAACCATTGTCCTTCAAGATATTCAGAATGGTTTCATACCTGGCTTCGCTGATCCATTGCAAATCAAAGCAAATGTCAACGTCTAAACTGCCGATGTGCTTTGTCTTTTCTTGTGGGACCAGGTAATACGGCACCCATCCTCCAATTACGGCGATGTGATCGCTGTATTCTTTGAGCAGGTTTACTATTTCCATCATCACTCGTTGGCACGCTTCCAGCTCCCGGTCTGGATAGTCGCTCTGCTTGTATTTCTTTACCATCTTGGTCTAATCCTTTGTTCTAACAAAAATTCGGCGTTTTCTTCGCCCCTTCCACGATGCCCAGCCAGATCCAAGTAAAGCTGGATATCGCTGACCACAAATTCACCTCCTACTTCCTGCCGCTCATACAGCAGGTCATCATCATCCGGCGTAATCAACCGGAAGTTACCGCCTGATTCAACCGGCTTTAACTTAAGTTCTGCAGCCAATTCCAGCAGGTCATTGGATGAAGCTGCGTAAGCGTAAGCACGTTGAACACCTCGGGTGAACTGCGCCACACGCCGTGCCCCGGAGAACATAGTGAAGGCGTACTCAATTGAATACTGAGCACAATGTTCGGCAAACCGGCTTTCCAACTCGTCCAACTCGCCTTGCCCATAACACTCTATCTGCTTATGTTGGTGAGAGTCATAGTGGCGAGCCCAGTCAAGAAGCAGCTTTTCGGGCTTAGAAACGATAAAGGCTTCGCCCTGCCGCGCGGCATATTCTTCGCCCAGGAGCTTGTCTTTTATCATCGAAACGGTGGCGGGGCTTACCTTTGAAGCCGCAGCCAATTTCTGAACTTTCCAGGGATAAGCTGGTTCTTGAAGTAGCCGCCTAATAACCCGGCTCGATTTCAAAGAGAAGAGTGACTTCAATCTCTTGCGCTCAGGTGTTTCTGAGGCTGGCACTTCTCTTTCAATGAATACATCATCGAAAACTAGACGGCAGTTACCGCTGAAATCGAAGTAGCCCACCCCGTTTTGAACGCAAAAGTCTCTTATCGATGGGCTCAAGTATTGTGATGCGAACACCGCATAAGCGGGGGCTCCCAGGTTTTTTGACAATCGCGAGAGGTAGTCTACACTCGCCCGCGCGTCTCGAAGCTGTGCATTGCTTTTGACTTCAAGAATCAGCCATACCTCAGACTTCTTATGCCGAATCTTGATAAAACCGTCGTTGGGGAACATTTCACCCTCTGAACGCGAACCTGGTATAGGTTTGGACACGTCAAGAAAAGGCACGCGGGATAGTAAGTCCTGCAACCGGTTAAGGGCTTCCTTTTCGATCTGGCGGGGTTCTACGTGCTGTTTCACTTACGGACCTGTGTAGTGGACTTTAGGCTTTCATATATATTTTACCACGCAGTGAAATATAGTCAATTCACTGAAGTCTACTATCGCGATACGGAGAAATTACTGGCTGCATGCAAAAGCGACAATGGGACGTATGGAATTGCTCTGGTCACTGGCTCGCGGCCTAAGATATCGTCCAGCCTTGGCATACAGCGACAACGACGGGAGACCGAATCTTACTTCAGGAGTCTCTCGGACTAAGGCAAGATGCAAGTTCTTCCCATCGTCGCTAGCATATCGACTCCGGATGTTTGACCGCCGAATTGGCCATGAGGCGGAGTTCATCCCGAAGACCGATACCCTAAAGGGTATAAGGCAAGATACAATGCACCGGCACGGGCATGTGAAAGTATAACCAGTACCGGGCTGAGCCGTCGGCACGGGGTGTTTCGAAAAGTTTTTTGTGTCGGCGTAATTCTGGAATCTCAGACGTAGATAGGTCTGAGGTGTCGGCACGTGACAAATCAGCATACTAAGAAAACAGCTTATAGACATAGTCCAAAAGTCGAGACGCGGCTTGGCCGTCCTGATGTAGATCGGCTAGAGACGGCAGCACGGTTGGCTGGAATAACGCGGTCGGACTACATTCGCCGTGCAGTCCTCTGGTATCTGGATAACGAAGATCGACTTCGTGAAAACGAGCGAGAGACGCAAATCGCTCAAGCCATCCGATATTCTACTGACCAAATCGTCAAAGCGATTCTAAGCGCGGCTGACAGAATTTGCGGAATGCTTGCCAGGCAAGGCGCGGAGGTCGGAACTCTATATGAGCTGACATGGCGCGCCTGTGGAACGGCTGAGGCGAAGGAGCAATTCACTTCAGCCGCTCATACGGCAAAGCAACGTCAACGCAATCGTTTAGAAGCTGACGAGAAGTCTATTGCTGAGCGTACGAAGAAGGTGGTTACTTCATGATTGTAGTGAGGCACCAATACTTCTCCAGACGCGACAGGCAAAGTAGAGCCGGTGGTCAGTCGCCGAAGACCGTTGCCGTTGCGCGCGCGCTCGCCCATGTGAAATACATTCAGCACAGACCTGGTCCCGATCGTCTCGAAGGTGGACGCGAGCTCTTTAGCGACACCGAAGACAACCTTGATGGCAAGGCTGTTCGGCGGGCAATTAGAGCGCAGGAAGAAAACAAGGTAGTGGCGCACAAGCTCACGCTTGCACCAGAGATAAATCCTGAAGACAAGAAAGCGTTCACGCGAGAGATTATGCAGCAGCTCAGTTCCGATAAGGGACTTGATCTCGATTGGGTTGCGACAGCACACACGAACACAGACCACCAGCATATTCATGTTGTTGTCCTGGGCAAAGATAAGAACGGAGCAGATGTCCGATTCAGCAAAGATGATTACAACAAGATCAAAGAGTTTGGGGACCGCTATCTTGAGCGATGTCACCCATACGAGCTCGCCAGGTCTCGGCAGGCTAGAGAACAAAGGGAGAAGGAACGAATAGAGGCGCGAAATAGGCTCAGGGAAAACGAGAGAGCTGAGAGGATTCGCGACGGGCTTGAGTTGCCCTGGATGCATCGAAAGATAGTCAGAGAGCAGTTGGAACCGTTTGAACAGTGGAAGAAACAGCGCGATGCAAGTCGGGATGGTGCTGGCGGCGAGGCTGAGAAGCCTTATTTCCAGGACACGATTGAAGCCGCCGGCAAGGAATGGAGTCGAGAAAATTCGCTTCAGGAATTGCGAGAGCTCAATGCTCATCTGTGGGACCACCCAGACGAACGCATCGACCGAGCCGACTACAAGAAGCTCGTTGGATGGATGCGCGACAAAGAAAAGCTAAAAGGGAAGTCAGGAGATGGCAGCAAGCCTGGGTCAAAAGACGCCTTTGAGTGGAAGGGAGAGACCTACACCAAGGACGACTCGGAGGAGCGTCTCAAGGAGCTTGTGAAGGACCTCAGGGCGAACAAAAAAGAACGATTGCCGCTCGATGATTATCAACACTTACGTAGTTGGATCGAAAGTCACGATCGAGAAAAGTTCTCTGGCGTGATTGATAAAGAACTCACACGTTCCACGAACCAGTTTCGAGCCGAAGAGAAAGAAAACAATTCGCCTCAAGCCGGTCGATATGTCGACCCTGTCCAAGCCGAAGTGATGAAAAATCCTGTCGTCGGAGTGTTCATGACGGGTGCTTCGATTGCGAATGCGGTTGTCAGTTGGATTGATTTAAGAGACAACCGTGACAGGTTGAATGAGACACAGGAAGGGCTCGAAGCCGCTAAAGCAGACAAGCTCCAGAGGTATCTGAAGCAAGAGAAACCGGAAGATAAGGAACGGGACGCAAGCACGCTGGATAAGTTGGAGCAATCTAGCCAGGACATCGAAGAGGCTCTTCAAAGACGGGATAAGGACAAGAAGGACAAAGAGAAAGAGAGCGACAAGAAGCAGGATCCATTTGAATTCGATCCTTGGGGGCGATACTAATGCCTACTGAAGTAACTGATTCTGGAATAGTCGCCGCGACTAGCAAAGAGTTTCCTGTCCTTGCAGTAAATGTTCTGGAGCGGCTCGGCTATCACGTGTCACGCGCAAGCAAGCAGCTAGATCAAATTCTCGCAAACGAACGCGTTGAGGAGCAGGTCGGTCGAGATTGGTGGCGGCATGAATACAAAGTAGTCATGCGTTGGCGCAAGACAGTCGATGGAGACGCTGTTCTCGTGTCGCTCGAATTGTCCGAGCATAAGGGTGGTGGTTCAGAAAACGATTGTAAAAAACGCTGCGACAGAATTTTTCTTGAGTTACAGAAGGATGCGACAAGAGCACTGGAAGCCAGGCTCGATAAGGATGTGAACACATCATTCGGCGCTGCTAGATGGGGTACTGAGCAAGAGCTTTTGGATGCTGGTTATTTGATGAAGGAACCAGACCCACGCCGATTGATCATTGGAAAGGCTAGAGCAGGCGAGTATCTGCAGGTTCCGGAGATGCTCTCTTATGCTCATGCAATCGTCTGTGGACGGACCGGCGTAGGTAAGTCTCGCGGCTTCTTCATCCCGCAGCTCGTAGAGAGAATTGGGACGAGCATGATTGTCACAGAAGCGACGCCTGGACCGGAAGACGGAGAGTTGTATAAGCTCACATCTGGATGGCGACGACTAGCAGGACATGAGGTCTATTGCTTCAATCCATCTGACATGAGTTCTCATCGAATCAATCCCATCGATCGAGTTCGGCATGCGCCAGAGGAGCTAAAGGCTGCAATGGCAGAGAAATTAGCCGATCTTGTCATCATGAATGGCGAAAGCTCAGAGGCGAAAGTCGACCAGACCTGGAATCGATCTGAAAAATTACTTCTCGTAGCACTTATTCTTCATGCCGCAACATGTGGTGCCTCTGGTCATTTTGGAGCATTGCGTTGGCTGTTGATGAAAGGCCCGACTGAGCTAGCTTCCGTTCTCTATGACAGCCCGTCACATGTCGCGAGGTTAGAGTTTGAAGGTTGGATGCGGCTTTCGGGCGAGACCAATTTCAAGTATGGAGTTTTCTCCGGATTGCAGACAAAGCTCAACCCCTGGATGACCGACCAGATGGTGGCATTGACCGAGACCACAGACATAGACTTCAACGTCCTGAAAAACAAGCTCTTCACCTTCTATCTTGCGGTTCCAAGCCGCTCGAACAATAGCAAATTGATTGGCTCTCTTATGGTCAATTTTTTGTTGGACCACATACTTGAGATCCGCGAACAGATGAAGTATCCAGTAGCGATGCTGCTCGATGAGTTCACTAACTTTGGCAAGATAGCAGGGATTGCGGACACATTGTCCATAATTCGAAAGAACAAAATCGGACTAGTTCTTGGTTTTCAGAATTACTTTCAGCTCGAGCAAGTCTACTCTCGAAAGGAGGCGCAAATAATCCTCGACATGCCGGCAACACAGATTTACTTCAAGCAGAAAAGCGCAAAGGAAGCAAAAGAGTTGAGCGACGCCCTCGGTCGAATGACGCTTGAAGAGACGGTTGTTACTGATAGTGGGCGTGTTCAAGAATTCGTTCAGGGTAGAGCGCTTGCTACTCCGGAGGAGCTCATTAATCTCAAGAACGAGGTGATTGTTTTTACTCCCGACACGTGGCCGTTGAAGTTGGGGTTGACTTCGCCCATCGCTTATGAACAGCCTCTCTCCTATCCTCCGCCTGAGCGAGAAAAGCATAGAGTGAGCGAATTCATCAAAACGAGAGGCTCGGCAGGAATCGCAAAAGAAGAACGGGCGGATGAAGAAATCAGTGAAGATCCGCCCGCAATCAATTCACCAAATAACCTGAAGGAAGCTGAATGCCACGTATTTGACCGAGCCTTCGACTACGAGTTAGAAGAACCGGAGGAGCCGAAGAGAAAGTTCGATAGACAAGAACGTGAGCAGGATGAAGCACCCGATGTAGGTGATGTATGGCAGGTTTAGGAATACTTCTTGGATTTATAGTCTTTGTTGTTATATCGGCATTCACCGGTGAATACGTCACGAAGTCTGAGCCGGCTGCTGGGTGTTTGCCGGGGTTTGTAGCCGGTCTTCTGGTTGCATGGCCGTTCGTCAAGCGTGGAGTAGTTTGCCGACATAGCTTTCTTCGTCCAGCCCCCAGGCGCTACAAAGTGCCCGTCAAGCAAGCATTTGCGCTTATCCGAGACGTCATTTCTGAAAGTAGTTATAACTTTGGTGATCGCTGGAATGTGTTGACTGCCGATGTGAACAGCCGACGAATCTTAGCTTCACTGCGGTTTTCTGATGAACAGTCGAAAGTAGAAGGCTCTCTTAAGAACTTGCATGTTCAAAAACAAAGGCTTCAGCGCTTTATTGAGATGGAGATTCAGCTCAAGGAAACTGCCGACGACACCACGATGGTAGAGCTATCGTTTGAGCCGAAGGCAGAAGGCGCAAACTTTTTTGCGTGCGATGAAATCATTAGAGACATGGTCAGCAAAATCGGAGCATCCCTTGGTGCCGAAGTACCTGTCGAAGAAATAGCTACTAAAACCAGACTGTCCCCACCGCCATGGTGGCTCCTTGGTATTGGTGGATTGGCAATCCTCAGTCTGTTCTCATCGATAGCGAGGGCGATATTCAAATGAACGATCTGCAGAAAGCTTATGTCGTTCTTGGGCTGGAGCCGGGCGCCTCCATGGAATCAATCATGCGGCGCTACAAACGACTAATTATGGTGTGGCACCCAGATCGAGCCCCTACAGCCGAGCACAAAGAGTTCGCCGAGCAGGAGATGAAGAAGATAAACAGCGCCAAGGACACGCTCACTAAGCATTTTGGCTCCGGTGGCGAGCACAAGGAGAATAATTGCAGTTGCCAAAGTCCTGTCACTGAACCGGTAAACAATGCGAGCCATCGTCCTGGACCAGGGTATCATCGCGACAAGTCCGACCAGGAGCGGAGGCAGGAAGAACAGCAGGCCAAGCGAAGAGACGAAGAGCGGGTGGCCCGGGAGCAGCAACAAGCACAAGCATCGGAACAAGAATACGAGATTGAGACAGCAGAGGAAGTCGCTGACTATGAGCGCGTCCTGAAGGATGAAAGGCTAAGATGGCGAGTATCGCTCGGGCTTGTAACAGCGTTTGTAGTGCTGGAGATTTTTGGAGCCTTTGCTATCGGTCTCAAGGGCTGGAGCCATAAGACAGTGTCCTGGTGGCAACAGACTTTGAACACCGCCAAGCCAGATATCCCCAACTCTGTTACACCAGGAGGCTCACCTCCATCTCAATTGCCGCCTTACTACGACACTCCTACTGGTGACAGAAGCAACTGGAAAGCGGAGCAGGCACAGCGGGACGAAGAGACGAACAAACGCGTTGGAGAGAAGCGTAGCCGAGATCTTTATCTAGTCGGTTTAGAACTTGATAAGTACGAGAAGGTGATAGAGCACTGCAAGAGCGAGCTGTCAGAAATCGCAGTGAAACTGGAAAATCCAGATATGAGTGAAGTGGAAAAACAGAAGCTTATTGCAACGAGGGAGTTTCAAGAAAAGAATCTTCGGGATGCTGAAGACTCGCTAGTTCATTATCGAAAGAAGCAAGCGGCGATCGATGTCTCCGATGCAGTATCCGGTGTTCGGCCTAAGGTTGAAGACAACACGGTTGCGCCATAGGGTAAGGCGGTTTGGGGTTAAACATACGGTGTCGGCAGTGTGTGCTGATGCCGGTCGTCGCATTCTGACCAGGCTGGGACAACTGCCGTGTTGGCTCCTCCGCATCAGCTAGCAGCTTCGCTGTACGCTTCTGCAGAGGTCTCGCATTCAAGATAGATATTGTTAGGCGTCGAAAAGTGTGCTATATAGTATGTATTACAAATGTAATACGCAGGTCAATGCTATGACGCTCACGGTTAGGCTAGATGATCAGGACGAACGGCGACTTCAACAAATCGTTGAAGTAATGAATGTTGGCAATCAAAGCGATGCTATTCGGAAACTGATTGAAGATAAGTGGCTAGAAATTCAAACCGAGCAGACGTTTGTCGAACGTAGAGGCGGCCATCCTCTTCACCTTTTGAATGGACCGGTCGACTTAAGCGAACGGCAGTCTAGAAAGGCGAAGCTACTAGAGCAGGTTGAAAAAAGGGCGGCTGCTAGAAAGCCAAGAGTATATGCCAAGAACACTGATTGACGCTGGTCCACTGGTTGCGTATTACAATGCGAAAGATGATTGGCACAGCCCTGTCTGCAAGTTTCTTGAGACATTCAAGGGGCAATTTATAACGACCGCGCCAATAATTACAGAGGTGATGTGGTTATTGACCAGTGCTGTGAATGTGCAGAACGAGTTATTGAGCGATCTCGCTAAACAGCTGTATCTCGTAGAACACCTCGAACCAGGCGATTTCGAGAGAATTGCCGAGCTGAATAAAAAATACAGCGATGTACCAGCAGACTTCGCAGACCTGTCGCTGGTGGCTGTATCAGAACGACTTCAAATTGCTGAAATCGCTAGCCTGGATTCGGATTTTGATATCTACCGTCGACTTGGAAACAAGAAGTTCAAACAGGTTTTCCCAAAACACGGCTGATAATGGACGGTATGATTCACCGCGAGTAGTATCACTGAGATCGCGATCTCAAAATTGCGAACGCTCAAGAGTCGCTTGTCATGGGCTTTTGATATTGAGCAATACGGAAAACGAACTCACCCACTCGGGTGAGTTGAGATCCAAAATCACCCGAGTGGGTGATTAACAGAGCCGCGCAAAGCAAGCCTGGCGCAGGCTAAGAGAATTTTGTTTCATGTTCAAAGATGAATGAAAAGTTGCGGAGTGAACGGCTCAGCCTTTTGAGAGTTGAGCTCCGCTAAGCGCCTCACGATCGTGCGGACGCCAACGCATGAGACGCAAAGCTTCTCGGGATCTGTGACAAACGACCCGAATTTCCGACATTTAGGTGGCAATGAGTGTTGCGCCGTAACTAGTCTTGAAATTGCAAAGTCACAAAACCATTGAGGATAACCTCGGGCGCAACACATAAGAATTTACCATTTACTAGGCAAAGCCGATAGGGCTCCCACAAGCGAGTAGGCCGAGACTGCTTTGCCATCATTGTTTTCAGGCGCATGTCGCCAACCTTTTTGCTGACGGCACGTAATTGACGTGCTCAAATTTTAGAAAGGGACATAGTCATGGCAGAACCTGACAACAAGCCGGTGGAACCGCCGCCGCCGCCTGCAGCGAATGCTTCGCGGGATGCCTCGTATTTCGAAAAACTGATTGCCCTGATTCCGGCAGATGTCATTGCGGCGTATGTGGCCGCCGACGGCATTACTAAAGAGTCGTCTCTAGACGCTCCTATTTGGCTCTATTGGGCGATATTTGGAGCGATGCTTGCACTTACTCCCTTGTACATCATTTATCGCCCCACAGGCGAGGGAGTGTTGAAGTGCAGCCAGCGCTTTAAGGCCGTGACGGGCACGATAGCCTTCATCACTTGGACTTTCGCCCTCGGGGGACCTTTTGCCGTGACCTTTGATTGGTATCGGCCGGTGTACGGGTCACTTCTTTTGGTGGTTGTGACGCTTGCGATTCCAGTCTTTGAGAAGGTCGCGGAGCAGTTCAAGTTCTAGCGATTGCAAAAATCGATGAGCACATAAAGGATAAAGATCAGAATAATCAATATAAACTCGCGCGACCGGCGTGAGGGCAGTTGAGTCTCTGAAAACGTGCTTGGAAACAGGACTTTGGAGTAGCAAGGATGTTCAAAACTGCCACTGCATATGGTGTTTAGTCCGCTTGACTTTGGTACCGCCTGTAGTATTAATACCAGATAAGGTGCGTTGTTTCAGCGGAGCTCCGCCCTGTATGTTCTGGGAGTAAATGACGCCGCGACCGCAACAGGAAAACACCAGCGACTAGACGATATTGGACACAAGCGCACAAGAGAAGAGTAATTGGATGCGATCGGGCTATTGAGAGGCTTGGTTGCTTTTGAATTGGTTAGTGCGGAATTGGTTTGTGCAGATTGCTCTAATCTCGCGCGTTTGTATTGTGCTTAAAACGTCCGTGTCTAGTTGTTCTTTGGATGCTTGTTAGTGACTGATGAAACATAATCGCCAGTTCTCAGTCACTCGCTTTTCGCTAGGCATATAGAGAAAAGAAATTGAACTTCTTCCTCTATATGCCCGGCTTTGCTTCGTGCGGCAAATCCAATCCTCGCGCAAGCCAGTTCATCCTGGCAGGCGCAAAGCAAACGAAAAGGGACACGAAAATGGCTGACTCCGTAAGCTACGAATACGACCTCAACGGGCGGCTCAAGAAGCTGACCTTCGGAAATGCAGATGAATACACGGTCTCCTACGACGATATGGGCAATCGCGAAGAAACCGACATGACGTTAGCGGCTCCTCTACTGGCGGCAAAGACCTCGCCTGCCGGTAACCAAACTGCTCAAGAAGTCACATCGGGAACGAAGCAGGATGACGCGAGTGAGAACAAGGAACAGTAATCGGCCCTAGCACAATCAAGTTCTCGTCCGTCGCCAGTTGATTTGTCGCAGGTGCACTTTTGCACCTGTTGCTTCATGCAAATCTCAAAGTCAGTCCTTATCGGAGAGGTAATTCGCCAATCCGACCGGCTGGCTCAACAATCTGAACAAGGATAACGAACATGGCAACCCGTGAACGGCCGAAGAGCCCTGAAGTCCACACTCCCGGCAACACCGCCACGAAGAAGCAACGCGCGACTCCTCCGAGTACGGCGAAGATCCAGATCGAAGGTCGGCGTGTCCCTGCCAATATCTACAAGCCCCGCAAGAAGGGGCCGCCCAAGGGACATCTTCCCCCCGGCGTGAAGGCCGCAGCGCCTGGCTTTGCGAGCAACACCGTATTCGGTGCCGCCAACGTCGAAGAGCTCGCTCGTGCACTCAAGTACGACGTCGATCTGATCTTCGAATTCGTTTATGAAAACATCGAATTCATCCCAATCTATGGCAGTCACAAGGGTGCGTACGGCACGCTTGTCGATGGGATGGGTGGCTCGTTCGACCAGGCAGAGCTCATGGTTGCCCTGCTATTGGAATCCGGATACACCTGCAGCTTCCAACGCGGCGAACTCCAGTTCACCGAAGCACAGGCTTGCGACTGGCTTGGCGGCGACTCCATCTGGGCTTGCTACAACCTCTTGGGTACCGTCGGTACACCTTGCGAGACCTATTGGACTGGCTCGGAGTGGGTCCTGCGAGTAAGCCACTGCTGGGTCAAGGTCGAGATCGATTCGACTGACTATGTCTTCGACCCGGCCTTCAAGACCTACGCGGTCATCGAGCCCACGATCGATATGGACGTAGCACTCGACTACGACCAGGGCGCGTTCATGACCGATGCACTCGATGGTGCCACCGTCGATGATGACTACATCGAAGATTTGAACCGCACGAACGTGCGCGATAACCTCGCTACCATGACTACCAACCTTGTGTCTTATCTCAAGACGAACAACCCAACGGCGACGCTGGACGATGTTATTGGTGGCAAGAAGATTGTTCCGGTGGTCGGACCAGTTCGGGACACCACTCATCCCTACCTCCAGCCGATGACGATGCCGGACACGTGGAGCGACATCCCCGGCGAGTACTGCGCGACCCTTGGCGTACTCTACGATGACCCAAACATCGATGTTTCCTTCTACTCGAAGGACATCCACGGCAAGCGTCTCACTCTGACCTTCAACGGTAGCCATGAGTGCGAGCTTCGCCTTGATGGCAGCCTGGTTGCAACAAGCAGCGCGCAGACGCCAGATAGCTGGAACTCGGTCTTGCTCACGGTTGTGCACCCGTTTGCAAACCCGTGGTGGGATCAGAGCTTCTGGCAGACGGTTTTCGAAGGCAACCCGTACATGATCGCACAAGCCTGGGGCAATGCCGGACCTCAGATGTCGATCATGCATAAAGCAAAGCTCGCGCAGTTCTTGTTCGACGGAGACACTGCTTCCGATGAGACCGTGATGGGCGAAACGCTCGCCACCTGGTTCCACAATTGGAACCAAGCGAAGTCATGGACTCTGGATGTCTTCAATCGAATGACGACTTGCACGAGCGTTCTGCAACACCAGCTTGGGCTGGTCGGTCACCGCGCTACGCCGACGATGGACCTTGGCGGCATTATGTGGTCGACGGGTGCACTCGACAACAATTACGACAACGCGAATACCATGGACACCGCGCTTGCAATGCAAGGCATCGCCTTTGAGGCGGGTGCAATTGAGCAAGTGTGCGGCATCGACGGTGTCAGCACCACGAGCATTCTCGACAAGGCAATCGCAGATGGGCTGAAGATTTACGAAGGGCGTCCGGACAACTGGTCTACCGACGTTCGACCCAACCTCACCAACTACTCCTCTGGAACGCTAGACGATATCGAGAATTGGTATCTCAACTGGGATTGGCGAGTCGCCATTCCGGAAGATGCCGAAGTTGAGATCGATGAGTTTCTAGGGTGGGGCTACTACGCCTGTCCTCCCAGCCCATACTGGGGCATGATCGGCATCTTAAGTGGCTTCTTGCAGGGTGCTGCAGGGGCTCAAGAGCAGTCTCAGACGGAAACTGCCAATAATGCCAACAGCAGCGGTAACCCACTGATCTGGGATTGGATTAATAAGGTCCCACTGCCCAACGGCAACGGTATCCACGACTGGTCGCCCGACCCTGTAAATTATCGAACTGGCGCATTCGCTTATGATCATGTCGACCTAACTGTAGGCTCGGCCGGCTTCCCGTACGGACTTTCGTTCCAACGTTTCTATCACTCGAACCGGCGGCTCGTGAGCAGTCCCCTCGGTCTTGGTTGGACGCACAACCATGCCATCACGGCGAAGAGCAACAGCGATGCCTTGCTTGGCATGTCCACGTTTAATCCAATCCAGGGTGCTGCTGGGCTGGTTCAGCTCTATGTCACAGTGGATCTCTTGCGCGATCTGTCTAAGCCGTTTGACAAGTGGCTGACGATCGCTGTTGCCAACCGGTGGATGCTCGATCAACTGCGTAACAACATCGTCGATGTAACCTTCGCTGAAGGCGCTCAACGCTTCGTCAAGCTCCCTGACGGCACCTTTGTGCCGCCGCTGGGCTCGGCGAATCAATTGACTGAAGATGGCGGACTCTACACCATGACGACGCCTCAAGGCGTTGAGTACAACTTCGACTCCGATGGCAACATTGATACCATCGAGTTTCCGTCCGGCGTCACCATCACCTACACGTACTCCACTGGTCAGCTCCAAACCGTGTCAAACGGTATGGGCCGTACTATCACCCTGACGTGGGATGGAGATGAAATCGCTAGCGTTTCCGATGGCAACAGCCGCAGCGCAGCCTTCACAATCGACATTGATGGCAATCTCACGGTTGCGACCGATCTCGAAGAGGAAGACACGACCTTCGAATACGACCAACCCGGGCGCATGACGAAGATCTTCAAACCGGCCAATCCGTCCGATGAAATCGTGATCAACGCCTATGATACCTTGGGCCGGGTCAAGGAGCAGGAGGACGCTTACGGAAACGTGACGAAGTTCTATCTCGCTGGATCGCGGACCGAGGTTGAGGATCCTGGAGAGAACAGCGACGTTCGATACTTCGACGGCTTCGGAAATATCGTCAAGATGATCGACAAAGCTGGGAAAGTCTGGCTTTCGGAGTTCGATGGCTTGCAGCGATTGGCGAAAACGATCGCTCCCGAAACCAATAGCACTGAGTACGAATACGACGAGATGAATAACGTCGTGACCGTGACTCGGAAGGCGAAGGAGGGCTCGGGTCTTGATGACATCGTTACCACTTACACCTTCGACCCAACTTGGAACAAGGTGTCAACTGCTACCGATCCGCGCGAGAAGGTAACTACTTTCTCCTACGACGAAGTGACTGGCAATCTGCTATCCGTCGAGCGTCCGGAAATCGACAGTCAAGTTCCGACTGTAAACTTCTCCTGGAATGCTCGCGGTCAACTTCTGTCCAAGATTGACCCGACAGGCATTCAGACTCAGTTTGTCTACGATGCATCAACCGAACGGCTGACATCGTCTGTGACTAACACGAACTGGTTGGCTGCTATTGGAGGCACTGCAACCGTCTCCAATGTCCTAACCATTACTGCTACGGATGCCGCTATCGGCGGTGGCTCGAAAGCAAAAAATTACACCGTGCAAACCGGCGACGATTTGCTCGATATCGCCCAGGGTCTTGCTGACGCCATTAATAGCGACTCCGAACTCCAGGATCTTGGGATTACAGCCAAGGTCATTGGAACCGTCATTTCGCTTTCTACGAAGGCAGGAAACACGACGACCTTCGCGCAGTCAACGTCTGGCGGAGCCACGGCGACAATCACCTTGACGGATGGTCTCAAGCTCACTACGGCGCTTGACCACGATGCCGTTGGCAACATCACGTCGGTAACGAATGCCCGGGGCGACGAAGCAACTTTCGAGTTTGACAAGTTGCGGCGTCTTAAGAAGGTGACTGCACCTACGCCTTTCGAGTACGAGACGAAATTCACGTACGACGAAAACAGCAACAGGACAAAGGTGGAGCGGTTTGCTGGACTCGACGAGTTCGACGCACCGATCTGGCAAACGTCGCAAGCAAGTTACACCATCGATGACCTGCCTAATACGATGACCGATCCCGGCAGCAACGTATCCCAGCTTGTTTACAATACCCGGCGGCTCCTTTGGACTACAGAAGATGCTGCAAGCCGTGTTGTGACGCGCCTCTACGACGAGGCCGGTCGACTCTCGACGGTCACGGATCCAGGCAGCGTCGTACAGGCGACGTATGCGTACACTGATAACGGGCGCGTTGCCAGCATCGAGGATGCCAACGAGAACGTGACCGAATACGAACACGATGGGTTCGACCGGCTCAAGAAGAAGATTCTGCCAGACGCCACGTTCGAGCAGAAGAACTTCGATGTCTATGGACGACTCATGTCGGTCCTCACCAGGGCAGGCGATGAGATCGCTTTTGATTACGACGATCTAGGTCGATTAATCGAGAAATCGCCAGACAACATGCCAACCGTCTCCTATGAGCCTGATCTCGCCGGTCGCCTGAAAAAGGTGAGTACTACTCCGGTCATGGGCAATCCGGCATCCGGCGACTTCGAATACTTCTTCGATTCCGCGGGACGTCTGGTGAAGGAAAAGTACCCGGATAGCAAGCAAGTCCAGTACCAACTCGATGAGCTTGGCAATGTAACTCGCTTGACCTACCCGGACTCTTATTACGTAGAGCGCGTTTTTGATGAGCTGAACCGGCTCACCGACATCAAGCTCAACGGTGCCATGAGCAGTGCCCTCGAGTTCCAGTACGATCCGCTCTCACGGCGGACCAAGCTAATTTACGACAATGGTGTCGAGACTAACTATGGATTTGAATTGGACGACGATCTCAACTCGTTGATCCAGACCTTCACCGGCTCTTCGGTCGAGTTCACGTACGGTTTCAACAATGTCCACGAGCTCACGAGCCAGGCTGTTGACGATTCCTCCTTCCTCTGGCATCCGACAGCAGGCGGCACCAAGACTTATGGCACAGCCAACAATCTCAACCAGTACCCGACGGTTGGGAGTGATGATTATGTCTACAACAACAATGGATGCCTTACTGACAATGATGTCTGGGAGTTCGGATACGACAGTGCGCCATGAACGCAGGAGGTGATGCTCAATCAGACCAATGAATTGAGCGCACCGAATGCGGTGCTGCACAAAAGATGGAGGTAGACCCTCCGGAGCCGCCTTGCAGGAGGAGGCTTCAAACCACCGTAAGGTGCTTTGGCCAAAAGCCACGGTGCTGAGCATTACGGAAAGGCGCGAGAGACCTCGCGTTAGGTAAGATTCAAGAAGATGAACGCAAGTAAACCCCTGATGACGTGTCGAAACGAATCACTGACATCAAAACCGAGGGCGTGTCGTACTCTCGGGAAGAGCTTGGGAGCAACCTGTTTACTGCCCAAGCGATGTCCGGCATGGAGGGGGCATGATCTTGAATCAGGCTTTTGTGTGGAACTTGGGAACCTGCTGCTCTGGTGCTGCGGCTTAGCAAGCGCGAAAGTACGCATGCAGCAAGCCAATACGGAAAAAGTCTCAAGCGGCAGAAACCGCGAGGACGAAAGTACCGATACAGAGCAGAGGGACAGAGCAACCCGTATTAGCGACGAAACTCGTGAAAGCGAGTGGAGCGAAGGGGTTGCGTTACTCCGCTTTATCTAATGTCAACTCTAAGGAGGATGAACTAATGAATAAAGCAAAGCAGTTCGCCATTTCACAAGCTGTTGTGGAAGCGGCATTCGAAAGAGTGAAAGCAAACAAAGGCGCCGCAGGCGTGGATAACGAGTCTATTGAGGAATTCGAGAAAGATCTGGAGAGAAATCTCTACAAAATCTGGAACAGAATGTCTTCAGGCACGTACTTTCCGCCGGCGGTTAAGTGTGTGGAGATACCAAAGCGAGTCGGCACCCGCATTTTGGGGGTTCCGACTGTGAGTGATCGAGTAGCTCAAATGGTGGTCAAGCTATATCTAGAGCCGGAAGTGGAACCACAATTCCACTGCGACTCCTATGGATATAGACCCAACCGAAGTGCGCTCGATGCCGTGGCGAAAACGAGAGAGAGATGCTTTAGGAAAGCCTGGGTCATTGATCTAGACATTCGAGCATTTTTCGACTCGCTCGACCATGAGCTGGTATTGAGAATGGTGCGCAAACACACTGGCTGCAAATGGATCCTGCTCTACATCGAGCGATGGCTAAAAGCCCCGCTCATGCTGGAGAACGGTACCCTTGCAGAACGCCTGGCTGGGAGCCCGCAAGGCTCGGTGATTTCGCCATTGCTGAGCAATATCGTAATGCATCACGTATTTGATCGGTGGATGACGGAGAGATACCCGAATACACCGTTCGAACGGTATGCTGACGATGCTGTTGCGCACTGCGAGACGGAATCGCACGCCAAAGCTGTGCTGAAAGCCATAACCCAAAGGCTAGCCGAGCACCACTTGGAGGTGAATCTCGAAAAGACGCGGATAGTGTTTTGCAAGACAGAAAAACGCTCAGGAAGCTATGCGAACGAGCAGTTTGACTTTCTTGGATACACATTCCGCCCACGTCGAACGAGAAACTCAGAGGGCGAAATGTTCCTAACATTCAGCCCCGCCATTGCTGATGACGCCCGTCATGGGATAAAAGAAACCATCAGGAAATGGCGCCTTCATATGCGCAGCGAACATTCAATCGAAGAGCTTGCAAAACAGATCAATCCAGAAGTGCAAGGGTGGATCAACTATTACGGACGCTTCAATAAGTCCGCAATGGTGCCCGCTCTGGAACGCATTAACTGGTACCTAGTGAAATGGTCGAAGAGGAAGTACAAGAGTCTCCATCGAAAACCAGAACATGCAAAAAAGTGGCTGGCTCTCATCAACAGTGAGCAGCCGAACCTCTTTGCGCACTGGAAGTTCGGTGTGAAACCACGTTCCTCAATGCTGGAGTAATAGGAGCTGTGTGAGCCGAGAGGCTCATGCACAGTTCTGAGAGAGGGTGTGGGGGAAGATCCCACGCCCTACTCACTCCGAGAACCAGTTAATCACTGCGGCGGATGGCATGGTGAGCGCTTCCTATCTCTACGATCCGAAAGGGCGCCAAGCCCAGAAGACCGTCAATGGAACGAAAACCCGCTATATCCATGCCGGCATCAGGATTATTGCCGAGTACGACAATGCGGGAGACTTCTCGAAGCGCTACGTCCATGGCACATCTCTTGATGAGGTCCTGCTCGAAATCGACGATTCGAACGACGTCACCTACTTGCACCACGATCGCATCGGATCAATCATTGCTACCACCAATGATACTGGGTCCGTGATTGATACTTACGCGTATTCTCCGTGGGGAGAATGCGGTGACATGAGCGGTACGACGTTCGGCTTCCAGGGTCAACGCTTCGATCATGAAACCGGACTCTATTTCATGAAAGCTCGCCACTATGACCCCAAGATCGGCCGCTTCTTGCAGCCGGATCCAATCGGGTACGGGGACGGGCTCAACATGTACCAGTTTGGATATAACAATCCGAATAGCTTCAGCGATCCGCTCGGCTTGGGCGGCGCGGATGGGAGCCAAGGATCGTCGGATACCGGCAGTGGTGCTAACTCGTCAGGCAATAGTGGATCCGTGGATTACGACCATGTTCTCATGGGTGATCCAAACTTCGGCGATCATACGCACATTGATGGAACCATTCCAGACACGAAACCGCCTGATGAGGGTTCTCCTTCGACAGCTAAGACACAGGTGTTCCTGGTGTTCAAAACCATGGAGAATTATTGGGCTCCATTTCTCTACCATACAGGAATTGTCATCGTTCAAGATGGCAACGCCGTTTGGGCTACTGGAGCCGGTCCAGTAGGCCCCTACGCAGGCAATATTTTTGCTGTGGGGCTTGGACTGGCAAAACTCGGGGCTTGGACAGTGGATAACGGTGCTGATGCGCAGGCGATTCTAGACCAATCAGCCAAGACAATGCTTCTGAACGTGTCAGCAACTGCAGTGAAAAGTGCGTTCGCCCAAGTGAGCGCTTACGTTAACAGTCACAACATCAATTACTGGCCGCTGGCTCGAAACAGCAACACGGTGATATCCGCCACATTGCGCAGAGCTGGTCTTAACTTGTCCTTATCTGCTGTACCTGGTTGGGGATTCGACCCTCTGGGAAACCCCATACATCCAGGAACAGGAGTGCCGCCATTCGGGCTTCCGAATGGCACACCGGTCATACCTCCATCTGGTGTACCAGTGCCTCCTAAAAATTACACGTAACGGTAGGAGGTACTGGGATAATTGAATGTTGATTACTCTCTCCAGAACACTACACTGTTCTGGAGAGTATTTTTTTGCCACCTAGAAACACTTCCCGAACTGTCTTCTAACGCAATTTGGTAGAAAAATTGATGAGAGAATATGATTATTAGTGTAACTAGGAAAACCTATGATGATTCCTCCAAATTCTAAGGTAAAGTTGCTAGCTCCACTATTCTGTCTGCTTATGGCCCTGGCAGGCTTTTGGTGGTATGAATCAGCCCCAACATATTCCATTAGCAACCAATCCAAGGTCGCCTTTTCTAAAATTTCCACTGAGATCTTGCAACCCATTTTGGACAGCCTCGGGGAATCAGAATTTTCTGAGTTCTCGAGGCTGTCGGTCCGGCAACGAATAAAACCTATACTGGCCCCCTTATCTGTTTCTGACACAGCAGAAGTAGCGATTCAATGCCGCGAATCTAGATTTCTTTCAAACAACATAGCGGACTTAATAATGTTAGCCACGTTTGAGGAGTGTTTGACTAAAATGACAACAAACAATGAACCCGGTTTTGCACTCTCACAATTGCAGCGCGTTAAGGACTCAGTCAACTCTGATAAGCCCTTTCCACTTGGTAGCGCCAAGAAGGTTTTCTTGGCTCGAATAGCAAAAAGCGAGGAAAGAGTTCGCCGTGTTCAGTCGCGCTAGCCTGCGAACGGTTATCGTTATACTCGGTCCGGGGTTAAATCAAGCGAAAGAGCCCTAAATTTGGCGGTTTGAGATTCCTTACATTAATCTGAAACAGTAGAATAACCATTTCCCAACTAAGAAACGGTCCTTCCTTTAGGCTAGAGCTTTCTCCATCCGCCGAATGCCATATGTCCGACGTGACTCTTCAAAGAGCTCCTCGATGAGCTTCTTTAGCCTTTCACGCCGAGATCTTCGAGTTCCGTTATCCCTGTTTCTCCATTTGTAATACCCTGCTCGGCTGACGCCCAGCGTTTCGCAGAGCATCGATAACGAGTGCTTACGTCGTTGTTTATCTATGAAGGCGTACCTTACTGCAGGGACTTCGCAAAGTACGCCGCCGCTTTTTTTAGTATTTCAATCTCTTCTTTGAGCCGCTTGTTCTCGTTCTGGAGTCTGATGTAATCGTCCACTTCCGAATCTCTTTCTAGTTTTTCTCTAGCCTCGGAAACCCATTTTCTTAGCTTCCAAACTGGAATATCCAGTTCTTTAGCCACTCCAGCAATCGTTTTCTCCGGAGACAGAGCCATTCTTACAGCTTTGTCCTGGAATTCAGAATGAAAAATTATTGGTCTCTTTTTCTTTGCCATGATGCTCCTCCAGATTGTGTCACGGGGAGCGATCTCCGTCCAGCCCGACTGTCTACCTTTTGGGGGACACCCCACCATTGCTCTTCGCAATATTTCTACTATACGGAAGCTTAGCTAGACCGCATTCGCAAACTCTGAAAGAGTTTCAAGCCTTCCAGTTCGAGTCAGCATCATTTCACGAGCGGTCTCAACGACTTCGGCAGTTAATCCGTCGACGAGGTCATCATTGATTTTAAGCAACCTTTCAGCTAGAGCGAATAGATGCCCGAGCTTTCGTGGATTACCGCGGCAGTATTCGGAAATCAGTACGTAGACAGCATCTTCGTTTTGGCGTCATGGAAGTTGTTTCTCAAAGCAGAAAGTTCGGACCTCAGTCGAGCCGGCGATGCTGTTATGCTTGGTTTAAAGTACAGTGTATCGCAGGCAGCAAGCTTCTTTGGCTCAACAGGAACTCCATTACGGACACGCATGTTTGTTTCTACGAGAGGCCAGTTTGAGTATCGAAAGCAAGCCGAGGTTTTGCCGACGCCTGGACTTCCGAAGCTCATCCCTATTTTCTGTTGGCTCCGGCACGCATCACAAAGCTCTCTAAAGCTGCGATAGGCGACAGATTCGATGTAGAAAGGTAAGTTATGGTCTTTCATGAAAGTGCTTTCGAAGCCTCCTTTGGGGTTGCTGATCCTTTGTTTTGCTCGACAAATCGGTCTTCGGATCGGCGCTTAACGTGAAGCTTTCCCCGGCTGCCTTTTTGTCAGATAGATCCATCTTCAATCTCTTTTTCACACGCTGCCTGCGAGCAATAGTTTCTGAGATCTGCTCTTTCGACGGATGCAATCCCATAAACTCAGCCTTACAAATCAAGCTGCCGCTACCTAATCCGTAAACCCAGATGTGTTCTGACTTTCGCGGGTCATAACGAACGTCGAACTCTTCGCCGATCGATTCGGTTAATAGTTCGTGCGAGTATCGTCCGTTGTCAAAACGGCTCTGTTGCAAAAAGTCGTCTCAAATTCTTCGACGAGACGGGAGAAAGGAATTCCTCAGCGGATCTTCGAGTTTATGCAGCCTCAAATGTTTCTCTAACCAATTTCCAGAACTCTTCGTAGACATTTTTGCTGTCGAGTCCGAACTGTTTTTCTATTAGATACACTTCTCCCTTGACGCCGGGCAACAGCTGCCAGGCACGCATTTGTCCCTTGCGAAACATGCGCATGACCTCAAAACCTTTGATGGTGGCATACGCTGTTTTCATCGACTTGAATCCACGAGCTGGGTGTATTCGCCGCTGAACCGAACAAGCAGCTGATGGTTACTGTATGGGAAGAACCTGATACCGTGATGTCTAGTCAATCTCAGCCAACAAGTCGACATTACCGCAAAAGCCGTAAGCTCCGAAAACCGCATCCTCCCCATCTTTGGCGCAACCGAAAGGATCCCTTCGAAGATGTGAGTGACGAACTGAGGCAACGGGTCCTTATCAATCCTAAGCTCAAGATCGGAAAACTTCTTAAGGAGCTTCAGCAAGAACATCCTGGGAAGTACTCGGAGAGGCACAAGAGAACATTACATCGACGACTAAAGGAATGGCGCAAAGAGTCAATTACAATGCAAGCAATAGAGCCCGATCAACCCTTAGTATCGGTAAGCATTGAGACTAAAACTGAAGCGTTGCCGGGTCAAAAGCTACGAAAGAACGGACAACCAAGAAAGCCGCATCCGCCACATACCTGGCGAACCCGAAAAGACCCTTTTGAAGAAGTCTGCGATGAACTAAAACTGTTGGTTCAGAAGAATCCAAAAGTCACGGTCGGCAAGCTCTTCACGTATCTCGAGAAGGAATACCCCGGGAAGTACTCGAGTAATCTCACCAGAACGTTACGTCGGCGACTCAAGGACTGGAAATCGGAGCGTGAATCAACCTGCCTCCCGCTGGTCGGCACACTTACCCTAACCGTGTAACAAGAAAAGCGCGGCTCAACGCCGCGATTAGGATTTTTGAATTCATTTCTAGGACTATGAGCTGCAGCGGATTTCTAACACTTTCCATGAAAACAAGCTCGACTCAGTGCCACTGTATTTGGTGAACTTCCTAGACGCTTATGGTACGATTCTAAATTAGGCAACGAACAATGTCATGGTACGAATTCTTTCGTAGGCAATACGAGTTCTGGAATTATTTGGCAGGATTCTTTTGGAATTATTTGGCAGAGTTTTTGTGGAATTTTTTGTCAGTACGCACGCACGGAACGCGCTTCAAAAATGCCACCATTCTTTTCCATTTTTTTCTACTAGGCGATGACATAGCTAGACCGCATTTGCAAACTCTGAAAGAGTTTCCAGCCTTCCAGTTCTAGTCAACATCATTTCACGAGCGGTCTCAATGACTTCAGCGGTTAGACCGTCAACTAGGTCGTCATTGATTTTGAGCAACCTTTCAGCTAGAGCGAATAGATGTCCGAGCTTTCTTGGGTTTCCTCGGCAATATTCGGAAATCAGCGTGTAGACAGCGTCTGACGGTTTGGCAATATTCATAAGTTCAGTTTGCTTGTCTATGTACGCTATCATTTCCTCTGAGCTTAGCGACTCAAATCGCTCTACATATCTCACTCGATCGGAAAAATGAAACATTCTGGCAAGACTTCGCTCCATGCCGGGATCCCCGATGAGGACCAATCCCACTTCCCACTCTTCCTGCAGATCTCTGAATTCTTCAAAGGCAGCATATCGTAGCCTGTGAGCTTCGTCGACGATAACTAAGTTGACCTTTTTCGTTTGGTGCGCCTCAATCCATGCTTTAGAGGATTCCCATCCGACGCCTCTCGTCTTGGCTTCATGGAAGTTGTTTCTCAAAGTAGAAAGTTCGGACCTCAGTCGAGTCGGCGATGCTGTTATGCTTGGCTTAAAGTATAGTGAATCGCAGGCAGCAAGCTTCTTTGGCTCAACAGGAACCCCATTCCGCACACGCATGTTTGCTTCGACAAGATGCCAGTTTGAGTATCGAAAGCAAGCCGAGGTCTTGCCGATGCCTGGACTTCCGAAGCTCATCCCGATTTTCTGTTGGCTCCGACACGCATCACAAAGCTCTTTAAAGCTGCGATAGGCGACTGATTCGATGTAGAGAGGTGAGTTAGAGTCTTTCATGAAAGTGCTTTCGAAGCCTCCTTTTGGGTTGCTGATCCGTTGTCTGGTTCGACAAATCGGTCTTCGGATCGGCGCTTGACGTGAAGCTTTCCCCCGCCGCCTTTTTGTCAGATAGATCCATCTTCAATTTCTTTTTCACTCGCTGCCTGCGAGCAATAGTTTCTGAGATCTGCTCTTTCGAAGGATGCAGTCCCATAAACTCAGCCTTACAAATCAAGCTACCGCTACCTAATCCGTAAACCCAGATGTGCTCTAACTTTCGAGGGTCGTAACGAACGTCGAACTCTTCGCCGATCGATTCGGTTAATAGTTCGTGCGAGTATC
>CAYQKX010000076.1:0-38191 GCA_964418155.1 uncultured Candidatus Obscuribacterales bacterium | reverse complement strand
CAATTTGACAACCACATACGATGACACCAGATGCACCAGCCTTCATGGCCGCTTCGATCATTAGAGGTTGAATCATGCCAGAGCACGGCAGCTTCACGACCTTGAGACCGGGGACCGACTGCACTTCGTTGTTCTTGTCGAGCAAGTCGTTAACGTCGGCGGCTCTCTCGCACATTAGCGTTATTACTGTCTTCTCTTCAGCCATTTCGATTTACCTTGTCTTGATTTGTTTTCCGCGGGTGTCACCAGAGATGGTGCTAGGAAGCATTGTTAGCCTTGGCAAGCTCTTTGATCTGCTCGGTCACATCGGAGTCGAGCAGGTTGGGAAGATCTATGGCATCGAAAGCGCAGGCTCCGACGCAGACGCCGCAGGATGAGCACCGATAGGACTTGACAGTCGCGAGCAGCTTGAATCGAGAACCCGCAGGTGCAGGCACCATCTCGATCGCCTGATATGGGCAGTCTTTGAAACACAGAGAGCAGCCGGTGCACTTCGTGTTAACCACTTCGGCGGCCTCGATTGGCTTGTTCTTGACCAGAAGCCACGGAATCAAACATAGTACTGCCGTGATTACGAGCATGGAGAACCAGAATCCGCCCACTCCGGTCGCACCCAGGATGCTGTAAGGCCACAGGAAAAACATATCGATGTCCATGCCCATAGGCTGCGAGTTGAGGCTAGCCATCTTGGTTTCAGTGATCGGAAACACATATACGACAACCAGGATAGCCATCAATAGGAAGTAGTTGACAGCAGGAGGCGGCGTGATAACCGGTCTGGTCATACGGACATAGTGCACCCAGAGGGCGAACAACAGAGAGAACGAAAGACCAATGTGGATGAACAGGAAGTTGGAAAGTGTGAGGTTGCTGATTGCGCGTCCGTTGAGGAACCAATCGCGTATGCCTTCACCAAGAACCGGAATTCCTTCCAGCGCAGAGACCGTCATTCTGGTCAGGAGCAAGGAGCGCTCGTCCCAGATCAAGTAATAGCCGGTCTGACCGATGAACATGACCATGAGGAGGAGGACGATACCAGATTCCCATTGCACCCAGCGGTACTGCCTGTAACGGTCGGTGAACCACACGCGAACCATGTGAATCAAGATGGCAATTACCATCGCGTCGCCTGCATATCTATGAATAGCTCTGACGACGGCACCGAAAGGAATCGAATTGGTTATGTAATCGACCGACGTAAAGGCGTTGACGAGATTCTTCGAGAAGTAAGCGTTATCGATAGTCGGTACATAGTAAGCAAACAACAGAAGTCCACTGATGAAGAGAACATACATGATGAACTGCGGCAAAGCACCGTGGTAGTAGAGCACGTTGTATTTGCTCGTCGTGACCTTGTTCAAAAAGTCTTCGATTACGAGAAAGAACTTAGTCCAGATGCTCGTTTCCATTTTAATGGCTCCCTGCTCCTCAAAAATAACTGCTTGCGATCACCAGTGACTGACTACTGCTTTTGCGGCAACAACAATTTTTCGCTCTCTTTTTCATCGGCACCAGCGGCGATGATTGCGATCGCTGCCGCGACCATAGCTAGACCGATATAAAAGGAGTACACGTACTCGCCGTGCTTGCCTTCGGCTTTCTTCTGCTCCAAGCTGGACGAGTGGGCCGACTTCTGCGAGCCGTAAGTGCTACCCAACATCTCGGCAAACTTTTCCAAATGCAACAGCTTCAAGGTATGTGGCACCGCCGTATGGTCCATATTGAGCTCCGCCCAGGGTAAGGCGAATGTGCAGTACATGCAACACACGAGTGCGGCGCCAATAATAATCACTCGACCCACGGCTTAGTTATCTCCCTTTTTGGTAACACTAACTCTGTTGCACTGCGAAGCGTAAATTCGTTCGAACAGATCGACCCGCTTCTTCAAGTTGCCTTTCAATTTTTCCTCGACATAAACCCAGTAGCCATGAACACCAAGGAAGACCAGGGTAAAAATGGTACCAGCAAGAAGAATTCCGAAATGCGCAATACTAGGACTTTCATTGATCTTGCGCCAGCCTTCGAAAAACCAGGAGAGGGCAATGACAGCAAGGCTGAAATTGATCAGCTTGTAGACAAACTTGACCTTAGCAGGGACGTTGGCGACATTCGCGACGGTCACCGTCGTGACACCATGATCGGTGCCACAGGTCGGATCGCCGCAACTTGTCTTTTTCTCTACCATCGTTGTTTGAATGCCTCTGTCATTCCTCGAAGTTGCTACTTTCCTGCCGGCGCCGGAGCGGCAGCAGGCGCATTGGATTTCTGCTTTGCGATAATGGCTACGGCGATTGATGCAACCATCGTAATGCCACCACCAACCATCCACCACCAATCGACTTCAGGTACATTCATGGGGTAGACGGCATAAGGTGCCGGATTCTTATTCCCAAGGTTCATTCTGTCGTAGAAGGTGACATAGTCCCAAGCCCACTTGTTTGAGACCATGAAATCGATGGTGCTCTTGTAAGTCGGTGCATCAGGGTTGAATGTCGGAATCAACTGGAAAAGCCAGTCGATAGCCGGACTTGTGTGAGTCTTCAACTCCTCCAACTGCTGCAATGCCGAACCGCCGTCTGGAATCTTCACGACCCAGCCTTTGACAGCCGCCGCGAAGTCGGTGTTGTAGGGCATCTCAGTACCTTTCGGAACGAGCGTGCGAGTCAGGTCTTCCAGCTTTTGAGCGTCGTTGGACCAGAACCCACGGAATGCGGCGTAGGTGAATGCTTGAGTGAGCGGCGAAAGGAACATTTCGGTTTTGGCCATATAGTAGTAGGCAACTGCCAATATGGTCTGGAGCGCGCCGATCACAGCCATCACGATCGACGGTCTGATGCCCTTAGCCCATTCCTTTGCATCTTTGGACTTAAAGATTAGAACGAGTTGCCAGAGGATGCCGGCATCAATCGCAAGATATGAAGCCGAGCGCCAGAAAGGCGGATCGTTGTGAATGTTGGCGACGTTGATAATGATCAGATAGGAGAAGATAATCCAGGAGAAACCACCCATGACCGTCATCATTAAAATGAATGGGCGTTTCATGATGTTCTTCTCAGGTCCGGTCAACCACGTGTCGATAAACGGCAAGAGAATAACGGTAACTGGAATAACCATCGTGATTTCAGTGGCAACGACCGGTTCCAGATATTTGTACATCTGGTAGAGACCAAGGAAGTACCAGTCAGAAAGAATCGGAAGTGGCGTCACATCCGGATCAGAACGACGACCCTGCGCTGCAGGAAGAATGATCGCCGTAATAACAAGCATCAACATGACTACCGTACGCTTGATCCAGTTGAGAGGCATGCGCACGTAGTTGTTATTGTAGAAATAGATTTCGACAAGGATTAGCGGAATCAAGGAAAACGCCAGGTGCAGAGAAAAGAATCGAGTGATCGTCTCCTGCGTGATCGCGCCGCCAGCGCCAAGCAAGACTTCAGCCGTATTCCAGCCCAGGTGCAATGATTTGACCAGAGGCTCGTAGTAATCTCCCATCACAGGGAATTGATCCATGTAGGTGGGGAACGTGGCGAACACCTTTGTAGCCCAAAAGGCGCGCTGGTTCCAGATAAGCAGATATCCAGTCAGACCCGAATACATCGAGAGCAAGAGAGTGACGAGGCCGATGGCGATGTTCAACTCCTTACTCGGCTTGTAGTCTGCGTTGATAAACATACGGAAAACGCGCATCGTCGACGCGATGATCATCGCGTCCGCGCCATACTTGTGTACACCACGAATGATATTTCCGAAAGGTACATGCCATTGTATTGCATAGATCGAATCGTACGCCGCTGCCTTTGAGGGGACGTACCACATGATCAGGACCAATCCGGATGCCATAGTCAAGAACCAGACCAGATAGAAGATCGGTCCTAGAGCGTAAAACGGATTGGTCTTCGCTTCTAATTGATGGTGCTCATCGAAGATATCGATGTTTTTGAATCGAGTGCCGAGATAGTCGACAAGGTTGGTGACTGCTCCCCAGACCTTGTTACCTGATCCCGGTTTGTTGATCGTGCTACTGCTCATGCGATCGAACCGGCCTCCAACGATGTAACCTCAATTTTTCCATTTTCTTGTTTGAGCTGGAATTTCCTTGGTGGTCGCGGAGCTGGTCCGCTCACGACCTTGCCGCCCTGGGCGATGTCATATACAGAAAGGTGACAGGGGCAAGCAAATACCGGGCCTTGCGGCTTGAAGTTGTAACCTTTCAGGCACTCTTCCGGATCCTTCACGAAGTTGAAGATGCAACCAAGGTGCGGACAGATGCGGCTGTATGCGACCACATCGCCGTTCGGTAACTTGACGATGAAACCAGGAATCGTGCGAACTTCCTTGAGTTCAGGATTGTATTCGATATATTTCTGGTTGAACGTGAAGTTGATACAGGTCCATGGATCCGGAAAGTCCTTGTCGGTAAATGTCGGAATCGGAGGCTCAGCCAGAGGCTGATCCGATTTGCCGAGAATATCGAGCGGTTCCAGAGTTGGGCGCAGAAAGCGCAAGAATGGCGAGGCCAGAAGTCCAAAGGTTAAAGCTAGTGGAATGGCTGCCACCGTCTTTAATACCGTTCTTCTTTTTACTCCATCAGTCATGGCGGTTACCTTCTATTCAAGAGAATGATCTCTACCGAGTTTGTTGGCGATCTGGGTCTTCACAGAACCGGTCCCATTTTGGTTGTTAGAAACTGTCCTGTCCGATCCTGTATTCAGCATAGCCTTTTTAGGATCTTCAAGAGCGTATTCGGTGTCTTCCGAGAAGTTTCTGACATATTGCACCAGATGCCAGATATAGTCCGCATCAAAAGTGACCTTGTTACCACGATCTTGCTTACCGAGGAAATTCGGCATGCCTTCCCATTTGATACCGTTAGCGATGTGATCCCAGATCTGCTCATCGGTCCGATCGTAGAATCGATCGTACTGGGTGAAGTTAGCTGGAGCCGGCTGCAAAACTAGCCCCTTGTTGAGCTGACCGTCGCCCGCTCCGCGGCTACCGTGGCAAACTGCACAGTTGGCGCCGAACACCGCCTTCATAGCGAGCTTTTCTTCAGCTGGTAGGAGCGGAGCTGCAAGAGACCTCGTATAGAAGATGAGATCCCATCGTTGTCTGTTGTTAAGCTTTTCCTGGTAAGCGTCGTGTTTGATGTGACGACCTTTTCCGTGCTCTTCTTCCAGTTCCATCTTGTTACCTTCGGCGGTACCAAGGGCGGATGTGACCGGTTGGACATATTCAATGCCTTCACCAAAGGTCAGGACTTTATATTGATCGACCGGCTTGCGTTTACGCATCCACTCGACATTGGTCAGATCGACATCGCACTGACCGCTCACGCCTTTGCCGTCTGCACCGTGGCATTGAGCGCAGCTGTTTTGCTTCCAGTAGACTCCACCGTCAGCTACAGAAGGGACGGCATCCGGGAAGAGTACTACGCCCTTACCCATAGTCAATTCTTTACTGCCGATTTGTTCGTCTTTCGAAGAGAGGCTGACTGGCGTGGTGCAAGCCGTCATCGCTACTGCGACCGGAATAGTAAGGAGGGCAAAGGTCAAAATGTTGAACTTGCCGGCTAGTCTTTTAATTTGCGAGTTAAGAGGCATTTCTTTGTCAACTTTACATGTGATACCAAACACGAATCATTCGATCAGTAATTGAAAAACGGAATCCAAGATACGGCGGCGTATATGAAAATCAGCACGAAACACACCACCAGGAATGGTGGCGGCGGACCTTCACCGATGCGATACTCCGAGACTACCTCGTAGTGCTCTTCAGCTGGTTGTTCGTTGGGATTTTCTTTTGCCATAACTCACCCTATCTTTTCGCCATGTTCCAACTAAGATTTGACAGCATTGACGGCGCGGGCGCGTTCTACTGCTTCCCGGGCGCGTTGTGCGAGAGTAGTGTCGTCTCCATCATCGAGCATATCGAATTTAGATCCTTCGAGATCCTCGAACTCGCCGTTGCCGAAAGCCCACCACATGGCGATGATCCCGACAACAAAGAAGACTCCGCAGACACCGAATGCTACATAGAGTCCGGCATCCAGCGGTGCTTGATTGAGAATACAGTTAGGACACATTAGTGGTCTCCTCCTGAATGCGGCTCATACTGTTGTTTGGTCAGCTTCGGCAGGCGGATCTGTTCGACCTTGTCGAGCTGATCGAGCTTGTCGACGGTCACTTCAGCATCTTTCGGCAGAGTCTTGAGATAGGCGACGACATACCAGCGCTCTTCTTCGGTCAACATCAGGTTGAAGCGCGGCATACGAGTACCGACGACACCTTCACTGACGCGGTAGAACCACATTTCATCCGAGTACTGCTTGTAGAACGGTCTCGTGAAGTTAGCGGGCTTCTTAGTGAGCGAGATGGAGTTCGGTCCGTTGCCTAGAGCCTCGAGACCATGGCATGCCGCGCAGTTCTGCGTGAAGATACCGCGACCGGCATTGGCTGCCGCATCGGAATTGGTGTCGACGTGCTTGCGCTCGTGGAGAGCGAAGCCGACAGGGGTAGTGACTTGATACTCATCGGGCGCTTCCACGTACTTGTGCACGGTTCGCTTGTTACCGAGCGTCTGCAGGTAGCACACCAGGTCATTCATGTCACGGTCGTTGAGATAGCTGAAGCTCGGCATGATCGAACCGGGCTTCACAGCGCGCGGTTGAATCAAGTGGGCTTTCTGCCATTCCGAAGGAAATTTTCCGCCTTCGTTAGTGAGGTCCGGACCGGTACGAGCTGTACCTAATTGGTGTGGGGTTTCATAAACATAGTCGCCGGCTTTGACGAGCGGTCCATATTCACGATCTTGCAAACGAGTAAATTGAGTGTGACAGTAGAAGCAACCTTCTCTTATATAGATTCGTCTTCCTCTGCGAGGGTCGCCTATTTTGCCTTCCGCATCGTAATCGTTGCGGGTCACCGTCGGATCTGGTCTGAACAACACCATCGGCATCAATACAGTTGAGAAGATGATGATGAAAAACGTCGAGATGATACCGATGGCGCCAAGGCGGTAGCCGTAGCCGTTCATTAGACTTTGACCTCCCGTGTTTTAGCTGTGACCGCTACTGGAGCTGGGGTGTAAAGCGAGCGGAATGCGTTGTAACAGAAAATTGCTTGTCCAGTCACAATCATGACGCCGCTTATAGCTCTCACGAACCAGTATGGATAGAGCGTATTCGACCATTGGTCAACCGGGATACCCATCGCCCAACCGGCAGACTGAATCAATCCAGCCACGGTGAGGGAGAAATACATAATCAAGAAGCCAATGAACTTGAGCCAGTAGTGCAGGCGAATGAGGCTCTGGCTGTGCCATTCCCGCCCTGTCACTCTCGGCAGAGCATAATAGATCGCCGAGGTCAAAATGAATGAGAACGCGCCGAGCAAGGCAGCATGAGCGTGTCCAACAACCCATTGAGTGAAGTGCAGATACCAGTTGATCCAGCGAGTAGCCTGGAAGGGACCTTGCAAACAGGTCATCAAATAGAACAGCGCCGAGGTCATTGCAAAGCGCAACGGCAGATCGTCCGCTCCCTGACCCCACTTCCCTTTCATCGTCATGAAGAAGTTGGTCAACACGGTCAATACCGGCACCAGCAAGAAGATCGACGAGATAACGGCGATCGCTTTGAGCCATTCAGGCACCGGCGACTGCAGGATGTGGTGGGTACCTGTCGGCGCATAGAAGAGCGCGATGCCCCAGAAGCCCAACATCGAAAGACCGTGGCTATACAACGGTGCTTGCGTATAACGGGGCAGCAGGTAGTACATGATGCCGACGCCGATGGTCGTGAACCACATCCCTAAGATGTTGTGCCCGTAGAACCAGCCGATGATTGCATCGTTAAGACCCGGCAGAAATACGAATGTCCGCTGGCCGATGATATATACGAGAGGGAACCAGAAAAGCGACCCCAGGAAGTACCAGAGGCTCACGTAGAGTTTTTTCACTCTTCTATGAGCCACTGTCATGAGGACATTGAACGTAACCGTACAGAGCGCTACCGCTGCCATACAGTCGAGGACCGCTCCTAATTCCGCGTACTCGCGACCTTCTGTGTTGCCGTTGAGAAGGGTACATATCGCCCCTACCATCAAAAGATTCCAGGCCCACATCGTAAAGTTGCCAAGCCGCTCGGAAAAAAGTTTGTTTTTACATAGTGTCGGCACCATGTGGAACACGGAACCGATGTACCCCATTGACAGCCATCCGATGGTGACTGCATTGACGTGCCACATTCTTAAATGCGGCATCGAAAATTGGGGGATATTGTGAACAAGGTCGGGGTTGTAGAACTCCATCGACGCGAACACACCCGCACCCATACCTAGCAGCGACCAAAACATGGCCGACAGCAGGAAGTTACGACTGGCGCTCCCTTCCTCGTTACTCAGGAATTTGTTTAGCACACCGCTCACAAGCTACGTACTCCTAAGGACTCCAAAATCTGGAACAGTAGTGATTCTAGGCTACTGACATCGCCGCCAATTGCTTGAAGCGATGTTTTTCAATAAAGAATTATTTCAGTACGGTTGAGGCGAGTGCGTCACGCGCGGAGCTTCGATACAAAGCGTAACCATGCGCCTTTTAATTAAGCGTCTATAACGTGAACGCAGACTGATATAAGCGGTTCGTGATACCAGATATGGTTCGAGATCAATTGCTTATTTCGCTCTATTCATCAGGTGCACTTGCAATCAGGTCGACTGGCGGATTCGCAGAGTCGCCGTCCAAATCCTTTACTCGCTTAGGTTTCGGGACTTCCAACACAGCGAGATTCTTACCGTTATATCTATTGGCTGTCTCTTGTGGACCACTTGTGAGCCAAGTTCGTATCGCGCGCCTGGTCATGTCAAGACTGTCGGCGAGCAGCTTGGCATTCTCCGGCTCCACCTCCGACAATACATAGTCAGCCCGTCGCTCGCCTCCGGGATCCGGTCCTACGCCGACCTTTATTCGATCGAATGAATTGTTGCCGAGGCACTCGATGATCGATTCGATGCCATGCTGTCCTCCAGCGCCGCCTCCGCGCTGCATCCTGATTTTTCCAAGAGGAATCGATACGTCGTCATGGATGATAAGGACATCGGCGAAGTCTATCTTGAACCAGCGGACTACGGCGGATATAGCTTGCCCCGACAGATTCATGAATGTAAGCGGTTTCACCAATACCAGATCGTCATTTTTAAATTTCGTCTTACTGAATACGGCGTTGAATTGCGAAGAAGCTTTGAACTCGGCACCAAGTTCAGTGCCAAGCAGATCGACCACGCAGAAGCCGACATTGTGACGAGTCTTTTCATATCGGGATCCTGGATTGCCCAGACCAGCTACCAATTTCATGGATACATTCACTTCCTCGCGAACTGCCTCATTTGGGACCAATCATCCCCTGGCTGCATCGTACATTATTTATAAACGCGAACAAAACTGATCTTAAGCGCTCGACAGGAGATAAACTTATTAGATCTGGACAAGCTCGTCCGGCTAGGCCCTTTAGCATCGCGACGAGTTTACGACGGCTCTTTTTTAAGAACCGCTCTTGAAGCCCTGAGGCTTCCTGAGGCGGCGAATGTCTTAATCGCTTCGTACATTATTGAGAGGCCATAAAAACAATGAGTCAGAAAGACGCTCCCCAAATCCCTTACCTGCCGCACACACAAGAGGATCGGGATGCCATGCTGGACGCTATAGGCGTCAAGAAATTCGAGGAGCTGGTCGCTCATATCCCCAGCCAACTGCGAATAGAAGCATTGAAAATTCGTGAAGGTCTGAGCGAAATCGAAGTGGTCAACGCGGTTTCGGCACTTGCGGCCAAGAACACACCGGCATCGAGAATGGACTCCTTCCTCGGTGGTGGATCTTATAGAAGGTACGTCCCATCAGTCGTTTCACAAATCATTTCGCGCTCCGAATTTGCTACTGCGTATACACCGTACCAACCGGAAGTATCACAAGGCAGCCTTCAAGTGATATACGAGTTTCAAACAGCGATCTGTCTGTTGACAGGCATGGACGTTGCCAATGCTTCGATGTATGACGGACCGACCGCCTGTGCCGAAGCCGGCTTGATGGCGGCCCGTGTAACCAACCGAAAAAAACTAGCCATATTGCGGTCGGTCAATCCAGAGTATCGCATGGTCTCACATGCTTACGCCAAAGCTTGCGGTCTGGAATGGACAGTCATTGACACCCCTCACGGCGTCGTCAAGCCAGAAGAGCTAAAGCTGGACGGCGAATGCGCAGGACTGATCGTGCAATACCCCAACTTCTTCGGATGCTTCGAAGATCTCCAAGCATTGTCCAAGTGCGCGAAGGAAGCCGGTTGTCTCTTGATTGTCGTTACAGATCCTATCGGATTGTCCATTTTAACTACCCCGGCAGCTCTGGGCGCCGACATCGTCGTAGGCGACGCACAACCGTGCGGCAACTTCCTGTCATTCGGCGGACCGTCAGCCGGATATATGGCTTGCAAGAAAGAGTTCGTTCGTCAATTGCCGGGGAGACTGGCAGGCATGACCGTGGACAAGAATGGCAAACGAGCCTTCACGCTCACTCTTCAGACGCGCGAACAACACATCAGACGGGCGCGCGCCACATCCAATATCTGCACCAACCAGGCGCTCAACGCGCTGGCAATGCTTGTCTATCTCGCCCTCGTCGGGAAATCAGGTCTTCAGCAGGTTGCCACCATCTCGCTGCAAAGAGCGCATTACCTCTTCGATAAGTTGAAAGAGGTAGCCGGTGTAAGACAGGTCTTCGAGCGACCTTTCTTCAATGAGTTTTTGATTCAACTGAATCAGCCGGTCGAAACCGTTGCTGAAATCATGAAAGAGAAAGGCTTCCTTGCCGGCATCACAGTCAAGCGGATGTATCCCGAGTTGGACAACTGTTTACTGGTCGCGGTAACCGAAATGAATGCCAGAGAAGAGCTCGATGCCTACGCGGTAGCGCTCAAAGAAGCTCTCGCCGAAGCAGCGTCTGGACATAAAGCCAAGCATGACGAAAGCCTGAGAAAGAAAGAGGGTAGAGGCATGGCTTACGCAGGCAAGCAAGAGTCCTAACTACAGACTCGCTTTTAGTTGTCTTTGTATAATCGAACTCAGAACGGCAGGATTTTGGATGCAATCAAATCAGGTAGAGCCGGAAAATGGATTGGAGCAATTCAACAGTAAAGAGGAATTGACCTGGTCTGAGCAATCGGCACGACGGTCTATGGAATTTGATCACAATCAGTTGGAGCGAAAAGGGAACTCAATGGAGCCGACTAAGTCAACCGCGGTTATTCTTGAAGGGCAGCCGGATCGAGCAACAACGGTAAAAAGCTTGCTTCGCGAAGGAGTCGAGCTCGTCGTCGTCACTTTGTTCCTCCTCATCGTCATCAGACTCTGTATCGGAGAAGCGCGCTATATTCCATCAGCTTCAATGGAACCGACGTTGCAGATCAACGACCGTTTAATCGTCGAGAAAATAACGAAGAATCTCGGTCAACCGATCCAGCGAGGCGATATTCTCGTTTTCTACCCGCCGCCTATCGAAATGGGTGGGACTGATCTGCGCAATGATCCTCTGGCGCTGCTTGGTCGCTGGACAGGTCTGCCATTTCTGCCCAACGATGCCGCCTTTATCAAACGTGTGATTGGATTGCCCGGAGACCATATCCGAATCCAGGCAGGCACTGGCGTTCACGTCAATGGACAGCGCCTTGACGAATCGCTCTACATCAAAGAAGTCCCGAACTATGATTTGAACGTGCTTGGCGACATCGGTGGCCGCAACACCCTCGGTGAATTCATCCATCCCTATGACAAGCATCCCAATGACCCGATCATCGTGCCCGCAGGGCATGTATTCATGATGGGCGACAACCGCAATAACAGTGAAGACAGCCATGTGTGGGGCTTCCTGGACGAAAAGCGTGTGATCGGTCGAGCCTGGGTGCTTATCTGGCGCAGACTCAATCCACCCACGTATCCGGCGATTCTCAGCGAATAGCCTGAAGTGGTTGACATTCTTAGATCAACCAAGAATACTTCCTAGTGATGACTTCCGGGATTCGGCTGGCTTTCAGGTCGTTTTTGGGCATGAAATCGGCTCTCTAATTAAGGAAATGTCTGGGTATATAAGATCGGTGTCTGATCAAGCATGGGGATGATCGTTAATGGAAAAGGCTGCCAAGTCTCAGAGCAAGGGCGATAAGAAGTCTGCGAAAGAGACTAAGTCGTCAAAAGCCGCGCCAGGTCCAGACAAGAATCTCCAAAACTTTGAAGAAGAGCTCAACAGGCGCGAAGTCTCGCTAATTGAGCGCGAGATCAAGACAATCCGCATGCAAGAAGAGCTCGATCGCCTTCGCCCTCTATCCGGTCTCTATCGCGTTGTCAAAGCTATGGCAACTGAGCGCCGGCTCGACTCGCTGCTCGACACGATCACGAGAGAGACACAGACCATGCTCAAGGCTGATCGTTGCAGCGTCTTTGTTGTCGATAGCAATGTCGATGAGCTGTGGACTCAGGTAGCGCAGGGTCTGGAAGGTTTTCGCATGATCCGCATTCCGCTTGGCGGCACGAGCATCGTGGCATGGTGTGCCCGTTCTGGAGACATCATCAATATTCCGGATGCCTATCAAGACGAGCGCTTCGATCCTGATGTCGACAAGCACACCGGATACAGAACAAGAAGCGTCCTTTGTGTCCCGATGTTGAATAGATCGGGGCAGGTAATCGGTGTCTTCCAGGTACTCAACAAGAAAGACGGACCATTCACCAGCGAAGACGAGGACTGGCTCGAAGGCTTAGCGGCAGTAGCATCCGGTCTGATCGAACAAGCTCAGGCTTATCAGGAGATCGAACGATTCGTAGATCAAACGCTCATGGTGCTCGCCCAGACAATTGATAAGCGAGATCCACTCACAGCAGGTCATTCCGTTCGGGTTACCAATTACAGTCTGTTGATTGGTCAATCGCTCATCATCCCGGACGAAGATATTGATGTATTGCGCTATTCAGCCATGATGCACGACTACGGCAAAATCGGCGTTCCTGAAGCGATCCTCTGGAAGAACGGAAGACTGACTCCGGAAGAGTACGAAAAAGTGCAAGAGCATGCTCGTGTCACTTTCGACCTGCTCTCGCATCTGCCATTCACAAAACGTCTTTCGGATGTACCTTTCGTAGCTTCGTGCCACCACGAAAAGCTGGATGGTACCGGCTATTATCGCGGGCTCAAGGGCGAAGATATTCCTTTCCTTGCCCGCATTATTGCAGTTGCGGACGTCTTCGACGCTCTGACGTCGGTGCGTCACTACCGTAATCGAATGCCAATAGACAAAGTCTACGAGATTCTCCAGCAGGGTCGCGACAACCATTTCGACAGTCGCTGCGTCGATGCCTTCTTACGTCTGCCCTGCCACCAGGTCCTCGGCATAATGGAATCAGAACGCGAAAAGAATGCGTCCGACGACATCGACCTTTTCGGCAATATCACGTGGTCTCGGCTCACCGAGCTGGTTGCTGGCGCCCAAGCCAAAAGAGAAGAAGAAGGACTGGTCAAGGTCTTCGAAAAAATGTACAACTTCGGATTGCCGGAAGGCTACAAGGCGCTGGACTGAAGATTCCGCGGAAGCCAACTGCAAGCGCTTGCAGATTAAACGAGTGCGCGATCTCACGGGCGACTAAGAGAACTCGTTCACGTTCTCGCCTCCGTGCCGGCTGATGCCAACACCGATGTCAGGCTCCCAGTAACGGGACGGCACTGTGCCGCCCCGTACCGTAGCCGCTTTTGAGCTGCCACCAGTTACTTTCTAGAGATAAATTATCGAGCCCGGTATTACTGCGCGCATACTGCGCTAACTAACTAACTAACTAACTAACTAACTAACTAACTAACTAACTAACTAACTAACTGCCTGCTTGTCCTTGGGTTGGGCTCTAAGACTAATATAGACCGCAGCAATGCGATATATATGCAGTCGTGAATTGCCCGACATAAAAAAAGACTACCAACCGCCTTCGACGTAGATGGCGTTGCTTTCGTTAAGCACCACTCGGCCGTTCTTCTCGATCTCGACAGGCAAGAGCCAGAAGTACTTCAGCCCAGGCACACGATGAGTGGCAAGCAGCCACCACTTGCCCGGTTTGAGGTTACAGGCAAAGTGCATTCCAACTGCATTGCTTTTAAGCGCGACTTTTCTCATAGTGACTGGAGTAAGACCCCGATGGACAGCGGCGTCCTCAATCTCTGTTCTCAGATCAAGATACTCTTGATTGGCAGCGTTGAATCTAACGGCCCGCTCTCTTTCAAAAGCGTTGTATACCTTGGTCTGGGCTTTGATGAAAGGAATCATCCGATCGGCCCAGCCGTAGTGCTCCAAAATCGAATGAGGCACTGAGATGCCGCTGCGCTCGATCGCCTTCTGAAATGCATATTGCCAACGCCAGCCACCAGGCGGATACGGGACATCCAGCGACGCACGGTTGAAATAACCGGTCGAAAGTACCATATTGCGAAGCGCCTTGTCTTTCTCCGGAAGTTGCTTGACAGGCTGCTTTCTGACGGGCGCCTTCATCGGCCACGGATACGCCACCACTTTGGTCAAGGCTTTCTTCATGTGCGGAACGGCGACGGTGGCGACGATCGTGAGTTCGCCATCCTTCACAGGCTCAGCAGCGCCTACTTCTTCAATGTCATCTTCGTAAACAGTTACTGTTTTCGGCGGCTTCGGCGGACCTTTTCTGTTGTCTATAACCTGCCCCTTCGAATCGAGCTTCACGTAGTCATTCTCAGGACTGGTGACATCAATAATCTTCTCGTTGTTGGTGAACGAGCCAATGCCTGCCATCTTCCGGCCTTGAGCAAAGCCGGGGGCTGCAACCTCAACAATGAAGGTAACTGCAACAAGCAGGGCAAAGAAAATCCGCATTGATTTGATTTGAATCATCGCCATATGTTTTTAATAGGAAACCTTATCTTATAGGTAGCAAAGACCACTTTTAAAGAGGAAGCGGTTCATAAGTAACCAACTCTTAGAAGCGACATAATTCTTTGACGAGACCGAAATCTTCAAGTTCTGCTGACAATTGCTTCTCTCGGCATTTTTTTGTTAGAAAACTCTAAATTAGCGGTTCAGATATCGTCATCGGTTGGAGCGCGCTTCAGCTCAATCTGTCCAAATCATGAACTACGACCTGCACTGTCGGCTTGGCTTGCATCTTCGAGCGCAGTGTCTTCATTACCAACTCACGCAAAGAGGTGCGAAGAGCGCCGATTTCGAACTCTTTCCCTTTTGGTCTTTGAGCAAATTTAGCGACGGTGTCTCGAATCAATTGAATAACTTCATCGCATGTCTCGAACCATTCCCTCGACTTGATGAAGCCCGATGCACCAGCACTTATGCTTGGACCGGAGACGATGTCACCATCCCGATTAACCGCCAGCGATACCGTCACGACGCCTTCCATACTGAGTGCTCTTCTCTCTTGAACAGAGAAGGTGGTGACGCGCTCGCCTTGTTCTCGATTGTATAGGACAGCCTGAGACTCGATCGTTCCTATTATTGATGCGACACCGTTCTTCACCTCGAGGATGTCGCCGTTATTAATGGGAAAAACATTGTCGGGATCAATACCCCAGTCAATCGCCAATTGGGCGTGGTGCATGACGTGTCGCCCTTCGCCAATAGCAGGCACGAAGTAACGCGGACGCGTCATGGACAGCATCAGCTTGAGCTCTTCGCGACTGGCGTGCTTACTGACGTGTATGTTGGTGCCACCGTGAATAGTCCTGACACCCAGTGACAATAGTTGATCGAGTATCTGAGCCCAATACCGCAATTTGCCCGGCACGATATTGGCTGAATATATAACTGTGTCGCCCTCTTTCAATTTGAAATCATCGTTCTTTCCGTAGGCGAGGTCGTGCAATACATTGAGCGGCTCGACTTCTATGCCGCTTGCGAGAATCAAGATGTTTTGATCCGACAATTTGCCAAGGTCTTCAACGGTCGTCTCAATCTGGCGATCGTAGACGAGGTTGCCAGTGACGACTGCGGAAAGCGCGGTGGCGACCAGCGACTCGCCGGACAATATTATTTTGCGACCGGTGCTTTGAGCTACATCAAAAAGTATCTGTAAGCGATGCGTATTGGTGCCTGGGAAAACAACGATGACACGACCGATAGCGTTTTCAACGTGCTTGATCAACTCGCTCTTAACTGTTATCTCAGACGGCGTATATCCTTTGTTCTCAACACCTGCAGAGTCGCTAATCAAGACAAGCACGCCTTTGTCACCACTGCCCGCCAAGCCGTTGATGTCCAAAAAACGCTTGTCAACGGGAGTTTGGTCAAGTTTAAAGCTCGACGTATACACGACAGCACCTTCAGGAGTACTGACGCGTAGCGCACAAGCGTCTGCGATGGCATTGTTGACATTCATCCATTCCACTTGAAAGGGACCAATCTGATAGTTCTCGCGCACCTTGATGGTATCGAGAACTTTCGACAGCTGAGTGACTTCAGCAGTTTCGGTTGGCGACGACAGATTTGATTGGCTGAGAAGTTGAGACACGAAGCGGGGCGCCATAATCTTTGGGATTGAAAGATGCCGCAGCAAATAGTTGACAGCGCCGCAATGCTCCTCATGACCATTAGTGAGCAGCAACGCAAGAATTCGCTCCTGATTGGCTTCTAGAAAATTTGTGTTCGGGAAGAGCAGGTCGACGCCAGGCAAATCTTCAGCAGGATATGCAGCTCCGGCATCAATCAAAAGCATCTCGCCGCCAAAGGTGAGAATCCACAGCAGTTGACCGAGCTCATTCTGCCCGCCGAGCGGAATGAGAGCAAGGCTGTCATACTGTATGTCCGCCGTTCCGGTGGCGATGTGGGCCATTGTGATTTACTTTTGAGCTATCAAACAATTGTATATGTGTATGCTGAGAGATCACGCAAATTTCGGTAAGCGTAAAATCACAATTATGTTAGATGAGGTCGTTGATTCATGAAAACCACCCTGCCGACAGCCGAAGATTTGTTGTACGGCCCGCACATAGACGGCAAAGAGCGCACAGCCATCGCCCAACCAAAAGATGGCGCGGAGCGTAGCGTGAGCTACCCTGAGTTTTACAAACTTGTCTCTGGTTGTGAGAAGTTTTTCCAAAAGCGTGGTCTTGAAAAGGGCGATCGAGTAGTAATGCTCAGCCCCAACTGTATCGAACTCGTGGCCGCAATTATTGCCTCCTGGCGTCTGGAGCTTCTGGCGGTGCCTGTAGATTTTCGAATGACAGCGGCCGAGGCGGCGAATGTCGGCAACAGTTTAAAGGCAGAATTGATTCTCGTCTCGCCTCAATTTCCGGATGTGGAAAAACTCAAAGAATCTTTCGCCACAAGCGAGAAGCTGGTCATGCTGGATCAGCTAGAAAGCGATAGCGATGGCGCAGCTTCCTCGTCAGCCAGAACTTCTACAAAGCTCGACTTTGATGCGCTGATGATTTTGACTTCAGGTACAACGGGAGTTCCGAAGGGAGCTGTTCACGATCTCAGGTCACTTATCGAAAATCTGAAAGAGCTAGGACAACTGGCTAGCCTTGACAGCGAAACTTTTGCCTTGCTACCGCTGCCGGTCAGCCATATTTTTGGTCTCGAGGTGGTTTGTGCTTGTCTGATGTACGGCTCCACTATTGTGTTCTGTGAGCTGGAGCCGAGTAAGTTTATCGCCTCAATCAATAAATATCGTCCACAGATACTGGCTGGAGTACCCACCATGTACGGTGCGCTCCTCGGAGCTCCGGAGGGAGCTCTTAACCTTGAGCGTGCTCGAATTCTGTTGTCGGGTGGCGCACCACTACCGGTATCACTGGCAGAGGAGTTCGAACGCAAGTATAAGAAGCGGATTAACAACGGATACGGGTCCACCGAATCAAAGATCATCGCCCTGAACCTAGATGGACCGATAGAATCAATCGGAAGACCTGTTCCTTCGGTGAAAGTTAAAATCATCAACGCCGATGGAGCGATTTTGCCGGAAGGTCAAGAAGGCGAAATCATAATTGATAGCCCACATCTTATGAAAGGTTACCTGGGTCAACCGGAAAAAACCGCTGAGGTACTTTCCGCTGAAGGGTACAAAACAGGCGATATCGGCTACATCAAAGACGGTTATGTTTTCATCTCCGGCCGCGCTAAAGAGATGATCGTGGTTGCCGGCAACAAAGTTTTTCCATCGGAAGTCGAAGAGGTTCTTCTTCGCAATCCGCTCGTTCGCGAAGTCGCAGTTACGGGACCAGACCACAAGAAGCTCGGACAAATCGTCAAAGCGACAATTGTAATTAGCGACGATGAATTGAGTAAACAACTCTCAGGATCCGATGAATCGAAGAAGGCTGCCAGAGAGCAGATTTTGAAAGATCTGAAGCAATTCTGCCAGGAAAATCTCAAACGAGAACTGAGACCGATGGAGTGGAACTTGCGTCCAAGCGATCAGGCTCTTCCAAAAACACGAAGCGGAAAAGTCGACAAAAAAGCGCTCGATTAACCAGAGTCGCTCGACCGTCGCAAACTGCTGGAGAACAGCGCTTCAGGGCCCGCCACCGACTCGCTGGCACACAAAGTCCTAAGGTACTCCAGCACGCCAACTCGGATCCTTGCTACCATGCCGAGCCAAACCGAATATTTCTAGCCGGAGTTCCCGCTCCAGTACTGCCCTTGAAGCTTAACCCGCCGACAACTATTTGATTGTATTTTAGAGAACAGCAGTTTCGCGGTAGGCGCCCCAGACTTCTCGCATTGCATCGCAGATTTCGCCTAGCGTGGCGTAGGATTCAACACAATCGATCAAGATGGGGAAGGTATTCTTTCCTTCTTTGCCAGCGAGCTTCAGAGCCGCCAAAGTGTTAGCGACCTTCTCGCTATCACGACGTTGCTTCAATGCTGTGATGCGCTTGGTTTGACGCTCTTGATACTCAGGGCCAATTTTGAGGATTTCAATCTTGGAACCGGGAGCCTCTTCTTTGAACGAGGTCAGACCGATGAAATGACGATCTCCCGACATCATCTTCTGTTCGAAGCGATAGGCCGCATCAGCGATCTCTTTCATGAAGTAGCCCTTCTCGATACCAGCGATGACACCACCGATTTCTTCAATTTCTTTGAAGTATACGTTAGCCTGGCGCTCGAGCTCATCGGTGAGCCACTCGACATAATACGAGCCAGCGAGCGGATCCGCGACATTTGCGACTCCCGTCTCATGCGCGATAATCTGTTGCGTTCTCAAAGCGATGTGAGCCGCTTTCTGAGTCGGCAAACCGAGCACTTCATCCATCGAATTGGTGTGCAGCGACTGGGTTCCGCCAAGCACACCAGCCAGCGCTTCTATAGCCGTTCTTACAATATTATTCTCAGGCTGAGGAGCGGTCAGGCTGCAGCCAGCGGTCTGCGTGTGGAAGCGAAGCTTAAGCGAGCGCTCATTTTTAGCACCATAATGATCGCGCATGCGCTTCGCCCAGATACGGCGAGCGGCGCGGTACTTAGCAATCTCTTCAAAGAAATCGATATGAGCGTTGAAGAAGAACGACAGTCTAGGAACGAAATCATCAATAGTCAACCCAGCTTCAACGCCGGCGTCTACATAGGCAAAACCGTCAGCAAGCGTAAATGCAAGCTCCTGCGCCGCAGTCGCTCCGGCTTCCCGGATATGATATCCACTTATAGAGATTGTGTTCCAGCGCGGGACTTCCTTCGTGCAAAAGACCATCATGTCTTGAATCAGACGCAAAGCTGGTCTAGGTGGAATAAGGTAGGTCTTCTGAGCGATGTATTCCTTAAATATGTCATTTTGCAACGTGCCGTCCAGCTTCTTCCAATCGAAACCGCGCTTACGAGCATTAGCAAGGAACATGCAATAAATGATCGGAGCTGGTCCATTGATGGTCATCGAAGTCGAGACTTTATCGAGCGGCAGGTCTTGATACAGGATTTCGATGTCTTCGAGCGAGTCGATAGCAACGCCACACACACCAACCTCGCCGTCAGCCTTCGGGTGATCGGAGTCGTAACCCATCAAGGTCGGCAGATCAAAAGCGGTAGAAAGTCCGGTCTGTCCCTGGGAAAGTAGATATTTAAATCGCTGGTTGGTCTCTTCTGGTCCACCAAACCCGGCGAACTGGCGCATCGTCCAGAGCTTTCCTCGATACATCGTGTCGTGGATACCACGGGTGTAGGGAAACGTGCCTGGGTCGGCAAGCTGTTTGTCATAATCGAGATGCTTGACGTCTTCCGGCGTATACACGGGCTTCAGGGGAATACCGGATAGCGTCTCGTGCACTTTCTCGGCTTCTGGTTTCTTCGGCTTGGATAGCTCCTTGACCATTGCTAAATCCCCTTAAATTGCTTGATTTTTCTACGGTTTTTCTAAATACATGATTGCGGCGCGCCAGATCTCAGATATGATCGCTTCACTTTGGCAGGCACATACCATTGTACTGAGATTCTTTCACAATCGAGGAGCTTTTGTCATGACTTCAACCACAGGGACGCAGAATGCCGCTCAAATGATTAAGGATATTCTGAGTAGTAAGAAAGCCATTCCAGTGAAAGCTCCACGTGGCGAATCACTCAATACCAAAGGTTGGATACAGGAAGCGGCGCTGCGTATGCTGCTCAACAACCTCGATCCAGAGGTCGCGGAGCGTCCTCAAGATCTAGTGGTTTACGGAGGCTCAGGTAAAGCAGCTCGGGACTGGGATTCATTAAGAGCAATCATTAAGTCTCTTGTAAACCTGGAGAATGATGAGACTCTTCTAGTCCAATCAGGTAAGCCGGTTGGTGTTTTTAAGACCCATGAAGATGCTCCTAGAGTTCTCATCGCCAACTCTAATCTTGTCGGCAAATGGGCGACATGGGACCATTTTAGAGACCTGGAGAAAAAGGGCCTGATCATGTTTGGCCAAATGACTGCCGGGAGCTGGATTTACATCGGCACACAAGGCATTTTGCAAGGCACGTATGAAACATTCGCATCGTTAGCGAAGAAACATTTTGGTGGGACTCTCAAAGGTCGGATTGTACTAACCGCAGGGCTTGGTGGCATGGGTGGTGCCCAGCCGCTCGCCGTTACTATGAATGAAGGAGTTGCTCTCTGCATAGAGGTTGACCCTGAGCGCATCCGCAGACGGTTGGAAACCAAGTATCTCGATGTCGAAGCCGACAACGTCGCACACGCGATCGAACTGGCCGAGCAAGCGAAACAAGATGGCAAAGCTCTATCCATCGGACTTCTAGGCAATGCTGCAGATGTATTGCCCAAAATGTTTGAAAGAGGGTTCCGCCCTGATTCACTTACCGATCAAACTTCAGCACATGATCCCTTGAGTGGTTATATACCGCTCGATGATAAAGGCATACCCATGAGTCTTGAAGCTGCGGACAAGCTTCGCAACTCCGATCAGGAAAAGTATCTGAAGCTATCGACCGACGCGATTGCCAAACATGTGCAGTGCATGCTCGACTTCCAGAAGGCTGGTTCCATCACATTCGACTACGGCAACAACATCAGACAGGTAGCGTTCGACAAAGGTGTAACCAACGCATTCGATTTTCCGGGATTCGTCCCTGCATACATAAGACCTCTTTTCTGCGAAGGGAAAGGTCCATTCAGATGGGCTGCACTGTCTGGCGATCCGGAAGACATCGCAGTAATCGACAAAGCAATTCTGGATAACTTCAAAGAAGACAAAGAGCTTGCTCGATGGATCCAAATGGCTTCCGAGAAAGTCAAATTCCAGGGGCTTCCCTGCCGTATCTGCTGGCTGGGCTACGGAGATAGAGCCAAGATGGGCTTGATCATGAATGACCTGGTGAAGAACAAGAAAGTCAAAGCACCTATCGTCATCGGTCGGGATCACCTTGATGCTGGTTCTGTGGCTTCTCCCAATCGCGAGACAGAGGGAATGAAAGACGGCACCGATGCTGTTGCGGACTGGGTTTATCTCAATGCATTGATCAATGCTGTCGGCGGAGCGAGCTGGGTATCGCTCCATCATGGTGGCGGTGTCGGTATCGGCTACTCATTGCACGCCGGTCAGGTTATCGTTGCCGACGGAACGGAAGCTGCGGCTCGTCGCCTCAGCCGAGTCCTCACTACAGACCCCGGAATGGGTGTCATCCGCCACGTTGACGCCGGCTACGAAGAAGCGGAGCGCTGCGCGAAAGAAAAGGGCGTTCGCATTCCGATGTGGGAAATCTAAGAAGAACGCAAATTTTTTTTTGTCGGCAAAATCACCAAGCCTATCGCGAAGATCAAAGGCTTGGTATGCGTGCCACCAGTCATACAGCATCATTGCTCAGAGCTCGTCGAGGACTTTCGGAAGTATCGAATACACATTGACAATATGCCTATCAGGACGACCGCCCAAGAGACTACCGTACTCATCGAGTTCATCGTGTGCCCAAAACCGATTACTATGCATAAAAGCGCAGCTCCCGTAACCACCGGAAGCATCTCTGCAACGTTATCTCGATCTGAAAAGTACTTCAAGAGAGACTTTCTCTGGAGCGAATAAAAAAGAATGACGAAAAGTTCTATCCCAAGATACGTGAGAAACAGTCGGACAAAATCTGACATCGGAATGCGTATCGGACCAACTGCGCAAAGTATGAATAGATTATATGTCACGACTCTATTGAGAACGGCTTCGGCTGCTACGCATATAACTTCCGGCAGAATCTGACGAAAAGATGCTTCTTCCATGGTCTTTTTGAGCTCCTCGCCTCTTTCGTCATATGGTGAGGTCTGCGTGATGCCGAGAAAACGAATCATTCCACCGTGACGCCAAAATGATAAGAGCGGAAACGGGATAAAGAGAGATAAAGAAACAAGTGCTATAGCCACGTCGCGCAATCTCGTCTTCCTATTCTTCACTTCATCAAACGCGTGGCTTTTGCCAGAGAGAATGAAAATTGGATAGATGAGAAAGAAGCTCCAGTAAATTACTGACGTGATGAAAAACACTTGGACTTGCCCGGTTTGCTGGAGTACTGATTGCAGGTGAGCACCGCCTATGAAGAAGAGTCCTGCAAGTTCTAGAAAATTGAATTTCACGAGATCCCACCAGGCTTCCATGCCACCACTAGCGATGACCATACTAAATTGCATGATGATCGCAACATAGGTGTTGAGCATAACGAAGGTGAGGATTGCTTCCGGCCAGTTTCGCAAAGAGTAACGAGTCTCTTCCGGAAGCTCGCTAGTCTTGCTCACTACCAGTTTGCTTGAGTCGCTTTTCCTGAAGTTCGACGTTTTCGGTGCAGGTGTTTTCGCGGGCGCAGTCGTTGTTGACGCAAGAACTGATTCCTCTATCTCGGCAGTGACCTTGAGCTTTATCTCTTGCTTCTCTAACTGTTCATCCATGAATAGGATATTCCCAGTTTCCTTCCGCAAACACGAGCGGTTTGTGGTTTTAGAAGAAGCTACTTACCCGGGTCATCTTTTCGGTCTGCGATCGTTCCCCGGAATCCCATCGAATTCTTTGGAAAACTATTCCTTAGTTTCGAGAACAAGATGTACGTGCCTGACAAAAGAACAACCGAAACAATTACAAGATAGCCGCTTATCGACCCATGAAATGCGTTGCCTATTTTGGAGGTTACCACCATCCCTCCTAAGACCGTCACAGCTGCCAGGGCGGCATCGTCGAGACCACGTTCACTGAATTTTTCGAATAGCTGCGTTCGTCGGTAAAGCAAAATAGTAGCAACAAGAAATTCTGCCGCTTTGTAGGAGAGGAAAATGTCTGCGAATCTAGACATGGGTATGCGTATGGGACCCGCTATACAGTAGATTAATATATAGAAAAAGATCGCCCGATTGAAAAAATACTCTGCCGAATGATACAAGCACTTGGGGATCGATACGGACCCACGTCGCGTTTGCCATCGTCGTTTTATGCAACTCGATTCCGCGATCGTGATACGCGGAAGAGTCTCTCAGATTCAACGTCCTCGCCATTCCACCGTGCCGCCAGAACGCAATCAGTGGAAATGGGATAAATAGAGCCAGCGACCCGAGGGCGATCACTACATCAAGGCATTTGTCTCTTGTACTTTTCTTACGTCCGAACGCTTTCCCTTCATCAAGAAGAATGAATACGGGATAAATCAGAAAGAAACTCCAGTAGATTATTGCCGTGACGAAAAACTCTTGAAGATGTCCAGTCTGCTGTAAAACTGACTGCAAGTGAGAACTTCCGATAAACAACAGTCCTGCTAATTCCAAAAAATTAAACTGTACAAGTTGCCACCAAGCATCTATGCCACCACTGGCGAAGACCATGCTAAATTGCATCATGAGTGCAACATACGTATTGAGCATGACAAAGGTCAAGATGGTCTCCGGCCATCGTCGAAGTGCATAACGCGTGCCAGGAAGATGCTCGCTTCTCATGCTCACTGATAAACTATTAGCGCTTCGAATCTTGACCCTGTTGTCGTCTGCAGATGTCAGTTCATCTGACGAATCGATGACCGCTCCAGATGTCGCTGATTCCTCACCAACCTTTAGCTCAATTTTCTGTCTCTCTATTTGATCATCCATAGCTAGAATATGCCCGTCGATGTGCACCATTCATCTCTTAGCAAGCCACGAGTCGCCTGCCGATTGGCAGGCAGCCTTAGTTTCTTTCATCTAAAACCTCATCCAACGAGTTGCGGGAAGAATTTAGAAGCCGTTCATTTCAGCGGCTCCAGCAATCGATCTTTGGACCACGATTTCGATTCACCAGTTACGTAACAAAGACCACCTTCGCGCTTTTCGAATAAGTCCCAACGCTTAACCAGCTTTCGCCGAGAGCCGGACGGAAAGGTCAGATTTGGATCGTCACTAAGCATCTTTAACGCCACAATTACCATGGCGCTGAAAAACGGATCGCTACTCGGAATTGAGACGTGAATGTTCGAAATTTTTCTCTCATCTGATACCACATAGGAAACGTAACAGGTCAGCTTCTTCATCGGGAACGACTTTTGAATCAACCGTGCAAACAATCTCGTCAACTCTCCATCCAGTGTGCCATCCCACCTGCACCATGGCATTAGAAGGTCTTCCGAGCAGTCAGGATCATCTATCGGTGGAGGCTCGACAGTTTTTACATCACCATCCCAAGGACGGTTGTACATGTTCGCCGGACCCCACGTGCCATCAGGGAAGAAGTCTCCGGTCTGAGGGACAATCACATCAGGCGTTGGGTTGGAGGGTCTCTTCCGATAGAATCTCCTACTATGAGGACCAAACTGGACAGACGGCAGACCGAAGTCGCCCGTTTTTGGCTTAAACTGCTCAGCAGCTTTGCAGGGCGACGTCGAGCAACAAACTGCTGAAGCGACGATGACTAGAGCGATTTTCAGGTTGACCACGTTTAAGAGCGAATCCGTTCTATCGGCTAAAGGTTGATACCCACCTCCATCTTATCGAATTCTGTTATTGAGTTGAGATCAACTGGCACCGTTTCATCTCACAAGCGCTAATATGGTAGGAGGGGGGGTGAATCTAAGCATGGGCGACCAGAACAGTAGCCAAAGAGATGCCACTATAAATAATTCCGCGAATGAGGACGAAGCCAGTTCTGGTCCGGTCAGTTCAGCTGTTGGGCGACCCACCGAAGGATTCCTTGAGACGAAGTACGCAGCGATGTATGAAATTCTGCAGGTAGATCCAGACGCAGAGGTGGAAGTCATGCGACGCGTATTCTGCTTCCTCGCAGAAAAGCACCACAACGAGAATCCTGAAACCGCATACGGTATGTGGCAGAAAATTCTTAACGCATGGAACACGCTGTCAAATAGAGAAGCTGGAATTCGCCACGCTGAAGCTGTGCCTTCCAACCACTATCGCGCCTTACAAGTCTCACCACAGGCAGAGCTTGGTGTAATCAACGAGGCCTACCATTTCCTACTATTGAAGTATCATCCAGATAACAAAACAACTGGAGATCCGAAGAAACTACAGTTAATTTCTGACGCATGGAACACGCTTTCCGATACGAATCTTCGATTGGATTACGACAAGACTCTGAGGACCTAGGCTGGCTCGTCGACCAACGAAAGTTCGATTACGCGTCCAGATCACGCAGCCGCCTTTAAGTTGAGGCATGAAACCTTGATTTTAGCAGGTGAGACATAAATCAAAATGTCTCGACCAGTTTTTGGTTTTGACTTAAGGCACATCTGAAAAAGATCGTTATTCTTCCAGCGCTCTGGGTTAGACGTCCACCATTGGTTAGCGGCATAACATTGCAGATATTTACGAGCTACGCCGCCATGAAGCAGAGTAACGTACTCAATCAATACGCCAATCTCTTCAACTCGTCCGTCCGAGTCGGCCTCATTGGTGGATTGAACAGGTATCTCCTCCAACCTTCTATATCGTTCACCCGAAACTAGCCTGATAAGCGGAAAATCTATCTGAAGAGCCAATAGCGACTCACTCAACTGGGGGATTGTTAAGTTGGTAACTTCTAGCAATCGATTGAAAGTGATTGTTTCTTCAATTGGAATTGCATCATAGACAAGCGCGTGCTCTGGTGGAAGCACAGACGAACGAATTTCCACCACTTCGATCTCTGCTGAGTTTGCCTGCCTTTGAATTTCAAACTCGTCCTCCTCGGCACGAGGATGAGCGAATCGCGGTGTAGCACGAGAGCGCTTGTGATAGATTTCCAGAAAGGCAATCGAACTGAACTCTTGAAAGTCGCCCGTCATCTGATCGACAAGAACGAACGCTATCTTCTTGATGATCTCATCAGCAGTCGAGTCTGCTACTCCGCTAACTGTTGCAAGCTCTCCTTTTTGAAAATCAACTCCATTTGTCTTTAGAAAAACTGCGATTAGATACGGCCTGAGTTTTTTCGCATGCTCGAACATCGTTCCTGCTGTGACCCAGCAATCTCTGTTGCATTCACCACACTTGGTCTTTCGCGTGCGAATGTCCTGCGATAAAACGTTGCCGCAGGTACATTGAAACCCGTCACCTTTACGGTACAGATCTAGTATGTAAGCAATAGCATCCGATTCGGTTCTCACTCTCCGCTTGAATTGGGCTGCAAGCCGCTTGATTCGACGGACACGTACTTTCTTTTGTTTTCTGGATTCTATTTTCATTTTGCATCACCTCCATACTTCTAAATACGTATTTCGGGTCGAAAAAGTTCAATTTCGGTCTACGGTTGCGAAAAACCACTCGCTGAGGCGCTTTCCAGGCACAGGTTGATCTGATCGATTGAAAAGTGTTTCCCGATATCGGGAAACACTTTTCAATCGAATTTGTATACCCAGGAGACGAAAGCCCGCTTGTTCAGCCATGTTCAGCTGAGCCGATCGGACCCGTTCTTTCGACAAGTACTTCCCAAATTAATATCTATCGGGCACAAGCTAGTCGGTACTAGAATTCTGCACAGCTTTGTCACTTTGCTGGAGACAGCGGAAATAGTTTTATGGTGGACTGTTTATGCAAGGTCAGTTTCGAGTCATGGGTCAGTGAAAAAAATTCTTTCGCAGACCAATACAAAGCGAAAACTAACTTCGAAAGAAAACAGCCGGGCTCACACCCGGCTGTTTCGTTAACACGGCAAATGGCGTAAGTGATCAACCGCAGCAGGCGGCGTTCTCATCGCAGCATTGTGCACCGGGAGTGCAGCAGCTGGAGGCGCTTTGGGCAGCCTTCGAAGACGCTGTCGAGGTGTTGTTGGTCACGGCCGTGTCGCAGCACGATTCTTGAAATTCGCAGCAAGCGGATTGCTGAGCGCAGCAGCCCTGGGCATTGGTGACGCTCTGCGCGATTGCAGGGAGTAGACCGAATGCGGTAACTGCCAGTGTTGTGGCGAGAATTGCAAATCTGTTTTTCATAATAGACAGCTCCTTAAATACGTGTTTAGGGGAACTACGCTTCAACCAAAGCGTAGAAACATTAGCGGAGAGCTATCGATTTAAATCAGAAATGATCTATATAGAAGGTAGACTTTGTTAGACGCAAGATGCAGCGGTCTGCGCTCGAGTTCCAATCGAGCCACTGCCGACGCTGTATGGACGGAATCATGCAGCCGCGGAATAAAGGTGGATACGGCTACAGGCGTGCTTAGTGCAGGCTGTGACATCTCGCTGGCCGGAGCTACCGGCTCCGAGCGGCTCATCTCACAGCAGGTGCCGCTTATCTCCGCGCAATTCGTGGGAGTCGAGGTAGCAACGCAGCAGCATGACGGGGCAGGACCGCTGTCCACACTGCAAAGCGCCTGAGCCGGTATAACCGACAGCAGGGAGATTATTAGTGCTAGGAAAAGTCTGATCACTTAACCACTTCCTTAGCCTCTTCGAATGCTGTTGTCGCAGCTTACCCACTTTACAGCTTTCAAATTTGACACAGGGATTATCGACGCATCACTAGTCCGAATGTTCCCGATTTTCAACAAAAACTTTTCCAGAAGAACCAGAGCTGTCAAGCGCACCTGAATATTGAGGTTGTTCGTGTGTTAAGTAAGTAAGTCCGTTCAAGAGAGAGAGAGAGAGAGAGAGAGAGAGAGCGTGTGTGTGTGTGTGTGTGTGTGTGTGTGTGTGTGTGTGGTGTGTGTGGTGTGTGTAGACCGCACCGAATATGGTGCTACTCACTTTAATTCTGAGGTCTAGGCAGTTTAACAAACTTATAGGAACCAAGATCATCAACGTTCTTGATGAATGGGAAAAACTCATGTTCCATAGTTTCGTAGTCACGACCACCAAGAGCACCGCCTCCGTTTCTGTATGTGCACCTGCGGTACGAAGAAGGAAGTCCAGGCACAGGCTCCCAGTCAATTAGATGTGTATCTTCATTGGTCAACAATCTCTCGACGTTTCCACCTAGATATCTCTGGAGTAGGCATGTCGGAAGGCAGGCCAACCACGCAATGCTCAGCATGATCATCCCGAGCAACCCAAGCTTTGTTGTTTTTTTCAGATAACAAGTCAACGCTTCAAGAACGATAAGTGAAGGAATCACATTTGTTAGGAGTTCGCAAAAGGCATTCATGGACTCGCACACGAAGTAATAGTCCAAGCTATGCGAAATCGGAATTGCTCCATACAAAGCCAGCAAGAATGGCCAATATCGCACAGTCCTTTTCGGCGTGGACGTGCGACCTGGAGTCACATTGATCGTAATAACTTCCAGAACTCGACCTCTCAATCCTTTTAGCTAATATAACAGAACGCTTCTCAATACAGGAGCCCACAGACTGGCGTCGGTTATACTAGTGCTTCTGGCTTGGCGTATTTCTCTCTATCAGGTATCAATCGTGGTCAGGATTAACGCGTTTAGAATTTTCGTCATATCATTGCTGTGCACCATCTGTAGTGTCAGTTCGAGTTCTGCATTCACACTGTATTCTGGTGTCGCTCACTCCGATTATCTGGCACCTGTGTCGGATCAGCCAAGCTCACAGAATCCGCCGAATCCGGCATCCGCATACAATCTGGCGGCGCAGCGCTCCGCGCCACAACCACAATTCGACGGAGCCGCGCAGCAGGGGCATTTAGATGCCTACCATACCCTGCCGCGATTGGGCGGCAATGTTACTACTGCGGCAGCTTCCGCTCCGACGGTCGAGTGGTTCATGATTCCAAAATGGATGGCTGGTCAGTGGAAGAAGCAGGGCGATCTCACCGTAAGTTATCGCGACCTGCGCACCAACAGATTCACCAGCATGTCGGCTTGGACTGAAAATGAAATGAGCATCTCCTGGGGTCACCAGTACGATCGCATGGGCAACATCTGGCACGCTGACATATTGCCTTTAGAGAAAGACGGCTGGACTAAAGGTAAGCTTGCGCGCTTCATGATGGTCAACCTCAAATGCGAGCGCTCAACTCCGCAAGAACTGGTTACGCGTGCTCGCTATCTCGTCACTGAGACCTGGAACGGCACTTCGCAGATCGCCGATGTGTTCCAACAAGAGTCACTCAACGACTACACCATGCTCCAGGACGGACAACTAGAGAACATCAGTTCTAACCGCATTTTCTCATCGCAAGGACAGCCTCTGCACGAAGGCGGGCTCGTGACGCGCTTACAGAAATACGGTCAGTTCGCGCCACAGCGATATCAAAACAACATCGATCTTGTTCAATCGTTAAACAGCTATCTAGAATCGCATGGTATGCAAAGTTTAATGGTTTCAATTCAGTAGCTGTTTTGAAGATCAGCACCCCAAAAATATTCCGATAAATCAATTCTAGACTGTTGGAGCGTGACATTCAGAGACAATGCGCTGCGACTTAGACTGTCGCCAATTGGACAAACCTTCGATTTCCGAATCATTCCAAACGCTCGTCACAGTTCGCCTCACAGAACCGGCTTTTACTTGTCAAGATGTTATTCTGTGGGCTTCTCGCCCCACTGTCCTTTCTCTGAAGGGACTTTATGAGGACATGCGCAAATGTCGAACAGAACTCTGCCGGTAAACACTTTTGTTGTTCCTTTAGCTCTTACCGGATTGATAGCTTCGGCGAGTATGCCGGCAGCGGCGAGACAAAACGATGCAGATCAGCTTGCCAGACTTGCGCAACGCCAAGCACGCATCCAGATTCGCGAGGACCGACGCAACGCCAGAGTCAATACACTATCGGTAGATCCTATACCGCCAACGGCTGCGACAAGACCGCTGTCTGTGCCGATCGAAATGCGAGACACCCCCTATCAGAATATATTGCATAACAGCTCCTCCCCGAGTGTCTCGCAAAATCTGCACAATCGCTCTCAGGTTCTCACTAATGCCGGAAAGCTGCAGAATGTATCCGGCGGTGCGGAGTTAGATCTGACCTCCGATAGCCGTTCGATAAAGTTAGGGGAGAACCTTTTCGACAATGGAAACTCAGTTTCCATCACCGTAGGCGGTGAAGAAAAAACGCTGACAGCAGGTGTATTCGTAACGCCAGCAGAGTACGTCGCCGTCACGCAGAAGCTCGCAGGAAATCAGGGTCTGGTTCTCGCCAGCAAAGGCAACGCTGTTGGAGGAGATGTTCTCCTAAGCATTCTGAGCGATGCAGGTCGCAAAATTGAGGCGACATCTCTTGTAGTACCTGAGAAGGTTCAGGCAATCGGCAACTTCGCCGATAAAGGCGACTTTCGACTGACAGGACAACTCAACAACTTCGGATCCGTCGTGGCGCTGTCGACCAATAACTCGGCAACAGAGGCAAAGATCGGCGCACGATCGATCTACAATGCGGAAAGTGGTGTCATAACCTCAGTCGGTGCTAACACTCTCGCAAGCAGATTCGGTCCACTAAATACCTCGCTAGACCTCAATCTCGACGCAACAGATTCTTTCATCAACCTGGGCAATGTCTCGAGCGCAGGCAACCTCACCATCTCGTCAGCTCAGGTAGTGAATGCCGGTGGAACAATGTCCGCTCAGGGTCACGTCAATCTCAATTCAGCCAATATCGACAATTACGGTACGATATTTGCACATAGCGGCAACGTCAACATCGACTCCGCTCTGCCGGCAGCGCTGTCTGTCACCAATGATGGTGGCAAAATTCAGGCGCTCAATGGAGCAATCAACATCAGAACAGCCTATTTTGTGGATAAACTCGACACGAGCCTCACCGGTGGGGATTGGTTATCCCAGAAACTCAACATCAACGGCGGTGATGGTGTCGTCAACGTCAAGGTTGGTCAATTGACAGGCGGCGTCAATGCTCATGCGGGGTCAGCATTTATCGAAGCTGACACAGACAATCTGACTATCGAAGAGGTCACCACCACCGGTGATCCTATTATGAAAAACACGGGGAATATCCCGCTCGGTAATGTAACTACAAATGGCGCTCCACTGGCAGTCATTGCTGGAGGCAGCATCACAGCCATAGCAAATACAATAATCGACACGAGCAACGGAGCCGGCGCCGGCGGTAGCATCCTTCTCGCCGCAGGTGTCACATACGAAGATCCTAATGGCAGTCATCCAAACGAAACATGGATCACCGGCAGCACCAGCACAGGCGGTGATGTCGGATTGAACGCCTGCTTGATCACTTCAGACGGAACCACTTCAGCGGGCAACATCATTATCGTGGCGTTCCCCGGCGAACTATTTGCGGCAGGCAACGTTCTAGTGGGAAGCATATCAGCGGAAGGTGGCACCGGCGCTAATGGCAACGTCACAGTCATTGGTCGCTCGGCTGGGATGTTCAGCATCAGCAACAATACAGGAACAGTCGGCACCGGCAATGCCTTCGTTAGTTCATTCAACCCGGTTATCGTCGGTGGAGTAGTGAAGATCGCTGATACCGGCGTGCCAGCGACAAGTGGTGGCATCATCTCAGGATCCTTTGATGCCGCCGACACCACAGCCGATCCTGATTCGAGCGATTCATTCATCGTCAACTCCGATGTCGGCGGCACGCTCACTATCGAGTCACCAGACGACGTAGTCATTCAAGGCGACTTATCAGCAAGAAGCGTCAATATTCTGGGTACAGAGGCAACACAGTTTCTGGACAACACCTCAATTACCGCCCTTAACGGTATCAACATCCTCTCCCGAGGGATAAGTAATGACATTTCTCATGGTCACGTCTTTATCGACGACACAACGATCGGAGATTTGAGCACCACCAATGGTGATATTACAATCACGCAAGAGCGTGGGAAGTTGATCATTAACCCAGGCGCGTCAGTAGCCGCCAACGAAGGCAACCTCAAGATCCAACACCTCAACACTCTGGGGAAAGGCGGCAAGAAGTACGATGCTATTGAAATCGGGGACAACGCGCAGCTGACCGCTCTCGCATCGACCGCCGGTCTGGGCAACGTGACGATATCGACCGGTGTAGTTCCTAATCCAGCGATTGTCGGAAAACCATTCAAGGGCGTGTCGTTCGACATTCAGGCAGGCGGCGCGATCAACTGGGGACGGAAGATCTCACCTAGCAAAGACGGAAACATCAGCGTCACTGCCAAGGGTGCGATCGTGACTTTCTCGAACGCATTATCCAAGAAAGCAGTAAAAATCGGAACTGGCGTAGATATCATCGGAGATCCACCAGGACTGCCGCTGCCGACTCTCGCTACCGCAACCGACACTGACGTATCGACCAAAATTCCAGCGCCGAACCCGCAATCGGTCCCGAGTGCGCCAGCGCAATCCACTCCTGTCGATTCGAATGGTGTCGCGCTGCAAGTACCCACGGGCAATTTGCTCAGTACCGACGCAATCAGCAAATTCGCGACGGTAGCTACTTCGATAACCAATACAACGGCGTCGACTGGATTATCCAACGAGGCGATAGTCGATACTGGTACCGCCCATGGCGTCGCAGCATATGTTTGGTCTGATCATGATATGCAACTACCAAACTCCAAGATGCTTTCACCTAAACTACAAGGCAGTCGAGGCGGTATAGAATCCGGCTCTGCAAGACAGACCGAGACGGCATCTCTTAAACAAGGCAGAATTCTGTTCGCTCCGGATAGCGCAACGCAGCTCTTAACACCTTACGGCAACGTTGAAATCGATGCTGGTTCTATGGCTCTCGTCGTCGTGGACAGCAACGCTCTAGGTGTATACGATTTTCACGACGGCAAGAAAGGCTCAGTTCGTGTCAATGTCGACGGCAAAACTCTGCACCTGAGCCCGGGGCATTGCACAGTCGTGAGCGAGAAGAGTGGTCAGTTTTGCGACGTCAACCCGGTAGAGACAATCGGCTATGGAAAGCTGAACGAGATTGTCAGCGATGCTGGCAAACGCGTCTATACTGCGGAATTCTCGACGGTTCATGCTGCAGCAGCAGTATTACCGCTTCAAGAGATCATGCGGTCCAGCCATCCAGAAGCCCGCAAGCTGGCGGCTAAGTTCCTCAAGACATCGGCAGTACTGATGCATCTTGGACAGCAAGAATTCCAGCTCCACCCGAAAGCCGCTATGACCGCATGGAAGATGTAGACCAGCCGATATCATCGAGTAGCGATGCCACTGCTGACAATATCACGGAGGATATCGACTTGGATTTTTCGCGATATCGATAGCTGTAAATTCGCCTGTGGACTCACAGAAATTGAGGCTAAAAAAAGCCAACAGCCGATCGCGGTCAAACCGGCAGCGCACGGTTTATTAGAATAGTTTTCCCACGCAGTTAACTCTGGCCTAACTCTAGAGGGATATCATTATGACTGGGAATAGTCTTTTTTACTAAATTGAGCATATGGGTCGACTCGTACAGAAATTCGGTGGGACTTCACTAGCGGACATCGGCAAGATCAAGAATGCCGCTGAAATAGCCGTCGCTGCGGCTCATGAAGGACATGAAGTCGCGACAGTCGTCTCCGCCATGGGGCATACAACCGACCAGCTCATCGGACTAGCCGAAGAAATCACAGATGCACCCCATCCCAGAGAGATGGACATGCTCCTTACAACAGGCGAGCAGGTCTCCATTGCCTTGATGTCAATGGCTATACAGTCGCTCGGTTATCAGGCTCGCTCGTTCACGGGTGCCCAGGCCGGCATTATTACTGAAAGCAATCATGGACTGGCAAAGATTCAGCAAATCGCGCCCCAGTCCGTCGAAGCCAGCCTTCAGCGTGGCGAGATTGCAGTAATTGCAGGGTTTCAAGGCGTAACACCCAACAATGAGCTAACCACCCTCGGTCGTGGTGGTTCAGACACTACCGCGGTTGCCGTGGCGAGCGCGCTTAACGCCGATCGGTGCGACATATACACCGATGTGAATGGCGTGTATACAGCAGACCCTAGACTTTTATCAAATGCGCGAAAGCTACCTTCGGTTAGTTACGAAGAGATGCTCGAGCTCTCAGCGACTGGAGCGCAAGTCCTTGCGGCTCGGTCAGTAGAATTGGCCATGGACGCCAACGTACCACTAAGAGTGCGCTCGACCTTCGAGCCGAAAGACGTTGGCACGTTGATCGGGCATAGAATCATGGTCCCTGAGTACACCGTATGCAGCATTGCCTGCGACATGACTCAAGCCGCATTGACACTCAAGTCCAGGATGGTGGAAAAAACTGCCGCCACACTCGATGGCATTTCTGCATTGTTCACTCGCCTGGAAGAGCTTCGCATCAACACCGATATGCTAATGCTTCTCGCACACGAAGACGAGCCGTCGCAAGAAATGGCATTCACCATCGATCGCAAGTCGCTCGGTAGGGTCCAGTCGCTAATCGAGTCTCTCAGCGTGCAGCTGGGCAATCCACGCGTCAACGTGGATATGGACATCGCCAGAATTTCCGTCGTCGGTCGTAGATTGACTCAGCGCCCCGAAGTCGTCGCCAGCGTATTTGACGCGCTTCAATCCAGCGGTATTCCTGTGAATATGGTCGCGACAGGTGACATCCGAGTTAGCGTTCTTCTTCCGGCAAAGTATGCCAAGGAAGCGGTGAAGGTCATTCACAGCAGATTCCGACTTGAAGAAGATTGCTTCGTGGCATAGACCAAAGCGGCATCTAAGACATATACACTGAATAGCGATCGTTACTGAAGTACTTGCTTGAGCCATCCGTCCGCAGGCTCGAGTTCGAAGATGCTCGCAGCAGCCAGCTTGTCGCGTCCGGACGGTAAGTTCGTCGAGACTTTGCTATGCTCAACTAGATGATGTATTCTTAGCCCAATCAGGCAACAAGAACAACAACGAGATGTGAGCCAGCGGACGAAAGCATAATGACACCATTTGAAAATATATTCGACAAAGTAAAGTCAGCTGCCGGGAAGGTAGCAGATCAGACCAACAGGGCGGCAAAACTCGGCAAGCTCAAAATGAATGTCGTCACCCTCAACTCCGAGAAGAACAAGCATTTGCAAGCGATCGGTTTGCGCGTGTACACACTGCTCGAAGAGAACAGCGCTATCGAAGGAAATGTTCTGAAGGATAAGATCAAAGACGAGATCAGTCAGATCGAGCGCATTGATGAAAAGATCAAAGAGATCGAAAGCGAGATCGCCGATCTGCAATCGCACACTCAGCATGTCGATGTCGACGATGTCACCGACGATGATGACTCAGACAGCGATGATGAAAAGAAGAGCGATTAGTCAACATTACAACTTTGATGGATAGCTTTGTAAAACCGATTGAAAGATCCGTTCGTCAGCGACCTTATCGTTCTGGAGAAAGTGAAGGTATGAAACTAACATTCGTATCTCGCGGGAGCATCATCAGCATCCTCGCGATCGCCACGGCAATGAGTGTAGCTCCAGTCCGCGCCGATTCAATTTCACCAAGCATAGGTGATGCCGGCAAGGTGTACTCCAAGGAACGACCTGATTCTTCGTACTTTGGCACCGGAGCCGGAGCGAAACTGAGCGAAGCATCGCATCTTCGATTCATGGGAGAGCAGCTTATCATTGAGGGCAATCTCGATGAGGGCATCAAGAAGATTGCGAAAGCAGTGCAGTTCGACCCAGCCGATCCCACCGGACACTTGATGCTTGCACGCGCTATGACGCAGAAAATCAAATCCAAGAGAGATGGCATCGACTGGGAACTCTACGGACAATGCCTCGATGAATGGAATCTTCTAGCCAAACATGACGCAGACCATCTTGAGCAGATGGAGGCTCGGACTGCGATTAGCACGTTGAAGAGAATGGCGAAGGCACAAGTCCTCAAGGCAAAAGGCAAGCAGCCGAAAAGGTCATTTCTAGCTGGTTTAAACCCACTAAATCGCATAAAGTAAACTGAGTATCTTGCGTTAAGAGGATGAACTCGTCAATTCAAGGGTCTCCGAGCTTTTGTTCATGACTTTTCGGCTATCGACTGAACGCTAAATTCCTCCGGAACCACTTCGGAATCGATCAAACTTGCCAGTAATTTTTCACCAAAGGGCTGTCACTATATACAGTACCAGCATGGATTCTGACCAGAGACCATTGCGCTTCGACGATTTACCTGGACTTCTTTTGCCTACCTGTATTCGATTCGGTCGCTGCATTCTCGAATCCGATCAAGTAAGGTTGAACTCAAGCTTGGCTGCTAGTTTGCGTGTCGATAGTCAATCCAACAAAACCTGCTGCCTTGAACCCATCATCCATAAAGTATGTGGATTCCAATGCCGCCATAGCTGGTGCGACTTACGAAGGAGCAGCGTTGCCTCCTGAAGTGAGTACAACACCAGATTTCGATAATGGCATGAAGCTACAAGGATATCGCCGCCGAAGTTCCAGCGCAATTTCGTCAAACGTGTGCTCGAAGCTGTTCATAGTGCGGTTGCAAACTGGAGGTGATGCGCTTTTCGGAGTCACTAAGCTGTGATGCAACCCATTCTCTCCCGAACGCCTGTTCAAATCCTCGATTCAATGCAATTTCGAGATTCTCAATACGAACTGTTCTGCCCATAACCTCAAACAAATTGGCATGCCTCGCAGCGGTTGGATTTTTTTCGTCACACTCGACAGTTTTTTTTCCAAACATGAGCTCGCTCATCAAGTCTTGCGGCTGATCGAGCAAAATAGATCCGTGTTGAAGTACAGCGTGTCGCCTTCTTAACTGGGCACTGCCAATCATTTTCCTACCATCATGGTGGAGGTCGGCGCTGGTGGTGGCTAAGAAGCAATCGTGCGCGTTCTTATAGTCGCTGGAGGAGGCGCCCAACTCAAGTTGAACTCCTAGAAATTCAAACGCTCGAATTAGTCCTTCGCAAATCTGCTTGTAGGCCGTAATCACACTCTCGCTGAGAATTCCTTGTTCTGCACCGGCGCTGCCGACAAAGGAATAAGTCAACTCGTTTGCATGGACCACGGCGCGCCCGCCCGTCGGTCGTCGAACAATGTCGAACCCTCGAGAACGAATACGCTGTTCGATAGAATCGCTCAATCGTTGCCCATAGCCGATCGACACCGCCGGTGGTGCCCAGCCATAAATTCTCAGAGTCGGCGGGACTTCACCTTTCAGGTGCGCTTCTAAAATGGCTTCATCGATCGCCATGTTGGTGGCGGCATCGTGAACCTGATAGGGAATGAACCGCCATCTGTCAGACATCTCAGGATACACTCGCCTTCACCAGCGGTGATTCGTCAACCTTGGTCTTGCTGAAGGTGAATGCGTTCAACAGCTTTTCTTTCACGGAGTTGTACTGATCCTCAGAATCGGCGAAGACCGTAGCTAGTGATTCTCCGCCTTTAACCTCCGTGCCGACTTTAGCTTTTAAAACAACGC